>NZ_CANKYH010000065.1 GCF_947487915.1 uncultured Serinicoccus sp. | reverse complement strand
TACCCCTCCAAAAAGAAGAGGCACGGGATCAAATTGGCATTTGACATAGTGCACGCTGTTGAGTTCTCAAGAATCGAACGCTTCCCTCTTCAGACCTCGCGGCCATCTCTAAGGAGCAATCGCTTGCACTGCAAACCCCGGACAAGAACCACGGACCGTGAGCATGAAGCTCATCCTCCGCACAACCACCTGGAAGAACCAGAGGCCGTTG
>NZ_CANKYH010000064.1 GCF_947487915.1 uncultured Serinicoccus sp. | reverse complement strand
GACGGGGGCCCGCACAAGCGGCGGAGCATGCGGATTAATTCGATGCAACGCGAAGAACCTTACCAAGGCTTGACATACACCGGACGACTGCAGAGATGTGGTTTCCCTTTGTGGCTGGTGTACAGGTGGTGCATGGTTGTCGTCAGCTCGTGTCGTGAGATGTTGGGTTAAGTCCCGCAACGAGCGCAACCCTCGTTCCATGTTGCCAGCAACACCTTT
>NZ_CANKYH010000063.1 GCF_947487915.1 uncultured Serinicoccus sp. | reverse complement strand
CCGCTCGGCGTCCCCCCCTCCCTCAACCCCGCCCTCACGAGCCGTGACGCCCACGACGATATCCCGTTCCGCTACTGGATCGCGCTCATCGCGATCGGGCTCGCGGCCGGCTTCCTCTCCGGATTCATCGGCGTCGGCGGCGGCGTCATCCTCGTGCCGGCCCTCAAGCTCGAGCGCAAGAGCGACGAGCGCGGCTCTCCTGTGAACTCGCGGGGGGCGGGCATCCGGCG
>NZ_CANKYH010000062.1 GCF_947487915.1 uncultured Serinicoccus sp. | reverse complement strand
GGCTCCCCCGTGACGCTCATCCGCTCCCGCGTCGCCGCCGCCACCCGCACCAGCGTCGACGCCTCGAACGGCCGCACCGCGAGCACCTGCTCCACCATCGCCGTCAGGTTCCGGAACCCCGACTTCCGCGCCACCGACCCGCCCGCGGCGACCCATCCTCCCGCCGCAGCAACTCGCCAGCGACCTCCACCAACGCCGCATCCAACACCCGCCGACGAGCCGCCAACTCC
>NZ_CANKYH010000061.1 GCF_947487915.1 uncultured Serinicoccus sp. | reverse complement strand
CTTCAGTCTTGAAGTCATATTGCGAATTTGAGCTTCATAAGCCTCCTCCCTTTGTTGATTCTTCTCCTCACTGACTTCCAGAGATTTGAGATTGTTACCCACAACTCTCAACTCTTCCTCAAGCTCTACAATTTTGGTCTCACCAGTCTCGGCACGCTCTTCAGCACGTTCCAAATCAGCTTCAACCATGGCCAGCTTACGAGCGACCTCATCATATTTGCGGTCAGCTTCC
>NZ_CANKYH010000060.1 GCF_947487915.1 uncultured Serinicoccus sp. | reverse complement strand
GAACCTTTGAAGCTGGTTATCTGCTGACTGTCAAAGTAGGCGACACTGGCCATGTCTTGAAGGGCATTGTGTTTGATCCTCATCGTTGTGTCCCTATTTCAGAAGAGAATGACATTGCACCATTGATCCCCATGGCAAGGCCGGTAGGAACCTTTTATTCACCGACTGAAAAACCTAGTCAGGCACTTGTTTCAGTGCCAGTCCATCCTGCTGCTGCTTCATTTGATGTCGC
>NZ_CANKYH010000058.1 GCF_947487915.1 uncultured Serinicoccus sp. | reverse complement strand
CTTTTGTCAATATCAGCCGCATCCATAAGTGCTTGTATCTCAGATTCCATAAGTTCCGATCCCACCCTTCTTAATCCTTCTTTCAGTTCATCAAATGTTATAGTTCCACTGTTGTCAGTATCAATCATTTTGAATAACTCTTTTAGACCACCAATCTCTTCTTCAGAGAGGCTTTCAGCAATAACCCTTAGAGCCATCTTCTTAAGCTTGTTCATTGCAGAGAACTGCTTCAGAC
>NZ_CANKYH010000057.1 GCF_947487915.1 uncultured Serinicoccus sp. | reverse complement strand
CCTCCGCGAGGTCGCGCTCTCGGCCGTAGGCGCGATACCGGTCGGCTAGTGTGTGTCTGGTGTTGAGTCGTGTGCTCTTGCGTTCTCCGCCGTTGTGTTCGGAGAAGTCGCGGGCGGCGCCGCGGGCTCGGTCTTCTGTGACCTCTCCTTAGATCCGACTAGCGTCGGGTACGGACAGGGGGGAGAGTAGCGGGGTGGGGACGTCGGGTTCGCCGGTGCGGATGGCGTGGCGGGGG
>NZ_CANKYH010000056.1 GCF_947487915.1 uncultured Serinicoccus sp. | reverse complement strand
ATCAGTGTCAATACCCAATGCGGACCTACCAAAGGTGACGATGCCTGTTTCCCATTGTTGTCATTGTGGACTTGTTGCGATGTGCCACATCCGCTTAGCAGAATTACCGACAACACCATGGCTATCCATACACGCATTCGTGTCTCTCCCCAGGAACTCGATTGATTTGTTGGTGCCCGCTGAAGCCTCAGGCTTCCTCAGTAGAAGAAGGTCCTTTGAACGCCTCGCAACGTGCGGTGA
>NZ_CANKYH010000055.1 GCF_947487915.1 uncultured Serinicoccus sp. | reverse complement strand
TTTGGGTGGTTGGGGACTCATGGGAGACTGCCGGGGTCAACTCGGAGGAAGGTGGGGATGACGTCAAATCATCATGCCCCTTACGTCTTGGGCTTCACGCATGCTACAATGGCCGGTACAAAGGGCTGCGATCCCGTGAGGGGGAGCGAATCCCAGAAAGCCGGTCTCAGTTCGGATTGGGGTCTGCAACTCGACCCCATGAAGTCGGAGTCGCTAGTAATCGCAGATCAGCAACGCTGC
>NZ_CANKYH010000054.1 GCF_947487915.1 uncultured Serinicoccus sp. | reverse complement strand
ATATTACGCAATCAGTTATCATAACAGTGCATCAGTTGTAGTGGCGAGGAGGATGGCATTATTGGATTTACAATATAAAACTCAAGTCTCTTGTGCATTAACTGTTTCTTCATTTATTAGAGCTTCGCACTCCCCTGAGCCCTGTGTGTCTAGCAACGGTGGCAGTGGGGCTGGGTTCCCCCCATGAGGCTGACGGTTCTACTTGGCACAACCTGAAGGACGCCTGGTTGCCTCGACAATTCC
>NZ_CANKYH010000053.1 GCF_947487915.1 uncultured Serinicoccus sp. | reverse complement strand
TCCGCATCCAGCTCTTGCCCAACAAGCTGAAACACACCTCTAGGGACTGAGGCCTGTCCCACTTCTCTCCACAGTCATGTGGCTTCTTCCTCACCCCACTCTTACAGACTGCCACAGGCTCTTACCAAAGTGCTGAGCAGTAGACGGAAATAAGTTGTTTCGCATTACCAGACACATCCATCACATTAGCAAGGGTCACATGTGCACAAAGGAAAGAGCCAACGGTCTACTGCAGTGACTTTGCA
>NZ_CANKYH010000052.1 GCF_947487915.1 uncultured Serinicoccus sp. | reverse complement strand
GCTGCTTCGCGTTATGCTGTGGCACCCGTTACAGCAAACCATAGCCATGTCCAGCCTGTTCCACCCCTTTGAAAAGCTTGCCGCCCAACTCCTGCCCCATAGCAGCACCAGTCACAACGACGGCTCCCACGACCAATCGCACTTGCAGCGCGTCTGGAAGAACGTCTGTGCGATTCAGGAAAAAGAAGGTGGGAATCTGCGGATTTTGCTGGCAGCAACGGTGCTGCACGACTGCGTGGCGGTAGA
>NZ_CANKYH010000051.1 GCF_947487915.1 uncultured Serinicoccus sp. | reverse complement strand
AATTACAAACAAACACAATAAAAAAAAACCCACAAAAAAAAAAAAATAAAAAGACCACAAATAAACCAAAAAAAAAAATAACAACCAAAAATTCAAAAACAAACCCAACACCAACAAAAAAAAAAAAAACACCAAAAACAAAAAAAAACAAAACAATCAGAAAAACAAAAAAAAAAAAACCAACAATTTAAATAAAAAAACCAGCGACAAAAAAAAACACACCCATCTAAAAAAAAAAACAAAAAAA
>NZ_CANKYH010000050.1 GCF_947487915.1 uncultured Serinicoccus sp. | reverse complement strand
GACTCCCGCGTGGCGCTTGGGTACATGCAGGCGGACGTACAGGTCAAATACCTGTCCGTGATTCGCTACTTCCTCGTGAACTTAGAGGCAGGGCAAAGCGTTTCCATTGTTGCGTCCGCCGCTCCGCGCCAGTAAGCGCAGAAAACCACTTCCAAGCCCGGCCTAGAGCCGGGTTTTTCATTTGGAGAAAACCATGCCAGGCCAAGGTGGATACAACACGGGTAAGGATGTCGCGATTGACATCAACAC
>NZ_CANKYH010000049.1 GCF_947487915.1 uncultured Serinicoccus sp. | reverse complement strand
ACTCCACGACCGGAAGACCAAGATGGGAGTCGATCTGGGTATCACCATGACCTGGGAAATGCTTGGCGGTGGCCGCAACCCCTCTGGATTGAATGCCGCGAATCTGCTCGACGCCGAGTACCCCGACGCGCACCGGATCGTCCCCCATGGACCTCACCCCGATTACGGGATTGGCTGGGTTAGTGTTGACGTCAACGTCCGGGGCGAAGTCCACGTTAATGCCCAGGGCAGCCAGCTCGCGACCGAGCACCGCGCCTTGG
>NZ_CANKYH010000048.1 GCF_947487915.1 uncultured Serinicoccus sp. | reverse complement strand
AAAAATTCAGAGGGGTATGCGGGCCACAGGTAGTGCGCCGGCAAGGCCGGCGTACCTGACTTCCCCTTTGTGTCTCCCAACCAGGCGACTAGAACGCAGCGTGTAGAGCAACGCGGGGACCCCGCGCACGAGGCACAGCGGCACAAGCACTGCGGCCGCTGCGGGCCGCGAGCGTAACCGGGCAGTGGTCCGTGCTAGCAGCTGCCGGCAGCGCTGCTCGTCCTCCGCGGACAGGCCATCAGGCAGCATGTCCCAGACGTCCG
>NZ_CANKYH010000047.1 GCF_947487915.1 uncultured Serinicoccus sp. | reverse complement strand
CGCTCCGCCCGTGCGCCTGCGCCAGGTACTCGTGTGGCGGGAGCCACTCCGTCTCCGATGAGTCGTCTTCCACCTCCGGATCCGGCGGAGGACCACCCGATCCGCCCCGAAGATGCCGCGGCCAGGCCGGAGCGTCCACCGGCGCCGATGATGCCGCTGTGATCCGCTTCTCCCGCCGCGGCGGGGTGGCCGTACCGCGGTAGGCTTCCTCGAAGGCGAGGGAGAGGCCGCCGACGTGCCGGTCGGTCCACCGGCGTTCGCCG
>NZ_CANKYH010000046.1 GCF_947487915.1 uncultured Serinicoccus sp. | reverse complement strand
ACCCCCAGGCCGAGGATCAACATCCGCGCACTCACGCCGCAGGCGCGCAATGTACGCAACAGCCCGCGTCGCTGCTCCAGGGCCAGGCCGATGGCCGCATGCACAATAAACAGCCCCACCACAAAGGACAGGAAGCCCAGCGCATCAAGGTTCAGGTGAAAGCTTTCGGTGAGCCGCGACAGGTTGTTGTCTTCGCCCTGCTTGAGTTGCAGCTCGGCCGGCGGCGTGGGCTGGCTGGCGGCGTAAGCCTTGTCCACCAGCAAGCG
>NZ_CANKYH010000045.1 GCF_947487915.1 uncultured Serinicoccus sp. | reverse complement strand
AAGTGCTCCCTGAGCAGGGAAGACTTGGACTTGTCTAAGGTCCCAGGTCGCCCAGCAGGAAGCACTCGGTAAGTGAAGCGTACGTCGTGGTCGTCGGGGTTGTCCGTCTCTGCTGATGGTGTCGGCGTGGTGGCGCACGCGGGCAGTGTGGGGCTGCGCCTGCTGGCGGAGCGCACCGGCCTGACCGGTGAGCTGTCCGCGGCGATGGCCCGCCGGTCGTTCGTGCCGGTCCACGACCGCGGGCAGGTGCTGAGCGACGTGGCGGTGATGCTCGCCGACGGCGGGG
>NZ_CANKYH010000044.1 GCF_947487915.1 uncultured Serinicoccus sp. | reverse complement strand
CCGAGCGCCGGGACGGGCAGGCTTCGCGGGACGCGGACACGGTGGTCGTGGAGGAGGGGGACACCCTGTCCGGGCTGGCCGCTGAGCACCTGGACGACGGCACCCGGTGGCCCGAGCTGTACCAGGCCAGCGATGACGTCGTCCAACCGGATGGGCGCACCTTGCAAGACCCTGACCTGATCCACCCGGGCTGGCAGATCACCCTCCCCGCGCAGGCCGAGCGCCGGGACGGGCAGGCTTCGCGGGACGCGGACACGGTGGTCGTGGAGGAGGGGGACACCCTGTCCGGGCTG
>NZ_CANKYH010000043.1 GCF_947487915.1 uncultured Serinicoccus sp. | reverse complement strand
AACTACATGACCCAGCGCACCACCGGCCGCCACCGTCGGCCCGGTCGTCTCCGCACGACCAGCACCACCCTGACCCGCACGGCGGCCGTGGCCGCGACGTCGACCGGCCTCCTGGCCGGTGCGGCGCTCAGCGCCAACGCAGCACCCGAGGTGCCCCAGGACCGTGACGGCCTGCTCCGTCTCGGTGTGGACGTCAGCACCGACCGCACGGTCACCGTGGACCGTCCGGCCGAGGCCGCCGCCGCCCCGTCCGACATCGAGCTCGACTCCTTCGGGATCGGCGGGTTCTCCGCCTACACCCCCGAGGT
>NZ_CANKYH010000042.1 GCF_947487915.1 uncultured Serinicoccus sp. | reverse complement strand
GATGCTCGCGTCCACTGTACAGTTCTCAACCAACAACCAGCCACCACCAACCAGACCTGCCACCACACACCCCCACCCGAAAAGATGGGAGCGGGTATGACACCCGGCACGTGGCCCCAGCCAGAGCAACCCGACACACCACCCCCAGCACACACCCAACAGGTGCGCACCAGGGAAGGCGGCCCGATCCCTCAGGACCCAACAGCGTGTTTGCACCACCACCAGGCGACACCACCAACAACTTTCCACGACCACCCCAGGACACGCAGCCCCCACCAAAGGGGACCACACCCAGGACAGCCCGTACTCACCACAGGCGACACCACCCCAGCGGGGCGACAGCTCTTCGATGTTCCA
>NZ_CANKYH010000041.1 GCF_947487915.1 uncultured Serinicoccus sp. | reverse complement strand
GGGGACCACACCCAGGACAGCCCGTACTCACCACAGGCGACACCACCCCAGCGGGGCGACAGCTCTTCGATGTTCCACCCAGAAGCAACCCCGGACACCACACTCGGGTGCACCACGGGGCGCAAGCACCCCCACCCCACAAGGGCGGAAGGCACTCGAACTTCATGCTCCTTAGAAAGGAGGTGATCCAGCCGCACCTTCCGGTACGGCTACCTTGTTACGACTTAGTCCCAATCACCAGTCCCACCTTCGACAGCTCCCTCCACAAGGGTTGGGCCACCGGCTTCGGGTGTTACCGACTTTCGTGACTTGACGGGCGGTGTGTACAAGGCCCGGGAACGTATTCACCGCAGCGTTGCTGATCTGCGATTACTAGCGACTC
>NZ_CANKYH010000040.1 GCF_947487915.1 uncultured Serinicoccus sp. | reverse complement strand
TGCCGGATGCGGTCCTCCACGCGGGCATGTGCGCGGTGGCGGGCCTCGAGGAGGGCCAGTTGCCCGACGGCAGTGTTGGTGACGAACGCCTGGTAGCGCCACCCGTCGGCCTCCTCGAACAGGGACAGCTGCGCGCCTGGGTGGGGCCGTTCACGGCGCACGATGACCCGCATCCCGTCGGGCCACGTCGCGAGCAGGTCCGCGTCGATGAGGCCGGTCAGCTCGGCGACGTGTCCGCCTTCGCGCACACCACCGTCGGCGTCCATCGCCGGGGTCCAGGTCTGTTTGGGGACCAGGACGATCGCGTCGCGGACCTGCTCGGTGAGCGCGAACCCGACGGAGTACTCCACTCGGCGGCCGCGGACCTTGCCCTGGCCGGTGAG
>NZ_CANKYH010000039.1 GCF_947487915.1 uncultured Serinicoccus sp. | reverse complement strand
CCGCCGGTCGTTCGTGCCGGTCCACGACCGCGGGCAGGTGCTGAGCGACGTGGCGGTGATGCTCGCCGACGGCGGGGAGGCGATCGCCGACATCGACGTGCTGCGCCACCAGGGCGGGGTGCTCGGTCCGGTCGCCTCACCACCCACGGTGTGGCGCACTCTTGCCGAGGTCACTGCGGCCCGGGCCAGGAAGATCGCCGCCGCCCGGGCACGGGTCCGTCGACGGGTCTGGTCCCTGATCCCCGGTGGGGTGCCGGCCAGCAAGGTCGCCGGGACCGACCTCGGCGCCACGGTCGTGCTCGATGTCGATGCCACGATCGTGATCGCGCACAGCGAGAAGGAACAGGCAGCGCCGACCTTCAAGCGGACCTTCGGGTTCCACCCACTCGGTGTCTGGTGCGACAACACGAGTGAGT
>NZ_CANKYH010000038.1 GCF_947487915.1 uncultured Serinicoccus sp. | reverse complement strand
GGGTCCGGGAAGTGGCTGATCCGAAGTGCCGATGTGCGGGGGAAGGTCGGTCGCGCTGGATACCTCAGACGCCCCGCGGTGCCCTCCCGGACCCGCCTCGACGTCTTTGGTCTGAAGCGGCATGGCGTCGGCGAGGAGCTGGCGGTACACCACGTCCGACAGGCGCCGCTTCAGCGCGCGCAGCGACTCCATCGATGTCTTGCCGTCGGCGACCTTGCGGTCGAAGTAGGCCCGGCCCTTAGTGGCGTTACGCAGCTGCACGGTCGCGGCGATGTGCAGCACGTGGTTCATCCGCCTGTTCCCCGCCCGGGACAGGCGGTGGCGGACCTGCTGCCCAGAAGAGGCGTCCAACGGTGCGGTCCCGGTCCAGGACGCGAACCGCGCCCGGGTGGGGAACCGGGCGACGTCGCCGACATCGGCCAGGATCC
>NZ_CANKYH010000037.1 GCF_947487915.1 uncultured Serinicoccus sp. | reverse complement strand
GGCTACCGGCACAAAGAGACGCCGAAGAACGGCCCCGCATTGGCCGGCTACGGCGCGATCACGATGAAGAACGCCCTTGCGAACACCATGTCGACGCTGCCGACTCAGTTGGCGAGGTCGGTGACCTGGGATCGCGGCAAGGAGATGTCAGCACACGCGAAGTTCACCGTCGAGACCGGGATCCCCGTCTTCTTCGCGGACCCGCAGTCGCCATGGCAGCGCGGTACAAACGAAAACACCAACGGGCTACTGCGTCAGTACTTCCCGAAGGGCACCGACCTGTCCTGCTGGTCGGCCGAGGAGATCGAGGCCGTCGCCCACGCCCTGAACACCAGACCGCGCAAGACCCTGGACTGGAAGACACCGGCCGAAGCCTTCAACGAGCATCTACTGTTGCTCCAACAAGACGGTGTTGCATCGACCGGTTGAACCTGGTCAAT
>NZ_CANKYH010000036.1 GCF_947487915.1 uncultured Serinicoccus sp. | reverse complement strand
GACGGCCACGACAGCGATGGAGTGCGCGTCCAGGGCATCGGTCTTGCGGTTGTGGCCGGTGTCGAACAACCGCACCCTGGCGGCCAGCTTCGCCGGGACGTCGACGACCCGTTCACCGTCCTCGACCAGCCGCTGAGCCAGCGGGCGCCCGGTCCCGTTGGCGCCCTCGACCGCCCACAGCCGGTGCGGGAAGGTCCGCACGTAGGACCGCATCGCGGTGTACCCGCGCTGGTCGGTATTGAACCGGCCGGTCGCGACCAGCCGCTCCTGACGGTCCACGATCTCGATCGTCGCGGACAGCTTGTGGGGATCGACCCCGATGATGACCTCTGCCATGCTCCTCGCCTCCAACAGGCGCCTCGAACCGATAAACGGAAATGGCGAGGTGGGCAGTGCTACTACGAGCAGGGCAATCCCCTCTTGAGCCACGCCTCGTCAGCGGTACCCGACGAGGCA
>NZ_CANKYH010000035.1 GCF_947487915.1 uncultured Serinicoccus sp. | reverse complement strand
GTGATGGTCATCGTCTGTCGGATTTGGCGCGTGGGCGTGGGGTAGCGCCGGCTGGCGCTGCCGGGCTGCGGTTCTCCGGGTTCCTGGGGTGGTGGGCGGACGGGGTGGTCAGGGGTGTCGGGGGATGGCGGCGATGTTGGCGAAGACGGCGGCGATCGCTGCCGTCCAGGGCCAGGACTTCGGGATTCGCAGCCGTCGGCGGCGGGCGGCGTGGGTGAGCCGAGCGGGGACGTGCAGGAACCGGTAGCGCAGCGCCTTGGGCTCGCAGGCGGCCAGGGGTTTGGCCTCACCGACCAGGGCCAGGAGGCGGGTCCAGGCGACGAGGTCGGCGGCGATGCCGGTGAGCAGCAGCCAGGTCTGGTTGATGCCGAACTCTCGTGAGGGGAAGCGTCCCAGGCCGGAGTCCTTGGCGTGCCGGATGCGGTCCTCCACGCGGGCATGTGCGCGGTGGCGGGCCTCGAGGAGGGCCAGTTGCCCGACGGCAGTGTT
>NZ_CANKYH010000034.1 GCF_947487915.1 uncultured Serinicoccus sp. | reverse complement strand
GGGTGCGGTTGTTCGACACCGGCCACAACCGCAAGACCGATGCCCTGGACGCGCACTCCATCGCTGTCGTGGCCGTCCGGACCCGAGGGTTGCGGGTGGTGCACCGTGACGGGGAGCTCGAGGCATTGCGGATGCTGTCCGACCGCCGCGATGAGCTGTCCCGGCTGCGGGTGCAGACGGTCAATCGGCTGCAGCGCCTGCTGGGCGAGCTGATCCCGGGCAAGAGGAAGCGGGACCTGTCGGCGACCCAGGCCAAGAGCATGCTGGCCAGCGTCCGCCCTCGCGACGTCGCCGGGCGGACCCGACGGCGCATGGCGGTCGAGGAGTTGACTGACCTGGTCGCCGTCGACGCCAAGCTCAAGGCGCTGAACGCTGAGCTGAAGGCCGCGGTCCTGGCGCGCGGGTCGCACCTGATGGACATCCACGGCATCGGCCCTGCCGGCGCGGCACGGATCCTGGCCGATGTCGGCGACGTCGCCCGGTTCCCCACCCGGGCGCGGTTCGCGTCCTGGACCGGGACCGCACCG
>NZ_CANKYH010000033.1 GCF_947487915.1 uncultured Serinicoccus sp. | reverse complement strand
CGGGGCGGGAGCGGACTCGCCGGGGTGGGGCTGGGGTCAGCCGACGCGGCCGTAGCCGGAGACGCCGTCGAATACCGGGCGCAGATCGAGGATCTTTCCCGGCCGCGGCGAGTCGTACATCATACCGTTGCCGGCGTAGATGCCAATGTGGTAGGCCGGGTAGCCGTAGAACACCAGGTCGCCGGGCTGCGGGTCGCTGACCGGGGTGGCGAAGGACTGCTGCGCGGCGGCGGTCCGCGGCAGCGAGATACCCACCGCCGCGAAGACGTAGCTGGTGAAGCCGGAGCAGTCGAACCCGGCCGGGGTGTTCCCGCCCCACTGGTAGGGCGTGCCAACTAGGCCGGCGGCGATACCGAGGACACCGCCGGTCGGGGCGGGGGCCGCGGCGGGCTCCGGCTGGGACTGGACGGCCGGCTCGGCCGGGGCAGCGGGCTCCGGGGTGGCGGCGCGCTCGTTGGTGCGGCTCGCGCTGGTCTCCTCACGGGCGGAGACCTGCTCGGTGACCTGCTCCTGCTGCGCGGGAGCGGCCTGCTCCTGCTG
>NZ_CANKYH010000032.1 GCF_947487915.1 uncultured Serinicoccus sp. | reverse complement strand
GTGCGGGCCCCCGTCAATTCCTTTGAGTTTTAGCCTTGCGGCCGTACTCCCCAGGCGGGGCGCTTAATGCGTTAGCTGCGGCACGGACCCCGTGGAATGGGACCCACACCTAGCGCCCAACGTTTACGGCGTGGACTACCAGGGTATCTAATCCTGTTCGCTCCCCACGCTTTCGCTTCTCAGCGTCAGTAGTGGCCCAGAGACCTGCCTTCGCCATCGGTGTTCCTCCTGATATCTGCGCATTCCACCGCTACACCAGGAATTCCAGTCTCCCCTACCACACTCTAGCCTGCCCGTACCCACTGCAGACCCGGGGTTAAGCCCCGGGCTTTCACAGCAGACGCGACAAGCCGCCTACAAGCTCTTTACGCCCAATAATTCCGGACAACGCTCGCACCCTACGTATTACCGCGGCTGCTGGCACGTAGTTAGCCGGTGCTTCTTCTGCCCCTACCGTCACCCCCAAAAGGGGCTTCGTCAAGGCTGAAAGAGGTTTACAACCCGAAGGCCGTCATCCCTCACGCGGCGTCGCTGCATCAGGCTTTCGCCCATTGTGCAATATTCCCCACTGCTGCCTCCCGTAGGAGTCTGGGCCGTGTCTCAGTCC
>NZ_CANKYH010000031.1 GCF_947487915.1 uncultured Serinicoccus sp. | reverse complement strand
TGCCGGATGCGGTCCTCCACGCGGGCATGTGCGCGGTGGCGGGCCTCGAGGAGGGCCAGTTGCCCGACGGCAGTGTTCGTGACGAACGCCTGGTAGCGCCACCCGTCGGCCTCCTCGAACAGGGACAGCTGCGCACCGGGGTGAGGCCGTTCACGGCGCACGATGACCCGCATTCCCGTCGGGCCACGTCGCGAGCAGGTCCGCGTCGATGAGGCCGGTCAGCTCGGCGACGTGCCCGCCTTCGCGCACACCGCCGTCGGCGTCCATCGCCGGGGTCCAGGTCTGTTTGGGGACCAGGACGATCGCGGACCTGCTCGGTGAGCGCGAACCCGACGGAGTACTCCACTCGGCGGCCGCGGACCTTGCCCTGGCCGGTGAGCCAGTCCAGCAGGTCGTGCGAGGCGCCGGCGCCGTCGGAGCGGATCAGCAGGTTCTTGCGGTGGGTGCCGGGGACCTGGGCGATCGCCGCAGCGAGGACCTCGATGTGATCGGCGGCCGTGTTCGAGCCGGCCCGACCGGTGCGCAGCGTGCCGGCGAGGGACTCACTCGTGTTGTCGCACCAGACACCGAGTGGGTGGAACCCGAAGGTCCGCTTGAAGGTCGGCGCTGCCTGTTCC
>NZ_CANKYH010000030.1 GCF_947487915.1 uncultured Serinicoccus sp. | reverse complement strand
GGTGGGGGTGTGTGGTGGCAGGTCTGGTTGGTGGTGGCTGGTTGTTGGTTGAGAACTGTACAGTGGACGCGAGCATCTGTATCTTTGTTGCTTTTTGTTAAGTTTTTAAGAGCGCACGGTGGATGCCTTGGCACGAGGAACCGAAGAAGGACGTAGGAATCTGCGATAAGCCTCGGGGAGTCGATAACCAGACTGTGATCCGAGGGTGTCCGAATGGGGAAACCCGGCCAGCTTCATCGCTGGTCACCCGCACCTGAATATATAGGGTGTGTGGAGGGAACGTGGGGAAGTGAAACATCTCAGTACCCACAGGAAGAGAAAACAATATGTGATTCCGTGAGTAGTGGCGAGCGAAAGCGGATGAGGCTAAACCGTAGTTGTGTGATACCTGGTAGGGGTTGCAGCTGCGGGGTTGTGGGAGTGGCGCGTACCGGGTCTACCAGCCTGGTGCACAGTAAGAAATCGCGTGGTGTAGGTGAAGGGTCTGGAAAGGCCTGGCGTAGACGGTGAGACCCCGGTAGCCGAAACACCCGTGACTGTGTGTGCCGCCTCCCGAGTAGTACGGGGCCCGAGAAATCCCGTACGAATCTGGCAGGACCACCTGCTAAGCCTAAATATTCCCTCGTGACCGATAGCGGACAAGTACCGTGAGGGAAAGGTGAAAAGTACCCCGGGAGGGGAGTGAAATAGTTCCTGAAACCGTGCGCTTACAATCCGTCGGAGCTGCACCTTGTGTGTGGTGACGGCGTGCCTTTTGAAGAATGAGCCTGCGAGTTAGTGCTCAGTGGCGAGGTTAACCCGTGTGGGGAAGCCGTAGCGAAAGCGAGTCCGAACAGGGCGCCC
>NZ_CANKYH010000029.1 GCF_947487915.1 uncultured Serinicoccus sp. | reverse complement strand
CAAGGCGAAATCAAGCGGTCGTCGCAACACCCCCGTCATGGAGGTGTTGAGTGGTCCGTCGTCAGCAGGCAGCAGATCGGGCGATCCGGCCGAAGTTGCGGTCGCCTGGTCATCCGAAGTTCCAGCGAAACGTCGAGGCTGCATTCTGGGCCGAGATCGCCAAGGGACTGTTGCCGATCGAAGCCGCGGCCGTGGTCGGCGTGGCGCCAGCCGTCGGGCAGCGATGGTTCCGCAACGCTGGCGGCATGCCACCGTTCGACCTGAAGTTCACGCCTACGGGCCGCTACCTGTCCTTCGCTGAGCGTGAGGAGATCGCGCTACTCAGAGCGCAGGAGAAGGGCGTGCGCGAGATCGCTCGCCAGATTGGTCGTGACCCCGGCACGGTGTCACGAGAGCTGCGCCGCAATGCCGCCACGCGTGGCGGGAAACTTGAGTACCGAGCTTCGGTAGCGCAGTGGAAAGCCGACATGGCGGCCAAGCGGCCCAAGGTCGCGAAGCTGGTGACCAACGTGCGGTTGCACGCCTACGTCCAGGAGCGGCTGGCCGGGCAGATCAAGACACGGGACGGCAAGGTCATCCACGGCCCGCAGGCGCCACGGTTCACCGGCATCAACAAGCCGCACCGTAAGCATCGTGGGTGGTCCGCGGCGTGGAGCCCAGAACAGATCAGCAACCGGCTCAAGGTCGACTTCCCTGATGATGAGTCCATGCGCATCAGCCATGAGGCGATCTACCAGTCGCTTTACATCCAGGGCCGTGGCGCGTTGAAGCGCGAGCTGGTCTGGTGCCTTCGCACCGGCCGAGCGTTGCGGGCGCCCCGTGAACGATCGCGTCGTAAGACGTGGGCGCACGTCACCCCGAAGACGCTGATCAGCGAACGCCCCGCAGAAGCCGAGGACCGTGCCGTTCCGGGCCACTGGGAAGGTGATCTGTTGATCGGGCTGCAGCGCTCGGCGATCGGCACCGTCGTCGACCGCACGACCAGGTTCACGATGCTCGTCCACCTTCCG
>NZ_CANKYH010000028.1 GCF_947487915.1 uncultured Serinicoccus sp. | reverse complement strand
TTGCACGCCGCGGTCGCTGTGATGGACCAGCCCGGTGACGTCCTGGCCAGCGCGTTGGCGGGCCCACAGCCCCATGTCGAGGGCATCCAGTGCGAGGTCGGTGCGCAGACGAGTCGAGACCTGCCAGCCCACGATCATCCGGCTGAACACGTCCAGGACGAACGCCACGTAGGTCCACCCGGCATGAGTGCGAACGTAGGTCAGATCGGCCACCCAGAGCTGGTTCGGCGCGGTGGCGACGAACTTGCGAGCCACCAGGTCCTCAGGTCGCTCGGTCTCAGCCCCGTCACCGATCGTGGTCCTTCGGGTCTTCTCCCGCGGGATTCCCCGCAGCCCCTCGGCCTTCATCAGCCGCTCCACCGTGCAACGGGCGACCTTGACGCCCTCGCGATTGAGTTCGGCGTGGATCTTGCGGGCGCCGTAGACACCGAGGTTGGCCTTGTGCGCGGTCCGGATGTCCTCGGTCAGTTCGGCGTCCCGCAGGCTGCGCGCCGAGGCAGGCCTGGTCTTGGCGGCGTAGTAGGTGCTCGGGGCGATCTGCATGCCGGCGTCCTTCAGCACGGTGCAGATCGGCTCGACCCCGAACTTGTCGCGGTGCTGATCGATGTAGTCGACCAGTACCGCGGTGGGCACCTCTACCTGATCTTGCGGTCGAGCTCCGCGGCCGCGAAAAAAGCCGCGGACGTCTTCAGGATCTCGTTGGCTCGGCGCAGCTCGCGCACCTCACGCTCGAGCTCGGCCAGCCGCTGCGCGTCATCGGTGCTGGTGCCGGCCCGGACACCACCGTCGATCTCGGCCTGCCGGACCCAGTTCCGCAACGCCTCGGGGTGCACCCCCAGCTGATCGGCGACCCGCTTGATCGCCCCTCGGGCAGTCTCAGGGTCCTTCCGGGCGTCTATCGCCATCCTCGTCGCCCGCTGCTGGAGCTCGACGCTGTACTTCCTCGGTGCTGGCATGGTGCTCATCATCCTTCCCAGGGTTGAGAGCCTCCATCAGACCCGGGGCGATTCA
>NZ_CANKYH010000027.1 GCF_947487915.1 uncultured Serinicoccus sp. | reverse complement strand
TCAATGGCACGCTGATGGGGTCCGGTCGGGTTCGCTCCTTTTTTCGCTGCTGCGGCGGATCCCCGTCGTTGGCTGCTCGTCCGATGTGCGGCTCGGCCGGACGCCCTGGCCGTCGGGCGTGGCGTGGCTTGATAGGAGCCTGCTCCGGGCTGGATTGAGGCGTGCCCGCCGCACCCGGCGACCAGGACGTCCATCCCAGTATCGACCAGGAGGTCCACCGCCATGGTGATGATCGGCACCGACTCCCACAAACGCACGCACACCTTCGTCGCCCTCGACGACGTCGGCCGACGTCTGGGTGAGTGCACCCTGCGCGCCAACACCGACGGGCACCTGCAGCTGCTGACCTGGGCGGCACAGTTCCAGGACGTCACTTTCGCCCTGGAGGACTGCCGGCACCTGACCCGCAGACTGGAGGGCGACCTGCTGCGTGCCGGGCAGCGGGTGGTCCGCGTGCCGACGAGGCTGATGGCCGGTGCACGCCGCGGGGCGCGGACACCGGGCAAGTCTGACCCGATCGACGCCGAGGCTGTCGCTGTGGCTGCGTTGCGTCACCCAGGATTGCCGGTCGCTGAGCTCGATGGCCCCGCCCGTCAGGTCAAGCTGCTCTCGGACTACCGGCGTGACCTGGTCATGCAGCGCACCCGCGCGTGCTGCCAGCTGCGTTGGCACCTGCACGAGCTGGACCCCGATCTGGCCTTGCCGTCCCGCAGCCTGCGTCAGGCCAACACCCGGGCCCGCGTCGAGGCCTTCCTCGACACCCAGGGCGGCATCGTCGTCCGCCTGGCACGCAAGCTCCTGGTCCGGATCGCTGACCTCAGCGAGGAGATCAAGGACATCGAGAAGGAGCTCAAGACCCTGGTGGCGGACCAAGCCCCAACGCTGCTGTCGCTGCCCGGCTGTGGCGTGTTCTCTGCCGCGGTCATCATTGGCGAGACTGCCGGTGTCCACCGGTTCCGGGACAAGGACGCCTTCGCCCGGTTCACCGGTACCGCGCCCGTGCCGGTCTGGTCCGGCGCCTCGGCCGGCAAGGTCCGCCTCAACCGTGGCGGCAACCGTCAGATGAACTACGCCCTGCACATGATCGCCCTCACCCAGGCGCGCGGCGTCGGCCCCGGCCGGGCCTACCTGGCCAAGGCCGAAGCCCGCGGCAAGGACCGTGTCGCCGCGCTGCGACTGCTGCGTCGACGACTCTCCGACGCCATCTACTCCGCTCTGCGCGCCGACCAGATCCCAGCCTCCACCCACATCCAGCAGGCCGCCTGAGACGCCGGCCTTGACATAGGAGCATCGGGGA
>NZ_CANKYH010000026.1 GCF_947487915.1 uncultured Serinicoccus sp. | reverse complement strand
GCGGCAGTACAGGATGTTCACCGGAGCGCAGTATCGCTGCCGCGCCAAGCTTGTGCGTACCTGACCGGGGCAGCCTGCCTAGGTCGGCCTGTTGGGGGGGGGGTGACCTCGGGCTCGGTCGCGGTGGGGACTGTGCCTGCGCTCTTGAGTGAAACATGCCGAGGTGTGCTGTGAGGGACTCAACCTTTGGGTGTGCTGGGCCGTTGAGTGGATAGGCGCCCGCCGGGGGCGACGTAGAGGGACACGATGAGGTGAGATGAAGAGAGACGTGGAGGAAGAGTTCGCGGACTTTGTCCGTGTGGTGTCCCCGCGTCTGCTGACCTCGGCGTGGATGCTCAGCGGTGACCCACATGTCGCCGAGGAGCTGGTGCAGGAGTCGCTGGCGCGGGTCTACACGCACTGGCGGCGGGCGCGGGCGGACAACCCGGTGGCCTACGCCCGACGCGTCCTGGTCAACCTGCACACCGATCGGTGGCGCAAGCGCCGCCAGGAGGTCTTGACCGACACGGTGCCCGAGGCCGACCAATCGCCGGGCCACGGGGACCGCGTCGATCTGGCACTCGACCTCGTCCGTGTCCTGCAGGCATTGCCGCGACGCGAGCGTGAGTGCGTGGTCCTGCGGCACTACCTCGACCTGTCGGAGAAGGACGCCGCCACCACGCTCGGTGTCTCCACCGGCACGGTCAAGAGCTCCACCTCCCGCGGGCTGGCCGCCCTGCGCGCCGCCCTGACCGAAGGAGAACGCAACCATGTCTGAGTACCTCGACAACTTAGCCCTCGACCTGCTGGACCGGGCCGACGAGCTCGCACCAGCCATGTCTGTCGACCCTGGCGCGGTCATCGCCGCCGGTCGCCGCAAAGTCCGCCATCGCCAGGCGTCTGCCGCTACCGGGATGGGCGCCTTGGCGCTCGTCGGGGCGCTCTGGCTCGGCGGACCGCTCAACCCGTTCGCGCCGACCCACCTGACGGGCGACCCGGTGCCGGCGGCGACGGTCAGCTGGCAGGAGGGTGTGGACGTCGAGCTGTTCGACAACGCGCCCAACCCGGTGCACGAGGCAGACCGTACTGCCTGGACCGGGCAGCTGCGCAGCGGCGAGGGAGACGCATTCCCGGAGCTGGTCCTGACACGGGACGGGACGCGCCTGGACCCGGTCGCCGCGCAGGACGGCCCTGGTGAGGTGATGGTGTTCACCGTCGAGGGTCTGAGCGTGGCGGTGTGGCAGTCACCTCCTGGCAGCCGCGGTGAGGCCCCGCTGTGGGCGCCGGGCGTCTACGCCGGCCAGGGCGGGACCGTGGAGATCGACGGAGCCCAGCTGCAGTACAGGGCAGCCGAGATCGTCCCGGGGGGCAGCGGTGAGCTGGAGGAGCTCTACTGGTTCACCGACGATGCCGCCCACGCTGCCAGCGGCGCACCGCTGGACAGCACCGTCCTGGTCGCGGGTAACGTCAGCGCCCTGGTCATGCTGGACGAGGCGAGGCAGGCGTGGGGCATGACCGACCTGCGGCACCCCACCGGCTCGGTCCACGTCGAGCGGTTGGTCTCCGGTGCCGGCTTGAGCGGGTGGATCGGCCAGGACGTCACTGCCACCAGCGTCGGCGTGCTGCCTGAAGGGGCTTCGACGCCGACCGTGACGTCGCAGACCACGGTCCTCGCGCAGGCCCAGCTGGGGACGCAGACGGCCGTCCTGGCCGCCGACCCGACGCTGGTCACCGGACCACCGGTCATCCGCTACCAGTTCGAGGGTGAAGAGCGCGACCTGATGAGCTTCGTGCAGGAGACCTACCGCACGCTCGACGTCGGCACCGCCCAGCTCCTGATCACCGCGCAGCCCACGGCGCTGGAGCTACGTCGCGGAGACAAGTCCACGCTCATCCCCGTCGAGGACCTGACCGACGGACACGCCCTGGCCGCCCCCGTCATGGGCGGCCACGTGGTCATCGTGCCCGGCTGGGAACCGGACGCAGCAGCCGAGAACCTCCGGGTGCTCGTCGGGACAGACGGAAAGGATCGCTGGGTGGAGGCCGAGTCGGCCTACATCGACATCCTCTTCGACGGTCGACCCCTCGTCGTGCTCGGACTGGACCGCGGCATCCTTCAAGAGGGTGAGACCGTGCGCGGCGTTGGCATCGCCGATGCCGACGACAGCGTCGTTTCACACCCGCTGGACGACGTCACCCCGCTCAACGTCAACATCTGAACGGCCCCCACGGACGCCCGCACCAAGCGCCTGCACGCAACCAAGCAATAAGAACGCATCCGGCAAGGCACT
>NZ_CANKYH010000025.1 GCF_947487915.1 uncultured Serinicoccus sp. | reverse complement strand
TCGAGCAGACCTACTACACCGCCCTCAATCGAGAGCCGGAACCCGTATAGGAGCGGCCGCAAAGCTGGGGCGCTTCAGATTCGAGACCTGCAAGCCACGTTCTGGTTCGGAGCCCGTTTCCCTCTAGCTGAGGTGACGCCACCCACGCTCCCCGCTCAAAGCGCCAAGACTCTGAGCAACTATGCCAAGCCATGGCGTGGCACGGTCACGAGCCGAGGCGTGCGCGGCCCACTCAGCCCTTCTGCGCAGCCTCGTAAGCGGCAACGACCTCGGCGGAGATGCGTCCACGGTCAGAGACGGAGTGCCCGTTCTCCTTCGCCCACTCCCGGATCGCCCTCGTGCGCTCCCGGTCCTGCTGACTCGCACTGTTGCTGGCACTGGCCCTGCGTGTGCCACCAGACACCTTGCGCCCGGCCTTGAGGTAGGGCTGCAGAAGACTGGCAAGTTCCGCTGCCTCATCGATGGACAAGTCAACCTCGTAGGTGCTGCCCTTCCAGCCGAAGGTGACGGTCTCGCCTTCCTTGCCCAACTCCTCCCCAGAGAGGTCGGAGACAAAATGGGTAACGACACGCTGCGCCATGGGGAGTTCCTTCTCAACGGGATGGTCAGGTATGTGCGCACCCGAACGGGTGAGCTGCGTGCCTTCCACCGTACCCAGGACTTAGCCCCGAACAAACTGTGGGCGGACCGATTCTCGCGCGAAACCTCTCGAAGGGCCAGCTGATCTCCGACCATCTGCAACGCGAATGCCCAGCGCCCCGTCCGTCCTCGCCGCGGCAGTTCAGGACGTCGGGCCTACACGTCTCTGGTCCCTGGCTCCTGGCGCAGGTACCTTGGGCCGCGCACTATGGGAGGAGGTGGGTGTATGGCCAAGGATCTAATTGAGGGCAGCGCTTCAAAGAGGGTGGTCCTACTTCTGGTGGCAGGGTTGGTGATCATGCTCGTGGGCGTACCAGTACTTGTGGCCACCGTTGAGCGTCCGCTGATTCTCTACATCCTCGGCACGCTTCTGCTGATCACCATTGCATCCGGAATTACGCTGCTCGTTCGCGTTCAAAGAGAGCTGCGGCATAAGCGGGTCTTCCCAGTTGCGGTGGGGTGAGGGTGTGACGCGCCGAACGGGGCGGTTGTCGGGGTGAGGGGGGTCGAGGTCCTCAAGATCGGAAGCGACCAAGCATTCCGAGAACCCTGAGGACCTCGACGATGAACCACCCTACGTCGTGCTGCCGTGCCCAGGGCCCGGCCAGCGACTACTGCACCAACTGTGACCTGCTCGTCGGGCTGGAGGGCTATCACGTCCTGGACGTCGAGCGTGGCCAGGACGGACTGGTCGTGCGGGTGGAGTCACCGCCAGGCCCGGTCGGGTGCCCGGACTGCGGGGTACGCGCAAGCTCGCGGGGCCGGCGCGAGCACCGGTTGGTCGACATCCCGGCGTTCGGTGTCCCGGTGCGGCTGGTGTGGGTGAAGCGGACATGGGCCTGCCGTGAGGTGGCGTGCTCGCGGCGCTCGTTCACCGAGACCGACGAGCACCTGGCACCGCCGCGCTCGACGTGGACGACCCGGGCCCGGTCCTGGGCGGTCGGGCAGCTGCGGCGCGAGCACGCCACGGTGCACGGCCTGGCCCGCCAGCTCGGCCTCGGGTGGGACACCGTCTGGTCCGGGGTCGAGCCCATCCTGGCCGTGGCCGCGGCTGATGAGTCGCGCTTCACCGGGGTCGCCATCCTCGGGGTCGACGAGCACGTGTGGCACCACGTGTCCACCAAGGCGCCAGAGGACGGAGGCCGCGGACCGAAGGAGCTAACCGGCATGGTCGACCTGACCTGCGATGAGAACGGGCAGGTCAGGGCCCGGTTGCTCGACCTGGTTCCAGGCAGGTCGAAGAAGGCCTACGCCGACTGGCTCACCGAACGCGGCGGGGGCTTCACCGCCGGCGTCAAGGTCGCCACCCTCGACCCGTTCCACGGATACAAGGCCGCGATCGACGACGAGCTCGAGGACGCGACCGCGGTCCTGGACGTCTTCCACGTCGTCGCCCTGGGCACCAAATGCGTCGATGAGGTCAGACGTCGGGTGCAGCAGGCGACCACCGGCCACCGCGGCCGCAAGGGCGACCCGCTGTACGGGATCCAGACCATCCTGCGCGCCGGGGCCGAGAACCTCACCGACAAGCAGCGCGCCCGGATCGAGCGGGCGTTCGCCGCTCGCCCCGAGCACGAGGTCGTCGACCTGACCTGGCAGCGCGCCCAGCAGCTGCGCGCCGCCTACAAGCAGGTCGATAAATCAGAAGGCCGGACGATCGCCGAGCGCATCCTCGCCATCTTCCCAAGCTGTCCGATCCCCGAGATCGCCCGCCTGGGCCGGACCCTGCGCAAATGGAAAGAGGCGTTCCTGGCCTACTTCACCACCGGCGCCACCAACGGCGGCACCGAAGCGATCAACGGCCTCATCGAACTCCACCGCCGACTCGCCCGACGCTTCAAAAACCGGTCCAACTACAGACTCCGCATGCTCCTCATCGGCTGAGGACTAAACCTATGACCCCCACCGCAACTGGGAAGAGCCACTAAACCTATGACCCCCACCGCAACTGGGAAGAGCCGCATAAGCGCGCGGAAACCCGAGCCGCTGGTGACTGACGTTCGTGCAGGCCTGCCCCCCCCGTCGTCCTGCTGGCGGGCTGTGCCTCGAAATCGCTAAGGGCCCACGGCAGTCCATCTGAACAGAGCGCGCGATGCGACCGCGCCAGGACGGACTACCAGCGGCTACTAGGAGACTTCCCTTCATGATCGGGTCGGGCCAGACTCGGTTTAGGTGCCCGGCGGGACGCTCTCAAT
>NZ_CANKYH010000024.1 GCF_947487915.1 uncultured Serinicoccus sp. | reverse complement strand
GCCCGGCAGTGACCCGGTGGACCCGGGGTGCAGACAAGAGACCTACTCCTGTCTGCCCCCAAAGTCCACCAGTGAGCCTCGGCCCGACCACCCGTCAGCGGTAGTGGTGGTCGACGGCCTCGCCCTCGGGCGTCGGGGCGAGCACGTTGCCCGGCCCGTCCCGGCCGTGGTCGACGTCGGGCTCGAGGCCGAACGCCCCGAACAACGGGGTGATCATGGCGTCGTAGGCCCAGGGCGCCCAGCGGTGACCCCACGCGGTGGGTGCGGTCAGCACGCCCACGCGCCTCAGCCGGCGCGGGCGGGCGAGGACCCGGACCACCCTCCGGGCCGCGTGCTCCGTCGACACCGAGGGCGGGGCGGGGCGACCGCGCCGCCCCTGGTAGGTGCCGGCCTGCACGTAGACCGGGGTGCGGACGGCACCCAGCCCGACCAGGCTCACGTGCACCTGCGGCAGGGACCGGGTCTCCACCTGCAGGCACCGGGCGAGCCCGTGGACCCCCCACTTGGCGGTGCAGTAGGACGACATCGTGGGCACCGGGACCTCGCCGAGGAGAGACCCGACGAGCACCAGGTGCCCCGCGTCCCCCGCCCGGGCGAAGGCCCGCAAGGCCTCCTGCGCCACGTGCGCGGTGCCGTTCAGGGTGGTCCGGACGGCGGCGTCGAAGACGTCCGCCGGGACGTCCTCGAACCGGCCGTAGGCCAGCACGGCGGGCGCATGGACGACGGCGTCCGGTGGCGGCATACCCGCCAGGAGCTCGGCGACCGCCGAGCGGTCCGCGACGTCGCAGACGTGCACGGTCACCTCGCCGGCACCGCGGCCCCGGCACTCCGCGGCGGCGTCCTCCAGCGGGCCAGGGCTGCGCGAGGCCAGGTGCAGGTCCCAGCCCGCGTCCGCGAGCTGGTGCGCGGTGGCCCGGCCCACCCCGCTGGAGGCGCCGGTGATCAGGGCGCGCACTCGTCCTCCAGGTACCGGGCGGCCCGGCCGTGGCGGGGCGGCACGCGACCGGCGCGGACCCGGTCCAGCGGCCTCCCGGGCCGCACCCACCCGCCGTGCACCTGCTCGCCCTCGACGGGGGAGAAGAGGTTGCCCTCGCTGCGTTCGGCGGGCGTGCGGGTCATCGCGACCGCGTGGAAGACCCGGGTGACGATGGCGTCGTAGAGGCCGGGGGCCACCGTGAAGCCGAGGGCCACCCACGGTCCCAACGTGCCCACCATCTTCGTCCGGCGGGGCCGGTCCAGGCAGGACAGCACGGCCTTGGCCACGGACTCCGGGCTGTCGACCGGGAGCGGGGGACGACGCCCCAGGGGCAGGCGGCTGGCGGCGTGCTCGTAGATGGGGGTGTCCACCGGCCCCGGCGCCACCAGGCTGACCCGGAGGTGGCGGTGCCGGCGCTGCTCCACCTGCACGGTCCGGACCAGGCCGTGCAGAGCCCACTTGGCCGTGATGTAGCTCGACATGTAGGGGGTGACGACCCGACCCAGCAGCGAGCCGACCACGACCAGATCGCCACGGGAACCCCGTGCGTGGAAGTGGTGCAGCGCCGACCGCATGACGTTGGCGGCACCGAGCAGCGTCACCTCCAGCACCCGGTCCAGGTGCTCCGCGGGCAGCTCGCGGAACTCGGCGTAGGCGATGACCCCGGCCGCCTGGACGACGGCCTCGACCGGTCCCGCCTGCGCGAACGCCTCCTCCACCGCGGCCCGGTCGGTGACGTCGCAGACGACGGTGCCGACCGACGGGGAACCCGCGGCGCGGCACTGCCGGGCCGCCTCCGCGAGCGCCGGGGCGGACCGGGCGAGGAGCACGAGCGGCGTGCCCCGCCTGGCGAGCGCCAGGGAGGTGGCCAGCCCGATGCCGCTGGACCCGCCGGTCACCAGCACGAGACCGCGCGCGTCGCCGGCAGCACTCCCGCGCGAGCGCCCGGGCGCCGCCGTCACAGTCGCCTGACCCAGGGTTGGCGCAGCACCGGGGTGAGGCGTGGCCACAGCCCCGCCGGCACGAGGCGGGCGCCCGTCATGAGCACCCGCATCCGACGGGGGAAGACGAGCACCGACCGGTCCCGGGCCAGCCCGCGCAGGATCCGCGCGGCCGCGTCCTCGGCGGTGATCTTGAAAGGTTGCGGGAAGTCGGCCGAGTCCGTCATCTCGCTGCGCACGAAGCCCGGCAGCACCGACATCACCCGCACCCCGTCGCCGCGCAGGGAGGCACGCAGGGCCTCCAGCAGGTTGACCGCCGCCGCCTTGGTGGGCCCGTAGTAGTCGGCACCCGGGACCCCCCGGTAGGCGGCCACCGAGGCGATCCCGACGACGGTGCCGCCGCCCTGGGCCCGCAGGGTCGGCAGGGTGACGTCGAGGCACTGGCCCAGGCCCAGCAGGTTGGTGCGCACGTGCTGCACGAACGACTCCTGGTCCCACTCCCCCACGTCCGACACCTGCCACGTCCCCGCGCAGTAGACGACGAGGTCGAGACCGCCGAGCTCGGCCAGCACCCCGTCGTAGGCCGTGCGCACACTGTCGGCGTCGGTCACGTCGACGGCGACCGGGCGCATCCCCGTGCCCTCGGACAGCTCGCGCAGCCGCTCCTCGCGGCGGGCGCTGACGACCACCTCGGCCCCGGCCTCGTCCAATGCACGAGCCAGCGCCGCCCCCAGGCCGCTGGACGCCCCGACCAGCCAGCACCGCGCACCCTCGACCTGCACGGGGACCTCCTGGATCGGGACTCGGTGACGCCGCCACGGCGACCGGTCCCACGGTAGCCAGCCCGGGCCGTGCGCGCGCGCCCGGCCTCCCCGGGTATGACGAAGCCCCGGTCCGCACACGAGGTGCGGCCGGGGCTGTCGTCGGGGCGGGAGCGGACTCGCCGGGGTGGGGCTGGGGTCAGCCGACGCGGCCGTAGCCGGAGACGCCGTCGAATACCG
>NZ_CANKYH010000023.1 GCF_947487915.1 uncultured Serinicoccus sp. | reverse complement strand
TGTACTTCCTCGGTGCTGGCATGGTGCTCATCATCCTTCCCAGGGTTGAGAGCCTCCATCAGACCCGGGGCGATTCAGTAGTGACACGCTCTCAAGGCAACTCCCCATCTCTGTCCAGCAGAACACTCTGTCATGCCGCATCTCGCTTACTGATCCGCCGCTGTGGTGAGACCAGTTCGTGGTGGGTGTTGGCCGTGGTTGCTGTTGGCGCCCCAGTGCGGTTCCAGGCTGCGTCACTCCCGTGCCCCCGGTTGTGTGGCGATAAGACTTTGTGCTCGTACCCAACCGATGCGGTGGTGTTCTCGTTGGGACTGGGTGAGAGGAGGTGTCTATGGGCCGACGGATCGGGGAGGAGGACGACTTCGCCGTGTTCGTGGGCGCGCACCAGCTGACGTTGCAGCGCGCCGCTTTCTTGCTGTGCGGTGACCGTGAGGTGGCCCGCGACCTGGTGCAGGAGGCGCTGACCAGGACCGCGGCCCGGTGGCCGAAGGTCCGTGAGGGGATGCCGTTGGCGTACACCCGCCGGGTCCTCTACACGGTGCACGTCGATCGGTGGCGCCGGCATGGTGCGGAGCTGGCGACGCAGGATCCGCCCGAGCAGGTTGATGTCGATGGTCGGTCGTGGGCGGACTCGCTCGCGGTCCGTCAGGTTCTGCAGCAGCTGCCGCCGCGTGCGCGGGCGGTGGTGGTCCTGCGGTACTTCGAGGACCTGGATGTGGCGACGACGGCTCAGACGCTGGGGATTAGCCAGGGCACCGTCAAGAGTCAGACCAGCCTTGGGCTGGCTCGTATGCGAGAACTGTTGAGCGAGGTGAGCACGGATGTTTGAGCACGATGATGACGGCATTAGGGATCTGCTGCGCCGAGGGGCCGTGGGCGCTCCGGTCGATGACCTGACCTTCGCGGCGTGGGCGCGGGGACGCAGCCGCTCCCGCACCCGTGTGTGGTCCATGGCCGGCGCCGGCGCGGCGGCCAGTGCCGCAGCGCTCGCCACGGTCTGGTCACTGGGTGGGGGCGAGACGATCCGACCGATACCGGCCGATGACGCCTCGAACACCAGCGCGCCGGCCGCCGCGCGCCAGGACTACCGGGTCGTCTTCGACGTGGTCGATGGCCAGCCGGGCACGAACGGTCCTGTCAGTGGCTGGGATCAGCTGGCCGGGCTCGAGCTGGAACCGGTGGCGTTCACGGTCGATACCTCGCACGGCACGTCCAGTGCGGCCAACCGTGGGTTGCTCGGTCTCGGCGGACGAGTATCGGTCACCGCGGACCACTCCTTCGTCGTCACGGACGGGTGCTCGGTGGAGACCTACCCCGGCCTCGACGTCACGGCGGGTGCGCTGCGCCCCGGGGCGACACTGCCGATGCGCTCCGATGACCCCGACTGCGACCCGGCGCCTCCCCTTCAACCCAGGGACGTGCTGCTCATCCTGCCCACGATGGGGTCCACCAGTGATGGCGCCCCGGCCGCGACTGCGCCAGGCCTGGCGTGGGTCGAGGGTCAGCTCGTGGTCACCGGGCAGGTAGACGAGGACTTCATCATTCCCACCACCAGCCTGCCCCAGGAGAGTGGTCCGACCATCCTCCATTTTGCCAGCGTGCCGCAGCACCAGGTCGAGGATGACGTTCTCCTGGACCCGCCGTCGGGTTCGGTCCCGGACACCGCGAACCCGTTGGAAGGCACCTGGTATCTCCTCGATCAGCGCGGTGTGGCCCCGGAGACTACCGGGGGGCCATCACTGACGTTCGACGGAGACACCTGGACGGTGGCACTGTGCCGGCACGAGCTGCGCGCCACGGGCGACCTCGCCGACGGGACCATCAACATCACCGGCCCATGGGCCGTAGTAGATCAGGCCGCAACGACCGACACCCCGGGCGAGCCCACGGAGCAGAACTGCCCCAACCTGCCCTGGCAACAACCAGCCGCCTGGCAGAACCTCCTCGACAACGAACCGCAGATACTCCTCGAACCCGACAGCGAAGAGCAGCCAGCCACCATGACGATCGAGTCAGGAATCTCCAATCCGTGACTGGAACGCGCTCTCAGTCGAGCAAAAGCGTCGCAGCCACGAGAGGCCAGGTCGTCCGGAATCACACGGACACGTGGAACGCGCACAGACACCTAGCGTTTCGAATGGGCAAGGTGACACTGAAGGCACTTCACGACCCCTCGGAAGTGCCATGGATAGACTAGTCAGCGGCATGAAGAGATGCACCCTCGTTCGCTCTTGGATCGGATTGGGGCGCAGGAGTAAATGGGGCTGCTGCACGGGTAGGTGGCAAGAGGTTGCGCCGCCGCCCGCACCGCCTCGCAGAGGAGCTTTGCTCCACTATGCTGTCACTGCGAGGATCTCTGGCTGCACCTGTCGGGACGAGATACGGTCCGCCGTTGACCCCAGAAGACCTGCCCGGGGAAGAGCTTCCAGATCCAGGCCCCGTGGTTTAACCTCCCGAAATCAACCTCGTCGCGACACTGAAGGATGGGCCACCCATGTCGGCCAGCTCCCGCCATAATTACGCGGCACTCCTCGTGCTGCTATCCCTGCTGGCCCCTTTCACGATGATCACGGCCCCGCTCTCCGACCTGGGCCACAAGGCCTGGGTCGTAGCGCTCTCGATCTTCGTCGCCGCCGTATGGCGCGTCAGCGTGGCTCGATGGGGTGCCGGCGCTTCCCTACTGGCCGCGGGTGCCGCCGTCCCTGTGCTGGTCGTAATCCAGGGTGCACTCTTGCTCGACCTATGGCCCGCGCCCGCAGACTCAACCGGTGTGTTCGCGCTGGCGTTTCCGATATGGATCGTTGTCGTCACACTGACGGCTGGTGGTGCCGTGCACCTACTGCAGAAGCGCCGTCACCTACAAACTCGAACATCCTGATCTGGTTCCCCTCTGTGTCAAGGGCCCCGGTGCCGTCGCTTTCTAGGGTGCGCCGCCGCTGGTCGCCGTCAAGGTC
>NZ_CANKYH010000022.1 GCF_947487915.1 uncultured Serinicoccus sp. | reverse complement strand
AATTGAGAGCGTCCCGCCGGGCACCTAAACCGAGTCTGGCCCGACCCGATCATGAAGGGAAGTCTCCTAGTAGCCGCGTACGGGTCGTTCGTCGGCCCCCGCGGTTGGCACCAGTGTTAGCTGTGGGCAGCAGTCCCTCTTCAACTAGGTGGCACTGCGGGGGCCTACCGGCAGGAAAGTTGTTGCCATCCCAACGATCTACGGCGAGCGTGGAACACTGCAGCGATGCGACCGTTGCACGCCGCTGAAGCCAAGGCCGGTCTTCGCGTTCTGTACGCCGGAAAGGACGACTCGACCAACGTCCTGGACCCCGGTCTCCTTCGACGGGGTCACATCCTGAAGCATCATCATCCCGGGCTCATCGACATGTTCCACGGCCCCGGCCTCAATCACTGCGTCGTGCGTTTCATCGGGCTCGAGGAAGAACCCGTCAGCACCGTGCTGGGGTTCGACCATCGAGGAGATGGTTCCTACATCGGGCTCCTGGTGCCCACCGAGACCGAATGGGCAGATGCGTTGCGCAGCGGTTGGTGGGGTTAGCCCAACCGAGCCTAGTTCTCTAGGCAACACGCTGTACTGCCGCGAGTGGGATCTTGTCGGCTAGTCCACGCTTGCCGAGAGGCCGGCATCTACTACGCGGGCCTCACTCAGACGGAGGTGTGAGTGAAGGACACTCAGCGCGCTTCACGTGGGCGCCGAACCTTAAGTAGCCACCTCGTCACCGCGTTCTCATCTGCGGTCTCCAGTCCGTGGCCAACGGACAGCACGACCAGCGACGTGTCTGCGCCCGCGAACTCGAACTGTGCTGAGGACCAGCCGAACCGCGTCAGGCGGCTGGTCGGTTGCTTCACTACTTACGTGGCTGACAGGTGCACCCGAACTGGATGTCGCCCAAGCGCTCTGCACTGATCTTCCCGCAGCGACGGCACTCCGTCCGGTGCGGGTCGTCCGGCAACGAAGGGTTCGTGAGCGGCCCGAGATAGATGTAGCCGTGCTCCTCACTGACCTCCTGGGCCTTCTCGTACTGGACCACGTCAACATTCGCGTAGGGGCCCTGCAGGGCCCTCGTTGACTGTGCCCACTCCCGCCAGTAGCAGGCACGGCACGTCGCCTCGTCCCATCCGTTCTTGTCGATGACGTACACGAACCTGTAGTGGGCGACGTTGTCGCACCGGAGGCAGCGAGTCAGCAGCCAATCATCGGGACGAGTGAAGCTTTCCAGCGGCTCCAAGCCCCCTTGCTTCAGGATTGACGCGATGTGCGTATCGCAGTACGTCGGCTTGCTGCGCGTCTTGAAGGCAGCGGTCTGTGAGCAGCCATCTACTGAACAGACCTGATCGGTGACCACTCGCTCACGCCGAAGGGGCCGGGGTGGTTTGGGAGGCGTGGGTACTGGTCGTTCAGCCAGGGGGACCGAGCGAAGGTTGCCCAGCCTGGGTGGGGTGCGGGTTGCTGGCTTTGACGCGGTGCCGGACAGCAGGGCGGCAAGATCGGCGTCAGCATCCAGCGGCTGGCCATCGAGGCACCGCACGAAGTCGTCCTCAGTCATGACTTCGATGGCCTGGCCCTTGTCTTGCAGGTCGAAGGCCCTACGGGCCTTGCCGGTGACGTTGCTGCCCGGTCGCAGGACGGCAGGGTTGATGTCCCCGACGACAAGGACGTTCGTCTTCTTGGTCGTGTTCTGCTCCGGGACAGCACCGACGCGGGCGCACTCCTGCCGGGCGACGTCCCGCGTCATAGACATCAGGGTTCCAGTGAAAACAACGACCCGCCCGTAGAGGTACCCGCTCGGGTCCGCGTCGGTGTTGACCTCGATGGGAGTGAAGTTCCGGCCCCCTGAGCCGATCGCGACGCTGCCGCTGTAGATGCCGCTGCTCATGCGCCCGATCGACATGCGCTGGCACGCTGCAAGGTCCGCGAGGGCGTTGACCCCGGATCTGTCAGCCAGCGCGTTCACAACGGTTACGACGCCATGGGCGTCGGCGAGCGGGTCGTGATGGTCTCCCATTTGTGCACCCAGCGACTCCACGACATACGGCAGCCGGTAGGAGGGCAAGCTGAGTGCTCGTCGAGCCATCACCATCGTGCACAGGAACCGAATCTCGGGCCATTCGATGTTGTCCACCGCACAGGCGTAGCGGATGACGCCGATGTCGAAGCCGGCGTTGTGGGCGACAACGACGTCGTCATCGATGTAGTCCAAGATCGCAGAGAGCACGTGACGCCACCGGGGTGCGTCCGCGACCATCGCGGAGTCGATGCCGTGGAGCATCGAGTTGAAACTGTCGAAGAAGTCGACCGGTTCGGGCGGTCGGATCAGCCAGCGGCGCTCGTCAACAGGCTTGCCGTCACGTACGCGCACAAGTCCGACGGCACAGGGTGAACCCCTGTACGAGTTCGCGGTCTCGAAGTCGATGGCTGTGAAGTTGAGCATGAAGGGCTTAACCAATGCCCTGGACGTAGAGGCGGTCGGTGAAGGACGCGGGGAAGTCTGGCACTGTGGCCGCATTCATGCTCTCAGGCATGATCCATGGGCTTGTGCCGGTTACTGGCTGCACTGTGCGGCGGCGACGCTGTTCGTCGGTCTCCAGCCAAGTAGTCCAGGCCCGGGCAAAGTAGTTGGCTGTGGTGAGTGCCCGGAGGCTGGGGGTGTCTTCTGCCGGTGAGAAGTCTTCAGGGGAGGGCCGGGATGGGAACGTTGGCGCGATCAGGGTTCTCGAGCGTATCGCACGTTTATAGTCGGCAATCGCGTCAAGAATGCGGGACTGCTGCGCTTCGACCTCATCGAGCAGTGCGGCGATGTCAGCGACGTCTAGCGCTTCTCCTTCGATGGGTAAACCCTCGAGGGTCGTGCCCTCGGTCCTCAGCACCACGCAGCGGTGGACGAGTGAGAGCACCTTCTCTGTGGCGCCTGGATCGTTGTTCGCGTCGATTACCACGGCGTTGACGTTGGTCGCTCGATCGCCATCCCTGCTCGTGTTCCAGACAGCGATCTGCCCAGCATCTAGCTGGCGGTCAACAACCGCGATCCCCCGCATGGCTCTCCTTCGAGTTGTAACTGGGTTTGTCGCCGATGTTAACAAGCGGCCCCGACAGGCTTTCCTTGAGACGCCTGGTCCTCGACGGATCCGGCGTACTCAACCCGGATCGTTCACGGGGTGGCGGTGTGATCGGCGTGTAAAAGCACCGAAGTGCTCCCTGAGCAGGGAAGACTTGGA
>NZ_CANKYH010000021.1 GCF_947487915.1 uncultured Serinicoccus sp. | reverse complement strand
CGACCTTGACGGCGACCAGCGGCGGCGCACCCTAGAAAGCGACGGCACCGGGGCCCTTGACACAGAGGGGAACCAGAAGCGGATGCTCAGTCCACGGGCCAGCGGTAGGGCATCAGGTCGCCGAGGCGCACGATTTCTGCCTGGTTGACCAGCACCTGCGCGTCGAGGTTGCGCGGCGATAATTGAGAGATGAACTCGCGGCACCGACCGCACGGAGCGAGTACCTTATGGTCGGCTCCGACGGCAACCATGCGAACGACGACGTTCTGGCCGCGTGTGAGCATCGCGGCCGCAGCGGCGTGCTCCGCGCAGAAGCCGAGGGATGATGCCGTATCAACGCAAACGCCTACGAACACCTCTCCCTGGTCGGTTTCCAGAGCAGCGCCTACGGTTCCACACGATGCTGACGGCGAAAGCTGACGTGGCGCCAACACATCTGTCGCTCGTTCCCGGAGACGATCGAAGTGCGCCATGAGACTACCCTCGCACGCATGGTCCAGGCAGGACCGACCGGCTCAATGTTCGTACTCTACGTGCGCCCGCAGCGCGGCAGATCCGCGCGCTCGCGCCGAGAGCCCTGGGCGTGGTTGTGACCTCACTTTCATCGCCCTGGACTCGACCCTCATCACGGTGGACGATGGGCCATGAAGATCTTCAGGGCGTGGTGTCTGATCGCCGGCCACAACTGGGTCCGGCGCCGCATTGAGGACGTAGAGGTCTTGTGGTGCCGGAGATGCGGAACCACTACGCCGGCACCCGAGCCTGGCTCATATCGAGCGATGTGATCGTCGGTCGGGGCGCGCCATCGCGCCAGCCGTGACGTCAGAAGTTGTGCCTCTGACATCGGCAAAACAGTGAGGTTCGGAGCGCTCGGCGTCATAACTCGAGTCGCTGGATCCGACGGTTTCGTGCGCGCACGAACTGGATGCTGTTGCGTCGGAAGGCTGCGTACTCCATGGGCGAGGTTGCAAACCCTGCGGCTGGAAAGTCATTGAGCACGCTCGCGGTCAGCAGTGACCACACGCCCTTGCGATCTGAGGTGACGAGGTCGTCTAGGAGGAAGAACCGGACGTAGGTGTCGAAGTCCCGGAACAGGGCGAAGAAGTCGCGGTAGTAGTTGAGCCGGCCGGCCAGCGGACTGTCCAGTTCGGGGTTCTGATAGTGCCGGCGGATGCACTCCAGTGTGAGGTCGAACCGATCGGCGATCTGCCGGTTGACCCCTCGGGCCTGGTTGATGGTCTGACCCGTCTGCCCTGCGCTGTTGCGTGGGAAGAGGACGTAGCCGCCGATGGTCGAGGCGAGGCGGAAGAAGTCATCGGCATCTAGGGCGACTTCTGCCGCGAGCTCCGGAGGGAACCTGGACAGGTAACCCGGCGTCGACCACGTCGGGATGATGCCGTCGCTGCCCAGCCGGAACGTTGTCCCGTCTGGCGTGCGAAGTCGCAGCCCGTAGGCGTAGTCGTAGGTGATGTCGATCTCGAACGGTCCCACACTCTCGACCGGCCGGAGGCAGAGCGCCTGGTGCCACTGGTAGAGCCGCTCGCAGGTCTGGTCCGGGTCGCCACCGCCGTCGTAGTAGCTGGCGAAGTCCAGATCTGGATCGATCTCTATGCGCATAGCCCCATCGTCCCCAATGACCACGCCTCGCGTGAGGCCGAGCGCCCCACCTTCAGGCCGCACCATCATCACCACGCTGTAGCTCGGTTAATGCATCGCCGTGGCGGCGAATCCGGATGTTTGCTGTCGAGCTGGCCGAGCCCGGAGTCTCAGAGCGGCTTGACCATGAAGAGACAAGGATTCCCCTCACCCCAAAGGTCCGTCTCCTCCAGCGGGAGAAACCCGACCTGTTCGTAGAAGTGACGGGTGCGCGCGTAGCCGGGGTCCGGGTGTGAGGCGCCAAGCGTCTTCACCTCGAGTACCTGCACACCGCGCTCCCTCGCGTCCTCCTCGACAGCGCGGACCATAGCGGTACCAACACCCTGACCGTGGTGGTCCCGGTCGACGACCATGAGGTGGAGCTCGGCTACGTGCGGAAAGTGACGATCGACCAAGGTGAGCCCGATGACGTTCCCGCCGTCATCGCGGACCGTCCAAGTCTCCTTCGTCCGAGCCGCTTCGACATAGTCAGCGTTCGCCTCCGGAAGACCGAACCATTCCGGCACCCTGGCCAGAAGTCGCTTCGCCGCTTCCGGCACCTGCGAGTCCGGACGACAGATCCATCCCATGGCCCGAGCCTGCCAGAAGGCCACCCCGCGACGTCACGCGATTCACGACCCGCGGCAGTAGCGTGCCTCCGCTGCCGGAGCACCCTGAGAGTGCCAACTGTTTCGTTGACCCGTCGCACTAGACACGCCCAGCGGAGTCGTGTCATACCTGTAAGGACTTCTCAAAGGAGCGCAAGATGAAGTTCCGATTGGCCCTCAAGGGGAACCGCACCGTGTACATCGAGCACGGCGTCTGGTACGACCCATCGACGAAGCACATCCACGTGACGGTGCCTGGCGCCGAGGGCGCACATTGGTCCTACGGCAAGTCGGAGAAGAGGTACTTGCAGTACAAAGCCATGCTGCAGGAGGCAGGACGCTGGCCGGAGGGTGTCGACTAGTTCGGGGCGCTCATAGCACGGCGACCGCTGGCATGACAGGATGAGCCCATGCCAAGTCTGAAGCAGCCCATAATCGAGGTCGCTTGGAGGCACGCTGGGGAACAGGGCAAGATCCACTTCCGTGCGAAGCGTGCAGACGGGACGAGTCGACACCTCATCACGAAAGACGGCGAAGCCCTGTACAGCCTTCTGGACGAGCACCTGCTGGAGATGGGGTACACGGGACCCAAGTCGTCCAAGCCGAGCGAACACTAGGCGTCTGACGATGCGCGCGCGTGCGGCCGTCTCGGTGCTGCGAAGAACACTGAGCCCCTGAGGCTATGCCACCAGCCACGCATCTTATCGGCGCCTTCGGTCTGCACTGGGCGCGGGGAGAGGTCGACTGGCATCCAGGACCAGGTAGCAGTTGGCAACTGCTCGGACGCCGCGGCAACCGCGCTCCTGGGTTGCGCGTCTGCGACTTCCGTCCTGCCGCTGGGGTGTACGTCCTCGAGAAACGTAGCAGGCCCGTTTACGCGGGTTTGGCACGAAGCGGTCAAGGGATCGGTGCTCGGTTGTTGGCACACACCGACGACGGCACGAAGAACTGGACGCACTTCTCGTGGTTCTCGTTCGATGACGTGTGGCTAGACGAGCGACGGAAGACGTACGCACCTCACCCGAAGGGCTGGGCGGTTCTCGACCTGCGCGCACACCTAGCCCCGGTCTTTCATGAGGTCGGGCTGGTGGGCTCGGCGCGAGTGTGATGGTCATCGTCTGTCGGATTTGGCGCGTGGGCGTGGGGTAGCGCCGGCTGGCGCTGCCGGGCTGCGGTTCTCC
>NZ_CANKYH010000020.1 GCF_947487915.1 uncultured Serinicoccus sp. | reverse complement strand
GGAGAACCGCAGCCCGGCAGCGCCAGCCGGCGCTACCCCACGCCCACGCGCCAAATCCGACAGACGATGACCATCACGCTCGCGCCGAGCCCACCAGCCCGACCTCATGAAAGACCGGGGCTCAAGAGACCCGCCTACTGACGGAATGTCACTCAACGCCTACCTGATGCTGACTCAAGGCGCGTCCAGAAGCGACGCTCCCGGATCCTCGCCTGACAAGAGCGAGTGCCCGCACGATCTAGCCCGGCGGCGCAGTTCAATCATCCGGAACTGCCGCTGGGAGCACGCGTTGTGGAGAGCAGACAAGACGCTGCTGCGATTCTCTACTGCAAAGGTGGGAGGCGCCCTCTGTCCGGACCTTCGGCCAGGGCACGAGTGACGGTGCCCAGCACGCCTGGGGGTAGGGCAGACCACTTCGATGTCGAGCGCCCTCTATTGCTGCGCAACCGTAGGACGTCTACAGCTTGACTCGCCTGCCACACGATGCGCGCGCTGGCGCTCTCAATTAGGCAGACGCTTGGGTTCGCCAGCAATCGACGACCGTTCGGCGTCTCCGGAGGCGGCTCACCGGCTTCCCCAGAGAGGACGAGAATCCCCTCCTTGGCCACCGGCGCGGCTTGTCCTGCGAACCAGATGTAGCCCGCATCGCGTAGGCGGGTCAGGAAGCAGTCCAGCTGCCGAGGCCAAGAACCGCCGAGCTTCTCATGCCCGGGTAGGGAGGCATCGAGAAGAGCGGCCATCGACAGGGTCGAGCCAATGTGGTGATCGAGCTCGGCCATAATGAGCCATCGCCAGTGCGAAGCGGACCATGGCCACAGGAACTGCTCGCGCTCCACGGCGCGAGCACCCTGTTCGTCCGCGTTCTGGACCACATCCTCCCCGGCCGAGAGGTCAATTACCCGTGGCAGTGGGCGCCCCCTTTCCAGTTCCAGCTTGGCGCGCACGGCCCCCCACTCCTCATCGCGCCAGTGCGCAGATCGCTGAAGCGCGTCATCCCGACTGCGTTCTTCGGCGAGATGCTGTCGGAACTGGCGCCCCCGACGCATCTGCTCGTGAAGCCCCGGCAGGTTCGGGACGCCGGCCATGGGTTGACAGTCGGTGAGATCGAACCACTCTGCGCGGTACCCTCCTCCAATCGGGCTGCCTCCCAGCGCCGGTATCACACCTTCACCAACTACCCAGCCGAGTTGTTCAGCCCGAGGGTCCAAAAACAGTATCGGGTGCTCGCTATCAAGCACTTTCAGGGCCACGCGGCCGAGCTTCAATGCTCCACCGCCGCCTAGAGGTCGATAGTATTTGATGCCGCCGAACAGCCACACATCACGGATTCCCTCGTTGCGGTAGCGGTGGTGACGTTTCAGCCACTCATCCTCAGTCAGGTGTGCCAACTGCACTTCGTAGGCCACTTTGCGACCGCATGGCAGCGAGAGAAAGACGTCTGGGCGCGCGCCGGACTCCGTTTCGCAGGTGTCCACGTGAACCGCCGCCTTCGGGTACGCCCTCCGTAACCAAGCCCCAATCAGATTCTTTCCAGTGTGATGGGCAAGAGTCTCAGGCGCGTGGCCACCACTTCTATGGGCGAAGTGGTCCCGCACCCGTCGGGTTCCTCGCACTGTTAAGCGGGGGTCTTCACAGTCAGGGAACGGGCAGACCAAGTGCCCCGCGGTGGCGTCATGGCGGAGCATGTCGGCGCCCCCGCGAGGCAAGTAAACCATCGGCGCGCTGGACCCGAGACGTGTGTCCCGAGCGAAGACTTGTGGCTGTCGGGTACGGAAACGAGGCGGGCTTGAGGTCGGTTCGCTCATGGGATCATAGTGGGTGCTCGCGGTGAGAAACTATCCTCAGAGTAGGACTCTGCTCTGCAGAGCAGCTTCTCACGTCCGGTCAACTCTGGACGGGTGCCGACTGATAGTGTCTTGACAGGCCCGTGAGTCAGCCTTTCGGCTGCCGATCACGTTTCACGAAACCGTCGCACATTCAAAGGCGGTCGAAGGGGCACCCCTGCGTCGTCAGGAACGGTGGCATTCAGTTGTCGTAGCTTCGAGCGACCTGTGCTGCCGAAATAAGGCATAGCGTCAGGTCCTGCGCCTACGTCGGAATGTGGAGCTCTTCCGGGCAACGGTTGCCGCTCGGTGACGGTTCAGTTTTCCGCCTCGGTTCGACGGCGTATATACGCATTTAAGGCTTCCTGCATACGAGCATGCTCGGCAGTCGGGACCTGGTGCGCTCCATGTGCTCGATCGCCCCCCTCTCTAGCTACCGGAGAGTTAGGGACGCCGTCACTCACAGGGACGGGCGTCGCTCCCGCTCCAGGTGCGGATGATCCCGCTCTGGGGTGGGGTGCGGGCCGCGTAACACCGGGGGGCCTCGCCCGTGTGTGTGGCTTCGTCTCCCGCGCGCGCCCTTTCACGTACTGGGACCACAGCAGGCCCGCTAGGGGGACCCCCAAGCCAAGGCTGGCGACGTTGGCGAAAGTCACGCCAGCGAAGAGCGGCAGGGCGGCCGCCATGGCCAGTGCGACAGGGAAGGGCGCAATCCGCTGTGGGCGCTCGGCGGCTCGGAAGGACCAAATTATCGCCCGCAGACTCGTGGCAATGGGGATGACCGCGAACCAGAGCCAACTCGCCAGGGTGTTGGCGTCCTGTACCCCGCCGAACGAGTGACCGGTGAAAGCAACCCCAAGGACCCAGGCCACCGACGCAACAACACTGAGCCACCAGAGAACGGGTGTGGCTGGCCGTTGTAGTGAATCCGTGCTGAGCGGAATCTCGTCAAGTATCAATCTGGATGGCTTCGCCGTTCCTGACCTGCCCGACGGCCACAGCGGAGACTGACGGCTCTCGCTTCTTGCGAACTTCGGTGAAGTTGCGTCTATGCCCGTGGTCCGCCGGCGTCGCAGGGTGTCTATGTATCGCGCCTTCGCCTCAGTCGACGCCTCTATGTCCCACCCACTGCGATTCATCGCCATGCAGGGGTGGAGTGTCCAGGGGCGACCCAGGACGTCGAAGTAGGCGCATCCTCCCTTCCTGTTGCGGTAGAACCACACGGCAGCTCCGCACACGGGGCAGTGAGCGTTCGGCTCTGCCGGAAGCTCCTGCCATTCCACTACAGATTGGGGGCTAGACCGGGTATACGGTGCGGCGAAAGATGGACCTACTGGCCGCATGAGAGTTAGTGGCGGAGACGATGACTGCTGCCCATATCGGGAAACCGCGTGTCCTGACACCCAGTGAAGCGATCCGTCCCTGGAGGTTCTCCAATGCCCTCGCCGGTAGTACCGTGCCATGGCTCCCCCTACCACGATGGCGACCGCTCACGGTCACGAGCAACTGCTGACGTAGGCCCAGCGTAGTGGATTGACACCTGATCGATCGAGTAAGCAGGAACATCCGGTATTGCCGCCAGGCGGGCGTCTGTTGAGAGTGTGAATCGCCCCGGGTTTCGTGGAGGCTCGGTTAGGTGGTTCGGACCTCGGTGAGGACCGGGTTCTTACGGTAGTGC
>NZ_CANKYH010000019.1 GCF_947487915.1 uncultured Serinicoccus sp. | reverse complement strand
CACCAGCCCTACAACCCCGACCTCCACGGCCGCCTCAACGACCTACAGAAAACCGCAGCTTGACATAGGGCTCTCAGACGCGGCTGGGGTGGCCGGCCACCGCGCTCGGCTCGTCGGCCGACCCCGTGTCGGACTCGTCGTCGAACTCCCCGAGGATCTGCTCGAGGATGTCCTCCATGGAGACCATGCCCACCGCCCGTCCCTGGTCGTCCCGCACGAGGGCGAGCTGACCGCGCTGCTGGCGCAGGCTCGAGACGGCGTCGATGAGCGGCATCGACGCCGGGAGGGAGGCGACCGGCTGGAGGAAGTCCCCGAGCGGGCGGTCGCCCCGACCCTGGGCCGAGGCGAGGATCGCGTCGCGGACGTGCACCAGGCCGCGGATGCGCTGCTGGCCCTCGCGGCCGGTGGGCTCGACGACGAAGAGCCGGGAGCGTCCGCTGCGGTGGCTGACCCGCTCGACGTCCGCCGCGGTCGCGGTCCGCAGGACCGTCACCGCCCGGGTGGTCGGGAACATCACCGACTCCACCGTCTCCTCCTCCAGCCGCAGCGCACCGGTGAGGATCTGGTGGTCGGCGTCCTCCAGCACCCCGTGCTCGTGGGACTGGGCGAGGAGCAGCTGCAGGTCGGCGGGGGTCTGGGCGTTGCCCAGAGCGTCGACCGGGTCGATCCCCCCGAGGCGCAGCAGCTGGTTGGCCAGGGCGTTCATCAACCAGAGCACCGGGCGCGCGACCCAGGTGAAGGCCCGGAAGGGCAGGGCCAGCATCATGGCCGAGCTCTCCGGGTGCGAGATGGCCCACGACTTCGGTGCCATCTCCCCGACCACCATGTGCAGGAAGACCACGACGGAGACGGCGATGGCCACCGCGATGGCGTGCACGGCCACGTCGGGCACGCCGAGGGCCTGGATGACCGGCTCGAGGAGGTAGGCGACGGCGGGCTTGGCCAGCGCGCCCAGCGCCAGCGTGCAGAGCGTGATGCCCAGCTGCGCCCCGGCCAGCATCAGCGACAGCTCGCGCGAGGCGTTCACGGCGGCGCGAGCGGCGCGGCTGCCGGCCTCCGCCCGCTCCTCCAGGCGGTGCCGCTTGGCGGCCACGACCGCGAACTCGGACCCGACGAAGAAGCCGTTGGCGACGAGCAGCAGCACGCTGACGAGGAGGGCCTGGGTCGTGCTCACCGGGCCACCTCCGCGTCGTCGCCGCCGGAGGGTGCGGCGATCACCAGCCCGTCGCCGAGGTGCTCGCGCTCCTCCTCGGCGAGCTCGTGCCACTCCTCCAGGGTCCGCGTCACCATCGGGCTGAGGGTCACGACCTCGGGCACGAAGCGCCGGGTCCGCACGACGTCGAGGCGGGCGAGATGGACGTACTCGTCGCCCTCGCCGTCGCGGCTGGTCCACGTGACCACGACGCTGTCGCCGTCCTCGGCGGTGCGCCCCAGCTGGTCCAGGACGAGCCCGGACAGGGTGTCGTAGTGCTCGTGGGTGGGCAGCTCGACCCCGGTGAGCTGGGCGACCTCGTCGATGCGCAGCCGGGCCGAGAGGTCCCAGACACCGCCGGCGCGGGCGGCGCTCGTTGCCTCGTCGTCGTCGTCCTCGTCCCAGATCTCCCCGACGACCTCCTCCGCCACGTCCTCGAAGGTGACGATGCCGGCGAAGCCGCCGTACTCGTCGACCACCACGGCCAGCTGCTGGTGACCGGCCCGCAGCTCCTCCAGCACCTTCGGCAGGGGGAGCGACTCGGGGAGGATGAGGGCGTCGTCGGTGAGGTCGCGCACGAGGGTGGTGTGCCGGGCCTGCGGCTCGACGGCCAGCAGGTCGTGCAGACCGATGACGCCGACGATGTCGTCGATGTCCCGGCCCACGACGGGGAAGCGGGAGTGCCCGCTCTCCAGGGCCTCGAGCACCACCTCGGCCGGTTCGTCGGCCTGGATCGTCTGCACCGACGTCCGGGGCGTCATGACCTCCTCCGCGACCCGGTCGCGGAAGGCGAGGCCGCGGCCCAGCAGGATGGACAGCTCCTCGTCGAGGGTGCCGCCGCTGTGCGACTCGGCGATGATGCGGGTGAGGTCCTCGGGGGTGGCTCCCTGCGGCAGCTCCTCGACCGGCTCGATGCCCACCGAGCGCAGCAGCGCGTTGGAGGCCTTGTCGAAGAACGCGATGACGGGGCCGAGCACGGTGAGGTAGACCAGCGTGCTGCGCGAGAGCGCCCGCGCGAGCGGCACCGGGCGGGCGATCGCCCAGTTCTTCGGGCCCAGCTCACCGATGACCATCTGCAGGACCGTGGAGAAGGTGAGGGTGGCGATCGAGAAGAGCGAGATCATGGCCGCGCGCGCGAGCCAGCCTGACTCGGCATACGACTCCGTCAGTCCCCGCACCAGCAACGCCTCGCCCAGGTAGCCGACCATGAGCGCCGTGACGGTGATGCCGAACTGCGCCCCGGAGAGGGTGAACGACAGCCGGGAGGTGACCTTGAGCGCGCGCTGCGCCGGGGCGTCCCCGTCATCGGCGAGCTGGCGCAGCCGACCGCGGTCGACGCTGACGTAGGCGAACTCCTGGGCCACGAAGTAGCCCGTCATGAGGGTGAGGACGACGATGACGGCGATGCCGCCCACGATCAGCACGTGGCGGCCCCCGTGCTGCAGGTCAGCCGGGCGGGGGTGCCGCCCGGCCCGGGACTCGGAGGTTGCGCGTCGGTGCCCCATCGATCCATGCCGCCCAGTGTACGACCGCGGGTAGGGTCGCCCCGTGTCCTCGTCCCCAGGGTCCGCCCGGCACCCGCTGCACCCGCAGACCCTGGCAGCCGTCGCCGTCGGCGGGGCCGCGGGGTCCCTGCTGCGGTGGGTCGTCGAGTCGGTGCTCGTGCCCGAGCCCGGGTCTGGCGGGTGGCCTTGGGCGACGATGCTGGTCAACGTGCTCGGCAGCGCGGCCCTGGCGTGGCTGGTCGTCCACGACGACCACGCTGCTCACCCCTGGTGGCTGCGGCCGGGGGTGGGCACCGGGCTGCTCGGTGGGTTCACGACCTTCTCCACGTATGCGGTGCAGGTGGCCGTCCTCGGGACGGTCGACCCGGTGACCTCCCTGCTCTACCTCCTCGCCACGGTGCTGCTCTGCGTCGGGGCCGCGGCGCTGGCCGGGGGAGCCGCGCTGCGGCGGGTCCGACGGTGAGCGGTGTCCCCGCCCTGGTGGCGGTCCTGTGCGTCGCCCTGGGTGGGGCCCTCGGTGCGGTGCTGCGCCACCTGGCCTCGCGGCCGCCGCTCGGACCCGTGCGCGGGGTGCTGGTCGTCAACGTCGCGGGGGCCGGGGCGCTGGGCGTGCTGGTCGGGCTCTCCGGGACCCTCGCCCCCTGGCTCCTCCTGCTCCTGGGGACGGGGCTGTGCGGGGCCCTGACCACGTGGAGCACCCTGGCGGTGCAGACCTGGCAGATCGGGCGCCGCGCACCGGGACGGGTGGCGGCACACCTCGTCCTCACCCTGGCCCTGGGCGTCCCGGCCGCGCTGCTGGCCCGAGCCGCGACCGTCGCCGTCGTGGGGGCATGAGGCCCTGCGCGGAGCAGCCTCGGATCGCCGACACGGCCGGAGCCTGCCGGGGTCTGTCGGTGCGCTCTCCTACCGTGGGAGCGACACCCCGGCCGGAGACGAGAGGAGGGCGGAGGAGATGGTGCGGATCCTGCACACCGCCGACTGGCAGATCGGGCTGACCCGCCGCTTCCTCGAGCCGGAGGCCCAGGCGCGGTTCAGCGCGGCCCGCGTCGAGGCGATCCGCGCCCTCGGGCGGGTGGCCCAGGAGCAGGGCTGCGCGCTCGTCGTGGTGAGCGGGGACGTCTTCGAGAGCAACCACCTCACCGGGCAGACGGTGCGCCGGGCCCTCGAGGCCCTGCGAGCGGTGCCGGTGCCGGTCTATCTCCTACCCGGCAACCACGACCCCCTCGACGCCGCATCCGTCTACCGCTCCGACGTCTTCCTGCGCGAGTGCCCCCCGCACGTGCACGTCCTGGACGCCGCCGGGGTGCACGAGGTGGTGCCGGGGCTGGAGCTCGTCGCCGCGCCCTGGGAGAGCAAGCACCCGGGTCGCGACCTCGTGGCCGAGGCGGTCGACCTGCTGCCTGAGGGTCCGGCCCCCGACGGCGTCGTGCGGGTGGTCGTCGGGCACGGCGGGGTGGACGACTTCGACCCGCAGTGGCGCGACGCCGCGACGATCCGCACGGCGTCCCTCGCGACCGCGCTGGAGCAGGGGCGGGTCCACTACGTGGCGCTGGGCGACCGGCACTCCCGCACCGCGGTGGCCGGCCGCGAGGACATCCACTACCCCGGCGCGCCGGAGCCCACCCGGGAGACGGAGGTCGACCCCGGGCAGGTGCTCGTCGTCGACGTCGACCCCGGTCGGGCCGCGGGCGAGCGCGTGCAGGTGACGCCGCACCCCGTCGCGACCTGGCGTTTCCTCGTGCTCGAGCGGGAGGTGGACACCGACGCGGACCTGGACGCCCTGGACGCCGAGCTGCGCGGCCTGGTGGACAAGGACCGCACGGTCCTCTTCCTCAACCTGCGCGGCACCCTGACCGTCGCCCAGCACGCGCGGCTCGAGGAGCTGCGGGAGCGGCACCGCGACCACCTCGGGGCGATGGTCGAGCGCGAGCAGCACCGCCAGGTCGTGGTCGTCTCCGACGACGAGGTATGGCGCGAGCTCGGCCTGGGTGGTTACCTCGCGGCGGCGGTCGAGGAGATGCAGAGCCAGGCGCTGGAGCAGCCGCAGGTGCCGGCCTCCGGGGACGGTCTCGTCGTGGGCCGGGCCGACGACGAGGAGAGCGCCCGGGACGCCCTCTCGCTGCTCTACCGGTTGAGCAGGAGCCGGTCATGAGACTGCACCGGATCACCCTGCGCGACGTGCGTGGCGTCACCGAGCGCACCGTCCACCTCCCGGACCGCGGTGTGGTCGTGGTGGAGGGGCCCAACGAGATCGGCAAGTCGACGCTGCTGGAGGCCTTCGACCGGCTGCTGGACCTCAAGGCCACGTCCCGCAGCGCCAGGGCCCAGGCGCTGCAGCCGATCGGGCGCGACGTGGGTCCCTTCGTCGAGGCCGAGTTCACCATCGGTGGGACCCGGGTGCGGCTGGCCAAGCAGTGGCTGCGCAGCCCGCGCACCGAGCTGGAGGTCCTGGGCGAACGTCCCGAGCAGCTGGCCGGGTCGGCGGCGCAGGCACGCCTGGAGCAGCTCGTCTCCCACCTCGACACCACCCTGTGGGACGCGCTGAGGCTGGCCCAGTCCGACGACGGCACCCTCGTGCCGCTGATGTCCAGCGGTGTCCTCCAGCAGGCGCTGGACGCCGCGGCGGACGCGCACCTGCACGACGGTGACGGCGAGCAGGTCCTGGGGCTGGTCGAGGAGGAGTACCTCCGCTACTTCACCGGGCGGACCGGCAGGCCCACGGGCGACTACCGGGGGGCGATCGAGGCCTACCACGCCGCGCAGGCCGAGGTCGCCGAGGCGCACCGGCGCCTGGTCGAGGCCGAGGACCTCCTGGACCGCCAGCAGCGGGCGCGGGAGGCCGTCGGGCGTGCGGTGGAGCAGGTGGCCGGCTGCGAGGGCGACCTGCGCCTGGCGCAGGAGCGGGCCGATGCGGTGGCCGAGGTGGTGGCCGGGCACGAGCGGGCCAACGACGGGTTCGACCGCGCACGGATGGCTGCCGACGCGGCCCAGCAGGCGCACGCGCACCGGCACGAGCGGGTCGAGGGCGTGGCGCGTCTGGACGACGTGGTGGTGGCGCTCGAGCAGCAGCTGGCCGACCTCGCCGACCGGGGCGAGTCGCTGCGGACGCAGCTCACCACCTCCCAGGAGCAGCTCCTCAGCGCCGAGGCCGCGGTGGAGGAGGCCGAGGACCTGCTGGAGCAGGCGCGGGACGCGCGCGAGAGGGCCGACCGACGCCTCGAGCTCGGTCGCTGCCGCACCGAGCTGACCGGGCTCGAGCGGGTGGTGTCGGCCCTGCAGGAGCAGCTCCAGGTCGTCCTGCGCGAGCGCGATGCCGGCCCTCGGTCGTTCGTCACCGCGGCCCAGCGGCAGGGGGTCGACCGGCTGGCGCAGGAGGTCGACGTGCTCCGGGCGCGGCACGAGGCCGCCAGTGCCGCCGTGCGGGTCGAGGCCTGGTCCGCCGGGGTGAGCGTGGGCGCGGTGGGCGGGTCCGGTGAGGCCGCCACCGACCTCGAGGTGGGGCAGGCGCGTGAGCTGACGGCGACCGACGACCTCGAGGTGGTCGTGCCGGGAGCGGCCCGGGTGGTGGTGCGCTCGCCCGACGCGGACGCGCGCAGGGCCGAGCTCGAGCGGGCCCGCGCAGTGCTGGCCCGCACGCTGCACGACCTGGGGTGCGAGAGCGTGGAGGAGGTCCGGGCCCGAGCCGCCGCCGCGGCGGAGGCGGCCGAGCGGCTGCGCGACGCCGAGCGCGACCTCACCTCCATGCTCGCCGCCCGTGGTGTGCGAGAGCCGGACCGGCACGAGGCCCTCGTCTCGGGGCACCTGCCGCGAGCCCTGCAGGACCGGGTGCACGCCTGCCGCGAGCGCGTGGCGGTGCTCGAGGCCGAGGTGGCCGGCCCGGGTCGCGACCCGGTTCCGCACCGGCCGGGGCCGTCCACCGGGGCGGACGACGGCGGGGGGGAGGCCGCCGCCGAGCAGGACCAGCGTGCGGGGGCGGCTGCTGTGGAGGCCGAGCGGGCCGCCGGCCGCCGTGTCCGGCAGGCCCGAGAGGCCCGTCGCGCCGCCGCCACCGGGGCCGCTGCAGCGCGGGACGAGGCCGCCGCGGCGACGGCCGCCCTGGACCGGCTGCACGGCCGCCTCACGAGCGAGCGCTCCCGCCTGGAGCAGGAGAGGCAGCTGCTGGAGCGCGAGCGGGCGGAGCGCTCGGACGACGTGCTGCTCGACCTCGCGCGGGACCGCACGGAGGCGCTGGAGGCGGCCCGCGTCGAGGTCCGTCGCGCCGAGGACGCCGTGCGCGCCGCGGACGTCCCGGGCCTGGCCGCGCGGGTGCAGACGGCCGAGGCGGCGCTCACCCACGCCCGGGACGACCTGGACCAGTGCCGCGAGCTGCTGCACACGCTCACCGGCCAGGTCGAGCTGGCCGCCGGCGAGGGCCGACAGGAGCTCTACTCCCTCGCCGAGGCGGCGCTCGAGGACGCCGAGCGACGCCTGGGCGGTCTGGACCGCCGGGCCCGCGCGGTGCGACACCTGCGCGGCACCCTGCGTGAGCACCGCGAGTCCGCGCACCGGGCCTACGTCCGACCCTTCACCGACGCGCTCGAGCGCCTCGGCCGACAGGTCTACGGCCCGACCTTCGCCGTCACCGTCGACGAGCAGCTGAGCGTGCGCGCCCGCACGCTCGAGGGGTTGACGGTGCCCTTCGAGGAGCTCTCCGGCGGAGCCAAGGAGCAGCTCGGCATCCTCGCCCGGATCGCCGTGGCCCACCTCGTGGACCCGGCCCAGGGGGTGCCGGTGGTCATCGACGACGCCCTGGGCTACTCCGACCCACGGCGCCTGGAGCAGATGGGCCGGGTCTTCTCCTTCGCCCGGGGCACGGCCGGTGAGGACGTGCAGGTCATCCTGCTCACCTGCACCCCCGACCGCTACGCCGCCATCCCCGACGCCCACACGGTCCGGCTGGCAGCCTCCTGAGAGCCCTATGTCAAGCTGCGGTTTTCTGTAGGTCGTTGAGGCGGCCGTGGAGGTCGGGGTTGTAGGGCTGGT
>NZ_CANKYH010000018.1 GCF_947487915.1 uncultured Serinicoccus sp. | reverse complement strand
CGCCGACCAGATCCCAGCCTCCACCCACATCCAGCAGGCCGCCTGAGACGCCGGCCTTGACATAGGAGCATCGGGGAGCTCGACCCCCGGAACCGATGATCGTGGCGTTCATCGACACCCAGCGTGCCCAGGGGCGCACGGTCGGGTCGGTCTGCCGGGTCCTGCGACAGCAGGGCCTGCAGGTCGCCGAGCGCACCTACCGCACCTGGCGCCGGTCCGGCCGCCAGGTCGCGGACCGCACGGTGCAGGACGCGTGGGTGATGGACACGGTCCGCGACCTCGCCTGGACCACCGACCCTGCGGGTCGACGCAGGCTCACCCCGGAGGGCCTGTACGGGCGGCGGAAGATGACGGCCCTGGTCGCCCGCAGGATGCCCTCGGTCTCGCCGGGCAGCGTGGACCGGGCGATGCGGGCCCTGGGCCTGTCCGGGATCCGTCGGAGCAAGGGCATCCGGACCACGATCCCGGCCAAGGACGGCGTTCGCGCCGGGGACCTGCTGAACCGCGACTTCACCGCCGCGGCCCCGAACCGGACGTGGGTCATGGACTTCACCTACGTCCGGGCGTGGTCGGGGTGGGTGTACGTCGCGTTCGTCGTCGACGTGTACGCCCAGCGCATCATGGCTTGGCACGCCGCCAGCACCAAGGACGTGGACCTGGTCATGACGCCGGTCAGGATGGCGACCTGGCAGCGTGCCCGGGAGGGTCACCCGGTGCTGCCCGGGCAGCTGATCGGCCACGCCGACGCCGGCAGTCAGTACACCTCGCTGCGGCTCACCGAGCACCTCGCGCTGGAGGGCATCCGTCCCTCGATCGGGTCGGTCGGCGATGCGTACGATAACGCGCTCATGGAGTGCGTGATCGGGCTCTACAAGACCGAGTGTGTGCGCACCACCGTCTTCCACGACGGGCCCTACCGCGGCGTCCACGACGTCGAGTACGCCACCGCCGGCTGGGTCGACTGGTACAACCAGCGCCGGCTGCACAGTAGCCTCGGCTACCAAAGCCCCGCGGAATTCGAGCAGACCTACTACACCGCCCTCAATCGAGAGCCGGAACCCGTATAGGAGCGGCCGCAAAGCTGGGGCGCTTCACCAGGACGAACTGCCAGACCATGCCCGCAGTGAGCAGCACGATGAGGGACTGCGCGAGGGCGAGGGGAGAGTCCCATCCGGATGCGAGCAGTGGCGCGAGCACCCACGCTAACCCGGCCATGGGTACAGCGGCCGCTGCCCAGACTCGTATCACCCCGGGGAGGGTGAGTTGAGGGATCGGGTTCTCGGCTGGGATGTCAGGTTCGGCGCCGCCTTGGGCCGACGCGGGCGGAGTGAGGGATGTCATGACCTGCTGCTCTCCGCCGGCAGCACAGCGAGGCGGGTAGTCATGCCTGTTGCGGCGCGGGGCGCCCCTCGGGGACGGGGGTCGAAGGTGATGCGGTGCGGCGTGGCCAGGTCCAGGCGGAGCGAAGGATGAAGGCGAGAACGACGACTTCCAGTGCGACGCCGAGGACGTAGAAGTACATCCAGGGCTCGCCTATCTCCCCCACCGCGTTGAACGCCGCGAAGGGGATCTGTAGCGCGGCCACGACCAGGTTCGTGATGCGGTTGGCCCGGGCGGGCAGGGTCATCGAGAGGACGACCATGAGGATGGGTATGGCCAGGAGGGTCAAGGCCGAGATGGCCCAGGTGGGGGTGATGTCGAGCTCCCAGACGACCCCGGCCAGGATGCCGTCGACGACGCCGGGCTTGTAGAGGGCCAGAATGTCCACGTAGACGTAGAGGAACATGAAGCTGGTCCAGGCTGCGGCGAGTTTGGCCTGCACGGGGATCGGTGGGGTATCGAGCTGGTCCGGGGTGTTCGTTCGGTTGGTCATCGGTTCTTCTCCGAGGAAGAGGGGTCCTTCAGCCGCAGTGACGTCAGGTCTGAGGGTGGAAAGGGCACGAGGTGTCGTTCTTGTCGTCGAGGTCCTCAGATGGTGACCACGACCTTTCCCCGGGTGTGGCCGGCCCCGACGTAGCGGAGGGCGTCGGCTGCTTCGTGGAGGGGATAGGTGCGGTCGATGACGGGTGTGACCTGCCCAGTCAGGAGGAGGTCGGCCAGGGCGAGCAGGTCCTTGGGCTTCTCGACCGATGCGAAAGGCTTCAGTCGCTGACGGGTGAACCCGGACAGCACGCGCGCTCTGACGATCCGGCCGAGAGGCCCGAGCCAGCGGCCACCGCGTCCGCTGTTGGGAATGAGGGTGCCGGCAGGCGTCAGCGCTCTGCGGACAGCTGCCAGGGGCTGGGACTCCACGTTGTCGAGGATGACGTCGTAGCCGTTGTCGACGCGGGTGAAGTCGGTCCTGGTGTAGTCCACGACGTGGTCGGCCCCCAGCGAGCGGACCAGGTCGACGTTGCGGCTACTGCATACACCGGTCACCTCCGCGCCGAGCAACTTGGCGATCTGCACGGCGAAGGAGCCCACCCCGCCCGACGCTCCCGTGATCAGCACGGTCTGGCCAGGTCGAACCTTCGCGATGTCCCGCATCGCCTGCAACGCCGTCAGGCCCGATGTGGGGACTGCAGCCGCCTCCACGACCGAGGTGCCGGCAGGTACGGGCACGACGTGGTCCGCGGGGACGCAGGCATACTCCGCCAGCGTTCCCGCCGTGCTCCAGCCGAACACCTCGTCGCCGGGCCTCACAGCGGTGACCTCCTTCCCGACCGCTGCCACCACGCCGGCGAGGTCACGGCCCGGGATCCCGTGGCGCGGCCGGCGGAGCCCGAACACGAGGCGCAGCACATACGGCTTCCCGGTCATGACGAAGTAGTCACCGAGATGCACCGAGGCCGCACCCACCTGGACGAGCACATCGCGCGCACCGGGCGACGGCACGTCGACCTCGATCGTCTCGAGCACCGAGGACAGGCCGTAGCGCTGCTGCGCGACGGCCCGCATCATTGCCGGTCTGTCCTCCGCCGCCTGGCGCGCTGGATCATCCGATGACTGCGCGGCTTTCACCGAAGTCTCCTTACGTCATAGGTTCAACAGCCGACAGCGTCGTACGGTGTACGCACCAGTCGTACGACGTACTATCGACGTACGCTGTACGATTGTCAAGAGGGTTGAGGAAGGGAGGTCACCCGTGCCTGTGGGGAACGAACGTCAGCCCGCGTCGGAGACGGGTCTGAGCAGGCATCGGGTCGTGGTCGAGGCCATCCGGCTCGCCGACCAAGACGGGGTGCACGCGCTGAGCATGCGCCGGCTGGCAGGCGTGCTCGACGTGGGTGCGATGTCGCTCTACCACTACGTGGCGAGCAAGGAAGAACTGCTGGACGCCATGATCGACGTGGTGTTCGAGGAGATCGAACTTCCTCCCCAGGAGAGTGACTGGCAGACGGCGATGCGACGGCGGGCAGTGTCGGCCCGGCAGGTTCTCACCCGCCACCCGTGGGCGACCGGATTGATGGAGTCGCGGACGACGCCGGGGCCCGCGAACCTCCGTCACCGCGAAGCGGTCACCGCCTGCCTGCGCAGGTCCGGCTTCACGGTCCCGATGGCGACGCACGCCAACTGGTTGCTCGACAGCTACGTCTACGGGCACGCCTTGCAGGAAACGACCCTCCCGTTCGACACCGCCGACGAGCTCGCGGACATGGTCGAGGACGTCTACCTGCCCCAGCTCCCTCCCGACCAGTTTCCCTACCTCCACGAGTCCGCCGCGACGCTCGCCGCCACCGGTTACGACCCGGCAGAGGAGTTCATCTTCGGCCTCGACCTCATTCTCTCCGCGCTCGAGCCCCTGAGAACCTCCGTTTAGCCACGCTCGCCGACGCTGCTCACAGCAGCGCCGCTGTGAGCAGCGCAGCGACGTCCCGACGGAGGCATTCACTGACAGTGGTCACATGAGCACCGAATCAGCACCCCCGGGACGATCACTGGACGAAGAGATGTACCGACGTCTGTTCGAGCGTCGCACGCTGCTCCTGGGCGAGCCGCTGGAGGACTGGAACTCCAACCGGCTGTGCAACGGCCTCCTCCTGCTGGCCGTCGAGGACCCGGTGGCGGACATCAGGCTGCTCATCAACTCACCCGGCGGCTCGGTCCCGGGAATGCTTGCCATCCGCGACTGCATGCGAGCGATCGGGAACGACGTGGTCACGGTCAACGTCGGCATGGCCTACAGCGCCGGTCAGTTCCTGTTGTCCTCGGGCACCCGGGGGAAGCGATTCGCGATGCCGCTCTCCAAGGTGCTGCTGCACCAGGGGTCGGCCGGCATCGGTGGCAGGGCGATGGACATCGCCATCCAGGCCGACGACCTGCGGCATACCCGTGACACCGTCCTGAGCCTGATCGCCGAGGACACCGGTAAGGACGTGGCCACCGTGGAACGCGACTCGCGTCGGGACCGATGGTTCAGCGCGCAGGAGGCCATCGACTACGGGTTCGTGGACCACCTCATCAACGACATCGACCAGGTGATGCCGGTCGCACACCGGCCGGTCGGCCTCGGAGGGCGTCCATGAGCAGCTACTCGATCCCCTACGTCACGACCCGCACCCACCAGGGAGAGCGCACGGTCGACATCTACTCCCGCCTGCTCGCCGACCGCATCGTCTACCTCGGCACCCCGATCGACGACGGCGTCGCCAACGCGATCATCGCCCAGCTCATCCACCTGGAGTCCGACAACCCAGACCAGCCGGTCCAGCTCTACATCAACTCCCCGGGCGGCTCGATCCCCGCGATGCTGGCGATCTACGACGCGATGCAGTTCGTGCGGGCGGAGGTTCACACCACCTGCGTGGGACAAGCTGCCTCCACGGCGGCTGTGCTGCTCGCCGGTGGCGAGGCCGGGCGTCGGGCGATCCTGCCGCACGGCAGGGTCGTCATCCACGCGCCTGCCGCCGAGGGACGAGGCGCGATCCCCGACCTGATCCTGGAGGCCGACGAGGTCGAACGGGTCCGCACCATGCTCGAGGAGGTCCTTGCCACTCATACCGGCAAGCCACGAGAGCAGATCCGGGAGGACACCGAGCGCGACTTGATCCTCACTGCAGAGGGGGCCGTGAACTACGGCGTCGTCGACGTCGTCTACACCAGCCGCGTCAGCAATGGCGAGTGAGCGTCAGGCCGCCAGGCAGACCGGGCCGCGACTCATCTGCGTGGCAGCCCGCCGCGTGACCTCACCAGCACCAAGGTCCAAAGCGCCGGCGACCGCGCTGAGCACTTCGGAGGAAGGGTCCTTGCGGCCACGCTCAATCTCCGAAAGATACTGCGGCGCAATGCCCGCGCGCTCGGCGACGTCAATGATCCGCTCGCCCCGGTCGAGTCGCTCCTGCCGGACGGTGTCACCCACCGCCTCACGCCACAACGGCTCGGCCAAGGTTGTGTGGCGGCTCGGGAAGCGGATCACCTCGGACACATTGCCCAGCCTACCCAACGGCAACCTGCCATCCGGTCCCACGGGACTGATGCTCCGTTCTGCCGCTTGGCAGCGCATAGGAATGCGGCCCGGGCCGAGCAGCCTGAGCCTGAGCGATCCGCCGGCAAGACCGCACGCGTACCCGTCTCAATGCGCGCGACTGGCGGCGGAATGACGTTCCCTCACCTTCAGACAACTCATTTGAGGCCCGCGGGGTCTTGTGAGCGAGCCCGGGCGGGTAGGTGAGGGCACCTACGTCTTGATCACATGGTGGACCCTTGCCACTGCGACACGGTTTTGGAACCATCTTCTTGAGTCAAGTCGCGGCTGAGGGAGGACGGCATGATCCTACAGATGGTCGTCCGAGGAGTATCCGGTCTGCGCCGTGACCAGGGCAGCGATGAGGTCGCCGAGATCATGAGCAGGTCCGGGCTTTTGTGCGCGGCTGTTCGAAATGGCCGCGTGACGAACACTGACGGTGCTGAGCATCTGCTCGGTCCGAAAGCACTCGATGACCACCGGCACCGTCATCAGTTCATGCGGAACGACTCTCCGTATATCTCGATGACGGCGGGCACCTACGAGGAGCGTCACAAGCAGAACCATGCGGCGTTCGCGATCGACACTGCCTTGGCTTTTGCCACGCGGGGGTTTCAGGCGCCGGGGTGGCTCTTCTACGGGTACGTTTTCCTGCTCGGCAAACCTGCTGGGCTGCATACGGAGTTCAGCGAGGAGGTCCGGGACGTGCACCAGCACCCGGCATGGTCACGGTTCCGGGCTGAGGGCGAGGTCGCGGTCCCGATCCGGGTGCCGCCCCGTCGACTTCGAAGAGCGGAGCTCTACACCCCTGGCGACATTGTGAGCGCCCTGCAGAACCGCATCTGGCCACCGAAGCCGAGCGACATCGTCGACAACGAGGCGGCCGGACGCTACATCCCGCCCGAGGATATCGTCGCTGCACGGGGAGTGGTGTGAGTGCCAGTCCTCCGCGACGCGATCAACCTGCTCGGTTTGCGGCCCGAGGTCGTCGAGACGACCGCAAGCGCCATGCTCATGGCCGCCGATCACGCGATGCGGACGACGGAACCGCGTCGGGGCGAAGTCTCGGACTACATCGCCGCCCATGCGTTGCGTGGTATCGGCATGGTCGCACTTATCGACCAAGAGGCCGCGCGCGACGCGGCCCGGGCCACGACACGGTGGCTGGCAGAGGTCAAGCACCCTGGCTGGCCGCTTGCTGCCGCCGCACTTGACCACCACACGCTGCGCGAACTCCTGGCTGGCGAGGACGACATCGTGCGCTACAAGGTGGAGGCGACGGGATACCCGGGTGAGCTCTTGCGCATCGCCGCGGGACGGGCTGACGACGAGCTCGGCCCGGACGACTTCGCTGGCCCTGAGTACTCACGTAGCGGGCTCGCGCCATACGGCGTGAACCTCCGGCTTCTGCACGGGGCAGTCCGCGGTGGAAACACCACGGAGTTCGGCCTGATCAGTGAGCCGTCCGCGCCAGCGGTGGTCGATGCCCTCCTCGGATCAGTCCAGGACGTCCTCGACCAAGCCCGCCTGGACAAGGAGTCCTGGGACATCGGCGCCGGACCCATCGCGGCCACTGATCCAGAGGTCCTGCTGACCCTGCACGCGCTGCGGCGCTCACCGTCCAGCTTCGGCCTGCAGTTCGGTGCCGAGCGACGACCGTCAGTCGAGGCTGCCCTCATGGTGGTCGAGCAGCTGGATCCATGGTGAGCGACGTCATCTGGGTAGCGCTGATCGAGCAGGTCGTGCCGCTGATCACGCTGGTGCTTTTGGTGGTGGCCCTGGTCTTGCTCTGGGACCCCATCAAGGGCCTCGCCAAGCGGGCGACGAAGATCGGCATCGCCGGTGTCATCGAAGTCTCTGCCGAGCCATTGCGGGAGGCTCCCGATCGGCCGCCGGTGTCCGAACGTGCGGTTCGCACCGTCGAGCAGCGGGTGGCGCGCAACCACGAGCAGCTGATGCGATCTCGCGTGCTATGGGTCGACGACCAGCCGGAGAACAATCGCGTAGAGCGCACCTATCTCCGGGATCTCGGCGTGAATGTCGCCGTCGCCGCGAGCACCGACCAGACGTACGCACTAATGGGTGCGGTCGATCCCACGGTCTTGATAACCGACCTCGCTCGGCCTGAGTCGCCGACCGCCGGTCGAGACATGGCCGAGGCTTTGGCGGGCGAGCGTCCGGATCTTCCAGTGATCGGCTACGTGGGCAGCTTGCAGGCTGGAACACCGGCCGGCTTCTTCGGGATCACGAACCGGCCCGACGAGTTGGTCCACTTGCTGCTGGATGTCGCTGAGCGGCAGCGCTGACCGCCGGGGGTCCCAGTCATCGGCTGCGGGCGCCTTGCAAGGTCAGGGGCGCAACGGTCGCGGCCCGTGTCGCTTCCGGCGGAAGGACGCGCCCGTGTCGGCCGCCCTTGGCGCGTGGTGCCCGGTCCTGATGCAGACTGAGGGGCATGGACTCGTCGCGCGACGGGCTGAGCACCGTGGGCTTCGAGGGGTTCGTCCATTTCGTCGACCTCCCTGCCGCACGCGTACCTCGCGGACCAGGGGTATACGTCGTGCTGCGCGAGCAACCAGAGGGCCCCGCCTTCCTTGACACCAACCCCGCGGGTTGGTTCAAGGGGAAGAACCCCTCCGTCACGCGGGACCTCCTTGACTCGGCTTGGGTAAACGGCGCACCCGTTCTCTACATCGGCAAAGCAAGCGCCCGGGCCTCCGGCAGGCGAGGGTTGTCAACGCGCCTCGACGAATTCCGTAAGCACGGCGCCGGCGCCCCTGTCGGGCGCTGGTGCGGGAGGTACATCTGGCAGTTGGCCGAGAGCCTGACCTTCCTCACGGCCTGGTTCGAAACGCTCGACGACGACCCAGAAGACGTCGAGTCTGAACTGATCACACAGTTCGTCTCCGACTGGGGGAAGCGCCCATTCGCAAACAGGAAGGATGGCCGGTTACGCAAGACGGGTTAGTCCGTAGGCGGCGCGATGACGCGACCTGCCTCGGCGCGAGAACTGCGGTGCTTTCGGCTAGCCTCCTGCAAGAAGCGTTCGCATCACGTGACGGAGGCCACTGCATGACGCTTGTATCCCACGGACTGACACATGAGCGTCTGCGCGACCTCGTGCAGGACGCGCACCTGTCATTCCTGCTCGGCGCTGGTGCTTCCGCCCCCATGTTTCGACTGCTCGGTGACATCGAGAACCTCCTCACGAGACTGGATGCCGCCGACGTAGACGATGACGCAAGGGCTTACGCTCGGGCGTCGATCTACTCAGGATTCTTCCGCAGCGTGGTCCTAAGGAATCAGGAGCTGCTCGACGGCGATGGCGACGCCCCAGAAACACTGCGTCGCTACCAGAACTTCCTGCAGACAATCAACCGGCTGCTGCTCGAACGGCGCAGTTCGATCCTGAACAAGCAGGTCAACCTGTTTACAACCAATGTAGACTTGGCGACCGAGATTGCGGCGGAGGCGCTCCAAGTCCATCTGAACGATGGGTTTTCGGGCCGGCTGCGTCCGCGCTTCAGCACCTCGAACTTTGGCTCAGTCGTCTCGCGTCGGAGCCTGCAGTACGACAACCTCTCCGAAGTGCCGACCTTCAACCTGCTGAAGCTGCATGGGTCTGTCAGCTGGTCGGCCGAGAGAGATGGCGAGAACCGCCCCGGGATATCCCTTGATGTTCGCCTTGAGCAAGTGGCGGCGGCAGCCGAAGAACTCGAGAGGGTCGACTTAATCTTGGTCGACGTGGGTAGAGGCACCACGTTGGACGACCTGCTTGCAGGGCCAATCCCCGAGAACGCCGCCGAGGTGTTTAGACCCTTTCTTGACGCGTATGACCAGCTGGCGATCGTCAACCCCACAAAGGCGAAGTTTCAGCAGACAGTGCTGAACCAAAACTATTACGACCTGCTCCGGCTCTTCTCCAACGAACTGGAGAAGGAGAATGCCGTACTGTTCGTCGTCGGGTTCTCCTGCCGAGACGAGCACATTCGTGAACTCATGGTTCGAGCGGCACGCACGAACCCGACGCTGCAGATCGTCATCTTCGCGTACAGCCCGAGCAGCGCGACGGACATCGAGTCGGCCTTCGATGGCTATCCGATCACCAACAGCAATATCCGGTTGGTTGCGCCGCCCGCGCCTCCCGCTGGTGAGGAAGCCTTGCGCTTCGACCTGCCAACGGTTGTCAGTGAATTCTTCGCCAAGATCGTGCCTGCCACCTCCGAAGCGAAGCAAACGCTTGATGTGAGGGTGTCGGTACAAGAGCCCTTGGTCCACCTCGATGATTGACCACGAGCTCCTCACGCGCGACGCCGTCTTTCGGGTTGGTGAGGTGGTCGGTATCCAGGGTCGGACCGTCCGCATTCGCGTCGACAAGGCAAAGAACGGCGCGCACCTCATCTATCGGGGCAGACTCCTCCGAAACGTTGGAGTCGGGGGTTACCTCAAGATCACCAAGGGCTTCGCCGAGTTGGTCGCGAAGGTTGATGGCGAAGAAGTCGCTGAGGCGCGGGGTGGTGACGCCTATCGAAGCTCCCGAGACCGCGTCGAGCGGATCCTCACGGTCAGCCTCATCGGTTTCATGTCCGGCGGCCATTTCCGCCGCGGTGTCCGCGAGCTGCCCCTTGTGGGCAACGAGAGCTTCCTGCTCGATGAAGACGAGTTCGATCGCATTCACAGCTTCGTAGACTCGACGGATCGGGCGGTCACGATTGGCCAGCTCGCGATGGAGCACGGCCAAGATGTTCGCGTCGGTGTGAACGCCCTCTTCGCGAGCCACATCGGAATCTTCGGCAACACGGGTAGCGGCAAGTCCTACACGCTTACGAAGCTCTACCACGAGCTGTTTGCGGCCTACGGTGACTCTCAGTCCTTCAAAATGGGTGCCCGCGTGTTGCTCATGGACTTCAACGGCGAGTACGTCAACCGACCTGGTGCAGAGCAGGGCGAATGCAACAGTTCGGTGCTCGCCGATAACGAGCTCAAAACCCAGTTCATACTCTCTACTCGCACCGATGACGGCGACCGGCTGCCGCTGAATAAGGTGGCGATGGAGGATCCTGTCATCTGGACTGTCCTACTCGACGCCACCGAAAAGACCCAGGCCCCGTTCGTCCAGCGGACGCTGCAGAGCAATTACTGGGAGACTAAGCTCGAAACTGGGGAAAATCTGGCCTCAGCTGTCGCCGGCATTGTGTATGCAGCGATACGGAGTAGTGATCCCGCGCTGGACAAAGGCCTCGTGGTCAAGTTCCTCGAAGAGGTCGAAGGGTGCATGGGCCAAGGGGCGCCGCACGAACTGAATGAGTACATCCGAGACATCCAATCGCACCTTGGTTATCACTCGATGAGCAAATGTTTCTACTACCGTGCCGGTGGTGTCGCCCGATACGCGAACGACCCGAATCACGACAGCTTCTTCCAAGAGTTGACCTACACCCGCATCGGCGCGCTTGGCATCGACCCAAGCGCCCTGCAGGACGTCGATCGCATCCGCTTTAAGCTCGTACTGCAGTACTACTCCGACATCTTCAACGGCTATGCAAATCGCGAGCACCTTGGCCCGCTGATCAAGCGACTCGAGTCGCGGATGCCCCGTGTCAAGCGACTCATCAAGGTGTCAGACGAACCACTCCTCGACAAACCGCTCACTGTGATCTCGCTCCGGGACGTGAACGTCGAAATGCGCAAGGTCATACCTCTCCTTATCTGCCGTCAACTATACGATGAGAAGAAGCGCGACGCTGATACTTCGCGATACTTGAACATCGTCGTCGACGAGGCGCACAACATCCTCTCCAGCGCGTCTTCACGGGAGAGCGAAGCCTGGAAGGACTACCGCCTTGAGACTTTCGAGGAAATCATCAAAGAAGGGCGGAAGTTCGGCGTCTTCCTTACGATCGCGAGCCAGCGGCCGCATGACATCTCCGAGACGATCATCTCGCAATTGCACAACTACTTCCTACACCGCCTGGTGAACAACCTGGATATTTTGGCCATTGAGCGAGCCGTCGCCTACCTCGACCGTGTGTCGTTCGAGTCTCTGCCGATTCTCCCGACCGGCTCGTGTGTATTATCCGGAATATCGACGCAAGTACCTGTGGTTGTCGATATCACGAGGTTGCCTGCCATCTACGAGCCGAATAACAGGACGATGACTCTCGCCGGCGGCTGGGTCCCCGGCGCCGATCCGTCGGAAGGGCCGGTGCCCCACGAACCGGACAGACCCGTTTTAGGGGATGGGTTCGCGCGAAACGGAACGTTGGCTACCGGGGAGCCACCTCTCAAGTGACCCTGCCGGTCATTGACGATCTCGCCCTTTCTGGGCGGAACTGACGCCAACGGTGGACCATGGACAGGTTCAGACGCCGGCGACGTAGGCGGTGAGGAAGTGAACGCCGTGGCGGTCGAGGTTGCCGCGGGCCCGGTCGTAGTGCTCGGTGGTTCTTGGGTCAGCGTGCCGGGCCAGGATTTGGGCGTCGCGTAGTGGGACGCCGGCGTCGAGGGCGTTGGTAATGGCAGCGTGCCGTAGCGAGTGTGGGCTGCTGTGCCGGGGGATCCGCGCGCTCTTCGCTATGCGTTGCACCATCCGGTAGACGTCGCGTCTGTCGTTGCACCATCCGGTAGACGTCGCGTCTGTCGATCGGTTGCCTGCGAGCGGGTGCAGCACCAGAGGCGCGCTGCTGCGCTCACCACGGCAGGCCTCCAGAACCCGCAAGACGGGGACGGTCAGCGGCATCGTGGCAGGCTTGTTGCCCTTGCCGACAAGGTGCAGCACCCGGTGGCCGCGCAGCACGTCGATGTAGTCCTCGATCCGCACGGCTGCCGCCTTGGAAGCGCGCAGCGCGTTGATGCCCAGCAGGTAGGCCAGTGCGCCGTGGTGGACGGTGATGGTCTGGGCGACCTGGAGGAAGCGGATCAGCTCCAGTCGGTCCAGGCCCTGGTGCGGGACTCGTCCCGGTGGACCTTCGGAAGCTGGGCATACACGGCCGGGTCGGCGGGGATTGTGCCGTCGATGTGCGCGAACCGGAAGTAGCCGCGGAAGGCGTGCATCATCGTGTTCACCGAGGAGTGCATCAGGCCGGCGTCCCCAAGCACGCGGATGTAGAGCTCGACGTGCGCTCGTTGTATCCCATCAGTGGGTCCGACCCGTTGGTCTCGCACCAGGCGAACCAGCGGCCCAATTGTGCCCGGTACAGGGAGTGGGTGGTTCCGGCGTACCGGGCCAGGAACGAGACAGCCGCGAGCTGTGCGGAGGTCATCGAGGACGGCTGGAACGGTAGTGCCGTCGTGGAACTGGTCGTGGTGGACATGGTCGCGTCCCGCGGCGACCAGGATCCGCGCCCAGTCGGTGCCCGCCGCCAACGCGACGACGCGCGACGAGGTTGTCGGCGCCCACGACGCAACGCCGACCCCAGAAACCCGTCCGGTCGCGGCGGTAGGACGCGGTGCTTCCAACGCGCTACTCGCGGCGAAGAGCGTGCCGGCGCGCCCCTCGGAAGGAGACGACGACACACCGCTCAGGATCCTCGCGAGTGAGGTAGACGTGTATATGATCTATCCATGGAACTAGACGTTGGCCCTGTGGCCACCATTGAGCGAGTTCAGGAGTTGTGCGATGCGGCACGCGAAGCCCTACTCGCCGGGCTCCGCGCGGCGACGGCAACGCACGGACGCCTAGGTTACTCACCCACTGCGGACATGCATCACTTCTATCACTCCGTGCGGCGGGAGGCCATGGAGCAGCTGAAGCAGTTGAACCCTGACCTCGAGGAACAGGACAACCTAGGGTTCGCGATGAGCGGCCTGATCCTCACGACGAGCACCGACGTCGTCCGGGTGTGGCACACAGTCGAACGCCTGATCCCTCCACCGACGAGCGAGCGCGCGCGCAGCTTCGTCACTCAGCGCTCAGCTTGGAGCCCTGGCGCACTCTTTTCCTCCTTGGCTGCCGACGAGGAAGCAGCCGGCGCTCTGCCAGGCACCAAGCGCAACCACCTCATCCTGCAGTGGACCGAGAGCGGCACGGATCTAATGCGGCTGCGGTTAGTGCGTCCACTCCGCATCGGAGGCCGGCCGGCGTGCGTCGAGCCCGACTGGTCCCACGACCTTCACCCCGCTGAGGCGCGCCGCGCAGATCTCACCTACTCTCGACGCGACGACGGTGATAAGCGGGAGGAAGGGCAGGCGTGATCTACGGAGCTCGGCTTCGACAGGCGCGCGAGTTCAGCAGGCTCACACAGCGAGCGGTACAGGTCGAGATCGGGGTTAGCCAGTCGCGCTGGTCTAGCGCGGAGAGCGACGCCTACGAGCTGCCGGAGATCGCACTGAGCAAATTCGCCGACCTCACGGGGTTTCCCACATCGTTCTTCGAGCGGCCACCGAGGATCGAGCTCTCAGGGGACCCGCTCCACTTCCGGAGCCGGAGCACCGTTAGTAAGGCCGAGTTGCGGCAAGCCGAGCGTGCCGGCGAGATCGTCTTTGAAGCTGCGGCCTACCTGCAGAGCCAACTCGACGGTCCACGCCTTGTCCTACCGACCGAGCCGGCGTCCGAGACGACGAGGCTCACAGGCCTCCTTCGGCAAGCGCTGGGACTAACCCCGACAGAGCCTGCGCGCGACCTGCTGCACCTCCTGGAGCATGCGGGAGTGACCGTCGTGGCGGTCCCTGCAGCCGCGACTCGCAAGGACGCTTTCTCGGTGTGGCTGGACGACCGCCCGTTCGTTGCACTGCTCGAGACCGAGGCCGGCGATCGCCAGACCTGGTCCCTCGCCCACGAAATGGGCCACCTCCTGCTCCATCGCGGAGTCGGCGCCAGCCGGGCGCTCGAGTCCGAGGCCGACGACTTCGCGGCGGAACTGTTGCTCCCGCCTGCGGCCCTATCGAAGGAGATGCCGCAACACCCAACACTCCAGGACTTCGCCATGCTGAAGCGCCGGTGGCGGGTCTCCATCGCCGCGCTCATCCGGGCCGCGCGGCGGCTCGAGCGCATAGACGATGACCGTTACCACAGCCTATTTCGGCAGATGAGCGCCCGGGGCGAGCGACTCAGGGAGAAGGCGGCGATCGCTCCCAGCAAGCCGCGAGGCCTTCGGGCTATGGCTGAGGTTCTCTACGGACCGACCCCAGTCCGCGGGCTGGCGGACGTCATGCACTGGACCCTTGAATTCGCGGAGGATGTCATGGTCCGGCACGCCACGGCGGAGGAACTGCCCTTCCGCCGGGAACGCGCCGACACCGTAGTGTCCCTCGATAGTCGCCGGAAAGGCACGCGGTAAGAGGCGCCTTGGATGCCCTCCGTCGCCGGGGGTTTGCATCGCGCCGATAGCCAGTAACGCGCCAGGACAGAGGACCGAAGAGGCTTTGTTGCGCGGACAGAGGGCATGTGCGGCCAACCGACGACACGGCGGTATTGGGATGGGCCGACACCAGCCGTCTGTCCGCTTTCCGTGCCGCCGATGAGGACGTCCTAGTCTAGCGCCGCTACTCACCTTAGGGGTCCTCGACAGCAACTGGAGCGGACGGGTTGATGTGGAAGTGCCAAAGCGGAAGCCGGTCGGATTTGAGGTCGGTCGGAACGAGTCGGGGAAGGGTGCCGGGCTCGACGTCGATGCTGAGCTTTGTCGTCTCGTCCTCGAGGGAGGTAGTGCCGGAGTAGAACATCCGGGTGTAAAGCTCGCTCAGGCTCCCGACCAAGTCGAAGCCTTGCTCGGCGTGGCACTCGTCGGGCGCCATCGTGAACACCATCTTCCAAACGCCGTCGCCGGAGTCCTCCAGTCTTTCATCGCACGGCCAACGCGCGTGCTGAATGAGAAACCAGACCAGCGCGGTCTCGTTCTTGTCGACCATCTCCTCACCGCCAGCGAACATACGGACACCGGTGGTCACCAGCGACAGCTTCCTCGTTCCATCCTCCTCCGGCTCACCTTCGACCTCGGGTGCGCGATCCTCACCCGGTACCTCCTTCATCGTCAGGCGGAACTCCAGCGGTGGCGTCAGCCCAAGCATGCGGTCGTTGAGCAGTGAGGACATGTGGTTGCGCTTGAAGGCCGTCTCGAGGTCGATCTCGAAGTGGTCACCGACCCGGACGTAGTCATCGATCGGTACCAACGTCCACATGCTCACCGCGAGCCAGTGGACCGCGATGTACAACGGACAGTCGTTCAGCTCGGCGTACCTCCTCAACCGGGCGACTTCGACCAGGCGCAGTTTGAATGCCTGCGCGTGATGGTCGTCTTCGGCCTTGACCTCGACCAGGATGTTCTCGCCCGACACGAGGGTCAGCCGCCAGTCCGGGAGCTTCACCTCGTCCTCGTAGAACAGGATGCCGGCGTCCTCCTGCTTCACCAACTTGCACCCTCCCAGGTCGGCGGCGATCAGACCGAACAGTTGGTCGCTCACCCATCCCCGGATGCGTGACGGCGATTCCAGGGAGTCACGGAGGCCCGCTTCAAACTGGGCCACCGTCGCCTCGACCCGAGCCGGGTCGGACACCCGCCGCTGCTCACCGAGCGCGGGGACATCGACCGTAGCGTGGAAGTTGAGGGTCTCGATCTGTTCGGGTCGACGGGACAGTCTCTTCACTCGACTGAGGCTAACGACATCAAGGTCGTCTTGCCGGGACGCAAGAGGCCGCCACGGCGGTCCCCCGGGTACGCGGGATCACGGATGCTATGCGGACTTCACGCTCCTCGGGCTTCTTTTGCAGTGGTTTAGAGCACCGCAGTCAGGGTCCGCAAGTGCCGTTGACCTGCCCCATAGTGGGCGGAGTGACGCACACTTCCGAGGCGTGCAGCCCCATCTTGGTGCAAGGAGCGTCCCCCTCCTTCACCTACGACGAGCTCGTCGCCCGCGACAAGGCCAACCTCGACATCACGTGGCTGCGCGACGATTCGCTGGAGGACCTGGAGAACCTGCCGTCCCCTGACGTCCTTGCCCGCGAGATAGTGGAGGATCTTGCAGCGGCCCTTGCCGAGTTCGAGGCGGTAGCTACCGCTCTCGAGAAGCAGTTCGGCCAAGACCTCCACTGAACTCGACATGCGTCACTGCGTCACCGCGTCGCTCGTGCGCTCAGAGGCACGAGGTGGGATAACGGACCACGAGGGAACCCTCCCTGAAATCCAGAACTCGACGTGATGCTGTCGCCATCCGCTACATGGCTTGTAGGTGGCATGAGCTATGCAATGGAACGCGCGCCCACACGGGCTCGGCACTACGAGTCCCTGGCCGCTGCCGCCGAACGGACTGGCATCAGTATCCGCACACTGCGACGCCGCATCGCCGAGGGTCGACTCCCGGCATACCGAAGCGGCCCTCGCCTCATTCGTGTCAACCCGGCCGATGTGGATCGGTTGATGGTGCAGATCCCTTCGTTGTAGCGAGGGGCCCTGTGAGACAAAACTTCTATCGCGGGCCAGGGCTGGATGCGGTTGCGCTGACCTGATGTCTCCCGCGCGCGCCCCCATGGATCCGAAGCGTCTGCGGTCGCTGCGAGAACGTGCAAGACTGACTCAGCACCAATTGGCCCGGGCGGTTGGGGTTGTGGGCGGCGAACGTGTGTCGCGGTGGGAGTCGGGGCGTTCGACTCCACGCCCGGGGGCGCTTGGACGCATCGCAGAAATACTGGACGTTCCAGTCGAGACCTTGTTCATTGCACCTGCTGGCTCAGCGACGTTGTGGGAGCAGCGACTCTCGGCTGGTCTGACAATCGCGCAACTGGCTCGGACGGTGTACGTCAGTTCCCGAACTGTGGTCCGGTGGGAGAATGGGGACTTCGAGAGTGACGTTTTCACGCGGCGTGTGAGCCTGCTCGCGGGGCGGCTGGGGGTGTCTGCGCCGCGCGTCGAGCAGGCTCTACGCGGCACTCGCGGCCAGAATTCTTGATCGAATCGTTACTCGCCTACCCGTCATCTCCGAACAAGCCTGGGCTAGCGTCACGCTGGGTGGGCGCTTCTTTACCTTACGGCAAGCGCAGTGCGTCGGACGCCGCCGACTTAGGGCCAGGGCTCATCGGGCGTCCATCACCACGCTGATGCTTCCCGTATCGCCTGGATGGCTTCCTAGTAGTGAAGGAGGTTTGCATGCGTACCAGCGGGGTGACGAGTGGGTTGGCCTTGGCGGCGTGCCTTGGCCTGTTGGCCGGATGCGGGGGTGGCGCGCCGAACGAGTCGTTCGAGACCACCCAGACGTCGGACACTCGCGAAACTGACACGGCCACATCGAGCGCGACGGAGGACGCACGACAAACCTCGGCGGATCCGACTGCTGCCGAACTACAAGACGAAGGGCAAGCAGATGCAGCCCAAGCCGTGGTCGAAGCTTGGGCACTCCTGGATGAGGCACGAAGGAATTCCGAAGTCCCAGTCCAGGACCTAGCTGGGGTTGCACGAGGCCAAGCGGTCGCGCAGTGGGTGTCCAACCTGCAGATGGACCGAGAGGAGGGGCTCGCTCAGGAGGGTGAGACTGTCGTGACGGTCACGGCGGTCAAGGCCGTAGCCGAGGGCGAGGGCGAGGACTATCAGGTGACGGCTTGCCTGGACTGGTCTGACGTGACTTACAACGGTGAGAAGCCGAATCGGGGTGAGTTGGGAGATCGGCAGCAGATCACCTATCGGGTCGGCCCAGACGCCACAAGCGAGGGTGAGCTGTTCGTCACTCACGACCCCATGGAGTACGAGCCATGCGGTCCCTGAAGGCAGCAACCATCACCACCATGATGTTGGCAATCTTCGCACCAGTTAGCTCAGGCGCAGCGGCGATGGCGGGCGAGTCAGTGCCACCGGTGGTCTGCGGCCCCGGTGAGGTCATCGATCCAGGAACTGGACGCTGCAGAATCGTCATTGAAGGCCCGGGAGACCCCATTGTGCCGGGGGATCCGGTAGATCCGGGCGGTGGCGGTGGCGGTGGCGGTGAGGGACCGCCGGCGGATGTCGCGTGTACGGAAACGGTGAGTGGGCAGGTGGTGCCGTGCGAGCTGGCGGGTGGTTGGCACTGGGTACAGGGGTGGAACGCCTACGCAAAGCTTGCAGATCCGCAGCCGCGGAAGTCTGACCCGGCTTGGGAGGGCAACACCGAGGGGGCGATCTACGTGCGCGGTAACTGGCTGGGCGACCCGTCCCTCGAGCCCGGATTCGTGGACATGGCGTGGTCGATGAACCCGCCGTGGGAGGACGTCCCGAACCCGTTGGATCTGGCGTATCAAGCGATCGCCGAGATGAACTTGCAGGCGGTGGGGATCGGCATCGTGCCGGAGGACGGGCCGGATCGGATCGGGCTGGTGGGGTTGCCGACTTGGATGTGGGTCGATGACCCTGCCGAGAACACGTTGGGCCCGGTCAGCCGGACCGCGTCCGCGGCCGGATACTCGGTGACTGCGACCGGTGTGGTGGAGAAGGTGGTGTGGGACATGGGTGATGGCGCCTTGGTGACCTGCACGGGCCCGGGAACCCCGTACGCGGACGAATTCGGTGATCGGGCCTCCCCGGACTGCGGGCATCGGTATGGGGACCCGGGGACCTATCAGGTGTCGGCGACTTCGTTCTGGGTCATCACGTGGTCCGGTATGGGTCAGTCCGGTCAGATTCCGATGGATCTGGTTGAGGCGACGACCATTCGCTTGGGCGAGGCCCAAGCCATCATTCAACCGTAGCTCCCTGGCCAATTAGTTCGGTTGCAGCGGGACACGAGACGGAGAAGGCGCGAGAGGCTCGCGTCGACGTAGCGAAGGGGAGGCAGGCATGTCCAGGAGACGAGACGCGGACCAGTCTTCAGGTGCTGGCGACCCCGGAAATGGACCTAACACCACGCCTCCGATGGTGGAGGGTGAGTCGGCGCCGGTGCCGACACCGCTGAAGCTGCGTCGGCGCCCGGTGCTGACGTTGGCCGGTGTCGCGTTGGTGGTGCTCGGCGCGCTGGTTGGTGTGTGGGTGTACCTGGCGACGTCGGAGGCCAAGGACGTGGTCGCGGTCCGGTCGACGGTGATGCGCGGAGAGGTCATCGGGGCTGAGGATCTGGCGGTGGTGCAGGTGGGTTCTGACCCGTCCCTGGCTGTGGTGCCTGGCTCGGACTTGGAGGACCTGGTGGGGCGGCGCGCGGCGCTGGATCTGGCCGCCGGGTCGTTGCTGACGCAGGAGGCGGTGACCGAGCAGATCGTCCCGGCCGACGGTGAGTCGGTGGTGGGTGTGGCGGTGACTCCGCAGCTGATGCCGGGGGAGCCGTTGGTGGCTGGGGACCGGGTGCGGGTCGTGGTCACGGCGGGCGCTCAGGGGGACCCGGCGACGGTGGAGGATCCGGTCCTGACCGAGGCTGAGGTGGTCTCGGTGCGTGCCCCGGACGTGGCCACGGGCCAGCAGGCCACGGTGGTGTCGGTGCTGATCGACGCGGCGCAGGCGCCGGCGGTGGCGCAGTACGCGGCGGCAGGGCGGGTCGCCCTGGTGTTGGAGAGCCGGGAGGGCTGATGGCGGTCATCGCGCTCACGTCCGCCTCCGGGTCGCCAGGGGTGACCACAACCGCGCTGGGTTGGGCATTGACCCGGGGCCGTCCCACGGTGCTGGTGGACGCGGACCCGACCGGGGGTTCACCGGTTCTGGCTGGTTTTCTGCAGGGGGCCGTGGCGCCCCCGGACGCCTTGGTGGAGTTGGTTGCTGCGGAGCGGCGGGGCGATCTGCGTTCCACGATCCCGACGGTCTCGATGGTGTTGCCGGGCTCCCAGGTCGCGCTGCTGCCCGGGCCCCGTTCCCACACCCAGGCCCGCGGACTGGGTGGGTTGTGGGACCCGCTGCTGGGGGCGTTGAAGGCGCTGTCGGGGACGGGCCAGGACGCGATCGTCGACCTGGGCCGGCTGGGGCTGGTGGGTTCGGCGACACCCCTGCTGCATGGGGCGGATCTGACTCTGGTGACCTGCCGCTCGGACCTGGTGTCCCTGGCTGGGGCACGCTCGTGGGTGCAGGCGCTGCGGACCGAGTTCGACGAGTCGGGAGCCGGGTCCTCGTTCGCGGTGGTCCTGGTCGGGGCCGGCCACCCGTACTCGGCCCGTGAGGTGGAGCAGGTGCTGGGCGCCAAGGTTCTGGGCACGGTGGATCTGGACGCCAAGTCGGCGGCCGCGTTCTCTGTCGGGGCATCGGTGCGGCGGCTGGCCGCGAGCCAGCTCGTCGGCAGCCTGCGCCGGCTGGACCAGGCGGCCATGACCACGATCACGCAGAACCGGCAGGAACTCACCGAACCGGACCGGGAGGCGTCATGACCAGCGAGACCGACACCAGCACCGAGCAGCCGCTGACCGGACCGGGGACTGACCCGACGAACCTGCCGCTGTTCGCCGCTGCCACCCCCGGGGGCACGACCGAGGCCACGCCAGCACCGGCCAGGCCGGGGCGGCGGCGAGGCACCTTCACCCTCCCACCGGGGGAGCGTTCCCCGGCACCGGCTGTGCAGGCCCCCGGTGCGGGTCAGGGGCCGTTGCCAGGTGCTCGAGCCACGGTCGTCCCGTTCGAGACGGTGCACCACCCAGGGGAGAGCGGCCAGCAGGCTCATGGCTGGGACCGGTCCGGGCGGTTGGACTGGTCGCTGGTGGCGGTGCTGCGGCAGCAGACGGCTGACCGGTTGAGCCAGGAGTCGACCGGGGACCTGCTCAAGGACCGGGATGGGCAGCGGGAACGCGGCCGGGCGATCATCGCCGACCTATTGGCCCGGGAGTCCACCGAGCGGGCCCGGGCCGGGAACGACCCGTGGCCCCTGGCTCATCAGGACCGGTTGGGCAGGGCTGTCTTTGACGCCGTGTTCGGGCTGGGCCGGTTGCAGCCGCTGGTCGACGACGATCAGGTGGAGAACGTGATGATCTTCGGCCACGACCGGGTCGTGGTCGAGCTGACCGGGGGCCGTCAGGTGGAGGCGGACCCGGTCGCTGACTCCGATGAGGAGCTCATCGAGTTCTTGACGTTCGTCGCGACCCGTTCCGAGGTCAACCCCCGCCCGTTCTCACCCTCACACCCGCGACTGCACCTGCGCCTGGATGGCGGGGCCCGCCTCGCGGCGCAGGCGTGGGTGACCCCGCGGCCGCAGGTCGTGATCCGCCGGCACCGGCTGACCCAGGTCAGCCTGCAGGACCTGATCGGGATGGGTGCCTTGAGCCCGGTCGCTGCGTCGTTCTTGGCCGCGGTGGTCCGCTCCGGGCGTTCGGTGGTGGTCTCCGGCGCGCAGGGCGCGGGGAAGACGACGATGGTGCGGGCCTTGTGCAACGAGATCCCTCGGTATGAGGTCATCGGCACCTTCGAGACCGAGTACGAGCTGCACCTGCACGAGATGACCGACCGGCACCCGCACTGCTTCGCCTGGGAGGCCCGGCCCGGGTCCGGCGAGATTGGTCCGAGCGGCCGCAAGGCCGGCGAGTTCACCCTCGAGGAGGCGTTGTTCGACTCCTTCCGCATGAACCTGAACCGGCAGATCGTCGGCGAGGTCCGCGGCCCAGAGGCGATGGCCATGCTGAAGGCAATGCAGTCCGGGTCGGGATCGATCTCGACCACGCACGCGGCGCACGCCCTGGGCGCTGTGGACAAGCTCGTCACCTGCGTGATGGAGGCCGGTGAGCACGCCACCCACGACTTCGCCCTCCGTTCGGTAGCCGCCGGGATCGACGTGGTCGTCCACGTCACCAAACAGGTCGACCCCGTCGAGGACGGCACTGCGCGGGTGTCTCGGTTCGTCTCGGAGATCATCGCCCTCACCCCGGGCGAACAGGCCAAGGGCTATGCGCACACCCACATCTTCAAGGCCCACCCCGGTGCCGCTGTCGCGCTCCCGCGGGTGCTGCCCGACGACTACCGCGACCTGGTCCGGTTCGGGTTCGACCTGGCCGCCTACCAGGCTGAGCAGGACCAGGAAGGGGGTGCCGCATGACCCCGGTGGTTCCAGGCCTTGCCGGCGCCCTCGTCGCCGGCGGGGTGCTACTCATCGCGCTGGGGCTGACCCGCAGACCGGCACCGCCCCCACGGCCGCCTCGCTCGCGCCCCCGCACGATCACCCTGTCCCGCCGCACCCTGGTGCTCCTGGCCGCCGGGTTCGTGGCCGGTGCTCTGATCGCGGCGCTGACCGGGTTCCTGGTCGCTGTGGTGCTGGTCCCGGCCGCGGTGGCCGGGCTGCCGCTGCTGCTGGCGGCGCCCCCGGCGCAGGCACAGGTGAAGCGGTTGGAGGCGATGGAGGAGTGGGTGCGGTCCGTGGCCGGGGTCCTGACCGCCGGGGTCGGCCTGGAGCAGGCACTCATCACCTCTCTGCGCTCCACCCCTGAACCGATCCGGCCCGAGGTGTCTCGTCTGGTCGGACGGTTGCGGTCCCGGTGGGACACCCAGTCCGCGCTGACCCTGCTGGCCGACGACCTCGACGACGCGACCGGGGACCTGATCGTGGCCCAGCTGCGGCTCGGGGCCCGGCGCCGGGGGGCCGGTCTCGCGGCGGTCCTCGACGCGTTGGCCGAGTCCGTGGGTCAGGAGGTCCGGGCCCGCCGGGAGATCGAGGCCGACCGGGCCAAGCCCCGGTCCAACGCGCGCCTGATCACCCTGATCTCGGTCGGGGTCCTGGCGTTCCTGGCCCTGTCCGGGGACTACGTCGCCCCGTACGGGACACCCTTCGGGCAGGCGTTGCTGCTGGTGCTGCTGGCCGCCTACGTCGCCACCCTGGTCTGGATGCGGGTGATGTCCCGCGGCAAGCCGCTGCCCAGGTTCATCGGCACTCACGCACGGCAGGCCGCGTCATGACCGGGCTGCAGCTGATGCTGGTCGCCGGGGGACTGGTCGGTGCCGGCCTGGCGCTGATCCTGATCCGCCTGGTCCCAGCCGCCCCGGACCTGGCCGACGCCCTGACCCGGTTGTCCCCGGCCGGCACCCGGGCCGCCGGCCTGCGCACCCGCAACGGTGCGTCCAAGGACGCAGACGTCCGGGACGTGCTGGGGTCGGTGGGGCACCGGGTGCTGCCGGAACGCGTGTGGGGCAGGGTCTCGGCCCAGGACCTGGCCGTGCTGCGGATGACCAGGGAACGGTTCTACGGCGAGAAGCTGCTCTTCGCCTTCATCGGCCTGGTCATCGGTCCCTTGCTGAGCGTGGTGCCGATGGTGTTCTGGTCCGGGCTGCCGCTCTACCTTCCGGTCGCGGCCTCCCTCGGACTGGCCGTCGTGCTGTGGTTCATCCCGACCTACAACGTGATCGACGACGCGAAGAAAGCCAGGGTCGAGTTCTCCCGGTCCCTGGGCGCGTTCATCGACCTGGTCGCTCTCGAGCGGGCCGCCGGGTCCGCGCCGAGGCAGGCGATGGAGGCGGCCGCCTCGATCGGTGACTCCTGGGTGTTCCGGCGGTTGGGCGAGGAGCTGGCACGGACACGGTGGTCCGGGACCACCCCCTGGGACTCGCTGCGCGAGCTCGGCGAGGAACTGGGGTTGCCCGAGCTGCACGACCTGGCCGACATCATGCGCCTGTCCGGGGAAGAGGGCGCCCAGGTTTATGACCAGCTACGGGCCCGGTCGGCGAGCATGCGGTCGGCGCTGCTCAACGCGCAGAAGGCCGACGCGAACGCGATCAGCGAACGGATGACGCTACCGATGACCATGCTCGGCGCCGTCTTCCTGGGGTTGCTCCTGACCCCGCAGATCCTGCGCATGGTGACGGGGGGCTGACCTGCACCTCTGGGAAGACGACGACGAGACGAGCACGCCACCACACCAGGACCGGTATGGCGACCCGCTGAACCCGCCCCTGGGGCACGACACCAGCAGCCAACGACAACCCCGCATCACCTACAGAGAAAGAAGCCGGTTCATGAAGCGCACCGCGATCAACCTGCACACCATCACCGCGGCCCGGCTCCGTGAGGGCCGCGAACGCGGCTCGATCACCGTCGAGCACATCATGTGGGCGGTCATCATCGTCGCCCTCGTCACCACCGTCGGCGCGCTGCTGACCGCGTGGGCCACCGGCAAGATCGGCGAGCTCGGCTGATGAGCCGCCACCGCGGCCGCGATCGTGCGGTGGACCGGTCGGGACGCCCCGACCGGTCCACCGAGCGGGGCTCGGTCACGGTGCAGATGGTCATCCTGGCCCCGGTCATGTTCCTGTTCCTGTTCATGGCCGTCCAGGCCGGTCTGTGGTTCCACGCACGGGCGTTGGCCCTGGGCGCCGCCCAGGACGGGGCCCGGGTCGCGGCCGCCGAGGACTCGACCGCCGGGGCAGGTGCCGCGGCCGCCGACGACTTTCTCACCGCCGGCGGCGGAGACGGGGTGCTGCAGGGCGCCGGGACCGTTGCGAACCGGTCAGCGACCACGGCCACGGTCACGGTCACCGGCCAGGCCCAGTCCCTCATCCCTGGATGGGCACCCGCGATCGTCCAGTCCGCCAGCGTGCCCGTAGAACGGATCACCGGATGAGGACGAACCACGCCACGGACCGGCCGCGGCGCCGCCGGGCTCGGGCGGAGCGGGGCTCGGCGACCTTGGAGATCGTCGTCCTGGCCCCGGTGCTGCTCCTGTTCGTGGTCCTGGTGATCTTCGCCGGGAGATGGGCTCTGGCCCAGCAGGCCGTTCAGGCCGCTGCCTCCGAGGCGGCCCGGGCCGCCTCGATCGCCCGGTCACCGGGGGAGGCGAACACCTCCGCAGCGGGGGCGGCGTCCGCGTCCCTGACGAACCAGGCGGTGCGGTGCGGCACCCAGTCGGTGGCCGTCGACACCGCCGCTTTCGGGCTGCCCGAGGGAACCCCCGGCACCGTGGCCGCCACGGTCACCTGCGTGGTCGACATGTCCGACCTGGGGATGCCCGGCGTGCCCGGTTCCCGCACCCTGACCTCGACCATGACCTCCCCGCTGGACACCTATCGCAACCGGCAGGGTTAGGAAGGCAGGCCTGATGCAACCCCACCCCCGCACCGGTCGCCCAGCCGCGGTCTCTGATCGTGGGTCCGTCACCGTGTTCACGGTGCTCATCGCGGCCGTGGTCCTCATCATGGCTGGTCTGGCGGTCGACGTGTCCGGGCAGATCCACGCCATGCAGGAGGCCCGGTCTGTGGCTCGCGAGGCCGCCCGTGCCGGTGCCCAACAGGTGCAGACCGGTCCCGCGATGCGCGGGGTCGGTGCCGTGAGCGACACCGCGGGTGCGGTACCCGCAGCCAACGCCTACCTCGCCGCGGCCGGCGTCTCCGGGGCCGCGGTGGTGACCGGTGCCACCACGGTGCGGGTCGAGGTCACCGCCACCTACCAGACCCGGTTCCTGGGGGTCATCGGTGTCGGGTCGCTGTCCGCGAACGGCATCGGCGAGGCACGGATCACCCGTTCTCTTGAAGGAGTCGAACAATGAGACTGCGACGCGTCCTGACCGGGCTCGGTGCCCTCCTCGTCCTGGCGGTGATCCTCGTCGGCCTACCCGTCGTCCTCATCGCCCTCGGCGGCAACCCCCTGCCCGGCAGCCTGCCCGACCTGGGGCAGTTGCGCGATGTTCTGACCACCCGGGACGACGGAACCGTGGCGCTGGCCGCGACGAAGGTCCTCGGCTGGCTGGTGTGGGCAGCGTTCGCGGTCAGCATCCTGGTCGAGATCCTTGCCCAGCTGCGCGGGGTGAAAGCACCCCAGCTCCCGGCCCTGTCCCTGCCGCAGTCGACCACGCACGGCCTGGTCGCCGCCGCCCTCGCGCTGTTCCTCACCGCCCCGGCCGCGGTCAACGCCGCTACCCCGGCCAGTGCGACGCACCCGACGACGACCACGCAGCAGAGTCAGACCGGTCCGATCGACACCGGCCAGCGGTCTGCAGGCGCCACCGAGGTCGGACCGACCCCGCCCGCCGCATCCGAGCGCCGGGACGGGCAGGCTTCGCGGGACGCGGACACGGTGGTCGTGGAGGAGGGGGACACCCTGTCCGGGCTG
>NZ_CANKYH010000017.1 GCF_947487915.1 uncultured Serinicoccus sp. | reverse complement strand
GCCAGCGATGACGTCGTCCAACCGGATGGGCGCACCTTGCAAGACCCTGACCTGATCCACCCGGGCTGGCAGATCACGCTGCCCGAGGACCACCCCGAGGAGCAGGCAGCCCCCCTCGTCGACCGGGCCCACCGTGGTGCCGAGACCGGGGCCCGGGTCGGGGGCAGCGCACCGGCACCGGATGAGTCGACGGCGCAGGCCGGCAACCCGGCGGGCCCGGTGGGCGCCGCCCGTGACGGGTCGATGGCGTCCCTGACCGCTGGGTCCGAGGACTCCACCTCCGGGGGCAGCGGCGCCGTAGGGGCGCTGACACCCGCCGGGGAAGAGGCCGAGCACCGAGCCTGGTCCGGTGACGCCGGCGCGGAAGCCACCGACGACGCGGGGCCGTCGTGGCTGCTGACCGGGCTGACCGGGTCCGGGGCCCTGCTCGCCGGGGGCTTGTTCCTGGCCCTGGGGCGGCGTCGGCGACGCCAGTTCCGGCACCGCCGCCCGGGACGGACGGTGAGCACAGCGCCCCAGCAGCTCGCCCCGGTCGCCAAGACCGTGCACGCCCACGGCGCCGTCGCGGCTCCCACCCTGGAGGACCTGGACGCCACGCTGCGCCGCCTCGCGGCCCGGCAGGTCGCCGCCGGTGGGCCGACGCCCGTCCTGGTCGCCGCCCAGCTGCGCGAGGACGCGCTGGTGCTGCACCTGTCTGAACCGGCCGACCTGCAAGCCCCGTGGCAGGGCTCAGCGGACCGGTTGCACTGGTCCCTGCCGGCGGGCACCGGTCTGGACCAGGTCGGTCCCGGCGGCCCGGACCTGCCTGCGGCGTGGCCGCTGCTGGTCTCGATCGGCGCTGGCGACGACGGGTCGGCGTGGCTGCTGAACCTGGAGGACCTGCAGGTGTCCTTGTCCGGTGACCCCGACTACACCGCTGACTTCGCCCGGTACGTCGCGGCTGAGATCGCGGTCAACCCATGGTCGGCCGAGGTGCGTCTGGACTGTGTGGGTATCGCCGAAGAGGTCGCGCCGATGAACTCCAGCCGGGTCCACGTGGCCGGCCCGGAGACGATCGGCGCCCTGCACCGGGACGCGCAGGCCGTGCACCAGCGGTTGGGACAGATCACGGACACCGCCACCGCCAGGGCGATGCTGGCCAGCGACGACACCTGGCCGGCGAGGATCCTGATGCTCGGGCCCGGCTACGCCGGCACCGAGCTCACTGCCGGGCTGCGTGAGGTGATGGGTGCCCACCCCGGACGCACCGGCAGCGCGCTCGTGCTGCACACGGACATCCCGGACGAGCAGATGATGCAGCTGGTGATCGGCAGCGACGGGAGGCTGCGCCTGCCCGAGTCCGGGCTGGATCTGGTCGCCGCCGGCCTGACCCCAGACGAGGCGCAGGGATGTGCGCTGCTGCTCGCCCAGGGTGAGGACCTGCACGACGTGCCCATGCCCGTGGCCAGCGAGGGCACCGAGAACGAGCTGTGGCGGTCCTTCGCCGACGATGCCGGTGCGCTGCGGCCCGAGCACACCGTGGAGCGCCGTCCGCACCTGGTGGACGCCGATGCCGCCATGGTGTCGGCGTCCTCGCTGCTTCCGGGACCGGACGGTGAGTACGTGCACGTCGCCGCCACCACCGAGCAGGATCTGGCCCAGCTCGCGCCCCGGGTGCCCCAGGCGGTCGCCTCGGACGTGCTCGAGGCTGACCCTGACCTGGAGCAGGACCTGGCGGACTGGTGGGACCGGGACTCGCGCCGGCCCCGACTGACCCTGCTGGGCCCGGTCGCCGCGAAGGCATACGGCGCCCCGTTGCCGGACCGGAAGGCCTACTTCACCGAGCTGCTCGCCTACCTGGTGCTGCACCCTCGCGGGGTCACCCCGGCCCAGACCGCGGACGCGTTCGGTCTCAGCGAAGCCAAGTGCCGCGACTACATCCGGCGGGTCCGGGAGTGGCTGGGGCCGAACGCCACCGACGGGCAGCCGCACCTGCCGCACGCCCAGAAGGCACCGGCGCGCCAGGAGCACGGCACGAACGTGTACCAGGTCCTGGGGGTGCTGTGCGACCTCGACCTGTTCCGCCGGCTGCGGGCCCGGGGGGAGGCGCGCGGCGGGGCCGAGGGCATCGAGGACCTGCGGCACGCGCTGAGCCTGGTCACCGGCGAGCCGTTCAGCCAGCTGCGACGCACCGGCTGGTCCTGGCTGGTCGAGGGTGACCGGGTCGACCAGCACATGGTGTGCGCCATCGTCGACGTCGCCCACATCCTGGTCGTGCACGACCTGCAGTGCGCGGACCTGGTCTCCGCCCGGGCCGCCGCGCAGACCGCGACGCTGGCCGCGCCGTACGAAGAGATCCCCACCCTGGACCTGGCGGCCGTGCTCACCGCCGAAGGGCACCACGGCGAAGCGGCCACGCTGCTGCAGGAGGCTGTCTGCGACCGGACCGAGGAAGAGGGCACCCCACCCGAGGACCTCCCCGCCCGCACCGAGCAGGTCCTGGCCCGCCGGTCCTGGATGGAGCCACGCAGAGCCGGCTGAGACCCACCGACCGCACCCTCCTGCGCCGAGCCCCTTCACCACGTCCCCTCCCGGCGCAGGGGGGTGCTTCTACGTCTCGGCGGTGGTGAACAGCTCGCCGACCGGCACCCCGAGAGCTGCCGCCAGATCCTCCAACCGTTCGAAGAGCAGACCGCGACGCCCCTGCTCGAGGTCGATCAGCTGGTTGCGGCTCAGCCCGGCGCGCTGGGCCAGGCCGGTCTGGGTCAACCCCTGCTCCTGCCGTAGCCGACGGGTGTTCGCACCCACCCTGAGCCGCGACTGCGACCAGCGCTGCTGGGAGTCCTCGTCTGAGAGATCGCGACGAACCGGCACGCCCGGATCATCCCACGGGCCGATTTCGTGTACCGTAATGCCCAACTAACAGGGCACAACTAGCCCGACATCTCGGGAGGCCGCGGAAAAAGTTAGGGGGCCTTCGGGGGCGCCGCCTGACCTGCAGCTTTGCCGGTGTCCCCAGCGCGTACCCCCCCCCGAACGTGGGGTGGGTACGCACGGATCAGGGGCGCAACCGGGGACGCCCGGGGGAGAGCGTTCCGGGGTGTGCGGACGTGGAGAGGAGCTGGCGATGAGCCTGCGGACACAGTTGGGGTTGACCGACGGGTCTCCGAGCCCGGCGCAGCGCGCCGTGCAGGCCTGGCCGGTGTGGGTGGCCCGTCACTCGGTGCTCGCGCGGGTTGACGACCCGGAGCAGCTCGCGCAGTGGCTGCGTGGGGCTGCGACGGTGGAGGCGAACGAGGTCCTGTTGGCCTTGGGCGAGCTCGGCGCGGTGGACGGCGCCGACGACACGGCCGCCGCGAGCGTGCTGGCCGAGCTGCTGGTGCCGGGGGCCACCGCGATCGCGAGGGACCTGCACACCATGTGCCCGAGGATGGATGAGCTGGTGGCCGGTCAGCTGTGGATCAGCGTGCGCACCCTGTCGTGGGCGAACCGGATCCAGGTCGCTTCCACCGTCCTGATGAACGTCCGCCGCGACGTGCTGCGCCATCTGGGCTGGGCGACGCCGTGGGCCGACCGGGTGAGCCTGCTGGACCCGACCCAGGACCAGGACGCGTCCTGGTTGGCGATCGAGTGTCACCGCAGCCAGGTCGAGCAGCGCGGCGCGCAGGAGGCGCTGTACGACCTGCTCGAGGAAGCGGTCGAGGACCAGGTCCTGCCCTCCCGTGAGGTCAGGCTGCTGCTCGGGCTGGCCGAGGCCAGCGACGCCGTCGTGACCCGGAGAGCCAACGCCGGCCTGACGTCCAAACCGGCCGTGCGTGCCGTGGCCGCCGACCAGCACACCTCCTCGGCGTCGGTGGAGCGCCGGGCCCGCCGCGCCCTGGCCCAGCTGCGCGGCACCTACGCCCGGAGGTCGGCGTGAGCGCGCGCCCCGTCGCTGAGCTGCAGCGCGCCTGGGCCGCGTTGCAGTCCGGGCAGTTCCGGGCCGTCGAGCCGCCCGCACCCGGAACCGAGGAGCCCTCACCGTCGTCCGGGCCCAGCGCCGGTGATGCGGACTGGGACCCAGGCCACCCGGTCCTGCCCGTGCTGGGAGCCCACGGGTCGGCCGGAGCCACCACCCTGGCCCTAGCCCTGGCGACCGCGGCAGCGTCCCCGGCGCGGGTGGTCGAGGCATCCGCCATCAGCACCAGCGGCTTGGTCGGGTGCGCCACCGCCGAGCTCGGCGGCGTCGGAGCGGGCTGGTTGCGTGGCCTGCGCGACCGTATCGTCATCGACCGTCAGGGCGAGGTCTACCCCGGCCCCGACCAGGTCCCCCTCCCCGTGCCCGCGCCCGAGCAGGTGTCGCTGACCGTGCTGGATCCCGGCTGGGACGCCAACCAGCTCTACCTACGCGGCGGGTGGCTCGCCGGTGTCGCATGGCCTTCTCACGGTCCGGTCGTCGTCGTGACCACACCTGACGTGCCCGGGCTGCGCCGGGCCGAGCAGCTGCTGAGCCTGCTCGCCGAGGACACCGAACCGGTGCTGGCGGTCACCCGCGCGAACCCGCGGCGGTGGGGCAGGACGATCCGCCACTGCATGGGGGACCGGACCAGGCACCTGTCCGCGCAGCACCACCTGGTCGGCGTCCCCGACGACCCGGCCCTGGCCCTGCGAGGCCTGGACACCACGGACCTGCCCGCGGCCCTGGTCGCGGCAGCCACCCACGTGCTCGAGCTCACCGGGCTCGAGACCCCCACCCAGCACCACCAGAGAGGACGACACACATGAACACCCTGACCACACTCTCCCAGTCCGCCACCTACCAAGCGGTGTCCTTCGCCACCGTCTGCCCGACCGCACCCCCCGGCGCCCAGGTCCCCGTCGACCAGATCATGGGCTACGTCCTGTGGGCGGTCGTCGCCCTGTTCGTGGTCGGCATCGTGGTGGCCATCGCCGCCGTGGTCGCCGGCCGCGTCTTCGCGATGCCGCACGCCTCCCGGGCCGGGGTCGTCGGCATCGTCATCGTCTTCATCGCCGTCATCCTCTACCTGATCCTGCCCGGGATCGTGACCTCCATGGTCGGCGCCGGGTGCGTCTCGTGGTGACCCCGACAAGCGGCGACACCGGGTGGAGCCGGGGGAGGCTGCTCGGCATCCTCGCCGCAGCCGTGGCGGTGGCGCTGCTGCTGCTGGCAGGGGTGGGCTACGTCACCTACCGAGCCCTGACCGCCGCAGGCGCCGGTACCGGGACCAGTCCGGCCGCACCCGTAACGGCAGCCGGGGAGCCGGCCACGGACGCGCCAGAACAGGCGGGACCGGGACGGCGAGCCGCGATCGCGGCCGCCCCCATGCTGAGGGTCCAGGCCAGCGACGCACGGGAGGGCCAGATCTCCACCGAGCCGGCCCCGGCCATCACCGTCCCGTCCCCGGACCGGACCGGGCCGCGAGGGGTGGCCACCGGGTACCCCGCGACCCCGCAGGGCGCCCTCGCCCAGCTGGCCGCCATCGACGTCGCCGTCCTGCAGGCCATGTCCATCCCGGTCACCCACCAGATCCACGAGGCGTGGACCACCGGACCCGGTGAGCCCGGTGCGTGGGTCATGACCGAGAACGTGCAGGTCTTCCTCACCGCCGCCGAGCAGTCCGGGCAGACCAAGACCGACACCCTCTCCGTCACCGCGGCCCCAGCCGCGGGACAGGTCAAGGGGCTCGACGACGACGACTGGGTCCTGGCCTGCGTGCTGCTGGACGTGCGCGCCGGCGGGACCGAGGACGCCCGCATCGCCTACGGGCACTGCGAGGCCATGACCTGGGCCGGTGACCGGTGGCTCATCGACACCACTCACGACGTCGCGCAGGCCCCCTCGACCTGGCCCGGGACGGACCTGGCCGCCCGCGCCGGGTGGCGCACCTGGGCCAGCACCGGCGACCCCCGCGACTGAGCACAGCCCGACCCCAGGAGGTGCACCGGCATGATCCCGAACCCGTTCGAGTTCCTCGGGCAGGCCGCCGTCGGAAAGCTCGTCGCCGACGCCTGGACCGCGGTGATGTTCGCGATCTGGTCCGCGGGACTGTGGTTCCTCAAGTTCGTCCTCGGCATCGTCGACCACGTCATGACCCCGGACGTCACCGAGGGCGGGCCGTTGGGCAACGCCTACGCCATCACCTTCTGGATCGCGCTGACGCTGCTGGGGGCCATGCTGTTCGTGCGCCTGGGCATCGTCGCGTTCCGCCGCCGGGGCGAGGACCTCGCGCAGGTCCTCGTCGGGCTGGGCCAGTTCGTGCTCGCCTGGTTCGCGTGGATCTCCTACGCCGCCTTGGTCATCACCGCCACCGCGGGGCTGTCCGGGGCGCTGCTGCAGGGCCTGCTCGGGATCCCCGCGTGGTCCGCCTGGGAGCCCCTGGGTGAGATCACCCTGTCGGTCGAAGACCTCACCGACGGGGTGCTGGCCACGGTCCTGGGCTTCATGGGGCTGTTCCTGTGGCTGGGGGGGATCGGGCACTTCCTGGTGATGCTGGCCCGTGCCGCCGCGCTGCTGGTGCTGGTCGCGACAGCGCCGGTCTCGGCGGCAGGCCTGGTCGCCCGCGGCAACGACTGGTTCTGGAAGTCGGTGCGCTGGTTCCACGCGGCCGCGTTCACCTCCGTGTTGATGGCCCTGGTGGTGGGGCTCGGGGTCTCGTTGACCTCCGGGGTGGTCCTGGACGAAGCCGACGGGTTGGGGCAGACCCTGGGCACGGCCATCCCCGGCGTCTTCCTCATCTGCATCGCCTGCTTCTCCCCGTTGGTGCTGTTCAAGCTGCTCGCGTTCGTCGACCCGGGCACCAGCTCTGGCGCGGCGATGCGCGCCGGGCTCGCCGCGCAGGGTGGACTGCAAGGGGTGCTGTCCGGGTCCTCGGAGAAGTCGACCTCGACCGCCGCCTCCAGCACCGACGAGCACGGGCGGTCCCAGGCCGAACGCTCCACCGACGGTGACGCCAGCGCACGTGCCTCCAAGGGACTGGGGTCCGGCCTGAGCTCCGCCGGTGCCGCGCTCGGACCCGCTGCGGCCGCGGTCGGGGGTGTCGCCGCGCTCGGGCTCAGCGCGATGACTGCGGCCGGCACCCGTGGCGCCACCATCGGCGCGGACCTGACCAACCAGATGGGCGTCGGCTCCAACACCTACGTCCCCGACTTCGCCGGCTCTCGGGGCGCAGACCGGAACCGGAACCGGCACCCCGAACAGCGCGGCGAGGACCAGGACGGTGGCGACAACGCCCCCGAGACCGGCCCGCAGGGACCCGCATCGCCCTCCGGCACCGGGGACACCGGCAGCCCACGCACCGCGCCCGGACCTGACCCGGCGCCCACCGCACCCACAGCGCCCACCACGCCGACCGCACCGGCCCCGGCCGCGCCCCTGCCAGCACCGCCGGCGGCCGCGCCCACCGGTTCCGGGTCCGGCACTACCCCGGCGGGAGCATCACCCGCGGGCACCGGCCCTGGGGCCGGTGGCGCAGCCGGTTCCGGTGCGGCCGCGGCGGTGCCACCGGCGTGAAGGCGATGACGACGACACGAGCAGGACGACACGGATGGAGATGGGTGCATGACGATCTACGGTGACTACTCCCGGGCCCGCATCGGGTGGTTCTTCGGGCTGTCCGGGTGGCAGCTGGGCACGCTCAGCGTGGCGGTGTTGCCGGTCGCGGGGGCGGTCTCCAGGTCGGCGTGGGCCTCGGCAGGGTTGTTCTTGGTGCTGTGGGCACTGCTCGCAGTGGTTGTCGCCGTCCCGGTGCGGGGTCGGTCGGTCACCGGTTGGTTGGCCGCGACCCTCGCGACCGCGGCCGGGGGGCTGATGGGATGGACCCGGTTCCGTGCCCGCGCCACCCGCGGCGCCGTGAGGGACCCGGCCCAGGCCGACCTGCCCGGGGTCCTGACCAGCATCGAGGTCCACGAGGGTCCCCCCTACGGGCCGACCTACCGCCGGGTGGCGTTGGTGCAGAACCACGCCGCCCGCACCTGGGCGCTGACCGCCGCCGTGGTGCACCCCGGGCTCGGCCTGGCCGAGGCCTCCGAACGCGACGGGTACGGCCGCGGCCTCAGCCAGCTGCTGGACGTGCAGGTCAAGACCGAACTGGTCAGCGAAGTGATCCTGCAGGTGCGGACCGTCCCCGAGGACGGAGCCGAACGAGCAGACTGGATGGCCCGCCACCGCCAGCCGGGCGCCCCCGCGGCCGCCCGCGTCATCAACGACACCCTGGCCGCGACCCTGACCGCGGCGTCGGTGCGCACCGAGTCGTTCGTCACCATCGTCGTGCCCGAGTCCCGGCTGAGCAAGGTCGCCAAGGAGTACGGCGGCGGCGTCAGCGGCCGAGCTCGAGCGCTGCACGCCGTCGCCGCCGAGACCGAGTCCCACCTGCGGGCCGCGGTCGGGGCCTCCTCGGTGGAGTGGTTGACCAGCGCCGAGCTGGCGACCGCCTGTCGGACCGGGTTCGCGCCCGGCGACCGCGCCAGCCTCGTCGAGGCCCTCGCCGCGCACGCCGCCGGCGACCAGGTCAATACCGAGGTGCCGTGGTCGATGGCCGGGCCCTCCGGCGCCGACCCGGCACCCCGGCACTACAGCCACGACGCGTGGAACTCGGTCAGCTCCACTCTCAAGCTCCCCGTGAAGGGCGCCGCGATCGGGGCGCTGGCGCCGATCCTGTCCACCCAGCAGGACGGGGAGCGTCGAGCGCTCATGGTCTGCTACCCGATCGTGCCCGCCGGTCAGGCCGCCCGCCGCTCGACCAACAGCGAGTTCGCCGCCGACCTGGGGGAGGAGCTGAACGCACGGGCTCGGCGCAGGGTCAGCACCCGCTCCCGCGACGAGGTCGACAAGGTGCGTCGGATCGAGTCCAAACTGGCCCGCGGCAACTCCCTCACCGAACCGTACGCGGTCGCCACCGTCACCGTCCCCAAGACCGTCAGCGCCGCCGAGGCAGGGCGCCGCCTGGACGCCGCGATCCGCCGCTGCGGGTTCGCCCCCATGCGCCTGGACCTGGCCCAGGATGTGTCTTTCGCCGCGACCGTGGTGCCCCTCGGGGTGTCCCTGACCCGCAGGAGCGGGTGAACCCGCCGATGGCCACCACCAGGACCGAACGCCCCCGGCGCGCCACCACAGGACGGGACGTGTCCCGGCTGCTGGGGGACTTCGGGCACGAGATCCCCAGCATCCCGGCCGCCGCCGTCACGGCGAAGGAACCCCGCATCTTCCGTCCCAGCTCCTGGCGCGGGCTGCGTCGCCGCGAGGCAGGGTGGGTGCCCGCGGCCGCGCCGGTCGCGGCATGGCGGATGACCAGCGACCAGGCCCCCGCCCTGTGGCCGTTCATCGCGACCCCCGGCCTGCCGCCGACCGGCGCCCAGATGGGGATCGACATGCTGTCCGGGTCCGCGTTCTACTGCGACCCCCTGGGGTGGGTTCTCAACGAGGCGATCCCGGTGACCAACCCCAACATCATGGCGTGGGGCAAACCCGGCCTGGGCAAGTCAGCGAACACCAAGGCGTTCCTGCTGCGGATGATGGACTTCGACTACAAGGCGCTCATCCTCGGCGACACCAAGGACGAGTACGAGGCCCTGTGCCGGTTCCTGGGTGTGGCACCGATCTCCTTGGGGCCGGGCCTGCCGGCACGGGTCAACCCGCTGGCGATCGGGCCGCTGGCGACCGGGTGGGAGAACCTGGTCGGTCCTGCCGCCCAGGCCCGCGCCCAGGTCGTCTTCGGGCGGTGGCTGACCCTGGTGCGTGGCCTGGTCGGGTCCCAACGCATCGGTGAGGCCCGGGTCCCGTTCGGGCCCAGCGACGAGGCCGTCATCAAGGCGGCACTGGCTGACCTGACCGGGTACTCCCGGGGAGCGACCAGGTTGACCGAGACGACCATCCCCGCACTGTGGGCCGCCCTGGACAATCCCGCAGACACGCTGGTGGCCGAGTGCCGGTACGCCGACGTCCGCCACTTCCTGGACGCCACCCGGCTGCTGCGCGACGCCCTCGGACAGCTGGTGAACGGGGCACTGGCCGGACTGTTCGACGAGCACACGAACATCACGATCAACTGGGACGCGCCGATCCAGTCGCTGTCCCTGTCCCGGCTGCGGCCCTTGGGAGAGGAAGCCACCGGCATAGCCCTGACCTGCCTGAACTCCTGGGGTCGAGGGATCCGAGAGGTCGCTCGGACCGGCGACCTGCGGGTCGTGGTGCGGGACGAGGCCTGGATGCAGCTGCGGCTCGGCCCGGAAGCGGTCAAGTCCTTCGATGCCGACCTGAGGCTGTCCCGCGGTGCCGGCGGCCTCGGAGGGGACGTCCAGTACTGCGTCATGCACAAGCCGTCGGACCTGCTGTCCGCCGGCGACCAGGGGTCCCAGGCCGCGACCATCGCCAAGGACCTGCTGCACCTGGCCGACATCAAGATCCTGCACGGCCAACCGCACCAGGTCGGCCACGAGCTGGACCACCTGCTCGGGCTCGGACCGTTGGCCCGGGACGTCGTCACCGGGTGGGCGCTGCAAGGCAAAGGACGCGCCCTGTGGCAGGTCGGTGACCGCTCCTACAAGGTGCAGACCGTTCTGACCCGCCCAGAGCTCGACCTGACCTACACCAACGAGGGCATCGAGGCCGCCGCATGAAACGCGCCATCGGCCTCCTCGCGGTCCTGCTCGTCCTGGCCGGGGTGCCGCTGGGTCTGGCCGTCGTGGTCACCGTGATCGCCACACCCGCCCTGGCCGAGCAGCACCGGGTGACCAGCTGCGCCGGGACCATCCCCGCCACCGGCGACTGGCGCGTCCCCTACGTCGACACCACCTACGAGCACCGTTCCGGGTTCGGTCCTCGCATCGACCCCGAGACCGGATTGCCCGGGGAGCACACCGGTCTCGACCTGGGGTCGGTGCCCTCCGGTGCGCCGATCGTGGCTGCCGCCGCCGGGCTCGTGGTCGACGCCGGACCGAACGGGGGATACGGCACCACCGTCGACGTCCAGCACGCCGGCGGGGTCCTGACCCGGTACGCCCACCTGGACAGCATCGACCCCGCCGTCACCGTCGGCGACCAGGTCGCGATCGGGCAGGTCCTCGGGGTGGAGGGCACCACCGGGCGCTCCACCGGGCTGCACCTGCATCTCGAGGTCCGGCTCGACGGGAAACCCGTCGACCCCGTCGCCTTCCTCGCCGACCGCGGCGTGATGCTGTCCGGCACACCGGTCGGACCCTCCATCCCCGACGACCAGGCACCCGACCTGCCCGGCGGCGGTGAAGGGGGCATCGGGTTCGCGCTGCCCCAGGCCGGTGAGCCACGCCAGGCGTCCCTGACCAACCCGGCCCAGCCAGTGCCCGCCCGGGTGCAGGACCTGTACGAGGCCGCCGCCGCCGAGTACAACCTGCCGTGGACCCTGCTGGCCGGCATCGGGATGGCCGAGACCGCGCACGGGTCCACCACCGCCACCAGCACCGCCGGCGCCCAGGGGCTCATGCAGTTCATGCCCGCCACCTTCGCGACCTACGGCGTCGACGGCGACGGCGACGGGGCGGCGCAGATCACCAACGATGCGGACTCGGTCCACTCGGCCGCGAACTACCTGCGGGCGCTCGGCGCCGCGGACGGTCCGGACGGGGTCCGCGAGGCCCTCTTCGGGTACAACCGGGCCGACTGGTACGTCAACGACGTCCTGCACTACGCCCACGCCTACGGCGGTGGTCTGGTGCTCGCCGAGCCCGCCGACTGCCCCGGCGGCACCGGCGACCCGGACCTGCCCCCCATCAGCGACGAGCGAGTCGCCACCATGCTCGAGTTCGCGCTGGACCAGCAGGGTGACGCCTACGTCCTCGGCGCCAGCGGCCCCGACGCGTGGGACTGCTCCAGCCTCACCCAACAAGCGATGGCCCGCGTCGGGATCACCTCACCCCGCACCGCCCAGGCACAACGCGACTGGCTCGCCGCCGGCAACGGCTACCAGGTCCCCGTCGACCAGGCCCAACCCGGAGACCTGTTCTTCTTCGACTCCTACCTCGGGCCGAACACCATCGGCCACGTCGGTTTCGTCCTCGACCCCGCGTCCCAGAGCACGTTCGAGGCCGCGAACCCCTCCCTCGGCGTGGGCGCCTTCAGCTACGCCGACGACCTGACCCGCAACATCTTCCAGATCTGGCGGCTCGGCGACGTCGCCGACGACCCCGCCACCCCCTGACCCGCAGCACAGCACGTCACGACGAAGGACGCACCGATGCAACGCGACCGCCGCACCAACCCCTACCCCTACACCTGGGAGATCCCGCTCGGGATCTGCTTCGCGGTCCTCCTCATCCTGGTCCTCGGTGCCCACGCCGGCCGAGCCGCCGCCAACACGGTCGCCGGCGCCGGCCCCACCTGGCCCCCCACCACACGGCTGTTCTCATCCGTCCCTGGGCTCCTCGCCGGGGACGCCTCCGCTGGGCTGGCCGACCCACCCCTGGCCGTGGCCACCACCGGTGCCCTGTGGGCATGGGTCGTCGCCACCGAGATCGTGGTCCTGATCCTGGTGGCCGCCGCGGGCGGGTACGGCTGGACCCGGTGGGGCCCGGGCGCGCTCAAGGGCATGGCCGACGCCACCGAGGCCCGCCAGCTCCTCGGCCTGGCCCGCCTGCGCCAACACCGTGCCGTGATCCGACCCGACCTCTACCGCCGCAGGAAGGTGACCCGATGACCCGTCTCGACCCCACCCAGCTCGGGTGGCAGCTCGGCCGCTCCACCGCACCCCTCGGAGTCGACCTATGGGTGCCCTGGGACCGCACCGCCGGCGTCATCGGGCCTCAAGGTTCGGGCAAGACCCTCGACCTGCTCACCCCCGCCCTCCTCGACGCACCCGGTGCCGCCCTGGTCACCCTCACCAAACCCGAGGACCTGCTGCTCACCTTCACCGCCAGGTCAGCCGGAGACCGGCCCGCCCTGGTGCTCGACCCCTTCGGGCTCACCCCCGGTCTGCCCGAACTCGTCTGGGACCCGATCGCCGGCTGCGGCGACCCGCTGGTGGCCGAACGCCGCGCCAAGGCCTTCACCGCCGGGACCGTCAAAGGGGCGGTCGCCGAGGGCTACGGAGATCAGGCCGCACGGTTCTACGCCGCCGAAGCCGCGAAGGTCATCCAGGCCTACTTCCACGCCGCCGCCCTCGAAGGCGCCAACCTCGACGACGTCCTGGAGTGGGTCGCCAATCCCCGCAACGCCATCACCCCGGCCGAGACCCTTCGCGAGCACCCCGGTGCCGCACCGTTCTGGCACGGGCTGCTGCACGGTGCCCTCAACGGAGACGACCGCACCGCAGGCAACACCATCACCACCGTCCAGCAAGCCATGTCCCTGTTTTTCCAGGAATCCATGCGCCGCCGGTGCGTCCCCGGCCCCGGCCGCCCCGCCACCGACCTCGCCGACGTCATCAACGCCGGCGGAACCCTGTACCTCCTCGGTCGTGAAGACCCCTACGCCTCCGCATCCCCCCTCATGACCGCCATCGCCGAACACGTCCTGGACACCGCGCTGTCCCTGGCGCAGACCTCCCCCCACGGCAAGCTGTGCCCACCCATGCTCGCCTGCCTCGACGAGCTGCCCTCCACCGCACCCCTGCCCACCCTGCGCACCCGAATGGCCAACGAACGCGCCCTGGGCCTGTCCTTCATCTGGGCCGCGCAGACCCGAGCCCAGCTCGACGCCATCTTCGGCCAGCAGGAAGCCCGCGCCGTCCTCGGCCTCACCAACAACCTCGTCCTGTTCGGCGGGTCCAAAGACGTCGCGTTCAACCAGGAGATGTCCGACCTCCTCGGCAAGGTCCGGGTCGGCCGGTCCACCTGGAACACCGGCCACCGCGGCGGTCGCAGCTACTCCGCCGAGGACATCCCCGTCCTCACGGGCTCTGAGATACGCCGCATCAAAGACCGGCACGCCCTGGTCATCTCCGAGAACGGCAAACCCATCCTCGCCCGACTGCACCGAGCAATCGACGGAAAGCACGGCAAACAGCTCCTCGCCGACCAGACCCACCTACGGGACCGTCTCACCACCCACAGCCAAGCCACCACCGCCGCCGCCACCACCCCCGGGTCGACCCTGAACGGCCGCGTCGCCACCACTCTCGCCGGCGCAACCACCTACGACCACATCCAGCGGAGGAACCGGTGACCACCACCAGGAGCGGCCACCCCACCGTGGGCCGGGCACCCATGCCGTTGGCGCTGCCCTTCCCCAAACCCGGACCCGCACTGGCCAACGCCTACCGTGAGCTCGAGATCGCGGCCCACGGCACCGAGAAGCAACGCAAAGAACTCGGCGACCTCAACGCGCTGGCCCGGCCCTGGGACCCCGCCACCGTCACCCACCACCAACAACGAGCCCAGCTCTGGGACTGGCTCGAAGCGGTCACCGCGTGGATCAACACCGAACACGTCTGGGACTCCAGCCACATGATCCCGCCCTGCTGGCCCCAACACCCCCACCTGGTCCACGACATCGCCGTCCTGGCCGACCTACGCCACCAAGCCGGCACCGCGTTCACCAGCGACGCCCTCGAAGACTGGCACCGCTACGCCCTCCCCGCCTTCCTCGACCGGGTCCGCAACCGCACCCGCAGCGCCTGCGAGGACCACCACCGAGACTGGCCCGCCCGCGCCGCCAACGCCAGATACACCACCCAGCAGGCCACCCGTGGCGCCCTCTACCGTCAAGACCTCGACCACGCCCGCGCCGGACAGTCCCACCCGACAGCCGCACCACCAGCAGACCCGGTAGACGACCGGACCCGGCCCATCCCACGCCTCCACCTCATCGACGGCCACACGATCGACCCCCACACCGGCGAGATCCTCGACTGACGAAGGACCGAAGACACCTGAGAATGAATGGATGAGCGAACGCGCATTCACGGTGATTCAACCCACCGGCCCCCGTCAGGACGGCGACACCGCCCCCGAAGATGACGAACTGGCCGGTCAGCCGTCGACCTACCGTTTGTACTTCGTGGGTTCACCCGTCCTCGCCTTACTAGGGCGTGTCTCCCTAACCTGAGCGGCTGGTCCTGCTAGCCAGCCGATCGCCCTGGGGTGCACGGGCTACTGAGTGGTAACCCAGTCGCCGATGTCTCCCCACAGCGCGCAGGCCAGACGGCACGCCTGCAGACGCACCGTGCACCGCTTCCTGGTTTCTTCGGAGGGGAACAGTCCCAGACACGCCCGGTACTTACTGTTGCAGCTCACGTAGCAGTTCAGACTGCTCCCTCCACCCGTGCCCGGGTCCTTCGGGGCCAGCTCAGCCTGTCCGCATCCACACCCTCCCGTTGCACCCGGCGCCTCCGCGCGCGTCACGGGCAATTCGAGCTCGGCAGCACGCAGACGGCGAGAGACGCGGGTGGTGAGGACAGCGTCAGGGTTGACGTAGAAAGAGGACGGCGATTCGTCATCCGGGGGATCGACGAAATCCAGTACATCCTCCGTCCTGATCTCCAATCCCAGTCGACCGTCGGCATCCAGATACAGGAGGACAGACGTGTCATCCGCGGATGCCACGAAACCCAAGACCTCGATGCGGTCAGGGTTCGGGTTGTTGGCAATCGTCGCTGCCACCTTATTGATGCTCGGTCTCTCCATCGAGACCACCTCCCTAGGCGGCGACGATTCTACTCCTCTTCGAAGAACCGCGACAAGAGGAGGAGCGGTCACCGGCACACCGGACAACGACGCTCCCTCGGCTAGAGAAGCCAGTGCGAGTTGGGCCGCGCGCCACGATCTACCAGACCGAGTCGGCGGTCGAGGTGAAGTACACCGACGTGATCACCCTCCCGTGCGGCCCGCTTCCCATGCTGCGTGAGGTACGACATCACCTGCGGAGCAGACCCGGGGTGGTTACAACGGTCGTCGAGCTCGAGTTCGAGTGGCCGGGCAAAGACTTCATCGCGGAAGTGCGCGAGCTCTCAGAAGAGGCCGAGGCGGCTCTGGCAGCCCTCGTCCTCCTCTTGGACGACCGCATCGCCTACCGGCGTGAAGGCGAGATGGTGCAGGTGACCAGACCGGACGGTGGCACGCTCTTCTGTGACGTCACACGTGGAGTCCGCTCCTACGACACCGACCTCGAACGACGGGTGGGCCCAGAGCCGATCCTCCAGCAAGCGCCAGCACTACCCCTCGATCAGGATCCCTCCGCCTCGGCAGCGCTGAGGTGCTACCTCGCCGCCATCGAGCAGGTCAAGACCCCCGTGGGGTTCATCCTCCTCTGCTCCGCGCTCGAAGCGCTCTGCCCCACCAAGAGCCAGTCGTTCAACAAGAACCAGCTGATCGCCGCGCTGAAAGAGCGGGGCATCGACGTGAAAGAGACGGACATGATCGATATCGTCCGGGTCCGGGCGATGGTGCACCACGGCTTTGTCGAGGATCCGCTCCTGCACCCGAGCTGGTCCACTTTGGAGACACTAGTGAGGACCGCGCTGCGACAGGTCCTAGACGTGAGGTACGGCTGGCCACGGCAGGTGCCCACGACAAAGTCAAACCGCGTGGCCACCCACGAAGTCTTCGATGTCGACCTCGAGGAACGGCACACAAACCCCCCGGCCGAGAGCGTGAGGACTCTTGCTGAAGGCGGCCTAACGTCGGCCGCCGAGGCACGTCGTCTCGTTGACGACCTGTTGCACTCCCGCGACCAAATGTGTGACCACCTCGGGTGAGATGCGTCAGCACCTCACCGGGGTGCCGTCGACCTGCACGTCCTGGTAAGCAGCCTCCCGGTCGTGCCCACCCCAGGGGACGGTATACCCAGCCGTGAGAAGCGCCAACGACACGTCCTGCACCTCAGGGGTGGAGACATACCCGAGTAGTCGGCCGTAGCGGTCACGCGCGCCCTACCGTGAGTCCGTGGTGAGCTGCACCGTTGTCCCGGCCGGTAGGAGATCGTCGAGGTGGTCGCGTGCCTCCATTGCGCCGCACTCGGGTGGGTCGAGCTCGGGTGCGTCGACACCCATCAAGGCGGACTCTGCCGACCTCGTCACCCTCGGGGGTGGTGGCGGTGAAGGTGTCTCCGTCGATGACATAACCCACCACCAGGGTGGTGGTGCTCGCCTCCGGTGGATCCACCGAGGGTGAGGCGGTGTTCTCGCAACCAGAGACCGCGATCGCGGCGCCGGCGAGTATGGCGGCGAGGGGGCGACGTGGCATGAAGGATCTGGTCTCCGGAGTGGGTCAGCGACGTGGCCCGTGCCGGTCGGGTCCGGTCTGGGGGGGTGTGCGGCGTTGCTCGCGGTGGAGGCGCGAGGCCGCGGCCTCCCGCGACGGGCGAGCCATGGCGGTGGGCGGCAGGGGCGGGTCAATGCTCACGAGGCGGTAGCGCAGGTCCTGAGCGGGGTGGACCGTGGCGAGGGGCTGTTCGGCTGTGGTGGCGCGGGCCAGGGCGAGGGGGTCGTGCCCGTGGTCGTGCAGGTGCTGCATAACCCGCGCGAGAGCGGCCCAGTCGTGCTCGTGCGGGAGGCGGGGATCGATGTCCCGGGCTTCGGCCGCCCACCGGGTTGCCGGTTCGACCTGTTGTGCGGCCTCCAGGCGGGCCCGCACGTCGACGCTGCCGGCGAGCTGCGCGGCGGCCACGCCCGCGGCGTCGCCCTCCCAGGCGCGGACCGCGGCGAGCAGCTCGCGGCGCACCTGGTCGGTGTCGGCGCCGGTGACGTGCGCGACCCGGTCGATGCCGGACGCCCAGGTGGCGGGGTCAGCCGACGCCAGGAGGGTGAGGGTCGCCGGCAGGGCCTGGTCGGGGGGCAGGTGGGTCAGCCGCTCTTCGAGCAGGACCGTGGCCAGGGGGCGGGCGGTGATTAGGGCGTCGTGGACGGGGTCGGTGCCGTGGTCGGTGAGCAGGCTGGCGGGGTCGGTCCCGGCCGGCAGGGCGGCGTGGAAGGTGTGGGTGCCGTGCTGGGCCATGAGCCAGTGGTCACGCTCGGTGGCGACCTGCCCGGCGACGTCGCCGTCGCGGGCGACGATGACCGGCCCGCCCGTGCCGGCGAGCTGGGTGGCTTGGGCGTCGGTGAGCGCGGTGCCGAGGGTGGAGACCCCTACGTAGTGGCCGCCGGTGGCGAGGGTGATCGCGGCGGCGTCCATCGGGCCCTCGACGAGCACGGGGGTCGCGCCGGAGGCGAGCAGGGTCGGGTCGGTGCCGTAGAGCTGGTCGCCCTTGTGGAACAGGGGCGTGTTCGGGGTGTTCAGGTACTTCGGGCCGGCGGCCTGGTCGTCGTCCCGGTGGGGGTTGCGGCGTCCGACGAACCCCAGGACCTGCCCGTCGTGGACGATCGGGAGCACGACCCGGTCGCGGAACCGGTCGATGAGCCGCCCGTCGCGGGTGCGGGTCGCGACCCCCGCGGTCTCGAGCTCGAGATCGGTGACGCCACGGGAGCGGAGGTGGTCGACCAGGTGGGTCCACCCGGGCGGGGCGAACCCGGGCTGGATCTGGGGGTGACCGGTCAGGTCCTGCCCGAACCGCCCGGCCAGGTAGTTCTGGGCCCACCCGTGGGCCAGGTGGTACTGGTAGTAGTCCAGGGCCAGCTGGTTGATGTCCGCGAGCCGCTGGACCGGGACGGGGGAGTCCTGGCGCTCTTGGTGGCGGGCGTAGTCGCGGTCCAGCTGAGCCTCGGTGTACTCCGGCACGTCGGGCCCGAGGCGCCGGATGCGGGCGGCGAGCTCCAGGGCGTGCTCGACCTCCGCGGCGGTGGGCGCGGGCTCCAGGTCGTTGCCGGGCCCGTCGTCCAGGTCCGGGGTGTGGCCGACCAGGGAGGCGGCCCACTCGGCGTCGGTGGGTTGGATCGAGATGGGGTCGGGCTCGTGCTGGGTCGCCCAGGCTGCGTCCTCGGGGGCGTGGTCCTCAGGCTCGTGGCGGGTGTCGTCGGCCGGGGGAGGGTCGGCCAGCACGCTGATCTTCCAGACCATCGCCTGCGCGTCGTCGACGTCGGTCCCGGCCGCCGGCAGGGTCTGGACGAGGGCGTCCAGGCTCCAGCCGCGGTGCAGGGCGTGGTCGATGGTGGTGACCAGGGTCGGCCACCACGGTGATCCCTGCAGGGCGGCGGCCCGTTCGGGGTCGTTGACGTGGTCCAGCAGCGTGGTGCTCCAGCCGGTGGTGATGGTGGTGTCGCCGGCGGTGTGCGCGGCGACGGCCGGGGACAGGTGTCCCTGGATCCGCCACCAGAGCGCGGAGGCAGCGTGGTCGTCCGGGAGCGGCCCGGTGGCGGCCGAGTCCCGGGTGAGGGTTGCGGCGTCCAGGCCGGCCCGGGAGATCGCGGCGAGCCGCTCGGCCAGGACCGGCGCGAACGGGTCGGCGGTCATTGCGGGGGAGATCGAGGTCAGCAGCGGTGCCCATTCGGCGATCGCGGGTGCCTCACCGTGGGCGAGTTCTGCGCGCAGCTGCCGTTGGTAGGTGGCGGGTGCGGTGTCGGTCTGCCGCGGCCCGGTCGGACGTGGGTCCGTGTCGTCGACGCCGGTCGCAGCCCTCCAGACGGCGACCTTGCCGAGGAGCTCGGCCGTGGGGGCGGCATGCCCCTGTTTGGCCCACGCGCGCGTCGGGCCGGTCGTGGCGGTCTCGGCGACGTCGCCGGCGAGGTCGGTGACCCGTGCTGCCCGCGCGGTCAGGTAGGGGCCCCAGGTCGGGTGCCCGGCCAGTGCTGCGGGGATGCCGGGCACCCAGGGCAGGGGGCCCGTGCCGGCGTTGCGCAGCCCGGTGTCGTCCAGGCGCCACCCGAGAACGGCCGCGGGGTCGGCTGCGGTGTCGACCTCGCGTCCGGAGACTGCCTGGTGCAGGGCCTGGGTGGGGGAGTGGCCGTGCGCGGCGATCAGCATCAGGTGGGCCCGCAGCGTGGGCCACGCCGGGGAACCGGTCAGGTCGGGCACCAGCTGGTCGGCGACCTGGTCCAGGGTGGCCAACCGTTCTGGCCCGGCCAGGTCCGCGGCCGCGGTGTAGAGGGCGTCGACGTAGCGCGCGGTGGCCTGCCCCAGCAGCGGTCCCGGGTCGTCGGTGTGCCGCGACGTCGTCGACGCCGAGACCGGGGAGTCGTCGCGGGCCAGCACGGCCTGGAGCACGTCGGTGGCGGTGCGGGGGTGCACTGTGCCCGGCGCGATCCGGGTGTGCGGGTCACCGTCGCCAACGACCTCGAGGTAGACATGGTTGGCCTGCCGTCCCCGGGTCAGCATGGTGTAGAGCTGCTGGCGGGACTCCTGCCCGGTGGCGACCCCGTGGGTGGTGTCGACGGAGACGCCCTGGGCGGTGTGGACGGTGGAGGCGTACCCCAGCTCGGTGGACTCGGTGATGTAGTCGGCCGGGAGCGTGATGTGCCGGCCGCTGCCCAGGTGCTCGGCGCGGATCCGGCCGTCGCGGTGAACGTCCAGGACGGTCCACCGGTCCCCGTTCTTGACCCAGTCCGTCGGTGACAGGCGCAGCCGGCGGTCGTTGGACCGGGTCAGCACGACGTCCCCGATCGAGGCGTGGTTGCCGTCGGCCAGGTGCACCTCGCGCCCGGTCTGGTCAGTGCCCTCGAGCCGGTAGGCGCGGGCGCGTCGGTTCAGCTCGGAGACCAGTTCACGGGTGGGCGCGAGCATGATCGAGTCCAACCCGTTGCCGCGGTCGGCCCGCCATGACTCGAACACGTCCTCGGTGATGGTGCCCAGGTCTCCCACGTGGATCCGGGACCGGTCCAGGTAGAACCCCAAAGCCTCGGTGTTCCCGTCCCGCAGCGCCAGGGATGCGGCGCCCTCGGCCGGGTCGGTGAACCGCATCAGCTCGCTCAGGTGCAGTGCCCCGTGGGTCGCGCGGATGTCGCGCAGCACCCCGCCGGCGCCGATCGCGGCGAGCTGCTGGTCGTCTCCGATCAGCCGCACCGACGCACCCCGGGCGGTCAGCCACGACACCGCCGTGTCCAGGGACAGGGTGTCGGCCATCCCGGCCTCGTCGATGATGACCAGACTGGCCGGGCCGATCCCCGCGGCCCAGGCCAGGTCCTGCACCGAGTCTGGGTCGTGGCCCAGGCGCCACACCAGGGACGCCAGGGTGTCGGTCGTCGCGCCGGCCTGCTGGTGCAGCTGGGCGGCGGCTGCGGCCGACGGTGCGAGCCCGACCACGGACCCGCCGGAGGCCTCCCACGCCTGGGTCAGTGCCCGCATCGCGGTCGTCTTCCCCGACCCCGCGGGGGCGATCGCCAGCTGCAACCGTGCCCCGGAGGTGGCCATCGAGCGCACCAACGTCGCCTGACCCGGGTTGAGCTCGACCCCGTTGGCGAGCGACTCGACCAACGCCAGATCCACCGCTCCGGCGTCCGCGACCCGGCCATCGGTGCGTCCCGCCGCCTGCACCAGCCGGCCCTCGGCGTCCAGGACCGCCCGGGACGTGAACAGCTCGGAACCGGCGACCTGGTACACGCTGGTCCCGTCGGCCCGCCGCAGCACGGACGGTTCGTCCAGGGTGTCAGCGCGGCCCCCGCGCATCGGCACCGACGCCGTCAACGCCTGACGGGTGAGCTCCTCGACCAGGGTGTCCACGCCGCCGGCGGGGGTGGCGGTGCCCCGCACCCGCCGCTGGGCCTCGGCCCGCAGATGCCACACCTGCCACGTCGACCTGGCCCCCTGGACCGTGGCCAGCATCCGCTGCACGGTCTGCTGGCGCCACTGGTCGGTGACCGCCACCGGTGCGTCCTTGACCTGCTGACCACCCCGCTGGGCCGCCCGCAACATGGCCGTGACCTTGTCCTCACCGCCCAGGACCGTGACCGCCTCGGCCCGCCACGCGGCCCGTTGCTGCGCCAGGGACCGGGGCTCGTGCTTGGCCTCCCGCGTCTCCAGGGTCGCCTGCTGCGCCAGCTGGATCGACTCCACCGGGTTCGGCGGCCGCCCGTGGTCGGCCTGGAACTGTTGCGCCAGCTCGGTGCGGCGGGCCTGGATCGAGGCACGACGTGAGGACCACGCCCGGTTCAACGCCGGGTCCACCCCGACGATCTCCCGCACCGGGCGCTTCCGGACGTCCTCCCCCGGAGCCGGGTCACGCCGCTGCAACGCCAGCCCGAGGGCCTCCAGGTTCTTCTCCAGCGCCGTGTTGTAGGTCTCCGAGGCGGTGACGGTGGCCTTGAACAGGACCCGCCCGTCGATCGAGAGCCACCGGCCGTCGGTGGTCTGGACCTTGTTGGCCACGGCGACGTGGGTGTGCAGGTCGGGGTCACCGGCGCGGGAGTCACGGTGGGTGAACGCGGTCGCGACCATGCCGCGGACGTCGACCTGCTGCACCCCGTCCTTGCCGGTACGGGTGAACAAGGCATGGGACTCCAGGAACCGGACCGCCTCCCCGACGGCGTCCTGGTGTGCCCGCTCCAACTGTGCGGCGGTGGCCGGGTCGGACAGCGCCCACAATGTCGAGAACGACTTGACCGGGGAGAACGTCAGGTCGTACCCGGCGACCGCGGTGGTCCGTGGACGGGACGCCCGGGCGATCAGACCAGCCAGCTCACGGTCGTTCAACGGGTCGCGCCCGTACTCCTGCCGGAACATCTCCCGCCCCACCTCGGTGCGGATCCGGGCCCGGGTCTCGATGTCCACCGGCGCCTCCCGCGGCAGCCCGAGGGCCACGTTGTGGGACTCGCACCGACGGGCGACCTCGATCCGGAAGGTGCCGACGTCGTCGCGGCCGCCGTACACCTTGTACGGCCGGCCCAGGTCCCCAGCCGCGTCCCCCAGGGGGTGCTCACCGGTCGAGAACAGGCGGGTCATCTGCTCTGCGGTGACCACGTCCCCGGCCTCCAGGCCCTCGATCCCGCCCAGCCCGGACCCCACCCACACCCCGGGCGCCTCGCCCTTCTCGGTGTAGTAGGACGCCAGCCCGGACCGGCCGGCCTCGGTCGCGTCCTGACGAGCGACCTGCCGGGTCAGGTAGTCATACCCCGACCCCGCGGTCAGCTTGTGAATCGTCATCGCCACACCCCTAACAAGCCACCGCGGGGGGTGTCACAGCATCAACTTCCGCCCTGTCTCCGGGCGCCGGTGGCCACGTACCCAGGACCGGTCACGGCCCGGGGAGGGGTGGCCTCTCGGGGACCCCCCGTCGCGTACTACTGGTGGACAGCCCTATCGGAACCAGTCCTTATGGCTGGCCCGAAGCAGGCGACGCCCCGCAGGTCAGGCGCCCGGAATGGGAGGCGTCACGCTCCGTCGTTCGGCGCTTCGTAGGGTCCCGGTTTGTCAGAGTCCGAATGCGCCGCCGCTGACGAGGATGGCTATGCCGAGGCCGATCAGGACGATCGGGAAGAGCACGTGTTCCCATCGCTCGAGCACCTCGGCGATAGGCCTGCGGGTGGCGACATACCTGGCGAGAAGGACCAGCACGCCGACGAGCAGCAGGAACACGACGCAGAAGATGACCACGGTTGCCGTGCTGACGTTCAGGAACACCGGGACGCAGACGCCGATGTTGTCTCCGCCGTTGGCGAAGGTGACCGCGGCGACAGTCAGGATGCCGACCTTCTTGCCCTCGACCTTCTCGTCGTCGTCGTCACCGTCGCCTCGCCATGCCTGCCACGCCGCCCAGATACCGAGCGCCAGGGGGATGAGCCCGAAGTAGGGAATGGCGCTGGACGGCAGGACCAGCCCGGCCCCCCAGGCGACCAGCAGCGCAGCACCGAGGATCCCGACGAACCCCAGGTACTGCCCCAGCGCGATCCGGGTGGTGGTGCCTCGTTGGCCGGCGCCTCGGGCGAAGAACAGAGAAAGAATGATGATGTCATCGATGTTGGTGGCCATGAACAGCCCGATCGCCTGCAGGACCGTGGTGAGGATCACCGGCTGACCTCGCAGCCGGCGACGGGGCACTGCGGATCCAGGCACGGGGCGTCCTCGTTCACGGCGAGGGTCACCTCGACCAACGCGAGCAGCGCGTTGGTGAGGTGCGGGTCGGCGATCGCGTAGAGGGTCTGTCGTCCCTGCGGTTCGGCCACGACGATGCCGCAGTCGCGCAGACAGGTCAGGTGGTTGGACACGTTGGGCCGCGTCAGGCCGAGGTCCTCGGCAAGTCCAGCGGGATAGGCAGGCCGTTCGAGCAGCGACAGCAGGATCCGAGCCCGCGTCGGATCTGCCAGAGCCCGGCCGATCCGATGCATCGCGTCCAGCCTGGAGGAAGTAGTCAGCACGGGCTGAACTATACAGTGTTTGCTGAACCGACCCGTCGGGTCGGGCGTGCAACGGGAAGTCATCAGCTTCAGCGTCGGAGGTGGGTGTCGCGTTGGGCGGTGTAGGCGCTCCAGTCTCGTGAGGCCAGGGCGGCCCACCGGGTCGCGGTGTTGGGTGCCAGGCCGAGGATGTCGGCGAGGATCGGGGTGGGCATGCTCGCAGCGAGCTGGAACATGGCGGCGTTGCGGGCTGCCCTGGGTTGGATGCCGCGTTCGACGAGCTGGGCGCGGACGTTCTCGGTGGCCAGGTGCTTGCCCGGGATGCCGCCGGGGAAGAGCCAGGTGTCGGGACGGCTGACGTAGGAGGCCTGCCCGCGACGGGTCAGGTGGGTGCGGACGAGGCGGTCGAGCGGGCCCGGCAGCTCGACGGGGAAGGTGTCGAACGTGGCCGTGGTGACGCCGACGGCGTCAACGGTGATCTGGTCGGCGCGCATGCGGGCGACCCGGGCCAGGGGTTGGGCGTAGAGCAGGACGAAGAGACCGGCGACGCGGGCGTAGAGGCGGATCGTGTCGTCGTGCAGGAGCAGCTGGACGTGTGCCCACCTGTCCTCGTCGGAGAGGGTGACGGCGGGCTGGGTGGTGGGGCGGGTGGCCACGGACAGGTCCCCTCCGAGGCCGGTGCGGGCGCGCCAGGCCAGGAACGGTCGCAGCGCGAGGGCGCGGGCGCGGTGCTGCTGCGCGTACCGGTCCAGGTCGTCCTGGTCGATGTCGGCGAGGTCCGTGGCGTGCTCGGTGAGCCAGTTCATGAAGCGGGCGGTGACGACGATGGTCGCTCGGGCTGCGGAGATCGCGCCGTGGGTGAGGGTCCCGTGATGCTCCTGGCGGCGCAGCCTGCTCAGCACCTGCCAGCGGGCGAACCGGGCCAGGACCTCGGACTGCCCGGCCGGCAGGGTGCCCAGCAGCTCCTCCAGCCACGGGCTGACCCGCTCGAGCTCGGCGTGGAAGGGCGGCAGGACCCCCAGGGCGGTGAGCAGGTCGCGCAGGTAGGTGTTGGTCCTGTCGGCCGGGAGCGTGTCGAAGGTCGCGTGGGAGATGTCGAGCTCGTCGCGGGCCATCGCGCCCAGGGTGGCCGGGCCGGTGGAGCGGGTGAACCAATACAAGGTGCTCTGTGGTCGTGGCCCCGAGATCAGGGCGTCGTACACCGGCCGCAGTCGCGGGTTGATGCCGCCGTCGGGGCCGGACAGCAGCGCGGTGGTCTTCTCCTTCAGGGCGCAGTGCCCGCACATCGGCCGCTGTAGGTTCTCGGCCAAGTTGGCCATTTCTCACCTAGTTGTCAGTCGCGTGTCAGTTTTCTCACGCATCTGTCAGGCGGGGCACGATGGCTGTGTGCATGTGCGCGAGGTCTCCTTGCGGTACTGCGACATCGCCGGTCCCGCGGGTCCTGGTGGCGCTGTTCAGACGGGTCCCGCCACTGATTCGAGCTAGGCGCTGCAGTCACTGGGGTCGATACAGTTACTGCTGTATAGTTCAGCGTGTGCTGACCATTGCTTCTCGTCTCGATGTGATGAACCGGTTGGGTCGGGCGCTGGCCGATCCCACCCGGTCACGACTTCTCCTGGTGCTGCTCGAGCGGCCGGCCTACCCGGCGGAGCTGGCGCGCGACCTGGGCCTGACGCGATCAAACGTGTCCAACCATCTGACCTGCCTGCGGGACTGCGGCATCGTGGTCGCCGAGCTCGAAGGCCGCCGGACACGCTATGAGATCGCGGATCCGCACCTGGCACGGGCGCTGACCGCCCTCGTCGAGGTGACCCTCGCAGTGGACGAGAACGCCCCGTGTCTGGATCCGGCCTGCTCGGTCGCCGGATGCTGCGCCGCCGAGGCTGGCGCATGATCGTGTCCTCGGTCCTGCAGGCGATCGGCCTGTTCATCGCGACCAACATCGACGACATCATCGTGCTCTCGCTGTTCTTCGCCCGCGGCGCAGGGCAAGCCGGGACCACGGCCCGGATCGTGCTGGGCCAGTACCTGGGGTTCGCGGGCATCCTTGGCGCGGCAGTGCTCGTCACCCTGGGCGCGGACGCGTTCCTGCCCCCGGCAGTCATCCCGTACTTCGGACTCATCCCGTTGGTCCTGGGTCTGTGGGCCGCATGGGAGGCCTGGCGCGGGGACGATGATGACGACGCCAAGGTCGCCGGCAAGAACGTCGCGGTCTGGACCGTCGCCGGGGTCACCTTTGCCAACGGGGGAGACAATATTGGCGTCTACGTCCCGGTCTTCCTCAGCGTGGGACCGGCGGCCGTGGTGGCCTACTGCATCGTCTTCCTCGTACTGGTGGCGGTCCTGGTCGTGCTGGCCAAGTTCGTGGCCACCCGCCCCCCGATCGCCGAAGTCCTCGAGCGGTGGGAGCACATCCTGTTCCCCATCGTCCTGATCGGACTGGGCATCGCCATCCTGGTCGGTGGCGGAGCCTTCGGCCTCTGACCAGGGCCGACGGGGCTACGATCGTGCGCCAGTTACCCGGCCTCCGCATTCCGAACACTCCTGACGTTCCACGGAAGCCGACGGGGCGCAGTGCGTCGATGAGTTACCTCTGTTGCAACGAGTCGCGGTACGGATGCCCATGGACTCTCACGGCACGTCAACCCTTGGATCAGTTCCGCAGAATCGGCTCCGAGGCGACCAGGCGTGGGATGGCCTTCACGTAGATCATCATGCCGAGGAGCTCGACCATGGTTTGGGTGACGACGACGAGCGGAACCAGGCCCAGGGGCGCCGGCAGGGCCAGCGCCAGCGGGAGTACCACTAGCGAGTTTCGAGTGGCGCCACTGAAGATCACGGCCCTCGTGCTGCCCGAATCGAGCCGTGCGACTCGTGCGCACGCCATCCCGAGGGGAACCATCACCACCAGAAAGGCTACGTAGAGAGGGACGACGGCCAACAGCGCGGTGACCTCTTGCCCAACTGCGTGGATCTGCGATGCGATCACCACAGCCAGTGTCGCCATCATGAACGGGACCATCATCGCCTGCATAACGGTCATCACGGTCTTGCCGGCTGCCCATTCTTGGGACAGCCACTGGGTCAAAGCCGCCAAGGTGAGCGGGACGATGATGAGCCCGATGAGCGCTTCGAGGAAGGGGCCTGGCTCGATGGCCGAGACGAGCTCCGGCCCGACGAATAGGAGCAGGTAGAAGGGCAGCAACAGCATCTGGGCCAGCATGAGCAGCGGCGCTGTAGCGAGCAGACGCTCACTGGAGCCGCCTGCCAGCCCGGCGAAGACGATCACGTAGTCGATGCACGGGGTCAGCAGCACCAGCAGCACACCCACCAGCAGGGCCGGGCTGTCGGCCACGAACCGCGACAGGGCAAAGACCACGGCGGGAACGATGACGAAGTTGAGGACCAGGATCGTGGCGATGAAGCGCACATCGCGCACGGCCTGACCGATCGCCGAGAACGGGATCCCCAGGAACGTGGCGAACAGCAAGAGCCCGAGCACGGGAGTGATGGCATTTTCAAGAGGCCCGGCGGCAGCGGGCAGCGACCAGCCAAGGATCGCTCCACCTGCGATGGCGAGGAGATACAGGCCAATCTGGTGGCGCTCCATCGCTTGGATCAAGGGGGTCAACGGCACCGTGCCAGCGTAAAGAGGCCCGCGCTGGCGACTCGTACCTGGGGACGGGTCCACGCTCGGCGTGAGCGTTGTTCAGGCGCAGCAGCTGGTGGGGATGGTGGTCCGGAACAGGCCGGCCGCTATGCGGAGGGCTTCGCTCATCGTGAGGTAGGGCGCCCAGGTGTCGGCCAGGTCGTCGACGGTCAGCCCGAACTTGATGGCGTACGTCGCGGCGAGCATGAGTGAACCGCCCCAGGTTTGATGCCGCTCCTGTTTGAGTCCAGGAGGATGAGCACCATGCCCAAGAAGATCGATGAAGAACTGAAGGCGCGCGCTGTGCGTCTGGTGCAGGACCACCGCGGGGAGTACTCCTCGCTGACGGCTGCCGCGGCGGTGGTGGCCAAGCAGCTCGGCGTGGGGAAGGAGTCCGTGCGCCGCTGGGCGATCCAGGCCGAGGTCGACAGCGGCCAGCGCCAGGGACCGACGAGTGAGGAGCTGGCGGAGATCAGGTCGCTGAAGAACAAGGTCCGCCGCCTCGAGGAGGACAACGCGATCCTGAAGGCCGCGACGGTTTTCTTCGCCTCAATGGCACGCTGATGGGGTCCGGTCGGGTTCGCTCCTTTTTTCGCTGCTGCGGCGGATCCCCGTCGTTGGCTGCT
>NZ_CANKYH010000016.1 GCF_947487915.1 uncultured Serinicoccus sp. | reverse complement strand
CTTCGGATCGATCTTCTTCGGCATGAACTGCATCCTTCCAACTCACAAGGATGCGGCATCAAACCTGGGGCGCTTCATGGTCCTACTTCTCGTCTTCAAAGAACAGCGAACCTTTAAGTGGTCCGTCGTCCGGGACGTGCTCTGGCTGCGTGCTCCCCGTGACCCGCGTACGGGCCGGCGCGGCGGACGAACATGGCTCGTCGTCCCGATCTGCGTCATCGCGTTTGCTCTCGTGGAATTCCTTCCGTTCGAGCTCGCCCCTGCCACAGGGCGCGACTTCGGTGACTTTCTCGGGTCCCCTGACGGACAGGCAACGGTCTCCGGCTCTTGGCTCTGGCTGGGGGTTCTACTGGCCTTCTTCGTCTTCAACACAGTCCTGGGTGAGGAGCTGCTCTTCCGGGGCTACCTCTTGCCCCGGATGAGGGGCGTCTTTGGATCGTGGGACTGGATCGCCAACGGTGTCCTCTTCGCCGTCTATCACCTGCACGTCCCCTGGGTGATCCCGATCGCCCTCATCGACACGTTCCTCTTGTCACTACCGTCTCGCCGGTACCAAAGCGCCCTCGTCGGGATCATCACCCACAGCGGGCAGAGCTTGTTCCTTTTCACTCTCGTCCTGATGCTCTTCCTGGCTCCCTAGCCCTCCCAAGTCCCCGTCCGGGGGTTCAGGCTCAGCACTACTGACGTTGACGGCCAGTGAGCCACCACATCCCAAGGCATCCGAGATCCTCGCACGACCATTCCCGCTTTCGCTGCACCGAGGAGATGCACCATGCAGACACACGGCAACCAGCCCTCCAACACCCACAGTGAGCGCGACCGACCGGCCGCCCCCCATCCGTCCTGGCATGAGATCGCCGGCTACGTCGCCCTGGCCAGCGGGCTGTGCTGGCTCGTGATCGCCCCGGCCATGCTGGGGTTCATCGACGCTGAACTAGCCCCAGCACTGGTTCCGGTTGCCCAGCTCACACCCCTACTCGCCGCGCTGGTGTTCGTTCGGGTGCTGCGCCCCGGGCGGGCACGTGACTTGCTGGCGCTTCGTTGGAACCGTTCCGGCCGCTGGGCGGCCATGGGAGTGGGCATCCTGATGCTGATCGGGGCAGCTCAACTGGTCTCGGGGCTGCTCCTCGGATGGCGCCCACGACCAACCGCCGAGATCCTGACTGCCGCATCCGTCGTCCTACCCCTCCTAGTGCTGCAGGCAACATTCGCCGTCGGCGAGGAGACCGGTTGGCGCGGATGGCTGCTCAGCCGGACCCGACACCTCGGGTTCCCGGCAGCTGCAGCCATCTCGGCAGGGGCCTGGACGCTTTGGCACCTTCCAGCGCTCACGTTCCTGCCCGACCCAATCTCGGCCGAGTCTGCCGCCTACCTGCTGGGGATCGCCTCATGGGCGCCCTTCCTCGTGGCCCTGCGACTCGTCTCTGGGTCGGTGTGGCCACCCGTACTCGTCCACGGGGCGATCAACAGCGTGCGCGTCTTCCAGCTGCAGTCGGTAGCCGACTCCGGCGGTGTCGACTGGCGCGTCGAGGCGCTGGGCTGGGTGCTGTGGCTCCTGGCTGCGGTGCTGCTCGCCAGGCATGGGGGTCGGCAGACCAAAAGGCTCCCGGAACATGGCTTCGCGGTCCGTGGCCTCGACGCTGACACGACTCGCTGACCGGCACGTCATGCTGCCGGCGGCACTTAGAAGCTGAGCGTTTGCGGCGCTCGAGAACCGCGCGAAAACGACACTGTTGCTATTTCCTCAGTGGCAGCTTGCACGTCATTCCGCCGCGAAACGGCCGGCTCAGTCGTTGCAGATGCCAACGGTTGACAATGTCGTCGGGCAAACGCCACTCTGAACAGCACACGCAGCACGGGTGCGCGTGCCAGACACAGGGCCGTGAGCTCATCGTGGTAGCTACTCGCGAGAACGGGAGAGATCGATGGGTGCGTCTGAAGAAGTCCAGGCCGTCATCCGAGACCTGCAAGCAGCCGTTGCCCAGTCGACTGGTCGGATAGGCGACTTGGGCATGCGCGTCACCGAACTCGGTGTCGACCTCGAGACGGTGCTGGAGAAGAAGGCATCTGGAGAGATCGACCTGAAACTGGTAAAGATGGGCGGCGGTGGCGGTGTCAAGGACACGACCACGATTTCGCTCACGATGGAACCCAGCGATGCGGTCGGTGCCGCGTACGTCGACGATGAGCTCACGAACGCGCTCGCTGTCATCGAAGCAGCCATCGCGGTCCTCGATGCAGACTACGTGCTGTCCGAAGCGACCGTCGTGGTCGCGTTCGAGACCACCATAGAAGGCAAGATCAGCTTGGTCCTGGGTGGCGAAGCAAGCCGTGCGAAGGCGCATGCCGCCAAGGTCACGTTCAAGCCTGACGAGTGACGACTCCACGCTGCCCTATACGTACAGCCTCGTGGGCAGGAAGGTGGTGGGCATCATGGCTAAGCACTTCGACGTGCACCTGCTGGCTGAGCCTCCGGTCCCGCAAGACGGCGACCCGTACGACATACCCCAAGGTGGGATCGTTTTCCGGGGACTCCCCTTCGTGGCCTTGCCGACCGGCGACCCACCGGGGGCGCGGTTTGAGGTGCTACGGAGCTGGCTCCGGTACCCGCGGGCCAGGCTCAAGATCCTCCACGCACTGGACGCGGCCAAGGCCAACAATGCTCACGTGTACCGCCTCAGCCTGGCCGTCACTCGGTCACGCGATCCTGAGGCGGACGCGCTGGCATACGCCACCCGGTTCTTGCGCGACAAGAACCGGATCGTGGTGGCCGCCGCGGGGAACTGGGGGCCGGGCCTGGGAACGCTAAGCGACCTTGCATGTGCACGGAGTGTCATCTCAGTCGCCGCGTGCGGCTCGAACGGTCTGGCGCTTGACTGCTCCGGCCGCGGCACCGCCGACGGGCCCAAGCCAACCCTTGCCGCGGACGGCACTGATCCCACCGGGCAGTCGACCCCTGGAACGAGCCTCGCTGCAGCACGCGTGGCAGTTCTGTGTGTCTGGATCCGCTCCCTTCTCCAGAGCCTGACCTCGGAAGCGAGTGCGGCCTACGCCGGAAAGAGCTTGGTTGAGATGCCAAGACCGTCTCGGCTCGCTCACATCGACAGCGACTTCACGCAAAGCCAAGTCGATTCGTTGGTTTCCATGCGACTGGGCCGGGCGGTCTTCCCTGCGGGTTCCCTCAGGTACTCGGGGGCGACTGTGCGGCGAATCAAGTGGCTGACTCGGGTCATGGATTACGCCGGTCAGCATGAGGTCTACGTCGCCTTCGATTATGGCCCAGACTGGGTGCTGCGCGTTCTATTGGCCGCGACCGAAACGGGCCCCTGGATCGACCCAATCGCATGCGGCGCCGGCGTTGTCTCCCGCGACTCAGTCCGCAATCTTCTCACCGGCATGACGCCCTCGCGATTCCTACGCCTCTTCGTCGACGACGGCCATTGGGACGAGCGACGAGCTGCTGTCGGTGCCGCACTGGACGAAGAGCTTGAAGAACTCTGGTCGCTCACGGAGCTCGAAATGTTCGAGCAGCTCTATGCCGCTGAGTACGAAGACCTCTTCATCGAGATTGGGGTCCCAGGGGAGGCGGGTCACGGTAACACGATGCTGCGCGTAAGCGGTACACCCACGACGTTCACCAAGCAGCCTGTCTACGTAGACATCGACGTGTACGGCAATCTGACGATCGATGACCCGGAAGCCCCAGCAAACACGTCGTATAACGACGAGTAGCCCATCACTCCAGCACAGAGTGTTACGGACATGCGTCCTTCCGCCGCGACTGGACGTGGACCAGGACGGGAACGGGAACGTCCGCCCGCACGTCGCGACGGCCCCTGCCCTAATTCCTGAGCAGCGTGAAGCCCAGCCGCTTGGCGAACTCCTTGTGGTTGTTCTCTATGTATCGCTCTACCGCGTCGACTCGTCGGTAGTACGTCAGCACATCCAGGAGCAGCAGCTCGAACGCGAGGCTCTCGAGCCAGTCGACATCTTCGGTGAAACCAGTGATGGCCTTGAGTCCTACCGCCCTGCGGAAGGTCGTGACGGCGTCCTCATCTTCGAGAACAGCGCACGAACCCAGGTGCAACGTCCGGCCCGGCAGCTTGGTGCCAGCCGCCCGGAGTTGCTCACCGAGATCGACCAAGCCCACCTTTCGACGCCCCACGTACACGCTCCCGGGAGTACCGTGCAAAGCTAGGTAGCCGACGGTGAAGCCGGCATGCTGATTCTGACCCCACCGTCGAAACGAATCGAAGATGTCCTCCGGCCTGTTGATGGATTGGTGCGTCGTTCTTACCTGACCGGTGTGTTCAAGAGCTTGCAGCACTGGCTTGACCGTCCGCACGTCCTCGATCCTGGATGACCACGTGCCTTCCATCGCCCAGATTCGGGGCTTCGACCTGCGGGTCACCGACGGGTCCTCCGTGCTTGGTCTCGGGGTGTTTGACCACTTCTGTGCCTGCCGGCGACCTGCCGGTGATGGGCACAGCGTAATCTGAAGGTCGCCCTTACGGCCTGTGGCTGATCAGCGGGACTCGATTCAGCACGCGCCGAGCTGGAGCAGTGTGGCGGCGGGGTGATGTGGCGACCGTCCCAGCGAGAGTCGAGGTTCGGGGCCGTGCGTCCTTCCGCCGCTACTGACGTACTCCCACGGATGGTCACCCAGGCCGAGGCTCAGACCCGCCTATCCCCTGATGGAGGGCCATCCGGCCCGGGTCTAGCCAGCCATTCGCAGGGATCGTCTGGGCGCCGCTGCTGACCCATCGCAGGTCGATCCTCGACGCCACTTTCCGAGGGAAGTCTCAGCGCTGAGAGGAGTGCGTACGTCCTGCCCTACCCTGGCCGTCCGTCTAGCCTCATGCCAGATCCTGATTTCGCACGCTGGGCATGACCTGTACCGGCTACCGGTTGACTTGAAGGACTACGTTGTCCGCGAGTACCGCGTGGGCCGGTCACTACGAGCTTGCCGAGGTCACGGGCCGCAGCCACGGGGCGGTGCGCAACATTCTGGAGCGCGGCGCTGTGCCGCTACGCGGTCGTGGGGCCGGCCGATTTCGGCCCCTGACCCGACCGCCGTGATTGCAGGGCGGGACCTGTCGCAGTCCAACGACAGATCCGACGCTCAGTGCTGGGTGAGTGTGCGGACGTAGGTCCCGAAGCCGGGGACGGTGAACTGCATCATCCCGTGGGCGGGTGCGTCCACGATGCCCTTGTCCATGAGTGACTGGCGGGCCATGGACAGGGCCGTGGTCTCGACCCCGAGCGCCTCGGCGATGTCTCGGCGGGCGACCGGACCGTCCTGCTGGGCGGCCATCGCGGTGAGTAGGTCACGTTCCCGAGCCGTGGCCTTGGCCCACCTGGATCGGTACAGCTCGTTCACATCGATGTCGACCTGGTCCTGCGCGGCCAGGACATGGTCCATGCTTAGACGGCCCCCAAGGCCTGGGTCGCCCGCGGCACGCCACACCTCGTCCCCATACAGCTGGATGAAGTACGGGTACCCCTGAGCACGTTCGACCACTGTCTCTAGCGCGTCCGTGGCCCAGGACACCCCCAGGGCCGCGGTGGGCGCTGTCAACGCCTGTCTGGCGTCGTGCGCTTCGAGATCACGCATCGGCCGGTACTGAAACCGCTCCGCGTGAGTCACCGCGCGGGTCACCACATCCGGAGTGTGCGACAAGCCAGCCCCCAACAGCGCCGCGGGCACCGGGGACTCCGCGGCCTGCAGCTCCTGCCACGCGTACGCGACCGTCCGCAACGACTCGGCGTCCGCGGACTGGAACTCATCGACCAGCAGCACCAGCCCCCTGCGGTCGGCGTCCTCGACCGCAGCCCGGGCAACAGCCTTGACCAGGTCCCGGAACGCCCTCGTCACCTCCGGCCCGGGCCGGGCCCCACCGGACACCTCCACCGCCGCGACCCCGGGCACACCCGCCGAGACCTTCACCTGGTCCACGCGCCCTCCCAGGACATCACCGTGGCCCCAGCCACGGGTCAACACGGCCACCTCATCCGCCACCACCGAGGTCAGCGTGCCGTTGCCCGCCGTCACGAACACCGTGGCCAACCCCAGGTCCCTTGCCGCGCGCTCCGCCCGACGCAACAGGCTCGTCTTCCCCACACCCCGCGGGCCGATATCGACCCGCACCCGGCCGGCGAAGCGGCCCTCGACCGCGACCCGGCCCAGCACACCCATGATCTGCGTCACCTGAGCCTCCCGGCCCGGGATCTCCCACGCGGTCTCCCCCGGCGTGAACGGACTCGCGACCACGGCACCTCACCGCCCTTCCCCGATAGGTCTTTATAACTCGCACCAACTATAAAGAGCTATCTCGATCAGCGCTATCACCGGCGTATCCCGTTGCAAGAGACGCTAGGCGCGCCAGTTACGGGTCGACAAGCGCGGCCAGCTCCCGGTCCGGGCTCACGTGCCTCTAGAACAGCGGCCCGCACGGAACGGTAGCCAGACGCAGTGACCACCCCATCAGGTCCGGCTCCGCGTCCTGCTCGCGGTAGACGTCGGCCAGGAACGCGAACTCGTTCATGGACCCGATCACGCTGCGACTCGCTGTGGGGGCGAGGCGATAGTCAGCGGTTCCCCGCACCTCGCGTTCCACCACGCTCTCCCGCAGACCGTGCAGACGCAGCAGCCCGGCGAGCACCGACGGGAACCGGTCCAACAAGGTCACCCCCGGCGCCAACGGCACCAGCACCGGTAGCAACGTCGACTCACTCACCAGAAGCGCCACTTGGCGACGCCACGCCAGCTTCTTCACGTACCAGTCCCCCAGCAGCGTGTCCGACACCTCACCCGGCGCAGCCTGCGCCCCACCCAGCCGCGGAAGCAGCTCACGCGTCGCCCGCACGATCACCACCACCCCAGTATGCAACCGCCCCCCGGTGAACATCACGGCAAGAGCCTCACAACGACCGGCCGGTCACGATCCGGGACTGGGTAGCCCGCACCCGGAGCGGGAACGACACGCCACCAGTCCTGCACGTATCCTGCACGCTCTAAAAAGGAACGGGCCCCTGACCGGCGTTTTCGCTGGTCAGGGGCCTGCTGTGCTGGTGGACGATACTGGGATCGAACCAGTGACCTCTTCCGTGTCAAGGAAGCGCGCTACCGCTGCGCCAATCGTCCGTGCGCGGTGGACCCGCGAGTGCGAGGTGGAGACGGGATTCGAACCCGTGTATACGGCTTTGCAGGCCGCTGCCTCGCCTCTCGGCCACTCCACCGTGAGGCATCTGGTGGTGCTGCCTCAGAGCGGATGACCGGGCTCGAACCGGCGACCTCAACCTTGGCAAGGTTGCGCTCTACCAACTGAGCTACATCCGCCTGCTCCGCTGTCACCAGCGGCGCGAGAAGAAACACTATCCGACGGGCGCGGGCGATTCCAAATCACCTCCTCCGGCGCGCCGCGCAGCGCTCATCGCGGCCCCGGCATGCCGTCCATGGCGGCGATCCGGCGCCCCTCCTCGTCGTCGGTCGCGGCGTCGGCGGCGAGCTCGGCCCGCCGGGCCAGCAGGCGCGCCTCGCGGGTGGCGCGGCGCTCCTCCCACCACTCGTTGACCCGCGCCCTCGGCCCCCGGTACTCCGGCGGCGGCCACAGCCGGCGGATCGCGGCGTTGAGCGAGGCGCCGACGAGCACGGCGAAGGCGAGGAAGTAGAGGTAGACCATGAGGATGATCGGGGCGGTGAGCGGACCGAAGACCGAGAAGCCGCCGGCGGCGAGCTCGGCCCAGCGCCGGATGAGGACCGAGCTCAGCACCCACAGGAGGACCGTCAGCAGCGCACCGGGCAGGTCCCGCCAGAACGGCGACCGGGCCGGGGTCGCGACGTGGAAGAGGCCGGTGAGGCTGACGATGCCCAGCAGTCCGACCAGGGGCCAGTACAGCTCGACGAGCAGGTCGAGCCGGGGCGGCAGCCAGCGCAGGAGGTAGCCCGGCCCGATGAGCAGCAGCGGCAGGGTCAGGCCCATGACGACCGTCGAGGCGAGGTATGCCGTGAGCGACAGCACCCGGGCGCCGACCGGTCCGCGGTGCCCACCCTGTCCGTACATGATCGAGATGGCGTCGAGGAAGATGTGCAGCGCGCGCGACCCGGACCACAGGGCGATGAGGAACCCGATCGACAGGTAGTCGCCGCGGCGGGCCGTCAGGGTCTGCTGGAAGGTCGGCATGATCACCTGCTCCACGGCCTGCGGGGTGAGGAAGGTCAGCGTCCACTGCTCGAGGGCGTTGCTCATCCGCTCCAGCGTCTGCGGCCCCAGCCACTCCGAGGCGAAACCGGCGCCCGCGACGAGGGCCACCAGCAGGGGCGGCAGGGACAGCAGCGTGAAGAACGCGGCCTCGGCCGCGAGCCCGGTGGCCCGGTAGCGGAACGCCACGACGGCGGTCTCGGCGCTCAGCCGCACCAGCGGGACCGCCCCCGGCACGGGCCCGATGACCCGACGCAGACGACGGCGGAACGTCACGTCCACCACAGTCACAGGCGTCACGCTAGCCCCACCAGACACTGCAGCACGGGAGGCGTGCCGGGTGGCCGCCGTCCGGCCGGTGGCGTCCCGGGCCGTAGACTGGGGCGCTGGTGACGACGCGGTCAGTCTTCCGCGACTCCCACAACCAAGAAAGGCCCCACCACCCGATGGACCTCTGGCCCGGAACGGCATACCCCCTGGGCGCGACCTTCGACGGACGCGGCACCAACTTCGCCCTCTTCTCCGAGCACGCCACCGCGGTGGACCTGTGCCTCGTCAACGACCGCTCGATCGAGACCACCGTCCCGCTGACCGAGGTCGACGCGCACGTCTGGCACGGCTACGTCCCCAACTGCCAGCCGGGACAGCGCTACGGCTTCCGGGTCCACGGCCCGTACGAACCCTCCGAGGGCCACCGCTTCAACCCGCACAAGCTGCTGCTGGACCCCTACGCCAAGGCGATCGCCGGGCAGATCCGTGGGCACCAGGGGCTGTTCGCCTACGACTTCGGTGACCCCTCCTCCTACAACACCGACGACTCGGCCCTGCACACCATGACGTCCGTCGTGGTCAACCCCTTCTTCGACTGGGGCCACGACCGGCCGCCGCAGCACGCCTACCACGACAGCGTCATCTACGAGGCGCACGTCAAGGGCCTGACGATGAACCACCCCGAGGTGCCGCCGGAGATCCGCGGCACGTATGCCGGGGTGGCGCACCCGGCCGTCGTCGACCACCTGACCAGCCTGGGCGTGACGGCCGTGGAGCTGCTGCCCGTGCACCAGTTCGTCGACGACCCGCACCTGCAGGACCAGGGGCTGTCCAACTACTGGGGCTACAACACCATCGGGTTCCTCGCGCCGCACAACGGCTACTCGGCCTACGGGCACCGCGGCCAGCAGGTGACCGAGTTCAAGTCGATGGTCAAGACGCTGCACGAGGCGGGCATCGAGGTCATCCTCGACGTCGTCTACAACCACACGGCCGAGGGCAACCACCTCGGGCCGACGCTGTCCTTCCGCGGCATCGACAACGCCAGCTACTACCGGCTCGTCGACTACGACAAGGCCCACTACTACGACACCACGGGCACCGGCAACAGCCTGCTCATGCGCTCCCCGCACGTCCTGCAGCTCATCATGGACAGCCTGCGCTACTGGGTGACCGAGATGCACGTGGACGGCTTCCGCTTCGACCTCGCGGCCACCCTCGCGCGGCAGTTCCACGAGGTCGACAAGCTGTCCGCCTTCTTCGACATCGTCCAGCAGGACCCGGTCATCTCCCAGGTCAAGCTCATCGCCGAGCCGTGGGACCTCGGGGACGGCGGCTACCAGGTCGGCAACTTCCCGCCGCTGTGGACCGAGTGGAACGGCAAGTACCGCGACACCGTCCGCGACTACTGGCGCGGGGCGCCGGCGACCATGGGCGAGTTCGCCTCCCGGATCACCGGCTCCAGCGACCTCTACGAGCACAGCGGGCGGCGCCCCTATGCCTCGATCAACTTCGTCGTCGCCCACGACGGCTTCACCCTGGCCGACCTCGTCTCCTACAACGAGAAGCACAACGAGGCCAACGGTGAGGGCGGCGCCGACGGCGAGGACCACAACCGGTCGTGGAACTGCGGGGTCGAGGGCCCGACCGACGACCCGCACGTGCGGGCGCTGCGGCTGCGCCAGCAGAAGAACTTCCTCGCCACCCTCATGCTCAGCCAGGGGGTGCCCATGCTGGCCCACGGCGACGAGATGGGGCGCACCCAGCACGGCAACAACAACGTCTACGCCCAGGACAACGAGCTGGCCTGGATGGACTGGGACCTCGACCCCGACCAGACCGACCTCCTCGACTTCACCTCCCGGCTCATCGCGCTGCGCAAGGAGCACCCGGCGTTCCGCCGGCGGCGCTTCTACCTCGGCGACGCCGAGCACGGCGGCCAGAGCGACCTCGGTGACATCCACTGGTACTCCCCCGGCGGCGCGGTGATGACCGAGGAGCGCTGGCACAGCCGTGAGCAGGCGGTCATGGTCTTCCTCAACGGGGAGGCCATCAGCGAGCGGGACGAGCGGGGCCGCGAGGTCACCGACGACCACTTCCTGCTGCTCTTCAACGGCCACCACGAGGCCGTCGACTTCACCGTGCCGGACGGGATGAACACGCCCACCTGGCAGGTCGTCGTCGACACCAGCGGAGACGAGCTCGACGAGGACCGGCCCTGGGAGACCGGCGGGACGCACGAGGTGCCGCCCCGCGCCGTCGTCGTGCTCCAGGCCACACCGCAGCCCGAGCTGTCGGCCGAGTAGACGGCATACCTGCGGCTTCTGGACCTCCGGTCTTGGGGAACGGGCCCCAGAACCGGAGGTCGAGAACCGTAGCTCAGACCTCCGAGGCCGCCAGGCGCGCCTGCTGCTCCTCGACGTCGAAGTCGGCCTCGGGCCAGGTCAGGTCCAAGCCGCGCAGGTGCTCCAGGAGCAGCTGCTGGACCGCGAGCCGGGCATACCACTTGCGGTCGGCCGGCACGACGAACCACGGCGCGCGCTCGGTGCTGCACCGCTCGAGCAGGACCTGGTATGCCTCCTGGTAGTCCGCCCAGTGCTCCCGCTCGTCGAGGTCGCGCGGGTTGAACTTCCAGTGCTTGTCGGGCCGCTCGAGCCGCTCGCCGAGCCGCTCCTTCTGCTCCTGCGGGCTGATGTGCAGCATGACCTTGATGATGGTCACGTCGTCGTCGGCGAGCGACTCCTCGAAGCTGTTGATGGTGGCGTAGCGGCGCTTCCACTGGCCCGGCGGCACCAGGTCGTGGACCCGGACGACGAGCACGTCCTCGTAGTGCGACCGGTCGAAGACGCCGATCATGCCGGGCCCGGGCAGCGCTCGGCGGATCCGCCACAGGAAGGGGTGCTTCTTCTCCTCGACGCTCGGCGCCTTGAACGCCGTGTGCTCGACCCCCTGCGGGTCGACCGACCCGACGACGTGGCGCATGATGCCACCCTTGCCCGAGGTGTCCATCCCCTGCACGACCAGCAGGACCCGCCGGCGCCCACCCGCCCGGGACTGGGCGTAGAGCTGCTCCTGCAGGGTGTCGAGCTCGGCGTCGGCCGCGGCCAGGGCGTCCTTGCCGGCCTGCTTGTCGCCGGTGAAGGTGGGGGTGGAGCGGGGGTCGACGTCCGCGAGGGTGAACCCCTCCCCCACCCGCAGAGCGTCGGCCCAGGTCGTCGCCGCGGCCTCGACCGCCTTCGTGGCCTTCGTGGAGTCCTTCTTCTTCGCCTTGGTGTCCTTCTTCTTCGCCATCGGGGCAGTCTGGCAGAACCGGCCCCGCGCGTCAGCGCAGGCGGGTCCGCAGCAGCAGGTCGCCCTCCCACTCGAGCAGGTGCGTCAGCCGCCCGGTGAGACCGGCCAGGGTCGCGCTGCCCGGCAGCAGGAGCGGGCCGTCGCCCCCGGTCAGCACCGGCCGCACGGTCACACACAGCTCGTCGACCGCCCCGGCGCGCACCCAGGCACCGAAGAGCGCCGGGCCTCCCTCCACGACGACCCGGTCCCAGCCGCGCCCGGCGCAGACCTCGAGCACCTGCTCCGGGGTGACGTCCTCCCCGTCGCCGCTCACCATGTGGACGCCAGGATGATCGGCGAGCTCGGCCGGCACGTCGCCGCTGCGGGTGACGACGACCAGAGCGCCCCCCTCGAGGGGGCCGTAGCCCTCCTCCCGCGCGGTGCCGGCGCCCACGACCACGGCCTGGGCCCAGCGCCGCAGGGTGGCGAAGGCGGCCGCGTCGCCGTCCGAGCCCTCGTTGAGGCTGCCGCTGCGTCCGTCGGGTCCGGTAGCGCGCCCGTCGAGGGTGGTGATGAACCCGCCCCGCACCCACCGGCCGGCCGCGCGGTCGGACGGCACGGCATACCAGTCGTCGAGCTCGGCCTCGCCCAGCGGACCCTGACCGGTCGACACGTCTGCTCGGCTCACGATCCTCCTCGCCCCCTCACCGCAGGAAGGAGGCCACGAGGTCCTCCCACAGCGAGGGGTTGGTGTTCCACTCCTGGCAGTGGCGCGCCTGCGGCCACACGAAGGTCTGCACGAGACCGGGTCGCCGGCGCGCGAGGTCCTGGGACGGGCCGAAGGGCACCGTGTCGTCGGTCGCGGAGTGGATGATGAACATGCGGTGGGTGACCTCCTCGGCCCGGTCCACCCAGTTGGTGGCCGCCACGTCGACCGGTTCGGCCACCCGGAGCAGGTGCCGCGAGGCCTTGCTGCGCAGCAGGCTGCGGGCCAGCTGCTCCACCGGGCGGGGGATGAGGTGCAGGTCGGCCTGGTGGGCCAGCACCGACCCCCAGTCGATGACCGGCCCGTTGAGCAGCACCCGGTGCACCCGGTGGGCGACGTCGGAGCGGTTGAGCGCCTGCAGGACGAGCGCCCCGCCCATCGACCAGCCCACGAGCACGATCCGGCGGGCGCCGTGGGCCAGGGCGTAGCGCAGGGCGGCGTCGATGTCGCGCCACTCCGACAGCCCCAGGCTGTAGCGGCCGTCGGAGGAGGGCGGGGCGCCGACGTCGTTGCGGTACATCGGGATGAGGCAGGTGTAGCCCAGCCGGTGCAGGACCGGGACGGCGCGCAGCGTCTCCCCGCGCTGCGCGCTGCGGCCGTGCACCAGGACGGCCCAGTCGTCCTGGTGGGCCGTCGCGGCCGCCGCACCGGGCACCCGCCAGGCCGGCAGGTCGCCGACGTCGGAGGTGACGAGCACGTCCTCGTGCTCCAGGCCCAGGGCGCTCCCGGGGTCGCCGCAGTAGAAGTACTTGTTCCAGCGGGCCGGCCCCGGCCCGAGGTCGCCCGCGTCCACGCCCAGCAGCTCCCGGGTCACCACCATCTGCCGGCGGGACCCCCTGGCCCCCTCCTCCTCGTGGGCCGGCTCCACCACCTCGCCCACGCGGGCGTGGCCGGCGCCGCCGTCCAGCCAGAGGCCGTAGCGGCCCGAGGAGGTGGTCTGCGGGTCTGCCCGCAGCGTGACCGTCCCGGCGTCCGGGTCCACCGCGACGACCGTGACGTCGTCCTTCTTCTCGTGCTCCGGGGTGATGACGCGGTGCGCGAAGTAGGTCGCGGTGCCCATCGAGACGGCGCCGCCGAGCGCCGCTCCCCCGGCGACGGCCGTGCCCACGGCGGCGGCCCGGCCCGCCGCGGTCATCCGCCCGCTCACGACCTGCCCTGCCCACCGGGCGGGGTCACCGGGGCGCCGAGCACGTCGTCGAGGGGGAAGTCGACCGGCTGCTCCAGCTGGTCGAAGGTGCACGACCGGGGGTCGCGGTCCTCGCGCCAGCGCAGGAACTGCGCGGTGTGCCGGAAGCGGCCGCCCTCGAGGTAGTCGTAGCGCACCTCGACCACGCGCTCGGGCCGCAGCGGGGTGAACGACAGGTCCTTGCCCGCGGCCCAGCGCGACCCCTCGCTCTTGCGCGGCGTGTCGGCCTGGAGCTGGGAAGCCCAGTCCCACGGGTGCCCCTCGAACTCGGTCACCCACGGCTGCAGCTCGGCGAAGAGCTCACGCCGGCGCGCCATGGGGAAGGAGGAGCTGACCCCGACGTGGGCCAGCCGTCCCTCGTCGGTGTAGATACCGAGCAGCAGGGACCCGATCGCCTCCTCGCTGCTCTTGTGGGTGCGGTAGCCGGCGACCACGCAGTCCGCGGTGCGGGTGTGCTTGAGCTTGGTGAGCACCCGCTTGTTCTGCTGGTAGGGCGCGTCCGGGTCCTTGCCGATGATCCCGTCCAGGCCGGCGCCCTCGAAGTCGACGAACCAGCGCATCGCGAGGTCGACGTCGTCGGTGAGCGGCGAGAGGTGGACCGACCCGGCGCTGACGGCGGGCAGCACCGACTCGAGCCGGGCGCGGCGCTCGCGGAACGGCATACCGGTCAGGTCGTCGTCGCCCAGCGCGAGCAGGTCGAAGGCGACGAAGGCCGCGGGCGTCGCCTCGCTGAGCATCCGCACGCGGGAGTCGGCCGGGTGGATCCGCTGCCCGAGGGCCTCGAAGTCCAGCCGCTGCCCGCTCGGCGAGGCGAGCACGATCTCGCCGTCCACCACGCAGCGCTCCGGAAGCTCGGCGCGCACGGCTTCGACGAGCTCGGGGAAGTAGCGGGTCATCGGCTTCTCGTTGCGCGAGCCCAGCTCGACCTCGTCGCCGTCCCGGAAGACGATGGACCGGAAGCCGTCCCACTTCGGGTCGTAGAGCCACCCGCGTGGCAGCGCCGCGGCAGGCTTGGCGAGCATCGGCGTGACCGGGGGCATGACGGGCAGGTCCACAGCGCCAGTGTGCCCGATGGCACCGACAGAGGGCGGGTATGCCCGTGCGCACCCGCCGGTGTCGGCGCACCCTCCGGTGTCGGCGCGGCTCGGTGTCGGCGGGGCTCGGTGTCGGAGGGGCTCGGTGTCGGTGCGGCTCAGTAGGGTGGCCCGATGAGCGGCATCGTCAGGATCGACGGCGTGGTCCGGGACTACGCCTGGGGGCGCCCGGGGGGCATCTCGGCGGCCCGCGGGCAGGAGCCGGGTGACGGGCCCGAGGCCGAGCTGTGGCTGGGCGCCCACCCGGCCGCGCCGAGCCGGGTGCTGACCGACCACCCCGGTGACCCGCCGTGGCCCGACCTCGCGGCCTGGGAGGACGCCACCGGCGACACCCTGCCCTTCCTCATGAAGCTGCTCGCCGCCGGGGCGCCGCTGTCGCTGCAGGCCCACCCCGGCCTCGAGCAGGCCCGCGCCGGGTTCGCCCGGGAGGAGGCCGCCGGGATCCCCCGGGACGCGCCCACCCGCAGCTTCCGCGACCCGCACGCCAAGCCCGAGGTGCTGCTCGCCGTGGAGGACGGCTTCGACGCGCTGTGCGGTTTCCGTCCGGTCGCCGAGGTCGTCGACCTGCTCGACCGGCTGGAGGCCCGGGTGCCGGCCGACGGCTGGTCGCGATGGCGCTCGCTGCTCGCCGGCGCCGGCGCCGGCGCCGGCAGCCCGGCGGCCGGGGCCGGCGCGGCGCTGCGGTGGCTGCTGTCTGGGGACGAGGCCGTGGACCGGATGGTCGATGCGCTGAGCGGGGGGCGTCCTACCGGTCTACCGGAGGCCGAGGACGACCTCGTCCGGCTGCTGGCGCGCCACCACCCCGGCGACCCGGGGATCGCCGTCGCGCTCATGCTCAACCGGGTCACGCTGGCCGCCGGCGAGGCGCTGTGGTTGCCGGCGGGCAACATCCACGCCTACCTCTCCGGGCTCGGGGTCGAGGTCATGGGCCCGAGCGACAACGTCCTGCGCGGAGGTCTGACAGGCAAGCACGTCGACGTCCCCGAGCTGCTGGAGGTGCTGGACTTCACCCCGGGGCCTCCCCCGCGGCTGGCGCCCGTGGACCTCGCCCCGGCTGTGCGGGCCTACCGTCCGAGCACGCAGGAGACCGGTGCCGGCGTGCCCTGGCAGCTGGTGGAGGTGACCGGCCCGGCCGAGATGGCTGTCGGCAGAGCCGCGGTCGCGCTCGTGCTGAAGGGGGAGTTCACGCTGCGGACCGGGCGCCACGGCGACCCGGACGGCGGGCTGACCCTGGCCCGGGGCGAGGCGGGCTTCGTCGAGCGGCCGGGCCGGCTGCAGGTGCAGGGCTCAGGGGCGCTCTACCTCGCGACCACGGTGAGCTGACCGCCCCCTCGCAGAAGGTCCCGTGGGAGTCGGACACGGGCCCGACTCCCACGGGACCCTCCCGACCATGGTGCGCCGGGCGGGCCGCGCTCAGGCGTTCTCGACCCGGTTGCCGTGCTCGTCCCAGTGCTCGGCGACCTTCTTGGACGGCTGGACCCGCGGCGGCTCCCCCGGCATCTTGGGGTGGTCCGGCGGGAAGTTCAGCTCCCCCAGCCCGCGCTCGAGGTCGGCCTCCCACAGGGCGTACGCCCCGTCGACCACCCCCGGGGACGCGTGCAGGTCCGCCCAGGCATCGCCGTGCTCGGCCAGGAACGCGGGCACGGTGTGCAGGGTGAGGGCCGTGGGGTCGACCTCGGCCAGCTGCTCCCAGGTCACCGGGACCGAGACGGGCGCGCCGGGCAGGATGCGGGTGCTCCACGCGGCGGCCAGGGTGCGGTCGCGCGTGGCCTGGTTGAAGTCGACGAAGATCCGCTCGCCGCGCTCCTCCTTCCACCACGCCGTCGTCACCAGGTCGGGCCGGCGCCGCTCGAGCTCGCGCGCGAGGCCGATGACGGCGTGCCGGACCTCGAGGAACTCCAGCCGCGGCTCGATCGCGGCGAAGACGTGCACCCCGCGGTTGCCGGTCGTCTTGACGAAGGGCGTGAGCCCGGCCTCGCTCATGACCTCCCGCAGCGCGGTGGCTGCCTCGACGACGTCGGCGAAGGCGCGCCCGGGCTGCGGGTCCAGGTCGATCCGCAGCTCGTCCGGGTGGTCGTTGTCGCCGGAGCGCACCGGCCACGGGTGCCAGGTGACGGTGCCCATCTGCGCGGTCCACAGGAGGGTCGCGAGATCGCCGTCGTCGATGACCAGCTGCGGGTGGCTGCGGCCCGAGGGGTAGGTGCACACCGTGGTCCGCGACCACTCCGGCACCCCCTTCGGCGGGTTCTTGGAGTAGAACTCCTCCCCCTCGACGCCTCCGCGCACCCGCTGCAGGGTGACCGGCCGGTCGCCCAGTGCGCGCAGCATCGGCTCGGCGACCGCCTCGAGGTATGCCGCGAGGTCGGCCTTGGTGATGGCCGCGCCGTGCGCGGTGGCCGGCCAGACGACCTTGTCCGGGCTGGAGAGCCGCACGTCGCGGACCTGGCCGTCGGGCCCCGGAGCGGTGAGGGTCTGCGCGTCGGCGGGCATACCGACAACCTAGCGGCCCGGGCGTCCCGGCACGGAAGCAAACGGGGCGCTGCGTCGTTGTCCCGACCATGAGCCACCACAGCACGCCCGCGACCGACGCCAGCAGAGCCGACGCCAGCACGCCCGGCTACCGCACCACCCGCTCGGAGCAGGAGTGGCGCGAGCAGCTCTCGCCGGAGGAGTACGCCGTGCTCCGCGAGGCCGGCACCGAACGTCCCTTCGTCGGTGAGTACACCAACACCACCACCGAGGGCGTCTACGCCTGTCGTGCGTGCGGCGCGGAGCTCTTCCGCAGCGAGACCAAGTTCGAGAGCCACTGCGGCTGGCCGAGCTTCTACTCCCCGCTCGCCGAGGACCGGGTCGAGTACCTGCAGGACGACTCGCTGGGCCGCACCCGCACCGAGGTGCGGTGCGCCTCCTGCGGGTCCCACCTGGGCCACGTCTTCGAGGGCGAGGGCTACGACACCCCCACCGACCAGCGCTTCTGCATGAACAGCATCGCGATGACGCTGCGCCCCGCCCAGGGCTGACCCCCCTCCTGCACCGTCGCCCACGGCCCACCCGCCGTGGGCGACGGCATACCGTCGGCCGACCGACCCGGCGTCAGGGCAGACCGGCGACGAGCGCCGACAGCTCGACCCGCGGCCCGGTGAAGAACGGGATCTCCTCGCGCACGTGCAGGCGAGCCTCGGTGTTGCGCAGCTCGCGCATGAGGTCGACGATGCGGTGCAGCTCGTCGGCCTCGAAGGCCAGCAGGAACTCGTAGTCCCCCAGCGCGAAGCTCGCGAGCGTGTTGGCCAGCACGTCCTTGTAGTCGCGCGCCGCCTCCCCGTGCTCGCGCAGCATCCGCGACCGGTCGCCCGCGTCCATGACGTACCAGTCGTAGGAGCGGACGAAGGGGTAGACGCACAGGTAGCCCTTGGCGTCCTGCCCGGAGAGGAAGGCCGGCACGTGCCCGCGGTTGAACTCCGCCGGCCGGTGGATCGCGACGTTGCTCCAGACCGGCTCCAGGTGCTGGCCCAGGGCGCTCTGCCGGAACTGCTGGTAGGCCCGCTGCACGGTCTCGACCCGCTCGGCGTGCCACCAGATCAGGAGGTCGGCGTCCGCGCGCAGGGCCGAGACGTCGTAGACGCCGCGCACGACCAACCCCTCCCCCTCCAGGGTGCTGAACAGCTCCGCTACCTCGGTGGCCAGGGCGGCCCGGGCCTTGCCCTGGGGCAGCGGGGTCACGGCCCGGAAGACGGAGTAGGCGGCGTAGCGGATCGAGGCGTTGATCTCCTCGGCCTGCTCGGCGGTGGGGTGGGAGTAGTCGGCCATGCCCCTCATTGTCCCTGGCGCAGGTCGGCCACCGCACGGCGGGCCGAGGCGATGCAGGCCGGGATCCCGACCCCGTCGTAGGTCGCCCCGCAGACGGCCAGACCGGGGACCCTGGCCACGTCGGCGCGCACCCGCTCGACGAGGTCGAGGTGCCCGACGGCGTACTGCGGCAGCGCCCCGCCCCAGCGCTGCACGTGCGCATCCACCGGCGCGGGCAGCGGCCGGCCCAGGGCCTCGCCCAGGTCGGCGAGCGCCGCGTCGAGCAGCTCGCCGTCGGGGCGCTGCAGCGTGGCCTCCTCCCCGTGCCGGCCGATCGAGGCCCGCAGGAAGGTGAGGTGCCGGCCCTGCCCGCCGGCGTCCCGGCCCAGGTCGTGCACCCAGGCCCACTTGGTCGCGCTGAACGTCGCCGCCTTGATCGTGCGGCCGTCCACGGGCGGCACGAGGATGCCGGAGCCGTCCAGCCCGCCCAGCTCGGCGGTGTCCAGGGCGAGGGTCAGCACGGCCATGGAGGCCGTCTCGACCGCGCCCAGCCCCCGGGCCGCGGCGGGCGCCACCGGGTCGAGCAGCCGGGCCGTGGGGGCGGGCGGCAGGGCCAGCACCACCCGGTCGGCCCGGTATGCCGTGGGGCTCGGCCGCGGCCCGGTCACCACCTCGAAGCCCCCATCGGGCAGGCGCCGCAGCTCGCGCGCGACCACCCCGGTCTCGAGGCGGACCCCTGCGTCGGTCAGCAGGCCGGCCAGCGCCTGCGGCCAGCGGTGCAGCCCACCACGGACCCCGGCGAAGACGGGTGCGGCGGCGGCCGACTGGGTGCCGTCGGTCGCGGCGGGCAGCAGCCGGCTCGCGGCGTCCTGCAGCCGCTGCCCGTCCTGGGCCGCGCGCAGCAGGGCCGGCAGCGCGGCCCGGGCCGAGAGCAGCCGGGCGTGCCCGGCGTAGACCCCGCCCAGCAGCGGCTCCACCAGCCGTTCGGTAACGGCCGACCCGAGCCGGGCGCCCACCAGATCCCCGACGGAGACGTCGTCCTCCTCCACCGGCCGGGCGACCTCGGCGAGTGCACGGTCCACCTCCGACCCGGTGAGCGGGCCGTCGAGCAGGGTGGGGTCCGCCGGCACCCCCATGAGGGTGCGGGGCGGAAGCAGGTGGATCCGCCCGCGGCTCCACACCTGCGCACGGGCCCCGGTGGGGTGGACCAGGTCGTCGCCGAGGCCGGCGCGGGCCACCAGGTCGGTCCCTTCCGGCCGCCGCGCGAGCATGGCCTCGGCCCCGGTGTCCACCAGCTGCCCCGCGACCCGCTCGCCGCGCAGCTTGCCGCCCACCCGGTCGGCCCCCTCCAGCAGGGTGACCTCGTCCCCGGCCGGCACGCGCCCGTCCTCGGTGAGCAGCGCCAACGCCGCCGCGAGACCGCTGATGCCGCCGCCGATGACCAGGGTGGACGTCATACCTCCAGCGTCTCACCCGGGGCACCGGCCCCGGGTGCGGGGCCGTGACCCGATCGTGTCCGGACCGTGACGCCGCGCCCGGAACGGCCTCCCGGGCCGGCCCGTCGCAGGTCACGACCGCAGGACCCGCCTGCGCCGGACCAGGAGGACTCCCATGACGGCTCGACTGACGGCGGCGGTGCTCGCGCTGCTGCTCCTGCTCACCGGGTGCACCGGCTCGGGGAGCACCGGCACCTCCGAGCAGGCGATGGACGCCTCCGACGCCGGGGCCGCGGGCGGAGCGCAGGCCAGCGACGCGTCCGCTGCGGACGATGGCTCCGCGGCCGCCGAGGACCAGGCCGGCGACGGGGCCCAGCTCGGCACGGCCGCCGACCTGGGAACGGTCGCCACGGACGCACAGGCCCCTCTCATGGTCCGCAGCGTCGAGCTCGAGGTGGTCGTCGAGGACGTGGGTGCGGCGGTGACCCGGGCGCGCGCGACCACGGCCGGCGCGGGCGGTTACGTCTCCTCCGAGGACGTCGTGCCGGCCCGGGAGTCCGGGGACGGCTACGGCTCGATCGTCCTGCGGGTCCCGTCCGACGACCTCGACGCGGTCGTCACCAGCCTGGGCGAGCTCGGTGAGGTCCGGGCGAGCCGCAGCAGCGCCGAGGACGTCACGACCGAGTACCGCGACGTCGAGGCCAGGATCGCCACCATGGAGGCCGGAGCGGAGCGGCTGCGCGAGCTCGTGGCCGAGGCCTCCTCGCTCCAGGACATCGCCGAGCTGGAGGGCGAGCTCACCACCCGTGAGGCCGAGCTCGATGCGCTCAAGGCACGGATGCAGGTGCTCGAGGACGACGTGGCGCTCTCGACCATCACCCTGCACCTGGCCGAGCGGACCGAGGACCTCGAGGAGGTGGCTCCCCGCACCGGCTTCGTCGGCGGCCTGGGCCAGGGGTGGCAGGCCTTCACCACGTCGGTGACGATGGTCCTGACCCTCGTCGGCACGCTGCTGCCCTTCGCCGTCGTCGTGGCGCTGGTGGCCCTGCCGGCCCTGTGGTGGCTGCGCCGCCGGCGCACGCAGGCGGGCACGACCGGGCGTGGGACACTGCAGGAGTGACCTCCGCCGCCTCGCCGACGCTCGATCCCACCCCCGACCTGGCCGACAGCACCCTGGTGCGGTCGGCCCGCCGCCAGCCCGTGCCGCACACCCCCGTGTGGTTCATGCGGCAGGCCGGGCGCTCGCTGCCGGAGTACCGCGAGGTCCGCAAGGACGTCGCCATGCTGACGTCCTGCCGCACCCCCGAGCTGGTCACCGAGATCACCCTGCAGCCGGTGCGCCGGCACGGGGTCGACGCCGCGATCTTCTTCAGCGACATCGTCGTCCCGCTGCAGGCCGTGGGGGTGGACGTCGACATCGTCGCCGGCACCGGGCCGGTCATCGCCGAGCCGATCCGCACCCGCGCCGACCTCGACCGGCTGCCCGAGCTGACCCCCGACCACGTGCCCGACATCGCCGAGTCGGTCAGGTTGTTGGTGGCCGAGCTCGGCGCCACCCCGTTGATCGGCTTCGCGGGGGCCCCGTTCACGCTGGCGTCCTACCTGGTCGAGGGCGGTCCGTCGAAGAACCACGAGCGGACCAAGGCACTCATGCACGGCGACCCGCAGCTGTGGAGCGACCTGTGCGCCCGGCTGGCGCAGATCTCCGGGGCGTTCCTGCGGGTGCAGGCGCAGGCGGGGGCGAGCGCCGTCCAGCTCTTCGACTCCTGGGCCGGGCACCTCTCGCGCGCCGACTACCGGCGCCACGTCGAGCCGCACAGCCGCCGCGTGCTCGAGGGCGTCGCGGACCTCGGCGTCCCGCGCATCCACTTCGGCGTCGGCACCGGGGAGCTGCTGCCGGCCATGGCGGACGCCGGCGCCGACGTCATCGGGGTCGACTACCGCGTCAGCCTCACCGACGCGGTGGAGCGGACCGGTGGCCGGTACGCCGTCCAGGGCAACCTCGACCCCGCGTTGCTCTTCGCCCCCTGGGAGGCGTTGGAGGCGCGGGTCCGCGAGATCGTCGAGGAGGGCAGCGCCGCCCCGGGCCACATCTTCAACCTGGGGCACGGGGTGCTGCCGGACACCGACCCCACCGTGCTGACCCGCGTCGTGGAGCTGGTGCACGAGATCTCCGCCCGCTGAGGCAACCATTCGCGACGCCCGGTGAGGGCGGAGGCAACCGTTCGCGACGCCCGGTGAGGGCGGAGCCCACCATTCGCGACGCCCGGTGGGAATCCCTCGGAGCGAGGTGCGGGGCACGCGCCCCAGCGCGGGGTATGCCGTGCCCGTCTCGTCAGCGGTGCGCCTGCAGCGCCTGGACGAGCACCGGCACCACCAGCTCACGCTGCCAGGGGCGCGCACCGAGCTCGGCGAGGCGCTGCTCCACCACCTCGGTCGCGGGGTCCTCGGGCGGCGTCCAGAGCACCCGACGGACGACGTCGGGGGTCATGAGGTTCTCGACCGGGATCTCCAGCCGCTCGGACAGCTCGGTCAGGGCGGCGCGCACCTCGGTGAGGCGGTCCGCCGCGGCCGGGTCCCGGTCGGCCCAGGCGCGGGGCGGCGGCGGGGCGTCGCCGCGGGGGGCCGGCTCGGGCAGGTCCTCCTCGGCGAGCTCGGCGGCGGTGCGGATGGCCGCGAGCCACGCCCGCTGGTGGCGCAGCAGGCCCTGCTCGGCCCGCCGCTGCCGGGTCCGTGAGCTCTCCTTGCGCTCCGAGGCGAGCGCCGAGGCCTGGCCCGGCATCCGCTGCGCGAGGTCCAGGAGGGTGCCGTCGGGCAGGACCCGGCCCGGGGGGACGTCGCGCTCCCGGGCGATGGCGTCGCGGGTCAGCCACAGCTCGCGCAACGCGGCCAGCGAGCGTCGCTTCCGCAGCCGGTGGATCCCGGTGGTCCGCCGCCACGCGTCCGGCTCGTCGGCCCCGGGGGGACCGGTGAAGTCGCAGAGCGCGGCGAACTCCTGCTCGGCCCACTCCAGCTTGCCCTGCTCGCTCAGATCGCGCTCCATCCGCGCGCGCAGGGTGACGAGCAGCTCGACGTCCAGCGCGGCGTAGCGCAGCCACGGCTCGGGCAGCGGCCGGGTGGACCAGTCGACGGCCGAGTGCTCCTTGGCCAGGGTGACCCCGAGGTAGTACTCGAGGACCGCCGACAGCCCCACCCGCGGAAGGCCGGCCAGCCGGGCCCCCAGCTCGGTGTCGAAGAGCGAGCGCGGGCGCAGGCCGAGCTCGGCCAGGCACGGGATGTCCTGGGTGGCGGCGTGCAGCACCCACTGCGCGGGGGCCAGCGCCTCGTCCAGCGCCCGGAGGTCCGCGAAGGGGACGGGGTCGATGAGCCAGGTGCCCGCCCCCTCGCGGCGCAGCTGGACGAGGTAGGCCTTCTGCCCGTAGCGGTAGCCGGAGGCGCGCTCGGCGTCGACCGCGACCGGACCCTCACCGCCGGCCAGGGCGGCGAGGGCGTCGTCCATGCCCTCGGGGGTGTCCACGACCGTCGGCACTCCTTCGGGCGGTGCCTCCAGCCGGTGGAAGTCCGAGCGGGGGTCGTCGTCGGGGAGGTCGGAGCTCATCTCAGCGGCGGACCCCGGACAGCGCCACCACGCCCTCGGGCAGCGGCGGGAGACCGGCCAGCGTGCACAGCAGGTCACCCCACGCGCCGAGGTGGGCGGCCATCTCGCGGGCCTCGTCGCCGTCGGTCAGCACCGGGGTCCAGGAGGCCCTGATCTCCAGCTCGACCGAGGGCTCGCGGTCCGCGAGCGCGCCGAAGCTCTCGGAGGTCACGCAGGTCACCGTGCCGGCCGCGGCCGTCCAGCCGAGCCCGGCCTGCTCGAGGGCGTCGGTGAGCCAGGACCAGCCGGCCTGCCCGGCGAGCGGGTCGTGCCCGACCTCCGGCTCCATCTGCGCCTTGGCGTAGGTGACGGCACGCCAGGTCCCCTCCCACGGCTCGGGCCCCTCCGGGTCGTGCAGCACGACGAAGCGGCCGGTGACGATCGGGTCCTCGTCCTCCAGCCTGGAGGGGACGACCTCCCCGGAGAGCGCGACGGCGTGCGGGGCCAGCCTGCTGGGGGCGGGCACCTCCTCGATGACCATCTCCGGTCGCAGGGCGGCGCTCCTGATACCGTCGAGGGCGCGTTGGAAGACGCCGGCGTCGGGCGTCACGGGGTCCGCCGCGGCTCGACGCCGCGGCCGCTGGTCGGAGATCCGGCTCACCACGTCCCCAGCGTAGGCCCCGGGTGCCGCCCTCGCCCGGAGCGCAACGCCGGACGATCCCCGGCGCACCGCCACCCCATCCACCCAGCCATATCTCATATATGTGATCTAAGGTTGATTCCATGACCGAGAGCTACCTCTCCCGCATCGGCGGGCTCATCCGCGACGCCCGTCGACACAAGGACCTCACCCAGGCCGAGCTGGCCGAGCTGCTGAGCACCAGCCAGAGCGCCGTCGCCCGCATCGAGCAGGGCAAGCAGAACCTCTCCCTGGAGATGATCGCGCGGATCGGCGAGAAGCTGGACTCCGAGATCGTGCAGGTCTCCTCGGGCATCCCGCAGAACCTGCGGATCGAGGGGGGCGTCAAGCTGTCCGGGGACATCGACGTGCGCACCTCCAAGAACGCCGCCGTCGCGCTGCTGTGCGCCTCGCTGCTCAACAAGGGGCGCACCACGCTGCGCAACCTGGCCCGGATCGAGGAGGTCAACCGGATCACCGAGGTGCTGAGCAGCATCGGTTTCAAGATCCGTTGGCTCCCGGACTCCTCCGACCTCGAGATCGTCCCGCCGGAGCGGATCGACCTGGACGCGATCGATGAGGCGGCGGCGCGCCGCACCCGGACCATCATCATGTTCCTCGGGCCGCTCATGCACGAGTTCGACACCTTCGAGCTGCCGTATGCCGGGGGCTGCGACCTCGGTACCCGCACCGTCGAGCCGCACATGATCGCGCTGCGGCACTTCGGTCTCGACGTCACCGCCACCACCGGCAGCTACCACGCCACGGTCGACCGGGCGGTCTCCCCGGGACGCCCGATCGTGCTCACCGAGCGTGGCGACACGGTCACCGAGAACGTCCTCCTGGCCGCCGCCCGGCACACGGGCACGACGGTCATCCGCAACGCCAGCTCCAACTACATGGTGCAGGACCTGTGCGTCTTCCTGCAGCAGCTCGGGGTGCAGATCGAGGGGCTGGGCACGACCACGCTGACCGTGACCGGGGTCGGCGAGATCGACACCGACATCGAGTACGCCCCCTCCGAGGACCCCATCGAGGCCATGAGCCTGCTGGCGGCGGCCGTCGTGACCGGCAGCGCCATCACCATCCGGCGGGTGCCGATCGAGTTCATGGAGATCGAGCTGGCCGTCCTGGGCACCATGGGGTTCGAGTGCGACCTGTCGGAGGAGTACGCCAGCGCGAACGGGCATACCCGGCTGGTCGACCTCACCACCATCCCGGGGCCGCTGCGGGCGCCGCTGGACAAGATCCACCCGCTGCCCTTCCCGGGGCTCAACATCGACAACCTGCCGTTCTTCGCGATCATCGCGGCCTGCGCGCAGGGCTCGACGCTCATCCACGACTGGGTCTACGAGAACCGCGCCATCTACCTCACCGAGCTGACCACGCTGGGGGCGAAGGTCCACCTCATGGACCCGCACCGGGTGATGATCGAGGGTCCGACCCGGTGGCGCGCCGGCGAGATCATGTGCCCGCCGGCCCTGCGCCCGGGCGTGGTGATCCTGCTGGCGATGCTGGCGGCGCCCGGCACCTCGGTGCTGCGCAACGTCTACGTCATCAACCGCGGCTACGAGGACCTCGCCACCCGGCTGAACGCGCTCGGCGCGCGGATCCAGACCTTCCGCGACATCTGAGGTGGAGCTCGTCCGGGACGAGCGCGGCGGGGTGACCGTCCTGCGGGACGGCCACCCGCAGTCCTACGTCGACACCGACGACCCGCTGCTGCTCGTCTTCGAGTACGTCCAGCACCTCGCCCTGGTGCTCGAGTCGCTGCGGCCGGACCCGGCTCCGCTGGCGGTCACGCACGTCGGTGGGGCCGGTATGACGCTGGCCCGCTGGGTGCACCGCACCCACCCGGGGTCGCCGCAGATCGTCCTGGAGCCGGACACCGCGCTCACCGAGCTGGTGCGCCGCGAGCTGCCGCTGCCCCGGGGCCACCGGATCCGGGTGCGCCCGCAGACCGGCCAGGAGGGCGTCGCGGGGCTGCGGGACGGCTCGGCCGACGTCGTCGTGGTCGACGCCTACGACGAGGGCCGGGTCCCCGGTGCGCTGGCCGGGCAGGCCTTCGCCCGGGAGCTGGCCCGGGTGCTCGCGGCCGACGGGCTGCTGCTCGTCAACGCCGCCGACCTGCCGGGCCTGCGCTGGGTGGCCCGGCTCGGAGCCACCCTGCGCACCGCCCTGCCGCACGTCGGCCAGCTCGTGCTGCGCGAGGTGGCCTCGGGCAAGCGCTACGGCAACGTCGTGCTGGTGGCCTCCCGCCGGCCGCTGGACGACGTGACCCTCACGCGCGCCGCCGCGCGGGCCCCCTTCCCGACCCGCTGGCGGCCCAGCGCCGAGGTCGCGGCGGCCGAGCGCGGGGTCCGGGCCTTCGGCGAGGTCGGTGACCCCTCTCCCCCGCCGCCGGACTCGGGGCCGCTGCGACTGCGCTGAGCCCGCCCTCACGAGCAGCCCGGGGCGCGGTCCCCGCCGGTCGGGGAAACCTCGCCGTCATCTGGCGGCCCTAGGCTGGGACCATGCGGAATCGTGAGGACATCGACGCCTGGCTGACCGACATGGACGGCGTCCTGGTGCACGAGAACCATGCGCTGCCGGGCGCCCGGGCGCTCATCGACCACTGGGAGGTGACCCACACCCCCTACCTCGTCCTCACCAACAACTCCATCTACACCGCGCGCGACCTCTCGGCACGCCTGCGCCACGCCGGGCTGCCGGTCCCCGAGGAGCGCATCTGGACCAGCGCCCTGGCGACCGCCGACTTCGTCGCCACGCAGAAGCCCGGGGGGTCGGCCTACGTCGTGGGCCAGGCCGGCATCATCACGGCCCTGCACGAGGTCGGGTTCACCATGACCGAGAAGGACCCCGACTTCGTCGTCATCGGCGAGACCCGGCAGTACTCCTTCGAGGCCATCACCACGGCGGTGCGGCTCGTCGCCGACGGCGCCCGCTTCATCGTCACCAACCCGGACGCGACCGGGCCCAGCGCCGACGGCATCCTGCCGGCGACGGGGGCGATCAGCGCCCTGGTGACGAAGGCGACGGGACGGGAGCCGTATGTCGTGGGCAAGCCCAACCCGATGATGTTCCGGTCCGCGCTGCGCACCATCGGCGCGCACAGCGAGAGCACCGGCATGATCGGCGACCGCATGGACACCGACATCATCGCCGGGATGGAGGCCGGCCTGCACACCGTGCTGGTCCTGACCGGGATCAGCACCGCGGACACCCTCGCGTCCTACCCGTTCCGGCCGGACGAGGTGCTGGGCGGCGTCGGCGAGCTGGTGCCGAGCGAGCCGGTGACCTCCGAGATCGAGGCGCCGCGCAGCGACGTGTGACCGAGCGCGCCCAGCCGATACCCTCGGAGGGTGCGCACGGCATACCTGGACCACCCCGGCCCCATCGCGATGGCCCATCGCGGGTTCGACGCCGGCGACACCGGCCTGGAGAACTCCATGCCGGCCTTCCAGGCGGCCGTGGACCTGGGCTACCGCTACGTCGAGACCGACGTGCACGCCACCCGGGACGGAGTCGTCGTGGCCTTCCACGACGAGACGCTCGACCGCGTCACCGACCGGCGCGGCGCCATCCCGGACCTCTCGTGGCGCGAGGTGTCCCGGGCGCTCATCGCCGGCAGCGAGCCGGTACCCCGCCTGGAGGACCTGCTCGGGTCCTTCCCCGAGGTGCGGGTCAACATCGACATCAAGACCCCCGGCGCGATCGTGCCGCTCGTGCAGGTCATCGAGCGCACGCAGGCGCACGGGCGGGTGTGCGTGACCAGCTTCTCCGACCAGCGGCGCGACGCCGCCGTCATGCGCCTGACCCGACCGGTCGCCACCTCGGCCGGGCAGCGCAGCACGGCGTCGTTCCGGGCCGCCGCGACGCTGCCGCCGCTCATCCGGGCCACCGTGGCGGCTCGGGCCCTGCGCACCGTCGACGCCCTGCAGGTGCCGCCGTACCACCACGGCCTGGAGGTCGTCACCCCGACGACGCTGGACGCGGCCCACGAGATCGGCAAGCTCGTGCACGTCTGGACCATCAACGACGCGGCCGAGATGGAGCGCCTGCTCGACCTCGGCGTGGACGGCATCATGACCGACCGCGCCGACGTGCTCAAGGACGTGCTGATCCGTCGCGGCCAGTGGGTCGCCTGACCCGGACCCGTCCTAGTAGACGTCGCGCTGGTAGCGCCGGGCGTCCCGCAGCCCGCCCAGGTAGTCCTCGGCGGCCTCGGCGCCCACGCCCCGGTGCTCGGCGACGATGTCGACGAGGGCGGCGTGCACGTCCTTGGCCATCCGGTCGGCGTCCCCGCAGACGTAGAGGTGCGCCCCGCGCTCCAGCCAGTCGTAGACCTCGGCCCCGTGCTGCCGCAGCCGGTCCTGCACGTAGACCTTCTCGGCCTGGTCCCGGCTGAAGGCGACGTCCATGCGGGTCAGCAGCCCGGACCGGAGGTAGCCCTGCATCTCGACCTGGTAGAGGAAGTCCTGGGTGAAGTGCGGGTTGCCGAAGAACAGCCAGTTGTCGCCCTCGGCCCCGGCGGCGTCCCGCTCCTGCAGGAACGCGCGGAAGGGGGCGATCCCGGTGCCAGGGCCGACCATGATCGTCGGGACGGCCGGGTCCTGCGGGAGCCGGAAGTGCTCACCGGACTCGACGTAGACCTTGACCCGGTCGCCCTCCTCGGAGCGCCGCACGTGGCCCGAGCACCCGCCCAGGTGCGCGCGACCGAAACCGTCCCACTCGAGCACGCCGACGGTGAGGTGCACCTCGTCCTCCACCTCACGCTGGCTGGAGGCGATGGAGTACAGCCGCGGCTGCATCTTGCGCAGGGCGTCGACGAGCTGCTGCGCGCCGACCGGTGCCGGGTGCTCGTGCAGGATGTCGTAGATCTGGCGCTCCTCCAGGAAGGAGCGCAGCGCCGCCTTGTCCTGCGCCATCTCGGCCAGCGTCGCCAGGCCCGCCGCCTCGGCATACTTCTGCACGAAGCCGGGGTAGGACTGGGTGAGCTCGAGGTCGTCGAGCAGGGCGTCGCGCAGCGTCCTGGTGGTCTCGCCGAGGGTGACCTCCTGGGTCCCGTCCAGCTCCAGGACCGTCAGGACCGCGTCGACGGCCTCGGGGTCGTTGCGGAAGAACACGCCGAGGGAGTCCCCCGGCTGGTAGGTCAGCCCGGAGCCCTCCAGCGAGATCTCGACGTGCCGCACGTCCTTGGTGCTCGTCCGTCCGGTGATCTTCTGGACCTCCCCGATCTCGGCGAGGAAGGGGCTGCGCCGCGAGTATGCCGTCGGTGCCGCCGCCGCGAGACCGGGCATCTGGACCACGGTCCCGCCGGCAGGGGTGACGGCGGTGAGCTCGGGCTCGAAGACGTCGAGCGTGGACTCGACCCAGCCGGCCACCTGGTCCTCGTAGTCCACGTCGAGGAGCAGCCGCTCGGCGACCACGGTCGCGCCGAGCGCGCGCAGCCGGTCCTCGAAGTCCACCGCCGCCTGGCAGTAGAACTCGTAGCTGGAGTCGCCCAGCCCGAGGACGGTGACCTGGGCGCCGGAGAGGTCGGGGGCCTTGCGGGAGCTGAGGAAGGTATGCAGCTTCTCCGCGCTCTCCGGGGGGTCGCCCTCGCCGTGGGTCGAGACGACGACGGTGAGGAACCTCTCGGACTTCAGCTGGGTGGGCTTGTAGTCGGCCATGTCGACCAGCGACACGGTCAGCCCGCGGTCCCGGGCGGCCTGGGCCAGGTCGCCCGCCACGTGCCGGGCGTTGCCGGTCTGGGAGCCGTAGAGCACGGTGAGGGTGGCCGCCTCGGCGGAGGCCGCGGCAGCGGGGCCGGTCGGGTCGGCACCCTCGGCGCTGCCGGCCAGGTAGCCGCTGACCCACATCCGTTGCAATGGGGTGAGCGTCGAGGCCAGCTCGGCGAACCGCTGGTGCTGGTCCGGCGTCAGGGGGCTCGCGCCCGCGAGCAGCTGGGGCGTCGTCGTCATGCGCCCTCCTGCTCCACGTGCAGGCCGCACTCGCGGACCAGGCCGAAGAAGCGCGAGCCCTCCGCGTCCAGCTCGTCCGCGGCCCGGCGCGTGGTGTGGGTGTCGCCGATGCTGAGGTAGCCCTCGTGGAACAGCGGGTGGTAGGGCAGGTCGTGCTCGGTGAGGTAGCGGTGCACGTCGCGGTCGGTCCAGTCGACGACCGGGTGGACCTTGACCCGCCCGTTCTGCTGCTCCACCGGCTGGCGCCCGGCGCGACCGGTGGACTGCTCGCGGCGCAGCCCGCTGAACCACGTGCCGATCCCGAGCTCGGTCATGGCCCGCTGCATCGGCTCGACCTTGTTGATCCGGTTGTACTCGGTGATGCCCTCGACGCCCTGCTCCCAGAGCCGCCCGAAGCGCGCCTCCTGCCAGGCGGGGGACATCGGCGAGCGGTAGACGTGCAGGTTGAGGCCGAGCCGGTCGGTGAGCTCGTCGACGAAGCGGTAGGTCTCCGGGAAGAGGTACCCGGTGTCGAAGAGCAGCACCGGCACGTCGGGCACGACCCGGGTCACCAGGTGCAGCATGACGGCGGACTGGACCCCGAAGCTGGAGGTCACGGCATACCCGCCTGGGAGGTGCTCCAGGGCCCAGTCGATCCGCTGCTGGGCGCTGCACCCCTCGAGGCCGGCCGCCGCCGACCCCAGGTCGTGCGACGAGAACGGCAGGGTGCTGCAGCCGTCGTGGGTGGCGAGAGCGCTCATGGTGTGTCCTCTCGGCTGGTCAGGCGTGGAAGTCGGTGCGGGAGACGGTGACCTTGGCCACGACCCCGGTGCGGATGAAGAAATCGCCGAACCCCTCGCCCTCCTCGCGCCCGGAGACCCAGGCGCCGATGAGGTGGTCCAGCTCCTCGAGGATGACCTCGGGGCTGATGTTCTCCCGGTAGAGCTTCGGGACCCGGGTGCCGATGCGGTCGCCACCGAGGTGCAGGTTGTACTTCCCCGGGCCCTTGCCCACCAGGCCCACCTCGGCGAGCATGGCGCGCGAGCACCCGTTGGGGCACCCCGAGACCCGCAGCACGAGGTGGTCGTCGGGGATGCCGTGCTTGACGAGCAGCTGCTCGACCTGGGCGACGAAGCCGGGCAGGAAGCGCTCGGACTCGGCCATGGCCAGGGGGCAGGTCGGGAAGGAGACGCAGGCCATCGAGTTGCGCAGCTGCGGGGTGACGGTGTCGTCGACGAGGCCGTGCTGCCGGGCGATCCGCTCGATCGTCCGCTTCTGCGCGGTGGGCACCCCGGCGATGACGAGGTTCTGGTTGGCGGTGAGCCGGAAGTGGCCGCGGTGGACCTCGGCGATCTTGCGCAGCCCGGTCTTGATCGGGCGGCCCTGCTCGTCGCGGACGCGTCCGTTGAGGATGAAGACGGTGAGGTGCCAGGTGCCGTCGGTGCCCTTGACCCAGCCGAAGCGGTCGCCGCGGGAGGTGAAGGTGTAGGGCCGGGAGGGCTCGAAGGTGATGCCGGCGCGGCGCTCGACCTCGGCCTGGAAGACGTCCGTCCCGACCCGGTCGAGGGTGTACTTCGTCTTGGCGTTCTTGCGGTCCGTGCGGTTGCCCCAGTCCCGCTGCACCGTGACGACGTGCTCGGCCACCGCGAGGGTGTGCTCGAGGGGGATGAAGCCGAGGTCGTCGGCCGTCCGCGGGTAGGTGGCGGTGTCGCCGTGGGTCATCGCCAGCCCGCCGCCGACGAGGACGTTCCAACCGACGAGCGTGCCGTCCTCGACGATCCCCAGGAAGTTGAGGTCGTTGGCGTGCAGGTCGACCTCGTTGTCCGGCGGCAGCGACACGGTGGTCTTGAACTTGCGCGGCAGGTAGGTCTCGCCCAGCACCGGCTCCTGCGTGCTCAGCGCCTTCTCGCCGTCCAGGAAGATCTCGTAGTAGGCCGTGGTCCGCGGCAGCAGGTGCTCGGAGATGCGTCGGGACCAGTCGTGCACCTCGGCGTGCAGCGCGGACTCCAGCGGGTTGCTCGAGCAGAGGACGTTGCGGTTGACGTCACCGGCCGTGGCGATGGAGTCCAGGCCCACCGCGTTGATGGCCCGGTGGGTGTCCTTGATGTCCGGCTTGAAGACGCCGTGGAACTGGAAGGTCTGGCGGGTCGTCAGCCGGACCGAGCCGTAGAGCGTGTGCTGTTCGGCCCAGTCCTCCACGGCCAGCCACTGCTCGGGCGTCATGACGCCACCGGGGACACGGGCCCGGAGCATGACGTTGATGAGGGGCTCGAGCTTCTGCTGAGCACGCTCGGCACGGATGTCCCGGTCGTCCTGCTGGTACATCCCGTGGAAGCGGATGAGCTGGAAGTTGTCCGGGCTGAAGCCGCCGGTGATCTGGTCCTTCAGGTCCGCGGCGATCGTCCCGCGCAGGTAGTTGCTCTCCCGCTTGAGGCGTTCGTTGTCGGACAGCGGGCCCTCGACGATCAGCGGGGCGTCCTGCTGGCTCTTCGGCATCTGGTGCGGCTTTCCGTCCGGTCACAAGGTTGAGCAGGCACCCACGGCGGTGTGCCTGCTCAACGGTAAGCAAGAATTATGCCTAACCTTATTCCACGGCATGGATGGTGCGTCAAACCGGTGGCCACGACCGGTGCGGCTGCGGGGATCCTGCCCGGCGACCGCACGGTATGCGGCCGCGACCGGTGCGGCTGCACGGATCCTGTCCGCGGGGCCCGGGCGGGTGGCGCCGGGGGCGGAGAGGTCGGCAGCGGCAGGTCGGGACTCAGCCCTGGGGGACGTGCGCCTCCAGCTCGGCCAGCCAGACCCGGGCGTTGGCGTCGGAGGGTGCGCGCCAGTCACCGCGCGGCGACAGGGCGCCGGCCGAGGACACCTTGGGTCCGTTGGGCAGCGCGGAGCGCTTGAACTGGCTGAACGCGAAGAACCGCTCGACGAAGAGCACCAGCCAGCGACGGATCTGCGCCAGGTCGTAGGCGTTGCGCCCCTCCTCCGGGAACCCGGGGGGCCACGGGCCGCGCTCGACGTCCCGCCACGCGTGCCAGGCGAGGAAGGCGACCCGGCTGGGCGGCATACCGAAACGCAGGACGTGGTGCAGGGTGAAGTCCTGCAGCTCGTAGGGCCCGATCTTCTCCTGCGTCGACTGCACCTGCCCGTCCTCCCCGGCCGGCACCAGCTCGGGGGTGATCTCGGTGTCGAGGATCGAGGTGAGGACCTCACCGGTGCGGGCCTCGAAGAGCCCCTCGCCGACCACCCAGCGGATGACGTGCTGGATCATCGTCTTGGCCAATCCCGAGTTGACGGTGTAGTGCGACATCTGGTCACCCACGCCGTAGGTGCACCAGCCCAGCGCCAGCTCCGAGAGGTCGCCGGTCCCCAGGACGATGCCGCCGCGCTGGTTGGCGGCCCGGAAGAGGACGTCCGTGCGCAGGCCGGCCTGGACGTTCTCGAAGGTCACGTCGTAGACCGGCTCGCCCTCGGAGAACGGGTGCCCCAGGTCCTCGAGCATCTGCCGGGCCAGGGGCCGGATGTCGATCTCCTCGAAGGTCACCCCGAGCGAGGTCGCGAGCTCGGTCGCGTTGTCCTTGGTGTGGTCGCTGGTCGCGAAGCCAGGCAGGGTGAAGGCGAGGATGTCGCTGCGCGGTCGGCCGGCGCGGTCCATGGCGCGGGCAGCGACGATGAGGGCGTGCGTGGAGTCCAGGCCACCGGACACCCCGATGACGACCTTCGGGTCGCCGATCGCGGCCAGACGCTGGGCCAGCGCGGTGACCTGGATGCTGAACGTCTCGTAGCAGTCCTGCGCCAGGTCGGCGGGGTCGTCCGGGACGAAGGGGAAGCGGTCCACCGTGCGGCGCAGCCCGATGTCGGTGTGCGGGGGGTCCAGCACGAGGTCGACCGTGCGGAAGCGGGTGACCCGGTCGCCCAGGGCGAGGGCGTTGTCGTCGAAGCTGCCCTGCCGGGCCCGGTCGGCGCGGATACGCAGCAGGTCGACGTCGGCGACGCTGCGGTGCGGCCCCTGCGCGAAGCGCTCGGACTCCACGAGCAGCCGCCCGAGCTCGTGGACCATCGTCTGCCCGTCCCAGGACAGATCGGTGGAGGACTCCCCCTCCCCCGCCGCCGCGTAGGCGTACGCGCACAGCATGCGCGAGCTCGCGACGGCGCACAGGGCGTGCCGCTCGGCGGACCGGCCGACGGTGATGGGGCTGCCCGAGAGGTTCGCGACGACCGTCGCGCCGGCCAGGGTCGCCTCCGCGGAGGGAGGCACCGGCACCCACACGTCTTCGCACACCTCGACGTGCAGCACCAGGCCCGGCACGTCGGTGGCCCGGAAGAGCAGGTCGGGCCCGAACGGCACCTCGACGGCGTCCCCCACCGAGCGTCGCGGATGGTTGCCCTCAGCCCCACCGGGCGTCGCAGATGGTTGCCCCTGGCCCGACCGGGCGTCGTAGATGGTTGCCTCGGGCCGCCGAAGCCGGATCGTCTGGCCGTCGGTGCCGGCGCCGGCGGCGAAGTGGCGCTTCTCGTAGAACTCGCGGTAGTTCGGCAGGTAGGACTTGGGCGCCACCCCCAGGACCTCACCGCGGTGCAGGACGACCGCGCAGTTGTAGAGCCGGTTGCGGTGCCGCAGCGGAGCCCCGACCACGACCACCGGCAGCAGCTCGCGGGTCGCCTCGGCCACCGCCCAGATCGCCTCGACCGTCGCGTCGAGCACGGCGTCCTGCAGGAGCAGGTCGTCGATGGCATACCCCGTCAGCCCGAGCTCCGGGAAGATCGCGACGGACACCCCCTCGTCGTGGCACTCACGGACCACCTCGGCGGTGCGCGCGGCGTTGGTCGCCGGGTCGGCGAGCGCAACCGGCAGGGTGCAGGCTGCGATGCGGGCGAAACCCTGGTCGTAGGCGCTGTAGAACTCCACGGGGTCAGTGTGTCAGGAGGCAACGGTCCGGGACGCCCGGTCCGGCCCGGGGCCCACCATGCGCGGCGCTCGGTGGGGTGGAGGGCAACCATGCGCGGCGCTCGGTGGGGTGGAGGGCAACCATGCGCGGCG
>NZ_CANKYH010000015.1 GCF_947487915.1 uncultured Serinicoccus sp. | reverse complement strand
CGACCTTGACGGCGACCAGCGGCGGCGCACCCTAGAAAGCGACGGCACCGGGGCCCTTGACACAGAGGGGAACCAGAGTCGGACGCGGTCGGTTGGCGCAGCCGTGCGGGTCATTGCGAGGGCCGTGTCGGTGTGACTGGTCGTCGCCGCCCACTCACGTCAGACGCTCGGTGGATTCAGGCGGACCATGGGGTGGCGTCCTGGGAGGACTGCAGAGGCACATGAACGGTCACGGTTCCCGCCGGCGCTGCGGGCGACGGCGAGTAAAGTCCCGTGCAAAAGTCCAGGGCTGCGAATATGGGACTGCTGAAGGTCTGGTTGACACTTCCGGTGTGGTGTTTCAGGCCGCTTGAGCGGCACGGTTGATGGTCTCAAACTCGACCGGGGTGAGCCTGCCGAGGGCGCGTTGCCTCCGCCGGCGGTGGTAGGTGCGCTCGGTCCAGGTGACGATGGCCAGGCGGAGCTGGTCGCGGGTCTGCCAGCGGCGGTCGTTCAGGACGTTCTTCTGGAGCAGCGCGAAGAAGGACTCCATCGCGGCGTTGTCCGCTGAGGAGGCGACCCGGCCCATCGAGCCGCGCAGCGCGTGGCGGTGCAGTGCGGCGACGTAGGGCCGGGAGCGGAACTGACCAGGTTCAACCAGTCGATGCAACACCGGCTTGTTGGAGCAATAGTAGATGCTCGTTGAAGGCTTCGGCTGGTGTCTTCCAGTCCAGGATCTTGCGCGGTCTGGTGTTCAGGGCGTGAGCGACGGCCTCGATCTCCTCGGCCGACCAGCAGGACAGGTCGGTGCCCTTCGGGAAGTACTGACGCAGCAGTCCGTTGGTGTTCTCGTTCGTACCGCGCTGCCATGGCGAGTGCGGGTCCGCGAAGAAGACTGGAATCCCGGTCTCGACGGTGAACTTCGCGTGTGCTGACATTTCCTTGCCGCGATCCCAGGTCACCGACCTCGCCAACTGAACCGGCAGCGTCGACATGGTGTTCGCCAGGGCGTTCTTCATCGTGATCGCGCCGTAGCCGGCCAATGCGGGGCCGTTCTTCGGCGTCTCCTTGTGCCGGTAGCCTTCCTCGCGCGGAAGGTGGACGAGCATCGTGAACCTGGTCGTGCGGTCGACGACGGTGCCGATCGCCGAGCGCTGCAGCCCGATCAACAGATCACCTTCCCAGTGGCCCGGAACGGCACGGTCTTCGGCTTCTGGTGGGCGTTTGCTGATCAGCGTCTTCGGGGTGACGTGCGCCCACGTCTTGCGACGCGATCGTTCCCGTGGCGCCCGCAACGCTCGGCCGGTGCGCAGGCACCAGACCAGCTCGCGCTTCAACGCGCCACGGCCCTGGATGTAGAGCGACTGGTAGATCGCCTCGTGGCTGATGCGCATGGACTCATCCTCGGGGAAGTCGACCTTGAGCCGGTTGCTGATCTGTTCCGGGCTCCACGCCGCGGACCACCCACGATGCTTGCGGTGCGGCTTGTTGATGCCGGTGAACCGCGGCGCCTGCGGGCCGTGGATGATCTTGCCGTCCAGTGTCTTGATCTGCCCGGCCAGCCGCTCCTGCACGTAGGCGTGCAACCGCACGTTGGTCACCAGCTTCGCGACCTTGGGCCGCTTGGCCGCCATGTCGGCCTTCCACTGCGCGACCGAAGCTCGGTACTCAAGCTTCCCGCCACGCGTGGCGGCATTGCGGCGCAGCTCTCGCGACACCGTGCCGGGGTCACGACCAATGTGGCGAGCGATCTCGCGTACGCCCTTGTTCTGCGCCCGCAGGAGCGCGATCTCCTCACGCTCAGCGAAGGACAGGTAGCGGCCCGTAGGCGTGAACTTCAGGTCGAACGGCGGCATGCCGCCAGCGTTGCGGAACCATCGCTGCCCGACGGCTTGCGCCACGCCGACCACGCCCGCGGCTTCGATCGGCAACAGTCCCTTGGCGATCTCGGCCCAGAACGCAGCCTCCACGTTCCGCTGGAACTTCGGATGACCAGGCGACCGCAACTTCGGCCGGATCGCCCGATCTGCACCCTGCTGACGACGGACCACTCAACACCTCCATGACAGGGGTGTTGCGACGACCGATTGATTTCGCCCTGACTGCCCCTATCGGCGTGGACCACGCAGCCAGCCACGCTGTCGCGACCCCTGCGGACGATGGCCATCTCGAGCGCATCCACGGCGAGGTGGCTGGTCATCCTCGAGTCGATGGCGTAGCCGACGATCCGCCGAGACCACACGTCCTTGACCACGCACAGGTATAGCTTCCCCTCGGCGGTGGGATGCTCGGTGATGTCGGTCAGCCACAGCCGGTTCGGCCCGGTCGCGGTGAAGTCCCGCTCGACCAGGTCGTCGTGTACCGGCGGGCCCGGCTTCTTGAACCGGCCTCGTTTGCGGGCGTGCGCGGAGACGATCCCAGCCTGCGAGCAGACCTTCCACACCCGCCGCTCGGAGATCTCGTGGCCGGCGTCGGTGAGCTCGTCGGCGATGAACCGGTACCCGAAGCCCGGGTCGTCCCGGTGGATCTCGAGCGCAGCGTTGGTGGCCGCAGGCGTCGACCAGGTCCCGCTCACAGACAGGGTTCGCCTTCCAGGCATAGAAGGCTTGCCGGGAGAATCCCAGCAGCCCGCAGGTCACCGCGACGGGAATCCCGTCGTCGGCAAGGTCCAGGACCAGCGGGAACGTCATTCTGGGGACTGACCCAGCCGCAAGTTCGCCTGCGACAGGTACGCCGCAGCGCGACGCAGCACCTCGTTCTCCTGCTCAAGAAGCCGGATCTTGCGTTTGGCCTCTCGCAGCTCGGCATTCTCCGCCGCGGTCGTGCCGGGCCGTACGCCGTCCTCGACGTCGGCCTGGCGCAGCCAGTTCCGCAGGCACGATTCGGAGATCCCGAAGTCAGCGGCGAGTTTAGTGATCGGAGCCTCGCCCTTGCGGACGACCGCGACCACGTCGTCGCGGAACTCCTCCGGATGGGGTGCAGGCATGTCGACATCCTCCCAGCGGAGCCTCCTCGGCCCCACAGATCAGGTGTCAACCGAACCCGCAGCAGTCCCTGGCACATTAGCAGCGGGAGACGGGGGGTGGCCGTGTCCAACAGCACCGGCTAGGGACAGCCGCCACGCGGCAGAGGTGGGCCACTGGCATGGTCGGAGGGCCCTCCGGATAGTCCCTGCGGTGACGCCGTGGCCAGATCGCCGCCGGGGGGGCACTTAATAAGCGTCGGCTCGGACTTCGTGCGCTCGTACCGCCGAATCGACGAAGGGGACGGCTCCCTATAGGCAGACTGTCACGCTAGGCCTGCCGCCGGAGTTGTGCTGGCCCATTGTGGAGCCACGAGTATCGCCGTGCCACGCACACGGGCTATCCCGGTGGACCGTTCGCGGGCGCTCGCAGCCTAGATTCCGGCTGCCGCCTTGATGGCAGCCGCTGCAACAGTGGTACCGACAGCCGTTGCAGCTCCCAGCGCCCACTTGCTCAGCTGCTTCAGGTGTGAAGTAGCCGCCTCCGCATCCCCTTGTGTGGCAGCAGCCTCTGCCGCCTCGAGCAACTGCACATCCGCCCTTTCTGCCGCGTCTTCGGCGCCGGGGGCCAAAGCCTCACGCAAGGTCCTCAGTTCTGCGGCTAGCTGCACAAGCTCGCCTGAAGCCCCGTCCGCCCCTTGTTGAGTTCCGTGTACTTCGAAGTTGCTTGCGGACGCATTCTTCCCTACGACGCCCGCCACTCCAGTCTCGTACTTGTCGCCCCTGACCTGCTCCTTTGCCATCTGAATTGATCCAACATTGGGTGCGATCTGATTGACGATACTGACCCTCACGAAAGGGCCGGTTTCGCCCTCTCTGCTCCTTCCAACTCCAACTTCCTCCCCGCCCTCGCCCAGCACATGGGGCAGGGCAAGCAGTAGCTTGTCAGGGAGAGCGCTTGCTTGCTGCTCTAGACGCACGAGGTCGTACGCGAGGCCTGTGATGGGCCGCGGGAGTCGGGGAAAAAAGTATGCAGGATACACGCGAGGCGCGCGCGGAACGATATCCCAAACACGCAACCATAGGTTGGGATCCGCAATTTCACTTTCGCTCAAACCACGACCAAGCGACGAACTCATCGAGGCCGCCGCGAGTTCTGCTCGCCCCTCACGTAAAGCCAAGAGACCAATCAGCCAATCGCTCGCGGCGTTCTTCCCGAGGCCATGACGGCTCGCTGCAGATACGGCTTTACCTACATCTCCCGTCGCCAACCAAGAAAATGCGCATTGAGTTCCCACAGCCGTGTATGCATAATCCGACGCATCTAATAACTCAGCCGAATCTTGATATCGGTTTTCGCACTGGAGCAGGGCAGCGTCGCACACAAGCCGCTTGTCATCGAAGGCTGGACCTAACGGCAGGGTCGACCTGAGACGGTCGATAGTCGATGTGTCCCGTCGCGCCAATGCGGGAAACAGAACGGACTCGAAGGCCTTATGAAAGTTCGTGTTTGACGCCGCAACATCGGCAAGTCGACGTAGAGTAAAAGTTCGAGCCCCACGGTAATCGTCTCGCCGCAGCAGAAGACCGGCGTATAACTGCGCTAATGGAATGGACTCGTTTGCGTCAAACCTGACCACCCCCTTGGCTGCCAAGTCGGCGGCTTGCTCTAGTTGACCGAGCTCCGCTAGGGTCTTGGCCGCAACGATGTAGATTTGTTGCGACGCTGCTGTACCTAACGAAGTAACGGCTCGAGTAGTCGCCCGCACCACAGCGTTAGGCCCTTCCACCAGGCCGGCCAGCTGTATATAAAGCGTCCAGTGCTCCTGCAACGGTTCGGCAAGTACGCACTGACGCAGTTGGTTAAGGGCGACAACGCGGTCCGCCAGGACCCCACGGTCTAATAGGAGCCTCGCTAATAGATAGCGGAGCCGTCCATGTCCCCCATCTGTATCATGAAGTGCCGATGCCAACGTCGCAAGCAGTTCATTGCGCTCACGTTCTCCCGACGGCAAAGACTCACGATCCTGAAGCGAATCAAGCAACCGGTGTCGCATCCCAGACGCAATGCGCTGAAACGCTTCCTCTTTGCCACATGCAATTAGATGAAACCGCGCCTCTACAAATTCTTTCCCGTGCTTCAACTGCTGGGATTTGTTCACCGATTGAAAATGTCTCGAGTAATACTTGGCGGCTACTTCGTGGCTCTGCAACTTCGCGCGCGTGTTCTTCTCTAGAGACGCCAGGGCTAGTAGACGAGCCACCGGTTGCAGGGAATACCAACCTCTGTGATTCTCGATGAGAAAATAATCGATCAGCTTGTCGCGTAACCCTTCAGCATCCCCGACTTGAACCCTATGGTGAGTGAAGGTGGCTTTATCGAAGGGGATTCGATACACCGACAATGCTTGCAGCAAGAAATTGGACCCAGAGTCTAGATGGCCGAGAGTGCGCGCCAGCATGCGCGCTTCCAGCCGTTCCACCAGCCGTCCGGAAAGACCTTGGTGGCGTTCCGCCCAAGACTCCGGCTCCGCATCTATCAGTTCCTCGATTGGGTCCGAGCGGAGACAGATCGCCAAGACCTGTAATGCGCGAGGATTACGGCCCATCCAGGTCACGACGTCCTGCTTAAGTTCTGCCGGAACTGCCCCAGGGACCCCGTGCGTCTCCAGCAGGTTATCTAGCGCGGACACTGCAGTCTCTGTGTCCGGCGCAACCAACGTGATTGTGCCAACCGAGCTGGGATACGGATCGAACGATATCGCTCGGCTGGTGACAAGCAGGATTCGCCCGGGCAAGCCCAAAGTGCTTATTCGAGCCAATGTCTTTATTAGTCCAGCGGTCGCATGGCCAGAGGTAGATGAAAGCAATTCTTGAAAGTCATCAATTACAAGCAACTTGGGGCTCTTTAGTGCGTCGCTCAATCCCTGCAGCAGGTCGCCGTCTGGCCGCGCTGTCATCGCGTAATCGCCCAGTTCTTCGAAAGCGCCAGCAATCTCGAAGAGCAGGTCTTCTTGGCCGAGGGTCCCTGTGGGCACGGTGACCTGGACAACAGGTAAGCTCGCCTCGAACGCGAGTTCCCTTGCAAGCCAGCTCTTGCCGAGTCCAGTAAAACCCTGGAGCACGAGTACGGGTTCAGCCCCGCTCTGGAGCCAGGCTGAGAGTTTCTGCCGGGCACCGTCGTGCAGGTCCACAGCCCTCCTCCCCCAGTCCGGCTCGCTGGCGATGGTCCGACATTACACGGCGCAACGTCCTGGTGTCGTGCTTCTCAGACGTGGTGCTTGTCAGGCGTGAGTTGGGCCGGGTTCGCCGCAGTTGCCAACACCCCCACGAGGCAAGGTTGCCAAGGGCGACCGATTCGACGCCTGCAGCGGCCCTCGGTCGGTGGAGGGGTCGTCGGCAGGGCAGCGGCCAGCCGGGCACGCTTCGTCACCTCTGCAAGGTTGCCCTGTCTGACCGCAGGGGGCCCTGTCTTGCCAAGCATCCGACTCTCGGCATTATGTAGGTATCGGGTGTCAAGAGGCGGCGTCGTTGTCGAGGTTGCTGAGGAGTTGGTCGTAGATCGCGGTGCGGCGGGTCTGGCCCTTGGCGGTGGCGTCGTCGCGTTGGGCGAGCAGGGTGGGGCGGAACTCGATGGTGGTCTGGAAGAAGGTGCAGGACTCGCAGATCGTCTCGTAGACGCAGTCCATGGCTTGGGGTCTGGTGCAGTAGCCGTTGCCGAGCATGCGGGCGTGCTCGCGGCGCAGTCTGGCCATGTTCGGGCCGAGGTCGTCAGCGGGCAGCTGGGCGGGGTGGGCGTAGAGCGCGTCGACCTTGGCGGCGACGGTGAAGTACTCCTCGGCGACGGTGCGGTTGGCGATCTTGGCGTAGACCAGGGTCATGTCCATCGACTTGTGGCCCAGCATCGCGGCGATCGCTTCGAGGGACATGCCGCGGTTGATCGCTTGGGTGGCCAGGGTGTGACGCAGCTGGTGGGGGTGGATGTGACCCAGGCCGGCGGCGGCGCCGGCTTTGTTGATGAACCGGGTGACGGTGTGCCGGTCCAGGGGTTTGCCGTTCTCCCGAGGCAGCAGCAGCCGGTGTCCCTGGGGCACGTGCGTGGCCCGGTAGGCGGCGACGAGCTCGACCAGCCGGGGGTGCAGGGGTAGGTAGCGGTCCTCGTGCAGCTTGCCGACCGGCACGTGCAACCAGTGGGTCTGGCCGATGAGGACGACGGCGTCGGCGGCCAGGGCGGTGTACTCCCCGACGCGTAGCCCGGTGCGCAGGAGGAACTCCACGGTGAGCGCGACGAGCAGACGCCGGTCGGCCTGGGCCGCGACCAGCAGACGTGAGGCGGCCTGGTCGTCCAGGGCCTTGGGCAACGGGTGGCGCTGCTTGGGCACGTCACCGGGGAACATCGGGACCCGGGGCGGGGCGTCGTCCCAGCCCCATTCATCGATACGCAGGAAGAACATGCGCAGGGTGCCGAGCCGGTGCGCCAGGGTGGCGGGATTGGCGCGGGGCGCGCCGGCGCGTCCGGGCCGTGCTGCCAACCAGGGCTTGTACCCCTCGATGTGGACCCGGCCGATCTCACGGATCCTGGTGACCTCACGGTGGTGGGTCAGCAGGTAGGTCGCGAAGACACGCAGGCACTGGTCGGCGTTGCTCACGCTGCCCGGACGCAGCACGACCGCGACCTGGCCCAGGTAGGCCCCATGGTGGCGGCCACGAACGGCAGGTCGGCGTCCACCTGCTCCCAGGTGGCCACCGGCGCCCCGCCACCGCGTCCGGGCTGCTGCGGGCAGAACCGTCCCGGAAGGGCGGTGCTCACCGCAGCCTCCTGAAGCCCGCGATGGGCACCCGGTCCAGCGGGTCCGGATCCGGCGGGCGCGGTGATGCGGCGGTGGGCCCGGCGTAGACCTGGGCATCGATCACCTCGGCCGCCCGCCGGTACTGCGAGGCCAGCCAGTCATCAGCCAGGTGCAGGTAGATCCTGGTCGACTCGATCGAGGCGTGCCCGGCCTGGGCCTGCACGGCTTCCAGGGCCATCCCCGCCTCCCGCAGCCGCGTCAGACAGGTGTGCCGCAGCTCGTGGCAGGACCCGTGCTGTAGCCCGGCTCGTTCCCGAGCCGAGGCGAGCACCTGATCCAGGCCCTTGGCCGACAACGGGCGACCACGGTGAGGCCGTTTCAGGACCAGGAACAGCGCGTCGGAGGCGGTGTCGGCGGGCCGTTCGATGTCCAGATAGGCGCCCACGTGCTCGAAGAACCGTGGTGAGACCGGGACCAGGCGTTGGTGGCCGCCCTTGCCGTCAGCGACGAACAGCTGCCGGTCCCCGGCACGCACGTCGACCAGGCGTAACCCGAGGACCTCGCACCGGCGCAACCCACCGAGCAGCATCGCAGCGACCATGGCCCGGTCCCGGTGGGTGCGCAGCGCGCCGGTCAGGGCATCGACCTGGCCCGGGGACAAGATCCGAGGCAAAGTCCGGGCAGAACGCAGCAGCGGCACGCCCTGGGAAGGGCGCGCCTTCTCCCGACGGGTCGGCAACCCACGCGGTACCGGGTTGGCGTCCACGTCGCCGCGCACCGTCAGGAACGCGTACAGCCCGTTGATCGTCGACAACCGGCGCCGGATCGTGCGCACCGAGACACCCGCGCCCTCAACCACCCCGACCACCGGACCCGGCAGCGGATCCGGCAGCCTCGCCAACCCCGCCCGTTGCGCGCTGATGAAACCGAGCACGTCGACCGCACGCACCTCATCGACCGGCCTGCCCACCACCGTGAAGAAGACCTTCAGATCGAACCACGTCGCCAGCACCGTGTTCGGACGCGCCCTGGCCGCGACGAACTCCAGATAGGCATCCAGACGCGGGTCACCCAAAGACCCCCGCCCCGGGTGGACAGGCGAGACCACGCACGGCAGCACATCACTCATCGCAAGCTCCTCCTCGAGCATCGACAACGAGCCCAACACTGCCGCGCCCACACCCGAGAAGATCACCTACATATCAAGCAGAGTCGGTCTGTCACGACCGCGAGGGCGAATGCCGAGGAGGGGCGAGACGCCGCCTCGGGCAGGGCGCGCGTCTCATGCTGAGGGCACTATCACCCACAAGAGCTGGGGCCGGTCAGCCGGGCGCCTCTCCCCCGTCATTGACGTCAACTCTCCGAGCTATTGACCGGGGCTGATGCCGCGGTTCGGTCTGCTGTGGCTGGGCCACGCCTGTCCAAGTGCTCGGGTCGACGCGCGGGGGCTGGCCTAGCCTCCTGGAGGCTTCTCGTGCTCGTGGCCAGCCCGCTGGCGTGGAAGGCCGCTGCGGAGGCACGTCCGACTTCGCTCAAGTGCTGCCGCGCCGTCCCGTGAAGGGTGGGTCAAGGGGATGGGACGGTTCAGCATGAGAACTTTCGGGGCGATGACGACCGAACTGTCAGCAGGAAGGAACTGGTTGGGATCCTCTTCCTGAGCGTGGTGTCTCATGACGGCGCGTTGTCCGGCTCGGGCGCCAACAGTCATACTTCAAGGGGTGCCGGTGACCTGGTCAACGGTGCCGTCGTCTAGGTCGGTGCATGCGATCGACCAGTGTTTGACGCGTTGCACGCTCCGGGTGTCGGGGTCGCGCAGGTAGGGCACGATGCCAAACCGGTTCTCATCGATCCCCGGGCGCTTGACGTGCCGGCGGTCTACGTCGGTGTCCAGATCCACGGCGGTGAGCATCCGCATCGCCGTGGACGGGACGGGCCTCTCACGCCAGGTCCGGCAGGTACCCGCATCACGGAGCGGTGCGGGAGACAGGACCTGCGGGCGGGGTGCAGTTAGTGGTCCCCTGTCCGTGCCGCGCCTGCTCGCGCACGAGGCGGAGCCGTCCGGGATCCGGACGTGGGCCGATCCGCTCGATCACTGAATTGGCACGGTAGTGCGGTGTGCCGGCGATGGTGCTCACGGCTTGGTCGAGCTGCCGGACGGCCCGCAGCGGGCCTTCGGCCTGTAACGAAGCCGGCGTCATCAGCACCCTAGGTAGCGGCTCAGCTCGTCTCAGCTGCACGCTGCGCGGCGAGACCGGCGTGGAGCGGGGGTCCGGTAGGCGTCCTTGTTCGATCATCGTGGCGATCATCCTCGAGGCGCCTCGCGCGTCGACCCTCAACCCTGGGTGCCGGGTCGCGGTGGCGACAGCGCCGGCGATGCCCACTGCACTCAGGTGGTACTGACGCAACGCGGCAAGTGCTGCTCCCATGTCGGTTCGTGCCGTGATGACTTCGGGTGTGGCTGGGCCCAGGCGGTCCTTGGTCAGTTCTCCGAACGAGGTCCGCAGATCGACGGCGGCGTGCTGCAGCGCCCCAGCTCGTCCCTGCACGGGGTGTGTCAGGGCGTCCCAGGTGCTGGCGAGGGAGAGCCAAGAGTTCCCGGCGTGCTCCAGTGCCGGGTCCAGCTGGGTGCGGTGCTCTCGGGAGTCGACGTGGCCCGCGTCGGCGGCGATGCGCCATAGGGCCCGGGCGTAGGTGGTGGTGACGTGCATGGTGTTCGCCACGTCGCGCAGGTCCCGTGCCGTCGGGGCGCCGGTGAGTACCCGGTGGGCCTGAATGTCGAACGCGCTGACACTGGTGCCGAGGCGGTCCGGGTCCGGCCAGTCGCGGTGGGTCTCGGTCAGTGCCTCTGGGTAGGAGCTCTGGTGGTAGCCGAGCGCAAGACCGGTCGGGATATCCATCCGCCGCCGGAAGCTCTCGTCCACGGGTGAGTGTCGCCCCAACCCGACCGTGGTGGCGTGCCCCGTCAGGTACACGACGTGCGTCACCTGCACCCTGGTGGCGAACGCATCGCGAAGGTGGTCGGGGGTCGGGAGCTTCCGCACGTTGGAGTTCTCGACGGCCGCGGCCGCCCGCATAATCAGGGACCCGATCGCCTCGAGGTCACGGTCGGGCTCGAGCCGTTGGCCGGTAAGCCTGGCGTGCAGGACACGCGCGTCACGGCTCACTGCCTCAACATGCGACTGGATCTGGTCGAGCACCCCGACCTGGGGCTCGGCTGGTCCTGACTGGGGGATAGCGCGCCAGAGCCGGCCAGAGTTCTCGACGAGCGTCTCCCAGGCCCGGACCATGGACAACCCGTCACGGTCTGGAGCGTCGTAGAGAAGGGACCGGGCTCGGAGCTCGGCCTCCTGCAGGAGCTCACCCACGTTAGGCACGGCACCGGTCCCTGGTGGTGTCGATCAGCGCCGCCACCAGTGCCGTCGTCCCCGGCGGGAACTCGTGGATCGGCCGCTCCCGGGTGGCGAGTTCGGCCTGTCGGATCAACCCTCGAGGGTCCTCACCGGTGGGGTCGCCATGCTGGTCTTCTCCCAGGTCGACGCCGTCAGGCAGCAGAGACAGGGCCAGCCCGTTCAGCCCGCCGGCCTCGAACGACAGCTCGGCCATCTCCAAGCCGGCCAGGCCGGTCCCTGGTGCGACCTGCGCCAGGGCCTCTCGCTCAGCCTTGCGAAGCAGGTTGGTGACCCGGATGAGGGCCTCCAGGGCGGCCGGGGTCGTCAGGTCGGGTCCTCTGGTCATCATCGCTCTCCCTTTGTTGATGGGTGGTGGTGCTTCGGGGTGGTGCGCTCCATCACCGCAGATCGACGCCCTCGGTGGGCACTCCTCCCCAGATCTGTGGACAACTCCTCGGGTATGTCAGGGATGTGCGCAACAGTGGTCACACCATCCGAAAGCCGAGCAGCGGCCGCCGCTGGCATCACCGATGCCGGATTCGCGTCATCGCAACTAGTGCTCGACTGGCAGAGGAAAGGAGGTGCGTGACGATGAGCATCATCCGAGCCCGGGCGCTGCGTCTTGGGGCCTTGGCCTTGCCGCTCACCGTCAGTGCCGCGCTCTTCCTGGTCCTCGTGTCACTCCCGGCGCCTTGGGGCACCGTGGTGCTGGCCGGGCTTGTCCTGGTCGCCCTCTGGGGACTCACCGGAGTGGGGGAAGTGGCCGTGGTGCGCGCCCTGACGTTCTCCCGCCTAGCCAAGCTGCACCAGCGGCATACCCTCGCAGGGGTCGCCCGAGTGCTTCGGGACCACCGAGTGGATCCGGTGCAGCTGCTGGTGGCCCGGCGGGGAGGGGTGTGCGCTCGCGCGTACGGCCGGCGGACCGTGGTCGTCGGTCGGTCTCTGGTCGAGGAGGTCGCTCGCGGGCGACTGCCTAGCGCGGACGCCGCTGCGCTCATCGCGCACGAGGTCGGGGTTCAGCGCACCGGGCTGACCCGCACCGACGCCGGCCTCGGGGTGATCCTGCTGCCGTGGGAGTTAGTGGCCGGCGCCCTGATCGGCCTCTGGCGGGCCCTAGGAGCCGTCCTTGCACCGTGGGTCCGCTGGGCCAGCCTCGCGATCGCCTTCGGGATCCAGGTTTGGCTGACGGCCACAGCCGATGCGCGACACCTCGCTCCTGCGCTGTTGCTCGGGGTAATCTTCGTCACGTGCGGGCTCAGCCTGGCCTGGTCTCGGGCCCGCGCCGACCTTGGTGACACCTACCTCACCCAGCACGGGCTGGGACACACCTACGCCGCGATCCTGTGGCGCAGTTTCCCGGATGACCACTCCCGCGACCGCGCGGTCCGGCTGCTGCACGCCCCGGCACCGCAGCCTTCTGGGCCCAGCCCCGTACCGGCCCCCATGCGATCCGAGCTCTGACACCTCCCTTGGATCAGGGAACGACCCACAGGTGCTGACGGCCGGGCCCAGCGTCTGACGACGCGTGCTCGAGCAGCCCTTGCAGGTCTGCGGCAGCGGCCGCAGCCGCGGCCAGGAAGCGGCGAGTCACCCCGGCCGATAACTGCGCGGTGGCGTGCAGGTCGTCCTGCCGGCACAGCGCGGTCGCGACCGGAGAGACGGTGTGACCCGCGGCGTCGAGCGATGACGCCACAACTGCTGCCGCCAACCGTGTCTCGTTCCACGCAGGTGTCGTCGGCACGTCCTCCAGCACACTGCGGGCCAGGTACGCCACGTCGGCAAGGGTGCGGCGCAGGTCTACCGCCTGGTCAATCACCACCAACGTCGGGCTCTGTGCCGCTGCCACCTCAGCCCACGCGTCCACATCACTCAACCGCGCCGACACCAGCCGTCTCACCTCCCGCACCCTGTCCAGCGCCATCATGGGCTTCGATGGGAAGCGACCGGGCACAGCCGACGTGCTCATCGTGCCACTCCCGTCGTCCGTGCAGACGCCGGCTCAGGGATCCTCACTGCCGCCTGCATTCTTGCCCGCGCCGCGGCCGCCACACCGTCCGCATGCCGACCGATCCGCTGAGCGCCCTCGGCCACCACATCCAGCCGGTCACCGGCCTCCTGGGTGGAGACCGTCGCCCCCCTCAAAGACTGGCGCCAGACCTCGCTAGGCGCCTCGACACGCACCGTCCCCTGTTGGGCCGGTCCCACCTCACGAGCCGAGAGTGCAGCACGACGCAGCGAGTTCACCGTCTGCTCCAGTGAGGTCTCCACCTCGTTCAAGGCGGTCGTCAGCTCACGTGCCCGCCCCCGCAGCGCCGCCCGATCCACCCGCTCCTGGGTGGACCCCGACGACCATCCCTCGACCAGGACCCCTGCCGCCTGCAGAGCCGCCCGGACACGCACCACGGCGCGACCCGTGTCTCGACCAGTTTCAGCCGCGTCCTCACATGTCCGTGCCAGGTCCTGCTCTCGTTCCCCGAGCCGGACTCGGCCGGCTGACCCAGCCTCTATCGACCCTGGCTGCCGTTGCGCCCACTCGACGTCGGCCAGGATCCGCACCGCTGTGGAAACCTTATCCTGCAGCTGACCCAAGCCGACACGTGCCAGCAACAAGGCCGCTCGCGCCTCGGTGACGACGTCGACGACCTCCCGTGCGTCCCGATCCCGCCGCGCGAGCTCACTCATCCTCATCACCCTCGCCCACGTCCATCAGCACCTCGACCTGGTGCATGGCCTGGCCGGCGCGCACTGACCACGCCAATGCCTCGGCCAGATCGACCCGCACGGACGTGGGCGTCTCCTCGTGCTCAACAGGATCGGTCATCGCCTGCACACCTCAGCCTCGATCTCAAGGGCGCTCCACACGGACGTGGAGCCCACCTACGATCTACAGGCCGCTCAGCACGGTGGCACAGCGTCACATTGGTCTGGGGATGGGGAACCCAGGGACGAGTGGTCGATGGCTGTCGGTTGATGCACCAGGCGAATGGGCCAACGTGCGGCGTATTCCAGGGGGTCAGGGCGGGATGGGCGGGCGGCGGACCGGACCGGACCGGACCGGTGGAAGTGAGGACTGCGCCGCCTAGGGCTCGGCGATGATTCTCAGGTCTCTGACTCCGCCCTGGTTGATGACGTCTCGGGCGAGATCTCCCATCGTTTGCACGAGCTCGTCGCCCCCCGCCAGTGGGTCAAGGTCGATGGTCACTAGTTCGAACCGGCGAATGGCCTCTGCCGAGTCCTCAGGCTGCAGATAGCCAGCGTGTTCTTCGCGGGTCTGAATGTACAGCGGGCTTCCTTCCCTGCCAACGAGCCCAACTCGGACCCGGTATCCGCCGTGCACACCTCGCTCCTGCGCGTACTTGCGCAAGATGGCGGTGAAGTCGATCAAGGCTGCCTCGACGTCGCCAGAGACGCAGTGGTTCAGTTGCCCCACCGGGGTCCAGGCGGCGGCGCGTTCGTCGTCGCGGAGGCCCCCGAGTCGGTAGCCTGCCAGGACTGTCCCATCGTCATGGAGCGCCTTCCGGTAAGCCTCTGTGGTGTCGGTATTGCTGCGGATGACCCACTGACGCAGGCCCTTTCTCACTTGCCCGGTGTCCCACCGCTGCCACGAAGGGGCATACCCCGCGACGAACCGTGGAGGTGGACGCAGATTCAGGTACGTGAGGGCGTTCTCATGGGTGAAAGACGCCTCACCACGCAACAGCTCCGCCGGGACCGCGGCCAGGACGATGCATACTCCCTGGTCTGGGTGTAGCCCGTCACCCGCCCGGTCAAGGAGACCCGCGATGTGCTGCTCACGGGCGTGGGCCTGCTGGAAGCGTTCCCTAAAACCACGCTCGATCTCCCGCTCGCTCATGGCAACCGTGAGCGAGCCGTTGCGGCGTGGTGCCACGAAAGCGTCTGCCCCCTTGCGAGCGAAGTGCGGGGCGTCGCGCGAGTCGGGCACCCGCAGCAGGACGACGTCGACCTTCTCGGAACCCTCAAGCGGGTGAAACTCCAGGCCCAGGACCGGGGGGGCCGATGTGTGCGTACGCCGCGGTGAGCAGCCGCTTTTCGATGGACGCGTTCCACTCCACGGGCGTGATCTCTTTCGCGGCGTTCCGTTCGCCGTCCTCGGCGACCCCGAACACGATGCACCCGCCACCGCTGTTGGCCATCGCGGCGAAGTCCTTGGCGGCCTCCTCGCGCCACTTCGGGTTCTGGTGGTCGTAGATGACCCGTTTCCAGTCCAGGTCAGCTGTCTCCTCGACACCCTGCGCGACGGCCTCCTCGATCATCTGAAACGTGACCGGTCCAGGTTCGCGGCCAAGAGCCCGGTGCAGAGGTGTGAACAACAGTCGTCCTTCCGACGCAGGTGGTCGCAGCTGCGACCAACGCTACGTTGCTACAGCCCGCGCTGGGTGGCGATCGCGGTGAGCGGCACCGTCCGGGTTGCAGCCGCGGGGGATGTCGACGATCTCGGCGCTTCTAGTGGCCGACGAGCTTGTGGAGAATGGAGACGCTGAGCGCTCCAGCTGCTAGGCCGGCCAGCACCCAGCTGGGGGCGCCCAACCAGGTAAGCACACCCGCGATGACCCCGATGATCAACGACGTCAGCAAGATGAGAAGGGTGCGAGTGCTGAGCAACGGACGGTCCTCGGGAGGCTGGTCGCGGCCGCGCTGAGGGCTGACGGTCTGACTCATCGTGGCTTCCTTCCACACGTGGGTAGTGCCCATCGGCGTGAGGGGCTGTGTCCTCTTGCAGGTCGCTGACCAGCGCGTATCCCACTGTGATAAGAATCTCTGAAGAACGTTCTTAAGCGAACGTGGGGTGGCCTGTTGAGCCTCCCCTATGAAAGTCCGACTTCGTCGATGCGGCGAAGCCGCCCCGGAGCTTGTGAGGGGTTGACGAAAGGCAGTGGGGACGCGATGGTCGCCGAGGACGGGGTTGAGGAGGTGCCTCAGGTGGCGGGTGACGTCTCCCTGCCACCAGCTGCGGAGGGCGGCCTACAACTGGGCAATCAGGCGGCTGAGGATCTCGCAGTCGCTCAAGACGACGCCGACCGGGCCGCCAGACTGCTCGCAGATCAGGAGCTCTTCAATGAGATGGCAGCTGACGGCTTCGCCGGGCCGAAGTTTGAGTTGTGGAGCGAATCCTTGATGCGGTACTCGATCGCGGTCCTTCATGCTCAGCTGATCACGGGGCTGATCTGGGGGTTCGCGGCGCAGAAGGGGAGGCCAGCTGTCGGGGCGACTCTCACGGTTCGACAACGCCTGGCCGAAGATCAAGAGGCCCGTCAAGATCTAGTTCATCTCCTCTTGGCCCAGACGTGGAAACGGTTCTACGACCATGCTCTACAAGAGTCTCAGTGGACCGCCGACGGCGGCGCCAGCCTCCAGACCTACTTTATTGGCGCCGCTCATTTGCAGCTGAGCACGACTTTTCGGGAGTGGCGCAAGAACTACCCCGACCCCGATCCCGCCCGACGCCCGCTCCCCGATCCCGACGCTGGTTCACACGGACGGAGGTCGGAACGTCCAGACACCGCGATCATCGATCAGGCCGAAAAGGACGCAATGCTCGCCCTCGCTCCTGCCGGCTCTCGAGACGTCGTTGTATACCGCCTTGACGGTTACAGCCATGCCGAGATCGCCGAGCTCACCAACAGGACTGAGCGCGCCGTCGAAGGCGTGATTCACCGCTATCGAAAGACCTTGGAGCGCCATGGATACTTCTGACGAGCTTCGCGAATTCGAAGAACGCCTCAAGAGGACCTCCCTTGGAACTGCAGGCGCGCAATCGCTCATCGAGTCAGTGTCGACCGAGGAGGCGCAACAAGTCCTCGCCGAGACCATCGTTCCGCAGGAGGAAGATCGACAGCGGGGCAAAAGCGCTGGTCGAAAGGGGCGGAAGAAGGTGGTGCGGCGCAAAGACGCTGGCCCAGAGGTTCCAACGGTGGTCCGGCCAGAAATTTTGCGCAACATCAGAACGTCGTTCGCTGCGACCTCGCTCCCAAAGTTGCGTGAACTGACAATAACGCCGTCGGCATTGGGTAAGGGTGAGTTTACACCTGACGCCCTTCGGGTCCTGGTAGGAGAAAAGCCACTTCTTGTCCGCATAAGTTCAGACACCCCTGGGTTTGCTCATATCCTCAAGGCATTCGTCCGGAAGCATGCAAGCAAAGCCATGCCAATAGGCGAGCGTCATTTTTTGATTGTCCCAGAGACGGATCCTGAACAGCCCATTGATTCAGTAGATGAAAATTGGGGAGCCGAACGAAAGATGGCCAAGGACATCGTAAGGGATCGTGATTATGAAAGCTTGAGTCCCGAACGTCGCAAATTAAAGGGCAGGGGGCGTTTCCAGCCTAAAAACTCGGAGCGATTGGCGCTCCGTGCTTTCGCACTGCACGCTCGCGGAGTAGCCTTACAACAAATCGCCTGGCGCCTACGCGTCAGTGAAGCCAGCGCCGCACGTCTCATCGAGAGAGGAAGGCTGAGAGAGGACATGGAGAGAGGCATCACCTCTGCAAAGAATCCCAGCGGGCATTCTTCTTCGAAAGACCGCAGGCGGTTATAGCTCCATCTGTCACCGCGTTGCTACAGGCCGAGCTGGGTGGCGGCGTTGTCGGTCCAGGCGTTCTCGATGCGGGTGTAGATCCCGAGGGTGGCCAAGGACCGGTGGCGGGTCTGGTGGGCGATGGCGCGGTCGGTGATGCCACGCAGATGGGCGTAGGTGACGAACCCGGCCCGCAACGAGTGGGCGGTGTACCCGTGCGGGTCGAGGTCCGCGCGGGCGACAGCGTCGGTGATGAGTGTGTTCGCGGCCGCGGCCGTCAAGGGCCGGTCCAAGGCCCGGTTGCCCTTGGACACCGGCCGCAGGAGCGGTCCTTCGGCGGCCGGGTCCTCGAGGCCAGCGAGGTGCCGCCAGGTGGCGATCGCGGTGACCGGGCACCGGGCGGGATTGCCGCCGCGGGGGATGACGACGATCTCGGTGTTCTCGCCGTACTGGTTGGTCTTGGACCTGGGCAGGGTGAGCACGAGCCCGTTGGGGTGCTCGGCGAGGTGCTTCAGCCGGATCCCGACGAGCTCAGAGCGGCGTAGCGCGGCGACGAACCCGACCAGGAGCAGGACCCGGTCCCGGGCGCCGCCCAGGTGCGGCTGCGGGGCGCGTTTCGGGTCGGCCCAGGTGCGGGTGGTGGGGCAGGCGTCCAGGACGGTGAACAGCTCTGGTGGCATTAGCGGCCGGGACTGGACAGGTGGTTGGCCGTGGACCCGGCGGATCCCTTCCCAGACGGCGACGACGCGGGCGTGCTTGGTCGGGTCCGGCAGTTCGCGCAGCTGGTGCGCGAACCGGATCGCCGAGAGCCGGCGGGACATGGTCCCGGTCTTGGCGCCGTGCTCGGCCAAGTAGGTCAAGTATCGGGCGATCGCGACCGCCGACGCCGGCATTAGCTGCTGGCCGTACCCGTTCGCCTCGCACCAGGTCGTGAACTCGCGCCAGTCCGCGGCATACCCGGACAGGGTGTTCTGCGACCGGGCGGCCGCGACGTACTCGGCCTCCTGGTCGGTGAGCTCCTCGGTCACCGGGACCGCGGCCAGCAACGCCATCGGGTCAGCCGGTTGGACCGAAGCATGCGGCAGAGGCGGAGCGCCGGGCGCCGGCGGCTCGAGAAGGCTCATGAGCGGCGCCGAGGGCGGGCGAGGAGGGCGTTGGCCACCAGAGCTAAGACGCGGTCACCGAAGGTGGGGTGGCGCCCGGGGGGAGCGGGCAGCGTCCCTGACGTGCTCGGGCCGTCGAGGCCGTCGAGGCCGTCAAGCCGGAACGGCGGATCGACCAGGGCCTGCCAGGACGTCCTGACCAGGACTAGCCCGGCGGTGTAGATGAGGATCCCCGCTGCACCGACCCAGCCAGCAGCTCCGGTCTGGATTGACGGGTCGAAGGCGACCCAGGCTGCGGTGCCGGTCGTGGCCACCCCGGCGGGAGCCAATGTCGCGCCCAGGCTCAAGGTCACGATGTTGTCCGTAGACGCCGCCGTTGGGCAGGCTGGCCATGGTGATGAGAACGGAAACTGGCCAGTAGCGACGCAGGCGGCTTGGCTACCGGGAGCTCGTCATCGAGGAGCCGCCGAGCGATGCCATTGCGGGCGTTCACTTCCTCAGCGATCGGCACCAGAGCAGCACCGATCGTTATCGGGGCACCCACCAGTAGTCCGCCGAGGAGAATCCAGACGGGACGGGGGGCTCCTGCGGCGCGCTCGACGTCGACACCGACGGCGGCCGTCAGCACCCCCAGCAAGACAGCGAGCAGAGAGCCAAGCAGGAGCAGCGCCGGCCGCGCGAAGGGAAGATAGGGCGGATTGAGCCGCAGGCTCAGGAGCTGAGCAGTCACTTCCCGGTGGAGGTCCTCGATGAGCCGGCGTTGTTCGGGGAGACACGTGCCGGCCTCGAGCAGGCCTCGCCACTGGGCCTCCTCACGGCGGAGGCGGGCCGGGCGAGCAACCGCGGACGCCAGGCCCCAGAGACCGACCAGGCCACCGATGACCACGCCGGCGGCGTTCAGCCAGGCTGTCAGCTGCTCACTCATCAGGAGAGCGCTCCTGGCCGAGGCACGGCATCTGCGTCGGAGCCGGTGCTGCAGATCCTCGCCGTGCGGATCGGGGAGCTGCGGCGGGTCCAGCCGGTCGGCAGGCCAGGTAGCGAGCTGGTGGGCACGCTTGTCGTCGAGATGGCGCCGGCCCCGGTCTCCTACCGCAGGCGGCACCCGGTCCCGCGCCCCGGACTGCTGTCCCATCTTTCGAGCAGTGCGGCGTTTGGTCAGTGCCCACCCGGTCAGCAGGACCAGGACCGTAAGGATCGCCACCACGGCGACGGCAACTGTCGCGAACCCGCTCATGCAGACCAACCCGTCCCAGCTGCCGACATCGCCATATTACCCACCATTCTATTCATTATGGTGGGTAATAGACGACCACGACAGCCCAGCGGAACGCCGACCGCTCGGGTTCGCTCGCGCGGTCACTCCCACCCGTGGAACTGTTTACCGTCTTGGGTGATGGTCGCGCCGTCCTGGAGCCGAGGAGCACTCAGGCCACTGAGCGTGGCGTCGTTCTCTCGCTTGACACCATCGAAGGTCACCTTCACGCCCGTCGTCCGTGGGGGCTGGGCGCAGAACGTCGCCTCGTCAAACCTGGTGGTCTCCCCGGAGAACGTCGCCCCGTCGAACAAGGCGATTTCCCCGGAGAACGTCGCCCCGTCGAACAATGTGTGATCCCCGGAGAACGTCGCCCCGTTGAACAAGGTGGTCTTGGCGGAGAACGTCGCCCCGTCGAACCAGGTGTGATCCCCGGAGAACATCGTCTCGGCAAAGGAGGTCTCCACCCCCGAGAACGTCGCCGCGTAGAAGTCCACGTGCCCTGCGAAGCGTGACTTGGTTAGGTCGAGGTTGGTCAAGTGCGCACCGGTGAGGTTGTAGTCAAGGCTGGACCACGATCGGTGGGCGTCAGGTTGAGTGTGGTCCCGGATTACGGTCGTGATGGTCTCACGGACCTGCTGGTCGAAGGGTTTAGAAGCGGGGTTCTCGTGGTGGACAACGGTGCGGCCGTCGTGGAAGACCTGGGTGATGGTCGTCGAGGTGTCGGCGAGGTGGTTGGTGGCGGGGTCGAACGGGAGCCTCAGGTACCCGCAGAGGACGTCGAGGCACTGTTGCCGGCGGGTGGGGTGTTCGTCGGCCAGGGCGGCCATGGCGTAGACGCCGGCGATCCGTTCTGCGGGTGCGGCGCCGCCGAGCTGGGCGGCGGCGGAGGCGAACCGGTCGGTGAAGGCGGCGTCGAACTCCCGTCTGGTGGTCTGCTCGGACACGTCTTGTTTGCGCAGGTTCACGACCAGGGCGACGAGCACACCGGCTGCGGTGGCGACGGCGAACGCCGCGGTGATCCTCTGAGCCGGGGTGATCCCCGCATCGGTGTCTACTTCGACGAGCTCACCGACACCTACGTAGGCGCCCCAGACCGCGCCAGTTCCCAGTAGCAGAGCACCAAGCAGGACGGCCCATAGTGACCAGCTGGCGAGCCCCCGCAAGCCGGGATCCCTTTCTGGGTTCGGCTTTGGCTGGGGAGCCGGATCCGGGTGCCTGGCGCGCTGTTCCGGCGGGGCGGGGTCGTCGTCGGTGGCCATGAACGCCATCGTTCCAGCAGTCGACCGCTACTGCTGGTCAACCCACACTTTCGAGCTCCACTCCCCTACCGGCGCTCCTCCTGGGTGCGGTATCCCTGGCCGGCGATGGCGCTCTGCGCGGCCTCGAGCGCGGCGCCGAGAGTGCGCGCCGCGTCGGCAGCCGTCAACAGGTGCCCTCGTGCGACGTCGACGCTTTCGTGCGGGTCCCCTGCGGTGTCGTACACGTCGTACTCCGCCAACGACTTCTCCAGCCCCTCCCCCAGCTGGGTCAGCGCCTGCGGCAGCAGGTACCCGACGCCCTTGAGGTTGCCGACAACCTCGTACAGCACCGGTGCCGGCACCGCGTACCCCTGAGAGGTGAGGTGGTTGATCGCCCGGATCGACTCGCACGCCACCTGCGGCCAGCCGGCCACGTCCTCGCGGGCGTTCTGGCCGCCCCAGGCCCGCAGCCCCCGGCCCCCGTGCACCGCGTTCTCGACCCCGCCCATGTCCTTCACCTTCCCGTCGCTGGACTACTACCGTCATCGTGCCCGAGGCCGCGGACGGACCGCTGCAGTTGTCCACAGGGAGACTGCTGGTGTTGCGAAGTGTGTTCGATACCGTGGGTGGATGGCTGGCGGCATGTACGGCAAACGGGGCCCGGGTGTCCCGTTGCGGGACCGCGGCCGCGTCACGGTCACGACGGATGTCGCGGCCCCGGCGCTGCGGCCGGCCGGGCAGGCGCCGGCGACCCGGCATGCCTGGGCCACGTTCGAGGATCTTCAAGACCCGGTCCCGTGCTGGTGGTCAGCTGGCACCGGTCAGCCACCGGGTGGCAGGCGTGGGTCGTGCTCGTCGTCGACGACCAGGCCGTCACGCGGTTCCTGCCGGCGGCCCAGCTGCGTCCGGCGCAGACGTCCTGAGACCCGAGCGCGGGCACGGGGTCACACTAAGGTTGTACGTTCACCAGGTGCCCTACCCCGGCCGGCCCTCGAGCCACGACGCCGACCCAGAACTAGCAGGAACCGCGGCGCCCGGACGGTGCCTGCCCGACCACGTGAAGGCCTACGTCGTCCGCGAGTACGAAGCCGGACGTTCACTGCGCGAGCTGGCCGAACTTACGGGCCGGTCCCACGGCGCCGTCCGGAACATCCTGCAGCGCGCCGGCGTGCCACGCCGCGGCCGCGGCGCACCGCCCGTCGCTTCCCACTGAACGTGAGCACAGCAGCTCAGACAGCGCTCAACGCTTGCACTGATAGGCAGGAGCGACGGTCGACGCAGCCAGGGAATCCACGCGACACGGCTTGCAGGTCCCGTCCCGTTGGCAACTGTTCGGCACCATAGAGTCCGTGGGGGACCAAGCTGACCAGCGAGCAGAGGCACGTGGCGCGTCGCGGACGTGGCTAACGTCGGGCGGGGCAGCCGGATGGGCCGTCGCTGGTGTTCTAGTTGCCATCCAGGTGATCTACGCCTCTCTGAACCAATGGCTGCCCGCGGACGGCTCAGGAGCCCAACTAGAAACGGTCAGGAGCGCCGTCACAATCATCGGTGTCTTCGGCGCCGGGATCCTTGCCACCGCGGCCGTAGTGCGCCTGAAACAGACCGATGACACATACAGGCTCGAACTCGCGAAAGACGACCGCAGCGACATCTCCGCCCTTCGCTCCCGGTATACGACCACGGCGGAGCAGCTCGGCCACCCTTCTCCCGCTATCCGACTCGCCGGCGTCTATGCCATGGCCGCCCTGGCCGACGACTGGGCCGCCCGCGGAAACACCAACGAGGTGCAGACCTGCATCGACGTCCTGTGCAGCATCATCCGGACACCCCCACCAGCAGATCTCGCGGAGCACGAGCAGCGTGCGGACCTCGAGGTCCGCCAGACCATCACCCGAACTATTGCAGCCCATCTGCAGCACGACACCTCACCGGGCTGGCATGGTCGGGACTTTGATTTCACCGGCGCCGCTTTTACTGGCACTCACTCTTTTGCCGGAGTTCACTTCACCACTGGCTACTTCAGTTTTGAGCGCACGCTATTCACCGACTCTACGTTGAGGTTCGACGACGCCCATTTTGACTCCGGCACCGTGGCGTTCGCCAACGCTCGATTCATTGGCCACCGGATGAGCTTCACCAACGCCAGGATCGCCGGATCCAGGCTGAGATTCGACGGGGTGGAGTTCGCCGGTGGGAAAGCAAGCTTCACAAATGCTCGGTTCACCGGCGGCCGCACAAGCTTCTATCGTGCCCAGTTCGTCAACGGAACGTTGAGATTCGACGGAGCCAAGTTCGATGGCGGTGAAACGACCTTTGCCCGCGCCCAGTTCATCAACGGGAACGTTGTCTTCTCCCACACACGGTTCACTGGCGGCACAGTGACCTTCGACAGTGCTTCGCAGGAAAGAGTGGACTGGAACGTGCTGGCGTCTTGGCAGTACCCCGGAGTCGTACTTGGCCAATGGGCAACGGCGCCCCCGGTGGGGTGGCCTCTGCCTGCACGCCAAAGACCCGGCCATGGCGCAAGCGCCAGGTCCGAGGCCTAACACCCTCCCGGGTGCATTGACGGTCGGTGGGTGCGCCCCCTTATGTTCGTCACCCTCCCTCTGAGGGAATCCGCCTGGAGGTGGCGAAGCGGCGGCTGGTGCGTCGGGGCGCGCCGCGTCGGGTGTCGCGTTTCCCCAGGTCAGAGCGGGTTTGGTCGGCTGTCCACAGATTCTCTAGGACGGCCCTGCCGGGGTGTGTCGGTTGGCAGTGTGGGTGGTGCAGGAACACCTGTCATCCGAGGGGAAGGAACCCGACATGAGCACCACCACCAGCCTCAGCACCAGCACCAGCACCATCACCGAGGCCCCCGAGGCCGACGTCCGGGGGTGGGAGGCCGGGAGGGTCTACGAGGTCGACCCGGCCGCCTTGGTGATCGGCACGAATGTGCGCACCGACACCCGCGAGTCCAAGGAGTTCTCCGCGTCAGTCAAGGCCCGGGGGGTGATCGAGCCGATCACCGCGTGGGCCGACCAGGACGGTTCCCTGGTCGTGGAGCGGGGCCAGCGCCGCGCCCTCACCGCTGCGCGGGTCGGGACCCCGTCCGGGACGGTCCCGGTGCGGGTGATCGAGCGTCCGGGTGAGACGGACCGGATCACCGACCAGCTGACCGAGAACATCCACCGGGAGGGCATGCACGCGACCGAGGAGCACGAAGCGATCGAGCAGCTCGCGCTGCTGGGGGTGTCCGCCGCGCAGATCGCGAAGCGGACCGCGATCAAGCGGGGCACCGTGGACACGGTCCTGACCGTCGCCGGGTCGGCCACCGCCAAGGAGAGAATGACCGGGGAGGGTCTGACCCTGGAGCAGGCCGCCGCTGTCGCGGAGTTCGAGGACGAGCCGTGGGCGATGGCCGAGTTGGAGGGCCACCTGCGGTTCGGTGGGTACGGCATCACCCACGTGGTGCAGCGGTTGCGGGACGCCCGCGCCGAGCGGGACCGGGTTCAGGCCGAGGCCGAGCGGCTGCGCCAGGACGAGGGCCTGCCCGCCCTCGACGTGGTGGACTACCCGGCCCGGTGGCGTGACCTGGCCCTGTGCGACCTGGTCCGCGCCGAGGACGGGCAGCCCGTCCCGGAGCAGGACTGGCCCGGTGTGCCTGGTGCCGCCGTCGCGGTCAGCCTCGAATGGGACGACCGCGACACCGACACCACCACCGAGCACGACGGCGAGGGTGAGAACGACGGCGCTGACGCCGACCTCGAGGACCTCGACGCCAGGGAGGACGAGCGGCAGGCGGTGCAGGTGCTGGTGCCGGTGTGGATCTGCACCGACCCGCCAGCGGCCGGGCTGGTCACCTCGTGGGACTACCGCCTGTCCCAGCGCCAGGACTACGGCACCGGGACCGGCAGCGACGGTGGACCGTTGGATGAGGCCGCGCAGGCGGAGGCGAAGCGTTCGCAGCGTCGCCTGGTGCGGGAGAACAACACCGCGTGGCGGTCGGCAGAGACGGTGCGCCGTCAGTGGCTGGCCCAGTTCGTCACCCGGAAGACCCCGCCCAAGGGGGCGGAGGACCTGATCTGCCAGGCGGTGCTGACCGGGCCGCACTGGCTGCGGCAGGCGTTCGAGTCCTCCCATCCCCGGCTGCGAAGCATGCTGCGCCCGACCGAGGACGGCACCCCCCTGGTGTCCTATCTCGGCGGGCACGCCCAGGCCCGTGAGTTGGCCGACGAACCGGTCAACGCCAAGGCCGCGACGATGCGGGCCCTGGCCGCGATCCTCATCGCCTGGGAGGACAAGACCGACGTGCACACCTGGCGCAACCCCGACGACTGGGACCGCCGGGTCATGGCCGCCCTGACCGGGTGGGGCTACGAGGCCTGCGACGTCGAGCAGCTGCTCACCGCCACCGCCGACGAGGGCGAGGGCGCCGCCGAGGACGGCGCCGTCTGAGCCGTCCACACCCCGGGTCCATCGGGCGGGGTCGTCCACAGATCGGGGCGACCCCGCCCGGTGCGGTCCCGTATTGAGAAGACTCAGAAGTGAGCGGGGAGGCCACCAGGGCCGCCGCCACCACAGGGGAGGGACCCACCATGTCGCACCAGATCGAGACCCACGATGACCAGGCCGCAGCCATCTTCGCCCACAAGGACCCCTGGCACCGCCTGGGCACCACCGTGCGGGGGATGTCGTTCACCGCGCAGGACGCGATGACCCTGGGCCGCCTCGGCGGCTGGCGGGTCCGCAAGGCCCCGGTCACCACGACCGAGGTCACCGACGACGGCGTGCACGTCATCGAGGTCACCGGCAAGCAGGCCACCATCCGCACCAACCCGTTCACCGGCACCCCCGAGGCTTTGGGCGTCGTGGGCGAGGGGTACGTGCCGATCCAGAACGAGGAGCACTGCGAGTTCCTGAACCTGCTGGCCGACGAGGGCGGCGCGGTCTTCGACACCGCCGGGTCGCTGCGCGGGGGACGTCAGGTCTTCGTCACCATGCGCCTGCCCCGCACCATGAAGGTCGGCGGCGTCGACGACGTCGACGTCAACATCGCCGCTCTCAACAGCCACGACGGGTCGTCCGCGTTCCGGGTCATGGTCACCCCGATCCGGGTCGTCTGCGCCAACACCCAGCGCGCCGCGCTGCGCCGCAACCACGGCATGATCTCGATCAGGCACACCACCAACGCCAAGGCGATGGTCTCCCAGGCCCGCGAGGCGCTCGGGCTGACGTTCGAGTACGTCGAGGACTTCGAGGCCCAGGCCGAGCAGCTGGTCAACACGACCATGACCGAGGCCGGGTTCATCGACCTGTCCCGGGCCGTCTTCGGCACCCCACGGGCCGAGGCGTCGAAGCGGACCGCCACCACGGCCAAGAAGCGGGAGCAGGCCCTGCTCGCCCTGTGGTCCGACGCCGCGACTCAGGCCAGCGTGCGCGGCACCGCCTGGGCCGGCTACCAGGCCGTGGTCGAGTACGTCGACCACCACGCCCCCGTCCGGTCCACCGACCGGCCCGCCGACCAGGCCCGAGCCGAGCGGCTCCTGACCACCAGCGGCCCGAACCAGGCCAAGGACGCCGCCTGGGCGTTCGCCACCGCCACCCTCTGAGGCCGCACCCCAGACCGCAGGCCCCGACCCGGTACCCCTCCCCCTCGAACCGGGCCGGGGCCTGCACCCACCACCACGCACACTCGACCGCCCTCACCCGGCAGAGAGGGACACCGTGAGCACCACCACCAGCCACCAGCCCGTTCCGGCAGCGGATTACGTCTACACCGGCAGCGTGGCCGACCTGCACGGCCAGCCCGTGCCCACCGCCACCATCGACCGGTGCACCTGCCAGCACTGCCCCACCGACCCGTTCACCTGCCCCACCTGCAGCAGCACCGGCGGCCACGTCGAGTACCTGTGGAACGAGTGCCCGCACCACTGGCCGCCGCCCCGGTACACGGCCTGGACCACCCACCCGGGCGGGCACCCGGTGCGCCTGGTCCACGTCCGCGCCACGTCACTGACCCCGGCCTCTCACCACAACAACAGCTGCTCCCCGTAGAGCGCCCGCAACCGGGCCAGGTCAGCAGCCACCAGGGCAGGGTCTTGCCGGGCCAGGTCCCGCAACTCCCGCGCCCGACGCCGCGCCCCCCGGGGGTCGCCCAACGGCGATCCCGCCAGGTCCCGACGGGCCACCCACTCCCGCCGGTTCTCCTCATACGAGGAGGCCACCACGTGGCCGGGGTGCACCCGCTGGCACAGCGGGTTGTCGCACCGGTGCCCCAGCACCCGGACCTGGTCCAGAGCGTCCAGCCCGTGGGCCAGGCCGAAGGCGAACCGGTGCGCGATGACCACCCGGTCGGGCGCGTAGTAGAACCTGCCGTGCCCGCGCCCGCTGATCGCACCGGTCCACCACCGGCACCCCGACCCCGGCACCTCGACCACCTTGGCCTGCCGCGCTGGCCACCGTCCCGCCGTCGGCCAGCGCGGCACCCAGGGCAGCCAAGCCCGCACCCTCCAACCGCGCCATCACCCCATGATGCCCGCGCCGCCAGGCACCGGCCCGTGCGCGGGCGCTCTCACCGCAGCGTCCTGCCCCGCCGGCTCCTGACCCTGGGCCTGCTCCCCCTTCTCGCTCTGGTCCTGGGCGAGCTGACGCAACCGGGCCGCTTCCCGCGCCTCCAGGCCAGCCCCGCACCACCGGAGCGCCTCCCCGACCGTCAGTCCCTCGACTTCCACCATCGACCGCAGCGCCTTCCCTGCCCGCACCTCAGCCGCCCGGATCCGCTCATCCCTGGCCCGCACCAGGATGTCCCGCTGCGCCAGTTCCTCGGCCACTCTCACCCCCAGGTCACCCAACCGCTTCTCCCTCTCCCTGCGCTCCGCCGCCAAGCGCTGCTGACCCTCCCGAGCCGCACGCCGAGCCTTCTGCCGCGCCGTCTGCTTACCCATGCTGATCACCGGACCTTCCCGACCATCGACGAAACCGACACCTGTCACCACCCACAAGCCCAGCCACCACCCCGGACAGCATCACCACTTCCCCGACCGCCACCACCGAGCACGTCCACCCGCCGCACGCCCGCAGACCCCTCACCACCGCGCTCAACCGCTCCGAGTCCCACACACCTCTTGCATTGCCGGTGGAAGCGAGCATTATCGCGTCAGAAGTCACACCCGCCGGGTGGTCTGCGGATTAGTAGGGACTCCGACGTCCCCACGCGTGTCCGTTGACCAGGGACGCCCAACTAGGTGTAACGTCAGGAGCAACAATATGGCTTCTGCGGCAACGACGGATCGGCGGTCCTGATGGTCGGTATACCCGGCTCGGCGGGGCTCGTCCTGGTCGCCGGGGTGGCTCATCTGAACGAGGAGAGCGCCGTTTTCGAGGCGATGCTGACCGGGTGGGGTCGTCAGCAGGCCTCCCGGCTGCTGGGTGAGAAGACCATCAGCGACCGGGTCCGGCTGGTCCGTCGGTTCACCGAGTTCGCCGAGTCCTACCCGTGGTCGTGGGGCCCTGGGGACGTGGAGGACTTCACGGTATCCCTGGCCAGCGGGGACGGTCGTCGGTCACCCTCGACGATCCGCGGGTACCACCTGGCGCTGCGGATGTTCTGCGATTACCTCACCGACGCCCGGTACGAGTGGCCCCGCCAGTGTCGCGACCGGTTCGGCTCGGTGCCCTCGCAGGTGTGCCACGAGTGGAACACGGTGGCACATCTGAACGAGTACGAGGGCCGTCCGGCACGGCGACCGTTGACGTACGCCGAGTTGCAGGATCTCTTCGACCACCTGGACGCCCAGGTCGAACGGGCCGCGTCCTCGGGCCGCAAGGGAGCGTTGAGCGCGTTGCGGGACGCGCAGGTCTTCAAGACCGCCTATGCGTTCGGCCTGCGCCGCAACGAGCTGTGCCGCCTGGACGTGGCCGACCTGCGCCCCAACCCGCACGTGCCCAGGTGGGGAACGTACGGCTCGGTGCACGTCCGCTACGGCAAGGCCGTTCGCGGCGGTACCCCGCGCCGCCGCACGGTCCTGGCGGTGCCCGAGTTCGACTGGGCCATCGAAGGGATGCGGCAGTGGGTCGAGCAGGCCCGTCCGCTGTTCGGCGTGCCTGGACATCCAGCCCTGTGGGTGACCGAGCGGCTCTCACGGGTCTCGTTGCGCCACTTCGACGCCCGTTTCGCGACGGTCCGCCACCAGGCGGGCCTGGACCCGGCGCTGTCGCTGCACTGCCTGCGCCACTCCTACGTCACCCACCTGGTCGAGTTCGGCTACCCCGAACGGTTCGTCCAGGAACAGGTCGGGCACGCCTACGCCTCGACCACCGCGATCTACGCCTCGGTCAGCAACGACTTCAAGGACAAGACGCTCAAGGCCGCGCTGGCCCGCGTCTACGCACCCACCGATCAGGAGGACCAGTGATGACCGTCCGCACCGTGATGGGGTGGAACCTGCGCCAGGTGATGGCCACCCACGGCATGTACCAGACCTCCGAGCTCGTCCCGCTGCTGGCCGAGCGCGGGGTCCACCTGTCCCGCGAGCACGTCTACCGGCTGGTGGCCCGCACCCCGCAACGGCTGAACATGGACGTCCTGGCGGCCCTGTGCGACATCCTGGACTGCGAACCCAACGACCTGCTGGTCCCCACCGTCGTCGAGGACCAACCCGCCAAGACCGGGACCGGGGACAGCGGTCCGGGCATCGGTGACCTGCGCCCGATCCGGGCCCGGGTCCGCCGCCCGCCCGAGGGCCGGTGAGCCCACGGGCGCGGCTGCCGCGCCAGGACTGCGCGCACTGCGGGCGACACGACCGGTGCACCCGGATCGTCCTGGAGGAGGCGGTCTGCCAGCGCTGCACCCTGCGCTTCGCCCGGACCGCCCAACCCTGCCCCGGTTGCGCCAACATCAGGGTGCTGGCCTTCTACGACACCGCACGCCGGCCGGCGTGCGCGCCCTGCACCGGCAACGAGGCCGTCTACGCCTGCACCGCCTGCGGGAGGGAGGACTCCCCGTGGGGCCGGCTGTTGTAGGTTCTCGGGCGACCTGTCGGGCGCGCAGCCCACTGACCTGCGCAGCGACATCTTGGTGAGACTCCGGCTGTCTCAACAACTTGTCGGAATCTCGGCCCTGATCTGCAGACCAGGCTGGCTGGGGGTCGGCAGCATCGGTTCGTGGGCGGCTAGCGGGGGGCGCTCCCCGCATCTTCCTCGATCACCATCCCGAGTCGATAGAGAGCGTTGCGGCTCGCGAGCAGTTGCCCGAGCCGGATGATGGGGGTCGTAGCAGCCGCTGCGACCTGCCCCAGACCACGCTGCCGAGGACGAGGTCCACCTGAGTCCCGCCAGCGATCGGGGTGACGGTGACGCGAAACCACCGTCCCGGTCCGGAACGGGACGAGCGCAAGACTTCCCGACAGACTGCTATTTCTCCTGCCACAACACGTGGCCCGCGGTCTCATCGGCGGTCGGCTCCAGCGCGCGGAACCGGCGCACGTAAATGCCCTGCAGCCTGCCCTCAGTGCGGTTGCCCTTGCGCATCGTGCCGATAGCCCGGGCCCTCGTCGGGCTGCAGATGTGGTGTCCGGAACGCCGGTGACCGGCGAGCCTGTCCAACTCGGCTCAGCGGCCAACTGGTGAAGCACCGGTCGCCTACAACTGGCCATTGACACCTACCGTGTGCTTGCAGGTTGCCGCTGTACCTGCGGTGCCCCGGTTCTGGTTGCCCCGCCGAGGCGTGGTTCATCCGTCGCCCGGGGCCGCGGAGTCGCGGGGACCGGGTCGTTGCAGTCTTCGGAGAGGTATCGCATGTCCCGTGCTGAGCCAGCCGAGTTCGTGGTGGACCGGCAGGTCTGGACCAGCTATCGACCCTTCCTGGACCTCGGGTCCGTGGGGGTCGTGCTGGGTGGGTTGCTCGCTGCCGTCACAGGGCCTCTGGCGCTGCCCATGGGGTCATGGGCAGCTGCCTACCTCGTGCTAGTGGTCGGGGTCGGCCAGATCGTTCTTGCTGGCGGTCAGGCGTTCGTGGGCGGGTCGGACCTGGCGTCGTGGCGAGTCTGGTCCGAGGTCATGGCGTGGAACCTCGGTAGCGGCATCGTTCTTGTCGGTGGTATGCCCGGGATCCCCGTGGTGGTCGCCGTTGGGGGGCTGGTGCTGCTGGCGGCCCTCGTACTCTTCGCGACCGCGGTGCGTGGCGGGGGAGCAGCCGTGGGCCTGTATCGCTTCTTCACGCTCTTCCTCGCGGCGAGCGTGGCCGTCGGGGTCGGACTCTCTGCCGTACGCCACGGATAAGCCGCCCCCGGCGTGATGGCCCCCACCTTGGATCAGGCGCCTGTGTGGGCCCCGGGTGATCCACGGCGAGGCAGCCGTCGCCGTGGTTGCCAGAAGAGCCCAACGGCGACGACGAGGGCGGCGGCGGGTACGACCCAGGGGCCGGTGTGGACGGCGAGGGTCTGCTCGGTGCGCACCGGCAGCTGCCCCAGCAGGGTCGCCTGGGTGTACGGGTCGCTGCGTTGGTGAACGACTCCGTCCGGGGTGATGAGTCCGGAGACACCGACGTTGCTGACGTGCGCGACGGAGCGGCCGTACTCGACCGCCCGGACCCGGGAGATGGCCAGATGCTGCGCGGACTGGTCTCCGTCGCCGAACCAGGCGTTGCTGGTGGGGACCACGAGCAGCTGCGCGCCGCCGGTGACGAGGTCGCGCACTGCCCGGTCCACGACGATCTCGAAGCAGATGGCCAGTCCCAGGTCCACGGGCCGGCCGTCGGCAAGCGGCACCGGCACCACGCCGGGGCGGTCGCCGGCGCTGAGGTCGACGATCCGGTCCACCCACGGGCTGAGGTGCCTCAGGAGCGGGCGCAGCGGCATGACCTCACCGAAGGGCGCCAGATAGATCTTGCTGTACGTCTGGTCGAGCCCTAGCCCGGGCAGGTAGCTGAACACCATGTTGGCGGGTGGCCCGGCACCGCCCTGTCGGGACAGGCCACCGAGCACCAGCGGGGCGCCGACGGCTTCCACTGCCGCCATGATCTGGTCGGTGGCCGCCTGGCCGACCCGCGGGTCCAGCGGGTCCAGGTCGGTGGCGCCCTCGGGCCACACGACCAGGTCCGGAGCCGCAGCCTGGCCGGCGTCGACACGGGCCGCTAGCTCGTGGGTGCGGTCGGCATACCGGTTGAGCATCGTCCCCGGCTCGGCGGTCAGGGTCCGGGTGTACCCCTCGGGGATGTCTCCCTGGAGCGCGGCCACGCGCACCGGCTCTCCCCCGGTCGGGCGGGGAACCAGCACCGGCCCGACCACCAGGACAGCGGCAGCAACCAGCGCTCCGGTGGCCCTGCCCAGGTGCGTGCGCCCAGGTGCGAGGAACCGCTGCACGGCCACGGCGAGCAGACCACCGGTCAAGGCGAGGAGGAAGCCGAATCCCGGGACTGCCAGGAGGCTGACGGCGCCGAGCATCGGTGAGTCCGCCTGGCTGAAGCCCAGCCGTGCCCAGGGAAAGCCGCCGAACGGTGTTACCGAGCGGGCCCACTCCATCAGTACCCACGCCGCGGCACCGACGACGGGGCGGACCGCGCCCGTGCGCTGCAGCAGCGTCAGCAGCACGCCGAGGGCGGCCGGGTAGAAGGCGGAGGCCACGCTCATGGCAAGCCAGGCCGGAGCGCCGGCGTAGGTGCCGGCCCAGGTGAACATCGGCGTGAACCAGGCCAGTCCCAGCAGCAACCCGGACAGCGCGCCGGCCCACCAGGACGCCCCTGCGGTGGCCAGCGCGAGCGCGGCGCACCCGACGATCGCCAGCCACCACACGTCGTGCCCCGGGAACGCCAGCCACAGGGCGGCACCGCCCAGCAGACCGAGCAGCATGCGTGCCGCGAGCACCAGCAGGAAGTATCCATGGCCCGTCCGGACCGGACGGGCCAGCCTATGCATGGGCGGCGTGCTCGCGTTCGGCGTGGTGCGGGGGTTCGAGCTGGATGGTGGAGTGCTCGATGCTGACGGTGAAGTGGGCGGCGACGCAGTCCTGGAGCTGGGCGAGCATCTCGGCGGCGTGACCGTCGGCGAAGCACTCGTCGTCGAGGACGACGTGGGCGGTCAGCACGGGCAGTCCGGTGGCGATGGTGGAGGCGTGCAGGTCGTGCACGTCCTGAACGTGCGGGACGGCGAGCAGGTGGGCACGGACGTCGTCCAGGTCCAGACCCTTGGGGGTCGACTCCAGCAGGATGTGGCCGGCCTCGCGCAGGATGGCGATCGCCCGGGGCACGATGAGGGCGGCGATGACCATGCCGGCGATCGCGTCGATGCGGACCCACCCGGTGGTCGCGATGACGATGGCGCTGATGATGACGGCCACGGACCCGAGGGCGTCGTTGACGACCTCGAGGAAGGCGGCGCGCATGTTCAGGTTCGCGGCCCTACCGGTGCTGAGGACCAGCATCGAGGCGATGTTGCCGGCCAGGCCGACGATGCCGAAGAGGAGCAGGCCGGTGGAGCTGACCTCGTGCGGTTCGTAGAGCCGCCGTACGCCCTCGACGAAGGCGTAGATCCCGACCCCGAGGAGCACGGTCGCCTGGGCGCCGGCGGCGAGGACCTCTGCACGGCGGAACCCCCAGGTGCGGGCCGGGGTGGGTGGGCGCAGCGCCAGTGACGCGGCGACCAGTGCCATGGCCAGCCCGGCGGCGTCGGTGAGCATGTGCCCCGCGTCGACCAGCAGCGCCAGTGAGCCGGTCCACAGGGCCCCGATCACCTCGGCGACCAGGATGGTCGCGGTGATCGCGAACGCGACCGCCAGCCGGCCCCTGTGGCTGGTCCCGACGCCGTGGTCGTGACCGGCGCTCATGCAGTCGCTCCTTCCAGACGGGCGGGATCCGCCGGGGAGGCGGTCAGGGTGGGCAGCTGCCGGGTGCGTCCGGCGCGGACGCCGTTGGCGATGACCAGGACCTCGGCCAGCTCGTGGACCAGCACCACGGCTGCCAGGCCAAGCACACCGAACAGGGCCAACGGGATGAGGACCGCGATCAGGACCAGGGACAGCACGACGTTCTGCAGCATGATCGTCCGGGTGCGGCGGGCGTGGTCGAACGCGAACGGCAGCAGCCGCAGGTCATCGCCCATTAGGGCCACGTCGGCGGTCTCGATCGCCACGTCGGTGCCCATGGCGCCCATCGCCACGCCGACGTCCGCGGTCGCCAGCGCTGGTGCGTCGTTGACGCCGTCGCCGACCATCGCGATCGCGCCGCGGCCGCGCAACCCGGTGACCACTTTCGACTTGTCCTCCGGGCGCAGGTCGGCGTGCACCTGCTCGATCCCGGCCTGGTCCGCCAGGGCAGCGGCCGTGACGTGGTTGTCGCCGGTGAGCATGGCCACGGTATAGCCGTGGTCGCGGAAGCGGGCGATGACCTCGGCCGCCTCCGGCCGCAGCTCGTCCCGGACGGCGATCGCGCCGACCGGTTGACCGTTGACCTCGACCACGACCGCGGTCGCCCCCGCCCGCTGCATACTGATGACGTCCCCGGACAGGGTGCCCGGGTCGACCCAGTCGGGCTTGCCCAGCCGGACCCGGGCACCGTCCACGGTCCCGACCAGCCCGGCGCCGACCACCGCGTCGACGTCCTGCGCGGCAGGCGCCCGGTCGGCGGCGGCCAGGATCGCTGCGGCGAGCGGGTGCTCGCTGCGGGCCTCCAGCGCGGCCGCCCAGGCCAGCACCTGCTCCCGGTCGGTCCCGGCGCTGGTGGCGACGTCGACCACGGCCGGCCGGTTGCGGGTCAGGGTGCCGGTCTTGTCCAGGGCGACGGTGCGCACCCTGCCCAAGGTCTCCATGGCGGCGCCACCCTTGACCAGGATCCCGCGGCGGCTGGCGGCCCCGATCGAGGCGACGCTGGTGACCGGCACCGAGATCGCCAGCGCGCAGGGAGAGGCGGCGACGACCATCACCAGGGCCCGGTGCACCCACACCGACGGGTCGCCCAGGAGCGCGCCGAGAAGGGCCGTCAGGCCTGCGGCGACCAGGATGCCCGGCACCAGCGGGCGGGCGATCCGGTCGGCCAGTCGCTGGGTGGCGCCGCGGCGGGACTGCTCGGCCTCCACGACGTGCACGATCCGGGCCAGCGAGTTGTCCTGCGCGGTGGAGGTGACCTCCACCTCCAGGGCGCCGGTGCCGTTGATCGACCCGGCGAAGACGTCCTTGCCCGGCCCGGTCTCCACCGGCATGGATTCACCCGTGATGGCCGAGGTGTCCAGGGCGCTTCGACCGGTCCGCACGGTCCCGTCGGTCGCCAGCCGCTCCCCGGGCCGCACCACCATCACGTCGCCGATGACCAGCTGTGCCGGGTCCACCACGAGCTCCCGGCCGTCGCGGAGCACGCTCGCCTCCTTGGGCACCAGGTCCAACAGCGCCCGCAGGCCGTGCCGGGTGCGGGCCAGGGAGTACTCCTCCAGGCCCTCGCTCAGGGAGAACAGGAACGCCAGCGCAGCAGCCTCCTCGACCTGCCCCAGCAGGGTCGCCCCGACCGCGCCGATCGTCATCAGCAGACCCACGCCGAGCTTGCCGCGCGCCAGACGGCGCAGCGCACCCGGCACGAACGTGGAGCCACCCACGAGCAGCGCCGCCGCGGCGAGCACAAGCTCGACGGTCTCCCATCCCCCGAGCCCGGCGAGGAACCCGGCCAGCAGCAGCGCACCGGAGGCCAGACCCAGCTGCACCTCCCGCACCTGCCACAGCCGGGTCGCCGGCTCCTCGACCTCTCCTGCTCGAGCTGGTGGGGCGACGGGAGCCTCGCATCCGCACGCGTCCACCGCCACCTCCCGCTGCGGCGTCTGCGGCCCGCTCACGCCCCCGCCTCCTGCCCGGCGTGGGGGCGCAGCTGCTCGGGGGCCGGGTTCCCCGCGGTCCCCGCGCCGTAGTTCGGGCACAGCGCGACCGCATACCCCGACGTCGCGAGCAGGCGCTCCGCCGCGTCCAGCACGTCCAGCAGCTCCGGAGCACTGGTCAGCGAGAACATCGAGGCCCGGCCCTCCGGGCGCGAGACCACCAGGCCGCAGTCTCGCAGGCAGGCCAGGTGCGCACTGACCGTGGACTGCGCCAGCCCCAGGTGCTCCGTGAGGTCGCGCACCTTGTGCTCCCCCAGCGTCAGGTGCTGCAGGATCGCCAACCGTGACCGGTCTGACAGACCGTGGAACAGCGCGGCCGCCACGTCGAGCCCTTCAGCTCGGGTGCCGTCGCCTGGCGCGGGTGCGCTCTGTGATGTCATCGTCATGCGCCGATCATAGCCGGATGCCGGCCGTCCCGGCGCCTGAGCCGCGGCAAGCGTCCTAGGCGAGGGTGATCCAGTAGTCCCAGAACCGGACGGCGATCAGAGCCGCGACCACCAGGCACCATGTCGTGACGATCGTGACGGCGTAGTCTCCGACCCACCGTGGAAGCGCCCCGGCGCGGGACCACCGGGCCAGTACCGCGACGAACGCGGCCACGGTGACGACCCAGACCACCATGCAGTACGGGCACAGCGCACCGATGCGGTGGACGCTCTGGAAGATGAGCCAGTGCACGAACACCGTGCCCAGCGCCGTACCCGCGGTCAGGCCGATCCAGTACCAGGACGGCAGCCGGGCGCCGCTGATGATCGTGACGGCGACGGTGACCAGGGCGGCGAAGCCGGCCACGCCCAGGATCGGGTTGGGGAACCCGAACAGCTCCGCCTGGGGGGTGCTCATCACCGACCCGCAGCTCAGCAGCGGGCTGATGCTGCAGCTGGGCACGTAGCTCGGGTCGGCGACCAGCCGGATCTTCTCCACCAGCAGCACGAACGCCGCCGACAGACCGACCCAGCCGCACACGAGCAGGACCCACCCCACGGCCCTCCCGACCGGCGCGCCGGGCTCCTGGGAAGGAGCGGTGAGCGCGGCGGGCTCAGCGGTTGACGGCTGCATCGATCTGGGCGCGGAAGTCGCCCTCGGAGGTGGGCTGCAGCAGCTCACCGTCCAGGAAGAAGGTCGGGGTTCCCTGGACACCCAGTGCCATGCCGTCCTGCCGGTCCTGCTCCACGCGCTGCTGGGTGGCGGGGTCGGCGACGGCGGCGTCGTAGGCGGCCATGTCCAGCCCGAGGTCCTGGGCGAACTGCCGGAACAGCGGCGCCTTGGAGTCCTGCTGCTCGCCCCATTCGCTCTGCGTCTGGTACATCCGCGTGTACATGTCCTCGAACCGGCCCTGCTGGGCCGCCGCCTCGACCGCCACCGCCGCGTTCATCGCGTTGGCGTGGCTGGGGATCGGGAAGTACCGGACCACGAACGTCAGCTCCCCGGCGTACTCCTCGCGGATCTGCTCCACCAGCGGGTAGGCCGCCAGGCACGCCTCGCACTCGAAGTCCAGGAACTCCACCAGCACCGGCGCGCCCTCACCGGCGTCGGAGAGCACGTGGCTGTCCTCCCTCACGACCGGCACGGCCGAGCTCGTTCGCGCCGAGTCCGCGACACCGGTGCCGGACGGCGGGCGGGTCACGCCAACGGCGACGGCCACCACCGCAACGAAGACGGCGATCAGCAGGAGGGACAGGATCACGTTGCGCCGCACGGGCACTCCTTCATCAGGCGACACGGACGATCGGCCAGTCTGGCCGAGGATGCGGGAAGTCCCGACGCGGATCGTAGAGCCAGACCCTGAGAAGACTCTGGCCCGGTGCGACAATCGCCATTCGGACAGGGCAGGGACCGATGCGCCCCTACCTACAGGCCGAAGGCGCCACCTTCGACGAGGATCGCCACGCCGAGTCCGATCAGGACCAGAGGGAACAGGACGTGCTCCCAGCGTTCCAGGACCTCTGCGATGGGCCTACGGGTGGCGACGAACTTGGCGAGCAGGACAAGCACCATGACGAGGACGAGGAAGACGACGCAGTAGGCCACGACCGCGCCGGCGCCGACGGTGACGAAGACGGGGACGTAGACGCCGATGTTGTCACCGCCGTTGGCGAAGGTGACACCGGCGACCGTCAGGGCGCTGATCGTCTTGTCCGCGACCCGGTCGTCATCGTCTCCGTCGCCGCGCCAGACCTTCCATGCGGTCAGCAGGCCGAGCAGCAACGGGATGAGCCCGAAGTAGGCGATCGCCGACTCGGGCAGGAAGGTCACCGCGCCCAGGGAGACCAGTACCGAGGCGACGAGTATGCCGCCGAAGCCCAGGTACTGACCCACGACGATCTTCCTGGTCGTGCCGCGCAAGCCGGCGCCCCGGGCGAAGAAGAGTGACAGCACGATGATGTCGTCGATGTTGGTGGCCATGAACAGCCCGAAGGCCTGCAGGACTGAGGTGAGCACAGGGTGATGCCTTCGGTCGTGTGTGGTGGGTCAGGCGGGCGACGTGGCCACGCGGTCAGCCACTGGTGTCGGTCCCGGCCGGCTGCCGTGGTGAGCGCAGCTCGAGCAGCGCCAGCAAGACGACCCCGGTGACGATCGCGGTGTCAGCCAGGTTGAACGTGGGCCACCACCCGCTGTGCAGATAGTCGGTCACCACACCGTCAAGGGAGCGATCGATCCAGTTGCCGCACCCACCACCAAGAATCGCCGTCACTGCGGCGAGCCGCCAACAGTCCCACGTCGGAGCGGCCCGCCAGGCCACGACGGCGATCGCGACGATGACCAGGCCGGTGAGCGCGACGACCAGTGCGGCCGGCGCGTCAGCGCCGAGGGAGAACGCCACCCCCGGGTTGTGACTCAGCACGAGGTCGACCGGACCCAGGGCCAGCCCCGCCTCCAGCGCGCTCTCAGCCCACGCCTTGACCAACAGGTCCGTCACCGCCACCGCCGCGGCACCGGCCACCAGGACGGCGCGACGCGGTGCCAGTTTCGTCACGGACGCTGCTGTCCATCCCACACGACGCCCACCAGGGGTCGTTGACACCCGCTGGCGGGGATCGGCCGGGGCAGAACCGGACACGCCTGCTGCTCGAGGGCCACGCGCCGCAAGGCGGTTGGAGCGCCTCTGGTTGCCCCCAGCTCCTGGCGGGTCAGGCTGGGACCCACCGGGCGGGGTTAGAATCGACATGCGGCGATGGTAGCGAGTGACGCTGCTGTCAGCAAAGGGTAGAGTCGCACGGGCGGCCGTGTGGCCGGCTCGTCACCACCGTGGCGACCCTCAACCATCGCGTTCGGCAGGCAGAGTGGTAGCGGATGGAAGGTAAGCGGCATGGGCACCATAGGGCGACCCCGGGTGGAGCGAGGCGGTGGACGAGCAGGACGCCCCGACCCCCTCGAGCCGGCCAGCGGTCGACGGCCTCGCCGACAGACGATCTCGGTCGTGCGCTCGCGAGGCATGCTCGCAAACGGGGCACACGGCGACTTCGACGGGCTGCTCCGGTGACCCGCGGGCACCTCCTGGCCCTGCTCGCGGCCGTAGCAGTGGTCCTGGCCGGCTGCGGTGGCGAGGGCTCGACGATCAACGACCAGATGCGTCAGGGCGACCAGAAGGGATACGTCGCCGGTGACGGCACCATCCAGGTGCTGGCGCCGGAGGAGCGCGAGACCGTCATCACCCTGGAGGGGACGACCCTGGAAGACGAGGCGTGGTCCTCGCAGGACCACCTGGGCGAGGTCGTGGTGGTCAACGTGTGGGGGTCGTGGTGCGGGCCGTGCGTGGAGGAGGCGCCGGACCTGGAGGAGGTGGCCACCGAGTTCGCCGAGGCGGGTGAGCCGGTGCAGTTCATCGGGGTCAACAGCCGTGACTCGGTACCCAGCGCCCTGGCCTTCCAGCAGAAGTACGACGTGTCCTACCCCTCGCTCCAGGACGACGGCGGGCGCACCCGCGCCCAGCTGCAGGGGCTGGCCGTCGCGACGCCGACCACGATGGTCCTCGACGGACAGGGGCGCCTCGCCGCCCGGGTCAGCGGACCCGTGGAGGCGTCGACGCTGCGCGGCCTGGTCGAGGACGTGCTGAAGAGTGAGTCCGCCCGGTGAGCGAGGTCGTTCTCAGCGGGCCGCTGCTGCTGGCCGCCGCGATCGCCGCGCTGGCAGGTCTCGTCTCGTTCGCCTCGCCGTGCGTGCTACCGCTGGTCCCCGGCTATGTCGGTTACCTCTCGGGAATGGCGTCGCCCATGTCGGGCGCTCACGCGCCGGGGCGGTGGCGCCCGACGGTCGGGGCGCTGCTGTTCGTTATGGGTTTCTCGGCCGTCTTCATGGCGATGAGCGTGGTCATCTCCTCCCTGGGCATGGCCCTGGCGCAGCACCAGGGGCTGCTGCTGCGCCTGTCCGGCGCGGTCGTCCTCGGCCTCGGCCTGGTCATGCTGCTGCAGCCGACAGCATCAGTTTCGGTGCGATGGCGACCGGCCGCCGGGATCGCCGGGGCTCCGCTGCTCGGGGTCGCCTTTGGCCTGGGATTCAGCGCCTGCACCGGACCGGCGCTCGCCGCGATCCAGACGCTCGGCACCTCGATCCTCCCGGGGGACGACCAGGTGGGCCGCGCCCTGGTGCTGGGCACCGCATACAGCCTGGGACTGGGGGTGCCGTTCGTGCTCGCCGCCGCCGGGCTGGGCTGGGCCAGCCGCGCCTCGCGCTGGCTGCGCGACCACTACCTGCTCGTGCAGCGCGTCGGCGGCGGGCTGCTCGTCCTCCTCGGCCTGCTCATGATCGCCGGCATCTGGGCCGAGGCCATGGCGTGGGTCCAGACCCGACTGACCAGCAACTTCACCACGGTGATCTGACATGGCCAGCACGCGAACACCGGAACGGATCGAGCCGTCCTATCCCAAGGACCGCACCACCTTGGGCGGCCCCCGGCTCGGCGCACTGGGCTGGGCACGTTGGGCCTGGCGGCAGCTGACCAGCATGCGCACCGCCATCTACCTGCTTCTGCTGCTGGCGGCCGCGTCCTTCCCCGGCTCAATCTTCCCGCAACGTTCCGTGGACCCGGTGCAGGTGCGCACCTTCTTCGAGAACAACCCCGACCTGGCGCCCTGGCTGGACCGGTTGTTCCTCTTCGATGTGTTCTCCTCCCCGTGGTTCGCCTCGATCTATCTGCTGCTGGTGATCAGCCTGGTCGGTTGCATCATCCCGCGGATGCGCCAACACTGGCGTTCGATCCGAGCCCAGCCGCCGCCGGCACCCCGGCGCCTGGCCAGGCTGCACGCCCGCGCCGACGGAACCCTCACCGCCGAGGCACCCGAGGTACTGGCCGCAGCCCGGCAGTCGCTGAAGGCGAAGGGCTACCGGCTGCGCGAGGCCGAAGACGGCGATCTCTGGGTCACTGGCGAGAAGGGGTACCTGAAGGAGACCGGAAACCTGCTCTTCCATCTGGCTCTGCTGGGTGTGATCGTCGCCTTCGCCGCCGGTAACCTGTTCGGCTGGCGCGGGGAGATCATCATCCAGGAGGGGCAGTCGTGGACGGCCACTGCCGGCACCTTCGACACGCTCAACTTCAGCCCGCTGGCCGGTGAGGGGGACATTCCCACGTTCACCGTGGAGCTCAACAAACTCGACGTAGCCTTCGAGAGTCAGGCCGAAGGCGCCCAGTTCGGCCAACCCCGCAGGTTCGACGGGTTGGCCACCGTCGAGGTCCCCGGCCGGGAACCCGAGCAGCAGGAGTTCGCAGTCAACCACCCGATCTCCGTGGCCGGAGACTCCATCTTCCTGCTCGGCAACGGCTACGCCCCCATCGTGACCATCCGCGACCCCGACGGAGAAGTCCTCTACTCCGACGCGGTCACCTTCCTCCCACAGGACAACAACTACGCCAGCGAGGGCGCCATCAAGGTCACCGCGCGAGACCCCGGCCTCGGTCTGGTCGGCGGCTTCCTACCGACCCTGCGCATTGATCCCGAGCTGGGGATGACGTCCTCCTTCCCCGGCCTGGTCGACCCCGTGCTGGCACTGACGGCATTCGAGGGAAACCTGTTCCCCGACGGGCGCCCGCAGTCGGTCTTCAATATCGACACCGACCAGATGACCCAGCTCACCGACGAGGAGGGCAACCCCGTCGCGATGCTGATCCGCCCGGGCGAGTACTTCGAGCTACCCGACGGCACCACCGTGGAGTTCGACGGCATAATCCGCTGGGCCGGGCTACTGGTGCGGCACGACCCGGGCCGGATACCAGCCCTGGGCTTCGCGATCGCCACCACCGTCGGCCTGGCCCTGATGCTCGGTATCAAGCGACGCCGGATCTACGTACGGATCAACCCTGAACACCCCATCAATGGTCCGATGCAGACACTAGTGAGCATCGGTGGCCAGTCCAAGGGCAGCGACCCCGGACTCCAGGCCGTCGTCGACGACGTCCTGCTCCGGATCACCGGGACCACGGGTGGCCGGACCAATACTCCTAAAACCCACCATCGAGACAAGGACACGGTATGACCGACCCACAGCTGGCCCTGTCCAGCGACATCGCCATCTGGGCCAGCCTGGCCGTGCTCGCGCTGGCCCTCATCTCCTTCTCGGCACACCTGGCCGTCACCGGAACCGCCAGGGAACGCCACGATAAAATCAAGGCCCGCGAGAAGGTCCGCGTGGGTGTTGGCGCCGACGGTGAGCAGCCAGCAGACACAGTCGTTGACGACTGTGCCACTGGACTGACGGACTCGACCACGCCGACCACCGCCGCAGTCGAGCCACCAACAGTCAGTCATCCCGCCGAGGTCACCCGCCGCTGGGGCATCATCGGGGTCCAACTCACCTGGCTGGCGACCTTCGGAGTCGTCGGCGGCACGATCTTGCGTGGCCTGTCGGTACAACGCTGGCCGCTGGGCAACATGTACGAGTTCGCGATCGTCGCCGCATCCTTCGCCCTCATCGTCTACTCCACGTGGAGCCTGAAACGCGACCGGCTGTGGCTCGGTCCCTTCGTCGTGCTGCCAGTCATGGCCGTCCTTGGCGCTGGCAAGATCTGGTACACCGAGGCCTCCCAACTCATGCCCGCCCTGGACAACACGATGTGGCTGTCCATCCACGTCACCCTCGCCACGCTGTCCGTGGCGCTGTTCATCATCGGGGCCGCCCTCGGCGTCGCCTTCCTGCTCCGCGACTCAGCCGAGAAGAGAAACCGCATCCGGGGTTGGCTGGCCGGCCTGCCCCAGGCAGACAAACTGGAGACGATGACCTACGGGATCCACATCTTCGCCTTCCCGCTCTGGACGTTCACCCTCATCACCGGCGCGATCTGGGCCGAGGTGGCCTGGGGCCGCTACTGGGGCTGGGACCCTAAGGAAATCTGGACCTTCATCATCTGGGTCGTCTACGCCGCCTACCTGCACTCCCGCGCCACCAGCGGCTGGACCAAACGACACGCCACCTACGTGGCACTCCTCGGCATGCTCTGCATCATCCTGAACTACACCGTCGTCAACCTGCTCATCACCGGCCTGCACAGCTACTCGGGGGTGAGCACGTGACGCCTTCCGCTACACCGTGAATGCGGCTGATGAACGCCAGCAACCCCAAGAACGTCGACTCCGACCACTACCAGCAAGATCATGGCCGTCAAGTGACCGACGCCCGTGGCCAAGACGGACCCGACCTGAAACGCCATCCCGCAATCGCTGGCCTCCAGCGACGTCATGTCCCTGGGGCACCAGGGCCTAAAGCGTGGCTACCTGGAACTCAAGAAGTCGGACGCAGGCGTCCAATCCCGGGGACGAACCGCCCCACGCGGGCGGCATAGTCGGCATAGGCCCGCCCGTGCGTGGCCAGCAGGTGCGGCTCCTCGACGGCGCGGACCTGCATCTGGATGCCCGCATAGACCAGGACCAGGCCCGCCAAGGCAACAAGGCTCGGGGAGGCCAACGCGAGCCCGGTGAAGGTGATAAGAGCGGTGGTGAAGATCGGGTTGCGGACGAACGCGAAAGGCCCGGAGGTGACCAGCTCGGTGCGTTCTGTCGGGTCGACACCGATGCGCCAGGCGGTGCCCATGGCCAGCTGCGCAGCGTAGGTGCAGAAGATGCCTGACGCGGCCACCACGGCCGCTGCAGTGCGCAGGGCCGGCGAGCTCAGCGGTGACACCACCGGGTCGAGCCCGAGTAGGTCTGCGACCGGTGCGGCGACGCCGACCAGGAGAGAACCCGCACCGCTGATGCGATTGGCCCACCACTGCCGGGTGCCGCGCGCGGCGGCCGCGAAGCGGAATCCGCTGTCACCGGTGCGCCGCCGCTGGACGGCCATGCGACCCACCCCCGGCGAGCAAGGCCCACACGACGAACAGCGCCAGACCGAGGATCGTATGGCCGCTCACAGCGGACCTGGGCTCGCGGCCGCCGGCTTGACGGCGACGCCGAGGACGAAGTCACCGAAGAACCGCGTCACAGCAGGGACCGGCAGCGACAGACCCAGCTCCCCCAGCGCCTCGACGAACTCCTCGGCGCTGAACCGGTCGACCTTCGGGTGCTCGAGGAACGTGCGGTAGGACCAGCGCTGCAACGCGTGGCGGGTGACCTCTTCAAACACAAGCTGCCCGCCCGGGCGCAGCACCCGCACCGCCTCGGCCACCGCCTCGCGCCAGACCGGGACGTGGTGGACCACCGCGAAGTCCACGACGGCATCCACCGCCGCGTCGGCGACCGGCAGCGCGCGTGCGTCACCGACGCGCACATCGACCCGCGACCCGAACCGCGCCAAGCGCCGCCGGGCACGCTGGACCATCACCGGGTCCAGATCCACCGCTGTGACGTGCGCGGCGCCCCACCGCTGCAGCAGCAGCTCGGCACCGGCGCCGCGCCCACAACCGATCTCGACCACGCGCAGGCCGGCGATCCGGGCGCCCAGACGCTCCAACAGCGGCAGTTCGTACGAACGCTGCAGCCACGCCCGGGGTGGGCTGTCGACGAGCATCGTCTCGATCCGGTTCATCAGCACAGCTGCCCTCCCTGGGCCTCGGTCTTGCCTCGTTGCCGTTCATCCCGCATGGACGCTAGCATCGACCAATACCGATCATCGCTGCAAGTCCAAATCTACGTAGCCGGCCGACCTGACCTCGACCACCGCCATGGAGCAACAGGACCTGCCCACCACCTCCATGGTCGTGCTCGGTGGTGGGTACGTCGGCTTGGAGCAGGCCCAGCTCTGGGCACACCTGGGCGTCGACGTCACCCTCGTGGGCCGAGTGGCCCCCTACGCCGAACCCGAGGTCGCTGACGTGCTCCGCACCGCCTTCCAGGAGGAGGGCATCACGGTGCTCGAGGAATGCGGGCGGGAAGTAGCGCCTCACGCCGGAGGGGTCATCGTCACCACCGACAGCGGCGTTCAAGTCCATGGCCAGCGGTTGTTGATCGCCACCGGCCGCCGCGCCAGCACCAGCGGTCTGGGGCTGGAGGCCGCCGGGATCGGCACCGACGCACGCGGATTCATCCTCGTGGATGAGAACCTGCGCACGACCAACCACCGCGTGCACGCGGCCGGGGATGTCTCCGGTGCGCCGCAGTACGTTTACGTCGCCGCGAAGACTGGCCGAGTTGCCGCGGCCGGTGCGCTGGGTGAGCCCTCCACGGTGGACTACCGCGCGGCCTGCCGGGGGTCACCTTCACCACTCCGCAGATGGCCAGCGCCGGACTGACCGAAGCCCGCGCCCTCGAGCTCGGCCACGACTGCGACTTGCCGAATCCTGGGTGCACAGGACATTCCGCGCGCACTGGTCAGCGAGGACACTCGGGGGGTCCTCAAACTCGTCATCGACGCCCAGACCCGCAAGGTCCTGGGTGTGCACGCCGCACCTTACGGCGCCGGAGAGCTCATGAACCGCCCCAGGTTCTCTGCCGGTCCTATACGGGGTGCGGCTCTCGGTTGAGAGCAGCGTAGTGGGCTTGCTCGTACTCCGTGGGTGGGACGTTGCCCAGCGAGCTGTGGAGCCGGCGGGTGTTGTACCAGTCGACCCAGCCGGCGGTGGCGTACTCGACGTCGGCGATGCTCTTGTAGGGCCCGTCGTGGAAGACCGTGGTGCGGATGCACTCGGCCTTGTAGAGGCCGTTGACCGTCTCCATCAGCGCGTTGTCGTACGCGTCGCCGACGGATCCGATGGAGGGCCGGATCTCCTCCAGCGCGAGGTGCTCGGTCAGCCTCAGACTCGTATATTGCGACCCCGCGTCTGAGTTCAGCGGAATTCCGCTGAACTCAGATTATGCCGAGCAGTGCGTTAAGCCGAGGCCTGTGCGTCTGGCCTGCGTGTGAGGGGGTGGCCGGCTGGTTCCTCGGCTTAACGGCCGGGGGTCCGTGGCTAGCGTCCGCTGTGTTCGTGCAACCAGCGGAAGGAGACGGTCATGGGTGCGACGGTGGAGGAGCTCGGCGCGGTGGTCCTGGACGGGCTGCGCACGGCTGGCTACCAGGAGTCGACGGTCGGCCAGTACGAGAAGACGATCAGGGCACTGACCGGGTTCGTCGCGGCGCGCGGCGGCGTGTACACCCCTGCGCTGGGGGCCGCGTTCGCGAGGCTGACGGTCAGTCCCCGGACCGGGCGGTTCAGCGCTCAGCGCCGGTTGGACTACAACCGACTGGTCGCCCTGCTCGACACCTACGTCCTGACCGGACGGTTCGACCTGGCGACGCGGAAGCGCGGTGGTGGGGGGCCTCGACCAGCCTCGGAGCAGTTCGTGGCACTCGATGCCTCGTGGGAGCAGGACATGGCCGATCGGGGATTGGCCCCGGCCACGCGCGCGGCGTACGGGCGCATCGCCCGCGCCTACCTGGTGTTCCTGGAGGACCAGGGGGTCACCGGCCTGGACGGTGCCGACGGGGCCAGCGTGCTGGCGTTCCTGGAGTCGCTGACCGAGCGGTGGGCGAGGTCATCCTTGTTCTGGGTGGTGTCGAACTTCCGCCCGTTCCTGAAGTTCACCGGGCGCACCGACCTGGTGGACGCGGTAGGCCTGGCCGGCGTGAGGCGCTCCCACCGGATCCTTGCCGTCCTCGACGACGCCGACACCCAGCACGTCGTGCAGGCGTGCACCGGCCCGGCGGTGTCCGCCCGGGACGGCGCGCTGACGTTGCTGGCGCTGACTACAGGGTTGCGTGCCTGCGACATCGTCGCCCTGCGGCTGAGCGACATCGACTGGCGCGGCGCGACGGTGGGGATCGTGCAGCAGAAGACGAAGAACCCCCTGACCGTGCCGTTAGCAGCTCTGGTGCTGGCCAGGCTGGCGGACTACGTCCTTGACGAACGACCCGCCTCGGGCGACGATCACGTGTTCCTGCGGTCGGTGGCCCCGTACACCGGGCTGGCCGATCATGCCTCGATCTACCGGGTGATCGCACAGACGTTCCGCACGGCTGGCCTCGCCCAGGTCAAGGCCGGGACCTCGTTCCTGCGGCACAACGCCGCCTCCAAGCTGCTAGCCGCCAGCGTCCCCCTGCCTACGATCTCGGCGGTGCTGGGCCATGCCAGCCAGGAGTCGACGAGCACCTACCTGAGCCTGGATGCCGACCGCCTGCTCGAGTGCGTGCTGCCCGTGCCCGTCGGTGGACGATCATGAGCACCGGTCACGGCTTCACCAGCGTCTTCGCCGCACAGCTGGATGAGTATCTGGCGTTCAAGGAGGCCATGGGCTTCCACGGCGCCTCCCGGGTCTGGTACCTGCGGAAGTTCGACGCCTGGTGCGCCGAGCGCGGCCTCGACACGTTCGACCAGGTCACCGTCGAGGGCTGGGTGACCGACCGGCTGTCCCGCTGCGGGGCCTACCCATCCTGGATGTCCTACATCCGCGACTTCGGCCGCTGGCTGCAGGCTCACGGCCACACCGACGCCTACGTGCTCTCCGAACGGTGGAAGGCACCCTTCGTGCCGGCCCACCCCTACCTGCTCAGCACGGCCGAGATCGACGCGTTCTTCACCGCCGCGGCCCACCTTCGCGCCGCCTCCCCGTGGGCGTGGCAGGCGGTCGCGTTCTTCACGCTTATGCACTGCTGCGGGATCAGGACCGGGGAGGCCCGTGCCCTGGCCACCCAGGACGTCGACCTGACCCACGCTCGCGTCGACATCGTCTCGGCCAAGGGTGAGCGCAGCCGCCGGCTCCCGGTCACCGAGGACGTCGTGAAGGTGCTGCGGGCCTGCGACCACCTCTCCCGTCGTCGCTTCCCGGCACGGCCCACGTTCTTCATCTCCGCGGTCGGAACCCAGGTCAGCCCTGCCGCGGTCGGGGTGATCTTCAACCGGATCTGGGACCAGGCCGCCCTGGTCCGGCGTCCCGGCGGGAAGGCTCCCCGCCCGTACGACTTCAGGCACCACTTCGCCTACGCCAACATCGAGCGGTGGGCGGCCCAGGGCAAGGACGTGGCCGCGCTGCTGCCCTACCTGGCCGCCTACATGGGACACGCGACCTTCGAGTCCACCTACTACTACGTCCACACCTCCCCGGACTTCATGACCGCCTACGCCGACACGGTCTCCTCGGCCGCCTCGGTGCTGCCGGAGGTGGGGTTCGAATGAGACGCGACCCGGACACCGACGCCCCGAACTTCTGGGTCTTCGCCAGGGACTACCTGCACGCCTACATGCCCAGGGCCCGGCGGCTCTCACCCAGGACGGTCCAGGCCTACCGGATCAGCCTGGAGTGCCTCATCGGCTACCTGAGCGAGTCGAAGGCGTGGACCGTGAGGACGTCAGCTTCGACCACCTCGAACGGGCCCACCTGAAGGCGTGGCTGGCCTGGATGAGCGAGCAGAAGGGCTACGCGCCGAACACGACCGCGCTGCGGCTCAGCGCGGTCAAGGCGTTCCTGGCCTACAGCGCGGCCGAGGACATCACCCTGGTCGCGCTCCACCAGGGCGCCCAAGCCCTGCGAGCCCCGGCCAGCCCCAGGAGGCCGGTCGAGTACCTCACCGGTGATCAGACCAGGGCCGTGCTGGGCGCGTTCACCGGCAAGACCGTCAAGTCGCGCCGGAACCGGATGCTGCTGATCCTGCTCTACGAGACCGCCGCCCGCGTCAGCGAGATCACCGACCTGACCCTGGCCGACCTGAGCTTGGACAAGCCGGCCCACGTCAGGCTGACCGGCAAGCGGAACAAGACCCGCACCGTGCCGTTGGCCGACGTCACGACAGCGCACCTGGGCGTCTACCTGGCCGAGTTCCACCCCGACCAAGACCGACTCCCGGCCAGCAGGCCGGTGTTCTACAGCAACCACCGTGGGCAGCCGACCGCCCTGTCGGTCGACACCGTCGCCACCGTGCTGAAGACAGCCGCGAGCACCGCACGAGCCACCAGCCCCACCGTCCCGGCGAGCATCCACTGCCACATGCTGCGCAAGACCAAGGCGATGGACCTCTACCAACAAGGCATCCCGCTGCCGATCATCATGCGCCTGCTCGGCCACGAGAGCGCCTCGACGACATCGGCGTTCTACGCGTTCGCGACCCTGGACATGATGCGCCAGGCCGTCGACGCCGCCACCCCCGCGATCAGCACCCCACCCACACAGCCACTCACCCAGGAAAAGCTCCAAGCCCTCTACGACCTGCGGTAGCCCAGGTCGTTAAGCCGAGGAACCAGCCGGCCACCCCCTCACACGCAGGCCAGACGCACAGGCCTCGGCTTAACCCAGTCCTCGGCATAATCTGAGTGATGGATCAGCTCACCGGCGGGGGTGGGGTGGCCCTCGCGGTCGCGCTGCCACAGCGCCATCCGCAGCGGGATCATCACCAGGTCGGTGTGCTTGGTCGTCGCGGCGTGCCAGGCCACGATCCGCTGGGCGTAGACGTCGAGGATGAACGCGACGTAGGTGAACCCGGCCCACGTCCGCACGTACGTGAAGTCGGTGACCCAGACCCGGTTCGGCGCGCAGGCGGTGAAGTCGCGGTCGAGCAGGTCAGCGGCGCGGATGCCGTCCTTGGCCGGGATCGTGGTCCGGGTGCCCTTGTCGCGGCGCACCCCGACCAGGTCCAGCGTGCTCATCGCCCGGTCCACCGACCCCGCGCTGGCCTCGGGCAGGTCGGTGCGGCGCAGGTAGGCGGTCATCTTCCGCCGCCCGTAGAGGCCCTCCGGGGTCAGCTTGCGTCGCCCGTGCCGGTCGGTGGTCCAGGCGACCTGCCGCACGGCGGCGACGACGTGAGCGTCGGAGAGCGTCCGTGCCGCGACCACGCGGCCGGGCTGCCTCCAGCTGCGGTAGGTCCGCGCGGCGACCTGGCAGCCCTGCTCGCGCAGCACCCGACAGATCGACTCGACCGCGTGGCCCTGAGCCTTCATGGTGTCGATGAACCCCATGATCAGCGGTTGCGGGGGTCGAGTTCCCCGATGCTCCTATGTCAAGGCCGGCGTCTCAGGCGGCCTGCTGGATGTGGGTGGAGGCTGGGATCTGGTCGGCG
>NZ_CANKYH010000014.1 GCF_947487915.1 uncultured Serinicoccus sp. | reverse complement strand
GACGGCCACGACAGCGATGGAGTGCGCGTCCAGGGCATCGGTCTTGCGGTTGTGGCCGGTGTCGAACAACCGCACCCGGGCGGCCAGCTTCGCCGGGACGTCGACGACCCGTTCGCCGTCCTCGACCAGCCGCTGAGCCAGCGGGCGCCCGGTGCCGTTGGCGCCCTCGACCGCCCACAGCCGGTGCGGGAAGGTCCGCGCGTAGGACCGCATCGCGGTGTACCCGCGCTGGTCGGTGTTGAACCGGCCGGTCGCGACCAGCCGCTCCTGACGGTCCACGATCTCGATCGTCGCGGACAGCTTGTGGGGGTCGACCCCGATGATGACCTCTGCCATGCTCCTCGCCTCCAACAGGCGCCTCGAACCGATAAACGGGAACGGCGAGGTGGGCAGTGCTACTACGAGCAGGGCAATCCCCTCTTGAGCCACGCCTCGTCAGCGGTACCCGACGAGGCACAGTCCAGAAGAGAGCCACAACCACACGGGCTGGGCAGCCGCAATTGAGAGCGTCCCGCCGGGCACCTAAACCGAGTCTGGCCCGACCCGATCATGAAGGGAAGTCTCCTAGTAGCCGCTTCCCGCACCGCGTCGCTGTACCGCGAAAGTGGACGCTATGTAGCGCTGCACCTAAGCGGGTCGGCCGAACCCCGCTGCCTGGCGGGCGCGCGTCCCTCGTCGTCTCCCGGACGGCTCAGGGCGGCGGTACCGCGGTCTGCGAGCCGGGTGTGTCAGAGCACGCCGCTAACTTTCGCGCATGAGCGCCTCCCCGATTCCCGAGCCCAATGCGCCCTATCGCGGGGTGTTGCGATGGATGGACGGCGTCCCCTCCACTCAGGAGCTTGGAGTCATGATGGCTCTGCTGTTCTTGGGTGCACTGCTAGTCATCGTGTCGTGGCATCTCGCGCGCAGCTTTCTCACCGACCACCTGACTGGCTTTGCGCTCGCCAGTCCTTGGCGCCTCTTCTGGGCGGCTGGAAGCGGACTAACAGGTCTCGGCCTGCTCACGGTGCCGCTTGCCATGCTTGACGACATTGCAGCTCGGATGGGGGTTGGAGTCGTCGTTTTGGTGCTGCTTCTCCTGAGCGAAGCGCGGCTGGGCCGAGGCCGTCGCTGGCGTCGTTGATTAGGGAGCTGAGGGATGAGAGAAGCCCTTGACGCCCGCGTGGAGGCCGGTTACGCCCGTCCGACGGGGAACCGCGGGGTCGCTGGGTGGCCAGGTAGGCGGCTCATCCCAATCGGGGGTGTAGAAGTTGGGGTCTGAAGCCGCCGGTCTCGAGCAGGCTTCGGGCGATGTAGTTGGTCAGGTTGCGGAACCCGAGTGCGGAGCCGCGCAGGTGTTCGAGCCGTCCGTTGAGCGCCTCGGTCGGCCCGTTGCTGGTGCCGGGTCGTTCGAAGTAGGCGAGCACGTCAGCGGCTCGCTTCTTCAGGGTCCGGCCCAGGGTGGTGAGCTCGGTGAGCACCTTGGGGACGCCGGCGCTGAGGTCGGTGATCAGCTTCTCCATGAGCTCGCGGCCACGTTGCCGGTCCTCGTGGCGATAGGCGGCGATCATGCGCTGGTAGACACCCCAGGTCGCCTCGACCTCGACGTGAGCGTCATCAACGAACAGCGCGCGTAGCCTGTCGCTCTGCTTGTCGGTGAGCAGGTCCGCGCCGGTGTGCAGCGTGCGCCGCGACTTGTAGAGCGGGTCGTCCCTGAACCCACGGTGCCCGTGGATCGCGAGTTGGACCCGGCGCCGGCACCTGTCGAGGGCGTCACCGGCCAAGCGCACGACGTGGAAGGGATCCATCACCGTGACCGCGTCCGGGATCTCCTCTGCAGCGGCGGTCTTGAACCCGGTGAAGCCGTCCATCGCGACCACCTCGCCCGCGTCACGGAAGGCGTCGTCGCGGTCGGCGAGCCAGGTCTTGAACGCCGCCTTCGACCGGCCCTCGACCATGTCCAGCAGCCTTGCTGGGCCGGCGCCATCGCGGACCGGGGTGAGGTCGATGATCACGGTGACGTACTTGTCGCCACGCCTGGTGTGGCGCCAGACGTGCTCATCGACGCCAATGACCTTCACGCCCTCGAACCGCGTGGGGTCGTTGATCAGCAGCCGCTTGCCTTCGGCCAGGACCGCGTTGTTGGCGGTGTCCCACGCGACCCCGAGTCCCTCGGCGACACGGGCGACGGTGAGGTGTGCGACCACGATCCCTTCCAGCGCCCACCGCAGCCCGGTGCGCGAGAGCTTCGCGCGTGGCTCCGCCGCGGCGCTGGTGTCTTGGCGCCACACGTGTCCGCAGTCGGCACAGCGGTAGCGGCGCACTACAACTTCCAGCACGGTCGGTCGCCAGCCCAGCGGCTCGTGGGCCAACCGCCGGATCACGGTGTCACGAGCAGCGCCTTCGCTGCCGCACCGTCGGCACCACTGATCTGGTTCCACCACGCGGCACGCGAGGACCGCACGATCCGGTTCAAGTCGTTGCCCGGTCACGCTCAGACCGAGGCCGTCGAGTCGAGCGAAGGCGGTCAGGTCAGGGCGGCCGAAGCCGGCCGGCGGGGTAGCGTCGGACACGTCGAGGTCTTTCGGATGGATGGCGTAGGAACCTCCGTCGTCGGGAGACCTCGACGTCTATCTGCGGACCGACGCGCCCGGCCGACCTACACCGTCATCTGGGACGACCCCTGAAACGTCTTCGACGACGACGGGACCGGCTAGGAGGAGGGCGCGGTGAGCTAGAAGAATGGAGCTTGCTCGGCTTCGACGCCGCCGCAAGCTCCGGTGAAACGGTCGGTACTGGTCGGTCGTCGTCGGTCACCACCGGATGGCGGCGCCCCCCCACTCTCGGCGTTTGCGCAGGTCAGCGGCTCGTTCGCCCAGTGGGCGCATCAAGCGATAGACGCAAAGCCGACGTGATTAGGTCGTCGGTTCGATTCCGACAGGCGGCTCTGGCGAACAGCCCCTGACCTGCGGAAACGCAGGGCAGGGGCGGTTCGGTTCTGGTGGTCGCGCGATGCGCTGGCCTCACGGCTCTGCCCGACACCGACGTCGCTCTCCTCTGCGACGGACCCCTCGCCGGCTGAGCGCTCGCGGCCGGCATCCTGTCCGTGTGCCGATAGGCCTCGCTCCGCTCGGCAACGCGGCGTGGCGTTGTGTCGCGACCTGGACGTGCGAGGTGTCAACGGTGCGTCGGCGCAGCGATCGTTGTGTGCGCAGCGAGATGTTCCATGCCGCACGGGCGACGCGCACGAACGCAACGCCCCGGAACGCCAACGACCCGTCATCGCTGCGACGCGCAACGCGTCTCCCGTCACGGCAACGGATCGCAACCAAGACCCGCCCACGGCGCCTAGCGGGACGGAGGGCAAGTTGACACAGTTGCGCTGCCATGGAACCGCGCTGGCTCTCTCGATGACCACCGGTGAACCAGTGCCGCTCCAGGCTTGCGCCTGGTGTTGCATGGCCCCCCTCGTGATCGGCCCGTCGGGGATCGTCAACGTGGTGCGGGTGTCGAGGCGGTCGGGTCCGACGGCTCGGCGGGGCGCGATCGTCTCGTGCGTTGGCGGACTACGGGAGCTTGGACGCGAGGACGTCGGCCGCCAGGATCTCGGGTGCTGCGCCGAGGAGGTGCTGGTTGGCCATCAGGGCTGCGACGATGGCGCCGTTGGCGTGGGCGTCGCGAGCGGCCTCGTCGGGGAATGCATCGAAGATCCAAAAGGTGTCGGCGTGGGTTCTAGCCGCGAACCAGACAATCGTTCCCACTTCTTCGTTGGCGAGTGCGACAGCGCCGGCGAGCAGATCGGCGAGCGCGTCGTGCTGTCCATCGGCCGCGACGATCTTGGCGACGAAGGCATACGGAAGTGATGCGGGTGTGGACATGAGGGGTTCTCCTTGAAGTCGGGGTTCTTCGTGGGGCGAGTTCAGCGTATGACGAGCGAGGGCCGATGGGGAGTGGCGTATACGACAGTATTGCTATTGTTCGCGCCATGCGTATCGGACTGATCGCGATCGACGGCTGCTTCGGTTCGGCTGTCGCGTCGGTCATCGACATCGTGCGGGTGGCCGACGGAGCCCGCGGCGATATCGACCCGCGGATCGACCCGATCGAACTCGCCATCCTCGGACCGAAACGGCGAGTGACCACGACGGCATCGATGACCCTGTCGGTTGACCACCCGCTGTCGGAGTCCGGAGAGTTCGACGTGGTCGTCGTCCCTGCGCTTGGAACCCTCACGGCCGCCGCTACCAACGACGCCCTCCAGAGCCGAGATGCTCGTTCGGTCATCGCCTCGCTCGGGCGCCTCGACGACGCGACCACCCGGATCGCCGCGGCGTGCACCGGCGTGTTCGCCGTCGCCGAGACCGGACGGATGCATCATCGGCGGGCGACGACCAGCTGGTTCCTGGGGCCGGAGTTCCTGAAGCGCTATCCGACCGTCGCCCTCGATCTCGACACCATGGTCGTCGTGGACGGGAACCTCGTCACCGCCGGCGCCGCGTTCGCCCACATCGACCTCGCGCTCTCACTCGTGCGATCGATCAGCCCCGACCTGGCCCAACATGTCGCCAAGCTCCTCATCATCGACGAGCGTCCGTCGCAGGCGGCCTTCGTCGCCTACGAACATTTCCGGCACGAGGACCCGATCGTCGTCGAGTTCGAACGCTTCGTGCGCGCCCGCCTGGACGAACCGTTCAACGTCGCCTTCGTCGCGCAGTCGCTCGGCACCAGCCGGCGCACCCTCGAACGACGAGTCCGTGCGGCGCTCAACCTCACTCCGCTCGGCTTCGTCCAACGGCTTCGCATCGAACGAGCTCGGCACCTCTCAGCAACCACGGACCTCACCTCCGCCGAGATCGCGCTACGGGTCGGCTACGCGAACGCCGAGACTCTGCGCTCCCTCCTGCGCAGGGAGCGACGCCGTTCCTGACCTATCGCCATGCCTGTAGCCGGTGTCCTAGCGCCCGGTTGGAACCACCTCTCAGCACGTCGCGTCGACGCTCCTGCGTCGCCCCTGGACGACCCACTCGACACGCCCGCAGCACAGGCCATGTGACGTGCGCCGGCTTCCCGGCCGGTCGGGGTTGGGTGGCTGTGATGTCGCTGCGTTCTCGTCGAGGGGGTCAGCAGACCCGATCAGGGTCGATTGGGATGAGACGCGAAGGCGGTCAGGTCAGGGCGGCCGAGGCCGGCCGGCGGGGTAGCGTCGGTCACGTCGAGGTCTTTCGGATGGATGGCGTAGGAACCTCCATCGTCGGGAGACCTCGACGTCTATCTGCGGACCGACGCGCCCGGCCGACCTACACCCTCATCTGGGAAGAGCCAGGTAGGCACGTCATTCCGCCGCGAGTGACGCAGGCTGCGCACACCCGGGCACAACGCTGTGGGCTCGTCGTGAGGCGGTCAGGTCATCCACGGATGTCGTCACCCCGGAGCGCAGACCGGATAAGCGTCGCCACCCCCTCCAGGCTCACCGGGCGAGGGTTGGAGTCCGGGATGGCCGCTGTCGCCAGCTCAGCAGCAAGGTCGACGTCGTCCTCGGTGAGGCCGATCTCGGCGAGCGAGTCGGGCGCACCCACCTCCCGGGCGAGGTCCCATAGCCCCGAGGCAGCATGCAGAGCCCCGAGGGCCTCCGCGATGCAGGCGTCGGAGTCCGGGTCCGCGTCGGCGTTGAAGGCGGCGACATAGGGCAGCACCACCGCATGGGTCGGGGCGTGGGGCAGGTTGAACGTCCCGCCCAGGACGTGACAGATCTTGTGGTGCATCCCGGCCCCGGCCGAGGCCAGGGCGACCCCCGAGAGGTAGGTGCCGTAGAGCACCTGCTCGTTCGCGCGCACGTCCGCCGGGTTGGCCCGCAGGCCGCTCAGCCCCGGGATCAGTGCGCGCATCCCCTCGCCGGCCATGGCCCGGTTGATGGGGTCGGCGCGCGGGGCCCACAGGCTGTCCACGGCGTGGGCCAGGGCGTTCAGGCCGGAGTGGGCCGCGAGGTCGGTCGGCAGACCCAGGGTGAGCGTCGCGTCGTAGACCACGACCCTCGGCAGCACCCGGAGGTCGGTCCCGGTGGTCTTGCGCTCGTCCTCGGTCATCCCCCAGATGTCGGTCGCCTCAGACCCGGAGAAGGTGGTGGGCACCGCGACGACCGGCAGCCTGGTGTCCCGGGCGACGATCTTGGCGAGCCCGGTGGCCGAGCCGCCGCCGATGGCGACGACCGAGTCCGCATCCGCGCCCTGAGCCAGGGCGACCGCATCGCGTGCCCGCTCCGCCGGAACGTGCTGGACGACCTCACGGACGTGGCCCGCGACGGCGAACTGCTCGGAGATCTGGTCCACGACCTCAGCAGCGTGACCCCCTCCCACGAGCAGCGGCCGGGAGGCTCCCAGGTCGCGTAGGGCTGCGGCGATGTTCGTCGCGGCCGCGCCGGTGCCGAAGAGCACGCGCTGGCCCAGGGTGGTGTGGTCGAACCTGATCTCCATACGATCCTCTCCCTCGTCCCGCACCGGCGGCGCGGTCATCGGCGTCCTGTGGCGCTCACGGTATGCCGCAGCAACCGGGCTGTGAGCTCGGCCGCCGTGCCGGTGACCTCGTGCTCGCTGCCCGGTTCGATGAGCGAGGTGAGCTGAGCCCCCATACCTCGCAGCCAGCCCTCGGTCTGCGCCATCCGGGTGCGGGGCACCCAGGGGTCGTCCTCGCACCCGGCCAGCAGGGCCGGCGTCGCACCGAAGTCACCCGAGAACGAGACCTCCTCGCGCTCGGCCCCGACGTAACCCCCGGTGAGGAGGACGAGACCGGCATACCTCCTGGGGTGCAGGAGCGCCCAGTGCGCGAGCAGGCAGGCCCCCTGGGAGAACCCGAGCAGCACCACCCGCTCCGGCGGCCACCCCGCGGCGCCGAGGCGACCCAGGTGCTCGTCGACCGCCTCGAGCGACCAGGTGAGCCACGGGTCGTCGTCGGGTCGCTCCTCCATGAAGCCGTACGGGTACCAGCTCTGCCCGGCTGCGGCCGGCGCCAGCCACCGCAGACCCTCGACGTCGAGGCGCTCGGCGAGAGCGCGCATGTCGTCGGGGGACTGGGTGCGTCCGTGCACGGCGAGCACCGCGACCGGCGCGTCCTCCTCCTCGCCCCAGCACTCCGCGCCCGCGGCGAGGTGCGGGTTCTCGCCGGATCGCGGTGGTGCCGGGGCCGCGGAGCTGGTCACACCTCGATCGGTTCGAGCTGGCCCATGATGTGGCTGCGCTCGGACTCGAACTGGGGCGGCAGCATGAACGCCTGGCCGAGCTCCTCGGGGGACTCGTCGCAGTCCCAGCCGCCCTCGTCGTGGGTGACGGCCAGCTCGAAGAGGGCGCCACCGGGCATACGGACGTAGTGGGACTTGAAGTAGGTGCGGTCCTTCAGCTCGGAGATGTCGGTGTAGCCGGCGCCCTCGATGTCGAACTTGACCTGCTCCTGATTCTCCAGGTTGCCGAGGTTCCAGGCGAAGTGGTGGTAGGTGCCCGCGCCGAACCGCCACGTGCCCTGGTCGTCGGTGCGGTTGCCGCGCAGCTCGACCCAGTTGCCGTGCTTGGCGTCGCCGACCCGGAACCGGGCCAGGTCACCCTCCTCCTCGACGTCACCGGCGAGGAAGAACGCCTCCTGGCCGAAGTCGACCGAGCGGTCCTGGTCGTAGACGTGGATGCCGATGCCGTGGATGCCGTGGACCGCGTGCTCGCGGGTCACCCCGTTGCCCTCGTGGCCGACGCGGGGGTCGTCGTCGCTCTCGATGAGCTGGTACTCGATGCCGGACGGGTGCGCGAAGGTGAGCCGGCGGGCGCCGAAGACCTCGACCGAGGTGCTGTCCACCTCGTGGTCCGCCAGCCGCTTCGTCCACCAGTCGAGCGAGCCGTGGGGCACGGCGAGCAGCACCTCGCGGGCCTGGTTGGTGCCGCGGCTGCCGTAGAGGTTGGCCTGCGCCCACGGGAACGTCGTGATCACCGAGGACGGGTCGCCGTTCGCGTTGGAGTAGTAGAGGTGGTAGACGGGCTTCGAGCCGTCGTACAGCACGGTCTTCTTGATGAAGCGCATGCCGAGGATCTTGGTGTGGAAGTCGACGTCCTCCTGGGCGCCGGCGACCGAGAGCGTGACGTGGTGGGAGCCGTTGATGTACGTCATGGGCGAATCTCCTTTGATGTGCACCCAGAGCGGTGACCGACCCGATCGTCGGTCCTCGGACGCTAGCACTCGCGGTCTTGTCGGACAATAGATGCGAGGTATGCCGTTCTTGTCCGGTTTGTGACCACGTCGTCCGATGCTGGGCGCTAGGCTCAGCCGCATGACTGCAGCCACCACGCACCGGGAGGTCACGACGGCCGAGGCGCCGACGTCCCGGTCGGAGCGGGTCCACCAGGAGCTGAGCCGGCAGATCCTCGACCATCAGCTGGCGCCGGGGCAGCGCCTCATCGAGCGTGACCTCATCGATCGGTTCGAGGTGTCCCGGGCGACTGTGCGCGAGACGCTTCGCCAGCTGGCTGCCGAGGGGCTCGTCCAGATCCAGCCGCGGCGCGGAGCGGTGGTGCGGGCCATCGACAGCGACGAGGCGAGGGACCTCTACCGGTTGCGCGCCGCGATCGAGGGGTTGCTCGTCGAGTGCTTCGTCGAGCGCGCCGCCGTCGCCGACGTCCAGCGGCTCCAGGAGGCGCTCGATGCGCTGGACGGCGCGGTCGAGGCCGGGTTGGCGGCCTCCGAGGTGATGCGGGTCCGTGATGCCTTCTACGAGGCGCTGTTCGCCGGTGCGGCGAGCACCGTGCTGCGCGAGGAGCTGGGGACGGTCCAGGCGCGGGTGCGGGTCCTGTGCGTCTCCAGCCTGTCCGAGTCCGGTCGCGGCGCGACAGCGGTCCGCGAGCTGCGGGCGGTGACCCAGGCGATCATCGAGTGTGACGGTCCGCGCGCAGCCGCCCTGATGCGGGAGCACATCGCCTTCGCGGCTGCTGCCACGCTGCGCACCCTTCCGCGTCCCGACTGAGGACGCCGTCCTTGCCCAAGTCTGAGCGTCACGGCCCGGGTATGCCGCGGGATGGTTTCCGCCCGCCTCAGCCCAGCTCTCGGTCGTCCTCTCCCGCGGCCATGTAACGGCGTTGGGTGATCAGGAAGGCGACGTCGGCCTTCCGCGCCAGGCGATAGGTCCCCATACACAGGACGATGATGCCGACGATGTTCATGAGTGCGGACACCACGAACCAGGCAGATCCGTCGCCGTCCGAATACATCGAGGCGTTCACCATCCCGCGGAACCCCAGGACGAAGGGAAGAGCAGCCGCGAGGAGGAGCCCCAGACCCCAGCCGATGAGGCCAGCAGCCGGTGCCGCGGAGGTCCACTTCATGCCCCCGGGACAGGGTTCACCCGAGGCGCTGTGGTGAATAGCGATATCGCCATTCACATCGGTGTTCTGCTCGCTCCTACACGCGTCACAGCTACGCGTGGCGCTGCCGGTCGGTTCGGTCACTGCCCCTCCTGAGTCATTGGCGGTATGCCAGTGCAGTAGAACAGGGGATGTTGGTGCTATCGCGTTCAATCGCCCCACTTGCCCGGTTCGCCCTGCTGCCGGCACTACCTCGACTATGGGCTTTCTGTCCCGCTAGGCGTGGTCGATCCGATCGTCGAGATCACGAGGTGCGCGCCTGGTTGCTCGTCAGACTCTGCCGGGCGCTTCCTGGCCATGATCTCGTCGACCCGTTCGTCGTCAGGCTGCGCGTGGTGCCACTGGCCCGCACGCGGTCCGATGACGGGTGTGAGTGCGTCGATGGTCGGCTTGATGAGGTTGTCGAGGTCCCAGCCCGGGTGCCCGCCCTGTCGCTGCGCGGTGATGAAGTCGACCCTGACGCTCAGCCGGCCCTCCAACGCCCGGCGTCCGTTCATGACCTCGACTGCCGCCTGCTCCACTAGTTGCCGCCACGCCCGTTCGCCTGTCGTGGCGAAGGTTGCAGGTTGTCCCGAGACGAAGAAGCTCACGCTCATGGGTCCCCGTTCGTGGGCATCATCGGAGACACGTGGTGCAGCCTGAGTGATGCGAGGGGTCGTCGCGTGCGTGGGAGGGGGAGGAGCGACGATGTACCCGGAGATGATGTCGCCATACACCTCGAGATCGTCGCGACGGTGGCGCCAGGACCACCCGAGGTAGGCGCAGAAGATGGCGTCGATCTCGTCCTCGATGCCCTCCAGGTGCACGGGTCGCGTGGCGTTGTTCGCTGTCCTTCTGAGCTGCTGCCACCGTTCGTTCTCGACGACGTCCAAGTGGTCGAGATCTTCCATACGGTCCAGCAGCTCCAGGGTCGCCGTCCGTCTCACCTCGACGGTGCGGCCACGCTTTCCCTTGTAGGGCAGGATTCGCCCCAGACGGAAAAGGCCGACCATGGCTGGGTGCGGGTAGACCTCCAAGCAGACGCCGGGCCCGTTCGATCCGGGATCGGGATTCCACCCTCTGCGGTCCGCCAACACCTGTGCCCGCGGAGGATTGAAGTACGGCTTGCTCGTGTTGCTGGCGTGACAACCGGCGTCGTAGCGCCCGAACGCCGCCGTGACCATGCGCTCGCAGGGTCGCTGCCCGTCCGGGTTGTTCACGATGAGGGGGGCGTCCACGGCAATGACCTCAGGGACGGAGGAGGTATGCGTGTCGAGCCAGTCGTCGATCGCTGTGTTGCTCCTCACGGAGGCAGACGCCGCGAGGCGGCCGTCATCATCCAGTGCCGCGAGCCCGGTACGCGCTCGGTCGTTCCATGCCAGGTCGATTCCCACGAACATCTGGGGATTGTGCCAAGAATGGTGGCGCCCAGACCATAGGTACCATCAGCGGCATGGCGAGCGACGGGGCGACGGTCCAGGTATTCGAGGCGGGCGACGGCCTCCTCCTCTTCGGGGACGAGGAAGCCCTCCTTCATATCGACGACCACTCGCTCACCCCCACCAAGAAGATTTCGCGCCAACAACTGGCACGAGTCGCCGGCTACGCCGGAGCGGCGGCAGGGGAGCTCATGGCCAACAGCGGCCGGTGGGTCAAGCTCACCAGCGAGTCTCATGACGCCGTCGAGGCGGCCGGGGGCGTGGAGCGTCTTGTCTCGGGTGTGCTTCGGGGGGACAAGGGGCAGATCGCTCAGCACCTGCGGTTCGACAACCTCGCCGTCGGCGGTTTGCTGACGCCGACGGCCCCCGCCGTCCTCGGCAGCATGGCCGCTCAGTACGCGATCGAGGCCGCCCTCGACGACATCACGGCATACCTGGAGCTCATCGACGCCAAGCTGGACAAGCTGCTGAAGCAGCGCAAGACGCAGACGCTGGGCCAGCTCGGTGGCGTGAGCGCGGTGATCGACGAGGCAACGAGCATCTATGAGCAGACGGGCAGGGTGTCGTCGACCACGTGGTCGAAGGTCCAGAGCAACTCGCTCGCGCTGGCGACGATGCAGTCCGAGGCCATCGCCGAGCTGGCAGGGCTTGCCGAGGAGGTGGCGAGGAGCACGGGTGATGCCGACCAGGCTGCCAAGGTGCTGGGGGAGGCGGCGGACGACGCGGAGTTCTGGCTGGGCGTGCTGGCGCGGTGCATCGCGTTGCAGGACCGGCAGTACGTCCTCGAGCTCGCCCGGGTGTTCGACGAGGATGCTGAGCAGCTCGACAGTCATCGGCAGGGCATCGAGATCGCCCGCGCCGAACGCGTGCGACGCATCGAGCAGGCTTTGCAGGCCATCGCGGCGTCAGTCTCGGACTCCGCTGTGCTGTCGAACCTCTCGACCGTCGTCAACCCGCTGAACGCGCCGCGTGTAGCCCGCCGTGCGGGTGCGATCACCACCCACGTCGCGACCTTCGCCGAGCACGCGGACCTGCAGGTCGCGGGCATCGAGGTGGCGTCGACTCCCTGGCGACGGGCAGCGCGCGGGCTCCTCGATGAGACCTCTGGTGCGGTCGGCAGCGTGGGCACCAGCGCCGTCGGCAAGGCCAGGGGTGCCGGCCAGAGGGTCGGGAAGTTCCGGGACGACCGGGTGCTTCGTCGGGCGCGCAAGATCGAGGAAAGGCGCGGGCTCGGGGCCGACGGCGAGTCGTAGCGCCGTGGACCAGGCAAGACCGGTGATCCCTGGTGAAGCCGTTGTGGTCGATGTCGATTTGATCCTCAGCGGCCCGGCGCGAGGGCGGCGAACCCGAGACGCCGAGCCGCCTCAGCGAGCCGTTCGTCGTAGGTCACCACGCCGAGCAGGTCGTCCTCGAGCATCAGCGCCGCCGCCAGGTGCAGCGCATCCAGCGAGCGAAGCGCCGGTGGCTCGAGGCGGGCCGCCTCCTCGAAGACGCCGGTCTCGAGCCGGAGGACTGTCAGCGTGTCCAGGACCTCTCGGGCCAGCGGAGCCAGTTCTGGCCGCACGCGCCGGACCGCGCGGAAGAGCTCGGTCCGGGCGAGATCGGACGTCACGAGCGCGTCAGCACGGGTCTCGAGCCACTCACGCAGCGCATCGGACTCGGGTTCCGGGGCGACCAGCTTCACGAGCGCCGAGGTGTCGAGATACCAGGCCATCAGTAGCGCTGGTCCTCACGATCCTGGCCGAGAGTCTCCGAGACCGTGGTGCTCGGCGCGCCCTCCGGTCGAGGAAGGTCCGCCAGATCCGCCCGGGGCGCGCGGGCAAGCCCAGCGGCCACGAGCTCGGATGCGCGGCTTGCGCCGAGGGGCACCAGGCGGGCGACCGGCCTTCCGTGGTCGGTGACCACCAACGCCTCCCCGGCGGCTGCCCGGGAGACCGCCGCCGAGGCGTTCTGCTTGAGCTCGCGGATGCCGATCGACTGGTCTGACACGTCGCCCTCCGTCTCGTTGTTTGTGCTACAAAGTAGCACTTTGCATCACGTCCCGGTCGGCTGTGGCGCCGATGTCCGGCGGCGGGCGAGGAAGACGGGCTCGGCCGCACCCTGCGCGGCCGAGCCCGATCGGCATACCCGTCAGCCGTCGAGCGAGACCCGCACCGGCGAGCTGAAGAAGCCGCCCTGCAGGTCGATCGCGGTCGGCACGGCGTCCTCCGGGATGTCGTAGAGCAGCACGCCCTCGACCCGGTTGCCGGGGTTGATCTCGGTGAGGAAAAGGCTCTCCTCGTCGAGCAGCCATGACGCGGACGACGTCGAGTGCTGCCGGTCGGAGTCGTCGATGAGCTTCTGCTCGCTGTCGAGGAAGTACTCCGCCGCGTCGCCGGTGTTCTCCACCGTCACCATGACCTTGACGAACTGACCCTGCGCCTCCTCACCGAACGCGTCGTCCCCGATCTGGGCGAGGCCGCCCTCGACGCCGGTGACGCTCACCTCGAAGTCGCCGATCTGCACGACGTCACCCTGCTGCGGGTCGCCGCCCGCCTCCTCGGCAGGCGCCTCAGCCTCCTCGGCCGGCGCCTCCGCCGCCTCCTCCGTCGTCCCCTCCTCGACGGAGGCCTCGGCCGGCGCCTCCTCCTCGGCAGCGGACTCGTCGGCCGTCGATCCCGACGAGCTGGCCGACGAGTCCGCGCCTTCCTCGGCCGAGCTGGTGCTCGTGGCCGAAGGCTGTGCGGCGCTGTCGGCGGGGTCCTCGTCCCCGCCCATCGCGCCGATGATGATGAAGAGGCCGAGCACCACGAGGATGCCGGTGATGATCTTGTGCCGGGCGAACCAGCTGCGCCTCGGGGGCTCGTCGTGGCCCCAGGTCGTCTGCGGACCGGCAGATCCGGGCTGCGGGGGCGGGGTGTGGTCGGGGGTGCTCATGGGAGCCTCCTTGGTGCTCGCGGGATGGACGTCGTCAGTCCACCCGCGGGCGGCGGAACTCTCATCGGCCGTCCGGGCACATCGCGCTGGCCGATCGGTCAGGTATGCCGTGGCGAGACTGCCCGAGTAGCTGACGGGTCTGTCGGCGCTCGGCTCTAGCCTTCGCGTCATGGAGGACAGGAGCACGAGCGCGAGGGCGCCCCGGGACCGCGGCGTGAGGTACTGGTCGCGCACGGCGGCGCTGATGTTCGCCGCGCTCATGATCACCGTGCTCTCGGTCAGCTCGGCGGAGGAGCGCAACCGGGTCTGGGCGTGGACCGGGCCGGTGGGAGGTGCCGCCGACGCGGTGCAAGGGCTCTCCACGCTGGTCGCCCTCGGCGCCCCGTTCCTGCTGCTCCTGCGCCGCAAGGACCTCGCCAACACGGCCTGGGGTCTGGGCTTCCTGCAGCTGTTCTTCCCCATCGGCCCGGTCATGGCGCTGGTCCTGCCGCAGGTGCTGGTGCGGGAGAAGCGCAATGAGGCCGAGACGCTGGCCTTCCTGCACGTGCTGGGCGGGACGGTGTGGTTCGTGCGCGACGCGCTCGGGCCGACGCCGGCCTCGTCGTTGGTCCGCTTCTTCTCCTCGACCGAGACCGTCCAGACCGACCCGGTCGACTTCAACGTGTATGCCGCGAGCGTCGTCTATCTCGTCGTCATCGTGCTGCCCGTCGTCGTCGGATTCTGGCTGCGGGCCCGGCACGAGATCGACGACACCCGGCACGAGGTCGAGGTCGAGCGGGCCACCGCCGGGGCGCTGTCCGCCGAGCTGTCCCGTCAGGGAGAGCGCGAGCTCATCGCGCGCGAGGTCCACGACGTCATCGGGCACCGGCTCTCCTTGCTGGTGCTGCACGCCGGCGGCATCGAGGTCGCGGCGGGTGACGACCCAGAGCTGCGCAACAGCGCCCGTGCCGTCCGCGACAACGCGCAGCGCGCGATGGACGACCTGCGCTCCCTCGTCGGGGTGCTGCGCGACCCGGTCGCCGGCGCGAGCGACGCGCCGCTGTCGCCGGTGTCCGTCCGCTCGCTCGCCCAGCTGTCGTCGGTCATCGACGACATGGCCGACGCCGGCGTGCCGGTAGCGTCGACGGTCTTCCTGCACTCGGCCGACCAGGCGGACCCGGTCCTGGCGCACTCGGTCTACCGCATCGTCCAGGAGCTGCTCACCAACGCCCGCAAGCACGCGCCGACCGAGCTGGTCCGGCTGCAGGTCTCGGGTGGCCCGGGCGAGGGCATCCGCATCGAGTCGTCGAACCCGACCTCCGCCCGAGTGCCCGTCCTGGCGGGGGTCGAGGGCTTGGGGTCCGGGCTCCGCGGCATCGACGAGCGCGTTGAGATCCTCGGCGGCACGAGCGAGGTCAGCACCGACGGCGGGCGCTTCCGCGTCACGGTGACGCTGCCCTGGTCGGGGGACGCGGCATGAGCGCGCCGGAGGGGTTGGAAGAGCGAGAGCGGCCACTGGGGGAGCGGCCGGTGGGGGAGCGGCCGGTGCGGGTGCTCCTCGTGGACGACGACCCGATGGTCTGCTCAGGGCTGCGGATGATCCTGCAACGCGGCAGCCAGGGGCGGATCGAGGTGGTCGGCTCGGTCGCGGACGGTGACGAAGCGGTCCCGGCGGTCGAGCGCCATCGGCCCGACGTGGTGCTCATGGACGTGCGGATGCAGCGTCTCGACGGGTTGACCGCGACGGCGCGGGTCCGGGCGCTGGCGCGGCCACCGGAGGTCATCGTGCTGACGACCTTCGACAGCGACGACGAGCCGTTCCGGGCGGCGGCCGCCGGGGCCAGCGGCTTCCTGCTCAAGACGGAGTCGCCGGAGGACCTGGTCGCCCACGTGCTCGCCGTCGCCGCGGGGGAGGGAGCGGTGTCCAAGCGCACGGCGCGGCAGTTCATGCAGCACCTGCACACCGTCTCCTCCGCCCCCGAGTGCGTCGAGGCCCGCCAGGCGCTGGCCCGGCTGACGGATCGGGAGCGGGAGGTGGCGACCCTCGTCTCGCAGGGCCTGTCGAACGTCGAGCTGGCCCAGCGCCTCTACGTCAGCGAGAGCACGGTGAAGACCCAGCTGTCCTCGATCCAGACCAAGCTGGGGGTGGGCAACCGCATCCAGGTCGCCGTCCTCGTCGCGCTCGCGTCGGTGTGAGGCGAGGCCTCCGCGCGTCGCGTTCCCTCGGGGTGAGCTGAGGCCCCCGCGTCGCGCTCGCGTCGGTGTGAGGCGAGGGCTTCCCGGCGCGTGGGCCGGCTCGGGTGATCAGCGGGAGGTAGCTCCGGCCGCTCTCAGGCCAGCAGCGTGAGGGCGCGGCGCAGGACGTGGGGCCGCGGTGTCGCGGACGCCATCGCGGCGATCTGCTCCAGCACGCCCGCTCCCACCTCGTCGACCAGACGCTGCCGGATCGCGGCATGCCGAGCGATGTCCTCACCCATCAGGGGAGGAGCCGAGGGATCCTGCTCGGCCGCACCGAGCAGGAAGGCGGCGCCCGAGGCCTCGCCCTCCTCGAGGAGCAGCTCGGCCAGCACCCGGAGCATGGTCCAGATCTGGGCCCAGGACCCGGTGCGCTGCAGGTCACGGAGCAACGCCCCGCCCAGCGTGCGTGCCTCCCCGCCGTGACCGTCGCGCACCAGCCGGGCGAAGAGCGCCAGCCGCGCCACCTTGCTCACCTGGGCCGCGCTGATCTGGGCGGCCAAGGCCGCCGCCTCCCGGAAGCGGTCGGTCGCCGCCTGGGTGTCGGTGACTGCCATGACCTCCCCCTCGGCATACAACGCGAACGCCCGCGAGGCGTCCGCGCCGGAGCCCGCGGCTGCGCGCGCCACGGCGAGGTGGTCCTGCGCTGCCGCCAGGTCACCGGCATACAGCGCCATCAGCGCCCGGGAGGTGTGGCTCTCACCGGCAAGTCCGGGGAGGCGGCCGAGGCGGGTGAACCACTCGGTGCAGGTGGCGGCGTCCCCGCGGTACATCGCCTCCACCCCCAGCACCAGACAGACCATCGGCTCGTCGGCTCCACCAGCGAGCTGGTGCCCGGCCAGCGCCAGTCGGCGCGCCCGGTCCAGCTCGCCGCGCTCCACCGCGACCATCGCGCCCGCCCCCACCCCGTTCGCGACGACCGGTGCGTCACCGACCGCGAGGTCGCGGGGCCCCAGCCGGGAGACCGCCAGCTCGGCGACCGCCAGGTGGAGGTCGCCGAGGTCCGGCGGGGGCACCCAGTGCAGGCACCGTCCCACCGCGCCGGCGGTCCGCAGCGCGACGAGCAGGCCCGGGTCAAAGCGGGCGGTCCTTGTGCTGTCCACCGTGCGGCGCAACGCCGCCACCACGTCCGGCACCAGCTCCTCGAGCCGGCCGGCGAGGAGCGCCCCGTCCTGAGTGGCCCACACCTCGGCCACCTGCTCGCACTCGGTGGCTGCCCAGGTCGCATGTGCCCGCTGCACCGCGACCTCCTCGGTCCCGCGTCCGCGCAGCCGACGAGCGGCATACTCCCGCACCACGCCCAGCAACCGGTGCCGCGCGCGCGGACCCTCCACCCGCGCTGTGACGAGCGAGGCCTCCACGAGTCCGGCCAGCGCCGCGCCTGGGTCCGGGGCGACCTCGAGGCCGGCGTAGACCGCCCGGACCGCCTCGATGTCGAAGTCACCGGCGAAGACCGACAGCCGCGCCAGCAGGACCTGCTGCTCGGCGTCGAGGAGCCGGCAGGACCAGTCGACCGTCCGGTCGAGCCCGAGCCCGTCGGGAGCCGGGGGTGGCGGGCCGTCCTGCGGAGTCACGTGCCCAGTGCCGGCCCGGGCGGGTGCCAGGCTGTCCCCCGGAGTGAGGTGCCCGTCATCGGCGCGGTCGGGTGTCGGCAGCAGGGCCAGGACCTCCTCCAGCCCCAGCGTCACCGTGCGCGCGGCTGCCAGCTCCAGCGCCAACGGCAGCCCGTCGAGACGGCGGCAGAGCTCGCCCACCGCCACCGCGTTGTCCGCGGTGACGCCGAACCCGGGGCTCAGCCGCCGCACCCGGTCGGTGAAGAGGCGGACCGCCGCCGAGGTGCCCAGCCCGTGGCCGTCGTCCGGGCCGGGCACCGCCAGCGGTTCGAGCGGCAGCACCACCTCAGAGCCTAGACCGAGGCGTTGGCGGCTGGTGACGAGCACGTGCGTGCCGCTGCACCGCCGCGCCACCTGGGCGAGCAGCTCGGCGACCTCCCCGAGGAGGTGCTCCGCGTCGTCGACGACCAGCACGTGCGGAGCGATCGTCAGCAGGTCGACGACCGCCTCGGCCGGGTCCGCGATCCGGCGCCCCAGCCGCAGCGCGCCGGCGAGGGTGGTCGCGACCTCGCCGGGCCCGGCGCCGGCGAGCTCGGTCACCACGACCGGCAGCGCCGACTGGCGCGCGATGACGCGGACAGCCTCCCCGGCGAGTCTGGTCTTGCCGACACCGCCCGGGCCCGTCACCGTCGTGAGCGGACCAGCCCGCACCGCCTCCAGGACACGGGCGAGGTCGTCCTCCCGCCCCACCAGGGGGGCCGCTCCCCGGAGCCAGTCCGGCGGCGAGGGCCTGGGCGCTGGCCCTGGTGCGGGTCCCGGTGCGGCCCCCGGTGCGGGCCCCGGTGCTCGTCCTGCCACCGCTGGGCCGTCGACCGGCTCGGCGGTGTCCGAGAGGTCGGGGTCGTCCCGTCGGCGGGGTCGCCCGGCCGGGGTTGCGACGGGGGCCTCCAGCTCGTGCCCCAGCACCCGTGCCTGCAGGTCGACCAGCTCCGGGGACGGGTCGAGCCCCAGCTCGTCGGCCATGCGGCGGCGGTGTCGGTCGAGCAGGTCGAGCGCCTCGGTCTGCCGTCCCAGACGGTAGAGGGCCCGCGCCAGCACGCCGACGGCGCGCTCGCGGTAGGGCTCCTCGGCCAGCAGCTCGCCCAGGAGCGGCACCGCGGCGGCCTCCTCACCCAGGTCGAGCAGGGCCGAGGCCTGCAGCTCGGTGGCGTCGTGCCGCATACCCTCCAGTCGTGCGGCCGCGGCCACCACCGGCTCCCGGTCGGTGAGCGCACCGAAGGGCGGCCCTCGCCACAGCGCCCGGGCCTGCTCCAGGAGAGCTGACGCGCTGGCAGGCTCGGCGGCCCGAGCCCGGGTGACCAGGTCCTCCAGCTCGAGGGCGTCCACCTGCGCCGGGGGAGCCGGTAGGCGGTAGCCGTGCTCCACGGTCTGCACCGCGTCCGGTCCGAGGAGCGCTCGCAACCGGGAGACCACGGTCTGCAGCGCGCCGCGTGGGTCGGCCGGTGGCTCGTCGCCCCACGCCGCCTCGACCAGGGCGTCCGTGGAGACCGGGGCGTCCGCGTGCACGAGCAGGCAGGTCAGCACCGCCCGACGACGTCCGGCGGGGACGTGGACCGGTCGGCCGTCGACGAGCACCTCCAGCGTGCCGAGCACGCCGAACCGCAGCTGGGGCACGTCGACCAGTCTGCCTGACAGTGGGGTGACAGCGCCGTGCAAGCGCGGCGGTCCACGGTGGGACGGTCAGCACGACGAGAGAGAGGCGACATGACCACGCACACAGCACCCCACCACGCCGACCAGGCCGACCACGGCGGTCCGACCGGCGGTCCGACCGGCACCACGGCCGGCACCACGGATGGCACCCCGGCCGGCACCCCGGGCGCCGCTGAGGCGGCCTCGTCCGAGCTCGATCTCGAGCAGGTCGGCGCCTTCGCGCAGCAGATCGCGATGATGCTCGCCGGGGGCGCGACCGCCGCGATGATGGCCGTCGGCGACCGCGTCGGACTGTATGCCGCGCTCGCCGGCTCCGGCCCGGTGACCCCGGCCGAGCTGGCAGCATCGACCGGCACCGCGGAACGGTACGTCCGCGAGTGGCTCGCGCAGCAGGCCGCCGTCGGCATCCTGCTCCACGACCCGGACGCCGGCACCTTCACCCTCCCGGCGGAGCACGCTGCCGTCCTGGCCTCGGACGACTCGCCGGCCGCGATGATCGGGGCAGCCCCGCTCATCAGCGGTCTGCACCGACGGACCGAGCGGCTCAGCGAGGCGTTCCGCACCGGGCACGGCATCCCGTGGTCGGAGCAGGACCCGGCGATCTTCGAGGCGATCGAGCGATTCTTCCGCGTCGGCTACCGCAACAGCCTGCTCTCCGAGTGGGTGCCCGCCGTCGAGGGCCTGTCGCAGCGGCTGGAGGCCGGGGCCACGGTCGTCGATGTCGGTTGCGGTCGCGGGGCCCCGCTGGTGCTGCTGGCCCAGGCGTTCCCCGCCTCGCGCTTCGTCGGCTACGACGCGCACGAGCCCTCTGTCGAGGTCGCCCGACGCCGTGCGCAGGAGCACGGGGTGAGCGACCGGGTGCGCTTCGAGGTCGACGACGCGCAGAGCTACCCGGACCGGGAGGTGGACCTGATCACCTACTTCGACACCTTGCACGACCTGGGCGATCCGGTCGGGGCAGCGGCGCACGCCCGTCGGGCACTCGCTGCCGACGGTCGGCTGCTGCTCGTCGAGCCGCTCGCCGCTGACGACCTGTCGACGACCCTGGCGACGGTGCCGATGGCACCGGTCAGCTTCGCCGCCTCCACCTTCCTGTGCACCGCCAACTCGCTGTCCCAGCCGGTCGGTCTCGCGCTCGGGTCGCAGGCGGGCGAGAGGAAGCTGACCCAGGTGCTCACCGAGGCCGGCTTCGGCACGGTGCGCCGGGCCGCGGAGAACGACTTCAACATGGTGCTGGAGGCCCGGGTCTGAGGGCGCGGCACCTTCCGGCGGCGGACCCTCGCGGCTAGGCTCACGACCACCGTGACCGCGCTCGACGAGGAGTCCGCCATGCCGATCGACAACCCCTTCTACACACCCGAGGTGCAGGGCGCCTACGAGCTCCACAGCCTCGGGCGGTTCGAGCTCGAGGAGGGCGGCGTCATACCGGACCTCGAGCTCGCGGTCGCCACCTACGGCGAACTCAACGAGGCCAGGGACAACGCGATCCTCGTCCCGACCTGGTTCTCCGGCACCCACCAGACCTGGGACCTGACCTACATCGGGGAGGGGCGCGCGTTGGACCCGTCGCGCTACTTCATCGTCGTCGTCAACCAGATCGGCAACGGGCTCTCGACCTCCCCGCACACCGCCGAGGGCGAGATCGCGATGGCGGGCTTCCCGCACGTGCGCATCGGTGACGACGTGCGTGCGCAGGAGCAGCTGCTGCGCGAGACGTTCGGCATCGACCGGCTCGCGCTCGTCGTCGGCGGGTCGATGGGCGCCCAGCAGACCTGGGAGTGGGCGGTGCGTTTCCCGGAGAAGGTGCAGCGCGCGGCGATGATCGCCGGCACGGCGCAGAACACCCCGCACGACTTCCTCTTCACCCAGACGCTCATGGACGCCATCACCTCCGACCCGGGGTGGAACGGCGGCGACTACGCCTCGCCGGCCGACGTGGGCGAGGGTTTGCGCCGGCACGCCGACATCTGGGCGGTCATGGGCCTGTCCACCGAGTTTTGGCGCTCGGAGTTCTGGCGCGGGATCGAGCTGCCCGACGTCACCTGGGACACGTTCGAGGAGTTCCGCGACCGGTTCCTGCGGCCGACGTTCGCCGCGATGGACCCGAACGCCCTGCTGAGTATGGCGTGGAAGTGGCAGCGCGGGGACGTCGCGCGGCATACCGGCGGGGACCTCGCGGCCGCGCTCGGGCGGATCACCGCCAAGACCTTCGTGCTGCCGATCGACGAGGACATGTTCTTCCCGCCCCGCGACTGCGCCCGGGAGCAGGAGCTGGTCCCCGGCAGCGAGCTGCGCACCCTGCACTCGGTCGCCGGGCACTTCGGGCTCTTCGGGTTCGAGGAGTCCTACCTCGCCGAGCTCGACGGCCACCTCTCGGAGCTGCTCAGCGCCGAGGTCTGACGCGCTCCTGCCGTCAGCAGGACCGCACGTCGAGACGCCCTGCTCGCCGCGGTGGCGCGAAGGGAGCGGACCGAGGGTCACCGGGGTCAGCGCGGCTGGTGGCTCACTCGTCCTCCTCCTCGGCCCAGACGCAGGAGCCACCCTCGCCCGGGTAGCGGCCGCCGCAGTCCTCCGCTATCGCCTCGGCCTCGCTCCCGGACGGGGACTGCCAGTAGAGGTCGTCGCAGGCCTGCAGGTCGCCCGCCTCGCACGACCCGACCAGCGTCGCGATCTCACCGGCCTCGGCCTCGCGGTCGACGCAGGAGCCCCAGTAGTCCGCGAAGTGTCCGCCGCAGTCCGCGGCCGTGGCCTCGGCCTCGCTGCCCGACGGGGACTGCCAGTAGAGGTCGTCGCAGGCCTGCATGTCGCCCGCCTCGCAGGCGGAGAGCAGGGCCGCGACGGCGGCCTCCTCCTCCGCCTGGGCCTGCTCCTCGGCGGCCTGGTCTGCCGCCTCCTCGGCGGCCCGGTCGGCCTCGTCCTGGACCCGCTCCGCCTCCCACGCAGCCTCCTGGGCAGCCCACCCGGCGTCCGAGACGCAGCTCCCGTGCGACGCCTCGCTGGTGCCCCCACACGTGGCGGCGAACGCCTCATACCCCGAGCCGATCGGCGAGTCCCACCACAGCGAGTCGCACGCCTCCAGGTCCCCGGCGGCGCACGAGTCCCACAGGGCGTCCAGCGTGGCGTCGTCCCCGTAGGCGTCCGGGCCGCTCGCGGACCAGTCCTCGAAGTCGTCACCCCACTCGTCCGGGAGCTCGGCGACCTCCTCGTCGCAGGACTCCTCCACGGTCTGCGGGTCGTCGATGAAGTCCTGCACCGTGGACCGCAGGGCGTCCGCGGTGAAGAGCAGCGGCACCATCTGCAGCTGGTTGGCCTCGCGCACCATGACGGTGGCGACCCCCGCGACCTCGCCGTCGGTGGTCAGCGCCGGACCGCCGGAGTTGCCGTGGTCCAGGGCGCCGTCGCCCCGGATGGCCTCGCGGGTGGGCCCGTCCATCTGGAAGCTGAGGATGGTGGACGGGGTGACCGAGAAGTCGCCGGCGGGAGCGGGGTAGCCCAGGGAGACGATCTCCTCGCCCTCCCGCAGGTCGTCGGTGTTGGCCCAGTCGAGGGCAGCCCCTCGGATGGGCTCGTCGACCTCGATGACGGCGATGTCGGGCTCGGTCCGGCCGCCGATGACGGTGCCGGTCATCGTGGTCCTGCCGTCCCGGCTCACCAGCTCGGGCGTCGGGTCGATGCTGACGACGTGCCAGTTCGTGACCAGGTGGTGCTCGTCGAGGACCCAGGCCGAGCCGGAGCCGCTCATGTTGCACCCCTCGACCTCGACCTTGAAGACCCCTGAGGCGTACCGGTCGGCGAGCTCGTCGGTGCTGAGGGAGTCGGAGGCCGGCTCCGCCGTGGCGACCACAGGGTCGGGCGTGGCGACGGCGACAGGCTCGGGCTCGGGCGGGGCCGCGGTGGTGTCACCACGCAGCGTCATGCCGAGATAGACCCCGCCCAGCCCGATGACGACGGCGAGGACCGCCCCCAGGGCGACGAGGAGGACAGGATTGACGCGACGCTGCGGGGCAGGGGTCGCGGACAAGGGTGGTTGAACGTTCACGGGTCCCTGCTCACGGAAAGGTACGAAGCCTCGTCAAGTTCCCCAGGAGGCAGCAGAATCATAGGGCGGAATGCGTGATCAGGGAAGAGTCACTGGAAAGGGATTCAGAGTTTCGAGGCAGGCGGTCGTCCCTTCGCGGCGCCGGGGTGGGGCGGGGTCCGGCGCGTGGTCCGGAGCGGGTGGGCGCGATGCGCTGCGGCATCACCGCGTGAGCGGAGGGTCTGTCAGACCCGACTCGTACACTAGTTCGCATGAGGGGTAGGTGGGGCAGTGAGGCCACCGGCGGCCGGGACGGCGGCGCCGGGGGTGGTGCGGTCGCGGCCGTGGCGCAGTTGGCTGACGCGGTCGAGCGTTCCGTGGCGGCGTTGGCGTCGCCTGCGTTGTTGCAGGAGCGTGAGCTGGGTGAGGTGCTGGGGGCGCTGGATGGGGTCGCTGCCCGGACGCACGCGCTGCTCGTGGCGGTAGCGCGCGAGGGGCTGAGTCGGGGGTTGCACCAGGAGGCCGGGTTCTCCGACGTGGACTGGGTGAGACTGGTATGCCCCGGGCTCGCCTCGAGGACCGCGATCGAGATCGCGATGATCGCCCGCGCCGCCCAGCAGGGCGTGCACGGACCGTTGGCGGACGCCGTGCAGGACGGGTCGGTGCCGGTGCACCGCGCGGCGCAGGTCCTGCGGGCACTCACCAGGATCCGGCCGGCGCTCGGGGAGGCCGAGTATGCCGAGGCGACCGACCTGCTGACCGTCGCCGCCGCGAAGGAGGAGTTCGACGAGCGGGACCTGGCCAAGATCACCACCAAGCTCGTGACGACCTGCCTGTCCGAGAAGGAGCAGGTCGCCCGCGCCCAGGCCAAGCACGAGCTGCGCGACGTGCACGAGTCATCGCTGGCTGACGGGTCGCTGCGCCGGTTCGTGCTGACCGTGGGCAGCGACGCCGACTACGAGGCAATCAAGGCCGTGCTCATGTCACCACTGGCCGCGCCGGCACCGCACCAGGACGACGCCGCGCAGGGTGACCCGCACCGTAATCGGGTCGCAGGTGATGCTGGCCCGGGTGATGGTGGCCCGGGTGATGGTGCCTCTGGTGGTGGCCACCGGGGTGACGGCACCACGCCGGGTGATGGTTCGGCTGTTGCCGAGCTGGACCTGCGCACGGCCGGGCAGCGCCGCTACGACGCGTTCATGACGGTCTTCCGACGCGGCGTCGCGGGCACCGAGGGGCAGCCCACAACACCCAAGGCGCAGGTCATGGTCACGATCGGGCTGCAGGAGCTGCGCGGCGCCCTGGCTGGTGCCGGGCACACCGTGCACGACGGCACGATCCCCGCCCACCAGGTACGCCAGCTGGCGTGCGAGGCCGACATCATCCCCGCCGTGCTCGGGGAAGCGGGGCAGATCCTGGACCTCGGCCGCGCCAAGAGACTCGTCACCCCGGGCCAGCGACGCGCCCTGGCGCACCGCGACGGCGGCTGCACCTTCCCGGGCTGTCACGTGCCCGCGACCTGGTGCGACGCGCACCACGTCGTCCACTGGGCCCGCGGCGGCCGCTCGGATCTTGGCAACTACGCGCTGCTCTGCCCCAGGCACCACACCTGGGTGCACCAGCACGACGCGACCGCCGACGTCGAGGCGACCGGGGTCCGCTGGAGACTGCGATGACCCCGCCCCGCACCCGACCCCTGCGTGGGCCGGGCCACCGGCCTGCGCACCGGCCGAGACGCCAGACGTCGCCGGGGGTGCAGGGTCGCCGGGGGTGCAGGGGGTGATGCCGAGAACGCAGCGCGCACCCCCCCGGGTCACCACGACCGTCAGCTCGCCGGCGCGTAGATTGAGAAGCATGACCAACGACTCCGACCAGGGCGGCACCGTCTCCGAGGGTGGCTCCGGCTCCCTCAACGAGGAGACCATCCGCGGGGGCGCCGACGCCGTCCCCGAGACCCCGGACACCAACGACACCGGCCCCGACGACGCCACGGCCGAAGACAACCACGAAGGCGAGGACGGCGACGCGACCGCCAGCCGCGGTCGGCAGAGCGCGGTCGAGGACGCCGAGCGCTGACCTGACGACCACGACCCGTTGATCACGACCTGACGGCCAGGACTTCACGACCTCACGACTTCACGACTTCACTACCAGGACCTGACATGAGCCGGATCTTCACCGCCACCGTCGCTTCCGTCTACCCGCTCTACGTCACCAAGGCCGAGCGCAAGGGCCGCACCGAGGCCGAGGTGCGGGAGGTCATCGAGTGGCTGACCGGCTTCGACGACGCCCAGCTGAGCCACCACCTGGCCGCCGGGACGACCTTCGAGGACTTCTTCGCCGCCGCTGACCTCAACCCTCGTGTCGACCAGATCACCGGGTCGGTGTGCGGTGTCAAGGTCCAGGAGGTGGAGGACCCGTTGATGCAACAGATCCGCTACCTCGACAAGCTCGTCGACGAGCTGGCCAAGGGTCGTCCGATGGCCAAGGTCCTGCGCTCCTGACGGCGCTGGCCCGCTGAGGCGGGCAAGCGCGTAGTGTCGGAGCTAGCGGGACCACTCAGGTCTCCCCATCAAAGGCCACGCCATGACAGACAAGTCGCCGCGCCAGACCATGTCCAAGAAGTCCGGCAAGAGCATCAAGGAGAAGCGGGCGGAGAAGCGGGCCAAGGGGGACGACGCCAGCACCCTCGAGAACGCCGTCCGCCCCAAGAAGCGCTGAGCATCCTGGCCTGACTCCCCGCGCTCGGCGCGAGGGTCAGGCGACGGTGAGGGTGACCTCGACGTTGCCGCGGGTGGCGTTGGAGTAGGGGCACACCTGGTGTGCCTGCTCCACCAGTTTCTCGGCGTCGGCGCGCTCGACCTGGGGGAGCGTCACCTCGAGGCCGACCGCCAGGCCGAAGCCTCCCTCGCCGTTCGGGCCGATGGACACGTCCGCCACCACCTCGGAGTCCGTGACGTCGGCGCCGGAACGCTTGGCGACACCCCGCAGGGCGGAGTGGAAGCACGCGGCGTACCCGGCGGCGAAGAGCTGCTCGGGGTTGGTGGCGCCACCCGGGCCGCCCATCTCCTTCGGGGCCCGGACGTCAGCGGCGAGGATGCCGTCGCTGGACTCGACGCGGCCGTTGCGGCCGTCTCCGGTGGCAAGGGCAGTAGCGGTGTAGAGAGTTTCCATGTGCACAACTGTATTGCGCGCAATCTCATGGTGCAAACGCTAGGATGGAGGGATGGACGGCTACCCGCAGCTGGCGCTCGACCAGCAGATCTGCCTGCCGCTGTACGCCGCGTCCCGTGCGGTCACCCGGCGCTACGCCGAGTTGCTCGTTGAGGTCGGGCTGACGTACCCGCAGTACCTCACACTCCTCGCCCTCTGGGACTCGGCGGAGCCGCTGAGCGTGCGCGACCTGGGTGCTCGCCTGCACCTGGACTCCGGCACCCTCACGCCGCTGCTCAAGCGGATGGAGACGTCCGGTCTGGTCGAGCGGGTGCGCGACGGACGCGACGAGCGACGTGTGCTGGTCTCGGTGACCGACGAGGGGTGGCACCTGCGCGACCGCGTGGCCGACGTCCCGCAGCGGCTGGCCGGTGGCATGGGGATGACCGAGGAGCAGGCGCGCTCCCTGCGCTCCTTGCTGGACACCGTCATCGACGCGCTCGAGGGCGAAGGGCCCCGGACCGGCTGACCTCCTCTGGCGCAGCCACCCGCCCCAGGAGCCGGAGACCATCTGGCACAGCCACCCGTCGCAGGAACCGAGACTAGGTGACGATCTGGGCCGGGTCGTCGAACGCCGGGTGCTTGCTCCCGACGCCGCGCGCCACCGCCAGGTGACCGCCGAGGTATGCCGCAACGCCCGACGCCCCCGCCCCGCCGATCGCGAGCACCGCACCGAGGCGGTGGTTGCCGGTGCGGCGGGCGATCCAGGACGCGGCATACGCGGTGGCGGCGAGCCCGTTGCCGGCGGCGTGGACGAGGCCGACCCGCTTGTCGCGGGTGCCGGTCTCGGACCACTCGGCCCAGCCCGACCACGCGGTCGGTGCGGCCGTGAGCAGCCCGAGCCCCACCAGTCGTTGCGCAGCCGGCGCGGAGGCGGGACCACCGACGAGGTCGAGCACCGTCGCCGAGGTCCACGATCCCATGGTGATATCGGTGAGCAGGGGGTGCAGCGCGTGGCCGAGCCACTCGCCGCGCAGGACCCAGCCGGTGGTGCCGGACCCGAAGAGGGAGGTGATCTTGGGCTCGATGGCCTGGACCGGGCCGTCCAGCGCCTCGGTCTGCTCGAGGCGCTCGGTCCACCGCACGATCGCGGGCACGGGCTGGGACTGAATCTGCTCCATACCCACATCGTCCGCCTGCTGGTGGTCGACCGCACCTCGAGATGGAGGTTTGCCGACGGTGGCCACCCGCGTCGGCGGCCGACACCGGGCCGCCCACTCCACGCCCGCCGACCTCACGGGGGCCACGGCGACCCGCTCAGGGGATGAGCAGGCCCCGTAGCAGCGCACGGAAGTAGAGGACCGGCTCGACGTAGCGGTCGAAGAGCCACAGCGCGCGGCGTGGGACGCTCAGGTCGACCAGCCCGGTGGTCGGGGCCTGGGCGCCGGTGCGGTCGAACTCCGCGAGCAGCAACCGGTGCCGATCGATCGTGATCGGGATGATCGTGTAGCCGTTGTAGCGGCGCAGCGGCTGGTCCAGCCGGTGGCGGGCGATGTTGTCGGCGAGCACCTCGACCTGCTGGCGCAGCGCGCCACCCGAGGGCCGGGTGTCGAGCGCGGCCGCGTCGCCGAGGCTCCACACCCGCGGCACCGAGCGGTGGGCCATCGTCTCGGGATCGACGTCGACCTGGCCGCTCGCCCCCGTCCGGGCCAGCGGGGCCAGCCAGTCCTGGCCGCGGTAGGGCGGCACCACGAAGGCCCGGTCCACGTCGTGCAGCACCGTGGCGGCCGGTCCGTCGAGGGTCACCGCCCGCTCCTGATGGTCGACCGAGGCCACTCTCGCCTCCTGGTGCACGGTGACCCCGAGCTCGCGCAGGCGTGCCTCGAGCCGGTGATCCACGAACGGCAGGCCCAGGACGCCGGCGAAGGGGGTGATCAGGTGCACGTCGACGTCGCTCAGCACCCCGCGTCGGCGCCACCGGTCGCACGCCAGGAAGAGCGGCTTCAGCGCGGTCCCCCCGCAGGGAGACGGCTCCGGAGGGAGGGTGAAGACCACCCGGCCGCGCGTCATCTGTTCGACCGCGTCCCAGACGGCCGGCGCCTGGGACGCCACGTGGGCGGTCAGCGACCAGCCGGCCGTCATGGCCTCCGCGAGCCCCGGCACGGCACCGAGGTCCTCCTCCAGGCCGGGGGCGAGGACGAGGTCCTGGTACCCCACCCGGTCGCCGCCCGCCAGCTCGACCTCGCGCTCGTCGGTGTGGACCGCCACCGCCCGGTCGCGGACCCAGGTGCAGTCCGCCGGCATGACCGCAGCGGTGCTGCGCGTCAGCTCGCTCAGCGTGGCCTGCCCGCCGGCGACGTAGTTCAGGAGCGGCCGGAACAGGTGCGGCCGGTCCGGCGACACCACGGCCACGTCCTTCGCTCCGACCCGCAGCAGCCGCGCGGCGAGAGAGATACCGGCGTTGCCGGCACCGATGATGACCACGTCGTGCCGGGCCATGGCGTTCCTCTCGCTGGGTGCTGCGTCTCGTCACCCTATCCGGGACCCACCGGGATGCCCTCCGCCCAGCCGCCAGGTCACTGGTGCGGCAGGTCGGCCACCACGCAGTGCAGGGAGGTTTTGCGAGCGAGCCGCCGGTCGGTGGTGACCAGCATGGCGTCCAACCCCACCGCGAGGGCGACGTAGGCCGCGTCGTAGGCGGAGATCGCACTCCGCAGGGCCCACATGTGCGGCGCCAGGGGACTCAGCCGGTGCAGGTGCAGGTCGAGGTCCAGCAGGTCCTCGACCGCCTCGGCCGCACGTTCGTCCGTCATCTCTCCCCGGCTGCAGAAGTGGCGCAGCACCTCGAGCACCTCGGCGAACACGAGCTCGGTGCTCGCGACCTGGTGCTCGCGCACGAGCCGGTCGATCTCGTCGGACCGCCCCGCTACGCTCCCCGGTGATGGACAGGGACGAGCGGGCGCGCCTGGAGGAGGTGATCGCGCAGGGGGAGCGGCTGGCCCCGGTCGCCGCGCGCGTGCACGCGCACCGCCGGGAGGTCACCCGGGCTGCCGAGGACGCGGGCGCCCGGCTCACCGCCCGTATGACGCGGCTGCGGCCCGCGGGCACGCGCGGGTGGCGGGCGCTCACCCTCGGCCGGGGGGACGACGTCCTGCTGGGCCAGCTCGCCGCTCGGGCCGCGCTGACCGGCCTCAGCGCGTCGGAGCGGGCGGTGCTGGACGACCTGGCCCTGCGGGTGCCGCGGGCGGTCGAGGCCGCCCGGCCGCTCGTCGGGCTGCGCCGCCTCGTGACCTTCGGCGCCCGCCGGGCCCGGGCGGAGGCGCAGGCGGAGTGGCTGCTGCTGCACCAGCGCGACTGGGGCGCGGACCCCGAGGCCTGGCTGGCCCGGCTGGACGCACAGACCCGCGAACCCACCCTGCCGCTCGCCCGCGGGTCCGCCCTCCACCCGCACGTGGGTCTGGTCGACCTGCTCGGCGGCCCCACCGACCACCAGGAGGTCATCGCGGTCGGCGACGCGCGCGGTGCGCCCGACCTGCGCGACGTACGTGACCTTCCCGCCGTGCTGCCGCCCCTCGCCACGGTCATCACCCGCGCCGACGAGACCCGGCAGCATGCCCTGGCCGCCGGCGAGGCCGTGCGCGCCGTCGCGGCGGACCGGCTGCTGGCGCAGATGCCGGTCGACCGGCTCCGCGAGGCCACCGGCGAGCGCCTGCGCATCGGCCCCCTGACCGAGGCGGGCATCACCACCGTGGCGCAGGTCCTGGCGCGAGACCACGACCACGGCCACGACCTCGACGCCGTTCCCGGCGTCGGCCCGGTCACCGCGCGGCGCATGCGCGGCGCCGCCCAGACCCTGCGCACTCTCGCGCTCGACGACGCGCCCGTCCGGCTCGACCCCGGCGACCGCACCCCGCAGGCGACCCGCCTGCTGGAGCGGCTGCATACCTGGGACCTGCTGCGCCAGACCGCCAAGGCGACCGACCTGGTGGCCCTCGCCCAGACGCTGCTGCCGCTCGCCGACCACGTCACCGACCGCACCACCCACCTCGCCGTCCTCGGCGACGCCCCGGCCCAGGACCTGCTCGACCTCGTCCTCCCCGTCCTGGAGCGGGCCCGCGAGCTGCGCGACGCCCTCGCCCGGGCGCAGCAGGACGACCCCTGGGCCGACTTCGCCGAGCGTCCGGCGCACTACCTCGCGCTGCTCTCCGAGCTCGGCCTCGTGGAGGAGACCGGCACGCACGGCGACCTGCCCGAGGACGTCGTCGAGGCGGTCCGCGCCCAGGAGCTGGACACGGCATACCTCACGGTGCCGCTGCGCGGATACCAGAGCTTCGCCGCCCGCTTCGCCCTCGTCCAGGAGAAGGTCCTCATCGGAGACGAGATGGGCCTGGGCAAGACCGTCGAGGCGCTCGCCGTGCTCGCCCACCGCGCCACCGAGGGAGCCCGCTGGTTCCTCGTCGTCTGCCCTGCGGCCGTCCTCAGCAGCTGGGTGCGCGAGGTCGACGCGAAGACCGGGCTCGAGCCGCGCCGGCTGCACGGCGCCGACCGGCGGGCCGAGCTGGCACGGTGGCGCGCCGACGGGGGAGTCGCGGTCACCACCTACTCCACGCTCGCGGCCCTCGGCGAGGATCTGGACGGGTTCGAGGTCGACGCGCTGGTGGTCGACGAGGCGCACTACGTCAAGAACCCTGCCGCCCAGCGCTCCCGCCGGGTGGCGGCGCTCGTCGCCCGCACCCAGCACGTCCTGCTGCTCACCGGCACCCCGCTGGAGAACAGGGTGGGCGAGTTCGCGACGCTCGTCGGCTACCTGCGCCCCGACCTGCTGGACGGTCTCGGCGCCTCCCCGGTGGACTTCCGCCGCCGCATCGCCCCCGTCTACCTGCGCCGCAACACCGAGGACGTCCTCGTCGAGCTCCCCGAGCTGGTCGAGGTGGAGGAGTGGCTCGAGCTGTCCGCGGCCGACGAGGCGGCCTACCGCGACGCCGTCGCGTCCGGCAGCTTCATGGCGATGCGGCGGGCCGCCTTCGCCTCGGGGATGCGGTCGGCCAAGCTCGCCCACCTGCTCGAGGTCGTGGCCGAGGCGGAGGAGAACGGCCGCCGCGTCATCGTCTTCTCCTACTTCCGCGACGTGCTGGACCGGGTCGCGGCGAGCCTGCCGGGGCCGGTCTTCGGGCCGCTCACCGGCTCGGTGCCGCCGGCCCGCCGCCAGCAGGTCGTCGACGACTTCTCCCGGGCGGCCGGCGGGGCCGCCCTGGTCGCGCAGATCCAGGCCGTGGGGGTCGGGCTCAACATCCAGGCGGCCTCGGTCGTGGTGCTCTGCGAGCCGCAGCTCAAGCCCACCACCGAGTGGCAGGCGGTCGCGCGGGCCCGCCGGATGGGCCAGCTGCAGACCGTCCAGGTGCACCGCCCGCTCACCGAGGACAGCGTCGACGAGCGGCTGGTCGAGCTGCTCTCGGTCAAGGCCGGCGCCTTCGACACGTACGCGCGGGTCAGCGAGACCGCCCGGAGCGCTCCCGAGGCCTACGACCTCAGCGAGGCCGACCTCGCCCGGCGGGTCGTCGCCGCCGAGCGGGCACGGCTCTTCCCGGCGGAGGACGACACGGCCATGATGGGGCGATGACCTCCGCGCCGGCACTCCTGATCTTCGACGTCAACGAGACCCTGTCCGACATGAGCCCGATGGCCGACCGGTTCGTCGAGGTGGGTGCCCCTCGGGCGATGGCCACGACGTGGTTCGCCTCGCTGCTGCGGGACGGCTTCGCCCTCCATGCGGCCGGCGACAACCCGCGCTTCGCCGACGTCGGTCGCGCCGTGCTCCGGCCGATGCTCGCGCGCGAGCTGCGGCATACCGAGGTGGAGGGGGCGGTCGAGCACGTGCTGGCTGGCTTCGGCCGGCTCGCGCTGCACCAGGACGTCGAGGCGGGGGTGCGCCGGCTCCACGACGCCGGCGTGCGCCTGGTGACGCTGAGCAACGGGTCGACGGCGGTGGCGCAGGGGCTCCTCGAGCGGGCCGGGCTGCTCGACCGCTTCGAGCGGCTGCTGACCGTCGAGGACGCGCCGCGGTGGAAGCCGGCGCCGGAGTCCTACGCCTATGCCCTCGAGGTATGCCGGGTCGCCCCCGCCGACGCGATGCTCGTCGCGGTGCACCCCTGGGACCTGCACGGCGCCCGGGCGGCCGGGCTGCGGACGGCGTGGGTCGAGCGCGGCGCGGCCCGGTACCCCGGCCACCTGGCCGCCCCCGAGCTCACCGTCAACGGGATCGACGACCTGGCCCGCCGGCTGGGGGCCGCCGAGAGCTGACGGCGGGCTGACGCGGGAGCGAGCGTGAGCGGCCAGACCCCGACTCGTGTGCCGAAGATGCACCTCTGCCGGGATGCATCAGGGCAGAGGTAACACTTCCGCGCAGGAGTCAGCGTGAGCGGCCGCGCATCGCGGCGTGCAGCACGATCGACCCGGCGACGGCCGCGTTGAGCGAGCTGGCCGACCCCACCATGGGGATGCTGAGGACGCCGTCGCAGGCCTCGCGCCACGTCTTCGCCATGCCGCGCGTCTCGTTGCCCAGCACGAGCACGGTCGGCAGCTCCCAGGGCACGGCCGACAGGTCGGTCTCGCCGTGCTCGTCGGTGCCCCAGACCTGCATCGGCACCCCGACCCGACGCTGCGCCTCCACCCAGTCGAGCACCGACTGCGCCGCGTCGACGCGCACGGTCGGGACGGCGAAGCAGGAGCCGGTCGAGGCGCGGACCGCCTTGGGGTCGTAGGGGTCGGCCGCGTGCCCGGTCACCACGAGGCCGGTGCCCCCGAAGGCGTCGATCGAGCGCTGCAGCGTCCCGATGTTGCCGGGCTGCCCCGGCCGGTCGAAGACCGTGACCAGCGGCGGCCGGTCGCTCGACGCTGCAGGACCGCCCGCACGACCCTCGACCGCAGCAGCACCGAGACCGTGCGTCGTCGCTGCCTCAGTCCCCGCCGACCCCGCCACCCGCCCCAGGTCGTCGGCGGGCATCCCGACCACGGCGACGAACTCGGTCCGCTCGTCCTCCCGCTGGGCCAGCTCGGCCAGCAGCCCGGGCGCGACCTCGAAGCGCTCGCCAGCCGCGTCCGCCCACACGTGGGCGGCCCACTCTGAGGGCCGGCCGCCGAGCGGGCGCAGCAGCGCGCGCACCGGCCAGCCGTGGGCCAGCGCCTGGTCGATCGGGCGGACGCCGTGCACGAGGAACTCACCCGCCCGGTGCCGTGCCCGGCGGTTGCCCAGGAACGACTCCCACCGCTGGAAGGTCGCGTTGCGGGTGGTGACGCGCAGCGTCCGGCGGGGGGCGGGCATACCCCGATCGAACCAGACCGCCCGACTCGACCAGTCACCGATCCCCCGGGACTCGCCAGCCCCGCCGCCCGGCATCGTCCTCAGTGCCGGACGTCGTACACGGCCATGGTGACCTCGTTGCCGTAGGTCTGCGACTCCACCAGCGTGAGCCTCTGGTGCGGCCCGTCGGCGAACAGCCGGATGCCGGGGGAGTCGACGACCCCGTCGAGGGTGATGATCAGCTGGCGCAGGAATCTCGAGCTAGCTCACCAGGCGTCGCAGCGCCCACCGCGCCACCGGCCGGTAGGCGAGCACGACGGGTGCCGGCCCGCGCAGCACGAGGCCGGCCTCGGTGCTCGACCCGGTGCTGTCCGGGACGTCCACGAGGGTGTGGTGCAGGTCGAGGCGGAAGGGGCCCGGCACCGGGCGCACCAGCCGCACGGTCCACGACCACGTCCGCGTCGGCTCGTCCACCGCGGTGACGACGAAGTCCACCGCGAGCCCGAGCGTCCCGTGCACCCGACCGGACATCCCCGCGTGCAGCCGGGTCGAAACCCCGGCGGGCACCCCGTCGACCTCGACGCGGCGCAGGTGCGGCGCCCAGTCCGCCCAGCGGGTGGGGTCCGCATACCGCTCCCAGGCCTCGTCGACCGGCAGCGGCCCGCGCGCCGAGGTCGAGACCTCGCTGCTCCTCACCCGTGGTCCGGGACGGCGCACTGGGCGGTGCCGCCGGGCAGCCGACCCCGGTTGGCCGCCACCAGCCGGTAGACGGCGGCGCCCGGGCGCTCCATGACCCGCGAGCCCAGGACCAGCCCGAGGGTCCGCAGCGGCTGGGGGCAGTGGGCGAGGATCTGCGCCCACGCACGGTGGCCATAGGCGACCTGCCCGCCGGGCAGCACCACCGGCATCTCCAGCTCGGTGCGCCCGGCGTCGACGCCCAGGGCGGCGAGGTCGTGCTCCTGCAGCGACGAGACGTCCACCCGGGCGCCCAGCCGCGGGATCCACCCCGCCGCCCGCGTGCAGAAGCCGCAGTCGCCGTCGTAGAGCGCGAGGGGCCGCCGCCGGGGTGTGGTCGTCATGACCTCATGCTCGCGCACCGGGGGCCCGGCGGCGAGTCGACCGGGCGTGCCGACGAGGCAGCGGGCCCCTCGACCGGGCGTCCCGACGAGGCAGCGGGCCCCTCGACCGGGCGTCCCGACGAGGCAGCGGGCCCCTCGACCGGTCAGGGGAGCCCCTGGATCAGCGCTCGGTACCTCGGTGCGCTCGGCGCCCTCAGACCGGCTGCGGCTGCTCGGCCTCGCGGCCGGTGCTCCGCGGGCGGGGCTCCTCCACCTGGCCGTCCGCGCTGACCGGCGCCTCGTCGATGGCCTCGGCGGTCGCCGTCGGCTCGGGCGCCCCGGTGCGACGAGGGTCCAGGTGGACCCCGGCGATCATGCACCGCACCGAGCCACCGGCCAGCTCGATGGTGGGGATGTCCACCGACACGATCTGGCAGGACCGCTCGATCGCGGTGATCTGCGGCCCGGTGAGGCTGCGCCGGGCCCGCCCGGACATGGCCATGACGTGCTGCCGCCGACCCTCCGGGGTCCGCCCCAGCAGCTCGACAGCGTTGCCCGCGAACTCCCGCACCTGGTGCTCGCTGAGCTCGACGATCTCGCGCCCGGTGACCTCCAGCCGCTCGCGCACCTCCCGGCGGCGCTGCTCGTCGCGGATCATGTCGAGGGCGATGAGCGCGACGTCGGTACCGATGCAGGCGATGACGTTGGTGTGGTAGACCGGCACCCCGCCCGCGTCGACCGCCTCGAACGGCATCGGCTCGTAGTTGAAGTCGCTGCAGAAGCGCTCCAGCACGTGCGTGTCGGCCCGGTGGCTGACGGCCGTGTAGGCCACCCGGGAGACGTGGTCCAGCACCATCGCGCCGGTGCCCTCCAGGAAGATGCCGTCCGGCTCGAGCCCGGAGTAGTCGACGATCGTCTGCAGCCGGTAGTCCGCCTTGAGCATCTCCAGGATGTCGCCGCGCCGCTCGTGCCGGCGGTTCGAGGCATACATCGGGTAGACCGCGACGTAGCCGCCCGGGTGCGTGGACAGCCAGTTGTTCGGGAAGACGCTGTCCGGCCGGGTGTGGTCGGCGTCGCTGAAGACGTGGACCCGCACCCCGACGTCCCGCAGCGCCTGCGCCACCGCGTCCATCTCCGCCAGCGCCGCCGCCGAGGTCACCTCGACCGACTGCCCCACGGGCACGTCGTGCTGGAAGGCGTTGTCGGTGGCGGTGGCCGGGTTGGGCACGAAGTTCTCGGCACGGATGAGGATGACAGAGGACGGGGCTTGGGCGCTCACGCCCGGCAATCTAGGGCATGCCGGGCCTGCCCCCGAAAAAGTCCTGAGTGATCTGTCGATCTCGCGCCTCCTCGTCCGACATGCTGGTGAGGTCGCGCCCGGCGGCCCGCGGAGACGATGAGGAGAGACGTATGAGGCGACGCACCGTTCGCAGCACCGGCACCCCGGGGTGCCCGGGTGGGACGAGGAGGTGGCAGCGATGAGGTATCTCGTGCTGCTCGCGGCCGACGGGGAGGTGCCCGCCTGGTCCACGATGAGCGAGGCGGACAAGCAGGCGATCATGGGGCAGTTCGAGTCCTTCGACGCCGCCTGCCGGGACCGGGAGGGCGTGGAGATCCTCGCCGCCGAGGCGCTGGGGGCGGGTGACACGGCGACGGTCGTCCGCACCCGTGGCGGCGAGCGCACGGTCACCGACGGTCCCTACGCCGAGGCGGTCGAGCAGCTCGGCGGGTTCTACCTGCTCGAGGCTCCTGACCTCGACGTGGTGCTCGACCTGCTCACGGTGCTGCCGCCCTACGACATGCAGGTCAGCCCGGTGATCGACCCCTCCTGACCGCGATGCCCACCGAGCTCGACGAGGTCGTGCGCGAGGAGTGGGGCCGCCTGGTCGCCCTGCTCCTCGCCCGTTTCCGGCGCCTCGACCTCGTCGAGGACGCCCTCGGCGACGCGGTGGAGGCCGCCGCCCGGCAGTGGCCGCGGGACGGCGCGCCGGCCAACCCGGCCGGCTGGCTGCAGACCGTGGCCCGCCGCCGCGTCGTCGACCGGCTCCGTGCCGAGGCGATGGCCGGCCGGCGCCGCGGGCTGCTCGCGACCGACCTCGACCGCCGTCCCCCGCGGGCCATGGCCGACCCCGGTGACCTGGTCGAGGACGACCTGCTGCGGCTGGTGCTGATGTGCACCCACCCGGCCCTGGTCCCGGAGGCCGCGAGCGCGCTGGCCCTGCGGCTGGTGCTGGGCGTGAGCACCCACGACGTCGCCGCGCTCTTCCTCGTGCCCGAGCCCACCATGGCCGCCCGCCTCACCCGCGCGAAGAAGAAGATCGTCACCGCCGGCATCCCCTTCGCCGTCCCCGACCTCGCCGCCCTGCCCGGGCGCCTCGAGACCGTCGCGCAGACGGCATACCTCGCCTTCACGGCCGGGTACGCCCCGGCCAGCGGCCCGCACCTGCTGCGCGCCGAGCTCGCGGGAGAGGCGGTGCGGCTGGTCCGCACGGTGCGCGCGCTGCGACCCGAGGACCCCACGCTCACGGCCCTGCTGGCGCTAGTGCTGCTGCAGCACTCCCGCCGGGACGCCCGCGTGGACGACCAGGGCCGGCTGGTGCTGCTGGCCGACCAGGACCGCGACCGGTGGCACCACCGCGAGATCGAGGAGGCTCGGCAGCTGCTCGCCTCGCCCGTGGTCGTCGGGACCCCGCTGCCGGAGCTGGCGGGGACCTACCTGCTGCAGGCGCTCGTCGCCGCCGAGCACGCCGCCTCCCCGGGCAGCGCGCAGACGAGGTGGGACCGTGTCGTCGCGCTCTACGACCAGCTGCTGGTCCTCGCCCCGTCGCCGCCCGCCCGGCTGGCGCGGGCCGTCGCCGTCGCGGAGGCGCACGGTCCGCAGGCCGGCCTCGCCGCCCTCGACGGTCTCCAGATCGCGGGCAGCCACCGGCTGCCCGCGATCCGCGCCGAGCTGCTCGCCCGGTCGGGCCAGGTGGCCGCGGCGCTCCAGCAGCTCGACACCGCCCTGGCCGCGTGCGGCAACGAGACCGAGCGCGCCCACTTGCGGCGGCGCCGCGACGAGATGACCGGGCCGGTCGGGCCCGAGGTCGGCTGCCAGGGCGACATCGGCATCGAGTGCTGAGGACCGTTGCCCAGGGTCGCCAAGGTCTCGCTTCGGCAAAGGTTTGTCACAGGACCTTTCGCTGCGGGCCCGACAGACGTACCGTCAGCACCGTGAGAGCAACTGTCTCTTCCCCGGCGCACGGCGCGGCGACGCGTCGGTGCGCCACACGGTGATCGACGTGGAGACCACATCACAGGCGATCACCGACAGGTCCATCGAGCTGGCGGACACGGAGTCCGGCGGTCCATCTCGCACGCTGGAGTGGTGCCACCCGGACGCGTGAGCTCGTGAACCCGGGACTGAGCCGGTCTGCAGCCCTGCTGCAGGTCGGCTCAGTCGTCGTGGGGGGGACGGTCCGCCACGTCGTCTCGGAGGAGCTCGCCGTGCCGCAGGACGAGGCGCACGCCCAGGTCACGGTCGAGACCCACGACATCGGCGCGGTGCCCGGGCGCCAGCTGGCCGGCGTCCAGCCCGAGGGTCCGGGCCGGGCCCCAGGTCGCCGACAGCAGGGCCGCGCAGCGTGCGACCCCGGCCGCGACGCTGGTGCGCACCGCCCGGTCGAGCGTGAGGGTGCTCCCGGCGATGCTCCCGTTGTCCAGGGTCCGTGCCACCCCGTCGACCACCTCGACGTCCATCGGGCCGAGGCGGTAGCGGCCGTCCGCGGCCGCCGCACCGGCCATGGCGTCGCTCACCAGCACGATCCGCGACAGGGTGCTGCGCACCGTGAGCTCCACGACGTCGGGATGGACGTGGACGCCGTCCACGATGAGCTCGACCGCGAGCCGGGGGTCGGCGAGGGCGGCCACCACCGGGCCGGGGTCACGGTGGTGCAGGGGACGCATGGCGTTGAAGAGGTGGGTGACCACGGTGGCCCCGGCGTCGACCGCCTCGCGCAGCTGGTCGGCGTCGGCGTCGGTGTGCCCCACGGCGACCACCACGCCGGCCGCGACGAACCGGCGGACCGCCTCCATCCCGCCGGGCAGCTCCGGTGCGAGGGTCACCATGCAGATCGTGCCGGCGCCGGCCTCCAGCAGCGCGTCGATCTCCGCCGGGTCCGGGTTGCGCAGGTCCTCCAGCCGGTGCGCGCCGCGGTGCAGCGGGCTCAGCCAGGGACCCTCCAGGTGGATGCCGGCGATCATCGTGCCGCGCACGAGCGGCGCCAGCGCGCGGACCTGCCCGAGCAGGGTCTGCGGGTCGGCCGAGACGAGGGAGGCGACCACCGTGGTCGTGCCCGCCGCGTGGTGGGTCGCGGCGGCGGCGCGGACCTCGTCCGGGTCGGTCGTGGCGAAGGTATGCCCGCCCCCGCCGTGGCAGTGCATGTCGACGAACCCCGGGGCCAGGAACGGGGTGTGCCGGTCGGCGGGGTAGAGCGGGGCGTCCCGCCCGACCTGGGTGATCCGGTCACCCTCCACGGCGATCCAGCCCCCGGCGAGGGTGCCGTCGGGCCACAGGACCTGCTCGCCGGAGATGATCATCCGCTCCCTCATCGGGCCCCCCGCAGGACGTCGGCGGCGGCGGCCGCGCTCGCGGCGCCCCCACCATGGGTCCGCACCACGCAGGCCGGCGCGTCCCCGTCCGGCAGCTCCCGGATCCCGGTGTGCACGAGGACGTCGCACCGGGCCAGCAGTGCGCGGGCGATCTCGGCGCCGGCGTCGTCACCGAGGTCGGTGTGGTCGTCGCTCACGAGGACCAGTCCACCACGGTCGGTGGTGTCGGCGACAGCCCTCGACGGCTCCACGACCCGGCCCCCGAGCTCTCGCGCCAGGACCCGGGTGAGGACCTCCTGGCGCGCGCCGCTGGCGATGTTGGCGCCACCGCCCAGCGCGGCGACGTCCGGGCCGCGCAGCACGGGGGTCTGCCCGACCACCCGCACGGCGCGCGCGGCGGCGGCCCTCCCCGCCCGGGCCGCCGCCGCGTCGCTGGTCTGCTCGCTCGGTGCGCCCCGCCGCTGCGCCTGCTGCCGACCCAGCCGGGCCACCCTCCCGGCCGCCTCGAGCAGCCGCTCCCGGGATAGGTCACCCCGCCGCACGGCGCCGACGACCGCGTCGGCCAGCGCCAGGGTGTCCTGCCGGGCGTCGTAGTCGCCGGGGTGGACGGGGTTGCCGATGCACAGCAGGTCGGCGCCGGCGGCGAGGGCCAGCACGGCCGCCCCGGCCCGGCCCCAGCCCTGCGCCACCGCGGCCATGTCGAGGGCGTCGGTGCAGATGACGCCCTCGAAGCCGAGGTCTTCTCGCAGCACGCGCAGCACCGAGGGGTTGAGCGTGGCCGGGAGGTCGCCGTGCCCGGGCACCACCAGGTGGCCGGTCATGACCATCGGCACCCCCGCGTGGACCGCGGCGGCGAAGGGCACCAGCTCGCGCGCCCGCAGGACCTCGTCGTCGACGTCCAGCACCGGCAGGTCGAGGTGGGAGTCGACGCGGGTCGAGCCGTGGCCGGGGAAGTGCTTGGCGCAGGCGAGGACGCCCGCCTCGTCCAGGCCCTCGACGGCCGCCGCGACGTGCCCGGCGACCCGCTCGGCGTCCGGTCCGAAGGAGCGCACCCCGATGACCGGGTTCGCCGGCTCGGTGTTGACGTCCGCGTCCGGCGCGGCGGTGACGTCGATGCCGACCTCCCGCAGCTGCCGGCCCAGACCGGCCATCACCTCCCGGGTGAGCGCGACATCGTCGGCCACCCCCAGTGCCCACGCCCCCGGCCACGGGGAGCCGTCCCGGTGGTGCAGCCGGGTGACCGTGCCGCCCTCCTCGTCCGCGGCCACCAGGGCCTCCGGACGTCGCGCGTGCACCTGCGCGGAGAGCGCCCTCACCTGCTCGTCGTCCTGGACGTTGTGGCCGAAGAGCCAGACGCCGGCCATACCCTCCTCGAGCAGCTCCCCGAGCCAGTCCGGCAGGGTCGTCCCCACGAAGCCGGGGACGAGCACGCCGAGCGCCGCCCGGCGCAGCAGCTGGTCGTCGGTGGATGCGTCGGTTCCGGTCATCCCTTGGTCGCTCCTGACATGAGTCCGCTGGAGAGCCGCGACTGGACGGCGACGAAGAAGATCATGACCGGGACGGTGATGATCGAGCTGGCCGCCATGACGGCACCCCAGTCGGTGCCCCCGCGGGTGAAGAAGGTCCGCAGGCCGACGGCGGCGGTGTACATGTCGTCGTCGGCCATGAAGGTGAGCGCGAAGATGAACTCGTTCCACGCCAGGATGAAGCTGAACACGCTGACCGCGACCAGCCCGGGAGCGACGAGCGGGAAGAGCACCTTCCAGAACATCTGCCACCAGCTCGCCCCGTCGAGGTAGGCCGCCTCCTCCAGCTCGACCGGCACCGCGGCGACGAAGCCGCGCAGCGTCCAGATCGCGAAGGACAGGCTGAAGGCGATGTAGACCACCGAGAGCCCCAGCAGGCTGTTGAGCAGGCCCAGGGTCTTGGCCTGCAGGAACAACGGGATGACGAGCGCCTCCATCGGCACCATCTGCACGATGAGGATCATCATGAGGATCTTGGTGCGCCCGGAGAAGCGGAAGCGGGCCACGGCCACGGCGGCGAAGAGCGCCAGCAGGCCGCTCGCCACGACGGTGACCACCGCGACGATGAGCGAGTTGAGCAGGTAGTCCGGGAATCGGGTCTCCGAGAGCACCCGCCCGAAGTGCTCGAAGGAAATCCCGGAGGGTATGACGCCGCGCCCGCCCGCGTTGGCGGCCGGGTCGAGCGCGGTGCCGACCATGACGAACACCGGGAAGATGCTGAAGACCACGACGACGACGCTGGCCAGGACCAGCCCGCCGCGCCCGAGCAGCCGCCTCACAGCTCCTCCTCCTTGAACAGCGTCCGCAGGTAGACCGCCGTGATGACCAGCAGCAGGACGGTGAGCAGCACGGCGATCGCCGCGCCGAGACCGAACTGGTTCTGCGACATGGCGGTGATGTAGCTCCACGTGCCCAGGTTGAGCACCTCACGGTTGGAGCCGTCGCCGCCGGGCATGAGGTAGATCTGCGTGAACACCTTGAAGTCCCAGATGGTGGACAGGATGGTGACGATGGCGAAGACCGGCTTGAGCATGGGCAGGGTGACGTGCCGGAACCGTTGCCAGGCGTTGGCGCCGTCGATCATCGCCGCCTCGGGCAGCTCGGAGGGGATCGTCACGAGCCCGGCGAGCACGGTCACCGCGACGAACGGGAAGCCGTGGTGGACGACGTTGAGGGTGGCGATGGCGTAGAACCAGCCGCGCTCGGTGAAGAGGTTCTGGGTGGCGACGTCGACGAGCCCTAGCTGGCCGAGCACGCCGGTGAGGAAGCCGGCCCGGGCGTCGAAGAGGTAGACCCAGACGTAGGTGCCGGTCACGGCCGGGATCGCCCAGGCCGCCATGACCGCCATCATCACCAGGGTCCGCCAGCCGGGGGAGAGGCGGTGCAGCAGCAGCGCCACGAGGGTGCCGACGACCACGGTCAGGACGACGCAGACCAGGGCGAAGACGACGGTGTTGGGCAGCGCCACCCGCCACAGCCGCTCGTCGGTGAGGATGTCGCGGTAGTTCTGCAGGCCGATCAGCTCGGCGCCGCCGCGGACCAGCTCGCGCAGGCCGAAGTCCTGGAAGGACAGGACGACGACCCGCACCATGGGCCACAGCAGCAGGATGCCGATGACGGCCAGGGTCGGCGCGAGCAGCAGCCACGGCCGCCGCGCCGACCCCAGGGCGGGCGAGCTCACGAGCCGAAGATCTCGTTCATCTCGTCCGCAGCGGTGGTGGCGGCCTCCTCCGCGTCGGCCCCGCCCCCGAGGATGGACTCCATCATCGCGGGGATGGTCTGCGCGCCCTCGACCTGGCCCCACAGCGGGGTGACCGGGAGCGTGGCGCTGCCGTCCTTCATCTGCAGGGCGAACGGCGCGACCAGCGGGTCCTCGGCCTCCTCGAGCTGGGTGAGCAGGTCGTCCGTCGCGGGGAAGAAGCCGGTCTGCTCGCCCCACATCTGGGCATACTCGCCGGTCGTCATCATCTCGACGAAGGTCCAGGCGAGCTCCTGGTTCTCGGCCGTCTCGAAGACGGACAGGTGCGAGCCGCCCGCGAAGGAGGGCGACATGCCGCCGTCCGGGCCGGGGATCGGCACGACGCCCAGCTTGCCCTCCAGGTCGGCGTTGGCCTCGACGATGGACTTCGGGGTCCAGGAGCCGCTGATGATCATGCCCGCCTCGCCGCGGGCGAAGGCGTCGCGGGTGTCGGCCTCGTTCCACGTGCTCGCGGCCGGGGTGGACAGCTCGTGCTCCTCGACCAGGGACTCCAGGTAGGCCAGGCCCTCGACCGCCTCGGGGGAGTCCAGGCCGGAGGTCCAGGTGTCGCCCTCCTGCACGGCGATCTCACCGCCGGCACCCCAGATGAACGGGGTGGTGGTGTGCGTCGAGTTGGGGATCGGGAAGGGGATGAGGTCCGGGTCGGCCTCCTTGAGGGCGTCACCGGCCTCCGCCAGCTCGTCCCAGGTGGTGGGCGGCTCGATGCCGTTCTCCTCGAAGAGGTCGGCGCGGTAGATGATCGAGCGGACGCCGGCATACCACGGGGCGCCGTAGACGGCACCGTCGTAGGTGCCGGACTCCAGCACGCTCTCCACGTAGGCGTCGCCCAGGCCGGACTCCTCGATCTGCGGGCCGAGGTCCATCAGCGCGCCGGCGTCCCCGAACTCGGGGGTCCAGGTGGTGCCCACCTCCGCGACGTCCGGGCCGGTGCCGCCGGCGATCGAGTTGACGAACTGGTCGTGCGCCGAGGCCCAGGGGATGAACTGGATGTCCAGGGTGGCGCCGGTCTCCTCCTCGAAGGCCGTGCTCACCTCCTCGAAGAAGGGCGTGGCATCGGGGTTCGTGCCCTCCATGATCCAGACGCTCAGGGTCTCACCTGAGGCATCCATGGCCTCGCCGGATCCGTCGTCTCCCGAGCCGGTGTCCTCACCGCCTCCGCCGCAGGCGGTGAGCGTGAGGGTGGTGGCCGTCGCCAGCGCGAGCAGGCGGGTGGTGCGCTTCATGATGGTGTCCTTCCGGTGGTGGTGGTGGGTCTGCCGGTATGCCGTGGTCAGGGTCGTCCGCCGGGGGCGGCGGGGAAGAGGTCGACGAGGATGCGGTAGCGGTCGCCGCGGTAGACCGAGCGGACGAACTCCGCGACCCGTCCGTCGGCGACCCGGGAGGTGCGCTCGAAGAGGAAGGCGGGGCAGCCGGCGCTGGTGTGCAGCTGCTCGGCCTCCTCGGCGGTGACGAGGTGCGGCTCGATGGTCTGGGTCCCGGCGCTGATGGTGAGCCCGTAGCGCGCCTCGAGCAGCTGGTAGAACGAGGCGTCCTCGAGATCGGCGCCGGTCAGCCCGGGGACGAGCTCGGCCGGGACGTGCAGGTCCTCCAGCGCCATCGGCTCGCCGTCGGCGGTGCGGACCCGGCGCACGTGGATGACGGCGGAGGTGGGGTCGGCCCCCAGCACCGAGGCGAGCATCATGCCGGCCGGCTGCTGGCGGGCCCACACCGTGTGCGCGCCCGGCGTCATGCCGCGCGAGCGCATGTCGGTGGAGAACGACGTGGCGGACAGCTGCTGGTCGACCCGCTCGGGCGCGACGAACGTCCCGGCCCCCGGCCGGCGGATGAGCCGGTGGTCGGCGACGAGCGACTCGACCACGCGGCGCAGGGTCATCCGCGCGACCCCGAGGTGGGCCGCGAGGTCGCGCTCCGCGGGCAGCGGCTCGCCGGGGCGCATCGGGGCGATGAGGTCCTCCAGGCGCTGGCGCACCAGCTCGGCCTTGGCGCCCCGGGAGCCGTTCGTGGGCACCGGCTCGCGCGCCGGCTCGGCGCTCATCGTCCGCGCACCGGCCGGGACGCGGTGGACTGGGTGTTGTCGGCGGAGAGCGCGGTGACGACGTAGACGTCGTGCTTGTCGCCCTCGGGGTCGGTCCAGGCGGTGTCGCCGGTGCCCAGGACCGCGACGAGGCTGTCGGCGTCCAGGTCGTCGCAGTCGACGCGGCCCGGGCCGCGGGCGTCCTCGACGCGGTAGACGGCGAACCCGGCGTCGTCTCCGGCGTGGGCCCAGGACACCGCGGTGCCCTCGGCCGTGCGCTCGGTGCGGACCCTCGTCGGGGCGTCGACCTCGGGCGTGGTCCCGGGGTTCAGCGCGGGCGGCAGGGCCGGGTCGGCGTAGTGCTCGGCCTGCAGGAGCGACCAGTGGTCGAGCCGGTTGGCGCGGACGTCCTTGGCGGAGAAGTAGACGTCCCCGGTGACCTGCGGGTACTGCTCGTTGAGGTCGAGGTGGCGCACCATCTCCGCGGGGTCGGACCACTCCGGCGACTGGGTGGAGGTGCCGACCTTGTAGGTCGCCTGCCCGATCCACAGCGCCACGTCGGTGCCCTCCACCTGCTCGCTCCACCAGGGGACCAGGACGTCGTAGGCGGCCGGCTCGAAGCCGATGGCCCAGTAGACCTGGGGCAGGACGTAGTCCATCCACTCCTCCTGCACCCACCGGCGGGTGTCGGCATACAGGTCGTCGTAGGTCTGCGCGCCGGCCGTCGTGTCCGAGCCCTCCGGGTCGGTGCCGGCGTTGCGCCAGACGGCGAACGGGCTGACCCCGAAGGCGACGTGCGGCTTGGCGGCCTCGATCTGCTCGTGCAGCCCCTCGATGAGCTGGTTGACGTTGTCGCGCCGCCAGTCCCCGCGGTCGGCGAACCCCGCGCCGTAGGCGGCGTAGCTCTCGTCGTCGGGGAACTCCTCGCCCGCCACGGGGTAGGGGTAGAAGTAGTCGTCGAAGTGGACGCCGTCGATGTCGTAGCGCTCGACCGCCTCCATGATGACGGCGGTGGTGTGCTCGCGGACGGCCGGGACACCCGGGTCGTAGTAGAGCTTGCCGCCGTAGGCGACGGTCCAGTCGGGGTTGACCCGGGCCGGGTGGTCCTCGGCCAGGACCGAGGGGTCGGTGCCGGTGAGGGTGACGCGGTAGGGGTTGAACCACGCGTGGAAGTCCAGGCCGCGCGCGTGGGCCTCCTCGACGGCGAAGGCCATCGGGTCCCAGCCGCCGAAGTCGGCGCCCTGCTCCCCGGTGAGCCAGGCGCTGCTGGGCTCGAGCTCGGAGGGCCAGAAGGTGTCGGCCGTGGGGCGGACCTGCACGACCACGCTGTTGAGGCCGGAGGCCAGCGCCTCGTCGTACCACGCCTCGAGCTCGGCCTGCGCCTCCTGCGGGCTCAGCCCGGGCCGGGAGGGCCAGTCGATGTTGGCGACGCTGGCGATCCACACCCCGCGCATCTCGTGCAGCGGCGCCTCGGGCGCCGGGCTGCACGTCGTCCACGGTGCTCCGGTCGGCGCGGGGGCCGCCTGCGAGGTCGCGGCACCGCCGAGGGCGAGCGCGGCCCCGAGGGGGAGGACGGCGCCGGCGAGGAGGGCGCGGCGGTGGCGGGGGTGCGGTGCGGGCATCTGCTCTCACGTCCTTGTCAGAGTCTTCTAGACCAACGGTGCTAGACCAATGGTCCAGAGATTGGCATACTGCCTCCCGTGATGTCAACGACGAACGAGCACGACGGCGTGGCGGTCGACCTCCTGGCGGTGGACCTCGGCAAGACGGGAGCCCGGGGCCGCTGGCGCCGCGGCGAGGAGGTGCGCGAGGCCGACGGCCCGGGGGTCGTGGGCCTGGCCGCCGCGGACGGGGTGGAGCAGGTCGTGGGGGCGGTGCGGTCGCTGAGCGGCGCGCTGGGGCTCGGCGGGTCGCGGGTCGACGTGCTGGCCGTCGGGCTCGTCGGCTACCACGCGGCCAGCGCTCGACGGGACGACCTGGCCGCGGCCCTGCTAGAGGAGTTCGCCGACACGGTGGTGCTCACCGGGGACGTGACGACCACCTACGTCGGGGCGGTCGGGGACCGGCCCGGGGTCGTCGTGGCGGCCGGCACCGGCGCCGTCGCGCTCGCGGCCGACGTGGCCGGGCGCACCGCGGTGCGCGACGGGTGGGGCTTCCTGCTCGGCGACGACGGCAGCGGGTATGCCGTGGGCCGCGCCGGCCTGCGCGCCGCCCTCGAGCACCGGGACGGCAGGGGAGGGGCGGCCGCTCTGGAGCAGGCGGCGACGCGGCGCTTCGGCGACCTCGCGGGCTTGCCGTCCGCGGTCCACTCGGCCGAGCACCCCTCTCGGCTCGTCGCCTCCTTCGCCCGGGACGTCGCCGAGGCCGCGCGCGCCGGAGACCCCGTCGCCGTGCAGATCTGGCAGGACGCCGCCGCGGCGCTGGCCCGCACGGCGATGGCGGCACGGGACGCGGTCGACCCCGCCCTCCCCGTCTGCCTGGCCGGGGGGCTGACCGAGGTCGGGCCGTTGCTCACCGAGCCCTTCGCGGCCGCGGTGGGGGGTGCCGTGCTGCCCGCGGCCGGGACCTCGCTGGACGGCGCGGAGACGCTCGCCCGCCAGGCCTGGTCCGGCGAGCTGGCCCCGGTGCTGGCCGGCCAGGTGAGCGTGACCCGCCGCACCGGCCGCGCGGCGGAGCCGGTCCGAACCACCGAGTCCGCCGGCCAGGCCCCCGACGAGGTCATCGGCGCGCTCGCGACCGAGGGCGTGCGGGAGGACCTGCTGGACCTCGACGAGCGCGGCACCGCGGCGGTGCTGCGCGAGCTGTGGGAGGCCGAGGCCACGGTCGCCCCCACCCTGCTCGGCGTGGTCCCCGCCGTGGCGGCGGCCGTCGACGACATCGCCGACCGGCTCCGGGGAGGCGGGCGGATGTTCTACCTCGGCGCCGGGACGCCGGGGCGGCTCGCCTTCGTCGACGCCTCGGAGCTGCCACCGACCTACGGCACCCCCGCCGACCTCGTGCGGGCCTTGCCCGCCGGGGGCGTCGAGGCGATGGTCGAGGCGCGCGAGGGCGCCGAGGACGACGGCGCGGCCGGGGCGGCCATGGTGCGCGAGGCCGGCGTCGGACCGCAGGACGTCGTGGTGGGCATCAGCGCGTCGGGCCGCACGCCCTACGTCCTCGAGGGTCTGGCGACGGCCGCCGAGCTCGGCGCCCTCACCGTCGCGGTCTCCAACAACGAGGGCGCCCGGGCCTCGGCCGGGGCCGACCATGCCATCGAGATCCCCACCGGGCCCGAGGTCATCAGCGGCTCCACACGGCTCAAGGCCGGCTCCGCGCAGAAGATGCTGCTGGGTGCGCTGTCGACCGCGGTGATGGTGCGGCTGGGCAAGACCCACGGGCCGTTCATGGTCGACATGCAGGCCTCCAACGTCAAGCTGCGCGACCGCGCCGTGCGGATGGTCCAGCGGGTCGCCGGGTGCGACGCCGAGGCCGCCGCGGCGGCCCTGGAGGAGGCCGGCTGGAGCACCAAGGTGGCGGTCGTCCAGCTGCTCGGAGGTATGCCGTCCGACCAGGCCCGCACCGCCCTCACCGAGGGCGACGGGTCGGTGCGGGGGGCGCTCGCCCGGGCGGGCGGGGAGCTCCGGTGATCGTCGTCGGCGCCGGCTCCGGGACCAGCGTGGACGGGATCGACGTCGCCGCGCTCGACCTGCGCCTCGACGACGACGTGGTGCGGGCGCGTCTGCTCGGCGCGGGGACGGTGCCCTTCGCCCCCGACCTGCGGGCCGACGTCCTCGCCGCCTTCCCGCCGGGCCGCCTCGGGATGCAGGAGGTGTGCCGCCTCGACACCCGGCTCGGCCAGGCCTTCGCCGACGCGGTGGCCACGCTCGGGACCGAGCTGGCCGGGGGGACCCCGGAGCTGGTGTCCTCGCACGGGCAGACGCTGTTCCACGACGTCGTCGACGGCGAGGTCAGGGGCACCCTGCAGCTGGGCCAGCCCGCCTGGATCGCCGAGCGCACGGGTGCGCCCGTCGTGTCGGACCTGCGCGTCGCCGACGTCGCGGCCGGGGGCCAGGGGGCGCCGCTGGCCAGCACCTGGGACGCGCTCTGGCTCGGCGGACGCGGGCATACCTGCGCCGCGCTCAACCTCGGCGGCATCGCCAACGTCACCGTCGTGCCCGCCGCCGGCGCCCCGACCTCGACGACTACGCCGACCTCGACGACTACGCCGACCTCGACGACCCCGCCGGTGCGGGCCTTCGACACCGGCCCGGCCAACGCCCTGGTCGACGCCGTCGTGGCCCGTGAGTCGGGTGGCCGCCAGACCTACGACGCGGACGGGGCGGGAGCCGCCGCGGGCCGGGTGGACGACGAGCTGCTCGCGCTGCTGCTGGCCGACGACTACTACGCCCAGGCACCGCCGAAGACGACCGGCAAGGAGCGCTTCCACCTCGGGCACGTCGACGCGGCGCTCAGCACGCTCGGCCGCGAGGTCGCCCACCTCGACCTGCTGGCGACCCTCACCGCGCTGACCGCCCGCACCGTGGCCGACGCGCTGACGCCGTTCGCCCCCGCCGAGGTCGTCGTCAGCGGCGGCGGCGCGCGCAACGACACCCTTCTCCGCGGCCTGACCCGGGCGCTCCCGGACGCGCGCGTGACGACGAGCAAGGCGCACGGCATACCCGTCGTCGCCAAGGAGGCGTGCCTCTTCGCGCTCCTCGGCTTCCTCACCTGGCACGGTCTGCCCGGCACCGTCGCCGGCGTCACCGGCGCCCGGCACGCCCGGCTGGCCGGCCGCCTCACCCCCGGTCACGGGGCGCTGCAGCTCCCCGAGCCAGCTCCGACCGCACCGACCCGCCTGGAGGTGGTGGCCTGATGGAGGTCGTCATCTGCGACGACGAGCAGCAGCGGGGGCGGCTGGTGGGCGACGTGATCGCCCGCCTGGTCGGCTCCCGGCCCGACGCCGTGCTCGGCCTCGCGACCGGCTCCAGCCCGCGCCCGGTGTATGCCGACCTCCTGGCCCGGGTGCGGGCCGGCACCCTCGACCTGGGTGGGGTCAGCACGTTCTCGCTGGACGAGTACGTCGGGCTGCCCGAGGGCCACCCGGCCGGCTACCGCACCGAGATCCGCGAGCAGCTCACCGACCCCGCCGGCATCCCCGCGGAGCGGGTGCACACCCCGCCCGGCGACGCCCAGGACCTGCCGGCCGCGGCCGCCGGCTACGAGCGGCGCATCGCCGAGGCCGGCGGCGTCGACGTGCAGCTCCTCGGGCTCGGCACCGACGGGCACATCGCCTTCAACGAGCCGGGCTCCTCGCTCGCCAGCCGCACCCGCATCAAGACACTGACCCGGCGCACCCGGCAGGACAACGCCCGCTTCTTCGACGACGACGTCGACGCCGTGCCCACGCACTGCCTCACCCAGGGTCTGGGCACGATCCTGCAGGCGCGCCACGTGGTGCTCCTGGCCACCGGGGAGCACAAGGCCCGGGCCGCCGCCCAGCTGGTGGAGGGCGCCGTCTCGGCGCGCTGGCCGGCCACCGTGCTGCAGTGGCACCCGCACGTCAGCGTGCTGGTGGACGAGGCGGCGGCGGGCCGGCTGGAGCTCGCGGACTACTACCGGGAGGCGTGGGCGGCCAAGCCCGCCTGGCAGGGGCTGTAGCCGCTCACACCCCGGAGCCGAGGACGAGCAGCGCGGCCGCGAAGAGCACGCCGGTCGTCAGCAGGATGACGGTGGTGTAGCCGAGGATGTCGCGGATCTTGAGCCCCGCGATCGCCAGCAGCGGCAGCGCCCAGAACGGCTGGATCATGTTGGTCCACTGGTCGCCGTAGGCGATCGCCATGACGGCCACCTCGGGGTCGACGCCCAGGCTGCTCGCGGCCTCGAGGAGCACCGGGCCCTGCACGGCGATCTGGCCGCCGCCGGAGGGCACGAAGAAGTTGACGATGCCGGCGGACAGGAAGGCCAGCAGGCCGAACGTGGCGGGCGTGGAGACCGAGACGAGCGCCTCTGAGAGCACCGTGATGAGCCCGGTGCCGGCCATGATGCCCATGATCCCGGCATACAGCGGGAACTGCAGGAGGATCTCGCCGACGTTCGACGCGGCGCGCTGGGTGAGCTCGATGATCTCGAAGGGGTTGCGGACCAGGAGCAGGCACAGGGTGAGGAAGCTCCAGTTGACGATGTCCAGGGTGATGGTCCCGCCGCCGCTGAAGTGGATGACCAGGTATGCCAGCAGCAGCAGACCGGGGACGAGCGTCAGCACGCGCGAGGCGTCGAGGCGGTCGGCGGGGGTGGTGACGTCGTAGGTGACCTCGTCGTCGGCCATCCGGTGCTCGGGCATCTCGACGATCCCGGCGCCGTGGCGCGGGGCCATGAGCGCGATGGTGCCGGCGACCACGGCGACGGCCAGGACGGCGGTGATGATGTTCCACGTCGAGAAGGTGGTCTCGGTGATGGGCAGCGGCTGGCCGAGCTGCTCGCTGACGAAGCTGTCGGGCGTGGCCGCGACCAGCGGCGCCGAGCCGGAGTAGCCCATGTGCCACACGACCATGCCGGTGTAGCCGGCGGCGACCAGCAGGGGGAAGTGCCGTGGCTCGCCCCGGCGGCGGCCCTCGGCGGCGACCTCCTTGGCGAGCAGCGCGCCGACGACCAGCCCGAGGCCCCAGGTGAACAGCCCGGCCACGCAGGTCACCAGGGCGACGAAGACGTAGGGCATGACCCGGCCGCGGGGCACCGCCGCGAGCCGGCGCAGACCGGCCCGGACCGGGCCGGTGTTGGCGAGGATGTAGCCGAGCAGCAGGATGAGCGCCATCTGGGTCATGAACGCCAGCAGCCCGGACAGCCCGTCGCCCCACGCGCGGACCACGTCGACCGGCCCGGCGTCGGTGAGACCGAGGGCGGCGACCATGACGAGGACGGTCAGGACGATCGCGAAGACCAGCGCCGAGGGGATGAAGCGCTCGACGACGGAGTTCAGCGGGCCCATGGCGCGCTGGACCCCGGTGCGGGTCCGGGGCTGGGTCTGGCTCATGCGGGTGACCTCGATGTCGTGGGTGGGACGGGCTCGGCAGACGCTAGCGGACGGCGGCTGTCACCCAGGAGACCTACGCTCGCGACATGCGGTTGGAGAACATCGTCCTGCAGGCCCGTGACCCGCAGGTCACGGGCCGGTTCTGGTCGGCGGCGCTGGGCCTGGTCGACCTGGCCCCGGGCAGCCCGCAGGACTACGAGGGCCGGTTGTGGGTCGACGACGAGCTCTGGCTGGACGTGTGCATCGAGCCGGCCGCCGAGCCTCCGCCACCCGGGTGGCGGCTGCACCTCGACCTGCGTGGTGGGGCGCAGCAGCAGCAGGTCGTGGAGCGGCTCACCGGGCTGGGGGCCACCCCGGTCGACATCGGCCAGGGGGAGGTGCCGTGGGTCGTGCTGGCCGACCCGGACGGCAACGCCTTCTGCGTGATGGAGGAGCGCGCCGCCTACTCCGACACCGGGCCGATCGCCGCGCTCCCGCTCGACAGCGCCGACCCGCAGCGGGAGGCCGAGCTGTATGCCGCGCTCACCGGCTGGGTGCCCGCGCCGGGGGTCGGGCCGGTCACCCTGCGCCACCCGAGCCTGCGCGGTCCGCTGCTCGAGCTGTGCCCCGAGCCCGAGCCCAAGGCCCGCCAGAACCGCACCCACCTCGACGTGCGCCCGACCCCGGGCGGCCCGGACCAGCGGGCTCTCGTCGACCTGGCCCTGTCGCTCGGGGCGACCCTGGCCACCGACGACTGGGCGAAGGGCCACCCGTGGGTGGTGATGCACGACCTGTCCGGCAACGAGTTCTGCGTCCTCGCGGACGCCGGGGACTGAGGACGTCTCCGACAAGATCAGGCTACTGGTGGTCGAGTCGCGGGTTCGGCGGTCACGGCTCTGGGTGCTGTCGGGGCGCCGGCCAGGCCAGTGGCACGGCGGCAGCGGCCGCGATGCCGAGCCCCCCGGCCACCACCACCCCCAGACCTGCCAGCGCGGCGAGCGCGGTGACGGCTGCGGCGAGGAAGACCTGCAGCACCGTCCGCCAGCCCGCCTGCTCGACGCTCACCCGGCCGCGACCCCGAGCGGGCGGCATGAGCGCTGCTGCGGCGACGACGACGACCGCGACGGCCAGCGCCACGGGACGGTCCTCGGGCTCCAGCAGGCGGCGCAGCGCCCTCAGGAGCGCGGAGAGGGCGACGAGGGCGGCCACCCAGGCCACCGACGAGCGGGTCCAGTGCATGACCTCACGCTAGGCCGCCGACGTCATGTCCTGGTGCCCGGCGTGCAGCACGGGCAGACTGGCCGGATGGACATCAAGGCGCACATCCTCGTGCTCGACGCAGCCGACCCGGAGCCGGAGGCCGCCTTCTGGGCCGGGATGCTGGGCGGCACGGCCCACCAGGAGGACGACGACTGGTGGTCGGTGCGGGTGGGCGAGAGCGAGGCCCTGTGCGTGCAGCTGGCCCCGGGCCAGCGGGCCCCCGAGTGGCCGGACGGACTACCCCAGCAGATGCACCTCGACCTGGTGGTCGCCGAGATCGCGTCCGCCCACGGCGAGGCCCTGGGGTGGGGCGCCACCGTGCTCCAGGAGGCGGACGACCTGGCCGCCGAGCACGGCTTCCAGGTGTATGCCGACCCGGCCGGCCACCCCTTCTGCCTGTGCTGGTGAGGTCAGGGCCCGCCGCTCACTCGAGCTCGACGCGGTCGGCCTGCGGTCCGCGGTCGCTCTGGCGCACCTGGTAGCGCACCCGGTCACCCGGGTAGAGGATGTCGCCGTCGCGCAGGACCGACACGTGCACGAAGAGGTCCGCACCACCCGTGTCCGGGGTGATGAAGCCGAAACCACGGTCCGCGTCGTAGCGCGCCACCACGCCCTGGCCGCCGCGAGCCGGGCCGTCGGACCCCCGCCGCGGTCCGGACCGGGAGGGGGTCGACCGCGAGGGGGCGCCCCGGCGCGCGGAGCCGCCCGCGAGGCGCACGTCGCGGGCCTGGGGGCCCCGGTCGCCCTCGACGGTGTCGAAGGTCACCCGGTCGCCCTCCTCCAGCGCGGGGAGGCCGTCGGCGAGCGCCCGGGCGTGGACGAAGACGTCGGGGCCGCCGGTCTCGGGCGCGATGAACCCGAAGCCCTTGTCGTCGTCGTACCAGGACACGGTGCCGTCCGCCCCGTCCGCGGCCTCGGCCTGCTGGCCGGCCTGATCCGACAGGGGGAGCAGGTGGTCCGCCTGCGGACCCTTCTCCCCGTCGACCACGAGGAAGGCGACCCGCTGGCCCTCGGAGACCATGCCCCCCGGCACGATGGCCGAGCTGTGCAGGAAGATCTCGTCACCGTCGCCGTCGGGGGTGATGAAGCCATACCCCTTGGCCGGCTCGAACCACGAGACGGTGCCGAGCAGGCCCAGCGGGGCGTCGGCGGGCTGGTCGGCGGTGACCCGGACGCGGCGCGCGAGCGGGCCGCGGTCACCCTCCCCGATCTCGAACTCGACCACCTGCCCCTCCCGGAGCAGCTTGGTCGTGTCGCTGCCGAGGATGTCGGACGCGTGCACGTAGAGGTCCTCGGCGTCCTCTCCGAGGGCGATGAAGCCGAACCCCCGGTCGGCGTCGAACCACCGCACGGTTCCTTCGCTCACGGCTGACTCCTTCTCGAGGTGACGATCGGTGCACCCCCAGTGTCCCCGACGACCCGGCCGCAGGCCATTCGCCCCTGCGCCCCCGTCGTCGATGCCTGGATCGAGCAGTGGGTTCCGAGGCAGGGGAGGGTGCCGCCGTAGACTCCCGCAGGTGACTGACCCTCGGCCGTACCCCACGATGGAGGACGTCATCGGCGACACCCCGCTGGTGCGTCTGCAGCGCCTGCCGGGGCCGGAGAACGAGCGCCGCGGCAACGTGCTGCTCGCCAAGCTCGAGGGGAACAACCCGGCCGGCTCGGTGAAGGACCGGCCGGCGATCAGCATGATCCGGGGCGCCGAGGAGCGAGGGGAGATCTCTCCGGGCGACACCCTGCTGGAGGCCACGTCCGGCAACACCGGGATCGGTCTGGCGATGGCGGCGGCGATCAGCGGCTATCCCCTGGTCATCGTGATGCCCGAGGACGCCTCGACCGAGCGCATCCAGACGATGAAGGCGTATGGAGCAGAGCTGGTGCTCACGCCTGCCGGAGGCGGTATGGAGCAGGCCCGGGACGTCGTGGCGCGCCTGGAGGGAGAGGGGAGGGGCCGGGTGCTGGACCAGTTCGGCAACCCGGACAACCCGCGTGCCCACGAGGAGGGGACCGGGCCGGAGCTGTGGCGCCAGACCGAGGGTCGGATCACGCACTTCGTGTCCGCGATGGGCACCACCGGCACGATCACCGGGGTCTCGCGGTTCCTCAAGTCGCGCAACCCCAGGGTGCAGATCGTCGGGGCTCAGCCCGCGGAGGGTTCGCGGATCCCCGGGATCCGCGCCTGGCCACCGGGGTACGTGCCGCGGATCTTCGACCCGTCAGCGGTGGACCGGACCGTGGAGGTCGCCCAGGCCGACGCCGAGGAGATGGCCCGCCGGCTGGCCCGCGAGGAGGGCATCTTCGGCGGGGTGTCCGCGGCCGGCGCGTGCTGGACCGCCCTGCAGGTGGCGGAGGAGGTCGAGGGCGCGACGATCGTCTTCGTGGTCTGCGATCGGGGAGACCGCTACCTCTCCAGCGGCGTGTTCCCCGCCTGAGGCCCCGGCGGGCGCCCGGCGGGCCGGTGCTGGGTGCTCAGTGCTCGTGAGTCGGCTTGCTGGGCTCGTCGGTGATCAGGGTGCGTCGGATGGCGTCGTCGAGCCAGTCCCGGTAGGCGGGGCCGTCCCAGCTGCGGTCGTGGCGCAGAAGGGCGTGCACGGTGGGCGAGCACAGGGTGAACAAGATGTCAGCGGCGTGGTCGGCATCGATGCCCGGCCGCAGGAGTCCTGCTTCCGCAAGGGCCACGGCGACGGCTCGGACGTTGGCGTGGGTGGCGGCCGCCCCCTCGTTCGCCAGCCGTCGCATGTGCGCATCGGCGCCGGATGAGGTCACTGTGGTCATGATCAAGGGGCCAGCTCGGTCGAGGAGTGCGGCGGTCTGCTCCACCAGGCGGGTCACGAGCTCGGTGGGCCTGTCCAGCATCCCGGTGGCGGCCATCCGCTCACTCTGAGAGGTGGGCTCCTCATCACCGGCGATGGCGACGTCGAGCGCGCGATGGAAGATCTCCGGTTTGCCGCCAGGGTAGGCCGTATGAACGGTGCGGGCGCCCACCCCGGCGGCATCGGCGATGTCGCGAACCGTCGTCTGGACGTAGCCGCGGTCGATGAACAGCCGGGTCGCTGCCTGCCGCACGCGACGTCGCGTCTCGCGCGCGCGGCCCTCGCGATAGGGGGATCGGTAGTGTCGCTTGACCTGGGGGTCCATGGCTGCCACTCTAGAACATATTCGATGCATCAACGATGCACTCAATTGCTCGGAAGGGTCGGCCATGCCTGCACTGACAGGACTGCGCTTCGTGAAGTTGCCGGTCACCGACCTGGCCCGGAGCCGGGAGTGGTGGAGCCGGGTGTTCGGGTGGTCCGGCCAGCTGGAGTTCCCTGACTCCGACGGCGTGGTCCGAGGGGTGGCGGGGGTGTTCCGCGACTTCGAGCGGCCCGGCCTGTCCCTGCGCGAGAGTCCGGAAGCGCGCAGCGTTCCAGGGCTGGAGCTGATGCTCGGTGTGGCTGACCGGGGCGCCGTCGACGAGTGGGGCCGGTGGCTGGACGACCTGCAGGTGCCTCACTCGCCCGTGATCGACGCAACCGTGGGCTGGCTCATGGTGCTGGGCGACCCCGACGGCCATGAGATCCACCTCTACTCCGACGAGCGGCACGGCATCGATCAGACCGACCGGGCGGGATACGGACGGCCCGCCGCCGATGTGTCCTGAGCCACGTCACGCCCAGGTCCGCAGCCGACGTCCAACAACGGGTGGTGGGCGAGTCCGTCATACGTCTCGAGTCTCCTCGCGCAGCCGGGGCTCGACGCGCAGGTCGGGACGGGCACCTGCCTTGTCCGCATAGAACGCTCGGATGCGGTCCATGTCAGCCGTGACGTCTCCGGTCATCTCCAGGGTCGGACCCAGACCTGTCGTCATCGTGGTGCGGTCGACATAGCCGAGCGTCACCGGCATCCCGCTCTCGCGGGCGATGCGGTAGAAACCGGACTTCCAGTGAGTGTGCCCCCCACGGGTTCCGTCGGGTGTGACCACGAGGCCGAAGACCTCGCCGGACCGGACGCGCTCGAGCACCTCGTCGACGACACGGCCGGCGTTCGACCGGTCGACGGGAATGCCTCCGAGAGCACGCATCAGCGGACCACGCCAGCCCGAGAAGAGGCTCTGCTTGCCCAGCCACCGGATGTCCATGTCCAGGCGCCAGGTGATTCCGAGCATGAGGACGAAGTCCCAGTTCGAGGTATGCGGTGCGCCGACGAGCACCGTGGGCCGCTCTGGTGCGGGTGCGGTGGACAGCCTCCAGCGGCTGAGCGACCAGAAGGCGCGAGCCACCAGGGGTCGAAGCATGAGCACACGCTAGTGGCAGGCCCGACGGCCGGCCGGGACGCCCTGCGCGCCACAGACCTCGACGCAAGGGGCTGCGTCCTCCTACCCTCGCCCGCCGATCAGGCCGCTAGTCGATCAGGTAGCGCTCGACGTCGCTGTGCCGCACCTCCCCCAGAATGCAGACGGCACCCCTGGTGTGGGCTGAAAACGCTGCACCAGCTCGTGCAACACCCTCCAGCCACCATGCCGGACGCGCGCGAAGCGCCGTCCGCCGAAGCGGACGTGTGGCCGTCTCCGCGTCACCTGTTGTCGTCGGTTGTGGCTGGCATGGCTCTGGGAGGCGCATACTGAGGGGTGATCACAACAACCCGGTCCGGAACTCAGCGCCGCCACCTCGCCTCCAGCCCCTTCGAGCCACGAGTCGAGCCGGAGATCGAGCACTTCGAGCTCCATGACCGGGTCTCGCACCAGGCCTTTGGCCTCGGACGTGTGGTGGGCACGGAGGACGAGGCGGTCACGGTGAACTTCGGCGCTCGCACGATGCGCATCGTCAGCCCGTTCCCCAAGCTCGAGAAGCTCTGAGGGCGGATTGCTGCTGGTCGGCGGGTGGGGCCACAGCAGCGTCCAGACGTCGGCACGAGTCTTCGACAGCACGGTCAAGTCATGACCGAGCAGCATCCGGCCAGACCTGAACCTGAGCGGTACGGTGTGTGACATGACGGAGCAGGGTCCGGGAGCCAGGGACGAGAGTGCCACCATCCTGAGTTTTCCGACGGAGCACGAGGCCCCCCGCAGCAGCGAGGTGGACCTCGAGGGTGAGTCGGTCACGGTCATCTACCTCCCGTGGCCGCACGTGGTCGACGGTGCCCACCGACCAGCCGGCCTCTACTACCGCGCCAACGACACCTCCGGGTTCTACCCCGACCCCGCGGTGCGCGGCCTGGACGCGGTGCTCGAGGAGGCCCGCCCTCGGCTGCAGCGGCACCTGCGGCTCATCCGGGAGCCGGGGGAGGGACCCGCGGACAGGTGACCCCGGGGCTCTGTCAGGCCCCAGGACGGCACGAGACGGTCTGTCCGGCGGGCAGAGTCGTGCGGGTGGTGTAATCACGCCATGCGAATCTTCTTCACCGGGGGTAGTGGCAAGGCTGGCAGGCACGTCGCGCCCTACTTGGCCGAGCAGGGTCATCAGGTCACCAACGCCGACCTCGTCCCTCTGAATCATCCGGCCGTGGCCGACCTGAGGGTCGACCTCACCGACACCGGTGAGACCTACTCGGCGTTGTCGGGGCTGGCGCGGATGGGGGAGCTGGAGCTGGCGAGGAAGCCTGCCTACGACGCTGTGGTGCACTTCGCGGCGGTGCCGGCGATCCTGATCGCCTCCGATGCACGCACCTACGCGAACAACGTGCTGAGTACGTACAACGTGCTCGAGGCCGCGACCCGGTTGGGCGTCCGCAAGATCGTGTTCGCCTCTTCGGAGACGACCTACAGGATCTGCTTCGCGCAGGGCGAGCGACGACCGCAGTACGTGCCGGTTGACGAGGACCACCCGACGGTGCCGGAGGACTCCTACGCCATGTCCAAGGTGGCCAACGAGGTGACGGCGCGCTCCTTCCAGGCTCGCAACGGCGGCGACGTCTACGGACTGCGGATCAACAACGTCATCGAGCCGGACGAGTACGCCGAGATGTTCCCGGACTTCCTGGCCGATCCGTCGCTGAGGCGGCGCAACATCTTCGCCTACATCGACACGCGAGACCTCAGCCAGATGGTGCAGCGTTGTCTGGAGGTCGATGGGCTCGGCTACGAGGTCTTCAACGTCGCCAACGCGGACATGTCCGTCGCCCTGACGACCCAGGAAGTCCGGGACCGCTTCTACGACGGGGTGACGCTGAGTCGTCAGATGGGTCGTGACGAGACCTTCTACTCCATCGACAAGGCCCGAGAGCTCCTCGGATACGCGCCGCAGCACTCGTGGCGCGACGTCGTGCCCGCTCCCCAACCAGGGGTCTGACCTGGACGCACCGACCACGCTCCGCCTCCATCTGCAGGTGTGACCCCGCGGTTCGGCGCGGCGTAGTGCATCCCAATATGGGATGTGGTGCGGTATGTTGAGGGCATGACGACCCAGATCGCCGTACGGCTCCCCGATGAGATGGTGCGCTTTCTGGACCGCAGCGTGGCCAGTGGCAAGGCCCCTAGTCGAGCCGCACTGGTGGCCGTGGCCCTGGAGCGCGAGATGCGCCGTCAAGCCGCAGAGCAGGACGCCCACATCTTGAAGGAGAAGGGCACGGTCGATGATCTCGACGAACTCGTCATCTGGTCCGTGGCCCACGCGACGCTGGACGAGTGATCGTGCGCGAGATCTGCCTGGCGCGTCTGGACAAGCCCCGCCCCGTCCTGGTGCTCACCCGCGACACCGCCCGGGCCGTGATGACCAAGGTGACCGTGGCCCCCATCACGTCGACCGTCAAGGGGTTGTCCAGCGAAGTGCCGGTGGGACGTGCCAACGGGCTGGACCACCGCAGCGCTGTCTCGATCGACAACGTCCTGACCATCCCCGTCGACCTCCTGGGCCGGACGCTGGGTTTCCTCACGCCCGAGCAGGAGCGACACCTTGCACGAGCCATCGTGCTGGCGTATGACCTCGAAGCGCCATTGCTCGAAGAGCCCTGACCGCCGCCAACGGCACCCTGGGACCATGGCCTCCGATCCCACGCGGTGGCCCGAGGGTGGCTCAGCTCAGCAGGCGCACGGGGATCTCGTGCTCGACCGCCTGGTCGCCGGCACGCTGGACCCGAAGGGCCGGGTGCTCCTCGGCTTCGCCGATCGCTTCGATGAGTGAGCCGTCGCGCCATACCAGAGCCACGTGGTCGTCGGCGGCGTAGGTGGTCGGCATCTGTCCGGTAGCAACCCAGCGGCGCAGGCTGGCGCGGCGGTCCTGCTCGCCGAGCAGGTGCGGGCACGCCCCTCCGGGTAGGAAGCCGAGACCGTCGCGCAGCGGGGACAGGTCGCCGTAGGAGTCGGTGGAGGATGCCTGGAACCAGCAGTTCATCCCCGCGCTGATCCCGGCCAGTACGGTCCCCTGCCCGGCGGCGCGACGCAGGATGTCGGGCAGTCCGTGAAGACGCCACAGCGCTAGCAGGTTGGCGGTCGATCCGCCGCCGACGTAGACGAGGTCCTGGTCCAGCAGCATGGCAGGGGTGGTGTAACCCCAAGGGTCCTGGCAGAAGAGGGAGAGCACGGACGTCTGGGCTCGACTCGTGAACGCTTGCAGGAACCGCTCGGAGTAGGTGTGGGAGTCGCCGCTGGCCGTCGGGATGAAGCAGACCTTGGGGCGTTCGGTCCCGGTCAGCTCGAGCAGGTAGTCGTCGATCAGGGAGCGGCCGTCCTCAGACATGGAGAACCCACCGCCTCCCAGGGTGACGATCGTCGCCGGGGCGAGGACCGAGGTCAGCATGGCTTCTTCCATGGCCCGCAGGTTACGGACGGCGGCGGGGCGAACTGCTACCGGCGGGGCCAGCGCCTCTGCGGTTGCGAGCATGAGTTGAAGCCGGAGCGCCCGAGTGTCCGAGCCCAGCCGCAGCTCGCGGTGGGGCCCGACCAGCGGCAGTACAGGATGTTCACCGGAGCGCAGTATCGCTGCCGCGCCAAGCTTGTGCGTACCTGACCGGGGCAGCCTG
>NZ_CANKYH010000013.1 GCF_947487915.1 uncultured Serinicoccus sp. | reverse complement strand
GCGCTCGGTGGGGTGGAGGGCAACCATGCGCGGCGCTCGGTGGGGTGGAGGGCAACCATGCGCGGCGCTCGGTGGGGATGACCAGCACCTCCGACCTCACCGACGCTACGGGCGCCAGGCGCTCCCTCGGGTCAGGAGCAGCCGGTGAACTCCCACAGCGAGGCGTGGCCGCCCTCGTCGACGAGGGTCCACGCCTCCTCGGCCCGCTCGGTGGCCGGGGTGTCGACCCGGCCGAGCGGGTCGGCGCCGCTGCCGAACCCGCCGTCCGGGTCGAGGTTGCGCAGCCCCGGCGAGGTCTCCTCCCACTTGGCGTTGGCGGGGTCCTCAAAGGTGAGGGAGTCGGCATACACGTGGGTGACCCCGATCGTGCGCACCGCCTCGCAGACCTCGGGGTCGACGGCCCACCGGTCGAAGCGGTCGAGGAGGATGTCGCGCTCGGGGCTGTCCGGGATCGGGCTGAGCTGGGGGAAGACGACGTCGACCCCGGCCCGGTGCAGCAGGTAGGGCGAGCCGGCGACCGGCTCGCCGAGCACGACGGCGTCCTCGGGCAGGGTCTGCGCGGCCCGGTCGATCATCGCGACCTCCTCCGGCTCCAGGATCGTCCCCCAGGCGATCGGGCTCGCGGTGTAGGTCGAGGCCATGACCTGCACCTGGCTCGTCCAGCGCAACCCCGAGGTCAGCACGACGAGCGCCACGACCAGCCCGGCGGCGACCCACTCGACGCGGACCCGCAGCACCCGCGACAGGCGACCGGCCAGCCAGCCCCCGGCCCCGGCCGCCAGCAGGACCGCCGGGACGAGCACGAGCTGGTTGATGCGGGAGGCCTGGGTGTACCAGAACCCGGACAGCACCCGCAGCGGCTGCTCGGGCGGGCCCGCGGCGAGCAGGGTGAGCACGACCGCGGCGACCAGCGAGACCACGAGCCACCGGGCGTGCCGCCAGCGCAGCGCCAGGCCGATCCCCAGCCAGACGAGCAGCGTGGTCACGAGGTTGACCGAGGTGATCGTGTAGACGTAGATGAGCGGGTGGTCGATGGCCAGCGAGGCGAGGCCCGGCAGGTAGGACTCCTGCCCGCCGCGGCGGTAGTCCATGATCGCCAGCACCGGCGGGAAGGTTAGCAAGAAGACGGCCGCGCCGCCCACGAGCACCACCCAGGCGACACCCGCGGTCACCGCACCGGCCCGCCGCCCCAGCCGGAACTGCCGGCGCAACTGGCGCAGGAGCAGCACGGTGAGCAGCGGCAGCGCGAGCAGCGCCAGGCTGAAGAGCCCCGACGGGTGCGCGAGGACGACGCCGACCACGGCCCAGGCCAGCCCGATCCCCAGCGCCAGGTGCATCCGCCAGGACAGCACCCCGCGGAAGGTCGCGACCAGCAGCGCGATCGTGCCGGGCAGGCACGCGGTGGACAGGGCGAACGGCCACACCGCCAGCATCGACACGGCGACGGCGGGGAAGGTGACGAAGGTCGCCGCCAGGACCGGCACGAGGATCGTCGGCAGCGCGCGCGCCGGCCACACGACCCGGGCCAGGGCCACGAGCCCGGCGATCCAGACGACCGACCCGAGGACCAGCGAGCTGGAGTTGGCCGCCTCGGTGACCCCCTCGAACCCGGGAGCGACGGCGACCAGGGAGTGCCAGACGGCGGGGTAGAAGGGGGCGGCGTTGTCGGCGTACATCGGGGCCAGCCCGCCCAGCGAGCTGGCGTCGCCCGTCTCGCGGACGAACCAGAGCGCGTTGAGGTGGAAGACCGCGTCCCAGGCCTGGGGCGGCTGGTCGGCCCGCCCCATCCCGGTCATCATGGCCGCCGCGAGGACGCCACCACCGAGCAGCCAGGTGAGCGCGAGCCAGCCGCGTTCGGTATGCCGCAGCGCCCGCTCCCCCGCGACGGTCACCCCGGACGGGTGCCGGGTCGTGCCCAGGACGGTCCCGAGGAGCACGGCCACCACGACCGCGACCAGGGCGCCGAGCGCGAAGGTCAGCAGGGTCCACGGCAGCCCGACGAGGGCGTAGCCGATCGCGAGCACCCCGGCCAGCCCCGTGGTCACCGCCGGACCCGCGCCGAGCGCGAGCAGACCGCGCGCACCGAGGCCGCGGAGCACGGCATATCCCGGCAGCACCCACAGGACCGCCAGCAGGAGGATGCACGGGACGACCTCCCCCCAGCCCACTCCGCCGGTCATGACGCGGGCTGCTCCCCTCCGCCGATGGTGAGGCGGGGGACGCCGGTGAAGCGGTCGGGGTCGGTGACGCGGCGGCCGTCCAGCAGCAGGCGGAGCCCAGGCAGGTCGGTGGCGCCGAGCCGGGCGTACTCGGGGTGGTCGGCCTGCACGATGGCGACGTCGACGGGGTCGCCCGGCTCTCCCGCGGCCCAGGAGTAGGGGGTCCAGCCGTAGGCGGCGAGCTCCTCGTCGGTATACATCGGGTCGTGCACGAGCACCTGCGCGCCGCGGGAGCGCAGCGCCTCGACGGTCGCGAAGACGCCGGAGAAGGCGGTCTCCTTGACCTTGCCCCGGTAGGACGCGCCGAGCACGAGGACCCGCAGGCCCTCCAGCGAGCCCAGGAGCGTCTCGGCCCGGGAGACGGCGTAGTCCGGCATCGCGGCGTTGGCCTCGCGGGCCGCCCGGACCACGGTCGCGTCGGCGTCGGTGGACAGGTAGAGCCGCGGGTAGACCGGGATGCAGTGGCCACCGACCGCGATGCCGGGCTGGTGCAGGTGGCTGTAGGGCTGGGAGTTGCACGCCTCGATGACCTGGTGCACGTCGATGCCGACGGTGTCGGCGAACCGGGCGAACTGGTTGGCCAGCCCGATGTTGACGTCCCGGTAGGTCGTCTCGGCGAGCTTGGCCATCTCGGCCGCCTCCGCGCTGCCCAGGTCCCACACCCCGTTGGGACGGGCCAGATCGGACCGCTCGTCGAAGGTGAGGACGGACTGGTAGAAGGCGGTGCCGCGCGCCGCGCCGGCCTCGGTGAGGCCGCCGACGAGCTTGGGGTAGCGGCGCAGGTCGGCGAAGACCCGCCCGGTGAGCACCCGCTCGGGGGAGAACACCAGGTGGAAACCGTCCTCGTCACCCTCGGTCAGGCCGGAGAGCTCCTCGATCATCGGCTTCCACCGCCCGCGGGTGGTCCCGACCGGCAGGGTCGTCTCGTAGGACACCAGCGTGCCCGGGGTCAGGTGCACCGCCAGGCTCGCGGTCGCGGCGTCCATCCAGGCGAAGTCCGGGACGCCGGTCTGCTCGTCGACGAACAGCGGCACCACCACGACGACGGCGTCAGCGCCCGGTATGGCGTGCGCGTAGTCCGCGGTCGCGCGCAGCCGCCCGGCCGGCACGAGCTCGGCGAGCTGGTCCGCCAGGTGCGCCTCCCCGGGGAACGGCTCGCGCCCGGCGTTGACCGCCTCGACCGTCGCCGCGTTGACGTCCACCCCGACCACCTCGTGCGCCGGGTCCGCGTCCGCGAACTGCACCGCCAGGGGCAGCCCGATCTTGCCCATCGCGACGACCGCGATCCTCATCCGTGCCTCTTCCGTCGGGGTGGGGACGTGCGCGATCAGGATACGTGGGGGCCGGGCCTCCCCGGGGCGACCGCCTGCCCGAGCGCGGCACCGGGGTCGTGGTCCATCATCGGTCCATGGCCGACTCCACCTTCAGCCTGACCGCCCCGGACGGCACCGCGGTGCACGTGAGCCGATGGACGCCGAAGGGCCCGCCCCGGGCCGCCGTCCTCGTCGCGCACGGCATGGTCGAGCACGCCGCGCGCTACGACCACCTCGCCCGCCTCCTCACCGAGCACGGGTATGCCGTCTACGCCCCCGACCACCGGGGGCACGGGCATACCGTCACCGACGGCCTGCTCGGCCACCTGGGTGACGAGGGCGGCTTCGCGGCCGTCGTCGACGACCTGCACGCGCTCGGCGAGCAGATCGAGCGGGACCTGCCGGGGGTGCCGCTGGTGCTGCTGGGGCACAGCATGGGCTCCTTCCTCGCGCGGGCCTACGCCGCGCGCTACGGCGACCACCTCGCCGCCCTGGTGCTCTCCGGGACCGCCGGTCCGCCCGGCCTGACCGCCTGGCTGGGGCTGCAGGTGGCCTCGCTGGAGGCGCGGCTGCGTGGTCCCCGCGCCCCTAGCCACCTCATGACGACGCTGACGATGGGCCCCTACAACGCCCGCTTCCGGCCGACCCGCACCCGCTCGGACTGGCTCACGCGCGACACCGCCCAGGTCGACGCCTACGAGGCCGACGAGCTCTCCGGGGCGGTCGCCTCGGCCGGCTTCTACCGCGACCTGCTCACCGGTCTGCGGTGGGTGAGCCAGCACCCGGTCGCCGCGCAGATGCCGAAGGACCTGCCCGTGCACCTGGTCGCCGGCGAGGTCGACCCCGTCGGCGGCGCGGTCGGGACCGAGGAGGTCGCCGCGATGTTCCGCGACGTCGGGATGCGGGACGTCAGCGTCCGGATCTGGCCCGGCGCCCGGCACGAGGTCTTCAACGAGACCAACCGCGACGAGGTCGAGGCCGCCCTCGTCGCCTGGCTGGACGCCCGCTTCCCCGCAGCGGACGGGCCGTAGGGCCGGTCGGGCGCCGGCCGAGCAGGAGAACCAGCGGCCGCGACCTCCCCGGGCCGCACCCCCGGCGAGGCCCACCGTGCGCACTCATGGCCCCGAGAGGGCCACCACCGCACACAGCCATCCCCCCAACAGCCGCAACCTCCCCAGGCCCCACCCCCGCGGGGCCCACCGTGTCCACTCATGGCCCCCAGAGGGCCACCACCGCACACAGCCGTATCACCAACAGCCGCGACCTCCCCAGGCCGCACCCCGTCCAGGCCCACCGTGCGCACTCATGGCCCCCAGAGGGCCACCACCGCGCACAGTCCCATCCCGCACGGCGTGGGCTCGTCGTCCGGGCTGTGGTGCCGTGCGCGACGGACGCGCGGTCGAACCACACGGGCCCCGCGGGGAATCAGCGTCGGCGCAGCGGCTGGGACGCCCACAGCGAGGCGGACATCAGCCGCAGCGGCGCCTCGGGGTCGAGCGCGTGCCGCCAGTCACCGGGCAGCAGCGTGCGCGGGGCGCCGTGGCGTCGCCGGCTGCGGGCGAGCCCGAGCAGCCGGGACACCGGCACCTGCGGGTCGAGCGCGGCGGCGAGCAGGTCGTGGTCGGCGAGGCTCAGCGGGTCGGCGCACCCGGGGGCGGCGTCGAGGACGCGCCGGGTCACCCGGGCCAGCTCGTCCCGCTCCCGCAGGGTCCACCAGGCCGGGTCCGGTCGGGTGAGGATGGCGCCGAAGACCTGGATCCGCAGAACCTTGGTGCCGACCGCGCGGCGCTGCGCCACCGTGAGCCGCGTCATCCAGGGCAGGTCCCACAGGACGTCCGCGGTGAGCAGCTGGTCGCGCAGCGGCCGGGGGTCGGAGGTGATCCGGTCAGGGGCGTCGTCGTGCACGAGGTAGGCCGGTGCCCGGGTCGCGAGGAGGACCTCGGAGGCGGCATACAACGCGGTCATCATCGGCAGGTCCTCCCCGACCCGGGCACCGGGGTGCAGCCGCGCCCCCGGCAGGCGCAGCGCGCCGCGGGAGATGAGCCCGAGCGGCGCCGAGCGGTAGCTCAGCCGGTCGCGCACCAGGTCGACCCGGCCCCGACCACGGACCGGCCGCACCGGCGGGGTGGGCAGGGGTCTGCCGGCCACGCGCACCGGCGGCAGCACGACCACCGGCTCCTCCGGGTCGTGCTCCGCCGCCGCCTCCAGCCACCCGGGCAGCGCACCCGGCGCGAGCGCGTCGTCCGAGCCCATGATCGACACCCAGGGCGCGCTGGCCGCCTCGATCCCGGCGTTGAACGGCCCGCTCGGGCTCGGTATGCCGTCGCTCACCTCAAGCACCCGGACCCGTGGGTCCTCCCTCAGGTCGGAGGGCAGCAGGTCGGCGGTCTCGACGGTGGTGAGGTTGTGTGCCACCACGCTGACCCGCACCGGCAGGTCGGCCGAGCCGTCCAGGACCGAGCGCACCGCGCGGGCGACCTGGCGGCGCGTCGAGTGCACGGCGACCACCACGTCGACGACGGGCGCCGGGCCGTCCGCACGCCGGTGCCCCGCTACCGCTCGGTCACCCACACCCCGGCCGACCGTCCGCGCGCCGGCCCCTCCAGGGAGCACCTCGGCGTAGACGCGTTCGACGCGGTCGGCATACGCCTGTCGGCCGAACCTCTCGACGACCGGCGCCGCCACGTCCTCCGCGGCGAGCCCGGCGCTCGCGGCCCAGACCGTCTCGACGGCGTCCGCCCAGTCCGACGTCGGGGCGCCGGGGGGCACGAGCTCCCCGCTCGGCGGGGCGAGGAACTCCCGCGGCCCGCTCACGTCGCCGACGACGACCGGTCGCCCGGCGGCCAGGGCCTCGGCCGCGGCGAGGCAGAACGTCTCGGCCCGGGTCGGCAGCAGGAACACGTCGCCCTCCCCCACCACCTGCTGAACCTGTCCCGGCGGTAGCGCTCCCGGGAGCTCGAGCGGTGTGTCGTGGGCCTGCGCCTCGCGCTCGACCTCGTCCCGCAGGACGCCTTCCCCGACCCAGGTGAGCTGCGCGTTGATCCCCCGCGCGCGCAGCTCGGCGGTCGCACGCACGGCGGTGACCGGGTCCTTGCGCGGGATGAGCCCGCCGACGGCGACGAGCCGCAGCGAGTCCCGGTCGCGCAGGCCGGCGGCCGGCTCCCGACGCGGCCGCAGCACCGACGGGGCGGTGACGATGTTGGGCACGACCCGCACCGGACCCCGGCGCAGCCGCCGCACCTCACGGGCAAGGTCGGGGCCGACGACCGCCACCACGTCCGGGCGGGCCAGCAGCGGGCGCACCGCGTGGCGTGCCAGCCGCAGCGGCGCAGAGAGGGTCTGCGGCGCCCCCAGCCCCGACCAGTGCTCGGTGTGCACCCAGGGCCGGTCGGGCCGCCGCGCCGCGAACGGCAGCAGCGCCGAGACCGCCATGGTGTGGACGAGGTCGGCGCCCTGCTCCAGGTCGGCGATACGGCGCGCCGCGCGGGCCACGTGGTCGGGCCGCCGCGGGTCCATCACGAACTGCTCGACGGGTATGCCGTCCGCCGGCCCCGCGGCCCCCGCACCGCCACCTGCCCCCGGGGCCGGGTCGGCCAGGTCGGCCAGATCGGCTGGGTCGGCCAGGTGGGGAGCGACGAGGTGCAGCACGACGACCTCGCAACGGTCGGCGATGGCGGCGACGTCGCGCGCGACGAAGACCCCCGTCGACGGGGACGCCGCGGTCGGGAACCACGTGGTCACGACCAGGACGCGCATACCCGCACGCTATCCCGCGGGGCGACCACCGCTCCGCCGCGCCTGCCACCGACCGCCACGAGCGCCTTCCTCCACCCCCGGAGGACCGCTGGCTAGAGTCGGACGGGTGAAGATCCTCTCCGTCGTCGGGGCCCGCCCGCAGTTCGTCAAGCTCGCGCCCATCGCGAGCGAGTGCGCCGCCCGCGGGGTCGAGCACGTCATCGTGCACACCGGCCAGCACTACGACGCGATGCTCTCCGACGTCTTCTTCAGCGACCTCGGCATCCCGGACCCGGACGTCCACCTGGGCGCCGGCTCAGGCACCCACGGGGTGCAGACCGGGTCGATCCTCGCCGCGATGGACGCCGTGCTGGCAGAGCAGCGCCCCGACTGGGTGCTCGTCTACGGCGACACCAACTCCACGCTGGCCGGTGCGCTGTCGGCCGTGAAGCTGCACGTGCCCGTCGCCCACCTGGAGGCCGGGCTGCGCTCGTTCAACCGGCGCATGCCCGAGGAGCACAACCGCGTGCTCACCGACCATGCCGCCGACCTGCTGCTCGCCCCGACCCAGGTCGCCCGGGACCACCTGGCCACCGAGGGGCTCGGCGCCCGCACGGTGGTCGTGGGCGACGTCATGATCGACGTCCTGCACCGGGTGCGCGACGAGCTGGTGGACGCCGACGAGGTCCTCGAGGAGCTCGGTATGCCGTCCGGCGGCTTCTCCCTCGCCACCATCCACCGCGCGGAGAACACCGACGACCCCGCCCGGCTGGCCGCGGTCGTCGCCGCCCTGCAGGAGGTGGACCACCCGGTGGTGCTGCTCGCCCACCCGCGGCTGCGCGCCAGGGCGACCGAGCACGGCCTGGACCTGGACGGTGGTGCGCTGACCACCCGGGAGCCCCTGGCATACCCCCGGCTGGTGGGCGCGGTCAGCCGCGCACGCGGCGTCATCACCGACTCCGGCGGCCTGCAGAAGGAGGCCTTCGCGCTGCGAACCCCGTGCACCACGGTCCGCACGGAGACCGAGTGGGTCGAGACGGTCGAGCTGGGCTGGAACGTCCTCGTCGAACCAGGCCCGGCCGTCGCACAGGCGGCGTCTCGTCCGGCACCCGAGCCGACCGACGCCGCACCGTACGGCGACGGTCACGCGGCCGCCGCGGTGCTGCAGGCGCTCCTCGACCGCTGACCACCTGAGCGGGCCTCAGTCGCACCACCCGGACTGGCGGTTGGTCGGGATGGTCGGCGCGCCCCCGGCCGGGACGTCGTAGAAGGTGGCATAGAGGACCGTCGGCACGTCCCCGTCGTTCCAGGCCGTGTGGATGATGTCGCCCGGGTCCACGAGCGCCTCCTGCGGGCCGTATTCGCGTTCCCTGCAGTCGGTGCTCTGCTGGTAGACCAGGTCGCCCTCCGCCACCGAGATGATGACCGGTCCGGGGTGGTAGTGCCACGGGAACCCGGCACCGGGCGCCAGCTCGACACGGGCGACGACGATGTGGCCCGGGTCGCGCAGGTTGAGCACCCGGGTGGGCCCTTCGTCCAGCTTGCGACGGATCTGCACCGCGATGTCGTCCGGGAAGTCCGCGTGTCTGGCCAGCACGGTGACCGTCGGCCCGGGTCGAGCCGTGGCACCGCCCGTGGCGGGGGTCGTGCTGCCGCCCGCGGCAGCACCGGTGGACGCGAGCAGGCCGCAGCCCACGGCGACCGCCGTGACGGCAGCCAGCGTCATGCGTCGCGAGGTAGTCGAGATCATGGTCGTTCCTCTGTCCTGCGGGGTGGTGTTGTGACCTCCACCACGATGCCGCGGCCGGGTCGGCGGCGACATACGACGTTCCTCGTATGCCCGCTCACCCGTGGCGGGCCTGCGCCGGGGCTGGCACAGTGGAGGGTGAGCGACGGTAGGAGGACGTCATGTCGGCCCCGGTCTCCCGGAGGGTGCGGACGCTCGACGAGCTGTGGCAGCTGAGGGAGGTGCTGCAGCAGGACGGACCCGGCGACGGGCTGCCGCTGCCGCTCCTGGAGGGGATACGTCGCCTGCTGCACTGTGACGTCGTGGCGTTCAACGACCTCGACAGCGCACGCCGTCGCCACCACTTCCTCCAGGGGGTGGACCACGACGGCGGCGGCGGCCTCGTGGCCCCCGACCCGGACGACCCGGCGGAGCTGGGCTTCTGGGAGCACTACTGGGGGCACAGCTGCTCGCTGCCGGAGCGCACCGCGGACCTGTCGGGGGTGCACCTCACCTCCGACACGTATACCCGGCGACAGTGGCACGAGACCCCCCTCTACCGGGAGGAGGAGGGCGACCCGGTCGAGTTCGAGATGATGACGGTCTGGGGCCGCGGGTCTGTCCACCGCACCCTGCGCCTGCTGTGCATCCGGCTCGACGGACCGGACTTCGACGAGGACGACCGGTTCCTGCTCGAGCTGCTCCGTCCCCACCTCCTCCTCGCCTTCCACCGGGCCGAGGCGGCCCGCCACCGGCAGGCCGGGAACGGCGTGGTGGCCCTGACGCCCCGCCAGCGCGCCGTACTCGAGCTGGCGGCCCAGGGGCTGACCAACCACGCCATCGGCCGCGCCCTCGGCATCTCCGAGGGGACCGTCCGCACCCACCTCATGCACATCTACGCCACCCTGGGGGTCTCCTCGCGGGCCGCCGCCGTCGCGCAGCTGGTGGCCAGCTCCCAGGGCCTGGGCCCCCTGGACTGAACGCCCCCAGCGCCCCTCAGCCACCCACCCGGGCCGCCAGCGTGTCGACGGCGCGCTGCCAGCCGCGCACCTGCTGCTTCGCGGACAGCGCGCCGGCCGCCGCGTGGGCGGCCGCCTTGTAGCCGGCCACCCGCTCGGCGTCCAGACCGTCCAGGGTGTCCGCCAGCGCCTGCGCGGTGAAGTCCGGGCTCACCACCCCCAGCCCGTTCCGCCGCACCAGCGCGGCCATCTCCGGACTCGGCCCGACGACCAGCGCCAGCCGCCCCTGCACGAAGTCGAAGACCTTGTTGGGCAGCGCCCACAGGTGGTTGAAGGACACCGGTGGCAGCACGTAGACCCCCACGTCGTGCGCGTTGAGCGTCGCCGGCAGCTCGTGCGGCGCGACCGGTGGGTGGATCCGCACCCGGTCGGACGCGGCATACCGTTCCCGCAGCTGCGCGAGGTAGGCCTCGTCGTTCGGCATGAGGTAGAGGTCGAGGGTCATCGGCCCGCGGACGAGCTCCATCGCCTCGAGGATGACGTCGAGCCGGTGCCGCTGCGCGTTGCCCGAGTGGACCAGGCGCAGCGGCTCGCCGACCGGCCCGGGCTCGAGGTCGACGAACTGCGGGGCGTTGACGACGACGCCGGCGCGCAGCCCGAAGCGCAGGCGGTACTCCCGGGCGATCCCCTCGCCGACGGTGGTGACCGAGTCCGCCAGCGGGCCGTAGCGACGCACCAGGAAGCGGTAGTAGGGCGCGACGAAGGCCCGCCAGCGCCACGACTCCTCGTTCTGGCGCGGGTGGTACTCGTGCAGGTCGGCGTGCACGCCGCCGGTCGGCGCCAGGTCCAGCGCCAGCGGCAGGGTGTCGATGTCGTCGGCGAGGACGACGACGAAGCGCGGCTGCCCAGCGAGCAGCGCGGCCGCGGCCCGGGTCACCGGGGCCCGCCGGTATGCCGTCTCGAACCGCCGCTGCACGAGCAGCCGGCGGTCCTTGTGCCAGGAGACGACGTCGTCGGGCAGGCGCAGGTGCTCGACGACCCCGTCGGGAGCCTCGCCGTAGCCGAGGGTGGTGACCGCGTAGCGCCCGGAGAACAGTGAGATCTGCCGCAGCACGCGGGCGTCGGAGCGCAGCGTGCTCCACGCCATGATGAGCAGCCGGGGACGGGGGTCGCGCACCTCAGCCACCGTCCGCGACCCAGCCACCGATGGCCTCCACCCACCGACGGGACTGACGGGCGTCCGAGAGCTCCGCGGCGGCGGCGTGGGAGGCCTGCTTCCAGGCGGCCACGTCCGAGCCGACCGCGGCGAGCACCGCGCCGCGCACCGCGGCGGTGTCGAAGCCCTCCGCCACCACGCCCAGACGGTGCTCACGCACCAGGTCGGCCATGTCGGGCGTGGGACCGACGATGACGCCGAGCCGGGCCTGGACGAAGTCGAAGACCTTGTTGGGCAGGGCGTTGGCGTAGTTGAAGTTCACCGGCGGCAGGACGAAGATGCCGACGTCGTAGCCGTTCAGCGTCCGCATGAGCTGGTCGTAGGGGACGGGGTCGTGCACCCGGACCACGCCCCCGGACTCCTCTGCCGACCTGCGGAGCTCGGCCAGGTAGGGCGGGTCGTTCAGGGTGAGGTAGAGGTCGAGGGTCACGTCCGCACCGGAGCGTGCGGCGGCCAGGACTCCCTCGACCATGACGTGGATCGCCCGGCTGCGCAGCCCCGCACCGGTGTGCACCAGTCGCAGCGGTGCACCCACGGGGCCAGGAGCGAGCACGGCATACGGCGTGGCGTTGGTGACGACCTCGACCCGCACCCCGAAGCGCCGGGTGTACTCCTGCGCGATGCGGTCGCTGACCGTCGTCACCGAGCGCGCCCTCGGCAGCTGGGTGCGGCAGATCCACTCCTGGTAGGGGCCGATGCGCGCCTTCCACCCCGGGTACTCCTCGCGCCACAGCGGCCAGTACTCGTGGAGGTCGGCCTGCACGCCGAGCCGCGGCCGCAACGCGTGCGCCAGCGGCAGGGTGTCGGTGTCGTTCGCCACGACGACGTCGGCCGACCCCGGCGTGATCCGTCGACGCACCCAGCGCGTCGCCGACTGCGCCCAGTAGGCGGCGCGGTAGGCGCGGGCGGTGATGAGCCGGCCGTCCAGCGCGTTGGTCGTCCCGGCGGGCACCTCGACGTGCGCCCGGACCCCGTCCGGCGCCGGGCCGTAGCCGCAGGTCACGACCTCGGCACCCGCCGCCACGAGGTGCCGGACCTGCTTGAGCACCCTGGCGTCGCCGGTGAGCGGGCTGAAGGCCAGCACCAGCACCCGGAGACCGTCGAGCGGGCGCCCGGTCGTGGCCCCGACGAGCGGCCGCGCGTCGGGCCGGGTGGTCGACGGCCCGCCCCTGCCGGGACGACCGAGGGACGGGAGCGCCGTGGCCAGGGCGGCGGCGGCGTGCGCCCGCACGGTGGACTCCCGGTCGAGGTTGGCGAGCGGGTCGGAGGTCAGGAGGATGTCCAGGCGGCCGGCCTTCCCCCGCCGCTCGGCAGCACCCGCCAGGTCGTCGACGTCGCGGGCCGCCGCGATGTCGCGCACCAGCGTCTCGTCGGCCCGGTGCAGCGCCCGCCCCACGCCGGGGGCGAGGCCGAGGCAGCGGCGGACCAGGCCCTGCACGGTGGCCGCCTCACCCGGCTCCCACAACACCGGAGAGGTGCGGCGGCGGACGGCACCCAGGACGTGGATGCGCAGGATCTTGACCGCCAGCGCCCGGCGCACGTCCTCGGGGAGCGCAGCCACCCAGGGCTCGTCGAGCAGGTGGGCGAGCGCCGTCAGCTCGGTGGTGATCGGCCGCACCGCCTCGGTGATCCGGTCGGTCCCGGTGGTGCCGATAACGTAGGCGGGCAGGTCGGACGCGTAGTCGACCCGCAGCCCTGAGGTGCTGAGCCGCAGCGAGAGCAGGACGTCGCCCCCGGTGCGCATGCCCGGGGTGAGCGGACCGGTCCCGTCACCGGGCAGCAGCCCGAGACCGTTGAGCGCATCCCGGCGCAGGAGCCCGAGCGGCGCGGTGCGGTAGGCCAGCCGGTCCCGCACGAAGTCGAGCTCGGTGGTGCGTCCCGGCCGGACGCGCGGCGTCGCGACGTGCTCACCGTCCTGGGTCTCCAACCGGGCCATGAGCCAGTCTGACCCCAGCCGGTCGGCACGAGAGACCCAGCTGCCGAGCGCCCCGTCGGCGAACCAGTCGTCACTCCCGACGATGCACACGTACTGTCCGGTGGCGGCGGCGATACCTGCGTTGAAGGGGCCGGACGGGCTGCCCAGCCCGTCCCGGACCTCGAGAAAGCGGGTGTGGGCCCCGACCGTGTCGGCGACGTCCTCCTCGAGGCGCCCGGCCACGGCACGACGGACCGCCTCGGCGTCGAGCTCGTGGCACATGACGCTGACCCGCACCCGGTGCCCGCCCGGGACGACGCCGGTCAGGTCCGCCCCCCGCAGCGCCGACGCGACGGCCCGCTCGACGGGTCGCGAGAGGTCGTGCACGGCCACCACCACGTCAACGTCCACGCCCGGCAACCCGCCGGTGACGGCGCTCACGCCAGCCCCGACAGCCGCGCCTGGGTCGCGAACTCCGGGTGCGCCGCGACGACCTCGTCGAAGCTCCCGCGCGCCACGATCGTGCCGTCCTTCATGAAGCACACCTGGTCGCTGTGCCGGACCGTCGAGAGCCGGTGCGCGACCGCCACCACGGTCACCTGGCCGTGCAGGTCGCGGATGGCCCGGGCCACGGCGTCCTCGGTCGCGGTGTCCAGCGCCGAGGTCGCCTCGTCGAGGACGAGGACGAGGGGGTCGGCATACAGGGCGCGGGCGATGCCCAGGCGCTGGCGCTGCCCGCCGGAGAGCGCCAGCCCGCGCTCGGCCACCCGGGTCCCCAGGCCCCCTCGCTCGGTCACCAGCTCGAGCAGCTGGGCCCGCTCCAGGGCCCGGGTCACGGCGGCCTCGTCGATGTCGTCACCCCAGGTCAGCGCGACGTTCTGGGCGATGGTGCCGTCGAAGAGGTTGACCTCCTGCGGCACGTAGCCCACCCGGGAGCGCCACGCGCCGAGCACGTCCGGCAGCGGCCGGTCGTCCACCCGGATCTCGCCGGAGGACGGGGTGAGCAGGCCCAGCAGCACGTCGACGAGCGTCGACTTGCCCGCCCCGGAGGCGCCCACCACCGCGACCGAGGAGCCGAGCGGCACGTCGAGGTCGACCCCGCGCAGGGCCGGCTCGGCCGACCCGGGGTAGGAGAAGGACACCTCGCGCAGCGCCAGCAGCCGCGGGTGCTCCGGCAGCGGCTCGCGGCCCAGCTGCTCCGCCGCGTCGACGTAGCCCTGGGCGTCCCGGATGTCGGTGATGACCGCCTCCGCGTGCGGCAGCGTCGACGCCGTCTGGGTGATGATCGACTGGAAGCGGTTGACGCTCGGGATCATCCGCATCCCGGCCACCGCGAAGAGCGCGATCGCCTCGAAGGCCTGCTGCGCCCCGCCGAGCAGGTAGGCCACGCCCCCGACGATGGCGAAGCCCAGCACGAGCCCGGTGTCGGTGACGAACTTGGGCACGGTGTTGAGGAACATCAGGTGCGAGCGGGCCCGCGTCGCGTGCACCCGGTTGGCGTGCACCTCGTCGGCGACCTCCTGGGCCTTGCCGCGCAGCGTCACCTCCTTGAGCGCGCCCATCATCTCCGTCATCAGCCCGGCCACGACGAAGGAGTAGTCGCGGCCCACCCGACCGGCGACGACCGCGCGGGGAGAGATCACGACATACATGAGGACGGCCAGCCCACCGAGGTAGGCGAAGGTGACCACCGCGGTGACCGGCTGCGCCACGAGCAGCACCACGAGCACCGCGGCGAAGGTCGCGAGCTCGGCCGGCAGCGAGGCGGCGGGCAGCAGCAGCCCGGTCGTGGTGTTGGCGATGCCGACGTCGGCGAGGCGGACCAGCTGGGAGGTGTTGCGCTTGAGGCGCTCGGTCCACGGCGCGCGGATGTAGGCGCCGAAGAGGCGGTCGCCGATCACGAGGTCGTAGGCCGCGAGCCGCTTGGCCACCGCCCACTGCAGGGCGACCGTCGCCAGCCCCTTGACGACGACGAGCGCGCAGATGGCCCCGAGGAGCCAGGCGTAGCGGTCCGGGGCGACGGCGCCCAGGACCGGGAGCTGCACCGGGTTGCCCTGGATCATCGGGGCGAGGGTGAAGGCGAGCAGCGACAGCGCGAGGATGTCGACGACGGCGAGGACGCTGGAGGCCACGGCATACCCGATGAGGAACCACCGGGTGCTCGGTGGCAGGAGGGGCAGGAGGCGCCGCAGCGCCCGCAGCAGGCGGATCACGCGGGCGGCCTCCTCATACGCCCCATCGTAGGCTGCGGGCGTGGCCTCCCCCGTCAACCGCCTGCGCCGCCTCGCCTGGCGCGGCCTGGCGCTGCTGCCCGCGCCGGTGCGCGAGGTCACGACCCTGCCGGTGCGGCGGCGCGCGGACGTCGAGCTGCGGGCGCTCGCGCCGATGCCGACGGCCGACCGGCGCCTCTACCTCGGGCCGTGGAACACCGCCGGGCAGGCGTATGCCTGGGCGCGCGCCGCCGAGCGCCACCTGCCGGGGGTGGCGGCGCAGAACCTCGTGGCCCACCGCGCGGCGACCGCAGGGTCCTTCCGCTACCCCGCCGACCACGAGATGTCCGCGCTCGCCCAGCGCGGGCACGTCCGCGAGATCCACGGGGCGCGGGTACTGCGCGAGGCCACGCACGTGGTCCTCGAGTCCGGCCGTCCGGTGCTCGGCGACCTGCACGCCGGGTCGATGCTGGCGGACGTGCCGACGCTGGAGGCCGCCGGGATCCGGCACGCGGTGCTCTACCACGGCAGCGAGATCCGGGACCTGCGGGGGCACGCGGAGGCCTACGCGCACAGCCCGTTCCACGGCCCCTGGGACGACTACCTCCGCACGCTGCAGGCCGTCGTCGACCGCAACCGGCGCGAGCTCGCGGACTACGCCGGCCCGGTGCTCGTCTCGACCCCGGACCTGCTCGACGTCCTGCCCGGGGCGACGTGGCTGCCGCTGGTCGTCGAGGTCGAGCGGTTCGCGGAGGCGGCCGGGGCGCCGGTGCTGGCCAGGCCGCGCCCGGTGGTGCTGCACGCGCCGTCCAACCCGCGGCTCAAGGGCACCGACGCGGTGGAACGAGTGCTGGAGGGTATGCAGTCCGCCGGGCTCGTGGAGTATCGCCGCCTCACCGGGGTGCCGCACGCGCAGATGGCGGCGTTCGTGGGCGACGCGGACGTCGTCGTCGACCAGGTCGTGCTCGGCAACCCCGGGGTCCTGCTGGCCGAGACCCTCGCCGCCGGACGACTGGCGGTGGCGCACCTGGCGCCGGGGGTGCGAGACCGCATGGCGCAGGCCGACCGGGAGCACGGCGGCGACGGGGTCGTGCCCGTGCTCGACGCCGACCCCGACACCCTCGAGGAGGTGCTCCGGAGGGTGCTGGAGGATCGCGGACGGCATACCGGGCTGGCGGCGCGGGGTCCCGCCTGGGCGCGCCGGCACCACGACGGCGCCCACGCCGCCGAGGTCCTCGACCGCGTGCTGCTCTCGACCTGACGCCGCCGACCGGGGAATCCTCGCCCCGGCAGCACTTCCACGGTCACCCGGCGGCTCGACCACCCTGACTGCGGAATCCTCGCCCCGGCAGCACTTTCACGGTCACTCCCCCGCGCGGGCCCGCCGCCAGAGCTGCACCATCTCCTCGACGTCGAGCCGCCCCACGACCGGCGGTGAGGTCGGGCCGACGTGCGGGCGCCGGCGGTCGGCCAGGACCCGCTCGTTGAAGTCCTCCACCCGGGCCCGCACGGCCGCCTCGTCGGGCAGGGCGAGCAGGGCCTGGGGGTAGGTGGCCTTCTCCCGGCGCAGCTGCATAACCCCGGGCATCGCGCCGGAGAGGTCGAGCTGCTCGCGGCGGACGAGGTCCTTGACCCACCAGTCGGGCTCGGCGCGGGTGTCGACGTCCCGCAACGGCTTGCCGGCCCCCGGCAGGTTGTCGAAGGCCCCCTGGCGCTGTGCCTGCTCGATGGTCTGGTCCACCCAGGAGTGCACGGCGCGTGCGGTGGTCGCGGCGGAGGGACGGCGTCGCGGTCCGTCGCCGGGTGCCCCCCGGCCGCGTTCCTCGTGCTCCGCGAGCTGCTCACGCAGCTCCTCCTCCGCCTGCGGTGCGCCCGGCCGCTCCCCCGGCCGTCCCCATCTGCTCATCGGCCCACTCCTTCCTGCGGTCCGCCCGCGGGGCTCCGCGCGGGCGAGAACACCCTCAGCGTCTCACGTCGGTGCTCGGCCCGATACTCATCAACGCGACCGACCGAGCACCCTCAGCACCACGGCCGCCGCGCCGTCGCCGGTGGCCGCCAGGCTGCGGTGCTCCCGCACCCACGCCACGCGGCGCGCCCGCTCCGGCTCGTCCGGCCCGGCCCGCAGCGCCTGGACCATCGCCTCCGCCACCGCCACGGCGTCGTGCTCGACGGCCGCGCCCAGCCGGTGCTCCCGGACGTCCGCCGCGGCCGGCCCGGGCCCGGCGAAGACCACCGGTGTCCCGCAGGCGAGGGCGGCGACGACCTTGGTGGGATAGGCGAAGTCGTATCCCACGCCCGGACGCACGCTCACCAGGGCGGCGGCCGCGCCGCGCAACCAGGCCGCCGCCTCGGCCGCCGGCACCAGGGGCCGCAGCTCGAGCGCTCCCTCGGGCAGCTCGCCCGCGATGCGCCGCAGCTCGGGCCACGAGGAGCCCTGCCCGAGGAAGACCAGCCGCGCCCCGGGCACCTCCCACACGACTTGCCGCATGGCCTCGGCGAAGACCTCGGCGCCCTGCCACTCCGAGGCGGTCCCGGCATACACGAAGTATGCCGTGCCCGGCGCCTCCTGCGCCGGCTCGCCGTCGGGGGTGAAGACGTCGGTGTCGATCCCGTTGGGCACGACGGTGACCGGGGTGTCCTCCCTGGCCAGCGCACGGACCCGCTCGGCCACCCCGTCGCTGACCGCGACGACCCCGCGCGCACCGCGCAGCGCGAACCGCTCGAGGGTGCGCATCAGGGCCGTCACGACGGCGGGCGCGCCCATCGAGGCCGTGGCGTCCGACCAGACGTCCGCGGCGTAGTAGACGTAGGGGATGCGCGCGCCGAGGACCGACCGGACCGCGAGCGCGACCCTGGTCACGGCCCCGGTGGTCGGCGGCGGCTCCACCACGACGACGTCGGGCCGCGGTCCGCTGAGCAGGCGCGCGGCCAGCGGCAGGTCGAAGGAGAGGTAGGGCAGGTAGCCCCGGACGTATCCGCTCGCGTCCCGCAGTACCGGCCACCGGCGCACGTCCACCTGGGTGTCGCCCGTCGCCGCAGGCGCTCCGGTCGGCGCCTCCCGCCCGTCCCCCTCCATCTCGACCGAGCGCCGCACATGGTTGCCCTCCATCTCGACCGAGCGCCGCACATGGTTGCCCTCCACCTCCACCGAGCGCCGCACATGGTTGCCCTGCGCCCCACCGAGCGTCGCGAATGGTTGCCGAAGGGCGGGCGGAGGGGTGGTCGTGAGCACCCGCACCGAGGTTCGCTGAGCGAGGGAACGCACGAGGGCACCGAGCCGGAAGGTCGCGGCCGCCGCCTCGGGCGCGTAGATGCGGGTTGCGAGAACCACGAGCGACGCCCGGTCACTCATACGACAACCATTCGCAGCGCCCGGTGGGGGACTGAGCAACCATTGGCGACGCCCGGTGGGGGACTGAGCAACCATCTGCGGCGCCCGGTGGGTCACAGGGCCCGGGTGCGCCCGGTGGCGGCGGAGTCGAGGATGGCCTCGACGACCTCGAGGGTGTGCACGCCCTGGGCCATGGACACGACGTCGGCCTCCCGGCCCCACAGCGCGTCGCGGAAGTTCTCCTGCTCCACGCGCAGCGGTTCCCGGCGGGCGATGGCGTACCGGATGGAGTCGCCCTCGGAGACCCCGCGGAAGGTCGCCGCCCGCTCCCACTCGCTGCGCACGTCACCGTTGGCGACGAACGTCAGGTCACCCTGCAGAGTGTCCGCGACGAACGCGCCCAGCTCCCCCGTCGCGACCGTCTCGCGCACCTTGAGCGGGCTCAGCCAGTTGACCGTGTGCGAGACGATCGTCCCGTCGCGCAACCGCCCGGTCGCCACCACCATGTCCTCGTGCTCACGGCCCGAGCGGTGCGTCACCTGCCCGGAGACGCTCGCGTACTCCGAGCGCGCGATCCAGGCCGTGAGGTCGATGTCGTGCGTCGCGAGGTCCTTGACCACCCCCACGTCCGCGATCCGCGCGGGGAACGGCCCCTGCCGCGAGGTCGTGATCTGGTAGAGCTCGCCCAGCTCCCCTGCCGCGATCCGCCGCCGCATCTCCAGCAGCGCCGGGTTGCACCGCTCCACGTACCCCACCGCGCCGACCAGACCCGCCGACTCGAACGCCTGCGCCACCCGCCGCCCCGACTCCGCCGTCGCCGCGATCGGCTTCTCCACCATCGTGTGCACCCCGGCCTGCGCCAAGGCCAGCGCGACCTCCTCGTGCAGGTACGTCGGCACCGCCACCATCGCCGCGTCGATCCCGGCATCGATCAGCCCCCGCACGTCCGGCAGCACGGACAACGCCCCCGCCACCCCGTGCTTGTCCCCCACCGGGTCGGCGACCGCCACCAGCTCCATCCCCTCCACCTCGCGGATCACCCGCGCGTGGTGACGCCCCATCGAGCCCAGCCCGATCAGGCCCATCCGGATCGGCCGGCCCTCCTCCAGCACGCGCCCGCTCACGCGCCCGCCCCCACCACGGCCTCCACCGCCGCCGCGACCCGCTCCAGGTCGCCCGGCGTCAACGAGGGGTGCACCGGCAGGCTGATGACCTCGGCCGCCGCCCGCGCCGTCTCCGGCAGCTCCCACGGCGGCGCGAACCGCGACAACGACACCAGCTCGTGGTTGGGCGTCGGGTAGTACACCCCGCACCCCACCCCGTGCTCCTCCCGCAGCGCGGCCACCACCTCGTCCCGCTGGGCGCCGCTCGCCCCGTCGATGCGCACCGTGTACTGGTGGTACACGTGCGTGCACCCCTCGCGCACCACCGGCACCACCACCCCGGCCACCCCGGCCAGGTGCTCGTCCAACCACGCGGCGTTCGCCTGCCGCGCCTGCGTCCACGCCCCCACCTTCGTCAGCTGCACCCGCCCGATCGCCGCGTGGATGTCGGTCATCCGGTTGTTCAACCCGATCACCTCGTTGGCGTACTGCTTCTCCATCCCCTGGTTGCGCAGCAACCGCACCCCCCGCGCGATCTCCTCGTCCGCGCACGACACCATCCCGCCCTCACCGGAGGTCATGTTCTTCGTCGGGTACAGGCTGAACATCCCGAACGACCCGAAGCTGCCCACCGGCGAGCCCCGGTACGTCGCCCCGTGCGCCTGCGCCGCGTCCTCGAACAGCTGCACCCCCGCCTCCGCGGTCACCGCCCGCAACCCCTCCACGTCCGCCGGGTGACCGTACAGGTGCACCGGCATCACCGCCGCCGTCCGGTCGCTCAACGCCGAGCGCACCGACTCCGGGTCCAACGTGAACGTGTCCGGGCTGATGTCCGCGAACACCGGCCGCGCCCCCGTCAACGCCACCGCGTTCGCCGTCGCCGCGAAGGTGAACGAGGGCACCACCACCTCATCCCCCTCCCCGATCCCGCACGCCAACAGCCCCAGGTGCAGACCCGAGGTCCCCGAGTTCACCGCCACGCACGTCCGCCCGCCCACCAGCTGGGCACCGAACTCCCCCTCGAACGCCGCCACCTCCGGACCCTGCGCCACCATCCCCGAGCGCAACACCCGGTCCACCGCCACCCGCTCGTCCTCCCCGATGAGCGGCTTGGCCGCGGGGATCATCGGCTGCTCGGTCATGACTGTCCTCCGTCGGGCTCGGCGCGGCGCAGTCCGCCGTCGCTCTCTCGGTATGTCTCGCTCGTCTGCGGGCAGCGCCACTCACCCGGGACGCCGGTCGGCTCCAGCGGGCGGCCGGCGTGCCCGACCCAGCCGACCTGGCGGGCAGGGACCCCGACGACGAGGGCGTGGTCCGGGACGTCCTTGGTGACGACGGCCCCGGCGGCCACGGTGGCCCACGCACCGACGCGCACCGGCGCGACGCACACGGCGCGGGCCCCGATGGAGGCTCCCTCGCCGATGGTGACCCCCACCTGCTGCCAGTCGTCGGCCGCCTTGAGGGACCCGTCGGGGTTGACCGCCCGGGGGAAGGTGTCGTTGGTGAGCACGGCCGCGGGACCGACGAAGACGCCGCGGCCGAGCTCGGCGGGCTCGTAGACCAGGGCGTAGTTCTGCACCTTGCAGTGGTCGCCCATCCGCACCCCGGTGCCGACGTAGGCGCCGCGACCGATGACGCAGCCGGCACCCAGCACGGCGTCCTCGCGCACCTGCGCGAGGTGCCAGACCGAGGTGCCCTCGCCGATGCTCGCGCTCGGCGCGACGTCGGCACTGTCGACGATGCGTGTCGTCACGGGACTCCCATCAGGGGTGGTGGGGGACAATGCACCCATGACTCTAACGCCCGTGCAGGAGGACGCCTGGCTGGTGATCCCCCTCTACCAGGAGGGCCGGGTCGTCGAGGACGTCCTGCGCGAGGCGCGGGCGGTCTTCCCGCACGTCGTCTGCGTCGACGACGCCTCGCGGGACGACTCCGCGGACCGGGCGCGGGCGGCCGGGGCGGTCGTCGTGCAGCACCCGTTCAACCTGGGACAGGGGGCGGCGCTGCAGACCGGGATGCGCTACGTGCTCGAGGCGACGGAGGCGGCATACCTCGTCACCTTCGACGCCGACGGCCAGCACCGGCCCCAGGACGCCGCGGAGATGGTGCAGCGGGCGCGGGACGAGCACCTCGCGATCGTCTTCGGCTCCCGCTTCCTCGACCGCCGCACCCGGCCCGGGCTGCTGAAGAAGCTCGTGCTCAAGGCGGCCGTCTGGTTGACCAACCAGCAGACCGGGATGAAGCTCACCGACGCGCACAACGGCCTGCGGGTCCTCCGGCGCGACGCGGCGGTCCGCCTGGACCTGCGGCAGAACCGCATGGCGCACGCGACCGAGATCGTCCTGCAGCTGGGCCGCACCGGGCTGCCCTGGGCCGAGCACCCGGTGCACGTGCTCTACACCGACTACAGCCGGGCCAAGGGACAGTCCCTCATGAACTCGGTCAACATCCTCGTCGACACCATCCTCAAGTAGGTCCGGTGTCGATGCCTGAGGCGATGATGACGACCACGACCGAACGGAGGCGCTGACGTGCTCGACCAACCCCTCATCAAGCTCGTCCTCCTGCTGAGCGTCGTGGTGGTCACCGCGATGCTCACCCGCTCCACGGCGGGGGTCCGGCACCAGGCGGTGCGCCGTCTGCTGCTGGTCGGCTTCGTCGTGCTGGCGGCGATCGCCATCCTCTTCCCCCGCGTCCTCACCCAGGTCGCCCAGCTGCTGGGGGTGGGTCGGGGCGCCGACCTGCTGCTCTACGGCCTCACCGTGGTCTTCCTCGGGTACGTCGCGGCGTCCTACCGCCGGATGCGCGAGCTCGAGCAGCAGGTCACCACGCTGGCCCGGGAGCTGGCCCTGCGCGCCGCGGTGCACGACACCACCGAGCACGACACCACCGAGCACGACGACCCGGACGCGTCACCCGGTCAGAGCTCGCGACGCAGCCCGTCGTAGACGCCGGGGCCCGCCGTCGCCAGGATGCGCCGCGGCTCGCTGCGCGGGCCGTAGGGCTCGCCCTCGTCGGACCCCACCACGCCGCCGAGCTCGCTGACCAGCAGGGCGCCGGGGACGTGGTCCCAGGGGCGGGTGCCGTGGTAGAGCAGGCCCTCGCACTCCCCCTCGGCGAGCTTGGGGTAGTCGATCCCGCAGCTCACCCAGCTGAGCCCCAGCGGGGCCAGCCGGCCGACCTGCTCCCCCACCCGGCGACGGGCGGAGGTCCGGACCCGCCAGCGCGCGGGGTCGCTGCCCGGCTCGAGCAGCGGCAGGGCCTCCCCGTTGCGGGTGGCGCCGGCGCCGACCTCCGCGACGTAGGAGAGCTCGTGCTGCGGCTGCCAGATCCAGGCCCGCACGGTCTGCCCGCCCCGGGTCTCGGCGACCATGACGGCGTGGTCCGGGGAGCCGTGGACGAAGTTGCGGGTGCCGTCGACCGGGTCGACGGTGAAGGCGTGCTCGGCGCGCCGGAAGCCGGCCATGCTGCTGGGGTCGTCGGCGAAGGCCTCCTCCCCGAGGATCACCGCGTGCGGGTATGCCGCGGTGAGCTCCCGGGTGATGATCACCTCGGCCTCACGGTCGGCGACGGTGACCAGGTCACCGGGGTGGGTCTTGGAGGAGATCTCGTCCTCGTCCAGGGACCGGAACCGCGGGGTGATCACGGCGTCGGCCACCTCCTGCAGGAGGCGCAGGACGCGGTCGGTGCCCAAGGTGCTCGTCACGTGACCAGACTGTCATGACCCTCGGCGCGCCCGTGCGGCGCCGGTCGCTCAGCGCGCGGGCTTGACCGCGAGCACCGGGGCAGAGGCCTCGAGCAGGACCTGCTGGGCGGTGGAGCCCAGGATGAGCTTGCCAATCGCGGAGCGGTGCCGGACGCCGATGACGATGAGGGTGGCGCCCTCCTCGGCGGCGATGTCGAGGAAGTCGCCGGCGAGGTCGCGGTCGCGCTCGTCGGGCGCGTGCACCCGCACCTGCACCCCGTCCGCGGAGACCTCCGGCTGCCCCTCCTGCATCGGCACGACGACGAGGTCCAGGGACCGGCGCCTCGCCTCGACGACCGCGGCCTCCTCGGCGGCCCGTCCCTCCGGCGTGGTCGTCCACGCGAGCACTACGGTCATGGCGCTTCCCGTCCTGTTGCTTGTCAGGTGACGTTGCGTCAGTGATAGTAGTCGCTGACCACGGCGAAGGAGCACGATGAGCGAGGACGCGGCACGCGCGGGCCGACCACGAGGGGCGATGGTCGTGTATGCCGTCGTCGCGGTCCTGGTCATCGGGTGGGCGTTCGCCCTCTCGGCCCGGTCGGCGCAGCATGGCTCGGACCTGCGCTCCACGCTGACCCTCATCGCCCCGGCGGGGGCCGGCGGGGGGTGGGACACCTTCACCCGGGAGCAGCAGGCCGCGATGCGGGCCAACGGGATCGTCAACAACGCCACCGTCCTCAACATCCCCGGCGCCGGCGGGACCATCGGGCTCGGGAAGTTCTCCACGCTGGAGGGCGAGGCCACCAACCTGCTCACCACCGGCACCGTCATGAGCGGCGCCATCGCGCTCAACGACTCCCCCGTCGCCATGACCGACGTGCGGCCGCTGGCCCGGGTGAGCGAGGAGTACGACATCATCGTCGTCCCCGCGGACTCGCCCTACCAGGACATCGAGGACCTCATCGCCGACTGGGAGCAGGACCCGGGGGCCTTCCCCTTCACCGGCGGGTCCGCGGGTGGGCTGGACCACCTCATCGTCGCGGACTTGGCCATCCGGGCCGGGATCGACCCCACGCAGATCACCTACATCCCCCAGTCCGGTGGGGGTGAGGCCATCCAGGTGATCTCCTCGGGCGACGCCCGGGCTGCGGTGTCGGGCTACAACGAGTTCGCCGACCAGATCGAGGCGGGCCGGATGCGCGGCCTCGCGATCGTCTCCCCCGAGCGGGTCGAGGGCATCGACCTGCCCACCCTCATCGAGCAGGGCTACGACGTCTCGATGACCAACTGGCGCGGCTTCCTCGCCCCGGCCGGCATCACCGACGAGGAGTTCGCCGAGCTGGAGGCGATCGTCACCGAGACGGCCCAGAGCGAGGAGTGGCAGGAGGCCATGGAGCGCAACCGGTGGTCCGACGTCTTCCTCACCGGGCCCGACCTCATCGACTTCATCGAGGAGGACACGCGCCAGAACGAGGCGCTGGTCGAGGAGCTGGGGCTGTGACCGACGCGGGTTTCTGGCACGGACGATCGGGGCTCGTCGTGCCGGCCCTCCTGGCCGCCTTCACGACCTACCTGCTCGTCGGGGTGCAGACGATGGACGTGCCCGAGGGGACCGACTTCCCCGGGCCGCGCTTCTTCCCCCTCATCCTCATCGTCCTGGGCTACCTCCTCTCGGCACTGCTCGTGCTGCACTACCTGCGCCACCCGGAGCCGGTCGACACGGGGGACCAGGACGGCGGGCAGTGGCGCACCTTCAGCGACTGGCGGGCGGTCGCCTGGTGCGTCGGCGGCTTCCTCGTCTTCGCCCTGACCATCGAGCTGCTGGGCTGGATCCTGGCGGCCGCCGTCCTCTTCTGGTGCGTGGCCCGCGGGATCGGCTCGACGCGCCCGCTCTTCGACGCCTCCCTGGCCCTGTTCGTCGCCTCGGTGGTCTACCTGGCCTTCGCCCAGGGGCTGGGCCTCAACCTGCCGGCCGGCATCCTCGGGGGGTTCTGACATGGAGTCCCTGTCGCTGCTCATGGAGGGCTTCGCCGGTGCCCTCACCCCGATGAACCTGCTCTGGGTCGTCGTCGGATGTCTGCTCGGGACCGCCGTCGGTGTCATGCCCGGGCTCGGCAGCTCCATGGCCGTCGCCCTGCTGCTGCCGATGACCTTCGCCCTGGAGCCGACCGCGGCCTTCATCATGTTCGCCGGCGTCTACTTCGGCGGCTTGTTCGGCGACTCCACCATGGCCATCCTCATGAACACCCCGGGCCAGGCCTCGGCCATCGCCTCGACCTTCGAGGGCCACCGCATGGCCAAGGACGGGAGAGCCCCGCAGGCCCTCGCGACGGCTGCCCTCGGAGCCTTCCTCGGCGGGTTCAGCGCCGCCGTCGTGGTCGTCTTCCTCGCCCCCTCGCTCGCCGACTTCGCGGCGACCTTCGGGTTCGCTGAGTACTTCGCCCTGGCGGTCTTCGCCTTCGTGGCGACCTCCTCCATCGTCGGCGACTCCGTGGTCAAGGGGGTGTCCGCCCTCGTGGTGGGTCTCGGGATCGCGACGATCGGCATGGACCCGATCTCGGCCACCGAGCGCGGCACCCTCGGGGTGCCCGAGCTCTTCGACGGCGTCTCCCTGGTGACCGTCACGGTCGCCGTGCTGGCGCTCGGCGAGGTGTTCCACATCGCCTCCCGGGTCCGCCGGGACCCCAAGACGGTGGCGATGAAGGCCGGCGGCCGGGCCTGGCTCTCGCGCGCGGAGTTCCGCGAGGCGGGGCCGGCGTGGGCCCGGGGCACGGCGATCGGCCTGCCCTTCGGCATCATCCCGGTGGGTGGCTCGGAGGTGCCCACCTTCATGGCCTACGACCTGGAGCGCCGGATCGACCGCAAGCGGCCCCGGCCGATGTTCGGCAAGGGCGCGATCCGCGGCCTGGCCGCTCCCGAGGCGGCGGGCAACGCCACCACGGGCACCGCCATGGGGGCGCTGCTGGCCCTGGGGCTGCCGGTCTCGGCCACGGCGGCCATCATGCTCGCCGCCTTCCAGCAGTACGGCCTGCAGCCCGGTCCGCTGCTCTTCGACCGGGCCCCGGACCTCGTGTGGTCGTTGCTGGCGAGCTTCTTCGTGGCGCTCGTCGTGCTGCTCATCATCAACCTGCCGTTCGCGCAGCTCTGGGCCAAGCTGCTGCTCATCCCCGCGCCCTACCTCTACGGCGGCATCACCGTGTTCTGCGGCCTCGGGGTGTATGCCCTCTCCGCCGCGCAGTTCGACCTCTACCTGCTGCTGCTCATCGGGGTCGTCGGCTTCGTCATGCGCCGCTACGACGTGCCGCTGGCGCCGCTCATGATCGGCATCGTGCTCGGCCCGCTCGCCGAGAGCTCGCTGCGCGAGGCGCTGCTGTCCTCCGACGGCGACTACACGGTGCTGGTCAGCAGCTGGATCACCTGGCTGCTCTACGGCATCCTCGCGCTCGTCCTCGTCGTCACCGTGCGGGCGAAACTCCGCGCACGTCGGGGCGCCGACGTCTGAGCGGGTCTACTCTGAGCACCACCACCGCCGAGGAGGCACCATGACCGAGGACCTGCCGATCCTGACCCTCCTGCCGCCGATCATCGCGATCGCGCTGGTCATCGCGACCAAGAAGGTCCTGCTCAGCCTGGGCGCCGGCGTCCTGGCCAGCGCCCTGCTCGTCGCGAACTTCAACCCGCTGGAGACCCTGCGCCTCGTGGGCACCGGCTTCGCCGGCATCTTCTGGGAGGAGGGCGCGGTCAACACCTACTACGTCTACATCCTGCTCTTCACGCTGGCGCTGGGCGTCATCGCCTCGCTCATCCTCATGTCCGGCGGCAGCCAGGCGTTCTCCGACTGGGCGATCCAGCGGATCCGCACCCGGCGGGGAGCCCAGGGCCTGGCGGCCGGCCTGGGCATCGCCATCTTCATCGACGACTACTTCAACGCCCTGGCCGTCGGGCAGGTGGCGCGCCCGGTCACCGACCGGCACCACGTCGCCCGCGCCAAGCTGGCCTACCTCATCGACTCCACCTCGGCCCCGGTCGCGGTGCTCGTGCCCTTCTCCAGCTGGGGCGCGAGCATCATCGGCATCATGGCCCCCCTCGTCGCGGCGTCGGCGCTCACGGTGAGCGACGTCGGCGCCTTCGTCGGGGCGGCCGGCATGAACTACTACGCCATCACGGCGGTGCTGCTGGTCTGGGTCGTCGTGATCTTCGGCATCGACTTCGGCCCGATGCGCGGCCAGGAGCGCCGGGCCATCACCGAGGGCGAGACCTACGACGCCAGCGAGGAGATCCCCGGGGAGATCGCCGAGGACCTGCCCGTCCACTCCCCCGGTCACAAGCGGGCCCTGGTCATCCCGTTCCTGCTGCTCGTCGTCGGGGTCCTGGGCGGGATCGTCTGGACCGGCTACCGCGGCACCGTCACCGCCGAGGACTACGAGGCGGGGAGCGGTGTCGGCGTCCTCGACATCATGGCCTCGACCGACGTCACCCAGGCCCTCATCTACGGCGCGGTGCTGGGGCTGGCCTCGGCGTTCTACTACTACGTCCGCTACACCACCTCCAACCCCAAGTTCTCCCCGAGCACGCTGGGGCGCGGGGTCGTCAGCGGCCTCCAGTCGATGCTCCCGGCGGTCTACATCCTGCTGCTGGCGTGGGTCCTCGGGGGCCTCATCAGCGAGCTGGGCACCGGGGAGTACCTCGGTGGCCTCGTCGAGAGCGCGAACATGTCACCGCAGTGGCTGGTGCCCGTCATGTTCGTGCTGGCCGGTGCCATGGCCTTCTCGACCGGCACCTCCTGGGGCTCCTTCGGCATCCTGCTGCCGATCGCCGGCGACATCATGAACAACGTCAGCGGGGGCGACGAGCTGCTGCTCGCCGCCTTCGGCGCGGTGCTCGCCGGGGCAGTGTGGGGCGACCACTGCTCGCCCATCAGCGACACGACGATCCTGTCCAGCACCGGCGCCAGCTGCAACGTCATCACCCACGTCACCACCCAGCTGCCGTACGCCATCTCGGGTGCCGTCATCGCGCTGCTCGGATACGTCGCCTTCGCCGCGACGGGCAGCGGCTGGCTCGGCTTCGGCGTCCTCCTGGTGGGCGTCGTCGCCTTCGCCCTGCTCGGCAAGACGGTGCTGCAGCGGCTCGAGGACGAGATCCCCGAGGAGGAGCAGGCCAGCCGGGCCGGCACCTGAGCCGCCCGGGGCGACCCGCTCAGTCGATCTGCAGCTCGCCCATCGCGTCCCAGCCCTCGCCGTCGACCTGACGCGAGAGGATCCGCGGGGTGGCGGTGAGGTGCGGGCGCATCGCTTCGATGCCCTCGGTGAAGTGCGGGCTCTCGACGTGGGCGGCGGCCCCGTCGTCGGTGAAGCCTTCCACGAGGACGAACTCGTGCGGGTCCTCCAGGCTGCGGGACCACTCGAAGAAGAGGTTGCCCTCCTCGGATCGCACGGCGGCGGTGTAGTCGGAGACGATCTGGGGCCACTGGGACGCGGACTCGGCCTTGACGGGGAACTTCACGACGATGAGGTACATCCGCCCAGGCTCACCCTCCGGCCCGGCGAGGTCAAGTCGGCGAAAACCCGTTGCCGTCGGGCGCCCGGGGCGTCATGCTCGCGGTGAGGCGCACGACACCGGTCGCGCTCCCGTGCGAGGAAGGAAGGACGACCATGGCCCGCTCGAGCACCGCCACGACCCGCCCCTCCCTTCGCACCAGGAGTGCCAGTGCAGCCTTCCTCCCCCACGGGTGACCTCGACCCGTTCTTCACCTTCGACTACACCCCGCTCGAGAGTCTCGAGCACCTCACCGACGACCAGCGGCTGACGACCTACTGGGACGTCGAGGCCGGCTACCGCGGCCCGGCCCCCGTCCCGGCGTGGGTGGTCCAGGACTCCGGAGCCGTCGACACCGAGCTCGGCGTCCTCAAGACCGGCAAGGAGGCCGACGTCTTCCTGCTCGAGCGCGCCACCACCGAGGTCGACAGCAGCGAGGCCGACAGCACGCACGTGGCGTGCCTCCTCGCCGCCAAGAGGTACCGCAACACCGACCACCGCACCTTCCACCGCAGCACGGTGTATGCCGAGGGCCGCGGTGTACGCCGGTCGCGCGACCAGCGCGCCCTCGCCCGGGGCAGCCGCTACGGCCGACAGATCGCGGCAGTGCGCTGGGCGGAGGCCGAGTGGCAGGCGATGTGTCGGGCCTGGGAGCACGGCATACCCGTCCCCTATCCCGTCTCCCTGGCCGGGACCGAGCTGCTCATGGAGTTCGTGGGTGAGCCGACGGGCCTCGCCGCCCCCCGGCTGGCCCAGGCGCAGGCCGACCGGTCGCTCCTGCGGCACCTGTGGGAGCAGGTCCGCACGGTCGTGCTGCAGCTGGCCGAGCAGGGATGGGCCCACGGCGACCTGTCGGCCTACAACCTCCTCGTGCACCACGAGGCGGTGACCGTCATCGACCTGCCCCAGGTCGTCGATGTCGTGGCGAACCCCCAGGGCCCGGCGCTCCTGCACCGCGACTGCCGCAACGTCGCCACGTGGTTCACCGGCCACGGGGTCGACGCCGACGGCGAGGCGCTCTTCGCCGAGGCCCTCTCGCTCGCGCTCTGACGCACCGGACGTGCGGTCGGACCGCTGGCCGTGTACTACTGAGCTGTGTCCTCGCGGCGGTGCCGCACCATCGTCCAGGAGTTGATGCCCCCGGTGCGCTGGTAGTCGAGCTCGTCGAGGGCCACCGACGCCAGCGCCAGGCCCCGACCACCTTCGGCCAGGTCGTCCTCCGGCATCGCCCACCGGCCGTCGGCCAGCTGGTCCTCCGCGAGCGCGTACTCCTGACCGTCGTCGGACAGGACCGCGGCCAGACGGTCCGGCAGCACCGCGAGGGTGAAGGTCCACGCGACGGTGCCCTGCGGACGTCCGTGCTCCACGACGTTGCCGGCGATCTCGATGACCGCGGTCTCGAAGAGCATGAGGTCGGTCGACGCCACACCCTGGTGCTCCTCGGCGACCTGCTGGAGCAGGTCGTGCAGCTGGTCCAGGCTCTCCGGCACGGACAGCCCTTCCAGGGTGTAGTCACCACTCACGGCTGGCGTCCTCGACCGTGGGGAAGGGACGCAGCACGCGGTTCAGGCTGGTGAGCGTCAGCACGGTCATGACCTGCTCGGAGACGGCGGCCAGCCGCAGGTCACCCCCGGCCTGACGAGCCGTCTTCAGACCACCGACCAGGGCACCCAGGCCCGAGGAGTCCACGAAGGTGGTCTCCCCCAGGTCGACGACGATCTGCGGCGACCCCTCGGCGACGGCCCGGGCGAGCACCTCGCGCAGCTGGGGGGCGGCGGTCATGTTCAGCCTGGGCGGGCCGGTCACCACGGCGCGGCGGCCCTCGGTCCGGACCTCGATGATGCTCACGTGATCTGCTCCTTGCTGTCGGCGGAAAGGTCCAGGCTGTCCTCGTCGACGCGGTCGACGGGACGATAGAGGGCGGCCTCGAAGATGACGCTGAGGATGAGCAGGTCGTAGGCCACCCAGAGGACGTTGACCCCGGTGCCGATCTCGCTGCTCGCCGCACCGGTCCACAGGCGCACCAGACCGGCGATGACCGCCACGGCCAGCACGGTGCAGGCGAGCAGCTGGGGCCAGACGAGCCGGAGGGGGAAGCGGCTGAGCCCCTGCTGCCGGGTCTTGGGGGTCACGACGAAGCCGAGCGGGCGCCTGCCGAACACATTGGCCGCGGCCGTGACGCAGGCACGGATCCACAACGGGAAGAGCGCCAGGCTGTACTGGTGGCCGCGCCAGGTCTTCACGCCGTAGCCGACCACCATGAACAGGATCTGGTTGGCCAGGAAGTAGGGCACGAAGCGCAGGAGGAAGTCCAGCCCGAAGGCCTGGACGGGGAGGACGCCGAAGCACAGGTAGAAGACCGGTGCCGCCATGAAGACGACGGCGGCGAAGCCGGACAGGTAGCTCCACATGGTGGCGAAGTACATGAGCCGCTGACCGGCGGACAGCCCCTTCTGCACCAGCGGGTTCTCCCGCAGCAGCACCTGCAGGGTGCCCTGGGCCCAGCGCAGCCGCTGCTGGAGCATGGTGCCGAGATCCTCCGGCGCGAGGCCGGTGGCGAGGATCTCGTGGTGGTAGACCGAGCGCCACCCCTGGGTGTGCAGCCGCATGCACGTCGCCATGTCCTCGGTCACCGAGACGGTGGCCATCGGCATCATCGGCTGGGCCTCGTCGGCGCGGTCCACGTCGACGGCCCGCAGGAGCTGGCGCACCGACTCGATCGCGGCCAGCGGTGACAGCTCGCGCTCGCTCAGCAGGGTCAGGGCCTCGTCGTCGACGAGCAGCACCCCCGTCTCCTCGTCCACGTCGATCGCGGGGGGCAGCTCGGCCAGGTCGGCCCTGATCTGCTCCAGGTCGCTCTCGACCAGTCCGCGGGCCGCCCGGTCCGCGGCGCTCTGGAAGCTGTAGGTGACGTCGCCCACCGGTTCACCGCGCCGCAGCGCCACCGACGCCTGCTGAGCCGCCGCCCGCAGCTCTTCCACCGCCCCGACCGCGGCCGGACCATGCTGGCGCGCCGAGCGCGCGGCTCTGGCGAGGATCCGGCGCGAGGCGCCGAGGGCGTCGCGCACGCCCTCCTCGACCTCACGGACATACCCCACGATGCCGAGCTGCATCAGGGCCTCGCGGCGCAGGACGGCGTTGGAGCCGCAGAAGAACGCGGCGTTCCAGCCGTCCTTGCCCTGCTGGATCGGGCCGTAGAACAGCGGGGCCTGGCTGCCCAAGGGGTCGGAGTCGGTGACGTTGGTGAACCACTGCGGGGTCTGCACCAGCGCGACCTCGGGGTCGCGGAACCAGCCGAGGGTGCGGTCCAGGATCTCCGGCGCCGGGATCTGGTCGGCGTCCAGGATGAGGAGGAACTCGCCCTCGGTGAGGAAGAGCGCGTTGTTGAGGTTGCCGGCCTTCGCGTGCCGCGGCCGGTCGGCCCAGTCCTCGGTCCGGGTGAGGTAGCCCACGCCGAGGCGTTCGGCCGCCCGGCGCATGTCGGGGCGGTCGCCGTCGTCGAGGATCCAGGTCTGGTGCGGGTGCCGGATGCGCACGGCCGCCCGGGCGGTGGCCACCACCATCTCCACGGGCTCGTTGTAGGTGGTGATGAGCACGTCGACGGTGGCGTCCTCGGGTGGCTCGGGGGCGTCGCCGCGCCGCTTCATCCGCCACACGGTGAGACCGAACAGGTAGGAGTCGATGAGGGCGTAGGTCTCCGCCAGGACGAGCGGCACCGCGATCCACCAGTTCTCCCACCGGACGGAGTAGAGCCAGCGCCAGCCGACGTAGGACGTGCCGAGCACCAGCGTCAGCACCACCAGCACGCGCACGAGGAGCTGGCGGCCCATCAGGCCTCCCTCCGGACGACGAGGGCGGTGACGTCGTCGGTCACCACGTGGTGGGCCGCCCGCGCCAGGATCTCGTCGACGAGCTCCTGCGCGGTGGCGCACATGCCGGACAGCTGGCGCCCGGAGTCGACGGCGTCCCAGGGCTCGTCGAACAGGTCGAGGATGCCGTCGCTGACCACCGCCAGGGTCTCCCCCGGGGCCAGCACGTCCTGGTGGGTCTGCCAGGTGTCGTCGTCGAGGGTCCCGATCGGCAGGTCCTCGGAGCTGAGCAGGCGCGCGGTGGACGCGGTCGCGTCGATGATGACTGCCAGCCCGTGGCCGGCGTCGACGTAGTCCAGCGCGCCGGTCTCGGGTGTCAGCCGCGCCGCGAACATCGTCACGAAGCTGCCGGTCTCGTCAAGATCCTCGGCCATGCTGGCGGCGAGCCGCCCGAAGGACTCGGTGAGCGGGTTGAACCGTGAGGTGCCGCGGAGCACCGCGCGGACCCCTGCCGCGAGGATGGCGGCGGTCAGGCCCTTGCCCATGACGTCGGCCAGGACGACCTGGAACCCGTCGGGCAGCTGCTGCCAGTCGTAGAAGTCCCCGCTCACCGAGCGCGCCGCGGCTGCGCCCCCGGCGACGTCGTAGCCCTCGAGCCCGAGAGGGCGCCGGGGCACGAGACGGCGCTGGACCTGCTCGGCCTCGAGCCGGTCGTCGGAGCGCACGAGCTCCTCCTCCACCCAGGTCGCCAGGTCGCCCAGCAGCCGCTGCTCCGTCACGCTGAAACCGCGCGGCTCGCCGCTGGCCAGGCACAACGAGCCGATCGCCTGACCCCCCGGCGCGCGCAGCGGGTGCCCGGCGTAGAAGCGGACGTGCGGGTCCCCTGCCACGAGTGCGGTCTGTCGGAACCTCGCGTCCAGCCTGGCGTCGGGCACGACGAGGGTGTCCGACTGCTGGATGGTATGCGCGCAGAACGAGTCCTCGAGGGGCACCGAGCCGCACTCCATCCCCAGCGCCGCGATGGTGTGCTGGGCGTGCGCGTCGAGCAGGTTGACCGCCACCACCGGCACGTCGAAGAGCTGCTGCGCCAGCCGCACCACCCGGTCGAAGCGACCCTCGGGTGGGGCGTCGAGGACCTCGAGGCGTTCCAGCGCCTCGACCCGGCCCTCATCGGTCACCAGTGTCGAACCCTCCGCATCCACGCGCTGACCTGTCCTTTCCGCGTTCCCGACGACGCGCCTTCACCCTAGCCGGTAACCACCGCCGGCAGCGCGACGAACCCGGATGGGCCCGCGGACCGTCGACGGATCCACCACCCGACCCTGCTGGACGATCTCGACCTCCCCCGCCGCCACGAGCCGGCGCGCGGCCCGGCGCGAGGGCTCCATGAGGTCCCGCCAGTCCTGCCCGTCGTGCGCCCGGGCCACCAGGCGTGCCGCCTCCGAGGGGCAGATGCTCGCCCCGCCGGCCCGCCGGCCCAGCAGGGTCCGGATCGCGGCCTCGAGCTCGTGGTCCACCTCGCCCACCCCCCGGCGACGGCAGGCCGCCGAGCAGTAGCGCACCTGGTCCCAGTCCCGCTCCCACTTCTTGCGCCAGGTGATCGTCCGGCCGCAGGCCAGGCAGGTCTTGTCCGCGTGGCGGGCCTCGCGGCTCATCGCAGCCCGCTGCGGGAGAAGCCCTGGACGAACCAGCGCTGAGCCAGGAGGAAGACCAGCACCATCGGTGCGACGGTGATGAGGGCGAAGGCCATCGTCGCCCCGTAGTCCGGGCCGAACTGGCCCTGCAGGAAGAGCAGCCCCACCGGCAGGGTGTAGAGCGCGTTCTCCCGCAGGGCGATGAGCGGCCAGGCGAAGTCGTTCCACACCTGCAGCATGCTCATGAAGAACAGCACCGCGATGAGCGGCCGCGAGAGCGGCAGCACGATGCGCCAGAAGATCTGCAGGTGCGTCGCGCCGTCGATGCGGGCCGCCTCGATGAGCTCGCGCGGGATGGTGAGGATGAACTGCCGGGCCAGGAAGACCCCGAAGGCGGAGGCCGCCGTGGGCAGGATCACCGCCCAGTAGCTCCCGTAGAGGCCGAGGTCGGTGACGAGCCGGAACAGCCCGACCATGATGACCTGCACCGGCAGCATCAGCGTGGACAGCGCGACCAGCAGCAGGACCCCCGAGCCCGGGAAGCGCAGGTGGGCGAAGGCATACCCGGCGAGCAGGTTGACCAGCACGATGATGACCGAGGTCACCAGGGCGATCGCCACCGAGTTGCCGAACCAGGTGAGCACCGGGAAGGAGTCGAAGACGCGCCGGAAGTTGTCCAGGGTGGCCTGCTCGGGCCACAGCCGCAGCCCTCCCCCGGACAGCGAGGACCGGGTGGAGAAGGCGACGACGACCATCCAGTAGAGCGGGAACAGGATGACCGCCGCGGCGACCAGGGCTCCCAGCAGACGCAGCCCCGCGGCACTCCGGCGGCGGGTGACATGAGTGCTCACTCGGTCTCCTCCCGTCGACGCTGCGCGCGCCACCGCAGGACGGTCACCACCAGGGTGACGGCGAGCAGCACCACGCCGATGGCCGCGGCATACCCCTGGTCGCGGGTGACGAACCCGGTGTCGTAGGCGTAGGTGACCAGCACGGTCGTGGCCCGCTCCGGGCCTCCGCCGGTCATGACGAAGACGATGTCGAAGACCTGGAAGGAGTAGATGATGTTGAGGATGACCAGGAAGAACGACTGGTTGCTCAGCTGCGGGACGGTGACGTGTCGCAGCCGCTGCCAGGCGTTGGCGCCGTCCAGCCGCGCCGCCTCGTAGAGCTCGGTCGCCACCCCCTGCAGCCCCGCCAGGTAGATGAGCATGTTGAAGCCCACCCGCCACCACATCGTCATGATGACGACGGAGGCGAACGCGGCCGGACCGTGCGTCTGCCAGTCGACCTGCGGCAGCCCCAGGGCGCGGGCCACCTCGGTGAGGAAGCCGCTGTTCTCGTCGAAGATGAGGACGCCCATGAGCGCGGTCGCCACCCCGGAGATCGCCATGGGCAGGATGAGCACCGACCGCAGGGCGCCGCGCGCCGGGAGCGCGGAGTCCAGCAGCAGGGCCAGCCCGAGGCCGATCGCCATCGCGGCCGGGGTCACCAGCACCGTGTACAGCGCCGTGTTGAGGGTGGCCCGCCAGAAGACGGGGTCCTGCGCGAGGCGCCGGTAGTTGTCCAGGCCGACGAAGGTGCCCTCGCCGAAGCCGTTGGTCTCCTGCAGGCTGATGACCATCGCGCCACCCAGCGGCAGCAGCACGAAGACCCCGAGCAGCAGCAGCGTGGGCGCGGCGAAGGCGTACCCTGCCCACGCCTCGCGGACGCGCGCCGTCACTGCGTCGCAGCCTCGATGCCGTCGGAGAGCGTGGCGAGGGTCGTCTCCACGTCGGCGTCGCCGAGGAAGCTCGCCTCCAGGCCGTCCTGGAGCACCGTGATGATCGAGGACATGTCGGGCGAGGCGACCTGCCCCGAGTCCTGCGGCAGCACCGCGCTGGACTGCTGCAGGAAGACCTGCGACAGCTCGGGCCGCACCTCGAACTCGATGCCCTCCTCCACCAGGTCGGCCCGGGTGGGCAGCAGGGAGGAGCCGGCGCAGAACTCGCGCATCTGCTCGGCCTCGGTGACGAACTCCAGGAACCGGGCGACCAGCTCGGGCTGCTCGGTCTGGGCGGTGGCCACCAGGGCGTTGCCGCCGAAGTCGCCGGCGGAACGCTCGTTGCGCGGCGGGAAGGTGGCCGCCCACTCCCGCTCGTAGGTCGCCTCCGCGTCGGGGATGAGGAAGGCGCCGGCGAAGACCATCGGGACGGTCCCGGCGAACCAGCTGTCCGCGGCATACGTCGAGGAGCTGATGGAGTTGTTGCGCGGCACCAGGTTGTCCCGGAAGAAGCTCGTGGTGAACTCCACGGCCGCCGCCCCGGCGTCGGAGTTGATCGCCGGCGTCACCAGGTCCTCCTCGAGGAAGCGTCCGTCGGCCTCGAAGAGCCAGCTGAGCCAGCGGGTCACCCCGTTGCCCTGCCAGTTGTAGGCGAAGGGCGACTGGTCCGAGGGCAGGGACTCCTGGAGCCGCCGCGCGACGTCGGCGAACTCCTCCCAGGTCCAGGCCTCCTCCAGCGTCTGCGGCACCGCGTCGATACCGGCGTCGGCGAGCGCCTGCACGTCGTAGAGGATGACCGAGGTGTCGGTGTGGTGGGGCACGCCGTAGGGCGAGCCGCCGTTCTGCACCGCGGCCCAGGCCTGGGGGGTGAACCGGTCGGCGAACCCGTCGCTCAGGTGCGGGGTGAGGTCCAGGAGCTGGTCGCGCCCCGCATAGCTGCCGAAGGTGTAGTAGGGCACCCGGAACACGTCCGGCGGGTTCCCCGCCTGAAGCTGGGCGTCGATGTTGGTGAACATCTGCTCGTAGGGCACGGCGTTGAGCTCGACGCTGGCCCCGTCGTTGGCGGCCTCGAAGGCGGTGATGGCCGACCGCAGGGCCGCCAGCTCGGCGTCGGTCCCCCAGGTGGTGAAGGTGAGCGACCCCTCGGTGGAGGCCGAGCCGGACCCCGTCGAGAAGCCGGCGCAACCCCCGAGGGCGGCGGGGGTCGCTGCCGCTCCCAGGGCAGCGAGGAAGGAACGTCGAGACAGTCGCATGGTGACTCCGTGGATGAGGAGGGACGATGACGGGTCGCCGTGCGGGGAGCGGCTGCGGCGAGCCTAACCCCGAGGTATGCGCCCCGTCCTGTTCGGCCGTCCTCCCCAGGAGGCCGGTGAGCGCGGCCGCCGTATCGGGGGCCTCCCCCCCCCCCGGGAATTCTGAACCGGGGGTCCGTCGCTGGAGCGGGTATGACTGTTCCGACACTGAAGCTTCATGACGGCACGACCATCCCCCAGCTCGGTTTCGGGGTCTTCCAGATCCCGCCGAAGGACACCAAGCAGGCGGTGCTGCAGGCGTTCGAGTTCGGCTACCGCCACATCGACACCGCGCAGATGTACCAGAACGAGGCGGGTGTCGGAGAAGCGATCGCCGAGTCCGGGCTGTCGCGGGACGAGATCTACGTCACCACCAAGCTCAACAACGGCTTCCACCGTCCCGAGGACGCCCGGCGCTCGCTAGAGGAGTCGCTGGACCGCCTCGGCCTGGACCAGGTCGACCTGTTCCTCATCCACTGGCCGCTGCCCACGCGCTACGACGGCGACTACGTCTCCACCTGGGAGACCCTGCTCGAGCTGCAGCGGGCCGGCAAGACCCGCTCGGCCGGCGTCTCCAACTTCGAGCCCGACCACCTCGAGCGCATCGTCGAGGCCACCGGCAGCGCCCCGGTGGTGAACCAGATCGAGGTGCACCCCTACTTCGCCAACGAGGCGGCCCGGAAGGCCACGCGGGAGCACGGGGGCCTGGTCGAGGCCTGGTCGCCGATCGCCCAGGGCGCCATCCTGGACGACGCCGTCCTGCTCGGGATCGCCGAGGCCCACGGACGCACCCCGGCCCAGGTCGCGCTCCGCTGGCACCTCCAGCGCGGCGACATCATCTTCCCCAAGTCGGTGACGCCGGGCCGGATGCAGCAGAACTTCGCGCTCTTCGACTTCGAGCTGACGGACGAGCAGATGAGCGCCGTCGACGGGCTGGACAAGGGCGAGAACGGCCGCCGCGGCCCGCACCCCGACGAGATGGACGTCATCCCCGACTGACCGTCTCCAGGGTCGCCAGGTCCGCCTCGAGCAGGGCGGCGACCCGGAGCGCCTGCTCCTCCGCGAGCTCCAGGGCCCCGAGCTCGGTCTGCACCGCCCGCGCGACGGTGCGACCCTGCTCGGGGCTCAGCAGTCCCAGCCGCACCGCGTGCGCCGCGGCCCCGACATACGTGTCGAAGACGTGGACCCGCTGCTCGGCCCAGGCCGCACGGGCCGCCGCGTCGAGACCCGTGACGTCGTGCAGCAACGTCCCGACGACGTGGTCGTGCGGCCGGGCGGCCATCTCGGCGCCGACGTCCCCGTCCGCCTGCCCGCTGTCACCGATGAAGACCATGCGGCACTCCGGGAAGAGCAGGTGGTCTCGCTCCATGTTCTGGAGCTTGCGCTCGGCGATGGCGTTCTTGGTGTGCAGGTTGAGCAGTGACCCCCCGAGCACGGTGTGGGTCGGCATGCCGAGCTCGGCGAGGTCGTCGCGGGTGTACTGCTCCACGAGCCCGAGCGGACCGCCCGGGCGGGCGGTGACGAAGGTGAGGTCGCCCACCCGTCCCGGGTCGGCGGTCGCGCCCCTGTCCAGCTCGGTGAGCAGCGCGACCACGCCGGGGTAGACCGTGCCGCGCGCGAAGCGCTCGTCGTGGATGGCGCTCCTGACGGTGTCGTCGATGTCGCACAGCACCCGCAGGTCGGAAGCGGGCTGGTCGGTCGCCTGCGCGGCGATGTGCTCCAGCAGCGCGTCCTGCAGGTCCTCGTCGAGGTGGTCGAAGACCAGGTGCTCCAGGTCGTGGTGGTCCCCGGTGGCGTTGAGGCGGTACTTCAGGTCGTGGAAGGCGGCCCCCGCCAGGGCCGTCATCGTGTCGACGATGGCCTCCTGGTCCTCGCGCGTCACCCTCCCCCGGTGCAACGGTCCGATGAGCCGGGCCAGCAGCTCGGTCGGCACGCTGGCGCTCACCGGCTCCCTCCCGGCGTCGCCACCCTCACGGCCGCCGGCAGGAGCTCGATCCATACCCGCACCATATCCGGGAGCACGTCCCCGTCGACCTGGACCGGGGCCGGCCCGGGCAGCTCGACCTGCAGCCGGCGTCCCTGCAGACGTCGGAGGACCGGGTGGCGACGCGCCGACCGGTAGCCGCTCGCCGCGATCCTCCCCCAGTCGGCACGGCGTCGGGGCCGGACCAGCAGGACGTGCAGCAGCCCGTCGTCCGGACGGGCCTCCGGCACCAGCCGAGCCCCCAGCGGCAGCCGGGCGGCGTTGACCGCCAGCAGGCTCCACACCCCGGCGCGCTCGAGGTCGCCGTCGTCTAGGCGCACCGAGAGCTCCGGCCCGGGCCGACCGAGCCGTCGCAGGCCCGGCAGGACGTAGGCGGACCAGCCCAGCCTGACCTTGGTCGCCGGGTCCAGCGCCGCCAGCACCTCCGCGTCCTGGCCGATCCCGACGACGACGAGGAACGGCAGGGTCCGCACCGGCCCGTGGGCCGGCTCGAGGGTGGCCAGCCCGAGGTCGACGGGCCGACCCTCCCCCCGCACCGCGACACGGGCGGCACGAGCGGGGTTGGCCAGGGGCAGGCCCAGCGTGCGGGCCGCGAGGTTGGCGGTGCCGCACGGCATCACCCCGACCGTCGTGCTCCGCCCGACGGCGCCCACGACCTCGCGGACCGTGCCGTCTCCCCCCGCCACGACGACGCGGGAGCACCCCGCCTCCACAGCCGCCCGGGCCTGCGCCGCCCCGGGCTCCTCCGGCGTGGTGAGCAGCACCAGGGGTGGCCCGGTGCCCGCCTCACGGCAGGCCTCCTCGACCGCTCGCCGCGCCGCGTCGACGCCGCGCGCGACCGGGTTGAGGACCAGCGCGACCGAGCCCACGGCCCGGGGGGCTCTCAGACCAGCCGTGCCGACAGCGAGGTCGCCACGGCGTCGGGCGTCAGGCCGATCCGCTCCAGCACCTGGTCGCGCGAGCCATGGTCCAGGAACTCCTGGGGTATGCCGTAGCCGTGCACCGGCACGTCGACACCGGCGTCGTCGAAGGCCCGCGAGACCGCGCTGGCGATGCCGCCCCCGACGATGTTGTCCTCGATGACCGCGACCCGACCGGCCCCCCGGGCCAGCTCCAGCAGGTCCGGGCTGACCGGCAGCACCCAGCGCGGGTCGACCACCATGACCCGGCGGCCCTCCGCGTGCAGCTTGTCGGCGACCTGCAGGGCGGTGGCGGCCATCGAGCCGACCCCGACGAGCAGCAGCTCGGGCGCCTCGTCGGTCGCGGCCGGCCCCTCGGCCGGCACGTCGCGCAGGACGTCGAGGGTGCCGACCCGGCGGACCGCCTCGATCGGGGGACCCACACTGCCCTTGGGGAAGCGCACCACCGACGGGCCGTCGTCGATGTCCACCGACTCGCGCAGCGCGAGCGCGACCTGCTGACCGTCGCGGGGCGCGGCCACCCGCACCCCGGGGACGATCCCGACGAGGGTGAGGTCCCACATACCGTTGTGGCTGGCGCCGTCCGAGCCGGTGATCCCGGCCCGGTCGAGCACGAAGGTCACCCCCTGCCGGTGCAGCGCGCAGTCCATGAGCAGCTGGTCGAAGGCACGGTTGAGGAAGGTCGCGTAGATGCAGACCACCGGGTGCATCCCCGTGAAGGAGAGCCCGGAGGCCATCGCGACCGCGTGCTGCTCGGCGATGCCGACGTCGAAGACCCGGTCGGGGAAGCGCTCGGCGAAGGGCTGCAGGCCGACCGGGATGAGCATCGCGGCGGTGAGCGCGACGATGTCGTCACGCTCCCGGCCCAACCGCACCAGCTCGTCGCTGAACTCGTCCGTCCAGGAGCGGCCCGAGACCTCCAGCGGCAGCCCCGTCTCCGGGTTGATCTTGCCGACGGCGTGGAAGCGGTCGGCCTCGTCGGCGGTGGCCGGGTCGTAGCCGTGGCCCTTCTCGGTGAGCACGTGCACGAGGACCACGCCGCCGAAGTCGTGCGCCCGGCGCAGTGCGGTCTCCATCGCCTCGACGTCGTGGCCGTCGACCGGGCCGAGGTACTTCAGCCCGAGGTCCTCGAACATCCCCTGCGGGCTGACGATGTCCTTGAGGCCCTTCTTCATGCCGTGCAGCGTGTCGTAGACCTGGCGACCGACCATGGGCGTGCGGGACAGCTGCCGCTTGCCCCAGGACAGGACGTGCTCGTACTCCTGGGTGGCCCGCAGCGAGGCGAGGTAGTCGGCCATCCCGCCCCGGGTCGGCGCGTAGGACCGCTCGTTGTCGTTGATGACGATGATGAGCGGCAGGTCGGGCTGGTCGGCGATGTTGTTGAGCGCCTCCCACACCATGCCACCGGTCAGCGCGCCGTCGCCGATGACGGCCACCGTGTGCCGGTCGGTCTCGCCGCGCAGCTTGCGGCCGGTGGCGATCCCGATGGCCCAGGACAGCGAGGAGCTGGCGTGGCTGTTCTCCACCACGTCGTGGTCGGACTCGGCACGGCTGGGGTAGCCCGACAGGCCCCCCTGCTTGCGCAGCGTCGAGAAGTCGTGCCGCCCGGTGAGCAGCTTGTGGACGTAGGAGATGTGCCCGGTGTCGAACAGCAGCGTGTCGCGCGGGGAGTCGAAGACCCGGTGCAGCGCGAGGGACAGCTCGACCACCCCGAGGTTCGGTCCGAGGTGGCCGCCCGTCTGGGAGACCGAGGAGATGAGGTATGCGCGGATCTCCTCCGCGAGCGACACCACCTGCCCCTGCGTCAGCCTCTTGAGGTCGGACGGTCCGGTGATCGTGCGCATGAGGGCCACGGGACTCCTCCGGGTGTCGGCGGCGGTGCGGTCGGAGGACAAGTCTACGCAGCCGAGGCTGGGACGCCGCTGGGTCGGGCGGCGCAGACGGCTACGCTGCGGGGATGAGCCAGCGTCCCACCCCGGTCGTCATCGGCGTCTACGACGCGGACGGAGGGGTGCTGGGCGAGGCGGCATACCTGTGGGGGCGGGTGCGGGGCACCGCCCACTGCTCCCTGTGCGACATCACCCACTCCCCGGTGCGCCGGAAGAAGGAGTGGGACGCCCTGCTCGCCCGGCTCGACGCCAAAGTCGAGCTGCGGCACCGCAACCGAGCTGACGGCGGCCCATAGCGCGGCTGCCCTGGAGTCCGGGCTGCCGGTGGTGCTGGTCGCCGACCTCGAGCGGCAGGGTTACGACGTGCTCCTCGACGCCGACGACCTGGAGCGCACGGGCGGCGACGTCACGGCCTTCGGCGACCTGCTGCAAGAGCGGCTGGCCCTGCGCTGATGCCCGGGGCACTGCTGCAGGAGCCGGCCCAGCTCTGATCCTCCCGCCAATGCATGTGCAGGAACGGTGTGACGTTTGGGTTGCCAGGGCGACCGATACGTCACACCGTTTCCGCACACGCCATCTCACGATGCGAGGTCGACCGTGCCAAAGATGCTCGCGACCACTCGGCCACCGACCCACAGCGCATCGTCCTCGCGCCGGACGTCGATGCGGGCATCGCGACCCAGCGCGCTCCCCTGGCGCGCGGCATACCTCGTCCACGTCTGGTCCCGCCCGGCCAGCACCATCGCGACCGCCGCATTGAGGCTGCCGGTGGCCGGGTCCTCGCGGCGGCCCGTCTGGTCGGGGAAGAAGGCGCGCACCTCGTAGCCGTCCGTGAGGTCCCCGCCGAACACCCCGAGGTAGGTCTGGTCACCCTCCCCGAACCGGGGCCGCAGGTCGCGCACGGCTGCGGCGTCGGGCAGCTCGGCGACCACCCACCCCGGGCCGTTGTCGCCCCACTGCACGCTCAGCGGCTCGTGCCCGAGGATGCCGGCGACGTGGTCAGCCGTCCCGGCGTCCACCGGACCGGAGCGCAGCAGCGCCGGCGCAGCGAAGGACAGCACCTCGCCGTCGGACCGGAGGGGGACCAGCCCCAGACCGCACTCCTGGACGACGGCGCCGGCGGCGGTCGGTCGCCCGCCGGCGTCGAGCCAGGCCCGGCAGCTGCCCAGCGTGGGGTGCCCGGCGAAGGGCAGCTCGGTCGTCGGGGTGAAGATCCGCACCCGGTAGTCCGCGCCCGGGTCCTCCGGCCGCAGCAGGAACGTCGTCTCCGACAGGTTGGTCCAGGCCGCGAAGCGCTGCATCGTCACGGCGTCCAGGTCGTCGGCGTCGTGGACCACCGCCAGCGGGTTGCCGTCCCCGGTGCGGGTCGAGAAGACGTCGTACTGGCTGAACCGGTGGGGCATCGGGTCAGGTTAGACGACTCACGCGATCGGTGCCCGCAGGCGCAGCGCCTCTAGCAGCAGGCCGGCCGCACGGTGGTTGGCCCGCAGCCGCAGACCCTCCCGGGCCAGCGACTCCAGCACGTCACCGAGGGTGCCGGGCGGCAGCGACGGCCCCAGCTCGGGGCGCACGTCGCGCCACGCGCCGCGCATCGCCGCGAGCTGCGCCTCCAGGTGCCGGGTCGCCACCCAGGCGAGCGCCGCCGGGTGGCGCCGCCACGCGGCATACGCCCGGTAGTCGGCGGGGCACTGGTCGAGCAGCCAGGAGACCGCGGCCTGCTCCCACCCGGGCACCCCGGCCGGGGGCACCCGGTCGGGCCAGCCAGGGGGTCCACTGCTCATACGAACAAGTGTACGACCGACGGCGGACGAGCGACACCGGCCGTTCTGCGCAGAACCCTTCCCGCAGGTCGATCCGGTAGGGCAGAGTGGGACGATGGCATCCCAGCGCACCACCTCCGGGAGGCGGGCCGCAGCCGGGTCTGGCTCGCGCAAGAGCACCGTCCCCCGGCTCGACAAGAAGGTGTATGAGGCCGAGCTGCTGCACCTGCAGGAGCAGCTCGTCGAGATGCAGACGTGGGTCAAGGACACCGGCCACCGGCTGGTCCTCGTCTTCGAGGGGCGCGACGCCGCCGGCAAGGGCGGGGCGATCAAGCGGGTCACCGAGTACCTCTCCCCCCGCCAGGCGCAGATCGTCGCGCTCCCCACGCCGACCGAGCGGGAGAAGACGCAGTGGTACTTCCAGCGGTATGTCGAGCACCTGCCGGCGGCCGGTGAGATCCGGCTGTTCGACCGATCGTGGTACAACCGCGGCGGCGTCGAGCGGGTCATGGGCTACTGCACGCCGGAGGAGCACCGGCGCTGGCTGCAGCAGACCCCGATCTTCGAGCGGATGCTGCTGGAGGACGGGATCATCCTGCGCAAGTACTGGTTCTCCGTCTCCGACGACGAGCAGCAGCGGCGCTTCCGCTCCCGGATGGAGGACCCGATGCGCCGGTGGAAGCTGTCCCCCACCGACCTGGAGTCGCTGACCCGCTGGGAGGACTACAGCAGGGCCAAGGACGAGATGTTCGTCCACACCGACATTCCCGAGGCCCGGTGGAACGTCGTGCCCTCCGACGACAAGCGGTCGGCGCGGATCAACATGATCGCCCACCTGCTGGGGTCCATCTCCTACGAGAAGGTGGAGCAGCCCGAGCTGGAGCTGCCCGAGCGCCCGGCGTCGACCGGCTACCGACGCACTGACCGCTCGCTGCAGCATCCGGTCCCCGACCATGCCGCCGAGGTCGCCGAGGCGGCGGGCAAGCCGGTGCGACGCCCGAGCACCGACGGCGCCAGCTGAGCGCTGCCCGGGGGCCGGTCACCCCGGCACCGGGCCACCCTGGACTGCGAGCACCCCGCCGGCCGGGCCGACGGGGTGCTCAGGGGTGGTGCGCTGCGCGCCCGGTCTGCCTCAGGCGGCCGCGAGCGAGCGCAGGACGTACTGGAGGATGCCGCCGCCGCGGTAGTAGTCCGCCTCGCCGGGGGTGTCGATGCGCACCACGGCGTCGAAGGTGACCGGGTCGCCCTCGTCCTTGGTCGCGGTGACCTGGACCGTCTTGGGGGTGGACCCGTCGTTGAGCGCCGTGACCCCGCTGATGTCGAAGGTCTCGGTGCCGTCCAGCCCCAGGCTCTCCGCGGTCTCGCCCTGGGGGAACTGCAGCGGCAGCACACCCATACCGATGAGGTTGGAGCGGTGGATGCGCTCGTAGGACTCGGCGATGACCGCCTTGACCCCGAGCAGACGGGTGCCCTTGGCCGCCCAGTCGCGCGAGGACCCCGAGCCGTACTCCTTGCCGGCGAGCACCACCAGCGGCGTGCCCTGCTCGGCGTAGGCCTGGGCCGCGTCGTAGATCGTCGTCTGCTCGCCGCCGTCGGTGAAGTCCCGGGTGAAGCCGCCCTCGACGCCGTCCAGCAGCTGGTTGCGCAGCCGGATGTTGGCGAACGTGCCGCGAATCATCACCTCGTGGTTGCCGCGCCGGGAGCCGTAGGAGTTGAAGTCCTTGCGGTCGATCCCGTGCTCGGAGAGGTACCTGCCCGCCGGGCTGTCGGCCTTGATGGACCCGGCCGGGCTGATGTGGTCGGTGGTGACCGAGTCGCCGAGCAGCGCCAGGACCCGGGCACCGGAGATGTCCTCGACGGGCTCGGGCTCGGCGCCCATGCCCTCGAAGTACGGGGGCTTGCGCACGTAGGTCGAGTCGTCGGCCCACTCGAAGGTGTCACCGTCGGGGGTGTCCAGCGACTGCCAGCGCTCGTCGCCGGCGAACACGTCGCTGTAGTCCTCGGTGAACATGTCGCGGCTGATGGACTCGGCGATGGTCCGCTCCACGTCCTCCGGCGCCGGCCAGATGTCCTCGAGGAAGACGTCCTTGCCGTCGGCGTCCTGGCCGAGCGGCTCGGTGGCGAAGTCGAAGTCCATCGTCCCGGCCAGGGCGTAGGCGATGACCAGCGGCGGGGACGCGAGGTAGTTCATCTTCACGTCCGGGTTGATCCGGCCCTCGAAGTTGCGGTTGCCCGAGAGCACCGAGGTGACCGCGAGGTCGTTGTCGTTGATCGCCTGGCTGATCTCCTCCACCAGCGGACCCGAGTTGCCGATGCACGTGGTGCAGCCGTAGCCCACCAGGTGGAAGCCGAGCTGCTCGAGGTAGGGCCACATGCCCGCCTTCTCGAAGTAGCCGGTCACCACCTTGGAGCCGGGCGCCATCGACGTCTTGACCCACGGCGGCACGGTCAGACCCACGTCCACGGCGTTCTTGGCGAGCATCGCGGCCGCCATCATCACCGAGGGGTTGGAGGTGTTGGTGCAGGAGGTGATCGAGGCGATGGCCACGATGCCGTGGTCGATCTCGAAGCCCTCGCCGTCGATCTCCACGTGCACCGGCTTGGAGGCCCGCTTCGAGCCGTTCTTCGGGCGTGCCGAGTGGAACGGCCTACCTGCCTCCGTGGCCTCGTCGCTCGCGTCGTGCGAGGGCGAGTCCGAGGCGGGGAAGGTCCCGTCGAGCTCGTCGTCCACGGGCGACATGGGGCTGCCGGTGTCATCGGCGTAGTTGGCCAGGTCCGCGCAGAACTGCTCCTTGGCCTGGGTCACCGCGATCCGGTCCTGGGGCCGCTTGGGTCCGGCGATGGAGGGGACCACGGTGGACAGGTCGAGCTCGAGGTACTCGCTGTAGCGGGCCTCGGCGTTGCCGGTGGGCTCCAACCACATGCCCTGCTCCTTGGCGTAGGCCTCCACCAGGGCGACCTGCTCCTCCGAGCGACCGGTCAGCCGCAGGTACTCCAGGGTGACCTCGTCGATCGGGAAGATCGCGCAGGTGGAACCGAACTCCGGGCTCATGTTGCCGATGGTGGCGCGGTTCGCCAGCGGCACCGCGCTCACCCCGTCACCGTAGAACTCGACGAACTTGCCGACCACCCCGTGCTCGCGCAGCATCTCGGTGATGGTGAGCACGACGTCGGTGGCGGTCGCGCCCGGGGGCACGGCTCCGGTGAGCTTGAAGCCGAGGACCCGGGGGATGAGCATCGAGACCGGCTGGCCGAGCATGGCGGCCTCCGCCTCGATGCCGCCGACGCCCCAGCCCAGCACGCCGAGCCCGTTGACCATGGTCGTGTGCGAGTCGGTCCCGACGCAGGTGTCGGGGTAGGCCTGCAGCGCCCCGTCGGTGCCGGACTCCCGGGTCATGACGGTCCGGGCGAGGTGCTCGATGTTGACCTGGTGGACGATGCCGGTGCCCGGGGGGACGACCTTGAAGTCCTCGAACGCCGTCTGCCCCCAGCGCAGGAACTGGTAGCGCTCCTCGTTGCGCTCGTACTCGATCTCCACGTTGCGCTCGAAGGCGTCGGGGCGGCCGAAGACGTCGATGATGACCGAGTGGTCGATGACGAGCTCGGCCGGGGCGAGCGGGTTGATCTTGGTCGGGTCGCCGCCGAGGTCGCCCATGGCCTCCCGCATGGTGGCCAGGTCGACGATGCACGGCACACCGGTGAAGTCCTGCATGATGACGCGCGCCGGGGTGAACTGGATCTCGGTGTCCGGCTCGGCGTCGGCGTCCCACCCGGCGAGGGCGTTGATGTGCTCGGCGGTGATGTTGGCGCCGTCCTCGGTGCGCAGGAGGTTCTCCAGGAGCACCTTGAGGGAGTAGGGCAGGGTGTCGGCGCCCTCCAGCCCACCGATCCGGTAGATCTCGTAGCTGGCCTCGCCCACCTCCAGCGTGCCCTTGGCCTCGAAGCTGTTCGGATTGGGGCTCAACGTGATCGCTCCTTCGCTGGCTGGCTATTTATCTTGACATCAAGATATCTCACCGTGGGTGGGGGACGCAACGAGGCGCGCCGCACCCGGTGCTCCCATCCTGCCCCACCACCCGCCGCTACGTCAGGTGGGGCGGGCGGGCTCAGGACAGCCCGTGCCGGCTCAGCGGTCCGACGAGCTCGCGCTCCTCGTAGGCCAGGTGCGACAGCAGGGTGTCCGTGAGCAGGTCGAGGGACCTCTGCACGCCTTCGAGGACCTCCGCGCCGGCGTGTCCGCTGCCGTCCTCGGCCACCAGCCGCACCAGCGCCCGGTCGAACTGCTCGAGCACGTCGTGGATGACCACGTGCTCCTCCTCCAGCCGGTCGAGCACCGCACCCAGTCCGGGCTCGACCCGGCGCAGGTGCGGGAAGACGCTGCGGTCCTCGAGGGTGTGGTGCCCGGTGACGATCCGGCAGTAGGACTCGCAGTAGGCGCCCAGCGTCCAGTTGTTCTGCCGCATCGTCATGGTGTTGACCACCGAGCGGGCCGCCCCGACGGTGAGGTGGCCGCGGCGCACCTGGTCCAGGACGTCGCGCACCTGGGCCAGCTCGCCGCGCAGCCCGTCGTGGATGTCCTTGAGGTGCTGGGCCTGCTCCGGGTACGGGCCCGGCGACCCGTCCGGGGCGACCGGACGGCTCGGCTCGTCCCAGGGCATCGCCGGCGAGAGCCGGTGCCCGTCGTCCGGCGTCGGCTCGACGGTATGCCCTCCGCTCCCCCGGGTGGCGTCGGCGCGCCCGGGGGCCGGCGCCTCCTGGGAGGTCGTCGCAGCCTCCGTCGGCACCTCCTGGGACGTCGTCGCAGCCCCCGTCGGCGCCTCCTGGGACGTCGTCGCCCGCCGGGCGCGCTCGGCCTCCACCAGCTCCCGGGTCGCCGGCGCCACCTCGGCGGCGAAGCGGCGCACCACGTCCGCGTCGTCGGTGCCGAGGACGTAGCTGCTCATCCCCACGGTCAGGGTGAGCTCGGCCAGCTGCTCGGCCCACTGCGCGGGGGTGCCGCGGAGGAACCCGCCGCCGGTGCCGAAGCGGCCGTTGATGTTGTAGATCCGCCGCACCGACCCGGGCGGACGCCCGGCCGCCAGCGCCGCCTCGTCCACCACCTCCGCGAGCGCGGGGAGGTCGGGCGGGTCGGCATACCCCATGCTGGGGACCCAGGCGTCGGCGACCCGGCCGGTGAGCCTCAGCATGCGCGGCTTGTAGGCCCCCAGCCAGATCGGGATGTCGTGGGCGGGGGCGGGGCCGGCGTGCAGCCCCTGCGCCCGGTAGTGCTCGCCGCGGAACCGCAGGGTGCCACCGGCCCAGAAGGCCCGGATGAGCTCCACCGCCTCGGCGAGCGCGTCGACCGCCTCCCCCGGCGAGCGGCGCGGGCCGCCCGCGGCCACGATGCCGTCCCAGAAGGCGCCGGCGCCCAGACCCAGCTCGACCCGCCCGTCGGTGAGCAGGTCCAGCGAGGCTGCGGCCTTGGCCAGCAGGACGGGCGGTCGCAGCGGCAGGCTGGCGACGTTGGGCGCCAGCCGGATGGTCGTCGTGCGGGCGCCGAGGACCGACAGCAGGGTCCACGTGTCGAGGAAGCCGTCCTGGTAGGGATGGTCTTGGACGGAGACCAGGTCCAGGCCCTCCACCTCGGCGACCTGCACGAGCCCGAGGAGCTCCGGTATGCGGTCGGCCGCGGGGGTCGGGAAGATCCCGAACTCCAGCTGCTGGTCCAGGTCGGGCACGAGGTCCTCCGTCAGCTCGGGGCCGGCGCCGGGCGCAGCAGCGCCAGGCACTCGACGTGGTGGGTCATGGGGAAGGCGTCGAGCACCCGGAGCGCGACCAGCTCCAGGCCCTCCTCGCGCGCGGTCGCCAGGTCGCGGGCGAGCGCGGCGGGGTCGCACGCGACGTAGACCACGGCCCGCGGCCGCAGGGCCGCCAGCGCCCGCACCACCTCGGCGCCCGCACCGCTGCGGGGCGGGTCGAGGACGACGACGTCCGCCGAGCCGTCCGCCGCGACGAGCCCGGCCAGCGCCTCCTCGGTCGGGCCCGCATGGGCCTGCGCCCACGGGTAGGGATCCAGGTGCCGCACGGCGGCGTCCGCCGCGACGGCGTCGGCCTCGACGGCCAGCACCTCGCCCGAGTCCCCCACGGCCTCGGCGAGCGGCACGGCGAAGAGCCCCACCCCGGCGTACAGGTCCAGCGCCCGCTCCCCCGGCTGCGGGTCGAGCCAGTCCAGCACCTGCTCGGTGAACTCCGACGCGGCGCCGGGGTGCACCTGCCAGAAGCCGCGCGCGGAGAGGCGGAACTCGTGCCCCCGCACTTTCTCGACCACCTCGGGCACCGGGCCGAGCGGTTCTGGGGTCCGGTGCGACCCGCGGCGGGAGGCGGGGCGGCGGCCCCGACGGCGGGGCGGGTCACCCGGCACGACCAGCGGCACGACCAGCGGGTCGCCGGCGCCGGGCGAGACCACGTCGAGCGCGCTCACCCGCGGGGCCGCCCGCCCGTGCCGGGTCGGCACGCGGGCCGCGTCCACGAGCGCCTGCGGGTCCTCGAACACCCCCGTCCCCACCACGCCCGGTGCGGCGATGAGGCAGTCGTCGACCGGCACCACCCGGTGCGAGCGGTGCGCCCTGAGCCCGGCGGCCACCCCGTCCCCGTCCCGGCGGGGGGCGAGGGCCACCTCCACCCGCGTGCGCCAGCGCAGGCCCGCGTCGTCGCCGGGCAGGGGCTCGCAGACCAGGCCCTCTGGTCCGGTGACCCGGGCCAGCTCCTCCTCCGTGCACCCCCCGACCCGGGTGAGCTGCTCGTGCACGACCGCCGCCTTGAGGCGACGCTGGGCAGCCAGGTCGGCGTGCTGCCAGTCGCACCCGCCGCAGCGGCCGGGCCCGGCGAAGGGGCAGGGCGGCGGCACGCGGTCAGGGGAGGCCTCGTGGACCTCGACGGCGTCGGCGCGCAGGAAGCGCCCTCCGCCCCCGCTGCCGGTGACGACGGCGCTCACCCGCTCCCCCGGCAGCGTGTGCCGGACGAAGACGACCTGCCCGTGGGGGGTGTCACCCACCCGGGCGACGCAGTGCCCTCCGTGTGCGACAGGGCCGACGTGCAGGTCGAGGACGTCCCCCACGGCGGGGGCCGGCCCCGCGTCGGGGACGGGCACCCTAGTGCCCCTGGCCCGGGTCGATCGCCGCGGTGCCGCTCGCCTCGTCCTGCGGCTGCGCAGCGGTGCGGCCGGTCGCCAGGATCCACCCCATGACCACCACGGCCAGCAGGTAGGCCGGCCAGCTGAGCACGATCTTGCTGATGCCCAGCCACGCCACCTCGCCGGCGAGGTAGAGCGGGAGCATCACGGCCACCCGCACCGCGAACAGCGCCACGAGGACCCAGGTGAGCCGGGCGCACACGGCCACCAGCCCGGGGTCGCGTCGCCAGGCGCCCGGACGCTCGGCGAACTGCGGATCGCCGACCGCCACGAGGAAGCCGACGAGCGGCCAGCGCAGCACGATGCTCAGCAGAGCCCCGACGCCGTAGAGGGCGCTGGCGAGGATGCCGGGCAGGAAGGCGTCCTGCGCCTCGCCGGAGCGGAGCGCGAAGAAGGCGGCGATGGCGGTCGCGAAGATCGCCGAGCCGAGGAAGCGCCACGACCCGCCGACGAAGAAGCCGCGGATCAGCGTGAGCACGACCAGCAGGGCCGCCGCGGCGACCACGGCCGGCCGAACGGCACCGGTGATGAGCCAGGTTGTGACGAAGGCGACCGTCGGCAGCGCGGTCTCCAGCGAGCCGTACCAGCCGCCGAGCGCCTCACCGATCCGGCGGCGGATCACCTGCTCGACGGTCTCCTCGGGGCTGGCGCCCGCCCCGACCTCCGGCGCCGGACGGCGCTCGGGGTCCTGGGGCGCGGTGGGAGAGGTCATCAGGTGAAGTCGGGGTTGCGGGGGGCCTGCGGGGCGTCCGTGGGCGCCGGCTCCGGCGCCCGGTGACGGGGCGGCTCGGCGGCATCGGTGGCCGCTGCGCCGCCCAGGCCCACGCCGGCGACCGAGGTCGCGTCGGTGGAGCCCCCGGCGGTCGGGGCCTTGTGCAGGGCGTCGGCCGCCGCGGCCCGGCGGGCCTGCGCCTGCTGCTCCCGGCGGGCCTCGGCCTCCTTGGCCACCGCCTCCGCGAAGCCCTTCGGGGGGGTGAGCGTCAGGACCTCACGGGGCGGGCGGGGCTCGTCACCGCGGTCGACGACGATCCGGCGCACGAAGGCGAGGATGCCGCGGGCCTGGTTGTCGTCGGAGGCCGCCGGGCCCCCGACGACGACGCGCAGGAACCACCGGGGCCCGTCGATCCCGAGGAAGCGGGCGGGCTGGTAGGCCACGCGCCCGTCCGGGGCGCGCCCGGGCATCCGGGCCCGCAGCTCCTTGCCCATGCGCCCCTCGACGGTCTCGGCCGCACCCCCGGAGTCGACCAGACCCCGGGCGATCTCGGCGCGCAGCTCGTCCCAGATGCCCTCGGTCCGCGGCGCGGCGAAGACCTGGACCTGCGCCTGCGAGGCGCCGAAGCCCAGGGTGGCGCCGATGACCCGGCCCGAGCCCTGCTCGATGTCCAGACGCATCTGCATGCCCTTGACGGACGGGATGCGCAGAGCCCCCAGGTCGATGCGGCCGTCCAGCTCGCGCCACTCGGAGATGTCGTAGGGGCCGTCCTCGTGCCGGACCCAGTCGCGGTCCACCCCGGGCTCACCCTCGGCCGGCTCGGGCCGCACGACGGCCTCGTCGCCGTCCTGGAGGTCGAGCAGCTCCTCGTCGCTGAGGCGGTTGGTCTTGCGTCGGCCAAAGAGTGCCACTGGTGGCTCACTCCTTCTGGGTCGGCCCGGCCGCGGCCGGGAGGGTGGTGGAGGTGCCCGTGTGCCCGTGCCCGCCGGCTCCACGCGGGGAGTCCGCCAGGTCGTCGACCACCGTGAAGACGGGCCGGACGACCTGCTGGACCACGAGCTGGGCGACGCGGTCGCCCCGGCGCAGGTGCACCGGCTCCTGGGGGTCGGTGTTGAGCAGGTTGACGAGGATCTCCCCGCGGTAGCCGGAGTCCACCGTCCCCGGGGCGTTGACGATGGTCAGGCCGTGCCGCGCGGCCAGCCCGGAGCGGGGGTGCACGAACGCGGCATACCCCTCCGGGACCGCGACGGCGACCCCCGTGCCCACCAGGACCCGCTCGCCCGGCCCGACCTGCACGTCCTCCCGCAGGTGCAGGTCGACCCCGGCGTCGCCGGGCCGGGCCTGGACCGGGACGGGGAGGTCCGGGTCCAGGCGGCGCAGGGCGACGGCGACGGTCTGGGGCTCGGGCTGCATCGTCACCGAGGGTAGTCCCCGGCCCGGTCCCGCACCGACCGTGGCGGCCGCACGGGACTCAGGCCGCGCACTCGGTGCAGACGGGCAGCCCTCCGACCTCCTTGGCCAGCTGGCTGCGGTGGTGCACCAGGAAGCACCGGGAGCAGGTGAACTCGTCCTGCTGCCGGGGCAGCACGTGCACCGACAGCTCCTCGTTGGACAGGTCCGCCCCCGGGAGCTCGAAGCCCTCGGCCTGCTCGGTCTCGTCGACGTCGACGCTGCCCGAGGACTTGTCGTTGCGCCGGGCCTTCAGCTCCTCGAGCGAGTCCTCGTTGAGCTCGTCGTCGTTCTTGCGTGGGGCGTCGTAATCAGTCGCCATCTCGCCTCTTTCACCTCTGAAGTCTCTCTCGTCGTGCGTGAACGCCGAGGCCTGCGATTTTGTGCCCGAGGCGGCCCAGCGCTCGCACGTGTCGCGCGGATTCTGCCCTATCGGCGCACGCGCCCGTGCACGGGTATGCCGTCAGTGCGGGTCCGCGCTGGTCAGGCGGACGATCTCGGCCCGCAGCAGCGGCTGCAGCACCGGGTTCGCGGCGACGACGAGGTCGGTGGATGCCGGGCTGCCCGGCTCGGCGCCCGAGGCGACCCCGCCCGCCTCGCCCAGGATGACGAGGCCGGCGGCGACGTCCCACGGATGGGTGCCGCGCTCGAAGTAGCCGTCCACGCGTCCGGCCGCCACGTGGCACAGGTCGAGCGCGGCGGCGCCCATGCGGCGGAGGTCCCGCACCCGGGGCAGCAGGTCGGCGACCACGGCCGACTGCCGCCGACGGACCTGCCGGTCGTAGGAGAAGCCGGTCGCCAGCAGGGCGCCGTCCAGCGTCGGCTGCCCGGCGACCGCGAGCGACCGGGTCCGGCCGCGCGAGGTGAGCCGGGCGCCGCCGCCGAGGTGGGCGTGGAAGACCTCGTCGGTGCGCGGGTTGACGACCGCCCCGGCGACCGGCGCCCAGGCACCGGGGGTGGTGGGGTCGCCCACGACCACGGCGACGGACACGGCATACGCCGGCAGGTCGTAGAGGTAGTTGACGGTGCCGTCGATGGGGTCGACGACCCAGCTCAACCCGGACGTGCCCTCGGTCAGCCCGTCCTCCTCGCCGAGGATGCCGTCGTCGGGGCGGGCCTGAGCCAACCGCTCGCGCAGCAGCGCCTCGGCGCGGGTGTCCATCTCGGTGACGACGTCGAGATCGGTGCTCTTGGTGTGCGCGACGCCGAGCCCGTCCGGGCGTTCGTCCCGGATGAGCGCGCCGACCTCGCCGACCAGGGCCACCGCGAGGTCCTCCAGGGCGGCCCGGGCGTCCGCGCCGACCGCGTCCGTGTCCGGCACCGCGGCACCGCCCTCCTCGGTGCCCGGCCCGCCCGGCATCAGTCGCTCCCGCAGGCGGCGGGCTTGGCCATCCTGAGGTTGGGGCAGCAACCCGGGCGGCAGATCGCCGGGCGCACCTCACCACCGGGCCACGTGGGGGTCGCGGCGTCCTCGCCACGCGCCTGCGCCGCCCGTTCCAGGGCGAGGTCGACCAGCCCCATGACGAACTCGGTGTCCGTGCCGACCGTGGGCACCCGCAGCAGGTCCATCCCCAGCTCCTCGGCGGTCTCGGCCGCCTCGGTGTCGAGGTCGAAGACGACCTCCATGTGGTCGGAGACGAAACCGATCGGCGCCAGGACGACGCCCTCGACGCCGCGCTCCTTGAGGACCCGGAGGTGGTCGTTGACGTCCGGCTCGAGCCAGGGCTGGCTGGGCGGTCCGGAGCGGGAGCAGTAGGTGAGGTCGTGCTCGACCTCGGTGCCGAGCGTCGCGGCGGTCTCCGCGGCGATGGCGGCGGACAGCTCGAGGTGCTGGCGGGAGTAGAGGTTGCCCTCGTCGTCCCCCGGGCCGGAGGTGTCGTCCATCGAGTTGGGCAGCGAGTGCGTCACGAAGACGAGGTGCGGCGCCACGCCGGTGGCCTCGTAACGCTGCCGGGCGGCCTCGCCGACGATGCGGGCGTTGGCCCCGGAGAAACCGGGGTGGTTCCAGTACTGCCGGATCTTGTCGACCTGCACCTCCTTGCCCTCCTCGCGCAGCTCGATCTGGGCGGCCGCGATGTCCTCGCGGTACTGCCGGCACGAGGAGTAGCACGAGTAGGCGCTCGTCGTCACCGACAGCAGCCGCGTCATGCCCTCGGCGTGGGCCTCCCGGAAGGCGTCGGCCAGGAACGGCTGTGAGTTGCGGTTGCCGAAGAGCACGGGGATCGTCAGCTCCCGTCGGGCCAGCTCGGCGCGGATCGCCTCGATGAGGGCGCGGTTCTGGTCGTTGATGGGGCTGCGGCCGCCGAAGTGCAGGTAGTGCTCGGCCACCTCCTCCAGTCGCTCGTCGGGGATCCCGCGGCCGCCGGTGACCCGGCGCAGGAAGGGCATGACCTCCTCGGGGGCCTCGGGTCCGCCGAAGGAGGTGAGCACGATGGCCTGGTAGGGGAAGAGGTCGTGCTCCTCGGTCTCCTCCAACGTCTCCTCGAGCTCGGCCACGACCTCGTCGGTGGCGGCGCGGTCCACGCTGCCGTCGGGAGCAGCGGCGCCGGGTGCCGACGCGACGGCGGGGTCGGTGGGGTCGGTGGGGTCGGCGAGCGGGTTGCTCATGCGGCTTCTCCTCGGGAGGGGATGGGGGTCGGGGCGTGCAGGTCGAAGACGATCGCGGCCACGCGGATGCCGAGCACCAGCAGCAGCGTGGCCCAGATGACGAGGTAGGACAGCCCGCCGAGCTCGGCCGCCACCACGACCACCGCGGCACCGAGCAGGGCGGGTACGGCATACAGGTCGCGGCGCAGGACCTCGGGCACCTGGCCGACGAGGACGTCGCGGATCATGCCGCCGCCGACCGCGGTGATGCCACCGACGAAGACCGCCGCCAGCGGGGGCGCGCCGAGCATGACGGCCTTGAGCGCGCCGGCGACGGCGAAGGTCGCCAGGCCGATCGCGTCGAGGTACTTCACCGACTGGCTGATGCGGTGCAGCCGCAGCTTGGGGCGGTGGCGGGAGAGGTCGACGAAGACGCCGTGGAAGGCGAAGACCACCAGGCCGGCCGCGAGGACGGTGACGACGTACCAGGGGTTGCTGATGCCGTCCGGGGGCACGTCGCCGAGGAACACGTCGCGGATGATGCCCCCGCCCAGACCGCTGACCCAGGCCAGCACGGCGACGCCGAAGAGGTCGAGGCGGGCGCGCACGGCCACCAGCCCGCCGGACAGCGCGAACACGAAGATGCCGACGAGATCGAGGGCGAGACGCACATCGGCGGAGGCGGCGATCATGACCTGCCCAGGGTATCCCGCGCGGCGTGCCCTCCCTCGTGCGGTCCTGGCTGGGTGGCAGAGTGGTCGACCATGCAGCAGCTCCAGTTCGTCGAGCTCGACGAGGGTGGTCGTCTGGTCCTCACGGACGACGACGGGACGCAGTATGCCGTCCGGGTCGACGACCGCCTGCGCGCCGCCCTGCGGCCGCGCCCACGGCAGGCGGAGGGCGGCGGCCGGGCCGGCCGCTCGGTGACCCCGCGCGACGTGCAGGCCATGATCCGCGCCGGTCAGCCGGCCGAGGACGTCGCCGGGTCCACCGGGTGGGAGCTGGAGCGGGTGCGCCGCTTCGAGGGGCCTGTGGTGGCTGAGCGCGAGCACGTCGTGGGCCTGGCCCAGCGCGCCCCGGTGCGGGCCAGCGGCCGCACCGACGGGTCGCACACCCTGGAGCGCCGGGTGCGCGAGCGGCTGCAGAGCCGCGGCGTGGACCTGACGGCCGTCAGCTGGGACGCCGCCCGGGGCGAGGCGCACGAGCCGTGGACGGTCATCGTCGCCTTCATGGCGGGCGGTCGCGAGCGACGGGGCGCCTGGCACTACGACGTCCGCTCGCGCTGGGTCGAGGCGCTGGACGACGAGGCCCGCTGGCTGAGCGAGGACGAGCAGTCCCTGCCCGGCGGGCTGGCCGGCCACCCTCTGCTCGGGGGCCACCACGGCGAGGACGAGGCGGCCGCCGACCTCATGGCCACCATGCGTGAGCGCCGCCAGCGGCGGGCCAAGGGCCGCCGGGGCGCGTCCCGGCGCACCCCGGAGGACCCGAGCCACGTGCCCGGTCAGCAGGAGATGCCGGACGAGGTGCTGCCGCTGGAGGACCTCCCCTACGACCCGGACACCATGGGCGACCCCCCGGCCGCCCACCCCCGCGGGTCGGCGCCCGAGGCGGCGGCGCCCGTCGGGCCGGACGAGGACGAGCTGTTCGCGGGCGGTGCCGAAGGTGGCGAGCCCGTCGACGACGCACCCGAGGGTCGGGCACCCGACGGTGAGGCACCCGACGGTGGGGGGCCGGACGAGGCACCCCTGGACGTCGGCGGGGATGTGCCGACCGAGGACACGCACGAGGCTGCGGCCGCTGCCGCACCGACCGAGCCCGAGGTCGTGCCCGAACCCGTGTCGCCGGAGGAGGCGCAGCGGGCGGTGGGCCGCTCTCCCGGTCGCCGGCGCCGGCGGCTGCGGCTGCCCTCCCTGAGCGCCGAGCAGCAGGAAAAGCAGCACGAGCCGGAGGGCAGCTTCGCCCGGACCCGCCACGACCCGCGCGAGGTCACCTTCGACGAGTTCTTCGGGATGGAGGACGACGAGGACGACCCCGGCGGGGGCATCTACACCCAGCCGGAGGTCCCGGCGGACGAGGGCGGCGTCCCCGAGGACACCGCCGAGGGCACCCCCGAGGACCTCACCCCCGAGGACACCGCCGACGAGGACACCGCCGACGAGGACACCCCCGAGGACCTCACCGACGAGGACGCCGCAGACGAGGCCCCTCGGGACGAGCTGGACGAGGCCCTGGAGGACGGGTCGGCCGACGCCGACGCCGACGCCCCTGATGCCCACGCCCCTGAGGCCGAGGTGTCGGCGGACGAGGTGCCGGAGGACTCCGTCGACCCCGAGACCACGACCGACGACGAGCCCGCCGAGCCCACAGCCGCCGAGGACGAGGACACAGCCTCCGAAGCCGGCGACCAGCCCACCGGGTCGGATGGCTCGGAGGCCGGGTCCGGCGAGGAGGCGAGCCCGACGAAGAGCGCGGGCCGCAAGGGCCGCACCAGCGTGCCGAGCTGGGACGACATCATGTTCGGTTCCCGCCCGCCCCGCGGCTGACCAGTCCCCCACGCCTGACCGGGGAAGTTGCGCCCCGGCAGCACGTCCACGGTCAGGCTGCCCCGGCGTCCACCTCCTGACCGGGGAAGTTGCGCCCCGGCAGCACGTCCACGGTTAGGACCGCGGCGGGGCGGCCTCGTTCACCGGTAGTGGGCACAGGTCGAGGTCGAAGGGCAGCAGCTCCGGGGACAGCGAGGCCGAACGGGCCGCCGCGGAGTTCATCCGGCGCATGTAGTGGCGTCGGCAGAGCACCTCGTACTCGACGACGCTGGCCACCGTCCCGTCCTGCTCACCGCCGTCAGCACCCCCGCCGTCAGCACCCCCGCCGTCAGCACCAGCGCCGTCCTCAGCATCGCCGTCCTCTCCCCCGCCGACGTCGCCCACGACCACCTGCTCGCCCTCGACCACCATGTGGCCGTCGACGACGCGGGCGTTGACCGTCGCGGGCTTGCCGCACCAGCACAGGGCGCGGACCTGCAGCTGCTCGGTGCGGTCGGCCAGCTCGATGAGCCGCCGGGAGCCGGGGAAGAGCTCGGTGCGGAAGTCCGCGGTGATGCCGAAGGCATACACGTCGATGCCCATCTCGTCGACCAGCCTCGCCAGCTGCTCGATCTGCACGGGACGGTAGAACTGAGCCTCGTCGCAGACGAGGTAGTCGACGGCCCGTCCGTTGGTGCGCTGCTGCACGACGAGGTCCCAGAAGTCCAGGTCGTCGTTGACCTCCAGAGCGTCCTTGGTCAGCCCGAGCCGCGAGGAGAGCACCGCGGCCCCCGACCGGTCGTGCTGGGTGAAGAGCAGCCCGCCGCGGCCCCGCTGGTGGTGCGTGTGGTCCATCTGCAGCGCCAGGGTCGACTTGCCGCAGTCCATCGTTCCGGTGAAGAAGACGAGCTCGGCCACCCCGGCAGTCTACGGAACGACCGGGGCGCCCCGGCCGGTGCCCGCAGGGGGACGCCCTGGTGGTGCCGAGCAGCGGAGGTATGCCCGTGGCCCGCGCGGGGGCGGTGTGCTCAGGTCGTGGCGACGAGCAGCGGGATGGCGGTCTCTGCCGGGGTGATGGAGCCGTGGTGGCCGCGCAGCCGCAGGACCTCGGGACGCAGCGCGCGGGAGTCCAGCATCGTGGCCGGTCCGAGCATGGCCACGACCACCTCGCCGATGCGAGAGTCGTAGCCCTCGCGGACCGGCCCGAACCAGCCTGCCCCGATCGCCTCCTCACGCGTGAGGACCAGGGCCGACTCCCCCAGCTCCTCCCGCCAGGCGGCCACGACGTCGTCGACCGCACCGGGGCGGCACCAGGCCTGCGGCGCCCGCGGCTCACCGGCCAGCAGCTCCACCCCGGCCCCCAGCTCGGGCTCCAGCGCCAGGTCCCGACGGTGCTCGTGCGGCGCCTCGACCATGCCGTGGTCGGCGGTGACGACGACGACGGTGTCCGCTGGGAGCCTCCTCAGCAGGTCCGCGACCCAGGCGTCGAAGATCTCGACCGACTCGCCCCACTCCAGGGAGTCCGGGCCGTGGACGTGGCCGGCCTTGTCGATCTCGTCCCAATAGGCATACACCAGGGCCCTGCCACGCCGCCCCGCCTGCGCCACCGCGTGCAGGACGCCCTCCGTGCGACCGGCGTGGTCCTCGGCCCCGATGAAGGCGCCGCCGCGCAGCGCCGCCCGCGTGAGCCCGGAGCCGGCGTAGGCGGGCTGGGAGACCGTGCTCATCGACACGTCCCGGCGCCCGGCGTGCTGCAGCAGGGTGGGCCACGGCTGGTACTCGTGCGGGTCGGGCCCGTCCTTCCACGCCAGGTGGTTGAAGAGGCGGCCGCGGTGGTTGGTCTGCCACCCGACGATGCCGTGCCCGCCCGCCGCCCGACCGGTGCCGAGCGAGGTCAGGCTGGTGGCCGTCGTCGACGGGAATCCGCAGGCGAACCCCTCCGGCCCGGCGAGGTCGGGGGTCGGCAGACCGCTCAGGGTGCGGGCGTGCCCGCTGCCGCGCCGCAGCTGGTGGGCGCCGAGCCCGTCGGCGAGCACGACGACGACGCGGCGGGTCTCGGGCAGCGTCCAGCCGGCCGGGTCCACCCCGTCGGGCAGGTCGGGCACCCCCAGGGCGCGCAGCGCGGCCGGCAGCACGGAGGCCAGACCGGTGCCCGGTGCTGGTGGCTGGTAGGCCGCGGCCGCCGTCGCGACCAGGTCGGCAGCGGGGCCCTCGGCCCTGCTCATCGACCCAGGCGTCCGGAGAGCTCGCTGGAGAAGATCAGCGCCTGCTCGAGGCGCTCGACGCCGTGCGCCTCCGCGGCGATGCGCAGCGACAGGTCGTCGCTGGAGACGGTGCCCTCGTAGCCGTGGTCCCCCTCGCACTGCGGGTCCTCGCAGACCGCGGGCAGGAGGTCGACGCGGGCGACGGCACCCCAGCCCAGGGTGAGGGTGATGCCGCGGCCGGCGAGGCTGCCGTCGTAGTGCTCCGGGTCGGGCAGGGTGTGCGTGAGCATGACGCCGCGCACCGAGCGCAGCGGCACGGTCTCGCTGGTGGCGGTGGCCATCCGCTGCCCCTCCGGGCCCTCGTGGTCGTCGGCGTGCGCGATGACCAGGCGGCGCTCGGTCAGCACCAGGACGGTGAGGTGGTTGCGGACGGCCATCTCGTCGAAGGTGGTCTCGTCGTGCACGAGGTGGGTGACGACGTGGTCCTTGCCGACGGCGGTGACGACCACGTCGTGCACCACGGCGGGGAGGTACCCCGCCGCGTCGATGTCGGCGACGAGCGACTCGGGCAGCGGCGACCTCACACGACGGACCATGGCCCCATCGTCTCAGACGTCGGCGAGCAGCGTCCGCCGCTCCGCGTCGGCCCGGGTCGGCGCGGGTGCGACGCGGATGCTGGCGCCGAGCACCTCGATGCCGTCCTGGTGGGCCATGACCGGGTTGAGCCGCACGTGGGCGAGCTCGGGGTGGTCGTCGGCGAGCACCGAGACGCGGGCGACGAGGTCGTGCAGGGCGCGCTGGTCGACCGGCATGGCGCCGCGGTAGCCGTCGAGCAGCGGGGCCGCCTTGATGGAGGTGGTGAGCTCGGCGATGTCGACGTCGGTCAGCGGCGGGAAGCGGTGCGCCTCGTCGCCCAGCAGGTCGATCGGCAGCCCGGCCACCCCGAAGCCGACGACCGGCCCGAAGAGCGGGTCCTCGACCGAGTTCACCTCGACCGGCACGCCGTCCGGCGCCATCCGCTGCAGCGCGATCCCGTCCGCACCGAGCGGGTCCGTGAGCGCCTCGAGGTCACGGTAGGCTGCGCCGACGGCCTTGGGGTGGCGCAGCCCCGTGCGCACCCAGCCCCGCCCGGGCTGGTGCTGCAGCAGCGGCGAGGTCGCCTTGAGCACGACGCTGCCGCGCAGCTTCTGGTATGCCTTGACCGCCTCCGCGTCGGAGTGCACCTGGACGACCGGCCAGACCTCGATGCCGTAGGCGCCGAGCACCTCCTCCACCTGCTCCCGGGAGAGCTCGGTCCCCCGGGGCTCCCGGGCCAGCGCGGCCTCGAGCACGGCGGACGCGCGGGCGCGGTCCAGCCCGTCCAGCCGCACCCGCTCCCCCTGGTCGCGGCGCCGCCACTGCGCGTAGCGCACCGCCGCCGCCAGGGCGCGCACCGCGTCCTCGGGCATCGGGTAGGTCGGGACGCCGGCGCCGGGGGTGACGCCACGCATACCGAGGAAGGTCGCGACGCAGGGTTTCTCGTGCCCCGCGACCGCCGCGGCCACGGCGTCGACGACCTCGGGGTCGATGTCGGCGACCGGGGGGATGAAGCAGGCGACGATCGCGTCGACGTCCTCCTGGGCGAGCGCGTGCTCGACCACCTCCCGGAACTCCTCGGTCAGCGCCTCGGCGGAGACCGTCACCGGGCCGTGCACGACGCGCAGCCCCCGGGCGGAGACGGCGTCGGCGGCCAGCGACCCCAGCGCGTTGTTGTTGGTGACGACCGCCACCCGGTCCCCGCGCGGCAGCGGTTGGGAGGCGAGCAGCTGCGCGACGTCGAAGAGCTGGTGGGCGTTGTCGACCCGGATGACCCCGGACTGGCGCAGCATCTGCCCGAAGGTCTCGGGGCGTTCGTGGGTGAGCCGCACCCGGTGCCCCTGCGGGATGGCGTGCTGCCCGGTGCCCGACTTCACCACGATCACCGGCTTGCTGAGCGCCAGCTTGCGGGCGATCCGGGTGAACTTGCGCGGGTTGCCCATGGTCTCGAGGTAGAGCCCGACGACGGTGGTGTTCTCGTCCTCGGTCCAGTACTGCATGAGGTCGTTGCCCGAGATGTCGACCCGGTTGCCGGCCGACGCGAAGGTCGAGATGCCCAGCCCGCGACGCCGGGCGGAGGCGAGCAGCGCGATGCCGAGACCGCCGGACTGGCTGAACAGCCCGAGGCTGCCGAACTCCGGCAGGTGCTCGGAGGCGGCGATGGAGGCGTTGAGCCGGGTCTGCGGGTCGTTGTTGATGAGCCCGAAGCTGGTCGGCCCCAGCACCCGCATGCCGTAGTGGCGGGCCCGGACCAGCAGCTCGTGCTGCAGGGCCCGGCCCTCGGTGCCGGTCTCGGCGAACCCCTCGGAGGCCACGACCAGGGCCTTGACCCCGGCGTCGGCGCACTCGTCCACGATGCCGAGGACCTCCTCGGCCACCACCGCGACGACGGCGAGGTCGACGCCGCCCTCGATGTCGCGGACCGAGGCCACGGCCGGGTGCCCGTTGATGAGGGTGCCGGGGTCGGCGGCGTTGTTGACGGGGTAGACGCGCCCGGTGAAGCCCCCGGCGACGATGTCGTCGAAGAAGGCGCGGCCGATGGTCGCGGGCCGCCGGCTGACCCCCACCACCGCGACCGACTCGGGGTGCAGCACCGCCCGCATGGAGCGGACCTCCGAGCGGTGCTCCCGGGAGGTGCGGACGGCGCGCGAGGCCTCGGTCGGCTCGATGTCGAAGGACACCGCGATGACCCCGTCGTCGAACTCGTGCGAGACCTCGAAGCCGGCGTCGCGGAAGACACCGATCATCTTGCGGTTCTGCGGCAGGACGTCGGCGACGAACCGGGTCACCCCGCCCTCGCGGCCGATGTCGGCCAGGTGCTCGAGCAGCACCGAACCGATGCCGCGGCCCTGGTGGTGGTCGGAGACGTTGAAGGCGACCTCGGCGACCGGGCCGCCGGGGGTGAGCCGGTCGAACCGGCCGATGCCCACCAGGTCGTCGCGGACATACATGACGAGCGCCACCCGGTCGGCGTAGTCCACGTGGGTGAACCGGTGCACGTCCTTGTCGGAGAGCCTCTTGATCGGGGCGAAGAAGCGCAGGTAGATCGACTGCTCGGACTGCGCCTCGTGGAAGCGGTGGATGGCCTCGGTGTCGTCCGGTCGGATCGGCCGGACGTGGGCCACCCGGCCGTCGGACAGGACGACGTCGGCCTCCCACTCGTGCGGATAGCCCGGGGGCAGCTCCTCGGCCTCGCTCATGGCTCCACTATCCCATCGGCAGCGGCACCGGGCCGGGATCTGTCGGTGGTCCGTGCCACGATCGGGGGATGGAGTTCGGCGAGGTGGTGCGACGGCGGCGGATGGTCCGGGCCTACGACCCCGGGCGCCCGGTGTCGCCGGAGGTGCTCACCCGAGCGCTGGAGCACGCGACCCGGGCCCCCAGCGCCGGCTTCTCGCAGGGCTGGGACTTCGTCGTGCTCTCCTCGGAGGAGGAGCGCGGGCGGTTCTGGTCGGCGGCGACCGACCCGGCGGCCCAGGAGCGGATGGACCCGTGGCTGCGCGGGGTGATGAGCGCCCCGTGCCTCATCGTGTGCCTGTCGGACAAGCGGGCCTACCTCGAGCGCTACGCCGAGGCGGACAAGGGCCGCACGGACCGCGACGAGGCCCGCTGGCCGGTCCCCTACTGGGACGTCGACACGGGGATGGCGGCACTGCTCATGCTGCTCACCGCGGTGGACGAGGGGCTGGGCGGGCTCTTCTTCGGGGTCCCGGCCGAGCGGGTGGAGCAGACGCTGACCGCGCTCGGGGCACCGGCGGACCGCCGCGTCGTGGGGGTGGTGGCGATGGGGTATGCCGCCTCGGACCGCGACCGCCGCTCACCCTCCCTGCGACGCGGGCGGCGGCGGCTGGCGGAGGTGGCGCACCGCGGGCGGTTCGGCACCCCGTGGGAGGAGGTGGTCAGCGGACCCTGAGGAAGGCGTCGACCTCGGCCGCGGTGGGCGCGGTCGCGGGACCCCGCCGGGTGACCTTGACCGCGGCCGCGGCGTTGGCGCGCCGCGCTGCCTCGACCCACGGCAGACCGTCCGCGACCCCGGCGCAGAGCACACCGGTATGCGTGTCGCCGGCGCCGTTGGTGTCCACCGCGGTCTGCGGGAAGCCGGGCACGAGGGTCGAGGTCTGCTCCGCCCGGACGACGCAGCCCCGCGGCCCGTCCCGCACGACCACGACCGCGCCGGGGGCCAGCCGCGCCGCGACGTCCTCGGCCAGCGCCTCGAGGTCGGCCCCCTCCTCGTCCACTCCCGCGACTGCCTCGTCCCCGGCGGGTTCACCCATCGCAGGCCCTCCCCCGAGGCCGCGCGCCTCGGCGGCGTTGGACGTCCACACCGTGGTCCGGGCGAGCACCCGCTCCACGACGTCCGGCTCGAAGGTGGCGAAGGGGGCTCCGGGGTCGAGCACGACCTGCACGCCCCCGGGCAGGTCCTCGAGCCAGCCCAGCAGCGGGTCGCGGGTGGGCGGCAGCAACGTGTAGCCGGACACGCAGACCAGGTCACCGTCCGCGGGACCGCTCGTGGCGAGCGAGTCGCGCGTGATGCGGCGCTCCGCCGCCCGGGTCGTGACGAAGGTCCGCTCGGCGCTCGGCTCGACGAGCACGACGCACTCCCCCGTGTCGAGATCGGCCACCGGTGGCGCGCTGGCCTCGACCCCCTCGGCGGCGAGCACGTCACGCACCAGGTCGCCGTTCGGCCCGGTGCCGACCGCTCCGGCGAGCACGGCCTGCCCGCCCGAGCGCGCGGCGGCGACGACGATCGTGACGGCACCACCGGCATACCTCGTGGCGCTGTCGGCCATGACGTTGCCGCCGCGCGGGGGCAGCGTGCCGACCTCGAGCACGAGGTCGACCATGGCCTGGCCGGTGTGGATGACCCTGCGGGCGGGCGACGTCATGGGACGTACCCTGCCACGCCGGCGCACCGCATACCCTCGCCCCATGAGCACCGCGACCGCCGCCGTCCTGCAGCCGCTGCCGACGATCCGCCCCTGGCTGGAGGACGTCTACCGCCACCTGCACGCCCACCCCGAGCTGTCCATGGCCGAGCACGCGACGGCCGCCCGCGTCGTGCAGGAGGTCTCGGGTATGCCCGGCGCCGACGACCTCGAGGTGCACACCGGGATCGGGGGGACCGGGGTGGTGGTGGTCGCGCGCAACGGCGAGGGTCCGACCGTGCTGCTGCGCGCCGACATGGACGCTCTGCCGGTCGCCGAGGACACCGGGCTGGAGTACGCCTCGACGGTGCGGGTCGCCAACGACGCGGGTGAGCAGGTGCCGGTCATGCACGCCTGCGGTCACGACACCCACGTGGCGACGCTGCTGGCGTCCTTGCGGCTGCTGCTGGAGGGTCGGGAGCACTGGGCCGGGACCGTCGTCGCGGTCTTCCAGCCGGCCGAGGAGCAGTTCAACGGTGCCGAGGCGATGGTCGCCGCCGGCCTGGTGGACCTGCTGCCGCGGCCGGACGTCGCGCTCGGCCAGCACGTGCTGCCCGGGCCCGCCGGGTCGGTGCAGGTGGCGCCGGGGCCGATCATGGCCAGCTGCGACGACTTCCGGATCACCCTGCACGGCAAGGGCGGCCACGGCTCGGCGCCGCACACGGCGATCGACCCCGTCGTCATGGCCGCGTCGCTGGTCATGCGCCTCCAGACCGTGGTCTCGCGTCAGGTGTCGCCGCAGGCGACCGCGGTCGTGAGCGTCGGGCGGATCGCGGCAGGCACCAAGACCAACATCATCCCGGCGCACGCCGTGCTGGAGGGGACGGTCCGGACCTACGACGGCGCGGTGGCGGCGCACTGCCTGGAGGTCATCGAGCGCACCGCCCGCGCCGAGGCGCTGGCCTGGGGAGCCCCGGAGCCGGGCTTCGAGACCTTCGACCACCTGCCGGTCACCGACAACGACCCGGGGGCCACCGAGCGGGTGCGGACCGCCCTCGTCGGCGAGCTGGGCGAGGGGCAGGTGCGCGACTTCACCCCCGAGATGGGCTCGGAGGACTTCGGCGAGCTGCCGGCCGCGTGGGGGGTTCCCGGGTGCTACTGGGGGTTCGGAGCCTTCGACGCGCAGGCGTGGGGCGCCGCCGAGGAGCGCGGGACCGAGCGGGCCGACTTCCCCGACAACCACTCCCCGCACTTCGCCCCGGTGCTGCAGCCGATGCTGGACACCGGCGTGCGGGCGATGGTCGCCGCGGCGATGGAGTGGCTCACGCGCTGAGCGACGCCGGAGGTGTGCCACCGAGCGCCGCGAATGGTTGCGCTCACCCCCACCGAGCGCCGCGAATGGTTGCGCTCACCCCCACCGAGCGCCGCGAATGGTTGCGCTCACCCCCACCGAGCGCCGCGAATGGTTGCTCTGTGCCGCCCGCCCGGGCGACCCGATTCCCGTCACCCGGACAGACACCCCCTCACCTCTGTGGGTGAGGTCTGTCGGCGGCCAGCAGTAGCATCGTGGCGTGGCCATCATCGAGGCGCACGACCTGCGCAAGACCTATCATTCCCGCTCCGGAGACGTGCACGCCCTGGCCGGGCTGTCGCTGACCGTCCCCGAGGGCACCGTCAAGGGTCTGCTCGGTCCCAACGGGGCCGGCAAGACCACCACCGTCAAGGTGCTCAACACCCTCCTCCGACCTGACTCCGGCACGGCTAGCGTCGCCGGGGTCGACGTCCTGCACGACCCCGAGGGGGTGCGCAGGGTGATCGGCGCCAGCGGGCAGTACGCCGCGGTGGACGAGCACCTCACCGGTCGGGAGAACCTCGAGATGGTGGGCCGGCTCTACCACCTCGGCGGGGCACGGGCCCGGGCCCGTGCCGGGGAGCTGCTGGAGGAGTTCGACCTCGCCGGGGCCGGCGACCGGCCGGTCAAGGGCTTCTCCGGCGGCATGCGCCGGCGCATCGACCTGGCCTGCGCCCTGGTCAACAGCCCGCAGATCCTCTTCCTCGACGAGCCCACCACCGGGCTCGACCCGCGCAGCCGGCTCGGCCTGTGGGAGGTCATCAAGGACCTGGTGGCCCAGGGCACCACCGTCCTGCTGACGACCCAGTACCTCGAGGAGGCCGACTACCTCGCCGACGACATCAGCGTCATCGACCACGGCACGGTCATCGCGGAGGGCACCGCCGACGAGCTCAAGGCCCAGATCGGCGGGCACCGCGTGGTGGTCACGCTCGTGGACGCCGCGGACGCAGACACCGCTCGGGCCGTCCTCGCCCGGCACGGGACCGAGGAGGTCCAGCAGGACACCGGCGGTCGCACCCTGTCGGTCCCGGTCTCCGAGGGTCCGGGCGCCCTGCAGCACGTCCTGGCCGACCTCGACGGCGAGGGCGTCCGGCTGCACGACGCCGGGATGCGGCGCCCCACCCTGGACGACGTCTTCCTCCGGCTGACCGGCCGGGAGCAGGCCGACGACACCACGAGCGAGCTCGAGGAGAGCGCATGAGCACCGACACCGCGGCCCCGCCGGCCAGGGCCGCCGACGACGACCAGAGGTCCCGGGCCACCAGCCCGCTCGCCTCATGGGCCAGCGACGTCCGCACCGTCACGTGGCGCAACCTCATCAAGTTCCGCCGCAACCCCGAGATCCTGCTCTTCGCGGTCCTGCAGCCCATCATGTTCGTGCTGCTCTTCTCCCAGGTCTACGGCGGCTCGATCCAGATCGACGGAGGCAACTACACCGACTACCTCATGGCCGGCATCTTCGGCCAGACGGTGCTCTTCGGCTCCACCTTCTCCGGCTACCAGATGGCGCAGGACCTCAAGGAGGGGATGATCGACCGCTTCCGGACCCTGCCGATGCACGACTCGGCCGTCCTCTTCGGTCGCACCAACGCCGACCTGGTGCTCAACGGCGTCTCCGTGGTCATCATGATGCTGAGCGGCGCCCTGGTGGGCTGGCGCTTCCACGAGGGCTGGCTCAGCTTCCTCGCCGGCGTCGGGATCCTGCTGCTGTTCAGCTATGCCTTCAGCTGGGTCATGGCGCTGTTGGGCATCGTGGTCCGCACCCCCGAGGTGATCAACAACGCCTCGTTCATGATCCTCTTCCCGCTCACCTTCATCTCCAACGCTTTCGTCCAGACCGACAGGCTGCCCGCGGTGCTGGAGGCGTTCGCCAACTGGAACCCCATCTCGGCCCTGGTCCAGGCGGTGCGCGAGCTCTTCGGCAACACCGGTGTAGCAGCGACCCCGGACACCTTCCCCATGCAGAACCCGATCCTCACCACCGTGGCCATGTCGGTGCTCATGCTGGCCGTCTTCGTGCCCTTGGCGGTCAACCGGTTCCGCCAGGCCTCCTCGCGCTGAGGGGCACGGGGCCGCGGCTCGCGCGGGCCCGTGAGCGATGGTCCTGGCGAGGTGGGTGGGGCCGCGGTGTGCGGCCGCGTGATGGGCGGGGGTCCGGTGGGCTGCGGCCTCGGTGGGCTGCTCAGCTGGTCCGGTCGAGGATGAGCCGCGCCGCTTCCGCCGGGGCGTCCCACTGGGGGAAGTGCCCGCACCGCTCGAACCAGTGCAGCTGCGCGTCCGGGAACGCCGCCACGGCACGCTGCGCCTGCCGGGGCAGCGTCACCAGGTCCCGGCGCCCCCAGCCGATAGTCGCCCGCCCCGGGAGTGTGCCGGCGGGGGCACCCGCCTGCTTCGGTCCCTTGGTCAGCGCATCCATCGCGGCGCCGGTCGACGGGGCGGTGGCCAGCCCGCGCAGGTCCGGAAGCACGGTCTCGGCCGACAGCGCCCAGGGCCGGGCCGAGAACTGCGCCAGCAGGGCCGAGCGGGACACCGGGTTGCCCACCAGGGCGGGGAGCGTCGGTCTGAGCGCTCTGACGAGCCTGATGGAGGGGCGCAGCGTCCCGCTGAAGACGGCGACCTCCCGGTCGGTCCAGAAGCCGCCCGGGTCCAGGGCGACCGTGTCGCCGCCGATACCGCGGCGGGCGAGCTCGAGCACGATCCGCGCCCCCATGGACTGGCCCGCGGTGGACACCGCCCCGAGCCCCTGCTCGTCGATGAAGCCGGCGACCGCATCGGTCAGGGCGGCGATCGAGACCTCCCCGGGCAGGGGCGGGGACTGGCCGAAACCGGGCAGGTCGACGGCGATGACCTCCCGCTCGGCGGCCAACCGGTCGAGGATGGGCGCCCAGGACTGCGAGCCTGCCCCGAGACCGTGGACCAGCAGCAGGGGGCTACCGCTGCCGCGCCGGACGTGATGAAGAGTCATCCGTGGATCCTAGGTGGGGGGCCTGCGACATTCGTGGTGGGAGCAGTCGGACCAGTGGGCCCAGACCCCCGACATCACCGAGTTCGGCAACGGCTTCCGCGATGGATGTGCAGAAACGGTGCGTCATGTCGGTCGTTCTGACGACGGATGTGCCACACCGTTTCCGCACAGGTATGCCTGCGCTCGGCTCTGCTCAGGACGACGTGTGGGCGCGCCAGGCGAGCACGCCGGCGGCGAGGTCCTCGGCCGCCGTGCCCACGGACACGAAGGCGGTGACCTGGTCCGGCGACGTCCGGCCGGGCGAGCGGCCCGAGACGACGTCGGCGAGCGTCGTCGCGACGTCCTGCTCGCTCAGCGTGCCGCGCCGCAGCGGCCCGACCAGCTCGCCTGCGGTCTGCGCCGCCTCGGGCACGTCGACGACGACCCGGGCGGAGGTCATCAGCTCCTCGTCCGCCTCGGTCATCGTCGGCAGGAACGAGCCGACGAGGTCGACGTGGGTCCCGGGCCGGACGTCCCGCCCGAGGACGAGAGGGCTGGTCGCCGAGGTGGCCGTGGTGACGACGTCGGCGGTGCGGACCGCGGCGCGCAGGTCGTCGGCGACGTCAGCGGCATACCCCTGGGTGCGCAGCTGCTCGACGAGGGCGGCCGCGCGGTCGCGGTCGCGGGCCCAGACCCGGGTGATCCCGACGTCGCGGACCGCGGCGTAGCACGGGGGCACGGCCGCGGCGACGTTGCCCGCCCCGACGAGCAGGTGCTCGCCGACCCGCTCGGGGGCCAGGTGGTCGGCGGCGAGGGCGCTGGCGGCAGCCGTGCGCCACCGGGTCAGCTCGGTGCCGTCCAGGACGGCCCCCGGGGAGCCGGTGGCCTGCTCGAGGAGCAGGTAGGTGGCCTGAATCGCCGGCAGCCCGCGCTCCCCGTTGGCCGGATGGTGGGTCGCGACCTTGACGCCCAGCCACCCGTGCAGGCCCCAGGCGGGCTTGAGCAGCAGCGTCGCGGGCGGCTCGCCGCCCAGGGCCTCGAGCATGCGCTCCGGCACGGTCGGCCCCGGGCCGGCGAAGACTTCCCGCAGCGCCTCGACCAGCGCCTCCGGGTCGAGGCCGGCCCGGACCGCGGTGGCGTCGAGGACCTCCATCAGACCGTGGCCCGCTCCCCCGCCAGCCAGACCGAGGACACCCGCTCCCCGAGGCCGGCCAGGTCGTCCCACGCCCCGTCGAGGACGACGACGTCACCGACCTTGCCCGGCTCGAGGGTGCCGTGGTCCTCCCCGACCCCGAGCAGCTCGGCCGCGACCTGGGTGGTGGCGTGCCACGCCCCCAGCTCGCTCATCCCCAGATCGCGCATGATCGCCAGCTCGTCGAGGTTGGTGCCGTGGACGCCCACCCCGGAGTCGGTGCCCATCGCCACCTTGACCCCGGCGGCGATGGCGCGGCGGACGGACTCGTCGTGCGCCTCGGACACCATGCGGGCCTTGGCGACTACGGCGTCCGGCAACGGGACGCCCGCGTCGGCCTGGGACAGCACGGCGCGCGGTGCCAGCAGGGTGGGCACCAGCCAGGTGCCGCGCTCGAGCATCATCTCGATCGCCTCGTCGTCCAGGTAGATCCCGTGCTCGATGGAACGGATCCCCCCGCGGATGGCCGTCTTGATACCGTCGGTCGCCTGCGCGTGCGCCATGACGTGGAGGCCGGCGGCGGTGGCCTCGGTCACCAGGGCGGCGATCTCGTCGTCACGCAGGTGGCCGTGCAACGGGTTGCTGCGCGGCGAGAGCACGCCGCCGCTGGTGGCGACCTTGATGACGTCGGCGCCCCCACGGACCAGCTCGCGCACCTTGCGGCGCATCTCGACCGGCCCGTCCACGACGCCCGAGGGGCACCCCGGGTGCTCGGGCATGAGGTCCACGTGGGCGCCGCACAGCTGCCACCCGTCGCCGTGACCGCCCGTCTGGCTGATCATCGTCAGCGCGATCTGCATCCGTGGACCCGGCGTGACGCCGCGGCGCACCGCCTCGGCGACCCCGAGGTCGGAGCCGCCGGCGTCGCGCACCCAGGTGATGCCCGTCGCGAGCGTGGTGCGCATGCGCTCCGCCGCCTGGAAGAAGGCCAGGCTGAAGGGGGTCTGCAGGATGCGGCTGATGCTCGGCTGCTCGAACATGAAGTGCACGTGGCAGTCGAAGAGGCCCGGCAGCACGGTCTGCCCGGCGCACTCGACGACCGTGTCCGCCTCGACGCCGAGGCCGGGCCCGACCTCGACGACGCGGCCGTCGACCACGTGGACATCCGCGACGCGGGGCTCGGACAGGGTGCCGTCGACGACCGTGCCGCCGGTGAAGAGAGTGCTCGTCATGCTCCCGAGGCTAACCGGGACATGTCTGCGATGATCGGCGCCATGCTCGCCATCCTCGGGGCCATCGACGCGGAGGTCGCCGACAACCGGCGGCTGCTGGACGACCCGGTCGAGTTGCGGGCGGGGCGCCTGAGCGTCCACCGCGGCCGCCTGCACGGGTCCGAGGTGCTGCTGGCCCGGTGCGGCGTGGGCAAGGTCAACGCCGCCATGGCGACCACCGTCCTGCACTCCGCCGGCGCCACCTCATTGCTGTTCACCGGTGTCGCCGGTGGCGTCGCCCCCGGTCAACGGGTGGGTGACCTCGTCGTCGCGACCGACCTGGTCCAGCACGACGTGGACGTCACGGCGCTCGGCCGGCCACCCGGTCAGCTGCTGGGAGAGCCGGCGTCCTGGGCGGCCGACCCGGCGATGAGCGAGCACCTGGTGGCCGCCGCCGGCGCCTGCGCCGCACGCGACGGCAGGACGCTGCACGAGGGACGTATCGCCTCCGGTGACCAGTTCGTGGCCTCGGCTGCGCGGGCGGCGGCAGTCCACGCCGAGTTCGGCGCGGTCTGCGTGGAGATGGAGGGTGCGGCGGTGGCCCAGGCCGCCACGTCGCTCGGGATTCCGTTCGCTGTCCTGCGGGCGCTCTCCGACACCGCGGACCCCGGCGCCGCGCGGGACTTCCCCGCCTTCCTCGACGGGTCGGCGAGGCTCATGGCCGACGTCGTGGAGTGCTACCTCCGCGGGGCTCGGTCGAAGATCGCGCTGTAGCGTTGAGGGCGAGCTGCCCTCCGAGCTGGGCGTGGAGCACGGTGGAGCCCGCGCCGATGGTGCCGGCGCCGGTGCTGCGGAGGCGACCAGGGCCCACTGGCTCGGCCTCGGCCGACCCAGACCCCCCGCACCTCCCCCATGACCGCCGCGCCTCCTCGGTGATCCCGGGCGCACGGCATACCCTGGGACGACCCTGACACGCCCGTCCGGGCCACCGTGAGCACGAAAGGTCGCCCCACCCCCTCATGGCTCGTCGCAAGCGCCCGCAGAGCGAAGACCTCTTCGACGTCGAGGAGAAGATCCTCGAGGTCGATGTCCAGGAGGAGATGGAGGGCGCCTTCCTGGAGTACGCCTACTCGGTGATCTACTCCCGGGCGCTGCCGGACGCGCGGGACGGTCTGAAGCCGGTGCAGCGGCGCATCCTCTACGCGATGAACGAGCTGGGGCTGCGGCCGGACCGGCCGCACGTGAAGTGCTCGCGGGTCGTCGGTGAGGTGATGGGCAAGTACCACCCGCACGGGGACACCGCGATCTACGACGCGATGGTGCGGATGGCCCAGCCGTTCACGATGCGGCTGCCGCTGGTCGACGGGCACGGCAACTTCGGCTCGCTCGACGACGGCCCCGCGGCCAGCCGCTACACCGAGGCGCGGATGGCGCCGGCGGCGCTGCTCATGACCGGCGGTCTGGACGAGAGCACCGTCGACTACGTCCCCAACTACGACGACCAGCTGTTCCAGCCCGAGGTGCTGCCCGCGGCATACCCCAACCTGCTGGTCAACGGTGCCACCGGGATCGCGGTCGGCATGGCGACCAACATGCCGCCGCACAACCTCGGCGAGGTCATCGGGGCCGCGCGGCACCTCATCGCGAACCCCGAGGCCGACCTGGAGGCGCTCATGCGCTTCGTCCCCGGGCCGGACCTGCCGCTGGGCGGGCGGATCGTCGGGCTGGATGGCATCCGGGAGGCCTACGAGAGCGGGCGCGGGTCGTTCAAGACGCGTGCGACGGCGCGGATCGAGAACGTCACGCCGCGCAAGAAGGGCATCGTCGTCACCGACCTGCCCTACCTCGTGGGGCCGGAGAAGGTCATCGAGAAGGTCAAGCAGCTGGCCCAGGCCAAGAAGCTGCAGGGCGTCTCGGACATCATCGACCTCACCGACCGGACCAAGGGGCTGCACCTGGTCATCGAGATCAAGACCGGCTTCAACCCCGACGCGGTGCTGGAGCAGCTCTACAAGCTCACCCCCATGGGGGAGTCCTTCGGGATCAACAACGTGGCGCTCGTCGAGGGGCAGCCGCGCACCCTGGGGCTCAAGGACCTGCTGCAGGTGTATGTCGACTTCCGCACCGACGTGGTGCGGCGCCGGACCGCGCACCGGCTGGGCAAGAAGAAGGACCGGCTGCACCTGGTCGAAGGCCTGCTCATCGCGATCCTGGACATCGACGAGGTCATCCAGCTCATCCGGGCGGCCGAGGACGTCGCCACGGCGCGGACCCGGCTCATGCAGGTCTTCGACCTGTCCGAGATCCAGGCCAACCACATCCTGGACCTGCAGCTGCGACGGCTGACGAAGTTCTCCCGGATCGAGCTGGAGAGCGAGCGGGACGAGCTGAAGCGCGCGATCGAGGCCCTGGAGGCGATCCTCGCTGACCAGCAGCTGCTGCTCACGGTCGTCAGTGACGAGCTCGCCGCGGTGGCGGCCGAGCACGGCACGCCGCGCCGGACCGTGCTGCTGGAGAGCGACGGCACCGGCGCCGCCTCCGCGGCGGGAGGGCCGGCGACTGGGGGCAAGGCCGCGGGGATGGACCTCGAGGTCGCCGACGACCCGTGCTGGGTGCTGCTCTCCACCACCGGCCTGCTGGCGCGGGCCGGCGTCTCGGACGAAGAGCCGCTCAGCACCGGCGGGCGCCGGTCCAAGCACGACGTGATCCGGTCGCGGGTGCGGACTACTGCTCGCGGGACCGTAGGCCTGCTCACCAGCGCAGGGCGCGTGGTGACGTTGTCGGTGGTCGAGCTGCCGGCGCTGCCGCCGTCGGCAGAGGCCCCGAACCTCTCCGGAGGTGCCCCGCTGTCGGCCTTCGTGGACCTGCCACCCGGCGAGCAGGTGCTCGGGCTGTGCTCACTGACCGGGGACGGGCCTGGGTTGGCGATCGGAACCAAACAGGGCGTGGTCAAGCGCGTGAACCCCGACTATCCCGGCCACCGGGACGCCTTCGAGGTGATCTCGCTCAAGGACGGCGACAGCGTCGTCGGTGCGGTTGAACTGTCCACCGGGGACGAGGAGCTGGTCTTCGTCACCTCCGACTCCCAGCTGCTGCGCTTCGCCTCCTCGCTGGTCAGGGCGCAAGGCCGCTCCGGCGGCGGCATCGCCGGTATCAAGCTCGGTACCGGCGCGAGCGTCATCGGTTTCGGCGCCGTGGACTCGAGCGTGGAGAACGTCGTCGTCACCGTCGCCGGGTCCGCTGGTGCGGCCCCGGGCGCCCAGACGGGGTCGGTCAAGGTCACTGATCTGTGGGCCTACCCCACCAAGGGGCGCGCGACCGGCGGGGTGCGCTGCCACCGGCTCCTGCGGGGCGAGGACGCGCTCGTGCTGGGCTGGGCCGGCGCCGCTCCCCCGCGCGCGGCATCCGCCAACGGCGTCGCGGTCGAACTGCCGGAGACGAACGACAAGCGCGACGGCTCAGGAGTCCCCGCCGCCGCACCCATCGCCGCCGTCGGCTGAAGCGGTCGGTACATCTCTGTACTGCCGAAGAGCGGTCGTCCCCTGGAGGTCGCTTCAAGCGTCATTTCGCCCCGGTTGGCGCCTTTGGGGTGGTCTCCTCCCTGTCACGCCTCAGCGTTGGTCTCCCACGCTCGTTGACATATCCGGTGGAGGATCCGGCGTTGTATGCGAGGGAAGGAGCCATGCGAAGGCCTCACGGACGACCTCTTCGTCTGTGTCGAGAATTTCGAGGCTGGCGCGGATGAGTCCGTGTAGAGCGATCACCCATGCCCGACCGACCGTAACCACGCCGCCATAGGCGAGGTCCAGGCTAGGGATCAGGTGGCCTCGGTGCAGCACGTTGCGACAGCGCTCCATGCACTCCATCTCCACGGCCCACCACTCTGAGTGCGTGAATCCGCTCTGCAACTGGAACGCATGGCGGTAGAGGTCCAGCAGACCAGCTTCGTCAGCCATCGTCCTGAGGGTCTTGCCTGAGAAAGTGCTGCCCAAGTCGACCGAGACGTAATCGAGAAGGTCATCGTTGTGGCTCAAACGAGACATCTCGTCGATGGCGTCGGAGGCTCCGTTGAGTAGCCACTCCGGGGGGATCTCTCGGGCGATGAGGGAGTTCAGCTTCGCCTTGCCAGCGCCGTAGGCCTTGTACTTGCGATAGATCTCCTCGTCCTGGGTCGACATCCACGCAAGGACAATGCGACTTTCCACGAGAGTTCTTCCGATGTGCGACCCGTGCTCGGTGCACCAAAGGTCAGGTGTGCCGAGGCCCGTAATCACCTCTCGCGCAGCACGCGACACGATTCCCGTATGCACCTCCTGGGCATCCGGATCGTAGATCCGCTGAGCACCTGTCTCGATTGCCTCGACATAGCTGGTGAACAGGTCCATGGCTCGTTGCCTGAAGTCCCCGGGCTGCAAACCGATGGTTTCGGGCTGATCGTCCGTCCAATCGCGGTCTTGCTCAGGCTCCATCACATCGGCGAGGTCAAGAGGGGAGGTATCGCCCGCGTCTCTAGTTCCAGGCTTACCGGTTGACCGAGACGGTGGATCGCAGGCGGAAGGGTCGCCCTCCGGGCCCCCACGGACTCGACCGGTTGCACCCCGCAGTTCGCGCGCCCGTACGCATTGGGTGAACAGCGAGTTGACCTGCCAAAAGGCGCGCGCCCAATCAGCCCGCGGTTGCGCGTACTCGGGGTGGGCTATCGAGTCTGCGGCCCTGCGTGCTCCCCATGCGGCACGAATGTTCGTGTCCGCCAAGGACCGCGTGGCCTCATCGACGGGGTAGTTGCGTAGCAACTCGATGAAGCCTCGGTCAGCGGACAACGTCCCGCCCTGAATGGCCGCCCAGAAGCGCAGGCACTTGACGATCGCCTCGCGATGCCCGTCGGTGATCGCTTCCCGCACGGCAGTCGCGAGGAGTGCGGCGTCGTCGCTGGTGGGTCTGCCGTGGGTATTGTCGAAAAGCCATTTAGCTGGCCGCTGTGGGTAGACACCCAGCGCCCTGGCGACGGTGTGAGTGCGCAACCCGTGCTCGTCGGCGCGTTGTACGACCACATCTTGGGCCGAGGGTTCTCGCTCAACCAGCCTGTCCAAGCCCGTGAGGCTTCCATCGAGGCAGTCAGTCAGTTGTGCGTCGCGCTCGATTAGGTCACGTAGGTCGTCGAGCACGTCCTTCTGAAAACGCACAAACTGCACTGCCACTCTTGAACTGCCCTTCTCCGCGAGGAAGAGGGCCGGCCACAGGAGGTCCGGCAGGTCGTCACGGATCCAGTTGCCGATCTGCAGGATCCCGCTGGCTGCCAAGGGAGTGGAGTAGGTTCGGCCCCGGCGTACGTGTCCTTGTAGCGGACCAGTGGGCTCCGTCGGGCGCGGCAACTTCATGCGGTGAGCGTACTTGCGACGACCGACGCCGGGTCGCGATGCTTGTATCGCCGCGCGCAGCCGTCAGCAAGGCCAGGCCTGTGCGCACAGTCAGGGCCGACCGGCGTTAGAACCCTGCGCCTGACCAAAGGCACCATAATCTCTGCGCATGGCACGAGAGTCAGCAGAGCTTCGTGGCCGCGCCAAGGTGCGGCCGTTTCGGGTAGGTCAGCTGGTCGACCTTGCCGACTCGGCAGCCGTCCGTGCGGCTATCGCCAACCTGAGCCACGTCTGGGGCGGCTACTACACCCCGATCCTCGACGTGAACCAGCCGTTCGACGCGATCGAGTTCCAAGCACGCGTCTTTGACCTCGACTCCCTATACCTCGAACACGACGAAGACGACGAGGGCAGCGGCAGCAGCAGTGAGTTGTTCGATGAGCTCCTGCGCAGCGGGTGGCTCTGGCGCAGCCTCGGCAAGTACGGGCCGTTCACCAGCGAAGCTGAAGATGGCTTCCGGACCGGAGTTCTTCCGACGAGCGCGGTCGCGATCGAACAGCCGCCCCTGTACGTCCCGACCTGGAGCGACACCGATCCCATGGCGGACTTCTACGCCGCGCTGTTCGGAGCCCTACAAGCTGGCGAGGATCCGTGGGCACCCACCGGCTCACAAATGGTCGGGATCGGTGCACTCTTGTCCAGGCCGGGCCTGACGGTGGACGACGTCGGTATCATCCAGGCATCTAGAGTCGGGCTGAGCCCTGAGCCGCACTTTGACGTGGCTTGGATGAACGGGGTGTTCGTCGTTCGACCCGACAACCCTCGAGACCTGGTGGCCTTCTGGAACATGCGGTCCTTCGGCCGACCCGTGGTCCCCGTGCCGGCTGAAGGCGGCGAGGAGCTGTTGCCGTTCCTTACTCGCGGCAGCGTTCCAGGCGGCACGTCGGTGCACGGAGGTCCTGAACGACGCACGGAGAGGTACCTGGGTGTGTGGCAGCTGCCGAACGCCTCACCCGCTACCCGAGCGGCGATCGATGCCATGGCGGGAAGGCTCGGCATGGTCGTGCGTGAGCACCGGCCCGAGGAGCCTCGTCACTACCGATTCCCCGGCATCGATAGTCGCTTCAAGTCCTCGGTTCGTGCCGAGTTCGCACCGACCGCGGCGCACGCCATGGTTCGTGTGCCGAGCGTTCCTGTCACAGCAGAAGCGCACCACGTGATGCCCGGAACGGTGGCCGTCGAGGTCGATGTGAATACCGTCGTCGGCCTGGATCCTCGATCTGTAGCGTGCTTGCCACCTTTGCGACGGTTCGGTCGCCTGCAGGAGCGGGTCGCATTCAGCCATACTCACGATGTTCGCGTCAACGCCGACGGCGAAGGTGTGGTCCTGGGCGTGTCGGCGCGAAACGACGAGGTGCCTGTCGCATTTGTGTTTCAGCTGGACGCGATCGCAACCCTCCTCGACGACGAGAGCGTCAAGGTCGCCCAATCGGAGGACGGGCGTTTTCAGACACGGGCCGCACAGATGCTAGGCGGCCCCGCAGGCGACCTCCTAACCCAACCGGGAATTAGAGCGCTCATCGAGAAGGCCGGCCGTTCGACAACTGGGTTGCCACTGCAACAACTGCGGGCAGAAATTTTGAACAACCGCGGAGCTTGGCCGGACAAGTTGACCGCGTTCAGAACCAGTCCCGCCGAATACGCCGACAACCTCGTCAACCGTCTCCTGTACAGCGGTCTATTTGTGCCCATGCTCGACGTCCACTGCAGCCACTGCCGGGTGGACATGCAAGTCTCGCCGCGAGACCTAGATGCCACAATCCAATGTGAATTCTGTGGCGAGACCTTCCGTCTCGCACTGTCGCTCGCGCTATCAAAGTCGCACTGGCGTTTCAGGCTTGCCGGCCATCTCGGTTCCGAAAAGGTCAAGGCCCTGCTCCCAGCCCTGGCGACTTCGTCGGTTCTCAACCACCTCTCCGTCCGGCTTAGCGCAGCCGGCCCACACGCCTTCGGGGTCGAGTTCAAGCTCACCGGCAGCGGGCGCATGGAAGCTGACATCGTCACATGGTTGCCCTACCCGAACTTCACGGCCGCTGTCGCCGAGGTCAAGAACGGCAATTGGATCGACGGGAACGACGTCCAGAACCTCGAGGACCTTCAGAACCGGTTCGACCGGGCAAAGGTCCGTTCCGTCCTGGTGTTCAGCTCCCTCAAAGCGGCTCTAGCACCTGAAGAGCGGGACGTACTGCGGGCACTCGTCGAACGCGCGACCTGGACCAGCACGGCCATGGGGGCCCAACTGCCTCGGCTTCCGCTCGTCCTCATCAGCACCGACCTGTCAGTGCCCTCGAACGACAACAACCACCCCGTGCGCTGGGAGGCACCAGGCAACGCCGGAGTGTTCGCCACCGCAATTGAATCCTGCAAACGAAACCTCGGCCTGGTTGACATCGCCCCGGCACCGGAGGGCAGCGCGACAAAGTTTGTCTGCACGTGGAGTGACTAGCCACCGATGTCCGCTGCGGAGTGATGATGCGCGACCCATCGTTTGTCTTCATCATGGTTGACAGAGACGTACGTACCCCTCCCGCCGCAGACTAAGTACGCTGCGTCTACCGGATTTGCCGCCAAGCGCGTCCGCGTCCAGAGGAGAGGCCGGTCCAGGGTCGACCTACTTGCCGCCCGCCGCACGGTAGAGGCCTACGAAGCCAACGACGCCGCACCCGAGTCCCAGTACGCCGAGGCCGAAGAGCAGTAAGGTCGATTCGAAGGTGATACCGAAGATTGCCCCGAGGCCCATCAGGACAGCAGCAAGACCGATCCAGGTGCTGTAGTGAATCGCCCCGGGTTTCGTGGAGGCTCGGTTAGGTGGTTCGGACCTCGGTGAGGACCGGGTTCTTACGGTAGTGC
>NZ_CANKYH010000012.1 GCF_947487915.1 uncultured Serinicoccus sp. | reverse complement strand
GGGGCGTGCCCCCCGGCCGCGGGCCCGGGTGGGTTCCCCGGGGGTGCGGTTCCTTGTCAATGGGCCCGGGCCCCCCCCCCGAACCGCCGACGATGACCGGCTCAGGCGTTCACGTGAACGCCTGAGCCGCTGCTCCAAAAGGGTGCGGCGTCAGGGTCGGGCTATGCGCCACGGCTGCTCCGGGAAGTGGCTGGCAAAGCTCGCCGGTGGACGCGCGGGCAGGTTCCGGACCACACCGCGCTCGGCGAGCACCCCGGCGACCCGGAGCGCGGTCGCCCAGGGGGTGCCGTAGACGTCCCCGGAGCGCAGCACGACCAACCGCCACCCCCGACCGTCCAACCACTCCCGCCGTCCGAGGTCGTGGCCCCACTGCCGGGCGTCCTGCGCATGGTGACGACCGTCGTACTCGACGGCCACCCTGAGCTCGGGGTAGGCGAGGTCGAGGCGGAAAAGATGCCTGACGTCCCCCACCTCGTGCTGCAGCACGGGCTCGGGAAGCCCGGCCAGGACGAGCAGCAGCCGGGCCCGGGTCTCCATGGGCGACTCCGCCCCTGGCCGGACGAGCGTCCGCGCGAGGGACGCGACGCGCGGGAGCGCACCCTGGCAGGCGTCGAGGCGTTGCTCGAGCTCGGCCGGGGTGAGGACGCGCCGGTGCAGGAGGGAGTCGGCCAGCACGGTGAGGTCGACGAGTGACAGTCCGCGGGACAGGTCCAGCACGGTCTGGGCCGGTGTGGTCAGCCGCAGGCCCGCCCGAGTGCGCACGACAGCTGAGGGGTTGACGTGGCACCTGAGGCCCACCCGGGCCCGTCGGTCCTCGGCTCGGGCGACACTGACGTGGGTCCACGCCGTCGGGGGCACCGCCCCTCCCCACACCTCGGCCGCCGTGTGCCGGCTGACGGCGCACCGTGGCACCACGAGGGACGCGCACCGGCCGAGCACCTCCGGGGTGAGGGGGACGTCGGAGGCGAGCCTGACGCTGCCGAAGACGGTGTGGAACCTCGGCCCGTCGAGCTCGTGCTTCGTCAGACCGGCGCGCAAGCCGGCCTGCCGGAGGAACGGTCGGGTGGGGTCGAGCGGCATGTCGTCAGGCTGCCGGAGAACGCCCGTCGACCGCAGAACTTGTCCACAGGGTCGGCTGACCCCGGGCGTCTGGACCACCACCTGCGGCTGCAGCGTTCACGTGAACGCTGTAGCCGGTCGTCATGGGCGTGTCGTCGGCTGGAGCGTTCACGTGAACGCTCCAGCCGATGAGTCGGGGCGTGTCCTGGCAGTCGGCGCCGCCGCAGCACGGGAACGGCAGCACAGGCCCGGGGAGGCGTTAGCATGGTGATCACAGGCGTCTGAGCCGTCATCAGCGGCGAGCCTGCGGAAGAACGGCCACCGTGACCCGACGATGAGCCCACTAGACCCGCACGGGTAGGCCCGTCACAGCCGGAACGAAGCGGCACGCCGCGTCAGCAGGCCCGACCAGGGTCAGCGGGCAGCGGCGGGCAAGCGAGGTGGTACCGCGGTGCCGACCGGGCGTCATACCCCGGCAGCGTCGTCCTCGTGGCACAGATCGACCACGACCCGACCGCACGCGACGCCCGCCCCGCCACATCCCAGGAGCCGCCCGCCCATGGCCTACCCCCAGTCCAGCACCTCCGCCGCCGCGCTGACCTCCGCCCCGCGCTTCCCGGAGATCGAGCAGGCCGTGCTGGCCTACTGGCGCGAGCACGGCACCTTTGCCAAGAGCGTGGAGCAGCGCGACGCCGGTGAGGGCGGCGCCAACGAGTACGTCTTCTACGACGGTCCCCCCTTCGCCAACGGCCTGCCGCACTACGGCCACCTGCTCACCGGCTACGTCAAGGACGTCGTGCCGCGCTACCAGACCATGCGGGGCAAGCGGGTCGAGCGGCGCTTCGGCTGGGACACCCACGGGCTGCCCGCCGAGCTCGAGGCGATGGACCAGCTCGGCATCAAGACCAAGGACGAGATCCTCGGCCTGGGCATCGAGGCGTTCAACGCCAAGTGCCGCGAGTCGGTGCTCAAGTACACCGACGAGTGGCAGGACTACGTCACCCGCCAGGCGCGCTGGGTCGACTTCGAGGGCGACTACAAGACGCTCAACGTCGACTACATGGAGTCGGTGCTGTGGGCGTTCAAGCGGCTCCACGACAAGGGCCTGGTCTACGAGGGCTTCCGCGTCCTGCCGTACTGCTGGAACGACCAGACCCCGCTGTCCAACCACGAGCTGCGGATGGACGACGAGGTCTACCAGGTGCGCCAGGACCCGGCGGTCACCGTCGGGGCGCGGCTGCTGCCCGGTGACACCGCCGATGATGTCTTGGACGGCGCGCTCGCGCTGGTGTGGACCACCACGCCGTGGACGCTGCCGGCCAACCTCGCGATCATGGTCGGCGAGGACATCGAGTATGTCGTGGTGCGGGCGCCGCTGCCCGGCGCCACCTCCGAGGACGCCGGCGCCGGGGGCGGTGAGCGCTACCTCGTCGCGAAGGAGCGGCTCTCCGCCTACGCCCACGAGCTCGGCGAGGACCCGCAGGTGCTCGGCACCTACACCGGCGCGCAGCTGACCGGCCGCTCCTACGTGCCGCCGTTCTCCTACTACGAGGGCTGGGAGCGGGCGCACCGGCTGGTCGTCGCCGAGTTCGTCACGACCACCGACGGCACCGGCCTGGTCCACACCGCCGGCGCCTTCGGTGAGGACGACAAGGTGGTGACCGATCGCGAGGGCATCGAGCCGGTCATGCCGGTCGGCCCGGACGGTGCCTTCACCACCCCGGTGGAGGAGTACGCCGGGATGCTGGTCTTCGACGCCAACGCGCCGATCATGGACCACCTCAAGGCCGCCACCCGCAACCAGCTCGGCGGGGAGCCGCACGACACCGGCTCGGTGACCGAGGGCACCGTGCTGCTGCGCCGCGAGTCCTACGCCCACTCCTACCCGCACTGCTGGCGCTGCAAGCAGCCGCTCATCTACAAGGCGGTCTCCTCCTGGTTCGTCGAGGTCACGGCGTTCAAGGACGACATGCTGCGCACCAACGAGGACATCACCTGGGTGCCCGAGCACATCAAGCACGGGCAGTTCGGCCGGTGGCTGGAGAACGCCCGTGACTGGTCGATCTCCCGCAACCGCTTCTGGGGCAGCCCGATCCCGGTGTGGCGCAGCGACGACCCGGCCTACCCGCGCATCGACGTCTACGGCAGCCTCGCGGAGCTCGAGGCCGACTTCGGCACGCTCCCGCGCGACCGCGACGGCAACGTCGACCTGCACCGGCCGTTCGTCGACGAGCTGACCCGGCCCAACCCCGACGACCCCACGGGCGGGAGCACCATGCGCCGGGTCGAGGACGTGCTCGACGTGTGGTTCGACTCCGGCTCGATGAGCTACGCGCAGGTCCACTACCCGTTCGAGAACGAGCAGTGGTTCGAGGAGCACTTCCCGGCCGACTTCATCGTCGAGTACATCGGGCAGACCCGCGGCTGGTTCTACACGCTGCACATCCTCGCCACCGCGCTCTTCGACCGGCCGGCGTTCTCGACCTGCCTGTCGCACGGCATCGTGCTCGGCAGCGACGGGCAGAAGATGTCCAAGTCGTTGAAGAACTACCCCGACGTCCGCGAGGTCTTCGACCGCGACGGGGCCGACGCGATGCGCTGGTTCCTCATGTCCTCCCCGATCCTGCGTGGCGGCAACCTGATCGTCACCGAGCAGGGGATCCGTGACGGCGTGCGGCAGACGATGATCCCGCTGTGGAACGCGTGGTACTTCTTCGGGCTCTACGCCAACGCCGCGGGCTACGAGGCGCGCTGGTCGACCGGCTCGGAGCACCAGCTCGACCGCTACGTCCTGGCCAAGACCCGTGAGTTCGTCGAGTCGGCGCAGGCCGCCTACGACGGCAACGAGATCGCGGTCGCCGCCGAGGTCATCCGCGACTTCGTCGACGTCCTCACCAACTGGTACATCCGGCGCTCCCGCGACCGCTTCTGGGCCGAGGACCACGAGGCCTTCGACACGCTCTACACCGTGCTCGAGATCACCTGCCGGGTCGCCGCGCCGCTGCTCCCGCTGCTGACCGAGGAGGTATGGCGTGGGCTCACCGGCGGCGAGTCGGTGCACCTCACCGACTGGCCGGAGGCCGGCGACCTGCCGGCGGACGCCGAGCTGGTGGCCTCGATGGACACCGTGCGCGAGGTCTGCTCGACGACGCTCGGGCTGCGCAAGGCGCAGGGGCTGCGTGTCCGGCTGCCGCTCGCCCGGCTCACCGTCGTCACGGCCCACCCGCAGGGGTTGTCGGACCTGGCTGACATCGTGCGGGACGAGGTCAACGTGCGAGAGGTGGTGGTCCAGGACAGCAGCGAGGAGTCCGCCGCGGACTGGGGTGTCGAGCAGCGGCTGGCCGTCAACGCCCGGGCCGCCGGGCCCCGGCTGGGCAAGCAGGTGCAGCAGGCCATCAGGGGCAGCAAGTCCGGCGACTGGCGGGTGGCCGAGGACGGCACCGTGACCAGCGGCGGGATCGAGCTGGTCGAGGGCGAGTTCACCCTCGAGACCGTCGTGGGTGACGGTCTCGGCGACCGCGCCGAGCAGGGTGCCGGCTCGCGCGCGACCGCCATGCTTGGTGGTCACGGTGGTGGCTTCGTCGTCCTCGACACCGAGGTGACCGAGGACCTCGCCAAGGAGGGCCTGGCGCGCGACCTGGTCCGCGCGGTGCAGGGCGCCCGCAAGGACGCCGGTCTGGAGGTCACCGACCGGATCAGCCTCACCGTGGTGGGCGACGACGAGGTGTGGGACGCCGCCATGACCCATCAGCAGCTCGTCATGACCGAGACCCTCGCCGTGCAGTTCGGCGCCGCCGGCTCGGGCACCCCCCTGCCCCCGGTCTCGGCCCGCACGACCGGCGCCTACCGTGGGACCGCCACGCTGGACGCCGGACGCAGCGTCGAGCTCATGATCGCCACCGTCGACCGCTGAGGTCAGAGGAGATGAGCACGGATGAGTGACAACTTCTTCGAGGGTGAGGACGGCAGCACCGAGCTGCCGCTCGACGCCGGCGGTGCCGTCCCCAGCGACGAGGCACCCTCGACCCGCGGTGGGGCCGTCCCGGCCCCCGACCCGGCCGACCTCGCGCGCTACACGCAGGTCAGCGAGGACATCCTGGCCCGCACGCCGGAGCACATGCCCGAGCCCAGCCTGCACCGCGTGGCCCGGGTCATGGAGCTCATGGGCGACCCCCAGCGCACCTTCCGGATGATCCACCTCACCGGGACCAACGGCAAGACCTCGACGGCCCGGATGGTCGAGCGGGTCCTGCGGGAGATGGGTCTGCGGACGGGCCGGTTCACCAGCCCGCACCTGCACGACATGCGCGAGCGCATCAGCACCGACGGCGAGCCGGTCTCCGTCGAGGCCTTCCTCGCCGCCTACGACGACGTGCTGCCCTTCGTCGAGATGGTGGACCTCGAGTCTGCCGCCGACGAGGACCCGGCCCGCCGCGTGCGGATGACCTACTTCGAGGTGCTCGTCTGCGTGGCGTATGCCGCCTTCGCCGACACCCCGGTCGAGGTCGCCGTGGTGGAGGTCGGGCTCGGCGGGGTGTGGGACGCCACGTCCGTCGCCGACGGCGACGTCGCCGTGGTCACGCCGGTGGCGCTGGACCACACCCGCCTGCTCGGGGACACCCTCGAGGAGATCGCCACGGAGAAGGCCGGGATCATCAAGCCCGGGGCCATCGCCGTCGTGGGGGTCCAGGAGCCGGAGGTCATGGACGTCCTCACCGAGCGCGCCGAGGAGGTCGGGGCCGACCTCAAGGCCGAGGGGGTGAACTTCGGGGTGCTGGCTCGGGAGATCGCCGTCGGTGGCCAGCAGGTGTCGGTGCGCGGCCTGGCCGGCGACTACGACGGCCTCTTCCTGCCGCTCTTCGGCGGGCACCAGGCGCACAACGCCGCCCTGGCGATCGCCGCGGTGGAGGCCTTCGTGGGGGGAGGGGAGCAGCCGCTCAGCGACGAGGTCCTCCGGGGCGGACTGGCCGACGTCTCGTCGCCGGGGCGGCTCGAGATCGTCCGCCGCTCGCCGACCGTCCTGGTCGACGCCGCGCACAACCCGGCCGGGGTGGAGGCCCTCGTGGAGGCGCTGAGGGAGTCCTTCACCTTCACCCGCCTCGTCGGGCTGCTCGCCGTCCTGGAGGACAAGGACGCCGAGCCGATGATCCAGGCGCTGGAGCCGGTGCTCGACCACGTGGTCGTGTCGCGCACCACGTCGCCACGGGCCATCCGGCCGCACCGCCTCGGTGAGCTGGTGGCCGAGTTCTTCGGCGAGGACCGGGTCACCGTGGTCGACGCCCTTCCCGACGCGCTGGACGTGGCGGCGGGCCTGGCCGACGACGGCGGGGTCGGCGGCGCCGTCCTGGCCACCGGCTCGGTGACCACGGCGGCCGAGGTGCGCGCGCTGCTGGGGCTCACGACCGGCTAGCGGGAGTCGGCGCCCGACCACGACCGGCTAGCGGGAGTCGGCGCCCGACCCGGGCACGGCGCTCCAGCCGACCACCTCGGGCACCCGCACGGACCCCGCCTGCGCGGCGCGGCAGGTGAGCCGCTGGGCCGGAGCCAGACGCTCGACCCCCGACGCCCGCCACAGGCCGTGCCCCTCCACCGTGACGTCGGTGCGCCACCGCGCCACGACGTCTCCTGTCCCGACGCCCGCACCGTCCTCCTCGGTCGGGGGCAGCACCTGCGGGGCGCCGACCGGCCGCACCGCGTCCCAGGGCACCCCCCAGCGGCCGAGGGCCGCCACCACGGCGCTCTGCACCAGGCGGTGCTGGCCGATGTGGCCGCGCAGGTGGGCCACCGCCGGCGCCCCGGCCCGGTGCTCGCGCACGACCCCGGCGGCCTGGTCGGCGTCCAGCCCGCCGTAGCACGCACCGTCGGGCAGCACGAGCAGGTTGGCGGCGAACCGGTCCCCACCGGTGTGCGAGCACTCCCACACCTCGTCCGGCCACAGCTGGCTCAACACGGCAGCCACCGGCCGTCCGCGCACCGCGCAGCACACGTCCTTGCGCCCGTGGGTGCAGACCAGCAGCAGCTCCTCGTCGACCACTCCCGGGTCCTGAGCAGCAACCCCGGCGAGCGCCGAGGTCGCCGCCGCGAGGAGCTCGGTGCCGGTGGACCACGTGCCGCCCACCACCCGGGCGCCCGGGCGCGCCGCGGGGTCCACGGCATACCACTGCCAGGGACCGTCCGGACGGTGCTGCCCTCCTGGCCGCCGGATGAGCAGGAGCCGGGCGGAGCGGTCGGTCATCACCTGCACGAGGTCGTCGCCGGACTCGCGCGGCAGCGCCGCGAGTGCGTCCGGGGGCCAGCCACCCGGCACCTCGACGAGCAGCAGCCGGGGCTGCGGGGGAGCGGTGCCCAGGACCGCGTCGCCGCGCTCACGGGCGGCGTCGGAGCAGCGGAAGGACTCGGTCATCCGGTCCGGCCGGTCGGGCCCGGAAGGCAGGCGACCCCGCGGCGCAGCAGCCCGCGCCCGAGCTCGAGCGCCGCGTCGTCGTCCAGGCCGGCGAGCGCACCGAGGTCGCGGACCACGACCGGCTCGGCCTCCAGCAGGCGCTCCAGGGCCGGCCGGTAGGCCGCGGGCAGGGTGAAGGTGGCGACCCGCGAGACGAGGCTCACCCGGTCGCCGTCGTCCCGCAGCGCGGGCGCGAGGTGGCGGCGGAGCACCACGGCGTCGTCCGCGCCCAGCCCCTCGGCGGCGGCGGCCTGGGCCACCGGGCGGACCGGGGCCGGACGGGTGCTGCGTCGGTGGTCTGTCTCCAGCGCGGCGGCGAGCTCCTCGGCGGGCAGGTCGCGCAGCCGTCGCAGGAGGGCGGCCCGGACCTGCTCGACGTCCTCTCCCCAGCCGTCGGGGGAGGAGAGGTCGACCCCCAGGGGCAGGCTGCGGCGCACCTCGTCCTCCTCGCCGAGACCGGCACCCACGAGGTCGAGCGCGGTGCGCGCGACGTGGTGCCGGGTCCAGGCGTGCACCCCGATGGTGAGGTGGGCGCTCACCTCGCCCATCGCCCGGGCGGAGTGGATCCAGCCACGGGGCAGGTAGAGGCAGTCCCCGGGGCGCAGCGTGGTCTCGAGGAAGGCCGGCTCCTGCGCGCGGGCGCCCACCTCCTCACGGCGGTCGGTCCACGGCTGGCTGCGCAGCGGTTGCGGCAGGACGGGCTCGCGCAGCGACCACCGCTTGGTGCCGGAGACCTGCAGCACGAAGACGTCGTGGACGTCGTAGTGGTCGTCGAAGCCCTGGTTGGCCGGGGGTGTGATGTAGGCGTTCACCTGCACCGGGCTACCGAGGTCGTCGGCCAGGTCGGCCGCGAACGCCCGGATCGGTCCCCACGTCCGGTGCAGCCCCTGCAGCACCAGGGTCGAGCCGTCGGCGAAGTGCCGGAGCAGCCGGGTGTCGTCGACCTGGTCGGGCATGCCGGCGCCCGTACCGCCGGAGGAGGTGAAGGTGGACTCCGGCAGCGTCGAGCCGTCCTTGGCCACCCGCAGGAAGGGGGTGCGCAGCGCGCGGTCGGAGACGAGCTCGTCGACCGTGTCGAGGGAGAACAGGTCGGCGAACTCGTCGCCGCCCCGCTCCTCGACCGCGGCGAGGTGGAGGGTATGCCCCCAGTGCTCGCGGGCGAAGGTGTCGGCGTCGAGGCGGCCCAGGAGCCGGGTGAGGGCCGGTCGCCCGGCCCTCACCACGTGCGGTTGTGCGTCCGTCACTCGGCGGGACCGTCGGCTCCGCCGTCACCCCCGGCACCCGCGTGACCGTCCGCGCCACCGTCGGCACCGCCGTCACCGCCCGGGCCGGCGTGACCGTCGGCACCGCCGTCACCACCGGGGCCCGCGTGGCCGTCCGCGCCACCGTCGGCACCGCCGTCACCACCGGGGCCAGCGTGACCGTCCGCGCCACCGTCGGCACCGCCGTCACCGCCGGGGCCGGCGTGACCGTCCGCGTCGCCCGTGGTCGCCGGGCCCGCCTCGGGGACGTCCTCGAACGGGTCGTTGTCCTGCGTGCTCATCGCGTCCACCCTTCAGTCGTGGGTCGGGCCGCGTGGACCGCGGCCCCGTCACGAGCATCCTTCGTGGCCCGGCGCCCCGCAACCGCAACCGCGCCGAGCCGCCGGTCTCAGTGGTCGCCGTGCCCGCCGGAGCCCGGGTCCGGCGCGGGGGCGTCCTCGGCCGCCGCCGCCTCCTGCGCCGCGAGCCAGGCCTCGACGTCCTCGCGGGGCGTGGCGTCCCGCTCGGCGAGCATGTCGCGCATGAGGATGATCTCGCCCTGCTGGGCGTCCACCATCTTCTGCGCGGCGAGCAGGACCTCGGGCTGGGTGGCCTGCGCGACGGCGGCCTCGGCCATCTCCACCCCGGAGATGTGGTGGGTCGTCATGAGCTGGAGGAAGAGCACCTCGGCCTCCTGCCCCGAGGCGTCGGTGAGCTCCTGGATCTCGGTGGGGGAGGCCATACCGGGCATGGGCACCCCCTCCGGCAGGTCCTCCATGTCCTGCATGCCCTCATGCCCCGCCATGTCCTCCATGGACATCCAGGCCATCCGCTCCTCGCCGCGCGCCCGCGGGAGTCCCCAGTCGTCCAGCCAGGTCCCCATCATCCCGCGCTCGTAGCCCTGGTTGTTGCTGATGTCGACCGCCAGCCGGCGCACGTCCTCGTCCTCCGTGCGCTGCATCACCAGCTGCGACATCTGGACCGCCTGGGCGTGGTGCTCGCTCATGTCCCGGGCGAAGCCGGCGTCGGCGCCGTCGTCGGGCGGGGTCCGCTCACCGAAGGCCAGCCACCCCACGAGGGCCCCGAGGCACAGCGCGAGGACGGTCACCGCCGCGAGAGCGGGAGCGCCGAAGGTACGCCAGCGGTCCCGGGGTCGGGCGCCGGCGACCGGCGGGTCCTCCTGCTCGACGACGGGGTCGCTCACTGACGCGCCACCAGGTCGGTCACCGTCCCGCCCGTGCACGCCGCACCGAGCTCGGGGGTGTCCGGCGCCTGTCGGTACTCGCGGATGAAGGCCTGCAGGGTCCTCTCGTCCGCGGTGTCCAGCTCCAGCTGGTGGTTCCACGACGTCGCCATGACCGGCGACTCCTGGTCGGCGACCGGGCTCACGAGCATGTACTCCTCGTCGCCGAGACCCGCGAGCACCTCGACCTGGTCCGCCGGCAGGTCGGGCTGGTAGGTCAGCCAGACCGCACCGTGCTCCAGGGAGTGCACCGCGTGCTCGGTCGGCACCTCCTCCGCGTAGACCCCGCAGTCCCACCAGGCCGGGTGGTGCGGGCCGCCGGGCGGCACGGCCGAGTCGTAGTCGATCTGCTCGTTGCGGTGGTCCGCCGCGGTGTTCTCGAAGTCCTCCACGCCGGCCAGGTCGACGAAGGCGGGGGAGTCCCGCACGACGGCGAAGACGACGGCGCCGACGATGAGGACCACGACGGCGACGGCCGAGCCCCAGATGAGGACGCCTCGGCGCCGGTCGGCGGCGGCGCCGGCCTTCTGGATCTTGGCCGCCTTGGCGGCGCGGTCGGAGGCCGCGGGGGTGCGGTCGGGTCGGGGCATCAGGGCGCTCCTGGTCTGCGACGGGCCGTGGTGTCGACCTCAGGGTATGCCGTGGTGCTGGCGGGTTGCTGAGAGGCCTCTCAGGCGGGGTCTGGGAGGATGAGGGGCGTGACTCCCGGCACCCTCACCCGACGTCTGTGCGCCACGACGCTGATCGCCCAGGCCCTGTCGGTCTTCCTCGGTGCCCTCGTCGCCTGGCGGCTGGGGCAGACCACCGGCGACCCCCGGGCGGGCGCGTTCCTCTGGGGCGGGCTGGCTCTGGCCGCGCTCTGCCTGGTGGCGGCGGGCGCGCTGCGAGGCCGCCGGGGGATCCTGCTCGGCTGGGTCGCCCAGTTCCTCACCCTGGCCGCCGGGATCGTGCTCCCGGCGATGTTCGTGGTGGCCGGGCTCTTCGGCTTCCTCTGGTGGCTGTGCCTGACGCAGGGCGTCCGGATGGACCGGCTGACCGCGCAGCGGGCGGAGCAGGAGCGCCAGCACGAGCAGGAGCAGGGGGGGAGCTGACCGTGGACCTGTTCAGCGCCGTCGTCCTGGGCATCGTGCAGGGGCTCACCGAGTTCCTGCCGATCTCCTCCAGCGCGCACGTCTCGATCGTCGGTCGGCTCCTCGGGCAGGAGGACCCGGGCGCCGCCTTCACCGCCATCACGCAGCTCGGCACCGAGGCCGCTGTCCTGCTCTACTTCTGGCGCGACATCGTGCGGATCGTCCGGGCGTGGTTCGCCTCGCTGGCCGGCCGCATCCCGCGCACCGACCCGGACGCGGTGCTCGGCTGGTGGGTCATCCTGGGCACCCTGCCCATCGGCATCCTCGGGCTGCTCCTGCAGGACTGGATCGAGACCGACCTGCGCAGCCTGTGGCTCACCGCCACCATGCTCCTGGTCTTCGCGCTGGTCATCCTGGCCGCCGAGCGCGTCGGACGCCAGGAGCGCGAGCTCACCGAGCTGACCTGGCGCCAGGGCCTCGGCTTCGGGCTGTGGCAGGCGCTGGCCCTCGTGCCGGGCGTCTCGCGCAGCGGCGGCACCATCGCCGGCGGTCTCTTCATGGGCTTCACCCGGGAGGCGGCCGCCCGTTACTCCTTCCTCCTGGCCATCCCGGCGGTCCTGGCCTCGGGCGGGTTGCAGCTGGTCAAGGTGGCCACCGGCGACGCCATCGGCTCCGGCACCGGCTGGGGCCCGATCGCGGTGGCCACCGTGCTCGCGTTCCTCGTGGGGTATGCCGTCATCGCCTGGTTCATGCGCTACATCACCACCCACACCTTCACGCCGTTCATGGTCTACCGCATCGTCCTGGCGCTCGTGCTCTTCGGGCTGCTCGGCGCCGGAGTCCTGCAGCCCTGACCCGCGGGGCGGGCGGCACGGCATACCCTGGTGCCCGTGACCGACACCAGCGCCCCCCGGACCGAACGCTCCCTCGTCCTCGTCAAGCCGGACGGCTACCGCCGCGGGCTGACCGGGGAGGTGCTGCGCCGCATCGAGGCCAAGGGCTACACCCTGGCGGCGCTGGCGGTGGTCACCCCCTCGCGCGAGCAGCTCGAGGCGCACTACGCCGAGCACGAGGGCAAGCCGTTCTACGAGCCGCTGCTGGAGTTCATGTCCTCCGGGCCGGTGACCGCCGCCGTCATCGAGGGCCACGGCTGCATCCCCGGCTTCCGGTCCCTCGCGGGGGCGACCGACCCGACCGCCGCGGCCCCGGGCACCATCCGCGGCGACCACGGTCGCGACTGGGGGCTCACGGTCCAGCAGAACATCGTCCACGGCTCGGACAGCCCCGAGTCCGCAGACCGCGAGATCGCCATCTGGTTCCCGGCCCAGGGCTGAGAGACCTACTCCTGTCTCACCCAACCGTCCACCAGTGATCGCTCAGACCGGGACGCCGAACAGCCCCGGCGAGGGCAGCCCGAGCTCGGGACGCGCCAGCCGGGCCAGGACGAGCGCCGTCCCCGACAGACCCTGGAACAGCCCGTAACCCCCGCGAGTCCGCTGACCCGTCGGCCACAGGTGCGGGTCCTCGCCGAGCAGCCCGGCCACCTGCAGCACCGCCGTGCGGGTCGCCTCCAGGTGCTCGGCGTCGCCGTCCGCGGCCGCCGAGGCCAGGACGTCCAACGGGCCCCCCAGGCCGTGGCACAGCGTGAGACCGGCGTCGTGGGGGTCGACCCGGACCGACGCCGGCCCGGTGTCCGCCAGCTGCCGTCGGGCCGCCTCGGCGCTCAGCTCCACCTGCTCGCGGCACAGCAGCACCCCCGCGTCCGCCTGGCTGCGCAGCGCGGTCGCGGGCACCCCGAGGTCGACGCCCGCGTCGGCCAGCCGGCCGAGCTCCAGGCGGACGGCGGTCACCCCGGCGGCGCCGTGGCACCACAGGACGGGGTAGGCCGGGGGCTCGTCCCGCAGGTCCGGCCAGCCCAGCACCCGGTCGACCCAGGCGCTCTCCCAGAGCCAGGTCCGCAGGAACCGCTCGCGCGCCGCCCTCGCGAGGGGAGGAGCCGGATCGCTCGCCAGCCAGTGACCGAGGGCGAGCAGGACGCCGCTGCTGCCGTGCGCCAGGCCGGTGAGCGGCGTGGCAGCCGCTCCGTGCTCGTCCGGCGGTCCCGGATGGCACCATCCCTCCCCGTCGGCCCGACCGCAGTCGAGCAGCGCGCGTCCGACGGCGGCGCTCTCCCGGGGTGGCGCCCCGAGGCTCAGCGTCGCGAGCAGCAGCCCGGACAACCCGTCGAGGTGGTCGCTGCAGCCGGTGAGGGACCCGGGCGCGGGGGCGGTGGCCGGCGCCCCGGTGAGGGCGGCTCGCACCAGGGCCACCCCGGCCGCGCCGTCCAGCAGGCCGGCCGCCCCCGGCGCACGAGCGGGAACGGCGGCCCGGGCCAGGGCGAGCGCCTCCTCCGGGCGGGGGTGGAGCGGCGCCAGCAGGCCCAGGGCCCAGGCGACGCCGGCGTCACCGTCGTAGACCTCAGGTCCCGCGACGTGCAGGGCGGTGGTGACGGCGTCGGTGCGCGACCAGGTCACCCAGCCGACCCGCCCGCCGTCGTGCAGCGCGGCGCCCACGACCGCCTGCGTCGCCGCCCGCGCCAGCGTCTCCACGCCCTCCCGCGCGCCGGTGTCGACGGCGGCCCCGTCCCCGCCGCGGTGCGTGCTCGTCTGCCGCGGGCTCACGACGCCGGCCCCGCCCTGCGCAGGTGCGGGTGCCGGTCGTCGATCCCGGCGTCGCGCAGGGCGCGCCGGGCCATCGGCTCCTCGTCCTGCGGGCCTCCGGCCTGCTGCCCTGCCGTCAGGCCCCGGGCCAGGGCCGCGCACCTGTTCTCCCCGAAGCTGGCGCCGTCACCGTCGTCCTGCGCCCAGCCGAGACCGGGGGCGTGCACCTGGGTGAGCGGTGGCGTGTGCGGCTCGAGCCACCCGCGCGTCGCGTCCTCCAGCACCGCCAGCGCGGCGGGTGCCACCGGGTCCGGGACGTAGGCGACGACCCGGTCCGGGCGCCGGAGGGCTTCGTCGTCCACAGCGCACTTGAGCAGCCACGGGCTGCTCAGCGTCACGAGCGCCTCGACCGCCCGACCCACCGCGTGCACCAGATGGTCCAGCCGGGGGCAGAGGTAGATCCGGGTCAGCGGCCCGGGGGGCGCGGGATGCACCCACTCCGTGGACCACGTGCGCCACCACGACTCGGCGAGGACCGGGCCGCCGACGGGCGGCACCAGGATCTGCTGTCCCTCGCGGGGCGGCAGCGAGGTCGGTGCGGCCTCCCCGGATCCCGGCGGACGGGTCCACCGGCCGGGCAGCACGGCGTGGTGGCGGCCACCGGGGTCCCGGACCACCAGCCCCCCGCCCGGGTCGAGCCGGCGGACCGTGACCGCCCGCCACCCGCCCACGCCGAGGAGCCGGGCGTCCAGCAGCCCGGCCAGCGGCGGCCCGACCGGCTCCCGCGCCGACGTGGCCGGGGCGGCATACCACTGCGCGTAGAGCCGACCGGCCAGCTCGCGCGGGTCCGCCGGGGCGGGTCCGGAGCCGGCGACCCGCGCCGCGTCGTGCAGCGCCCGGGTGACGGTGCTCATGAGGCGAGCACCTGCTGGAGGTGCCCCCAGGACACCAGGTCGCTGAGCGCGCTGCGGGTGTCGGCCATGACGTCGTGCACCAGCCGGAGCGCGGGGTCCTCCACCCCCGGTCCCGAGCCGGCCGCGTAGGAGTCCAGCAGCGCTCGGCGGGCGGCCTCGACGTCCGCGAGGCCGAGGCAGTCGTCGAGGACCCGGAGGGCGCACACCAGGTCCCAGGAGGGCTCCCCGAGGCCGCCGTCCTCGAGGTCGACGAGGCGGGCGACCGGACCGGTCGTGCCCCACGACACCAGCACGTTGTCGGCGGAGAGGTCCCCGTGGACGAGGCGTCGCCGGCCCCATCGTCGGGCGGCACCGCGCGCGACGCGGGACTCCTCACCCCCCTCGTCGAGCACCTGGGCCGCCAGCTGGGCCGCTGCCGAGCCCGGTGGCGCGCTGCGCACGCTCGCCGGGGCCTGCCCGGTCAGCGGCCAGGGCCGGGTGGCGCGTGGGAGGGCGGTCGTCGCGGGCACCGGGTGGCGGTGCAGGGTCGCGAGGGTCCGCCCCAGGGCGTGCGCCACGGCGAGCGGGTCGCGGGGCAGCGTCTCGTGCAACGGGGCCCCGGGGACCGCGGTGGTCCAGACCGCCTCCTCGTCCGCGTGCAGCAGCCCCGGCACCGGCCCACCCTGCAGCGCCCCGAGCACCGCCGCCTCCTGCGTCACCGTCGCCAGCCCGTCGGTCGCCGTCGCCTCACCCTGCTGCTTGCCGAAGGCCACCGGGACACCGTCCACGTCGAGGCGGTGCACGAGGTTGCTGCGCGAGCACGGCACCAGCCGGACCTCCCCGTCGAGCACGCCGGCGCAGGCGACCACCCCCTGCGTGATCGCCTGCGCCAGCAGGGCCGGGGCGCTCCTCATGCGAGCGGCCCGTCCTGCTCCGCCTCGTCGAGCTCCTGGGCGACCTGGTCGAGGGCGGCGTGGTACCCGGCCCACCAGGAGGCGTCGGTCGTCGGGTCCTCGTCCCAGCCCTGCTGGTAGGGGTTCTGCCAGCCACCGCACACGCGGCTGACGGGGGGCGGGCAGAGGCGGCTGTCCGGCGGCAGGCAGTCCGGCACCCGCGTGAGGCGGATCGGCGGGCAGTCGACGAACGGGCGGGTCCGCAGCACCGGCGGGCAGTCGAGCCAGGGCCTGGTGACCCGCGCCCCCGGGCACCAGGGCTCGGTGCGCGTCGGGCACAGCACGGTGATCCTCGAGCGCAGCGGCGGCGGCAGCACCGTCCGCGGCGGGTTCAGGGTGACCTCGAGCTCGGAGAGCACCGAGGCGATCGGGTTGGCGAAGGTCAGGCTGCCGTCCCGGGCACCGGCGAAGAGCAGCCCGACCACCTGGCGGCTCCCGTTCATGACGACCGAGCCGGAGTCGCCCCGGTCGGAGAACCGCGGCGCGCCGGTGGCCGGTCGGACGGAGACCTGGTGGCGCAGGGTCCGCATACCGACGCCGTCGCCGTAGTCCAGCGTCACCGTCGCGTCCACCGACACCACCTCCCCGTGCGTGTGCTCGGTGGTCCGGCCTCGCTTCTGGACCGCCATGCCGACCACCGCGGCCGCGCTGCCGCCGACGGCACCGATGTCGACCACCTCGTCGGCCCAGGTCTCGTCGGCGTCCAGGCGCACCACGGCCCCGTCCACCTGCTCGGAGATGACGCCGCGCGTCAGGGTGCCCACCTGGTCGGTCGTCGGGTCACCGCTGTCGAAGCGCCCCGGCTGCAGGACGGCCTCGCCGGCCGCCCAGGACGTGTCCACGCAGGCCACGTGGAAGTTGGTGAGCAGGCTGACCGCGCCGGTGCTCGTGTCGCGCACCAGGGCGCCACCCGTCCCCGCGTTCTGGTGCCGGGCCGGGCCGATGCTGATGCCGCCCCGGATCGTCGGGTGCTTGCTCGTGTCGCTCAGCGGGTCGCCGGCGTAGAGTCCGGGCCCGCCCTGGAGCTCGATGACCAGCTCCTGCACGTCGGTGGGGACGCCCCCCACCTCGGCCGGTACCTGCTGACCCTTGGGGACCCGGGAGGGCGACTTCTTGGCCTCGACGTAGACGACGATGCTCAGCTCCCCGGTGGGCTTGCCGTCGCTGATCTTCTCACCGATGTCCACGCCGACGACGCCGTCGAGGTTGAGCAGGTCGTCCTCGACCTGCTCCTTCGTCGGGCGGATACGTGCGGCGGCTACCGCGTCGTGCTCCATGGCTACCTCCTGGTCTCGGGGTGCCGGGCGGCACCACGGGGGTCCAGAGCGAACCACCGGTGCGCAGATACGTCACGATCCGGAGTATCTGCGGGTGATGGGGGTTCTCTGAACGACACCTGACCCCTAGGCTGGGCCCCGCAGGGACCGAGCCGGCACAAGGAGGCCCCATGCCCGACGTCGAGCCCGTCGACCTGCACCTGCCCGGCTCCCTGCTCCGCCGGCACGACGCCCGCGTGCTCGACCCGGCGACGGCACCCCGGGAGGGGGACCCGCGCACCGGCAGGCGGTTGCCCGCCCCGGCGGCGACGGCATACCTCAACACCCGGCTGCTCGTCGCGGGACTGCTGGGGGTCTCCGCGGCCGACCGCGTCGACGAGCTGCAGCGGGTCCTGCGCGAGGCCGGGTATGCCGTCACGCTGCTCCCCGACGCCGCCGACGAGGCGTTCGGCCGGTGGCTGCTCCTCGCGGTCGAGTCGGGGGCCGAGCCCGGTGCCGGGAAGGACTTCGAGCAGGTGCGCGGCGGGCCGATGGACCCCGACGACCCCGTGACCCGCCTCGACCCCGGGCTGCGGGTGGGCTCGGTGAGCGTGGCGGAGCTGGACGCGGGCTACGCCTCGCGCGTCTACGTGGTCCCCGACGCCCGGGTGGAGGAACCCGACCCGTGGTCGTTGCTCCTGGCCGCGCGCGCTGCCGGGCTCGAGGACGTCGACCTCGAGCACCTGGTGCTGCCGGGGGGTGGTGGCCTCTACTGGGGCGGCCAGGGTGGTGGCCTCTACTGGGGTGGCCAGGGCGGAGGGCTCTACTGGGGCGGCCAGACCGGGGTACCCGGCATCGCACCCGACCGTGCTCCCGTGCAGCTGGCCCTGCCCGACCCCACCCGTCCCGGACCCGCCCGCCGCGCCCCGGTGGTCGTGGTCCCCGACACCGGTCTCGGGGAGCACCCGTGGTTCACCGGGTCCGACCTCGCGCAGCAGCGGCGCTCGCTGCTGGGTTGGCCCGTCCTCCCGGGCGGCCGTCCGGCACCGTGGCCGGAGGGCACCGGCGTCGAGAACGAGCTGACCGGCGCCCTGGACCTCCTCTCCGGGCACGGCACCTTCGTGGCCGGGGTCGTGCGGCAGGCCGCGTCGGGGGCCCGGATCGTGGCGCTGCCGGTGCTGGACTCCGCGGGGCTGGCCGCCGAGCAGGACGTGACCCGCACGCTGGCGGTCCTGCTGGTCCTGCACCACCTCCATCAGGACCGGGGCCGGGAGGACTTCGACGAGGCCGGCGGCGTCGTCGACGTGCTCAACCTGTCGCTCGGGTTCTACCACCAGGACGGGCAGGTGTCCGAGCACCCGGTGCGCCATCTCCTCGACCTCTTCGGCCGGGCCGGGGTCGCCGTGGTCGCCGCAGCCGGCAACCAGGCGACCACCACCCCTCTGTACCCCGGCGGCTGGGCGGTGGGTCCAGGCACCGCCCTGGACACCGACCAGCCGGTGCCGCTGGTCTGCGTGGGGGCGCTCAACCCCGACGGGCGCACCGTGGCGATGTTCAGCAACGCGGGGCCGTGGGTGACCACCCACCGCCCCGGGGTCAACGTGGTCAGCACGCTGCCGGTGACCTTCGACGCCTCGGCGCAGGCCGACCGCTCCACCTCTGGTCCCCACGGTGGGCCCGACCGTGCCACGCCCGACCCGGACGACCTGCGCGGCGGGTTCGGGGTGTGGAGCGGCACCAGCTTCGCGGCCCCGTGGCTGGCCGGCCAGCTGGCGGCCGACCTGGCCGCGCAGCAGGCGAAGGACGACGAGAAGGATGCCCCCCAGGACATGCGCCGACGGGCCACCGAGGCCCTGCGGCGTCTGCTCAAGGAGACGTGATGCTGACCGACGACGACCCGGACGTCCGGACCGACCGGGAGCGGCCCTCCCTCGGGGAGCAGGCCGGTGCCTGCTTCCACCGCTACCGCGAGGGGCAGGACCAGGCGCTGGGCGAGCTGGTCGACCTGGTGACCCCGCTGCTGTGGCACGTCGCCCGTGCTCACGGCTGCGACCGGGACGCCGCCGAGGACGTCGTCCAGGACGTGTGGATCCGGTTGGTCGAGCGGGCCCGGGACATCCGGGAGAGCGAGGCGGTGCTGGGGTGGCTGGTCGTGTCGGTCAAGCGGGAGAGCTGGCGCACCGCCAAGCTGTCCCGCCGCACCCAGCACGACCCGACGGGCACCGTGGACCCGGGTGGGGCCGACCCCGGCCCCGAGGCGCTGGCGGTCCTCACCGAGCGGCAGCAGACCCTGTGGGCGGCGGTGCAGGGGCTTTCTGAGCGCTGCCGGCAGCTGCTGCGCATCGTCGCCTTCTGCGACCGCCCCGACTACGACGAGATCTCGGCGGCGCTGGACATGCCCCGGGGGAGCATCGGCCCGACCCGTGGACGATGCCTGGACAAGCTGCGGCGCTCGTTGGCCGCCGACGAGAGGTGGGCAGGACCATGAACGATGACCGCGAGAGGGGGGGCGTCGCTGCCCGCCCGTGGGACGAGGGCGACGGCGCCGTGCTGACCGAGCTGCGCGAGACCGTCACCCGGCTGGACCCGTGCCCCGCGGGGCTCACCGAGCGGATCGCCTACGCCCTCACGGTCCGGGCGCTGCACGCGGAGGTCGCCGAGCTGACCCGTGCCCCCCTGGCGCTCACCCGGGCCGACGACGACGACGAGCCGGACCAGGCGACCACGGTGACCTTCAGCACCGACAGTGTGAGCATCATGGTGACGGTGACCGCCGAGCGCGACGGGACCGCGCGCGTCGACGGGTGGCTCACCTGCGACGTCGACGAGATCGAGCTGGCGCGGCCGGACGGCCGCTCGGAGTGGGTGCCGGTGCACGACGGACGGTTCGTGCTGGCCTCCGTCAGCTGCGGCCCGGCCTATCTCGTCGTGCGTCCGCCGGGGGGCCGGACGGTCGTGACCCCGACGTTCACCCTCTGAGGCAGGGATGCCGAGAGCAACGGACGCCCCGGTCTCGGTCGGGTCACTCTTCGTCCAGGGCCGGTCGGCGAACGTCGAGGGTCGGCCGGCCGAGGGGGAGCGGTTGCTGCGCCGCGCCCTGCGGATGCTCCACGAGCAGCGGCCCGCGCGGGTGCCGGGCGTGGAGTCGGTGGGCTCGGGCGACGCCGCGGCCCCAGAGGCCGAGGCGCGGCTGCTGCTGTCGTTGAGCACCTCGCTGGTGCAGCGCCACGGTGCGGACAGCGCGCTGGAGGCGGCCGGTCGCGCGCTCGAGCTGGCCGAGGGCCTCGAGCCGGAGGTCCGGGTGGTCCTGGTCGCGAAGTGTCGACTGCAGCTGGCGATGATCAACGGGCGCACCGGGCACACGAGCACCGCGCTGGAGCACCTGGAGCGGGCCCTGACCTCCGTCGACCAGCTGGGTCCGGCCGACCGCTTCGAGCTGCTGCTCTCGCGGGGGGCGGTGCGGGTCGACGGTCCGGACCCCTCGAGCGCCGAGACCGACTTCGCCGAGGCGGCGCGCATCGCGCGCGAGCACGACCTGCCGGTGCAGGAGTTCATGGCCCGGCACAACCTGGCGCAGACGGTCGCCCTGTCCGGGGACCTGCCCCGGGCCCTGCAGCTGTACCGCGACATGGAGCGGCTGGGCCAGGGGGCGTCACGGGCCGTGGCCCTCCACGGGCGGTCCCGGACCCTGCTCGACTCCGGCCTGGTCGACGAGGCCCGCGACCTGCTCCTGCGGGCCGCCACGGAGGCCGAGAGCACGGGGCAGCGCCTCGTCGCCGGGGAGATCCAGGGCGACCTCGCGCTGGCCGAGCTCGTCGAGGGCCGGCACGAGGAGGCGGCCGAGGGGGCGGCCCGGGCCAGGCGGCTCCTGCAGCACCGTGCTCCCGGGCTGCGGCGCCGCGCGGAGCTGGTCCTGCTCGACGCCCGACGGCGGCGCGGTGGCCGCCTCGGGGACGTCGCCCGGCGCGGGCGGGCGCTGGTCGAGGCCTTCGACGCCGACGGAGACCACGTGGCCGCGGACCTGGCTCGGCTCATCGTCGCGGAGACCGAGGTCGACCGCGGGCGGACGGACGAGGCGGTCCGCCTGCTGCGCGCGACCGCCGACCTCACCCATGTCGGCTCGCTGAGCACCCGGCTGCGGGCGCGCGGCGTGCTGGCCTCCGCGGCCCGGGACGCCGAGGACGCCCCGACCGCGCGGCGCCACCTGCGCGCGGCCCTGACCGACCTCACCGAGACGCTCGCCGGCAGCTCGAGCCTGGAGCTGCGGGCCGCCACCCATCTGCACGCGCAGGACCTGGCCCGGCTCGACCTGGCCGTCGCACCCGAGGCCCCGCGCGAGACGTTGCTCGCGGTGGAACGCTGGCGGGAGGCCGCGAGCAGGTCACCCGCCGTCCTCCCTCCGGCGGACCCCGAGCTGGCCCGACGCACGACGGTGCTGCGACACCTCCGGCACCAGGTGCGCGAGGACCTGGACCGGGCCCACCGGATGCGCGGCCGGCTGCGGGAGCTGGAGCGCTCGGTCGCCGCCCTGTCCTGGTCCGCCCCCGGCCAGGGCGGGCCCCGCGGGATGGTCACCCGGGAGGAGCTCGCACGGTCCCTCGGGTGCCTGGCCGAGCGGGAGACCTCGTTGGTGTACCTCATCGAGTCACAGGGCCGGCTCCTCGCGGTGGCCGGCACCGCGCGTCGCCTGCGCACGGTCGACCTGGGTCCGCTGCCCCCCGCCCTGGAGGAGGCGAGGGTGCTGGCGGCCGACCTCGAGACCGGCGCACGGGCGTTCGGGGGGCCGATGGAGCAGACCCTGCAGCGCTCGCTGGAACGCTCCGTGCAGGCCCTGGACGAGCGGGTGCTGCGCCCGCTGCGGCTGGAGGGCAGGGCGCTCGTCGTGCCCACCCCGGCGCTCGCCTCGGTGCCGTGGGGTCTGCTGCCCAGCCGTCGCGACCACCCGACACCCGTCGCCCCGAGCGTCAGCGCCTGGGCCAGGGGCGGCACCGAGGTGGCGGCGCCGACGGTGGCCGCCCTCGCCGGCCCGCGGCTGGGGCTCGCCAGGGACGAGGTGGACCGCGTCGCGACGGTCTGGCCGCAGGGCCGGGCGCATCACGAGACCACCGCCGCGGACCTCGCGGCGGCGCTGGGACGCCACGACGTGGTCCACGTCGCCGCCCACGGGCGGCACCGGGACGACAGCCCGATGTTCTCCTCGGTGTGGCTGGCCGACGGCCCCTACTTCCTGGCCGACCTGGAGCGGCAGCCGCGGCGCGCCTCGCACGTCGTCCTCTCGGCCTGCGACTCGGGCCGGTCCCGCCACCGCGGCGGTTCGGCGGCGCTGGGTCTGGCGGCCGGTCTGCTCTGGCTGGGGGTGGAGAGCGTCGTGGCGGCGCCCTGCCGGATCCCCGACGAGGTGGCTGCGGACCACCTGCCGCGCTACCACGAGCTCCTCGCCCGGGGGCTGCCGGCCGACGAGGCGCTGAGCCGGGCGGCCACCCGGGCCCACCCGCTCGCGGGCGCCTTCGTGGCGTGGGGAGCGCCCTGGAGCGCCACCCCGGTCGGCCCGTGACGCTGCGTACCATGCCGGGGTGAGCACTGCGCGCGTCCCCCGAGGGTCCACCCTGCTCGGACGCGACCTCGCGATCGACCTGGGCACGGCGACGACGCAGGTGCACGTCCAGGGACGGGGCGTCGTCCTCGACGAGCCGACGCTGGTGGCCCTCGACACGGCGACCGGCCGGCTGGTCGCGGCCGGGGCGAAGGCCCACGAGATGCTGGGCCGGACCCCCGAGCGGGTGCTGACCCTGCGGCCGCTCTCGGACGGGGTCATCACCGACTCCGAGGTGACCGAGCAGCTGCTGCGCCACTTCGTCGAGCGCGTGCGTCCGACCCGGCTCTTCCGCCCGCGCACCGTGGTGTGCGTGCCCAGCGGCGTCACCGCGGTCGAGCGGCGGGCGCTGGAGGACGCCGCGATGCGGTGCGGTGCGCGGCGGGTCCTCGTCGTGGAGGAGGCCATGGCCGCGGCCATCGGGGCCGGGCTGCCGGTCGACAGCGCGGCCGCCAGCATGGTCGTCGACCTGGGCGGGGGCACCACGGACGTCGCCGTCATCAGCCTGGGCGGGGTCGTCAACGCCCGGAGCCTGCGGGTCGGTGGCGACGAGGTGGACGAGGCCGTCGCGCAGGGCGTGCGCGAGGCGTACGACCTGCTGCTGGGGGAGCGGTCCGCGGAGCAGATCAAGCACCAGGTGGGGGCGGTCTGGCCGCTGGCGACCGAGCGCACCACCCGGGTGCGCGGTCGCGACCTCGGGTCGGGGCTGCCCCGCACCATCGAGCTGGACAGCGAGGAGGTGCGCCGGATGATCGAACCGGTGACGGCGCAGGTCGTCGAGGCGGTGCGTGCCGTCCTGGACGTCTGCCCGCCGGAGCTCTCCGGTGACCTCCTCGACACCGGGGTGACGCTGACCGGGGGCGGGGCCCTGCTGCGCGGGTGGACCGAGCGCCTGCGGCACGAGCTCGGGGTGCCCGTCCGCCTGGCCGACCACCCCCAGCACGCGGTCATCCGCGGGGCGGGCGTCTGCGTCGACGACATGAAGGCCCTGCGTCAGGTCCTGACCCGCCAGCCCGCGTTCCAGGGGTGACCGGTATGCCCTCCCGCACCTCCCTCCTCGCGGTCCTGCTCCTCGCCACCACCGCCGCGGTGCTGGTGGTCGACCTGGCCCGGCCGAGCCTCGCCGCCCCCGCGCGCTCCGCCGTCGCCGCCGCGCTCGCCCCCGCGCAGCGGGTGCTCGCGGGCTGGGACGACGGCCGGGTCGCCGAGCTCACCGCCGAGCGCGACGCGCTCGCCGCCGAGGTGGACCGGCTGCGGGCGCAGGCCCGGGACGTCACCGAGCTGGAGGAGCTGGCCCGCTCCAGCACCGCCGCCGCCGTGGACCGGACCCTGCTCCCGGCGCGGGTGGTCGCCGTCGCGTCCGGCAGCACGCCGGTGGGTGGGCGCACGGTCACCGTCGACGTGGGCGGCGAGGACGGCGTCCTTCCCGACCAGACCGTCGTCGCCGTCGAGGGGCTCGTCGGCCGGGTGCTGCGGGTGGCCCCGACCAGCGCGGACGTCCTGCTGCTCGGCGACCCTCAGGTCGTCGTGGGTGTGCGCTTCGGCGAGGACGGGGCGCTCGGTGACGTCCAGGCCGACCCGGTGCCGGGCCTGCCGGCGCGCGGGCACGGCCAGCTCACCCTCACCGCGCTGGGCGACACCCGGATCGAGGTCGGCGACCGGGTGAGCACGCTGGGCAGCCCGGACGACGTCCCCTACGCCGCCGGCATACCCCTGGGGACCGTCGTCGCCGTCGACCCCGACCGCGGCCAGCTCGGGCGCACGGCCGTCGTGGAGCCCTTCGTGGACACCGACACCCTCGACCTCGTCGCCGTCGTCCTGAGGGAGGACGGATGATCCGCGTGCTGGGCCCGCTCGTCCGCGGGGCGCTCCTGCTGGCCGCGGTCCTGCTGCCGAGCGCCTGGCCCGCCGGCCTGGCCCGGCCGGACCTGGTGCTGCTCGTCGTCGCGGGGGTGGCGCTGCTGCACCCGCCCCCGGTCGGTCTCCTGGTCGGGCTGGCCGGGGGCTGGCTCGTCGACGTGGTGCCTCCCGGGGCCGCGCCGCTCGGCGCGGGCGCCCTCGTCTACGCGGCCGTCGGTCTGGGGCTGGGGGCGGTCCGCCGCCAGCTCGTCCTGTCGCCGGTCCTCCCGTGGGTCGCGACCGGTCTGGCGGCGGCGCTGGTGCTGGGCGTCCGGGGCGTGGCGGCGGCGGCGGGCGTCGGGCGGGCCCTGCCGGGCGAGCTGGCCTGGACCCTGGCCGTGACGATGCTGGTGGCCGTCCTCGTGCTGCCGGTGGTCATGCGGCTGGAGCGCTGGATGACGCAGCGGGGGTGGGCGTGACCACCCGCCCCACCCCCCGCCGGGGCCGGGCGGCCACCCGCGTCCCCCGGCCGGCTCTGACCCCCCGCCGGGTCCGGCGCCGTCGCTCCACGGGAGCCCTGTGGGTCGTGCTCGTGGCCGTGCTCGCCCTGGGCGGGCTGCTGGCCGGTCGGCTCGGACAGCTGCAGCTCGGCCAGCACGAGGAGCTCGCGGTGCAGGCGGCCGAGGTGAGCACACGGGAGATCCTCACGCCGGCCCTGCGGGGCCGGGTGCTGGCCGCCGACGGCACGCCTGTCGTCGCGAACGCCGCCAGCTCGGTCGTGACGGTCGACCCCCAGGTCCTGCTGGAGGCGGACGACGGGGGTGCTGACCTCGTGGCCTCCGTGGCCGACGCCCTGCGGCGTCCGCAGGAGGAGCTGTGGGGTCGCACCCGCCTGTGCGGCACGGAGGGCGCGCCGCCGGTGCCGTTCTGCTTCTCGGGTTCCCCCTACCTCCCGGTCCCGCTCGTCTACGACGTCGACCCGGTGGACGCCCTGGCCCTGCTGGAGCGGCCCGAGGACTACCCCGGCATCGAGGTCGAGAGCATCCCGGTCCGTAACTACCCCGCGCCGGAGGGGGTCAACGCGGCGCACCTCGTGGGCTACCTGGGCCGTCCGACGCTCGAGGAGGTCGAGGCCTCGGAGGACGGGCTGGACGCGCAGGCGTGGCTGGGCCGCGCCGGGCTCGAGGCGGTCTACGACGAGGGCCTGCGCGGCATACCGGGGCGCACCACCCTCACCGTCGACCCGCGCGGGGTGGTCACCGGCACGCTCGGGCGCACCGACCCCGTCCAGGGGGCCGACCTGCTCACCCACCTCGACGTCCGGGTCCAGGCCGCCGCCGAGCAGGCCCTGGTGGAGGCCGTACGGGCCGCGCGCCGCGCGGGCGCCCCGGCGACCAGTGGAGCCGCCGTCGTCCTGCGCCCCGGCACCGGGGCCGTGCTCGCCGCCGCGAGCTTCCCCACCTACGACCCGGGGGTCTGGAGCCGCGGCGTGAGCGCCGGGGAGTACGCCCGGCTGCTCGACGCCGACCGCGGAGCCCCCCTCGTCAACCGCGTGGTCGGGGAGACCTACCCGCCGGCCTCGACGTTCAAGGTCGTCACCCTCCCCGCTGCGCTGCAGACCGGCATCGACCCCGAGGGGGAGTACTCCTGCCCCGGCGCGGTCTCCATCGCCGGCCAGCGGTTCACCAACTACGAGTCCGAGGCCTACGGCGAGATCGGGCTGCGCCGCATCCTCGAGGTCTCCTGCGACACGACCTTCTACCGCTGGGCCTACGACCACTGGCGCGATCTGCAGGACGCGGGCGCGGACGCCGACGCCAGCGACCGCTTCCTCGCGGTGGCGCGGGGCTTCGGCCTCGGGCAGCGCACCGGGGTAGACGTGCCGGGCGAGGAGGCGGGCACCCTGCCCTCGCGGCGGTGGAAGCAGGACTACTGGGAGAGCACCCGCGAGGACGTCTGCCGGCGGGCCGAGGAGGGCTACCCGGAGGTGGACGACGAGGAGCGCCGCGAGTTCCTCGAGCAGCTGGCGCAGGAGAACTGCGTCGACGGCGCCCGCTGGCGACCCGGCGACGCGGTGAACTTCTCCATCGGGCAGGGCGACGTCGCGACGACCCCGCTGCAGATGGCGGTCGTCTACGCCGCCGTCGCCAACGGGGGGCGGCTCGTCACGCCGCAGGTGGCGGACGCGCTGGTCCGCCCGGACGGCAGCGTGGTGGAGCAGATCGAGGCGCCGGACCAGGGCCGGGTCTCGCTGGACGAGGAGACGTGGCAGATCGTGCGGGACGGGCTGGAGGGGGTCGTCACGGAGGGGACCGGCGCGGCGGCCTTCGCCGGCTGGCCGAGCGCCGACTACCCCCTGGCCGGCAAGACCGGGTCGGCCGAGTCCTTCGGCCGCCAGGCGACCTCGTGGTTCGCCTCCTACGGGCCCGCCGACGAGCCCGAGTACGTCGTGCTCGTCGTCGTCGAGGAGGGTGGCATCGGGTCGGACACCGCGGCGCCGGCGGTGCGCCAGATCTGGGAGACCCTGCGCGAGGTGGAGCCGTGATCCGGGATGCGCGCCCGGAGGACGCCGGGCGGTGCTCGGCGATCTACGCGCCCTACGTCACGGGCACCTCCGTCACCTTCGAGACCGAGCCGCCGGGGGCCGACGAGCTCGCCCGTCGCATCGCCGCCGCGCAGCGTGCCCACGTCTGGCTGGTCACCGAGCGTCACGGCGTCGTCCTGGGGTATGCCTACGCCGGCGGCTACCGCGCCCGCAGGGCCTACGCGCGCACCGCCGAGACGAGCATCTTCCTCGCTCAGGACGCCGCGGGGCAGGGGCTCGGGCGCCCGCTCTACGCCGCCCTGCTCGACCGGCTGCGCGAGCTCGGCTACGGCACGGCGGTGGCCGGCACGACCCCGCCCAACCCGGCCAGCGCGGCGCTGCACCGGTCCCTCGGCTTCCGTCAGGTGGGGGCCTTCACCCGGGTGGGCCGCAAGTTCGGCCGGTGGCACGGGTGCGACTGGTTCGAGCTGGCCCTGCGCGAGGACGTCGACGAGCCCGGGATCGTTGCGGAGGGTCGGTCACGGTTGCCGTAGGGTCGACCCCGTGAGCGAGCCGACCTCCACCGACCCGATCAGCCCCGAGCTGCGTGCCGACGTGCGGCGCGTCTCGACCCTCTTGGGCCAGTCCCTCGTCCGGCACCACGGGCAGGACCTGCTGGACGCGGTCGAGCGGGTGCGCCTGGCCACCAAGGCGAGCAAGGAGGGTGACGAGGAGGCCGCCGCACAGGTCCGCCAGGTCCTCGCCGAGCTGCCCCTGAACGAGGCGACCGAGCTGGTGCGGGCGTTCTCGGCATACTTCCACCTCGCGAATGCCGCCGAGCAGGTCCACCGGGTCCGCACCCACGCCGCCCGCCCGGAGGGGGAGGGCTGGCTCACCTCCGCGGTGCGCGACGTCGTCGACGCCGGCGGGCCGCAGCTGCTCGAGGACAGCGTCGCCGAGCTCGACGTGCGCCCGGTGTTCACCGCCCACCCGACCGAGGCGTCCCGGCGCAGCGTGCTCACCAAGATCCGCCACCTGTCGGACCTGCTCGCGACGCCGACCGAGCCGGAGACCCAGGCCCGGCGTCGCCAGGACCGCGACCTCGGCGAGCTCGTCGACCTCATCTGGCAGACCGACGAGCTGCGGCAGAACCGCCCCACGCCGCTGGACGAGGCGCGCAACGCGATGTACTACCTCGACGAGGTGCTCACCACCACCATGCCCGCGCTCCTCGGGCACCTCGCCGACCTCCTGGCCGAGCACGACGTCCGCCTGCCCGCGGGGCGTACCCCGGTCCGGTTCGGGAGCTGGATCGGCGGCGACCGCGACGGCAACCCCTACGTCACCCCTGCCGTGACCCGCGAGGTGCTCCGCCTGCAGGGGAGCCACGCCGTCAAGGTGGCCCTGGCCCTGGTGGACCTGCTCATCTCCCAGCTGTCCTCCTCGACCGTCGTGGTCGACGTGGAGGAGGAGCTCATGGCGTCGGTGCGCGAGGACCTGGCCCACCTGCCGGGTCTGGACAAGCGGGTCCTGGAGCTCAACGCCCAGGAGCCCTACCGGCTCAAGCTCACCTGTGTGCGGGCCAAGCTGCTCAACACGCGTCGCCGGTTCGAGGCGGGGACCACCCACGAGGACGGGCGGGACTACGCCGAGGTCGGGGAGATCCTCGCCGACCTGCGGGTGGTCGCCGACTCGCTGCGCCGGCACGGGGGCGACCTCGTCGCCGACGGCCGGCTCGCGCACGCGACCCGGACCATCGCCTCCACCGGCCTGCACCTCGCGACCCTCGACGTGCGGGAGCACTCGGAGAAGCACCACGAGGCGTTGGCGCCGATGCTCGACGCCGCCGGGGCCACCGGCGAGCGAGGGTATGCCGCGCTCGGGCGGGAGGAGCGCCTCGGCCTGCTCGGCGACGAGCTGGGCTCGCGCCGCCCCCTGCTCACCCGCGCCGCCCCGCGGGAGCAGACGCTGGCGGTCTTCGACGAGATCCGCGAGGCGCTCGCCACCTACGGGCCCGACGTGGTGGAGACCTACATCATCTCCATGACCCAGGGACCGGACGACGTCCTGGCCGCCGCGGTGCTGGCCCGGGAGGCCGGGCTGGTCGACCTGCACGGCGACACCGGCGGGGAGGGCGCCTTCGCGCGCATCGGGTTCGCGCCGCTGCTGGAGACCATCGACGAGCTGCGCGGCGCGGCCGGGCTCGTCGACGCGATGCTGTCCACGTCGGCATACCGGGAGCTGGTGCGCCTGCGCGGAGACGTGCAGGAGGTCATGCTCGGCTACTCCGACTCCAACAAGCAGGCCGGCGTGCTCACCAGCCAGTGGGGGATCCACCAGGCGCAGCGCGCGCTGCGCGACGTCGCCGCCCGGCACGGCGTGCGGCTGCGGCTCTTCCACGGCCGGGGCGGGTCGGTCGGGCGGGGCGGCGGCCCGACCTACGACGCGATCCTCGCGCAGCCCAACGGCGTGCTCGAGGGGGAGATCAAGTTCACCGAGCAGGGCGAGGTCATCTCCGACAAGTACTCCCTGCCCGCGCTGGCGCAGGAGAACCTCGAGCTGTCGCTGGCCGCCGTGCTGCGCGCCTCCGCCCTGCACCGCGACCCGCGCACGACCGCCGAGGAGCGGACCCGCTACGGCGCGGTGATGGACGTCGCCAGCGACGCCGCCTTCGCGGCCTACCGCCGGCTCATCGACGACGAGGACCTCCCGGCCTACTTCGTGGCCGCGACGCCCGTCGACCAGCTCGGCGCGCTCAACATCGGGTCGCGGCCCAGCAAGCGGCCGGACACCGGCAAGGGGCTGGACGGGCTGCGGGCCATCCCGTGGGTCTTCGGCTGGACGCAGACGCGGCAGATCATCCCCGGCTGGTTCGGGGTGGGGTCCGGGCTGCGGGCCGCGCGGGAGGCGGGTCACGAGGCCGAGCTCACCGAGATGCTGGACCACTGGCACTTCTTCCGGTCGGTCATCTCCAACGTCGAGATGACCGTGGCCAAGACCGACCTCGACATCGCCGCACACTACGTGCACACGCTCGTACCGGCGCCGCTGCGGCACGTCTTCGACACCATCCGTGCCGAGTTCGAGCTGACGGTGGCCGAGCTCAAGCGGCTCACCGGCGAGGAGCACCTCCTCGACGACCAGCCGGTGCTCAAGCGCACCCTCGCCGTGCGGGACAACTACCTCGACCCCATCTCCTACCTGCAGGTCGAGCTGCTGCGCCGGCTGCGCGAGCGTCCGGCGACCGAGGAGGGTGGCGGCAGCGGCCCGGCCTCCGACGAGGAGGTGGACGAGCTGCAGCGGGCGCTGCTGGTCACGGTCAACGGGGTGGCTGCCGGGCTGCGCAACACCGGTTGATCGGTGAGAGGACTCTCATGAGAGCCGCCCTCATCCGCGGTGTCCAGGCTGGTCCTCATGAGGATCTCCCGAGCCCCCCGAACCACGACCGCCCTGGCCCTCGCCCTGGCGCTGACCCTCTCCGCCTGCGGCGGCACCGGCGGCGCCACCGACGGCATCGAGGCCACCGCGGCGCCGACCGACGACTCCTCCGGGACCGGCGGTGACGACAACGCTGCCGGGGGGACCGACACGGGTGACACCGACGGGCAGGGTACCCAGGGTGCGGACGCCGGCGACGACGTCACCGCGGCCTCCCTCGCCGCGATCGAGGTGGCGCAGCGGGAGACCGGCGGCACGGCATACGAGATCGACGGCGATGACGACGGCACCTGGGAGGTCGACCTGCGGGTCGACGAGCGGTCGGTGACGGTGGAGGTGGACGCGGACGGTGCTGTGACCCGGGTGGAGGAGGACGACCTGGACGCCGAGGACCGGGCGGCCGTGGACGCGGCGCAGGTGTCCCTCGAGGAGGCCATCACCACCGCCGTCGACGAGGTCGGCGGCACCCTGGACGACGCCACCCTCGAGGAGGAGGGCGACCCGTCCTGGGAGGTGTCGGTGGACCTCGGCTCCGGCCCCGGGGACGACGTCGACGTCCGGGTGGACGCGGTGACGGGCGAGGTGCTCAGCACCGACGACTGACCGGGCTGGGTGTCGGGCCTCCCGGGGCACCTGAGAGCATCAGCCCATGCCCGAGGGTCACACGCTGCACCGCCTGGCGCGCTCGCTGGACGACGCCTTCGGCGGCAGCGTCCCCGCCGTGAGCAGCCCCCAGGGGCGCTTCGCCGAGGGGGCTGGGCAGCTCGACGGGTCCGTGCTGGAGCGCGCGTGGGCGCACGGCAAGCTGCTCTTCGTCGACTTCGCCGGTGGGCGGACGCTCTACGTGCACCTCGGGCTCATCGGCAAGTGGTTCGTGCTGCCGGTCGACCCGGTCGGCCAGGAGCCCCCGGCGACCGGCCAGGTGCGGCTGCGGCTGCTCTCCGAGGCCCACGTCGCGGACCTGCGCGGGCCCATGGCCTGCCAGGTCGTGGACGAGGCGGAGGTCGACCGGCTGGTCCTGCGCCAGGGACCCGACCCGCTGCAGCCGGTGAGCGACCTCAACGACCCGGACGCGGCATACCGCACGATCACGCGCTCGGGAAAGACCGTGGCCGAGCTGCTCATGGACCAGACCGTCCTCGCCGGGGTCGGCAACATCTACCGGTGCGAGGTGCTGTGGCGCCACCGGCTGCACCCGCTGCGGCCGGGGAGGTCGCTCAAGCAGGCCTCGTGGCAGCTCATCTGGGACGACCTCGTGCGGCTCATGCCGTTCGGGGTGCGCACCGGCACCATCATCACGCTCGACGACGTGCTGGAGGACACCGAGGCCGCCCTGGACCGGGGGGAGGAGCCTGTGGTGCCGCGCGAGTTCGCGGTCTACCAGCGCACCGGGCTGCCCTGCCTGCGCTGCGGCTCGGTCGTGCGGCACAAGGTCGTCGCCGGCCGCAACCTCTTCTGGTGCGGCAACTGCCAGCGACGCACCTGACGACCCGCACACCCGGCCCCGGCCCCGGCTCCTGCTCCTGCCCGCCCGGCCCCGGCCCCGCCGCCCGGGCCTCCGGCCATCCTGAGGCGCCTGAGCAGAGAAAGGCGCCCCAGACAGGGGTCGCAACCCCTGCCTCGGGGACTCTTCTTTGCTCAGGTTCGCTCCCGGGGGTGGCCGTTGTGGACAACCCCCGAGCAGGCCGGCCCGGCAGGGCAGGCTGGTCCCATGGGGAGGGATGCCACGGACCCCGTCGTCCGCCAGCTGCTGCAGGCTCGACCGGACGGTGTCACGACGGCCGAGCTGCACCGCCTCGGCGTGTCCGACAAGGTCATCCGGAGCCACGTCGCCGCGGGGGTGCTGCTGCGGCTGCGCCGGGAGGTCTTCGTCGACCGCCGCGTCTGGGACGACTCGGCCCCGTGGGAGCGGCACCGGCTGCGGGCACGTGCGGTCGCCGGCTCGTTGCCCTCGCTCGGCACCAGCCCCGGACAGGTGGCGCTCAGTCACCGCAGCGCCATGGCCGAGCGAGGCTTGGACGTGTTCGGCGTCGACGACGAGGTGCACGCGAGCCGCGTGGGCTGCGGGCGCGGGCACAGGTCGGGCGGCCTGTGGGTTCACGCCCCCGTGCCGGTCGACCAGGTCACCGAGCAGGACGGTATGCCGTCGGTCCGGCCCGCCCTCGCCTCCCTCCAGGAGGCGGTCGTCCACGGCGCGGAGGCCGGGCTGGTGGCGGCCGACTCGGCCCTCCGGGCCGGGGTCGCCACCCCGGAGGAGCTCCGCACCCTGGTCGGCCTGTCGTGCCTGCAGCGCGACCGGCCCGCAGCGCGGCTCGTGGCGGAGCTGGCGGACGGGACCCGGGAGAGCGCCGGGGAGTCGCGCACGGCCTGGTTGCTGCACCTGCTCGGCATCGCGGTCGAGTGCCAGGTCGAGATCCGCGACCCCGCCGGCTGGCTGGTGGGCCGCGCGGACTTCCGGGTGCGCGGGACGGCAGTCCTGCTCGAGTTCGACGGCCGGGTGAAGTACACCGACCGGGACGTCCTGGTCGCCGAGAAGCTGCGCGAGGACCGGCTCAGGGAGCTCGGCTACGAGGTGGTGCGGATCACCTGGGACGACCTGGCCCGTCCGTACCTCGTCCGGGCCAGGATCCGCGCGGCCCTGCAGCGAGCAGCACTCCGGCGCCCCGCCTGACGCCCGCCCCCGCGCCGGTCTGACGCCCGCCCCGGCGCCGGCATACCTGAGCAGAGAAGCAGGCTCGACGCAGGGGATCCGACCGCTGTCCCGGGCCCCTTTCTCTGCTCAGGCGCCGACCTGGAGGGCGGGAGGCCCCTTTCTCTGCTCAGGCGCCGACCCCGGAGGGCGGGCTCAGCGCTCCCAGACCTGGGCGGCCCAGCGGTAGCGCGTGGGGACGCCGTCGTCGCCGGCGCTGTCGGGATCGGCCAGGATGCTGCCGAGCAGCTCCCGCGGGGAGGGGTAGTCGGCACCGAGCGCGGAGAGGTACTCGCGGTGGGCCTCGAGCGAGGCGACCCCGCGCTCGAAGGTGCCGGTGACGTCGACCTCGTGCGTGGGGGAGTGCCCGGCGGAGGAGGCGATCCAGCGCACGCCGTCCCAGGGCTCGTGGCCCTCGGTGACGAGCTCGGGGAAGATCCACCGGTTGCCCGCGGCCGCGACGGCGTCGATCACGCTCAGCCCCACGGCCCGGTGGTCGGCCTGGTTGAGGCCGCCGTTGGGGAAGGTCTCGGCGTGGGTGATGGTCGTGACGACCTCGGGCCGCACGTCGCGGATGACCCGGGCCAGCTCACGGCGCAGCCGCAGGTCCGCCTCCACCACGCCGTCGGAGAAGCCCTCGAGGAAGAGCACCTCGTCCACACCGACCTCGCGGGCGCCGTCCCGCTCCTCCTGCTCGCGCAGCGGGCCGGCCTCGGCCGGGGCCATGGTGGCGATCCCCGCCTCACCGCGGGTGACCAGGAGGTAGGTGACGTCCTTGCCCTCCTCGGTCCACCGCGCCACGGCGGCCGCCGTGCCGTACTCCAGGTCGTCGGGGTGGGCGACGATGCACAGCGCCCGCTGCCAGTCGTGGGGGAAGGTCGTGAGGCTCATGACAGCATCTCTAGCACGGCACGCTCCAGGTCGCGCGTCCTCGCCGTCGGCGAGCGGTGTCGTCGCCGGGCGGCCTCGGCGATCGTCGTCCCCGCCTCGTAGAGGTCGATGACCCGGGGGTCGATGTAGGAGTTGCGGGCGATCGTCGGGGTGTTGCCGAGGTATGCCGACACCTCCTCCACGGCGGCCCGCACCGCTCGTCGTCGCGAGGTCCGGGTGTCGCCGGGCTCCTCCGTCAGCGCCAGGGAGGTCGCGGCGAGGACCGTGGCGTGCCAGGTGCGGAAGTCCTTGGCCGTGAGCTCGCCACCGAGCAGCCCGTCGAGGTAGGCGTTGACCGCGGCGGCGTCCAGGTCGATCCAGCGCCGCCCGTCCTGGTAGGCCAGCAGCCGGTTCCCCGAGCGCCGCCGGCGCATCCGGTCCAGCGCGGCGATGACGTCGCGGTCGTCGATCTGGACCCGGTGCTCCACCCCCGACTTGCCGACGAAGGAGAAGACCAGGACGTCACCGCGGGCCCGCACGTGCCGCCGCTCCAGCGTCGTGAGGCCGAAGCTGCCGTGCGCGTCGGTGTAGACGTCGTTGCCGATACGGAAGTAGCCCAGGTCGAGCAGGCGCACCGCGACCGCCTCGGCGCGCTGCACCGGCATACCCTCCAGCGCGAGGTCCCGGATGATGCGGCGGCGTGCCGCCGGGAGCCGGGCGGCGGCCTTGAGGACCCGCTCGAACTTGAGCTTGTCGCGCTGCTCGCGCCAGGCGGGGTGGTAGAGGTACTGCCGACGGCCGGCGTCGTCGGTACCGACCGCCTGCAGGTGGCCGTGGGGGTGCGGGCAGATCCACACGTCCTTCCACGCCGGCGGGATGACCAGTGCCTTGACCCGCGCCACGTCCTCGGCGCCGAGCCGGGCGCCCTGCGCGTCGAGATAGGTGAAGCCGCGGCCCGACCGGCGGCGGGTCCAGCCGGGGGAGGCGGGGGAGACCGTGCGCAGGCGGGGCATCTGCTCAGATTAGGGCGCCCCGGCGCACGCTGATAACCTGAATGGTGCCGTCATGACGGCCGCGGATCGAGAGTGCCCCGGTGAACAGGCCCGGGTTGGCGCCGCGCAACAACACGAAGGAGTCGCCCATGGCGATCGAGACTGCCACCAAGCAGGACATCATCAAGGAGTACGCCACGACCGAGGGCGACACCGGCTCGCCGGAGGTGCAGGTCGCGCTGCTGACCGCCCGCATCCGCGAGCTCACCGAGCACGCCCGCGAGCACAAGCACGACCACCACAGCCGCCGCGGGCTGCTGCTCCTCGTCGGCAAGCGCAAGCGCCTGCTGCGCTACCTGGAGGACATCGACATCGAGCGCTACCGGTCGCTGATCAAGCGGCTCGGCCTGCGCCGCTGAGTTTCGCACCGAGAGCGGTTCCCGTGAGGGGACCGCTCTCCGTGCGTGGGGGGTCGCCACCCGCGCCCCCCGTCTGCAGGACCGACGGGCACAACGACGATGCCCCTCGCGCTGAGAGTGAAGAGAAAAGGAGGGCCCATGGAGGGTCCAGAGATCACGTTCGCCGAAGCCGCCATCGACAACGGCAGCTTCGGCACCCGCACCGTCCGGTTCGAGACCGGGCGCCTGGCCAAGCAGGCCGGCGGCTCCGTCACCGCCTACCTCGACGACGACACCATGCTGCTGTCGACCACGACGGCCGGCAAGCACCCGAAGGACCACTTCGACTTCTTCCCGCTGACGGTGGACGTCGAGGAGCGCATGTACGCGCTGGGCAAGATCCCGGGCAGCTTCTTCCGTCGCGAGGGTCGCCCCTCGACCGACGCGGTCCTCACCTGCCGCCTCATCGACCGCCCGCTGCGCCCGACCTTCGCCAAGGGCCTGCGCAACGAGGTGCAGGTCGTCATCAGCGTCCTCTCGCTGAACCCCGACCACCAGTACGACGTGCTGGCGATCAACGCCGCGTCCCTGTCCACCCAGATCTCGGGCCTGCCGTTCAGCGGCCCGATCGGTGGCGTGCGCGTCTCGCTCATCGACGGCCAGTGGGTCGCCTTCCCGAACTTCTCCGACGCCGCGCGCTCGACCTTCGACATGGTCGTCGCCGGTCGGGTCGTCGACGGCGACGACGTCGCCATCATGATGGTCGAGGCCGAGTCCACCGAGGCCACCTGGGACCTGGTGAGGTCCGAGGGCAAGCAGGCCCCGACCGAGGACGTCGTGGCCCAGGGGCTCGAGGAGTCCAAGAAGTTCATCAAGGCCCTGTGCGAGGCGCAGGCCGAGCTGGCGGCCAAGGCAGCCAAGGAGGTGCAGGAGTTCCCGCGCTTCCTCGACTACGACGACGACGCCTACTCCGCCGTCGAGGAGGCCACCAGCGGTGACCTGGCCTCGGCGCTGCAGATCGCGGGCAAGGCCGAGCGCGAGGACCGGATCGATGAGATCAAGGCCGCGATGACGGCCCGGCTGGCCGGGGACGACGCCGCCTACGCCGGCCGCGAGAAGGAGCTCTCGGCGGCCTACCGCGCCGTGCAGAAGAAGCTCATCCGCGAGCGCATCCTGCGCGACGAGGTCCGCATCGACGGTCGTGGGCTCAAGGACATCAGGGCACTCTCGGCCGAGGTCGAGGTCATCCCGCGGTCGCACGGCTCGGCGATCTTCGAGCGCGGCGAGACCCAGATCATGGGTGTCACCACGCTGAACATGCTGCGGATGGAGCAGCAGCTGGACACCCTCTCGCCGGTGACCCGCAAGCGCTACATGCACAACTACAACTTCCCGCCGTACTCGACCGGTGAGACCGGTCGCGTCGGATCGCCCAAGCGTCGCGAGATCGGGCACGGTGCGCTCGCCGAGCGCGCCCTGATGCCGGTGCTGCCGAGCCGCGAGGAGTTCCCCTACGCCATCCGTCAGGTCTCCGAGGCCCTGAGCTCCAACGGCTCGACCTCCATGGGCTCGGTGTGCGCGTCCACCATGGCGTTGCTCAACGCCGGGGTGCCGCTGCGCGCGCCCGTCGCGGGCATCGCGATGGGCCTGGTCTCGGCCGAGGTCGACGGCCAGACGAGGTATGCCGCGCTGACCGACATCCTCGGCGCGGAGGACGCCTTCGGCGACATGGACTTCAAGGTCGCCGGGACGCGGGAGTTCGTCACCGCGATCCAGCTGGACACCAAGCTCGACGGCATCCCCGCCGACGTGCTCGGTGGCGCGCTCACCCAGGCCCGGGACGCCCGGATGCACATCCTGGACGTCATGACCGAGGCCATCGACGCCCCGGACGAGATGAGCCCCTACGCGCCGCGCGTCATCTCGGTGCGCGTGCCCGTGGACAAGATCGGTGAGGTCATCGGCCCGAAGGGCAAGATGATCAACCAGATCCAGGAGGACACCGGCGCCGACATCTCCATCGAGGACGACGGCACCGTCTACATCGGCGCGACCGACGGCCCGTCGGCCGAGGCCGCGCGGGCGGCGGTCAACGCGATCGCCAACCCGCAGATGCCGGAGATCGGCGAGCGCTTCCTGGGCACCGTGGTCAAGACCACGACCTTCGGGGCGTTCATCTCCCTGCTGCCCGGCAAGGACGGGCTGCTGCACATCTCCGAGATCCGCAAGCTGGTGGGCGGCAAGCGCATCGACGCGGTCGAGGACGTCATGGGCGTGGGCCAGAAGGTCCAGGTGGAGCTCAAGGAGATCGACCCGCGCGGCAAGCTGTCGCTCGCCGCGGTGGTCGCCGGTGAGCAGGGCGGCGCGTCCGGCCCTGCTTCGGAGGGCGCTGCGCCGGTCGTCGAGCCGGCGGTCGACGCCCCCTCCCCGGTGGCCGAGGTCCTGGAGGCGCCGGAGAGCGGTGCCGCCACCGAGGTCCCGGAGGCGCCCGAGGTCGAGGCCGCGGGGTCGGAGGAGACCGGCTCCGATCAGGAGGGTGGCGACCGGCCCCGCCGTCAGCGCCGTCGTCGTGGCGGCCGCGGTCGCGGGAGCAACGGCACCGGCACCGAGGGTGGCGAGAACGGCTCCGACGAGGGCTGAGCAGACGCGCGGACCACACCGCGACATGACGAAGGGCGGGCCCGATCGGGCCCGCCCTTCGGCGTCGTCGCGGCGTGCTCCGCGCCTCGGGTCAGGCGACCTGAGCGCGACGCCGGATCTGCGGCGCCGGGGCGCCGACGTGCCAGCGCATCTCCATCCGGGTGCGACCGGACGCGTCCGTCACCGGGACCCACGTGAGGGCCCGGGTCGGTCGCGCGGTCCGCAGCGGTCGAACGCTCGCCATGGGATCCACCTCCTCCAGGTCGGTCGAACGGTATGCCGTTCATCTTTTGTTCACCTAGCGTACCCCAAGACGTCGCAGAAGTGAACGACAGGTGAACGGGCGTGGCGCGGCGACCGGCGAGCAGCGGTCCCGTGCGGCCCGACGAGGCAGCGCGGGGGGAGGCGCCGGGGGAGGGGGGGCTGCTCAGGAGCGGGTGGAGGGCGACCTGGCGGGGGTGCCGTGGGTGGTCTCGTGCAGGAACCTCTCGAGCGGGCCGCGACGTCCGGTGGCCACGATCAGGGCGCCGGCCACGAGGGCCAGCACGCTGTGCAGCACGAGACCGGTCGTGGTGTCACGGGCCAGCGGCCCGGTGTCCCCGAGCGGGGTCGACAGGATGAGCACGTGGGCGACGTAGAGGGTGAGGGTCGTCCGCCCGGCGCCGGCGAGGACCGACCAGGGCAGGCGCCGCGTGAGCCGGACGAGAGCCAGGCAGCCGCCGAGGACGAGCAGGGCGGTGCCGGTGGTGTGGACGAGGTCCACGACGCTGCCGCTGTGCGGGGCCCAGACGCCCAGCCACCACGCGCTCCCCTCGGGGTGGGTGCCGTAGAACCCCGTACGACGGTCCGCGTCGAGCACGGCCCACGAGCCGGCGTCGAGGCCGACGCTGTCGAGCAGGGCGCTGCGCACCTGCTGGGAGCGCAGCACCAGGGCGGAGACCCCGAGCGCCAGGGCGGCCGAGGCCGCGCCCCCGACGAGGAGGGAGCCGACGACCGTGCGGTCGGCGCCGCCCCGCGCCTGCACCCACCTGCCCACGGCCAGTCCGGCGAACAGGTAGGTGGCCCAGGTCAGCACCGGGTAGTACCCGGTGACCAGCAGCTCGACGACCATCTGGAGCGGCGCGATGAGCAGGGACGCCAGGGACGGGACCATGAGGGTCGGCTCCGGGAGCACCTGTCGCACCAGCAGGCTGACCACCGGGCTGAGCAGACCCCACCCGAGCGCCAGCCATGCCAGGGACCGGGCCTGCCACCGCAGGACCGGCAGGGCGCAGCAGAAGAGCACGCCGTAGTAGGTGAGGATCACGGCGATGCCCGAGCTCGGGATCCCGATGACGAGGCCGATCGCCGCGATGAGCGCCGAGCGCACGAGCAGCCGGCGCCGGTGGAGGCGGGGGTCCTCGCGGACCGCGGCGATCGGTGCGGCCAGCGCGATGCCGACGCCCGCCAGCACCGCGAAGAGAGCCGAGGAGCGGCCGGCGACGAGCTGGAACACCCAGCTGACCCCGCCCGGGCCGCCGCCCTCCTGGACGGCCAGGTGCGCGGCGAACATGCCCAGCAGCGCGAGGGTGCGCGCCAGGTCGACCCCCACCAGCCGCCGTGACGTGGTCATCGGGGCCTCACGTCCACGCGACCAGCCGCACCTCGCGGACGGTGCGTCCGTCGTCACCGACGACCCGGTCCCGCCAGGCCCCGTCCGGCTCGAACCCGGCCGCCTGCAGGAACCCCCGCGTGGTGCCGGCCTCGGCGAGCACCCAGGTCGCGACGCCCTCGAGCTGGTCGTGGGCGGCGCGGAGGGTGTCGACGGCCGCGTTGAGCAGGCGGGAGCCGTGGCCGGCGGCCCGGGCCTCCGGGTGCACGCCGCCGTCCAGGAGCAGCGCGCAGGTCCCCTCCGGCAGGCCGGGTTCGTCGTCGGCCGGGCCGACCGCGACGTAGCCCGTCACCTGCGGGCCAGCGCAGGCCACGAGAAGACGGTGCCGTGGCGTCGGTGGGTGCTCCAGCGACGCGCGCCAGGCGGCCGCGAAGCGTGGCCCGGTCAGCGCGTCCAGGACCTCCTGGTCCAGCACGTCGGCGAGCTCGTGCTGCCAGACGAAGGCCTGGACCAGGCCCACGGCCGGGGCGTCGTTCGGGCGCGCGGTACGGACGCTGGCGTCGGCGGCGGGGGGCTGCTCGTGCTGATGGCTCACCCGACCAGTCTCGCACCGGCCCCGGTATTACAGACGCACCGTCACTTGACGTGCGTTGCGTTATACAACGGAGCTCATCTCTGGCACACTGGGACCATGTACGGCAACGACTTCGGCCAGCCCGGCGCCACGGACTCCCGGGCGGGCGCGCCCCCGCACCCCCTCAACGCCGCGGAGACGCCGGACTACACCGACGCGCTCGCGGAGTACTTCGACGGTCTCATCGAGCAGGACCAGCGGGTCGAGCCGCGCGACGCCATGCCGGAGGCCTACCGCACCACGCTGATCCGCCAGATGGCCCAGCACGCCCACTCCGAGATCATCGGTATGCAGCCGGAGGCCAACTGGATCACCCGTGCGCCCTCGCTGCGCCGCAAGGCGATCCTCATGGCCAAGGTGCAGGACGAGGCCGGGCACGGGTTGTACCTCTACTCCGCCGCCGAGACCCTGGGCGTGGACCGTTCCGAGCTGCTCGACAAGCTGCACTCGGGCCGGCAGAAGTACTCCTCGATCTTCAACTACCCCACCCTGACGTGGGCGGACGCGGGCGCGATCGGCTGGCTCGTGGACGGTGCGGCGATCATGAACCAGGTGCCGCTGTGCCGCTGCTCCTACGGCCCTTACGCGCGGGCCATGATCCGGGTGTGCAAGGAGGAGTCCTTCCACCAGCGCCAGGGCTTCGAGATCCTCTGGGTGCTCGCCCGCGGGACGAAGGAGCAGAAGGCCATGGCGCAGGACGCGGCGAACCGGTGGTGGTGGCCGGCGCTGCAGATGTTCGGCCCGCCGGACACCGGCGAGCACGCGAGCACCGGGCACACCGCGCAGAGCATGGCGTGGGGCATCAAGCGCTTCTCCAACGACGACCTGCGGCAGAAGTTCGTCGACATGACCGTTCCGCAGGCCCAGAAGCTCGGGATCACCCTGCCCGACCCGGATCTGGCCTGGAACGAGGAGCGCGGGCACTGGGACTTCGGCGCCATCGACTGGGACGAGTTCTGGCGTGTCCTCAAGGGCGACGGCCCCTGCAACGAGCAGCGCATCCGCACCCGGGTCGAGGCCCACGACGAAGGCGCGTGGGTGCGTGAGGCCGCGGACGCGTATGCCGCTAAGCAGGCCGCCCGGCACGAGCAGGGGGCGGTCGCGTGACCTCCGGAACCTGGCCGCTGTGGGAGGTGTTCGTGCGGGCCAAGCGCGGCCTGTCGCACGTGCACGCCGGTTCGCTGCACGCCCCCGACCGGGAGATGGCGCTGCGCAACGCGCGCGACCTCTACACCCGGCGTCAGGAGGGTGTCTCGATCTGGGTGGTGGCCTCCGAGGACATCACCGCGTCGAGCCCGGACGAGCGCGACAGCTTCTTCGACCCGGCGGCGGACAAGGTCTACCGGCACCCCACGTTCTACGACGTGCCGGAGGATGTGGAGTACCTGTGACCGAGCAGCACCACGTCGACTACCTGCTCGGGCTGGGCGACGACGCGCTCATCTACGCCCAGCGCCTCGGTGAGTGGCTCACGCACGCGCCGCAGATCGAAGAGGACATGGCCCTCGGCAACGTGGCCCTCGACCTCGTCGGCCAGGCCCGGGCCCTGCTGACCCACGCCGGGGAGGTCGAGGGAGCGGACCCGGTCCGCGACGAGGACGACCTGGCGATGCTGCGGCACGAGCGCGAGTTCCGCAACGTCCAGCTCGTCGAGCAGCCGCGCGGCGACTTCGCCCACGAGATGGCCCGGCTCCTGTGGTTCTCGACCTACCAGCGCGAGCTGTATACCGCGGTGCTCACCTCGACCGACGAGACCCTGGCGGGGGTCGCCGCCAAGGCGGTCAAGGAGGTCGACTACCACCGCGACCACGCGACCCAGTGGGTGCTGCGCCTGGGGGACGGCACCCAGGAGAGCCACGACCGGATGCAGGCAGCTCTCGTCGCGGTGCACCCCTATGTCGCGGAGTTGGGCGAGGACCACGACGCCGCGCGCTGGGCCGCCGAGCACAGGGTCGGCGTGCTGCCCTCGAGCCTGACGGACGCGGTCAACGCCTACGTCGTCGGGGTGCTGGAGCAGGCCACGCTCGCCATGCCGGACGCCCCTCGCTGGCACGCCCGGGGCGGGCGTGCGGGTGTGCACTCCGAGGTCATGGGCTACCTGCTGGCCGAGATGCAGCACCTCCACCGCAGCCATCCCGGTGCGAGCTGGTGAGGGCCGCCGTGCTGGACCCCGACCTCGTGGCCCGGGTGGAGCAGGACATGCGCGCCGTCCCCGACCCGGAGATCCCGGTCATCACCATCGACGACCTGGGGGTCATCCGCCGGGTCGAGACGGCTGACGTCGACGGGCATCCGGGGATGCGGGTCACCATCACCCCCACCTACTCCGGCTGCCCGGCGATGCACGCCATGGCCGACGCGGTCGTCGAGGCCGGCCGGGCCCACGGCATACCGGTCGAGGTCGTGACCCGGCTCTCGCCCGCCTGGACGACCGACTGGATGAGCGAGCAGGGCAGGGCCAGGTTGCGTCGGTTCGGGATAGCACCACCCACCGGGGAGCGGGCGCACGCCGCCCCTCCCGGGCCGGTGCCCGTCGGACTCCAGCTGCGGGTCGTCACCTGCCCGCAGTGCGGGTCCGACGACACCGAGGAGGTCGCCCGGTTCGGGTCCACGGCCTGCAAGGCGCTGCGCCGGTGCCGGACCTGCCGGGAGCCCTTCGACGAGTTCAAGACGATCTAGACGCCCGGGGGCTCCGCCCCCGGGTCCCCCCGCAGCTGGGGCTCCGCCCCAGACCCCGAGGAGACCGATGAGCCTGATCCAGCAGCCGACGCGGCGCCGCGCGAGGTTCCACGACCTCACGGTGAGCCGGGTGGACCGCCTGACCGACGAGGCGATCGCCCTGAGCTTCGCGGTCCCCGAGGACCTGCGCGAGGAGTTCGCCTTCGAGCCCGGTCAGCACCTCACGGTGCGGGCCACGATCGAGGGCCAGGACGTCCGCCGCTCCTACTCCTGCTGCATCTCCCGCGGCCGGTCCCGGGAGACCGGTGAGGTCCGGGTGGCCGCCGCGACGGTCCCCGGGGGTCTGATGTCCGGCTGGCTCAACGAGCAGGTGCAGCCCGGAGACACGCTGCAGGTCATGACGCCCATGGGGTCCTTCGTGTGCCCGACCCAGCCGACCGCCGCCAGGCACCACGTGGGCATCGCCGCCGGGTCCGGGATCACCCCGGTGCTCTCCCTGCTCACGACCGCGCTGGAGGAGGAGCCGGACTCCCGGGTGACCCTCGTCTTCGGCAACCGGCGGACCGACTCGGTGATGTTCCTGGAGGAGCTCATGGACCTCAAGAACCGCTTCCCGCAGCGGTTCACCCTGCTCAACGTGCTCTCCCGCGAGCCGCAGGACGCCGAGCTGCTCACCGGCCGCATCGACCGCGACAAGGTCGAGCAGCTCCTGGCCACCTTCATCCCCGAGGACCAGGTGGACGAGTGGTACCTCTGCGGGCCGTTCGGGATGGTGGAGACGGTGCAGGAGGTGCTGGCGGGTCGCGGGGTGGACCCCGAGCACGTGCACCACGAGATCTTCCACGTCGACAGCGACGGTGCGCCGGTCACCACCCCGGACGAGGACGCGACGCCCCGCGACCCAGGCGCCCCTCCCGAGGCGGTCGCCACCGTCACGCTCGACGGGCGCACCACCACCGTGCCGATGGCCAGTGCCGCCGAGACCATCCTGGCGGCGACCCTGCGGGAGCGTCCGGACGCTCCCTTCTCCTGCACCGGCGGCGTGTGCGGCACCTGCCGCGCCAAGGTCGTCGACGGCGAGGTCCGGATGGACCGCAACTACGCCCTGGAGCCCGACGAGGTCGAGCGCGGCTACCGCCTCATGTGCCAGTCGCACCCGGTGACCGAGAAGGTCACCATCGACTACGACGCCTGAGGGCGGGCCGGCGCCGGTGCTGTCGCACCGCCACGCCTGGAGCGAGGGCCCCAGGGGCCGACTCCGGTGAGTCCCCGGAGGGGCCTCAGCGGTCCAGCAGCTCGTGCCAGGCGACGCCCAGCTGGTCCAGCAGCTCGCGCAGCAGCGGCAGGCTGACGCCGACCACCGCGTGGTAGTCGCCCTCGATGCCTCGCACGTAGGGACCGCCGAGGCCGTCGACGGTGAACCCGCCGGCGACCTGCAGCGGCTCGCCGGTGCCGACGTAGTGGGCGATCTCGGCGTCGGTCAGATCCGCGAAGTGCACGACGGTGGACGCGGTCGCGCCCAGCGTGGCGCCGGTGCCGGGGGAGTCGGCCGCGTCCTCGCGGTCGTCGACGAGCCAGTGGCCGGTGTGCAGCGTTCCCGACCGGCCGCGCATGGTCTGCCAGCGCTCCACCGCGACCTGCGAGGAGTGCGGCTTGCCGAAGACCTGCCCGTCCAGCTCCAGCACCGAGTCGCACCCCAGGACGAGGGCGTCGACACCGTGCTCGCGGCTCACCTGCTCGGCCTTGGCCCGGGCGAGGGTCAGCGCGACGTCGGAAGCGTCGAGCTCCCCGTGCCGCTCCTGCGCGGCGGCCAGGGCCGCGTCCTCGTCCACCCCGGACACGATGACCTCGGGGGACACGCCCGCCCGGGTGAGCGTGGTGAGACGGGCAGGGGAGGCGGAGGCGAGCACGAGGGGGATCACGGACGAGAGCGTACCCGTGGCGGACCCCGTCCTCCGGGTGGCGCCCCCCGACCCACGCACCCCGTCGCCCCTGCGCCGTCCGCCCGTGCCCCGGTCGGACGCGTTCTCGCTGCACGCGTTCCCGACCGCGAATCCTCCCCGCCCCGTCGTGCTGTCCGCTGTCGTCACACGCGCCGCATCCGTCACGGCAGCCCCGTCCTGCGGAGACGATGACCGTTGCGCGGGATATATCCCCGGCATCTGCACGTTTCCTCGCACCGGGGGGCCCGTGGGGCCTATGGGTGTCATGGTGCGAGGCGGCGAGGCGCGGTCGCGACTCGGGACGGAGCCGGCGTCACGACCGGCCGCCGGTGTTGTCACGACCGGCCGCCAGCGTTCTCACGACCGACCGCCGTCGTCGTCACGACCGGCCGGAGGGCCCCTCGTGCTGCGGGCCCGGCTCGTCCTGCGCCACTGCGCCGGGGCCACCGGCGCCGGACTTCCACGTCTGCGCGTCGAGGGCGTGGACGAGGTGTCGCACCAGCTCGGGGTATGCCGTCGCGTCCACCCTCGGGTGGTCGAAGTCACGCGTCGGGTCGCGCCGCAGCCCGATGCGGCCCATGACCCGCAACGAGGGGGTGTTGACCGCCGGGGTGAACGAGACGATCTCCGCCAGCCCGAGCTCGGTGAAGCCGAGACGCAGCGCCTCCGTGGCCGCCTCGGTGGCGAAACCGTGGCCCCACGCCGGCCGCGCCAGGCGCCACCCCACCTCGACGGCCGGCCCCGAGGGCAGGAAGTCGGCGGGCCAGAGGCCGGTGTAGCCGAGGAACTCGCCGGTGTCGCGCCGCTCCAGGGCCCACAGCCCGTAGCCGCGCTCGGACCAGCAGGCGTCGATGCGGCGGACGAAGGCGTCCGAGCGCTCGCGGCTCATCGGGCCCTGCAGGTGGCGCATCACCTCGGGGTCGGTGTTCATCGCGGCGAACGGCTCCCGGTCGGCCTCGACGAACCCGCGCAGCACGAGCCGGCGGGTGGTCCGCCGCGGGGTCTGCGGGCGACCGCTCACAGCTCGCCGAGCACCGCCGCACGCAGGGTGTCCAGGCCGACGCCACCGATGTCCAGCGCCCGCCGGTGGAAGGCCTGGAGGTCGAAGGCGTCCCCCTCCCGGCGCCGGCACTCCTCCCGCAGCTCCAGCCACAGCCGCTCGCCGATCTTGTAGCTCGGTGCCTGCCCCGGCCAGCCGAGGTAGCGGTCGAGCTCGAAGCGCAGGGACTCCTCGTTCTCGGGCGCGTGCGCGGTGAGGAACCGCCACGCCTTGTCGTAGGTCCACTCGCCGCCCCCGACCTCGGCCGGTGCCTCGAAGCCGCAGTGCACCCCGATGTCGATGACCACCCGGGCCGCCCGCAGCGACTGCCCACCGAGCAGGCCCATCCGGTTGCCCGGGTCGTCCATGTGGCCCAGGTCGGCCATGAGCCACTCGGCGTAGAGGGCCCAGCCCTCCCCGTGCCCCGAGGTCCAGGACGCCAGCCGGCGCCAGCGGTTGAGCAGCTCGGAGCGGTAGACGGTCTGCGCGATCTGGAGGTGGTGGCCCGGGACCCCCTCGTGGTAGACGGTGGTGAGCTCGCGCCAGGTGGAGAAGCGGGTCACCCCCTGGGGCACCGACCACCACATCCGTCCCGGACGGCTGAAGTCCTCGCTGGGTCCGGTGTAGTAGATCCCCCCGGTCTGGCTGGGCGCGATCATGCACTCGATGCGCCGCACCGGCTCCGGCACGTCGAACTGCGTGCCGGCCAGCTCCCGCACCGCCTCGTCCGCCGTGACCTGCATCCACCCGCGCAGCGCGTCGGTGCCCTCGAGGGCGTAGGCCGGGTCGGCGTCCAGGATCGCGACAGCCTCCTCGACGCTCGCGCCCGGCCGGACCTGCTCGGCCGTCTCCTCCATGAGCCGGGTGATCCGGGCGAGCTCCTCCTGGCCCCAGCGGTAGGTCTCCTCGAGGTCGATGTCGGCCCCGAGGAAGCTGCGCGAGTGCAGCCGGTAGCGCTCCTGCCCGCACGCGTCCGACTCCGGCGCCTGCGGCTCCAGCTCCCCGGCGAGGTATGCCGCGAGCTCGCCGAAGGCCGCCTTGGCCCCGGTCACCGCCTCCGCGAGCTCGGTGCGCAGGGACTCGGGCTGGTCCGTCGCCTCACCGGCGAGGGCGTCGAAGCTGCTCGCGGTGTCACCGGCCTGGTCGCGGCACTGCGCGGCGACGGCGCGCACCTGCCGCACCGGCGGCACCTGGCCCTGCCCGGCGGACCAGGCGAGGGCGGAGACGAACTGCTGCAGCGCCGGCGGGACGGCCCGCAGCCGGGCGACGACGGTGCTCCAGTCCTGCTCGGTGTCCTTGGGCATGAGGTCGAAGATGTCGCGCACCGCCTGCGGCGCCGAGGCGATGACGTTGAGCTCCACCGGGGCCCGCCCGGACAGGACGAGGTCCGCGAGCTCGACCTCCAGGCCGAGCCGCTCGCGCAGCGCGGCCACGGTGACCCGGTCGGTGTCGTCGACCGGCCGGGCGCCCTCCAGGGCGGCCAGGGTCGCGGCGGCCTGCTCCCGCTGGGCCCGCACCCCGTCCAGCGACAGGTCGTCGATCTCGGCGTCCCGCCCGGGCACGCCCAGGTAGGTCGCCTCGAGCGGGCTGAGCGCCACCGTGGCGTCCAGGTGCGCCTCGGCGATGCGGTCGATGTCGGTGGCGGTGCGGCTCTGCGTTCTCACCCCCGCAACCTACCGCGCACCGGCGGGCGGTCACCCCGCGCATACCCTGTGCTCGTGCCCCGCCGACCCCGCCCCGCCGACCCCCGTCGCGAGACCGAGCGCTGGTTCCTCGCGCACGGCCTGTCCTACTTCGTGCCGGCCGAGCGGGCGGCGGCCCGGGCCGCCCTTCGCCCCCGCCACCTGGTGCCCGTGGGCCTGTTCGTGGTCGTCGTGACCGCCGCGCTCGGCGGGACCCTCGGGTGGGTCTCGCAGCAGGTCAGCGCGGCGCCGGCGGTGTGGCTGACGCTGCTCGTCGTGGCGGTCCTCGGGTATGCCTCGACCGCCCTGCACGCGCGCCCCATCCTCACCTTCGCGCTGCGCCGCACGGTCACGAGCGTCCCGCTCCTGGTCGGCACCGCGATGCGGGCGCTGCCGCTGCTGCTGCTCTTCGTGGCCTTCCTCTTCATCAACGCCGAGGCGTGGGAGATGAGCGCGAGCCTGCCGTTCGCCACGCACTGGCTGGTGGTCCTGCTCCTGCTGGGCGTCGGCGTCGTGTTCCAGCTGATCCGGCTGCCGGAGGAGGTCGACCGGGCCGACGACGCCGTCGACGAGGCCTTCCTCGAGCGCGCCTGCCGTGGCACGCCCATGCAGGCCACCCAGGCCCGGCTCGCCGCCGACCCGGGGGTGGACACGGCGTCCTACGCCCGCGTCACCGGCTTCGAGCGGTGGAACCTCATCATCGCCCTGCTGCTCATCCAGCTGGTGCAGGTCGTGGCCCTCATCGGGGCCGTCTTCGTCTTCCTGCTCGTCTTCGGGTCGATCATCATGCAGCAGCAGACCCAGCTGAACTGGACCGGTCTGGATCAGACCCGCCACGTGCCCTACCTCGGCAGCGTCTCGGTCGAGCTGGTCAAGGTCTCCTTGTTCCTCGCCTCGTTCTCCGGGCTCTACTTCATCGTGAGCGCAGTCACCGACGACACCTACCGGCACCAGTTCTTCTCGGTCGTCACCGACGAGCTGGAGCGGGCGGTCGGGGTGCGGGCGGTCTACCGGGCGCTGCGGGCGCAGGAGCGCAGCGACAGCCACAGCGAGGAGGGGCACCATGGACGCTAGCTGGGACCCTGACCACTACGCGCGGTACGCCACCGAGCGGGACCGCCCGTTCGTCGAGCTCATGGCCCGGGTGCCCGAGCTGGAGCCGCGCTGCGTCGTCGACCTGGGGTGCGGTCCAGGGCACGGCCTGCGCTGGCTGGCCGACCGGTGGCCGGGCGCCCAGGTGCTCGGCCTGGACTCCTCACCCGAGATGGTGGCCGCCGCCCAGGGGTCGGCCGGGGGTGGAACGGTCCGGGCGGAGGTGGGCGACCTCGTCGACTGGGCACGCGGGGGCGGCGGCGCGGGGGAGGTCGACCTGCTGGTCACCACCGCCACCCTGCAGTGGGTCCCCGGGCACCTGGCCCTGCTGCCGGACCTGGTCGGCCGCCTGCGCCCCGGCGGGGTCCTCGCGATGACGGTGCCCGGCAACTTCGGGGAGCCCAGCCACACCCGGCGTCGCGAGATCGCGGAGCAGCCGCGGTATGCCGCGCACCTCGCCGGGGTCGCCGGCCCGGCCGCCCACGACCCGGCCGACTACCTGCGGGTCCTGTCCGCCGCGGGGTGCGAGGTGGATGCCTGGGAGACCACCTATCTGCACGTCCTCGACCCCGCCGGCGAGGACTCCGACCCCGTGTTCACGTGGGTCAGCGCCACCGGGGCCCGCCCCACGCTGCAGGCCCTGCCGCCGGACCTGCGCCAGGACTTCGCCGACGAGCTCCGCGCGGCGCTGCGGGAGGCATACCCCCGCACCGACGCGGGGGTGGTGCTGCCCTTCCGGCGGGTCTTCGCGGTCGCCACCCGCAGGGACTCTTCTGACTGACCCTCGGCCGGTCGCTGGCGGTGGCGGACGACCTGTGCCAGGGTGACCGCACCATCAGACTGAGGGAGGGCGGCCATGTCCGCAGACCAGATCGGATTCGCGCTCATCGTGCTGGGGCTCTTCCTGCTCCTCGGCAAGGTGGTGAGGGTGAAGGTGGGATGGGTGCAGAAGCTCTTCCTGCCCAGCTCGATCATCGGGGGCTTCCTCATCCTGCTCGTCGGCCCGCAGGTGCTGGGCCGGGTCGGTGGTCCGGTCGGCGAGAACGGGCTCTTCACCCAGCCGATGCTCGACGTGTGGACCGCCCTGCCGGGCCTGCTCATCAGCGTGGTCTTCGCCACGATGTTCCTCGGCCAGGACCTACCCACCCCGCGGCGCGCCGGCAAGCTGGTCGGCCCGCAGCTGGCCCTCGGCGTCGCGATGGGGTCCGGCCAGTACGTCGTCGGCCTGCTCCTCGCCGCGCTGATCCTGGTGCCGCTGCTGGCCGCGGAGCCGATGGTCGGGGCCCTCATCGAGATGGGCTTCGAGGGTGGCCACGGCACCGCGGCGGGGATGCGTCCCGTCCTGGAGGACCTCGGCTACGGCGAGGGTGCCGACCTCGCGGTCGGTCTGGCCACCGTCGGCATCGTCGCCGGTGTCGTCATCGGCATCGCCCTCATCAACTGGGGGGTCCGGACCGGGCGCACCGAGATCCTCAAGGGCGACGTCCAGGCCTCGGTCGAGGAGCAGAAGGGGCTGTTCCGCAAGGACGAGTACTACCCGGCCGGCACCATGACCAGCCGCCCCTCCTCGGTCGAGCCGCTGTCGCTGCACATGGCGCTGGTGGCGGTGGCGATCCTCATCGGGTGGCTCTTCCTCGAGGCGCTGCGGTGGGTGGAGTCGCAGACCTACTCCAGCGTGCTCATCAACGGCGACACGCCGCTGGAGATCTTCGCCTTCGTCCCCCTCTTCCCGCTGGCGCTGCTCGGCGGCGTGGCCATCCAGGCCATGGCGGCGGCGCTCGGCGTGGACCACCTCATCGACCACCAGATCATGCTCCGCATCCAGGGCTGGGCCCTCGACTTCCTCATCGTGGCCGCGATCGGCACGCTCTCGCTGGAGGCGATCGGCTCCAACATCGGCTCGTTCCTGCTGCTGGCGGTGGCCGGCATCGCGCTCAACGTCGGGTTGTTCCTGTGGTTCGCCCCGCGGATCATCGGCCGCTACTGGTTCGAGCGGGGCATCGGCGACTTCGGCCAGTCCATGGGCGTCACCGCCACCGGGCTGATCCTCATGCGGATCACCGACCCGGACGCGGAGAGCCCGGCCTTCGAGGCGTTCGGCTACAAGCAGCTGGTCTTCGAGCCGTTCTTCGGCGGGGGGCTCGTCACGGCGCTCGCCGTGCCCATCATCGCCCTCACCGGGCCGTGGCCGCTGTTCTCGGTGATGCTCGTGCTGTTCCTGGTCGCCCTCGGGACCGGGTGGTTCTACTTCCGGCCCCGGGCCGACGCCGAACGACGCGAGCTGCAGGAGAAGGGCGCCGACGGCGTGGACGCCGTCACCACATGACCGCGGCGGCCCGCGTCCGCTCCACCAACCTCGCCCGGCCCAAGCCCGACCCCGGCACGCCGCGCACCACCGGCATCGACAAGCACCCGGTGGGCGGGATCGACGTCCTGGCGCCCGGTCCCCGGTTCGGGGACGGGTCCGGGGCCGTGGGGGACCACGTCGGCGACGCCCGGCACCACGGCGGCGACGACAAGGCCGTGTATGCCGTGGCGCGCGAGGAGCTCGACTGGTGGGAGGGCGAGCTCGGACGGGAGCTGCGGGACGGCACCTTCGGCGAGAACCTCACCACGTCGGGGATCGACCTGGACGGCCTGGAGCTCGGACAGCACCTGCACGTGGGCTCGGCGACGCTCCAGGTGTCGCTGCCGCGGCAGCCGTGCGCCACCTTCGCGCGGCACCTGGGTGAGCAGGGCTGGGTCCGTCGGTTCACCGAGCGCGGCGCGTGCGGGGCCTACCTCCGGGTGCTCGCCCCGGGGCGGATCTCGCCCGGGGACCCCCTCCGGCTCGGTGCCCCTCCGGAGCACGGGGTGAGCATGCGCACCGCCTTCGCCGCGGCGATGGGGGACCTCCTCGCGGCCCGGCAGGTGGTCGCCGCGGGAGTCCTGCCGGCGAGGTACCACGACGCCCTCGCCCGGCGGGTGGAGTCCCGGGCGTCCGGCTAGCGGGGCAGGGCCGAGGCGCGCCACCCGTCCGGCCCGACCGAGGGGCGGGGCCGGGCGAACCTCGCGCGCGCCGTCCACAGGGTGCGGGGGGCACCGGGGCGGTCCGGCGTCGTGTCGTTGCTGCTGCCTCCGGCGGCGGCGCTCAGGACCACGGTGAGCGCGGCGAGCTGGGCCGGCGTGGGGGCACCGCGCACCACGCGCACCAGCGCGGGCTGCTGCGCCTCCGGGGTTCCCGGCGTGTCGCTCACAGCGGGATGTTCCCGTGCTTGCGCGGTGCCCGGTTGGACCGCTTGGTGCGCAGGTGGCGCAGGGCGCGGGACACCTCGAGGCGGGTGTGCGACGGCTCGATGACCGCATCGACGTAGCCGCGCTCGGCCGCGACGTAGGGGTTGGCCAGGGTGTCCTCGTACTCCCGTATGCGGCGGGCCCGCTCGGCCTCCACGTCACCGCCCTCGGACTGCACCTGGGCGAGCTCGCGACGGTAGAGGATGTTGGCGGCGCCCTGGGCGCCCATGACGGCGATCTGGGCGGTGGGCCAGGCCAGGTTGATGTCGGCGCCGAGGTGCTTGGACCCCATGACGTCGTAGGCGCCGCCGTAGGCCTTGCGGGTGATGACCGTGACCAGCGGGACGGTCGCCTCGGCGTAGGCGTAGAGCAGCTTGGCGCCGCGGCGGATGATGCCCCCGAACTCCTGGTCGGTGCCCGGCAGGAACCCGGGCACGTCGACGAAGGTGAGGATGGGGATGTTGAAGGCGTCGCAGGTGCGCACGAAGCGGGCGGCCTTCTCCGAGGCGTCGATGTCCAGGGTGCCGGCCAGCTGCATCGGCTGGTTGGCGACGACGCCGACCGAGCGGCCCTCGACCCGTCCGAACCCCACGACGATGTTGGGCGCGAACAGCTCCTGCACCTGGAGGAAGTCGCCGTCGTCCAGGACGGCGCGGACGGCCTCGGTGATGTCGTAGGGCACGCCGGGGGAGTCGGGGATGAGCACGTCGAGCTCGGCGTCGGCCTCACCGACCTCCTCGTCGGGCTCCTCGTCGTAGACCGGGGGGTCCTCGAGGTTGTTCTGCGGCAGGTAGCCCACCAGCTCCTTGACGTAGCCGAAGGCGTCGTCCTCGTCGCTGGCCAGGTAGTGGGCCACGCCGCTGGTGGAGTTGTGGGTGCGCGCCCCGCCCAGCTCCTCGAAGGTGACGTCCTCGCCGGTGACGGTCTTGATGACGTCCGGGCCGGTGATGAACATGTGCGAGGTCTGGTCCACCATGACGACGAAGTCGGTGATGGCGGGGGAGTAGACGGCCCCGCCGGCGCAGGGTCCCATGACCAGGGAGATCTGCGGGATGACCCCGGAGGCGTGCACGTTGCGCTTGAAGATTTCGGCGTAGAGACCCAGGGCGACCACGCCCTCCTGGATCCGCGCGCCGCCGGAGTCGTTGATGCCGACGACCGGGCAGCCGATCTTCATCGCGAGGTCCATGACCTTGACGATCTTCTCGCCGTAGACCTCGCCGAGGGAGCCGCCGAAGACGGTGAAGTCCTGGGCGAACACGGCGACCGGTCGACCGTCGACGGTGCCGTAACCGGTGACCACGCCATCGCCGTAGGGACGGTTGCGCTCCTGCCCGAAGGCGGTCGAGCGGTGCCGCGCCAGCGCGTCGAGCTCGGTGAAGCTGCCCTCGTCCAGCAGCGCCTCGATGCGCTCCCGGGCGGTGAGCTTGCCCTTGGCGTGCTGCTTCTCGACGGCCTTCTCGGACCCGGCGTGGACGGCGTGGTCCACCCGTGCGCGGTAGTCCTCGAGCCGCCCGGCGGTCGTGCGCAGGTCCGGTCCCTCGGCGTCCTGGCTGTCGGCGCTGAGCTGGTCGGTCATGCCCCCAACTTAGCCTTGGACCATGACCCGACTGTGCTGGGCCACGCCGGAGCACCACGAGAGCCTCGGCTCGACCAACGTCGACGCCCTCGCCGACCCACGCCCCGGTCGCGTGGTCGTCGCCGACCACCAGAGCGCGGGGCAGGGCCGTCGCGGCCGCGCCTGGTCCTCGCCGCCCGGGACGTGCCTGGCGGTCAGCGCCGTCCTGCCGCCCGTCCCGGCACCGGTGGTGGGCTGGCTGCCGCTGGCGACCGGCGTGGCGGTGGTGGACGCGCTGGAGGCCGGCCGCTGGCCGGTGCGCGCCGTGCTCAAGTGGCCCAACGACGTGCTCCTCGAGGACGGGCCGGCCCCGGGCAAGCTCTGCGGGGTGCTGGTGCAGGTGGCGGACACCGGGGCGCTCGTCGTGGGCGTCGGCGTCAACGTCGACCACGACCCTGACCAGCTGCCGGTGCCGACGGCCACCTCGTGGCGCCTGGCCCGGGGTGGGGCCCCGCTCCCGGAGGGTGCGCGGGAGGACTTCCTCCAGGACTACCTGCGCCGGCTGCGCGACCTGCACACGCCCCTCGCCCGCGGCGAGACGGGGCCCGTGCGCACGGCATACCTCGCCCGGTGCGCGACCCTCGGGCGTGCCGTCGTCGTGCACCGGCCGGACGGGGCCACGGTGCGTGGGGAGGCGGTCGGGCTGGACGAGGGTGGGGCGCTGCTGGTGCGCGAGCGGGACGGCGCGGTCGGGGTGCACCACGCCGGGGACGTCGAGCACCTGCGCGACCAGTAGCCTCACCGCATGGACGCACCGACGATGCTGCAGGTGACCAGACACCCGTCCGCGGGCGAGGAGGGGGGAGGAGAGCCCGGGTCGGTGGTCGAGCTGACGCTGGACCGCCCGGAGGCCATGAACGCCATCTCCACGGCGTTCGCCCAGGAGATCACCGCGACGACTGCCGCCCTCGCCGCCGACCCGACCGTGCGAGCCGTGGTGCTCACCAGCGCCCACGACCGGGCCTTCTGCGTGGGCGCCGACCTCAAGGAGCGCAACGGCTTCACCGACGCGCAGATGATGGACCACCGCCTCGTGTCCAAGCTCGCCTACCGCGGCGTCCTCGACCTGCCGGTGCCGGCCGTGGCCGCGGTGGAGGGCTACGCGCTGGGCGGCGGGCTGGAGCTCGCGCTCTCCTGCGACCTCCTCGTCGCCGGGACGGGGGCGACCCTGGCGCTGCCGGAGGTCGGGGTGGGCGTCATCCCCGGCGGCGGTGGCACGCAGCTGCTCACCCGTCGGGTGGGGTGGTCGCGCGCGGCCTCGATGATCTTCACCGGGCGCCGGCTGGGCGCCCAGGAGGCTCACGACCTGGGGGTCGTCGACGAGCTGGCCGAGGCCGGGTCCGCGCGGGGCCGGGCCCTGGAGCTGGCGGCGACCATCGCGGCCAACTCCCCGGTCGCGGTGCGCAACGCCAAGCGGGCCATGCGGATGGGGATGGGGACCGACCTGGCCGCCGGCCTGGAGATCGAGGACGGTGCCTGGCGGGCCACCGCCTTCAGCCGCGACCGGGCCGAGGGCGTGGCCGCCTTCGCCGAGAAGCGCAGGCCGCAGTGGCCCGGACGGTGACCGAACGCGCATACTGTCAGGCAGCCACGCGGAGGGAGACGACGTGACCAGGGTGCTGCTCGCCGAGGACGACCCGACGATCTCGGAGCCACTCGCCCGAGCGCTGCGGCGCGAGGGCTATGAGGTGACGGTCGCTGCCAACGGCCGCTCGGCGCTGGCCGAGGCGACCGGGGACGTCGCGCACGACCTCCTCGTGCTCGACCTCGGGCTGCCGCAGCTCGACGGGGTCGAGGTATGTCGTTCCCTGCGCGACTCCGGGGTGCGGATGCCGGTCCTCATGCTCACCGCCCGCAGCGAGGAGGTGGACACCGTCGTCGGCCTGGACGCCGGCGCCGACGACTACGTCACCAAGCCGTTCCGCCTCGGGGAGCTCCTCGCCCGGGTGCGGGCGCTCCTGCGCCGGGGGCCCACCTCGAGCCAGACGCCCGGGGGCACGGCGCTGCGGATGGACATCGAGGCCCGCCGGGTCTTCCTCCACGACCGCGAGGTCCGCCTCACCACCAAGGAGTTCGACCTGCTGCGGGTCCTCATGCGCGAGGAGGGCCGGGTGGTGTCGCGCGAGGTGCTCATGCGCGAGGTGTGGGACACCTGGTTCGGGTCGACCAAGACCCTCGACATGCACGTCTCCGTGCTGCGCCGCAAGATCGGTGACGACGCCCACGACCCGCGGCACATCGTCACGGTCCGCGGCGTGGGCTTCCGCTTCCAGAACGACCCCGACGGCGCCGACGCCGACTCCGTGGACTGAGCGCCGTGCGCAAGGTGCTGCGCGACCTGGCGGTACGCATCGTGCTGACCGTGGTCGGGGTCTGCCTCCTCTTCGGCGCGCTCATCGCCTGGCTGCTGCGCGAGGCGCAGACCACGCGGTGGCAGACCGGTAGCGGGGAGATGCCCGACTGGTGGCTCCTCGGCACCCTGGTCCTCACCGGTGCGGTGATCCTGGCGATCGCGGTCCCGGCCGCGCGCTCGTGGGCGGACCGCGCCGCGGAGACCACCGCCCGGCCCCTGCGCCAGCTGGCCCACCGCACCGACGAGCTCGCCTCGGGCGGGTTCGTGCTGGACCCGCAGACCCGGCCCGGGCGGCTCGTGGAGCAGGAGCCGTTCCGCTCCGGGATCGCCGAGATCGACGCCGTGGCCCGCGAGGTCGACCGGCACCACCACACCTTCGCCCGGGCGCTCGTCTTCGAGCGGTCCTTCGCGGCGGACGCCTCGCACCAGCTGCGCACCCCGCTGGCCGCGCTGCTGCTGCGGCTGGAGGAGATCGCCCAGTCCGACGACGCGTCCGTGGCCCGGGCCGAGGCGGAGATCGCCATCAGCCAGGTGGAACGGCTGACCGGGGTGGTCGACGAGCTGCTCCAGCGCACCCGGGCGGGGCACGCCAGCGGTGGCGCGGTCAGCGCCGCCGACGCGGTGCTCGCCGGCCTCGACGAGGAGTGGACGCCGGCCTTCGAGGAGCGGGGGCGCTCGATCGAGCTCACCTGCGAGCGGGGGGTCATCGTCGAGGCGAGCGCCTCGGTCCTCTCGCAGGTGCTCAACACGCTCGTCGAGAACTCGCTGGTGCACGGACGCGGCGACGTGCGGGTGCACGTCGCGCACTCGGGGCCCTCGGCGGTGTTCACCGTCTCCGACCAGGGCCCGGGGATCCCTCGCGACCTGGCCCGGACCATCTTCGACCGCGGCACGACGAGCGGGCAGGGGACCGGGCTCGGGCTCGCGGTGGCGCGGGAGACGGCCGAGTCGATCGGCGGCCGGCTGGAGCTGACCCGCGCCTTCCCGCCGACCTTCGCCTGCTACCTGCCCCGGGCCGTCACGCCCTGACCGGTCGCGTCGAGCTCCAGCTCGCCGCGGAACACGAAGGTCCGGTAGGCCCAGAAGCGGAACATCGTGCCCAGCACCAGGCCCACGCCGTTGCCCGAGATGTTGTCGGCCAGCTGGCTGTCCAGCCCCAGCACGTAGCGGGAGAAGCCCAGGCAGGCCACCGCGATGAGGAGCCCGACCGCGTTGAAGAGGACGAAGAGGGCGAACTCGTGCGCCACCGGCTCGCTGCGCCGGTGCCGGAAGGTCCACCACCGGTTGCCGACCCAGGAGAAGACCGTCGCCACGCTCGTCGCGACCACCTTGGCCCACAGCGGCGTGGCGGACATGGGCCCCTCGCCCAGACCCGGCACCCCGAAGACGAGCAGGTTGTAGAGCGCCGTGTCGAGCACGAAGGCCACGGCGCCCACGGTCCCGAACTTCGCGAGCTCGGCCACGAGGACCTGGTAGGTCGCGCGGGCACGCGCCACGAGCCCGGAGGCGGCAGAGGGGGTCACGGGGCGGCAGTCTAGGTGGAGCGGCTGGGTAGGCTGATCACGTGACCTCTCCCAGCCCCGTCCGTGCCGAGGGCGGCTTCCCGGTGGTGGGCATCGTCGGCGGGGGGCAGCTCGCCCGCATGTGCCAGCCACCCGCGACCAACCTCGCCCTCACCCTGTCTGTGCTCGCCGAGAGCCCGACCTCCAGCGCAGCCCTCGTGGTGCCGCACAGCCCGGTCGGGGAGCACACCGACACCGAGGCCGTGCTGGCGTTCGCCCGGGGGTGCGACGTGGTGACCTTCGACCACGAGCACGTGCCGCAGGAGGTGCTCCTGGCCCTGCAGGACGCCGGGGTGGCCCTGCACCCCAGCCCGCAGGCCCTCGTCTTCGCCCAGGACAAGCTCGCCATGCGGCGGCGCCTCACCGCGCTGGGGCTGCCGTGCCCCCGCTGGGCGCAGGCCCGGACCGCTGCCGACGTCGAGGAGTTCGCCGCCCAGGTGGGGTGGCCGCTGGTGGCCAAGGCGCCGCGCGGGGGCTACGACGGCAAGGGGGTGCTCGTCTGCCGTGGCCCCGCCGACCTCGACGGGTGGCTCGAGGGCGTGGGGCGGGGCGGGCTCGCCGACGGCATCCTGCTGGAGGAGGCCGTGGACTTCTCCCGCGAGCTGTCGATCATGGTGGGCCGCAGCCCCTCTGGCCAGGCCGCGGCCTGGCCCGTCGTGGAGACCGTGCAGGAGGGGGGCATCAACACCGAGGTGCTCGCCCCGGCGCCCTCCCTCGACCCGGGTCTGGCCGCGGCCCTCACCGAGGGCGCGCTGCGGCTCGCCGGGGAGCTGGACGTCACCGGCGTCCTGGCGGTGGAGGCGTTCGAGGTGCGCGACCCGGGGACCGGCGCCCCGGCATACCTCGTCAACGAGCTGGCGATGCGGCCGCACAACAGCGGGCACTGGAGCATCGACGGCTCGGTCACCAGCCAGTTCGAGCAGCACCTGCGGGCGGTGCTGGACCTGCCGCTGGGGGACCCGTCCGCCAGGGCGCCGTGGACGGCCTCGGCCAACGTCCTGGGCGGGGACTACCCCGAGCTCTACGCCACCTACCGCCACCTGCTGGCCCGCGACCCGGGGCTCAAGGTGCACCTCTACGGCAAGGGGGTGCGACCGGGGCGCAAGCTCGGGCACGTCACCGTCTACGGCGGCGAGCAGGGCGACCTGGGCTCGCTCGAGGAGCTGCGCGGCCGCAGCAGGCACGCCGCCGACTACCTGCAGGGGGTGGTGACCGAGTGAGCAGCGGCGACCGCACCGCGCCGCCCCTCGTCGGCCTGGTCATGGGCAGCGACAGCGACTGGCCGGTGATGGAGGCCGCGGCGCAGGCGCTCGAGGAGTTCGGGGTGCCCTTCGAGGCCGACGTGGTCTCGGCGCACCGTATGCCGGCCGAGATGATCGACTACGGCCGCACCGCCGCCGACCGTGGGCTGCGGGTCATCGTCGCGGGCGCCGGCGGGGCCGCCCACCTGCCCGGGATGCTCGCCTCGGTCACCGTCCTGCCCGTCATCGGGGTCCCGGTCCCGCTGAAGCATCTGGACGGCCTGGACTCCCTGCTCTCGATCGTGCAGATGCCGGCCGGGATCCCCGTGGCCACCGTGTCGGTGGCGGGCGCCCGCAACGCCGGCCTGCTGGCGGTGCGCACCCTCGCCGCCGGTGAGGGCGAGCGGGCGCAGCGGCTGCGCGAGCAGCTGGCGGCCTTCGCCGAAGACCTGCGGGACCAGGCGCACGCCAAGGGCGAGCGGCTGCGCGCCCGCCGGGTCGGCCCGCCGGCACCCTGAGCGCCGCGTAGGGTCGGGGCCATGCGCTTCGGACTCTTCGTTCCCCAGGGCTGGCGGATGGACCTCGTCGGCATCCCCCCGCAGCAGCAGTGGGGAGCCATGCTCGACGTGGCCAGGCACGCCGACGCGGAGGAGGGCTGGACCTCGGTGTGGGTCTACGACCACGTGCACACCGTGCCCGAGCCCAGCGAGGAGGCCTGCCACGAGGCCTGGACCCTCATGGCCGCGCTCGCCGCGACCACCGGACGCGTGCGCCTGGGCCAGATGTGCACCTGCATGAGCTACCGCGCGCCGACCTACCTCGCCAAGGTCGCCGCGACCGTCGACGTCATCTCCGGCGGCCGGGTGGACATGGGCATCGGTGCGGGGTGGTACGAGCACGAGTGGCGCGCCTACGGCTACGGCTTCCCCGGCGCGGGGGAGCGGCTGGCACGGTTGCGCGAGGGCGTCGACATCTTCCGACAGATGTGGACGACCGGGTCGGCCACGCTGGACGGCGAGCACTACCAGGTCGACGGGGCGATGTGCTTCCCCCGGCCCCTGCAGGGCAGCACCGAGGGGTTCGGGGGCAGCCCGGGCAACGGCATACCGGTGTGGGTCGCCGGGGGCGGGGAGCGCAACACCCTGCGCATCGCGGCCGAGTATGCCGACGCCACCAACTTCGACGGCTCTCCCGAGGGCTTCCGGCACAAGTCCGCCGTGCTGGCCGAGCACTGCGCCGACGTGGGCCGTGACCCCGGTGAGATCGTCCGCAGTGCCAACTACAACGTCGTCGTCGGCCGGGACGCCGGCGAGGTGGAGGAGCGGCTCAGCGCGGTGAGCGAGCGCTACCGTCGCGCTGGGCTCTCCGAGGAGGCGGCGCGGGGCCAGGCCGAGAGCCTGCGCACGCAGCCCCTGGTCGGGACCCCCGAGCAGGTCGCCGAGACGCTGCGGGGCCTGGAGGCGCTGGGCATGACCTACGCCATCACCTACTTCCCCGAGGCGGCCTTCGACACCTCCGGCATCGAGCTGTTCGAGAGCGAGGTCATCCCCGCCCTGGGCGGGTGACGCGCACGTCAGGCCCGCTCGGGGCGGCGGGTACGCTGCCCCCCATGAGCACGAGCGAGTTCGACCTGTTCCGGATCAACGAGGATCACGAGGCCCTGCGTGCGGCGGTGCGCGAGGTGGCGGACGAGCAGATCGCGCCGCACGCCGCCGCCGTCGACGAGGAGGGCCGCTTCCCCGACGAGGCGCTCCAGGCCCTCGTGGCGACCGACTTCCACGCCCCGCACATCGCCGAGGACTACGACGGGGTCGGCGCGGACGCGCTGGCCACCTGCATCGTCATCGAGGAGGTCGCCCGGGCCTGCGCGAGCAGCTCGCTCATCCCCGCGGTCAACAAGCTCGGCACCATGCCGCTCATCCTCGCCGCCAGCGAGGAGGTCAAGGCCCGGTACCTCCCGGAGGTGGCCTCCGGGACGGCGATGTTCTCCTACGGCCTCTCCGAGGCCGGTGCGGGGTCGGACACCGCGGGCATGACCTGCAAGGCGGTCGCGGACGGCGACGACTTCGTCCTCACCGGGCAGAAGTCGTGGATCACCAACGCGGGGGTCAGCGAGTACTACACGGTCATGGCGGTCACCGACCCGGACGGTCCCCGGGGGCGCAACGTGACCGCGTTCGTCGTGGAGAAGGGGGACGAGGGGTTCACCTTCGGAGCGCCGGAGAAGAAGCTCGGCATCAAGGGCAGCCCCACCCGGGAGCTGCTCTTCGACGGCTGCCGGATCCCGGGCGAGCGCATGGTCGGTGGCCTCGGGGAGGGCCTGAAGATCGCCCTGCGCACCCTCGACCACACGCGGGTCACCATCGGGGCGCAGGCCGTCGGCATCGCCCAGGGCGCCCTGGACTTCGCCCTCGGCTACGTCAAGGAGCGGCAGCAGTTCGGTCGGGCCGTGGCCGACTTCCAGGGGGTGCAGTTCATGCTCGCCGACATGGGGATGAAGCTGGAGGCCGCCCGACAGATGGTCTACGTCGCCGCGGCGAAGTCCGAGCGCGGGGACGCCGACCTGCCGTTCTTCGGCGCGGCGGCCAAGTGCTTCGCCTCGGACGTCGCCATGGAGGTCACGACCGACGCGGTGCAGCTGCTCGGGGGCTACGGCTACACCCGGGACTTCCCCGTGGAGCGGATGATGCGGGACGCCAAGATCACCCAGATCTACGAGGGCACCAACCAGATCCAGCGGGTCGTCATGGCCCGCCAGCTGCTCCGGGGCTGAGCCGCAGCGGGTCTCAGCCGTCGTCGCCGCTGCCGGTGCCCTCGCTCTGGTCGTCGCGGTTGGTGTCGTCGCGGTTGGTGTCGTCGCCGTTCCCGTCCCCGCCGTCGGTGTCGTCGTTGTCGCCGTCGGTGTCGGCGTTCTGGCCGCCGTCGTCCTCGTCGGCGTCGGTCGGCTCCCCGGACCTGCTGCGCTCCACCGCCTGCCGGACCGAGATGCGGGCCTGTCCGTCCTCGCGGCCGATGCCGAGCGTCTCCTGCTGCTCGATGACGACCGGACCGTAGGTGTAGGTGACGACGGCGTCGACCTGGGCGGTGCCGTCCTCCCGCTCCTGCGCCCTCAGGTCGGCGACCGCGACGGAATCCAGCCCGTCCGCGATGTCGGGGGCGATGTAGGCCGACGGGGTGGTCAGCTGCTGCGCGGCCGCGAGACCGTCCTGCTCCAGCGTGGTGTAGAAGTCCTCCGCCAGTCTCTGCGCCTCCTGGGCGCTGACCGGCGTCCCGGGTGCCTGCGACGTCGGGCCCGGGTCGGCCGGGGTCCCACCGCCACCGGCGTCGGGACCCGTGGCGATGCTCCACACCAGCCAGCCCAGGAGCAGGGCCAGCGGCACGGCGAGCAGCCACCCCAGCCACACGCCGCGGCGGTGCTGGGTCCGGCCGTGGCCGCCGGGGTGCTCGGCCCCCTGGGGCCGGTGCTCGCGGTGGTAGGTCGGCGGGGGGGCCGCGGGGGCGTCGACGCCGGCGCGCGCCGGGTCCGGGGTGGCCCGGGGGAAGGAGCGCGTGGGGTCGGCCTGCGGCACCGCCTGGGTGTGGTCGGCGGCGTGGCCGGCCGCCGCGCCCGCCGCGCCCGCGGCGGCACCGGCGGCAGCGCCGGCGGCGGCACCGGCGGCGGCCGGACCCACGCCGCGGGTGGCCCCCTCGTCGGTGTCAGGGTCCTCCGCGACGGCGCTGAGCTCCCGGGCTGCCCGGGCGGCGTCCCACCGGCTCTCCGGGTCGGGGTCCAGCATGCCCCGCAGCGCCGTCGTGAGGGGCCCTGCGTGCTGGGGCGGGCGCGGCTCCTCCCGGGCGATCGTGTGCAGCTGGGCCACCGCGTTGGGCCGCTCGTCGTAGGGCCGTCGACCTTCGACGGCGGCGTAGAGCGTGGCGCCCAGGGCCCAGACGTCCGAGGCGGTGCTCGCCTCCTCTCCCCGGGCCAGCTCGGGGGAGAAGTAGGCGGCGGTGCCCGACACGAACCCGGTCCGGGTCAGCTGCGGGTCCTCGTCGGCCCGGGCGATGCCGAAGTCGGTGAGCTTGGCGTCGTGGCCCTCCCCACCGGTGAGCAGGACGTTGGCCGGCTTGACGTCACGGTGCAGGATGCCGGCGCGGTGGGCCGCGGCCAGCGCGGTCGCCATCTGTGCACCCACGGCGGCGACCTGCCCCGCCGGGAGTCGTCGGCCGTCGCTGATGAGCTCGGCCAGGGAGGGGCCCTCCACGAACTCCATGACGATCCAGGGAGAACCCTCGTGCTCGAAGGCGTCGTAGACGCGGACGACGTGCTGGTGGGCCAGCGTCGCGCTGGTGCGGGCCTCGCGGAACCCCCGGCTCAGCAGCACCTCGGTGTCGGGCTCGCCCCCGACCCGTTTCAGGGCGACCTGCCGCCCGAGGTTCTCGTCCGTCGCGAGCCACACGTGCCCGCCCCCACCGCGGCCCAGGGTGCGGACGATGCGGTAGCGCCCGGCCACCAGCGTGGGGTCCTGCGACGCCGGTGCGGGAGCTGTGGTCTCCGGCTCGTGGTCCGTCTCGTGCGGGTCCGCCATGGTCACCTCCGATCAGCGCAAGGGTAGCCCGACGGGCCTCACGGCTCGACAGTGATGGCCTGCCCCTGCCGGAGCGCGGTGAACAGCTGGCTGGCCCCCTGCTCGTCCCACAGCACGGTACTGCCCACCTCCGTCGGGTAGTTCGTGTCGGCGATGGGCACCGTCACCGAGTTGCCCTCGCCGGCCGCGACCTGGCGCATCGCCCAGGCCATCCGGCCCGCCTCGAGCATCGAGGTGTCGTCGCCCAGGCTCAGGGCCGACCCGGTGGAGGTGCCCACGTCGTGCAACCGCCAGGGCACGAGCACGGTGGCGGGGGTGAGCAGGCGGTCGACGAGGGCGGAGAGGAACTCGCGCTGCCGCTCGACGCGGCCGAGGTCGCCACGCGGGTCGCTGTAGCGCATCCGGACGTAGCCCAGCGCCTGCTCCCCGGCCAGCTCCTGGCACCCCGCGGGCAGGTCGATGTGCGCCTTCTCGTCCGCGATCGGCTGGTCCAGGCACATCTCCACGCCGCCGACCCCGTCGACGACGTCGACGAAGCCGCCGAAGCCGATCTCCAGGTAGCCGTCCACGGGGAGCCCGGTCGCCCGCTCCACGGTGTCCACCAGCTGCTCGGGACCGCCGTTGGCATGGGCGGCGTTGAGCTTGTTGAACCCCCCGTCGCGGATCTCGACGTAGCTGTCCCGGGGCAGGCTCACCAGGGTCGGCTCGCCGAAGGTGGGCACGTGCAGCAGCATGACGGTGTCCGCCCGGTGGCCCTCGGTGAACCCGGTGCCGAACTCGCCGCGCTGCTCGTCGGTCAGGGCCTCCCGGCTGTCCGTGCCGACCAGCAGGTAGTTGGCCCCGTCCGCCGCGGGCGGGCGGTCGGCCACGTCGGGGGTGGCGTCGATCCGGTTGACGCTGCCCCAGACCAGGGAGACGACGACGACCATCGAGACGAGGTAGGCGACCACGCCCAGCGCCACCAGGGCGGCGGTGCGGCGGAGGGCGTAGCGCGGTCGGCGCCGCCGCGGCGGGGGAGCGGCATACCGGTCCCGGCCGTCGGGCCGTTCGTCCCCTGCGTACCGGTCGTCGTCGTGGCGGCCCCGCTCGTCGTACCGCGACGGCGGCGTGTCGTGGTCGCGCTCGTCACCGCGCTCCTGCCACGCGTCGTGCCCCCAGGTCTCGTCACGGTTCGGACCGGTCCGGTCCACGTAGGGCAGCGGGATCCGCTCCGTGGCGTCGGGGTCGTGGCGAGCGCCCCCCCGCGGAGTACGCGGCATGGGGCGGGTCCAGTCGTCCTGCGGATGGTCGGGCACGGGACGACAGACTACGTGCTCGACCTTGCCCCGGGCTGGGAGTGCCGGACCGCCGCGCGCGTCCCGACCCGGGTAGCCTCGCGGCGTGAGCTCTGCGTCCCGGCCCGTCTCCGCCCCACCCGTGTCGGTCGTCATGACCGTCCTCAACGAGCAGGAGCACCTGCCGCATGCCGTGCGCTCGGTGCTGGCCCAGGACTACCCGGGCGCGATGGAGGTGGTGCTCGCGGTGGGCCCCAGCCGCGACCGGACGCGTGAGGTCGCCGACGGGCTCGCCGCCGCGGACGACCGCGTCCGGGTGGTCACGAACCCCTCGGGCCGGACCCCGGACGGCCTCAACGCCGCCGTCGCGCAGGCACGTCACGAGATCGTCGTCCGGATGGACGGCCACGGGGAGCTCAGCGAGGGCTACGTCCGGCGCGCGGTCGAGATCCTGGAGGAGACCGGCGCCGCCAACGTCGGCGGGATCATGCTGGCCGAGGGGACCGGCGCCATGCAGGAGGCGGTGGCGCTGGCGATGCGCTCGCCGCTGGGCATGGGCGCCGAGCGCTTCCACGTCGGGGGGGAGGCCGGGCCGGCGGACACCGTCTTCCTGGGGGTGTTCCGACGCGACTGGCTGCGCCGGGTGGGCGGCTACGACCCCGCGTTCACCCGCGCCCAGGACTGGGAGATGAACCACCGGATCCGGCAGGCCGGCGGCACGGTGTGGTTCACGCCGGAGCTCACGGTGACCTACCGCCCCCGGTCGACGTTCCGCGACCTCGCCCGGCAGTTCTACGGCAGCGGGCAGTGGCGGCGGCAGGTGGTGCGCCAGCACCCGGACTCGGTGAACGCCCGCTACCTCGCGCCGCCGGTGGCCCTCGGGCTCATCGCCCTGGGGACGGCCGGGGGCCTGGCGTGGCGTCCGCTGTGGCTGCTCCCCCTCGGGTATGCCGCCGCGGTCACCGCCGGCGGCGCCTGGATCGCCCGGGGGCGCGACCCGCGGGTCGTGGCGCGGATGCCCGCCGTGCTGGCCACCATGCACCTCACCTGGGGTGCCGGCTTCCTGCGGGGCCCGCGCGGCTGACGGCTAGACCGGGGGGACGGGCTCCGGGGTCGGCTCGTCGAGGGCGACCCGCAGGGGCGGCCCGGTCCGCTCGACGACCTCCTCGACGGTGACTCCCGGTGCCAGCTCGCGCAGCACCAGGCCGTCGGGGGTGACGTCGATGACAGCCAGGTCGGTGATGATGCGCTGGACGACCCGCAGCCCGGTGATCGGCAGGTCGCACTCCTCGACGATCTTCGCCGAGCCGTCCTTGGCGACGTGGTCCATGAGCACGACGACCTTCTTGGCCCCCATGACCAGATCCATCGCCCCACCCATCCCCTTGACCATCTTGCCCGGGATCATCCAGTTGGCGATGTCCCCTGCCGCGGAGACCTGCATCGCGCCGAGGATGGCGGCGTCGACCTTGCCGCCGCGGATCATCCCGAAGCTGGTCGCGGAGTCGAAGAAGCTGGCGCCGGGACGGACGGTGACCGTCTCCTTGCCGGCGTTGATGAGGTCGGGGTCCTCGTCCCCCTCGTACGGGTACGGGCCCACCCCCAGGATGCCGTTCTCGGACTGCAGGACCAGCTCGACGTCGTCCGGGACGTAGTTGGGGACGAGGGTCGGCATACCGATCCCGAGGTTGACGTAGTCGCCGTCGTGCAGCTCGGCGGCGGCCCTGGCCGCCATCTCCTCACGCGTCAGCGGCATGCTCAGGCCTCCTGGTCGGTCGTCGCGGTGGGACGCGGACGGGTGGTCCGCTTCTCGATGTCCTTGTCTCCGGCCTGCTGCGCGGTGAGGGGCAGCACGCGCTGGACGTAGATGCCGGGGAGGTGGACCTCGTCGGGGTCGATCTGGCCCGGCTCGACCAGCTCCTCCACCTCCGCGACCGCGACCTGTGCGGACATGGCGCACAGCGGGTTGAAGTTGCGCGCCGACTGGCGGAAGACGAGGTTGCCGTGCCGGTCGCCCCGCGCGGCCCGGACCAGCGCGAAGTCGGCGAAGATGGCGTGCTCCAGCACGTGGTCCCGGGTGTGCCCGCGCACCTCGAACCCGCGGGTCTCCTTGGCGGGGGACTCCTTGACCACCACGCCGTCGCTGTCGTAGAGCCACGGCATACCGCCCTCGGAGACCTGCGAACCGACACCGGTGGGGGTGAAGAAGGCCGGGATGCCGGCACCGCCGGCGCGCAGCTTCTCCGCCAGGGTGCCCTGCGGGGTCAGCTCGACCTCGAGCTCCCCGGAGAGGTACTGACGGGCGAACTCCTTGTTCTCCCCGACGTAGGAGGCGATGACGCGCCGGATGCGGCCCTGGGACAGCAACAGCCCCAGTCCGGCGCCGTCGACGCCGCAGTTGTTGGAGACGACCTCGAGGTCCGTGGTGCCCTGCTCGAGCGCCTGGTGGATGAGCACGGTGGGGATGCCTGAGAGCCCGAAACCGCCCACCGCGACGGTCATCCCGTCGGTGAGCCCCTCGAGCGCCTGCGCGGCGGAGGCGACGACCTTGTCCATGCCCGCGAGGCTACCGGTCGGTCTCGGGCGGTCCACCGCCGGTCCCCGGGCGGTGGTCGACGCCCTCGGACGCCCAGCGCGGGTCGTCCTGCGTCGCCGACCCACCGTGGACCAGGACCGCCGAGGCCCGGCGGTCCAGGAGCTGCAGCACCTGGCGCACGAACAGCCCGGGATCGCTGTCTGAGAGCATGGTCCGGGCGCCCTCCGGCACGTCCGGCAGCCCGGTGAGGAGGTCGGCGTAGGTCACCCGCTCCCCGGCGCTGACGAGAGCCGTGTCCCCCTCCTCCGCCTCGTCCCAGGCGGTGAAGTCATCGGCATAGCTCGCGAGCTCGGCCGCCTCGTCCATGACCCCGGAGCGCAGCTCGCCGCCGAAGCGTCGGGCCAGCGCCGGCAGCGACACCGCGACGACCTCGTCGCAGTCGTCCGCGACGGGCGCGTCGGGGTGGGCGGTGACGAGCACGTCGGCCCCCTCGTGGGCGTCCACGGTGAGCGTCGCGCCCACCGACCACACGGCCAGTGCCCAGTAGGCCAGCCGCCAGTGCGGGGCGGGCAGGTCCACGAGGACCACCGAGCCCGGCTGCACGTCGAGTCCCTCCTGCAGGGCGTTGGCGGCCTTGGCCACCCAGGTGCCGAGGACCTTGCGGGAGATCTCGATCCGCTCCCCGGCACCCTCGGGACGGTCGTCGTAGTAGGTGAGAGCCGGGCGGGTGGCGTCGGCGGCGACGGCCCGAGCGAGGATCTCGTGAGGAAGCTGCACGACGCCCACGCTAACCGGTGCCCTTGCGTCCGGGGCAACCAGCGAGGCAGGGTTGCGGGTCGTGGACACGGCCCGGCACCGCGTATGGCGCCCGCTCGCCCCCCTGGACGTGGGGGCGACCTGGGGCACCCTGCGCCGCGGGCCGGGGGACCCGACCTGGCAGGTCGTCGGGGGTGCGCTGTGGCGGGGGGTGTGCACCCCCCAGGGTCCGGCCACCCTGCGGCTGCCCCGACGGCCGGCGGACGCCCCGGTGGCGGCGCGGGCGTGGGGTCCGGGGGCGGAGTGGGTCCTGGAGCACCTCCCGCGCATGCTGGGGGAGGAGGACGAGCCGGACGGCTTCGTCCCGGTGCACGAGCCCGTGGTGCAGGCGCTGCGGCGGCACCCCGGCTGGCGGGTGCCGTGCACCGGGCTCGTGCTGGAGTCGCTGGTGCCGGCGGTGGTGGAGCAGAAGGTGACGGGGCAGGAGGCGTTCTCGGGGTGGCGCCGGATGGTGCAGCGGTTCGGCGAGTCGGCACCGGGCCCCGGGGCGGGGCTCGGCCTGCGGGTGCCGCCCTCGGCGGCCACTCTCCTGACCGTCCCGTCCTGGGAGTGGCTGCGTGCCGGGGTGAGCCCGCAGCGGGCGGACACCGTCCTGCGGGTGGTGCGCGTCGCCGCCCGCCTCGAGGAGTGCGCCGCGCTACCGCCCGCGGCGGCGCGGGCGCGGCTCACCGCCGTCCCCGGGGTCGGGGTGTGGACCGCCGCCGAGACGGCGCACCGGGCCCTGGGCGACCCGGACGCCGTGTCCTTCGGCGACTACCACGTCGCCGCCAACATCGGGTGGGCCCTGACCGGCCGACCCGTCGACGACCAGGGCCTGGTGGAGCTGTTGCGGCCCTATGCGGGGCACCGCTACCGCGTGCAGCGCCTGCTCGAGCTCCTCGGGGCGATGCGCCCGCGCCGGGGCCCGCGGATGGCCCCGCGCACCCATCTGCCGGTCACGCGTCACCGGTCCCGCTGACGACGCCGACCCCCGCCGGCAGGTCCTCACCGGCCAGCGCCACCTCCAACCGGGCGGCGACCCTGCCCGCGAGCACGGGGTCCGGCGCCCGCACGACGAAGCCGTCGGTCACGGTGCCGCTCACCCGGGCGCTCTCGTGGCCCAGGAGCGCCAGGGCCGTGGCGCGCCCCGCCCGCTGCTCCGCCGACTCGGGCACGACCCCGGGCAGGCCCACCTCCTGGGCAGCGGTGCTCCCCGGAGGGGCGCCGAGCGCCGCCCGGACCGCCTCCCGGTGGCCCAGGGCGAACCAGTCACCCGGCCCGGTGCGGACCAACCGGCGGGCGCCCTCGCCGGGGCCCTCGACGACCAGCGCGTCGAGCCCCCGCACGAGGACCGCCCCGACGCCGCTCGCCTTGCCCTTGACGAGGTCGGCCGCGGCCGCCAGCTCGTCCGCGACGGCGCGACTGGTCACCGACAGGGTCCGTCCGTCGGCGTCGGGCGCACCCCGGAGGTCCTCCAGCACGACCATCCCGCAGGCGCCCAGCGCCAGGTCCGTCTGCCCCTCCCTCCACGGCCGCCCGGCCGTGTCCGTGAGGAGGAGCCCGAAGCTGGTGGCGTCGTCGGTTGCGGCCGCCAGGTGCGCCCGCACGGCCCGGTGCAGGTCTGCGGCCGCCCGGTCCGGGTCGCGGGGCAGCACGAGCACCGCGTCCTCCGTCCCGGTGTTGCTGGCGTCGACCCCGGCCGCGGCCAGCACCGGACCGGCGACGGACTCGACGACCTGGGTCAGCCCCGAGGGCGTGAGTCGCTCGGCCACCACGCGCACGGTGTGCTCGCGCACCACGTCGAGCCGGTCCGTCGGCGCCGCGTGCCGCAGCCCGAGCGCCTTGGAGACGAGCTTGCTGGACACCACCACCACGTCACCGTCCTGCACCCCGCCCCAGCGGGCGGCGGCGCCGACCAGCGCCCCGGCGAGGTCGAGGCCCTCGGTCACCTCGGGGATCCCGGTCAGCGGCAGCACGTGCAGGGTGTCGGGCCCCGCCACGTCAGCCTCGACCCGCGGTCGCGCCGAGCAGGTCGCGCCCCAGCTCCAGGGCCGCTCCCGCCAGCCGGGCCGCTCCCTCCTGGTCCCGCATGAGCAGGTCGAGGGACCGGACGCGCAGCCCCGAGGGGTAGTCGACGGTGCCGGGGTCGTCGGCGGTGTCGACGAGCCAGCCGTCCAGGAAGTCGGCGTAGAGGCCGGCGACGCCGGACGCGCTGACCTCGACGCCCAGCGGGCGCAGACAGGCGTCGGCGTGTCCCCGGACCGGTCGCCCCCCCAGGAGCGGGCTGACCCCGACCACCGGGGCCCGCGTCCCGCGCAGCGCCTCCCGCACACCGGGGACGCCCAGGATGATCCCGATGGACACGACCGGGTTGCTCGGGGGCAGCAGGACGAGGTCGGCCGACCGGATCGCGTCGAGGACCTGCGGGGCGGCCGAGGCCTGCGCCAGGCCGGCCACCGTGAACCGGTGGGCCGGGAGGGCGGCATGGTGGCGCACCCACCACTCCTGGAAGTGCAGGGCCCGCTCCCCGCCCTCCTCGTCGTCCACCACCACGTGGGTCTCGATGGGGGTGTCCGTCGCCGGGAGGAGCCGCACCCCCTGCTGCGGCAGCCCCCACCGCGCAGCCAGCCGCTCGGTGACCTGGCTCAGGGTGAGGCCCTGCGCGAGCCACCGCGTGCGGGCCAGGTGGGTGGCGAGATCACGGTCACCCAGGGTGAACCACTCCGGCCCCACGCCCAGCGCGGCGAGCTCACGCGCGACGGCGGTCGTCTCCTCGGCCCGGCCCCAGCCCTGCGCCTCGTCGACCGCGCCGCCCAGGGTGTAGAGCAGGGTGTCCAGGTCCGGGCACACCCGCAGCCCCACCAGCGTGATGTCGTCGCCGGTGTTGCCGACGACGGTGACCGACGGGGGGTCGTCGGGTCCATCGGGAGGGAGGGCGTCGAGGAGGCCGCGGGTGAAGCGGGCGCCGCCGACGCCGCCGGCCAGAACGGTGATCTGCATGTCGGTATTGTCGCCGCGCCACGGCGTTTACCAGATGCGGGGTTGACTCCAGCGGATGACACGCGTGTAATTCAGGTGTTGCGATCTTGCGCCGGAGCACCTTCGGCCGCGGGGCGTGGCCGGCGGCAGGTGTGTAGGCGAGAGGTCGAGGAGGAGCCATGCACGAGCTGGAACTGATGTCCATGATGCACGGGATCGATGAGACGGAGGAGCAGTCCTGGCAGGAACGGGCGCTGTGCGCGCAGACCGATCCTGAGGCGTTCTTCCCGGAGAAGGGCGGGTCCACCCGCGAGGCCAAGAAGGTGTGCGTCGGGTGCGAGGTCCGGGCCGAGTGCCTGGAGTACGCCCTGTCCAACGACGAGCGCTTCGGGATCTGGGGCGGGCTGTCGGAGCGGGAGCGGCGCAAGCTGAAGAAGCGCGCGGTCTGAGCGGCCGCTCTACGCCGGTCGGCAGGACCGACCCGGTGGCCACGGACCCAGCCATGTCCCCGACACCTGCCCCGGCCCCGCCCGGCGCCCGCCCGGGCCGCGCGGTGGTGGACGACGTGCGGGTCGTCCTGCTGGGCGCCGGGGCCCCGCTCTCCGACCCGGACGACGGGTATGCCCGGACGCTGCGGGCGGTCGTGGGCCAGGAGCGGACGCCGGCGGAGGTTCTCGTCGTGCTTCCGGACCCGGAGGGGGAGCGGGCCGCGGGGCTGCAGGGGTTGGCCGCCGAGCTCGGGATCGGACTGACGCTCGTCGGGCACGCCGGGGCCGACCGGGACGCCCAGGTGGACGCCGCACTGAGCCGGCTGCCCTCCGGGCCGGGGCGGTGGGTCTGGTTCCTCACCCCCGGTGCGGTGCCCGAGCCCGGGGCGCTCACGGCCCTGGTCGGGGCGGCTCGGCGCAGCAGCCGGGTCGGGGTGGCCGGGCCCAAGCTGGTCCGGACCGACCAGCCGCGGCTGCTGCGCTCGATGGGCCACCACCTCACCCCCGCGGGGCGCGTCGTGGACCCGACGGTGCGGGCCCTCGTCGACCAGGGGCAGCTGGACCTGCGGCAGGACGTCCTCGGGGTCCCGTTGAGCGGGTCGTTGGTGGACCGGGACCTGCTGGAACGGATCGGCGGTCTGGACCGCGCCTTCGCCGCCGACGGGGTGGACGGCCTCGACGTCGGGTGGCGGGCGCATCTGGCCGGCCACCGGGTGGTCGTCGCCCCCGACGCCGTGGTCCGCCTGGACGACGCCGGCCTCGGGGTGGAGGACCCCCTGCGCACCCGTATCCGCACCCGACAGCTCGCCCTCGCCCGCGGCCCGGTGTCGGCGGCGCCGTGGCGCTCGCTCGGGGTGCTGCTCACGAGCCTGGCGGCGGCCCTGCTGCTCCTGCTCGTCAAGCGTCCTGCCGAGGCCGCGGGGGAGTGGGCGGACGTCCGGGCCGTGCTGGCGCCGGCGCGCGGCTGGGGGGCCCGACGGCGGTTCCGCCGGGCGCGGACCGTGGCCCCCCGCGACCTGGCCGGCCTGCACGAGCCCCGCGACGCCGGGTGGGGGGCGACCCTGGAGACGGTGGGAGAGGCGCTGGACCCCCGCTCGCGCCGGGCCCGGGGGTCGGGTCGCCGGCGCGCCGCCACCGGGTCCACGGACAGCGGCCCGGTGTCGGAGGAGTTCGACGAGCTCGCGGGAGAGGGGCGCGCCGCGCGGTGGTGGAGCTGGCCGCTGGTCGCCGTCGCCACCCTCACCCTGCTGCTCACCGCGTGGTGGGCCCGGGGGCTCTGGGGCGGCCTCGACCCCTCCGGCACCGGCTGGGCCGGCGGGGAGCTGGGGCCCGGGCTCGGCGACGGCACGGCGCTGTGGTCCTCCGCGGTCGACGGGTGGCGTGGGGGCGGTCTCGGGCACGACGACCCGCCCCAGACCTGGCTGCTGCCGCTGGCCACCCTGGCCGCCGTGACCGGCCTGCTGCCGGGAGCCGGGAGGGACACCGCCGGACCCGCGCTGGCCTGGCTCCTCGCGCTCGCGCCCCTGCTCAGCGTCGTCACGGCCTACCTGGCGTTGCGACGCGGCACCGCACGGCGCTGGGCCCGGGCCACCCTCGCTCTCGGCTGGGGCGTCGCCGCCCCCCTCGCCGCGGCCACCGGCCAGGGTCGGGTGGGCCCGGTCGTCATCCACGTGCTCGCGCCCCTGCTCGTCGCCGGGCTGCTGGTGGTCGCGCACCGCGGGCGGGGCACGCGGCGGGCCGCCGCCGCCTTCGCGACAGCCCTGGGGCTGGCCGTGGCCGCGACCTGGGTGCCGTCCGTCCTCGTCGTCGCCACGGCCGCCGGGGCGCTCCTCCTCGTGCTCGGCCGCGGGGCGGCCCGCTGGCGCGGGGCCGTCGTGCTGGTCCTGCCGTGGCTGCTCCTGCTGCCCTGGTGGGGCACCCTGGCGGCGCACCCGCTGCGGCTCCTGGGCGGTGCCGGCGCCACCACCGCCAGCGTCGAGCTCCCGTCACCCACGGCGCTCTGGCAGCTCCTCCTGCTCCAGCCGGCCGACGTCGGGGCGCCGGCTCTGCCGCTGTGGCTCGCCGCGACCTGGTGGCTCGCGGCGCTCGGTGGGTTGTTCCTGCCCGGCCGCGACGGGCGTCGGGTCGCCGCGCTGGTGCTCGGCGCCCTCGCCGCCGTCGGCGCCGCCCAGCTGGCGGCCCGGACCGCGCTGGGGGTCCTGGCGCCGGGGCACCCCGAGGAGGGACTGCTGGTCACCTCGTGGACGGGCCCGGCGCTGTCGCTGGCGGGAGCCGCGCTGCTGCTGGCGACCGCCACCACCGTGGACCGCCTGCTGCGACCGGGCGCTACCGGCCGGTGGGCCCGCCCGGCGGCGCTCGCCGCGGTCGTGGTGCTCGCCGCCCCGCTCGCCGCCGCGGTGTCGACGCCGTGGACCGCCCAGCGACCGGCCCTGGAGGTCGCCGGGCAGCCGCTCCCCGCCGTCGCCGTCGAGGAGGCCCACGGCCCGGGTGCCGTCCGCACGCTCGTGCTGCGTCCGGAGGGTGCGGGTCTCGTCGTCGACCTGCGAGGGGCCGAGCCGGAGCCGGGACGCATCCAGCGCGACCGGACCGTCGAGCTCCTCACCCCCACCCCCCGGCCCCAGCAGCTGGTGGTCGAGGGGGTCGTCGAGTCGCTGGTCGGCGGCGCGCCCGCCGACCAGGCGCAGGCCGAGCTGCTGGATCTCGGGGTCGGCTACGTCCTGCTGGAGTCCGACGACAGCCATCCCTCGGTCGCCCAGCTGGACCGGATCTCGGGGCTCGGGCGGGTGTCCAGCCCCAGCGGCTCGGTCCTGTGGCGCATGGTCGACGGTGATCCCGGGCGCACCCGGGTGCTGGACGAGGCGGGGGAGAGCGTGACCACCCTGCCCGCGGACGGCCCGCACGGCGCCGCATCGGGCCGGGTCGACGTGCCCGCCGGCGGATCCCTGGCGGTCGCCGAGCCCGCCGGGTGGTCGCAGGTGGCGCAGGTCCGTGTGGACGGCCGCGAGGTCGCGGTGGAGGACCCCGGCCGGGTGCCCCTCCCCCAGGGGGAGCACGTCGTGGAGGTCGAGCTCGAGCGACCAGGCCTGAGGACGCTCGTCCTGGCGCTGCTGCTGGGCGGCGTGACCGCGTTCCTCGCCTTGCCGGTGGGACGGTCCGAGGATGAGCCGGAGGAGGCCACGTGAGCGATGACGACGGGTCCCGTGCGGCCGTCTGGCTGCGGCCGGCCCTGGCGGCCGCAGCCGTGGCCGCGCTGGCCTGGACCAGCACGGTGCCGGGAGGGTGGGGTGCCGGCCAGGGCCCGGGTGCGACGCCGACGACCGGGCCGACCTCTTCCGCCGACGCCACGGCCGACGCCTCCGCCGACGCCTCCGCCGACGCGGGGGAGCAGGCGCTGGTCGAGCAGGCCGCCCTGGCCTGCGCGGGCCGTGAGGGCCTCCCGGGCCGGGCGCGGGCCGTCACCGCGCCCGAGCAGCTGCTGCCCGGCGACGGGCCGGGGGCGGGCAGCCTGCAGGTCCTCGGGCCGCAGGGGGTCGCCGCCGACCCCGTGCCGCTGGGGGAGGCGGCCGACGGCGTACCGCTGGCGGCGGGGGACTCGGCGCTGGTCCTCGCCACGGGCGGCGACGCCGCGGGCCTGGTGGCCGGGCAGGTCCTCGTCGGCGCCGGGGCGGAGCAGACGGCCACGTCGCCGCGCGGCGCGGCCCTGTCCGGGTGCGTGGCGCCGTCCGAGGACCAGTGGGTGCTGGCAGGGGGCGCCGAGCCGGGGCGGACCGAGAGCCTCGTCCTGACCAACCCCGGGGCCGACCCGGTGCTCGTCGACGTGGAGCTGCGCGGCGAGGCCGGACCGGTCCGGGTCACCGGGGGCGCCGGTCTCGTGGTGCCCGCCGGTGGCCGGCTGGTGCGACCCGTCGACGCCCTGGCGGACGGAGTGCAGGCGCCGGCCCTCAGGGTGCGGGCCGAGGGAGGCCAGGTCGCGGCCCAGCTGGTCGAGACCTACCGGGACGGGACCACCGAGCTCGGGACGACCGTCACGTCTCCTGCCGCCGCACCCGCTCGGGACCTGGTCGTGCCCCCCGTCCCCTCGGGCGGAGACGGCACGGACCTCGTCCTGCGCGTCCTCGCCCCGGAGGGGCCGGCCGTGGTGGAGCTGGGCTCGGTGACGGAGACGGGCCCCGCGACCCCCGACCCCGCCGCCGTGCGGGTGCCGGCCGGGTCCACCGTGGACGTCCCGCTCGCCGGGCTGGACGAGGGCGTGGCCGGGCTGCGGCTGCGGGCGGACGCCCCGGTCACCGCGTCGCTGCAGGTCCGGGTCGCTCCCTCCGGGGACGACCCCCTCGAGGAGTCGCAGGAGGCGACTGGCACCGGGGCGGACGAGACGGCGGCCACCACCGAGGCGCCCGCGGCCACCACCGAGGCGCCCGCGGACGGCTCCGAGGTCGTGCGCCCCGCCGGTGACCTCACCTGGCTGCCCGCCACGGCCCTCGCCGTGCGGCCGCTCGGCATCGCCGTGCCCGACCTCACCGATGTCCCCGGGGCCGAGGTGGAGCTGTCGCTCGCCGCGTTGGACGCGACGACTGCCGAGGTCCTCCTGCGGACCCGCGAGGGTGGCACGACCTCGCGGACCGTGGACCTGGACAACGACACCAGCGCCCTGGTCGAGATCCCTGCCGGGACCTCGGCGGTGTGGGTGCGTCCTGGGGGCGCGACGATGCCAGGACTCGCCGCGGCGCTGCACCTCACCGGTCAGGACGACCTCGGTCCCTACCGAGCGGCGACGACCCTGCGTGCCGTCCCGTGGACCCGAGAGGTCACCGCGATCACCAGCGTCGTCCCCTGATCCGGTGACCACCAGTGTTGCCCCCTCCGGTGATCACCAGCACCGCGCGGGGGGCTCTCTGTCCGCTCAGACCAGGTCGTCGGGGTCCCGGCCCAGCATGCGCGCCACCTGCTCGACCACGACTTCGGTGACGAGCGAGGCCAGCTCGCTCTCGTCGACCGCCCGGTGCTCGACAGGGCGGCGGTAGACGACCAGGCGGGCCGGGACGCCCCGCTCGGCGGGGAACAACCGACCGAGCGCGACACCGTGCTCCCACGGCGCGGGGTCCGACGGCGGGACCTCCTCGACGGCCAGCTCCACACCCAGGGGCGCGTCGAGCCGCCGCTCGAGGGTCTCGGCCGCGTCGAGGACGAGCTCGTCGAATCGGTCCCGGCGCGTGCGCATGACCGGGACGCCCGGCCGCGCCAGCGGACCCCGCATCCCGTGCCCCCGTCGGTCCCGGTGCCTGCTCATGGTCGCGACCCTAGGCCACCGGGCAGCAGTCCCGCCCGCCACGGGGTGGCAGCACGGGTTGGTGGGTGCGGGCGCCTAGAGTGTCGGGCGTGACCCTCACTCGCCAGTGCTCGAAGACGGCGTGCGTCCGCCCCGCCACGTCGACGCTCACCTACGTCTACGCGGAGCAGACCGCCGTGCTGGGGCCCTTGGCGACGTATGCCGAGCCGCACAGCTACGACCTCTGCGAGGAGCACGCCACCCGGCTCACCGCCCCTCGGGGGTGGGACGTCGTGCGCCTGGAGCTGCCCGAGGGCGAGCCCCGCCCCCCGGTCGACGACCTCGCCGCGCTGGCCGATGCCGTGCGGGAGCACCGAGGCACGATCGTGCGGGTCGACCAGGACGCCGCCCAGCGCGAGGGCGCGACCGTCACCGAGATCGCCCGTCGGGGTCACCTGCGCGTGCTCCGCGACCGCTGACGGGGTCGGTGGAGGGAGCACGGCATGCAGGTCGCCGACGTCATCACGGCCTATGACATCCGGGGCCGCGTCCCCGGCCCCCTGACCCCGGAAGTCGCGCGAGCGCTCGGTGCCGCCTTCGCCCAGGTCGTCGTCCTGCCCGAAGGACACCGGGAGATGGTGCTCGGGAGGGACATGCGGGAGTCCTCGCCCGCACTGGCCGACGCCGTCCTCGAGGGAGCGCGGTCGCAGGGGGTGGACGTCACCGTGCTCGGCCTGTGCTCCACGGACGCCCTCTACTACGCCAGCGGGTCGTCCGGCCGGCCGGGTGCCATGGTGACCGCCAGCCACAACCCGGCGGGCTACAACGGGATCAAGCTGTGCCGCGCCGGGGCGCGTCCCGTGGGCCAGGAGTCCGGGCTGGGCGAGATCAGGGACCTCGCCCAGTGGCTGCTCGACCGCGGTGCCCTGCACACGCTGCCGGCCGGCCCGGCGGGGACGGTCCGCCACGCGGACGTCCTGCCGGACTACGCCGCCCACCTGCACTCGCTGGTCGACCTCGAGGGCATCCGACCGCTGCGCCTGGTGGTGGACGCCGGCAACGCCATGGCGGGCCTCACCGTGCCGGCCGTGCTCGGGATCGAGGGCCTGCCGATCAGCGTCGACCCGCTCTACTTCGAGCTCGACGGCACCTTCCCCCACCACGAGGCCAACCCCCTCGACCCCGCCAACGTCCGCGACCTGCAGGACGCCGTCGTCCGGTCCGGCGCGGACCTCGGGCTCGCGTTCGACGGGGACGCCGACCGGGTCGTCCTCGTCGACGAGCGTGGCGTCCAGGTCCCGGCCGGTGCCGTGGCCACCCTCATCGCGACCCGCGAGATCGCCCGCGACGTCGCCGCGGGGAGGAGCCCGGGGGACATCACGGTGGTCCACGGCTCGGTCGTCCCCCGCGGCGTGGAGGAGGCGGTCGCGGGCGCTGGTGCTCACCTGGTGCGCTCGCCCGTCGGCCACTCCTTCGTCAAGGAGCGCATGGCGCAGCACGGCGCGGTCTTCGGTGCCGAGCACTCTGCCCACTACTACTTCCGCGACTTCTGGTATGCCGACAGCGGGCTGCTCGCGGCGCTGCACGTGCTGGCCGCGCTGGGGCGGCAGCAGGGCACCCTGTCCGCCCTGCTCGCCCCCGTCGACCCCTACGTCGCCTCGGGCGAGATCAACAGCGGCGTGGACGACGTCGCCGCCGCCACGGACCGGGTCCGCGGCTGGGCACGCGCCCACGGGGCCCTGGAGCGGGCGGGCGACGGGCTGCTCATGAGTCGTGACGAGGACCCCTTCTGGTGGGTGTCCCTGCGGGCCAGCAACACCGAGTCGCTGCTGCGGCTCAACGTCGAGGCGCAGGACGGTGAGACGATGGTCCGCGTCCGGGACGCCGTCCTGGCGCTCGTGAGACAGGAGGCCTGAGATGGCGCGACCGGAGTACGACCCCTGGGTGCGCAGCATCCTGCGCTGCCCGGTGGGGCACCACGAGCTCCTCGACCGGACCGACGAGCACGGCGCGCCCGTGCTCGAGTGCGCCGAGGACTGCGACGGGCCGGGGCGGCGTCGGCGCTACCCCTGGCGCGACGGCATACCCGTCCTCCTCGTCGACGACGCCGACGTCGTCACGGTCACCGACTGAGCCGCTGCGGAGGTCACGTGCCCTACATCGACGAAGCGCTGCTCGACGACCCCGACGAGCTGGCCCGCAAGGACTCCCGGGAGACCCTGCGCGCCCTCGCGAGTGCCGGCGCCCAGGTGCGCGAGGCGATGACCCTGACCGAGGAGGCCGGCATCGACCGGCTGGCCCGCAGCGAGCGGCCGAGATCGGTCCTCGTGGCGGCCATCGGCGGCTCCTCGATCGTCGCCGAGGTCCTGGAGCTGCTCGCGGAGCCGGGCTCACCGGTCCCCGTCCAGGCCAGGCGCAACCTGCCGCTGCCGGGCTGGGTGGGCCCGATGGACCTCGTGGTCGCCGTGTCCCTCTCCGGGCGTGCGCCGGGGCCGTTGGCCGTGGCCGCCGAGGCGGCGCGCCGCGGGGCGATGCTGCTCACCGTCGGGGCTGACGACTCGCCCCTGGCCGAGGTGTGCCGGCGTGCCCGCGGGGTGCACGTCGGGGTGGGCAGCGGTGGGCGCACGAGCTCGCGCACCGCCCTCTGGACCCTGCTGACCCCGGTGCTCATCGGGGCCGACCGTCTCGGCCTGCTCGAGGCCTCTCCGGACATGGTCGTCGGCGTCGCCGACCGGCTCGACACCCGCGCCGAGGAGTTCCGGCCCTCCTCGGACGCCTTCGTCAACCCCGCGAAGGTGCTGGCCGTGCAGCTGGCCGAGACCGTGCCGGTGGTCCTTGGCGACGGGCCGCTGGGCGGTGTGGCCGCGGCACGCGCCGCCTCGATGCTGGCCCGTACGGCGCGCATCCCGGCGACCTTCGGCGAGCTGCCCGACGCGGCCAGCGGCATCGTCGCCTGCTTCGACGGGCCCTACACCGCCATCGGCGGCCGCCGCCCCGGCACCTACGACGACGCGCGGATCCGGTTGGGGGACATCGACACCTCGCGCTGGGAGCCGCACCACTTCGCCGAGCCGGAGGGCGAGCTCATGGAGCGCCCCACCGGCCCCGGTGACGGGGGCCGACGGGACGACCTCTTCGCCGACCCCTATCTCGACGGTCCGGCCCCGCCGCGGCTGGGGCTGCTCATGCTGCGCGACGCGCCGGCGGAGCCGCCCACGCGGGAGTCCGAGCAGGCGGAGGCACTGACCGACGCGGTGCTCACCACCGCGCGTGAGGCGGGCGTGCGGGTCATGGAGGTGCAGGCCGAGAGCGGCCCGCCGATCGTCCGGCTCGCCGACCACGTGGCCGCCGTCGACTTCGCCGCGACCTACCTCGCGATCGGGTTGGGACTGGACCCCTCGGTCTCGCCGCACGTCGCCGACCTGCGGGACCGCACCCGATGAGCGGGTCGGACCCGGTGGCCGGCGGGGCACGGGGCGATGACCCGGTGACCCGGCACACCCGGGCCCAGCGCGACCTCGAGCACGGGATCGAGGACGACTTCGGGCGCAACCTCTCCTACGGCGCCTACCTCGACCTGCCCACCCTGCTGTCGGCGCAGCACCCGCGCGCGACGCCTCCCCAGCACGACGAGCTGCTCTTCATCATCCAGCACCAGACGACCGAGCTGTGGCTGCGCCTGGTGATCCACGAGCTGACCAGTGCCTGCGAGCTCATGGGTGCCGACGACCACCGGCAGGCGCTCAAGCGGATCGCCCGGGTCAAGCACATCCAGGCGTCCATGACCGAGCAGTGGTCGGTGCTGGCGACGCTGACCCCCAGCGAGTACGCCCGGTTCCGGGCCTTCCTGGCCACCGGCTCGGGCTTCCAGAGCTGGCAGTACCGCGCGGTGGAGTTCATGCTCGGCAACAAGAACGCCGGCATGCTCCCCGTCTTCGCCCACGACGAGGCGCAGCACGACGAGCTGGTCCGGCTGCTGCACCGGCCGAGCCTCTACGACGAGGTGCTGGCCTGGCTCGCCCGTCGCGGCCACGCGATCCCCGCCGAGGTGCTGGGCCGCGACGTCTCCCAGCCCTACCACTCCCACCCGGGCGTGGTCGAGGCGTTGGGGCGCGTCTACGCCGACCCCCAGCGGTTCTGGGCGGAGTACGAGACGGCCGAGGAGCTGGTCGACCTCGAGGACAACTTCCAGGTATGGCGCTTCCGTCACCTCAAGACGGTGGAGCGCATCATTGGCAGCAAGCGTGGCACCGGGGGATCGAGCGGGACCCCCTTCCTGCGCCGCGCCCTGGACCTGACTTTCTTCCCCGAGCTCTACGACGTGCGCTCGGCCATCCAGGACGTCGAGCCCGAGGGCTACCACGGAGGTGACGGTCGTGGTTGACCCCGACCTGCAGCACGCGCAGGAGCTCGACGCCCAGGACCCGCTGGCGCCCTTCGTGCCCCGCTTCGAGCAGGCCGACGGCGTGGTGGCCTACCTGGACGGCAACTCGCTGGGTCGCCCCGTCGCCGGGGCCGCGCAGGAGATGGAGCGCTTCGTCCGGCAGGAGTGGGGCACCCGCCTCATCCGGTCCTGGGACGAGGGGTGGATGCGCTGGCCGGAGGAGGTCGGCGACCTCGTCGGGGCGGCCGCCCTGAGCGCGGCCCCCGGCCAGACGGTGGTGGCCGACTCCACCACCGTGCTGCTCTACAAGGTGCTCCGGGCCCTCGTGGACCACCAGCTCGCGACGGACCCGGCACGTCGCGAGCTCGTGCTCGACACCGACAACTTCCCGACCGACCGCTACGTCGCGGAGGGCGTCGCGGCCGAGCGTGGTCTGGTCCTGCGGTGGATCGACGCCGCCCCGGCCGCCGGGGTGACCCCGGAGCAGGTCGCGGATGTCGTGGGCGAGCGCGCCGGGGTGGTCCTGCTCTCGCACGTGGCCTACCGCTCCGGCTTCGTCGCCGAGGCGGCCCGCATCACGGGGATGGTGCACGACGCCGGCGCCCTCGTCCTGTGGGACACCAGCCACAGCGCCGGCTCGGTCCCGGTGCGGGCCGACGAGTGGGGCTGGGACGCGGCCGTGGGCTGCGACTACAAGTACCTGTGCGGGGGGCCGGGGGCGCCCGCCCACGCCTACCTCGCGCGCCGCCACCACGACCTCCCGACGCTGCAGCAGCCGGTGCAGGGCTGGATGGGCCGTCGCGACCCCTTCCGCATGGAGCAGGGCTACCAGCCCGCCGCGGGCATCCGGGCCCTCGTGAGCGGGACCCCGCCGATCATCGGCATGGTGCCGGTGCGCCTGGGTGCCCAGCTGCTCGCCGAGGCCGGCATCGAGGAGGTGCGGCGCAAGTCCCTGCGCCTCACCGACTTCGCCTGGTCCGTCGTGGAGTCGTGGCCCACCGAGCTGGGCGTCGTCGTCGCGAGCCCGCGCGCGCACGAGCGGCGGGGCGGTCACCTGACGCTGCGCCACCCGGCCTTCGAGGAGGCATACCCCCGGCTCTGGGACCGCGGGGTGATCCCCGACTTCCGCTCCCCGGACGGGCTGCGGCTGGGCCTGTCGCCGCTGTCCACCACCTTCGTCGAGGTGTGGCACGGGCTGCAGGCCGTCCTGGAGGAGCTGCAGCGCTGAGCGGCGGCACCCCCGTCCTCAGAAGGGTGGGGGTGCGTCCGGAGGGGACGACCAGGGCGTTCCTGGCGGGATGTCTCGCGTGTCCGGGTCGCGGGCTGTGCCGGGGTCGTCGGGCTGGACTCCGGAGGGGGCGCCGGGGTCGTCGGGCTGGACTCCGGAGGGGGCGCCGGGGTCGTCGGGCTGGACTCCGGAGGGGGCGCCGGGGTCGT
>NZ_CANKYH010000011.1 GCF_947487915.1 uncultured Serinicoccus sp. | reverse complement strand
AGCCCGGCAGTGACCCGGTGGACCCGGGGTGCAGACAAGAGACCTACTCCTGTCTGCCCCCAAAGTCCACCAGTGAGCTCAGCCGGTGGGGAGGACGACGTCCCGCTCGCTGAGCAGGTGGTCCAGCACGGCGACCGCGCCGGCCTTGTCCAGCGGCTCGTTGCCGTTGCCGCACTTGGGCGACTGGACGCAGGCCGGGCAGCCGTCGGCGCACCGGCAGCTCTCCACGAGGTCCCGGGTCGCGGACAGCCACCGGGCGGCCTCCCGGAAGGCCCGGTGGCTGAACCCGGCCCCTCCCGGGTAGCCGTCGTAGACCATGACGGTCGGCAGACCAGTGTCCGGGTGCAGCGCCGTGGACACCCCACCGATGTCCCAACGGTCGCAGGTGGCGAGCAGGGGGAGCATGCCGATCGAGGCGTGCTCGGCGGCGTGCAGCGCCCCTGGCACGTCCTGCTCGGCCAGCCCGGCGAGAGCGAGCTCCTCCGCGGGCAGGGTCCACCACACGGCCTGGGTGACGAGCGTCCGGGCGGGCAGGTCGAGGGGGTGCGTGCCGATGACGCTGCCGTCGGGGAGCACCCGCTGGAAGGCGGTCACCTGCGTGGTCACCTCGACCCGTCCCGAGGCGAGCGCCGCCGCGCCCCACTGCTGCTCGGTGTGCCGGGCGCGGATGCGGAAGCTGCTCTCGCTGCGCGCCCGGGTCGTCCAGCCGGGGTCGCCGTGGACCACCAGCGCCACCGAGGCGTCGAGGTCGAGGGCGGTGACGACGTAGGGCTCGCCCTGGTGGACGTAGACCGCGCCCTCGTGCACCGTCGTCAGGGCACGGGCCTCGTCGACCGTGCCGAGGACGCGTCCGCTGCGGCTGTCGACGATCTGCACGGTCTGCCCGGCACCGCGCAGGGCGACGTGGTCGCTGGGGCGGTCCGGGCGCGCCCAGTACCAGCCCGTCGGGCGGGCGCGCAGCACGCCACCCACGACGAGCTGCTCGGCCAGCGCGCGCAGCCCGGTCCCGAACCACCGCTCGTCCTGCTCGGTGAGCGGGAGCTCGGCGGCGGCCGCGGCGAGGTGCGGCCCGAGGACGTAGGGGTTCTCCGGGTCCAGGACGCAGGACTCGACCGGTGCCTCGAAGATCAGCTCGGGGTGGTCCAGGAGGTAGGCGTCGAGCGGGTCGTCGGCCGCCACCAGCAGGGCCAGGGAGGGCGAGCCGCTGCGCCCGGCGCGCCCCGCCTGCTGCCAGAAGGAGGCGCGCGTGCCCGGCCAGCCCGCCATGACCACGGCGTCCAGCCCGGCGATGTCGATGCCGAGCTCCAGGGCGCTGGTGGCGGCCAGCCCCATCAGCGTGCGCTCGCGCAACGCCGACTCCAGGGCTCGCCGCTCCTCCGGCAGGTAGCCGCCACGGTAGGCCGCCACGGCCTCCGCGGTCCCGGGTCGTGCGGCGCACCCGTCCCGGGCGCGGCTGGCGACCTGCTCGACCCCGGCCCGGGACCGGGCGAAGGCGACGGTCTGCACACCGGCACCGACGAGCTCGGTGAGCAGGTCGGCGGCCTCGCCGACGGTGCTGCGCCGCCGCCCGTCCTCGAGCTCGTCCGGCTGCCAGAGGGCGACCACGGTCTCCCGGCGGGGGGAGGCGTCGCTGGTCACCGCCACGACGTCCTGGCCCAGCAGGGCCCGCCCCAGCGGTTCTGGCTCGGCCACGGTGGCCGAGGCCAGGACCACGGTGGGGGTCGCGCCATACCTCGCCGCGACGCGCAGGAGGCGCCGGAGCACCGCTGAGACATGGGCCCCGAACACCCCGCGGTAGATGTGGCACTCGTCGACGACGACGTAGCGCAGCGACCGCAGGAAGGGTGCCCACCGCTCGTGACCGGGCAGCAGGGTGTGGTGCAGCAGGTCGGGGTTGGTGAGGACGTAGTGCGCGTGCTCGCGGATCCACCGGCGCTCCTCGACCGGCGTGTCCCCGTCGAGGCGGGCCACCCGGACCCCCGGTACGGCGAGGCCCTGCACCCTGGCCTCCTGGTCGGCGCCGAGCGCCTTGGTGGGGGCGAGGTAGAGCGCGGTGGCCCCGCGACCGGTCACGGCGCCGGTGCCCTCGCTCAGCGCGGTGAGCACCGGGACGAGGTAGCCGAGCGACTTGCCCGAGGCCGTCCCCGTCGACACGATGACGTGCTGCCCCGAGCGGGCCAGCTCGGCCACCTGCGCCTGGTGCTCCCACGGCGCCTGGATCCCCTGGCCCAGCAGCGCCGCCTTGACCGGTGCGGCGCACCACGCCGGCCAGGGCGCGCTCCTGCCCTGGCGGGCCGGCACCGTCCGCACGTGCCGCAGCCGCCCGGACCGCGCACCGGCGGCGAGGCGGTCGAGGGTGGTCTGCGGGTCGAAGGCCGGCGGGGTCGGGTCGTCCATCTCGCCACCACGCTACGCCGGTGCACCGACAAGGTGTGCGCACCGCACGGCACGAGGTGTTAGGTGCGCGCACCCCGGATCACTACAGTGGCCACGTCCGATGGATGTCCTGCGGTTCCACCGCGTCGTCGCCCGCAACGGTGCGGGCCCTCTGAGGAGGCACACATGTCCCCAGTCGCTGCCGCGAGCGAGGTCTCGCTCTCGGGTGCCGACACCTCGATCGTCATCGTGGTGCTGTGCATCGCCCTCGTCGCCCTCGTCATGGGCTTCATGTTCCGCCGCGAGGTGCTGGCCGCCTCACCCGGCACCGAGTCCATGCAGGAGATCGGCGGGGCGGTCCAGGAGGGTGCCTCGGCCTACCTCGGTCGGCAGTTCCGGACCCTCGCGGTCTTCGCGGCGGTCGCCTTCGTGCTGCTCCTGGCGCTGCCTGCCGACGACATGATGATCCGGGTCGGGCGCTCGGTGGCCTTCCTCTTCGGCGCCGGCTTCTCGGCCGCCATCGGCTGGCTGGGCATGAACCTCGCCACCGCCGCCAACATGCGGGTCGCGGAGGCCGCGCGGACCACCGGTCGGGACGACGGCATGCGCATCGCCTTCCGCACCGGCGGCACGGTCGGCATGGCCACGGTCGGGCTGGGTCTGCTCGGCGCGGCGGTCGTCGTGCTCATCTACCAGGGTGACGCGGCCAAGGTGCTCGAGGGCTTCGGCTTCGGGGCCGCGCTGCTCGCGATGTTCATGCGGGTGGGCGGCGGCATCTTCACCAAGGCCGCCGACGTGGGCGCCGACCTCGTCGGCAAGGTCGAGGCCGGCATCCCCGAGGACGACCCCCGCAACGCCGCGACGATCGCCGACAACGTGGGCGACAACGTCGGTGACTGCGCCGGCATGGCGGCCGACCTCTTCGAGTCGTATGCCGTGACCCTGGTCGCGGCGCTCATCCTCGGCACCGCGGCGCTCGGCTCGGACGGCGGTCTGGTCTTCCCGCTCGTCATCCCGGCCATCGGCGTGCTCACCGCCATCGTGGGGGTCTTCATCACCAAGGCCCGGGCAGGGGAGAGCGGCCTGGCGTCGATCAACCGCAGCTTCTACATCTCCGCGGGCATCGCGGCGGTCGCCTCGGTCATCGCGGCCTTCGTCTTCCTGCCCCGCGAGCTCTCGGTCACCGGGGGCTTCGACCTCGGTGCCGGCGACGGCGGCGGCCAGCAGGTCGACGCGGCCATGGGTGGCGCCGCCTCGGTGGTGATCGGCATCGTGCTCGCCGCCTTCATCCTCTGGCTCACCGGCTACTTCACCGGCACCGAGACCAAGCCCACCAACGACGTGGCGCGCACCTCGCTCACCGGGCCGGCCACGGTCATCCTCTCCGGCATCGGCGTCGGCCTGGAGTCCGCGGTCTACACCGCGGTGACCATCGCCGCGGCGATCTTCGCCATCTTCACCCTCGGCGGCGGGTCGCTCATCCTGTCGCTGTTCTACGTCGCCCTCGCGGGCTGCGGGCTGCTCACCACGGTCGGCGTCATCGTCGCGATGGACACCTTCGGTCCGGTGAGCGACAACGCCCAGGGCATCGCCGAGATGTCCGGGGACGTGGACGGGGAGGCCGCTCAGATCCTCACCGAGCTGGACGCCGTGGGTAACACCACCAAGGCCATCACCAAGGGCATCGCCATCGCGACGGCCGTGCTCGCCGCCACCGCCCTCTTCGGGTCCTACCTCGACGCGATCCTGCAGGCGCTGGAGACGGCCGGAGACGCCAGCGGCGACGTGCTGCAGTCGTTCCTGGTCTTCGACCCGCGCGCCCTCGTCGGCATCCTCATCGGTGGGTCGGTCGTCTTCCTCTTCTCCGGCCTGGCGATCAACGCGGTGACCCGCGCGGCCGGTGCCATCGTCTTCGAGGTGCGTCGGCAGTTCCGCGAGAAGCCCGGGATCATGGACTACTCCGAGAAGCCGGAGTACGCCCGGGTCGTCGACATCTGCACCCGCGACTCGCTGCGCGAGCTCGCCACCCCCGGCCTGCTGGCTGTCTTCGCCCCGATCGCGGTCGGTTTCGGCCTCGGCGTGGGCTCGCTCGCCGGCTACCTCGCCGGCGCCATCGGCACCGGCGTGCTCATGGCGGTCTTCCTGGCCAACTCCGGCGGTGCGTGGGACAACGCCAAGAAGATCGTGGAGGACGGCAACTTCGGCGGCAAGGGCAGCGCGGCACACGAGGCGACCATCATCGGCGACACCGTCGGGGACCCGTTCAAGGACACGGCCGGCCCGGCGATCAACCCGCTCATCAAGGTGATGAACCTCGTGGCGCTGCTCATCGCCCCGGCGATCATCGGCCTCACCTACGGCGAGGGCGCCAACGGCCTCGCCCGCTACGGCATCGCCCTGGTGGCCCTGGCCGTCATCGTCGTCGCGGTCGTCGTGTCCAAGCGGCGCGACATCGCTATCGGCGAGAGCGACGACGTGCCGGCGACGGCGGTCGAACGCTGAGCCTGCCCCCGCCCTCCGCCGAGGACCCGAGGCTCCTGGACGACCTGCGGGTCGACCTGGGTGAGGTGGGCTACACCGTCGACGCCCTGGCGCAGGTGCTCGGGCCGGTGGCGGTGGCGGCGCTGCACCGCGAGCAGCCGCTCCCGGCGCTGCGTGCCACCGAGGGGTCCTCCGACCCCGTCGCCGTGCTGTGCCGGCTCTTCGCGCTGGGCAGCGCGGTCCGGCGTGAGCTCCTCGACGGAGCCCTGCCCCGGCTCGGCGCCGCCGGCCTGCTGCGGCTGGGCCTGGTCGCCGAACGTGCCGACGGCGCGCTCGTGGCGGCCTGCGACCTGCGGCCCTACGCCACCGAGCAGGAGTCGTGGTGGGTCGTCTCCGACCGCTCGGAGATGGCGACCGGTGGTCCGTTGCCGACCGACCACGTGCTCGGGATCGGTGGGGCCTCGTCGACCCTCGCCAGCTGGGCGCCGCGGCCCCGGGTGCAGCGCGCCCTGGACATCGGCACGGGCAGCGGGGTCCAGGTCCTCCACCTGGCCGGGCACGCGGCACACCTCGTCGCGACCGACCTCTCCGAGCGGGCCCTGGCGTTCGCCCGGTTCACCCTCGCGCTCAACGGGGTGGAGGCCGAGCTGCGGGCCGGCAGCCTGCTGGAGCCGGTGGCCGGGGAGGAGTTCGACCTCGTCGTCAGCAACCCGCCCTTCGTCATCACGCCGCGGCGCACCGGCGTCCCGCTGTACGAGTACCGCGACGGGGGCCGGGCGGGCGACACCCTCGTCGCCGGTCTGGTGCGGGGGCTGCGCGAGCACCTGCGCCCCGGGGGGATCGCCCAGCTGCTCGCCAACTGGGAGCTGCGCGCGGGGGAGGACTGGACCGAGCACGTGGGCGCCTGGTTCGCGGGCACCGGCCTGGACGCCTGGGTCGTGCAGCGCGAGGAGCAGGACGTCGCGGACTACGCCGAGACGTGGACGCGCGACGGCGGGCACCAGCCGGGCAGCGCCGGCTTCGAGGAGCTGTATGCCGCGTGGCTGGACGACTTCGCCGAGCGCGGGATCGAGCGGCTCGGCTTCGGCGTCGTCACGGTGTGCCGACCGCGCACCGGGCGCGAGCCGTGGCTGGACCTCATGGACGTCCGGGGACCGGTGGCCTCGCCCCTGGGACCGGCGGTCCTCGCCGGGCTGGAGGCCCGCACCTGGCTGGCCGAGCACGGCGACGCCGGGCTGCTGGACACGCCGTGGCAGGTCGCCGACGACGTCACGGAGGACCGCATCGGCCGGCCCGGGGACCCCGACCCGCAGGTGATCCAGGTCCGGCAGGGCGGGGGGCTGCGCCGCACGGTGCGCCTCGACACGCTCGCCGCCGGCCTCGTCGGCGCCTGCGACGGCGAGCTCACGGCACGTCAGCTGTGCGCCGGGCTGGCCGTCCTCACCGAGCAGCCTGCGGCTGACGTCGAGCGGGCCGTGCTGCCGACCCTGCACGAGCTGGTCAAGGACGGGCTCCTGCGCTGAGGCGAGAACTCGCGCACGGGCGGCGTATCAACTCGCGCACGGGCGGCGTCCAGCGGGCGTCGGTCAGCTGGCGCCGAAGCGGTAGGCGTTGCGGGAGATGAAGAACTGCCGGCCCAGGTCGCCGCTGCGGCAGGTGACGCCGTCCTCGCTGGACAGGCAGGTCGTGTCCCCGACGCGCAGGGTGAGGCCGTACTCCAGGACGGCCGCGTCGGTGTCCTCGACGCCGGTCGTCGGGGCGCCCGCCGCCTCGGCCCACCAGCCGCCCTCGGTGGCCGCGGCGGTGCTCGTGAGCGTCTCCGGCGGGCACGTCCAGACGCCCCCGGCATCGGTGAGCACCATGGTGTCGGCCGCGTCGACGGCGCACCCGCCGACCCCGTTGTCGACCAGGTGGTCGGGGTTGGGCGAGTAGGCCATGTCGAGCAGCTGGCAGGAGGCGCTCGGGCCGTTGAGCACGCACGCGAGGTTGCCGGTCGGGGTCACGAAGGCCGCCCGGTCCCCCTGGACGGTGATGGTCGAGCCGTCCTCGGACACGCTGCGCTCGCCCCGCTCGGGCTCGATGTCGGCCGGCGCGGTGGGCGGGGGAGCCGCCTCCCCCGCGGGCGCGTCCTCGGTGCCGCCGGCCTCACCGTCGTCACCACCCCCGTCGTCGCCACCCCCGGCGTCACCGCCACCCTCCGTCGGGGTGGCCGTCTGCCCACCGCCGGAGGCGGGGTCGTCCTCGCCCCCGCCGGGGTCGTCGTCGCAGCCCGCGAGCAGCACCGCCCCCAGGGCCAGGAGGACGACGGCCGACCTCGCGCTCCGGGCCGGGGCGGGGCCGGACCGCCGCTGCCTGCCGCTGGTCGAGGTCGCACGCTTCGCCGCCATAGGGAGCCAGCGTAGCCCGCCCCTCATGATGGGCTACGGTGACGCCCGAGGTCCCGTGTCGGAGGTCGCGACGAATCCGCGGCACGCGGGGCGAAGGAGATCCTGTGGCACCTGGCACCAAGCTGGTCATCGTCGAGTCCCCGGCGAAGGCGCAGAAGATCGGCGAGTACCTCGGCAAGGACTTCCGGGTCGACGCGAGCGTCGGGCACATCCGGGACCTGCCGAACCCCTCCGAGCTGCCCGCCGACATGAAGAAGGGGCCCTACGGCAAGTTCGCGATCGCCGTCGACGACGGCTTCGAGCCCTACTACGTGGTCGACGCGGACAAGAAGAAGAAGGTCACCGAGCTCAAGCGGGCGCTCAAGGACGCCGACGAGCTCTACCTCGCGACCGACGAGGACCGCGAGGGGGAGGCGATCGCCTGGCACCTGCTCGAGGTCCTCAAGCCCAAGGTGCCGGTGCGTCGCATGGTCTTCCACGAGATCACCAAGGAGGCCATCCAGCGCGCCGTCAACGACACCCGCGAGCTGGACACCCACCTCGTCGACGCCCAGGAGAGCCGCCGCATCCTCGACCGGCTGTTCGGCTACGAGGTGTCGCCCGTGCTGTGGCGCAAGGTCAAGCAGGGGCTGTCGGCCGGACGCGTGCAGTCGGTCGCGACCCGGCTGGTGGTGGAGCGCGAGCGGGAGCGGATGGCCTTCAGGGTCGCGTCCTACTGGGACGTCGAGGGGGAGTTCGCCCCCGGCGGCAACAGCGGCCAGGGCTTCGAGGCCAAGCTCACCGGGATCGACGGGTCCAAGGTCGCCAGCGGTCGAGACTTCGCCGACGACGGCACGTTGAAGACCACGAACGCCGTGCAGCTGGACGCCGCTGCGGCGGAGGCGATAGCCGCCGGCACCCGCGAGGCCGATGTCGTCGTGCGGGAGGTCTCGGAGAAGCCCTACACCCGCCGTCCCTCGGCCCCCTTCACCACCTCCACCCTGCAGCAGGAGGCCTCGCGCAAGCTGCGGATGAACAGCCAGAGCACCATGCGCACCGCGCAGCGGCTCTACGAGAACGGCTACATCACCTACATGCGCACCGACTCGACCAACCTGTCGAGCGGGGCCGTGAGCGCCGCCCGCAGCCAGGCGCGCGACATGTACGGGGCCGACTTCGTGCCCGAGAGCCCGCGCGTCTACGGCAAGAAGAGCAAGAACGCCCAGGAGGCGCACGAGGCCATCCGCCCCGCCGGCGACACCTTCCGCACCCCGGCGCAGGTGGCCGGCGAGATCCGCGGCGGGGAGTACGCTCTCTACGAGCTCATCTGGAAGCGGACCATCGCCTCCCAGATGGCCGATGCGAAGGGGTCGACCGCCAGCGTCAAGCTCACCGCGACCCTGCCCGAGGGCACCCGGGCCGGGGGCACCGCATACTCCAGCGCGCAGTTCTCCGCCTCCGGCACCGTCATCACCTTCCGCGGCTTCCTCGCCGCCTACGAGGAGGGCCGCGACGAGAGCCGCTACGGCGACGACAGCGCCATGGGTATGCGGTTGCCCAAGCTGAGCGAGGGCGTCGCGCTGGAGACGCTGCGGGCGGACGCGCAGGGCCACCAGACCAGCCCGCCGGCCCGCTACACCGAGGCGACGCTGGTCAAGGCGCTGGAGGAGCGTGGCATCGGCCGGCCCTCGACCTACGCGGCGACCGTCGGCACCATCCAGGACCGCGGCTACGTCCACAGCCGCGGCTCGGCCCTGGTGCCGACCTGGCTGGCCTTCGCGGTGACCCAGCTGCTCGAGCAGCACTTCCCGCGGCTGGTCGACTACGACTTCACGGCGTCGATGGAGAGCGACCTCGACAAGATCGCGAACGGCGAGGAGCAGCGGGTCGCCTGGTTGCAGCGCTTCTACTTCGGCGACCAGGCGACCTCGACCCAGGGGCTGCGCGACCTCGTCGCCGACCTCGGCGACATCGACGCCCGCGCCGTGTCCGCGGTGACGACCGGCGACGGCACGGTGGTGCGGGTCGGTCGCTACGGGCCCTACGTCGAGCTGCCCGGCGAGGAGGGCGAGACCCCGCGTCGCGCGACCGTGCCCGACGAGATCGCCCCGGACGAGATGACCGCGGCCAAGGCCGAGGAGCTGCTCGCGGCCGCCGCCGACGACGGGCGGGTGCTCGGCACCGACCCCGAGACCGGCCGGGAGATCGTCGCCAAGAACGGCCGCTACGGCCCCTACGTCACCGAGGTCGTCGAGGACGAGGACGGCGAGGCCAAGGGCGCGAAGAAGAAGGCCAAGGCCAAGCCGCGCACCGGCTCGCTCTTCGCCGACATGGACCTCGCCACGATCGAGCTGGACACGGCGCTGCGGTTGCTCTCGCTGCCGCGGGTCGTCGGCCAGGACGCCGAGGGCGTGGACATCACCGCGCAGAACGGCCGGTACGGGCCCTACCTCAAGAAGGGCACCGACAGCCGCTCCCTGGAGACCGAGGCGCAGATCTTCGACATCACCCTCGAGGAGGCGCTGGCGATCTACGCCCAGCCCAAGCAGCGGGGGCGCGGGGCGGCCAAGCCGCCGCTGGCCGAGTTCGGCGAGGACCCGGTGTCGGGCCGCAAGGTCGTCGCCAAGGACGGCCGGTTCGGGCCCTACGTCACCGACGGGGAGACCAACGCGACCCTGCGCCGTGGGGACGACCCCGAGACGCTGACCGAGGAGCGGGCCTTCGAGCTCATCGCGGAGAAGCGGTCCAAGGGGCCGACCACCCGCAAGAAGCCGGCGACGAGGGCGAAGACCACGCGCAAGGCCCCGGCGAAGAAGGGCTCCACCGGCCGGGCGTCGACGAAGAAGTCCTGAGCCGTCCCGCGCCTCAGACCGACGTGGTCACGGGGCGCTCGTCGGGGACCAGCGCGGCGAGCGCCTGCTCGAGGTCGTCGATGAGGTCCTCGGGAGCCTCGAGGCCCACGGACAGCCGGAGTATGCCGGCGCCCGGCCGCGCCTCGGCCGCGACAGGGCGGTGGGTGAGGGCGGCGGGGTGCTGGACGAGGGAGTCCACGCCGCCGAGGGAGACGGCGTGCGTGATGAGCCGGCAACCCTGCGCCACGGCCGCGGCGGCCTCGTAGCTGCCGAGGTCCAGCGCCAGGACGGCGCCGGGGCCGGCCATCTGGCGGCCGATGAGGCGGCGCGGGTCGCCGTCCGCCCCGGGGTAGAAGACCTCCCGCACCGCGGGATGGCCGCGCAGCCACTGGGCCACCACCTGGGCACCCTCCTGCTGGGCGCGCACCCGCAGCGGCAACGTCTGCAGGCCGCGGTGCGCGAGGTAGGCCGACAGCGGGTGCAGGACGGCGCCGGTGACGGCGCGTACCGGCCGGATCCGTCGGGCCCACGCCTCCGAGGTCACCACCGCACCGGCGAGGACGTCGCCGTGCCCGGCGAGGAACTTGGTGACCGAGTGCAGGACGATGCTCGCGCCCAGCTCCAGCGGCCGCTGCAGGACCGGGGTGGCGAAGGTGTTGTCCACGAGCACGGGCACGTCGCCGGCGGCGGCGACCACCTCCCGCAGGTCGACCAGGTCCAGGGTGGGGTTGGCCGGGGTCTCGACGACGACGAGCCCGGTGTCCGCCTCGATCGCTGCGGCGACCCCCTCGGGGTCGGTCCAGGTCACCCGGGTGCCGAGCATCCCGGTGGCCAGCAGGTGGTCCGAGCCGCCGTAGAGCGGACGCACCGCGACGACGTGGGGGGTGCCGGCGCCGGTGCACGCCAGGAGCACGGCGCTCAGCGCCGCCATCCCGGAGGCGAAGGCCACCCCGGCCTCGCCGCCCTCGAGCTCGGCCAAGGCCTCCTCGAAGCGCGCGACCCCCGGGCTCCACAACCGCTGGTAGACCGCGGACTGACCGTCCAGACGGGCCCCGCCTCCGGCCATCTGGTCGTAGGCCTCCCCACCGGTCTCGACGTCCGGCAGCGGGTAGGTGCTGGACAGGTCGATCGGGGGCACGTGCACCCCGAGCGCGGTGAGGTCGGCGCGACCGGCGTGGACGGCGCGGGTGTCGAGGTCGGGGCGAGGCAGCGGCATACCCTCATGATGGGGAAACTGCGGGCAACAGTCAAGAATGCCACAGGATCGGCGGTTAAACGGCTATGTGCAGACATAATATGCGTCCAGGTCCTCATCGACCCGCAGGTCGTGACACCGGGCCCGGGTGCCACTAAGGTTCGGCCATGGGGGTGACTCACATCGGGGACGTGCGGCCGGTCCCTGGTCCCGACGCCGGTCGGTCCATGGTGCTCGTCATCGCGGCCACCCGGGCCGAGCGCGAGCGCCTCCTCGCCCGACTTCCCGACGGGGTGTGCGTCGTCCTCGCGACCAGCAGGCAGCACGCCGCCACCCTGCTCGGCTCGGGTGCTGCGGAGCTGGGCTGCCGGCAGGTGGAGGGGGCGCCCCGCCCGGACGTCGTCCTCGACCCCGAGGCGCGGACGGTGGCCGCCGGGGGCCGCGCGGTGCGCCTGACCCCCCTGGAGTACGACGTCCTCGCTCTCCTGGTCTCCGACCAGGGGCACGCGTGGTCGATCCTGGAGCTCTCGCGCGACGTGTGGGGGACGTCCTTCGTGGGGGACGGCGAGCAGGTCCGCTCGGTCATCAAGCGCCTGCGGCGCAAGCTGGGCGGGGCCCGCCTCCCGCTGACGGTCGAGACCGTCCGGGGCTGCGGCTTCCAGGCCCGCACCCTGACCGTCACCGCGCCGACGGGTGCGTCCGCCGGCGGCTGACACTGCCCGACGATTGCCCCACGCCGGTCGTTGTGGCCCGCCCTGGTGCTGCCTACCGTCAGGTCATCCGATCGAGGCAGGACGCGCTGGGAGGCCGACATGGTTCAGGCAGGGGTATGGCGCAGGGCAGTCGCGGGGATCAGCATGCTGGGGGTGGTGCTGGCGGGGGCGACGACGACGGCGCCTGCGCTCGCGGCACCGGCGCCGGACGCCGAGGCCAAGATCGAGCAGGCGGTGCAGGAGGAGCTCGAGACGCAGGGGAGGACCGACTTCTGGGTGCGGCTGGAGGAGCGCCCCGACCTCACGCAGTTCGCGGGGGTGCGGGACTGGGCCGCTCGCGGCCAGGGGGTGTACGACGCGCTCACCAGCACCGCGACCGCCAGCCAGGCGGGGGTGCGCGCCAAGCTGGACGCCGAGGGGGCCACCTACGAGACGCACTGGATCACCAACGCGGTGCACGTGACCGCCGGGTCGGAGGACCTCGCGCTGGCCCTGGCGGGGCGCGCAGAGGTCGAGGGGATCTACCCGACCCGCACCTACGACGTGCCCGAGGTGCGTCCGGTGGAACCCACGGCGGTCGGTCCGGCAGCGGTGGAGTGGGGGATCGCCGACATCAACGCGGACGACGTCTGGAGCGAGTTCGGCGTCACCGGCGAGGGCATCGTCGTCGCGACCATCGACACCGGCGTGCAGTACGACCACCCCGCGCTGGTGGAGCAGTACCGCGGGAACAACGGCGACGGCACCTTCGACCACGACTACCACTGGTTCGACGCGGCCGGGGTCTCTCCCGAGGAGCCGGTCGACGTCGACGCCCACGGCACCCACGTCACCGGCACCATGGTCGGCGACGACGGTGGCGACAACCAGGTCGGCGTCGCCCCGGGCGCCCGGTGGATCGCCGCCAACGGCTGCTGCCCCTCCGACGACGCGCTCATCACCAGCGGGGAGTGGATGCTCGCGCCGACCCGGGTCGACGGCAGCGACCCCGACCCCGCCCAGCGGCCGCACGTCATCAACAACTCCTGGGGCTCCGGCATACCGTCCAACGACCCGTTCATGGAGGACGTGTCGCTCGCCTGGGCGGCAGCCGGCCAGTTCGGGGTCTGGGCCAACGGCAACATCGGTCCGGGGTGTGAGTCCTCGGGGTCGCCGGGGAGCCTGGTCGTCAACTACTCGGTCGGCAACTACGACGCCGCCCATCAGATCAACGACAGCTCCAGCCGCGGCGCGGGCCAGGACGGGGAGACCAAGCCCAACGTGTCGGCACCCGGCACCGCCGTGCGCTCCTCGGTGCCCGGCAACGACTACGCCGCGTTCTCCGGGACCTCGATGGCCTCGCCGCACGTGGCCGGCTCGATCGCGTTGCTGTGGTCGAGCGCGCCGCTGCTCGTCGGCGACCTCGAGGCGACGAAGGACCTGCTGGACGGCACCGCCGTCGACGCCCCGGACGACCAGTGCGGTGGCACCGACGAGGACAACAACGTCTTCGGCGAGGGACGCCTGGACGCGCTCGCGCTGGTGGAGGCCGCCCCCCGCGGCGACACCGGGTTCGTCGAGGGCACCGTGACCGACGCCGCCTCCGGCGACCCGCTGGGCCGTGCGCAGGTGAGCCTGGACGGCCCGCTGGAGCGTGAGCTCACGACCGACGCGGAGGGCAGGTACCGCGCCCTGGTGAGCGCCGGCGACTACGCGCTGACCGCCTCGAGCTTCGGCTGGGTCTCCGAGAGCGCGGAGGTGACCGTGCCCGTGGACGGCACGGTGGTGCAGGACTTCGCTCTCGACCAGGCGCCGACGGGCACCCTGAGCGGGACCGTCAGCGACGGCTCCGGCCAGGGCTACCCGCTCTACGCCAAGGTCTCCGTCGGGGGCACGGCGCTGACGACGTTCACCGACCCGCTCGACGGGAGCTACGCCCTGGACGTCCCGCTGGACACCCCGGTCGTGGTGCGGGTCGAGGCGCAGTACCCCGGCTACACGGTCGTCTCCGAGGAGGTGTCGCTCGAGGGGGACGAGACGCTGGACGTCAGCATGCTGGTCGATGTCCTCACCTGCGTCGCGAACGGGTACGCCGCCAGCTCCACCGGGTTGACCGAGTCCTTCGACACCCTCGAGCTGCCGGACGGGTGGACCGTGGAGGACAACCTCGACAACGGCCAGGTGTGGACCTTCGACGACCCGGGCGGGATGGGGAACCTCACCGGCGGCGAGGGCGGCTTCGCCGACGTCAACAGCGACTTCTACGGCCCGGACGGCAGCCAGGACACCTCCCTGGTCTCCCCGGTCGTGGACCTCACGGGGCAGACCACCCCCGTCGTCGCCTTCAACCACTTCTACGTCGAGCTCGGTGACACCGCCGACCTCGACGTCAGCATCGACGGCGGCGACACCTGGACCACGGTGAAGACCTACACGGGTGAGCAGATCGAGGTCAGGGACACGGTGCCCCTGCCGATGGCGGCCGGGCAGAGTCAGGTGCAGGTGCGCTGGCACTTCTACGACGCCAACTGGACCCTCTGGTGGCAGGTGGACGACGTGCTGCTCGGCAGCATGTCGTGCGACCCGGTCGGTGCGGGCGGGTACGTCGTGGGCGCCGTCTCCTCCGGTGTCGACGGCGACCCGGTCAGCGGCGCGACGGTGGCCAACCTGGACTCCGGCGACTCCGGCATGAGCAAGGACACCCCGGCGGACGAGGGGCAGGACGACGGCTTCTACTGGCTGTTCAGCTCGCTGGCCGGCACGCACCCCTTCGAGGCGACCGCCCGCAGCTACAGCCCGGCGCGGCAGGACGTGGGCGTGCCCGACGAGGGCGCGGTCCGCGCCGACTTCACGCTGGAGGGTGGCGTCCTCACGGTGGACCCGGGGTCGATCAAGACCGACGTCAGTCTCGGTGAGGCGCAGACCCGCGACCTCACGGTGAGCAACGAGGGCACCGGCACCGCACAGGTGGAGCTGCGGGAGGTGGGCGGTGACATGACCATCCTGCGCGCCGACGGCTCCCGTCACTCCGCCGCCGACGCCCGGGCTGCCGAGGGGGCGCCGGTGCGGACCGCCGACGTCGCGGCCTCCTTCGGCGCGGCGCCCGGGGCGGGGCAGGCCTCCCCGTCGCCCCGCGCTCCCCAGGAGGAGCCGTGGACGGAGCTCACGCCCTACCCGACCGGGATCATGGACCACCGGGTCGTGGCCCTCGACGGCCAGTGGTACGTCGTGGGCGGCAGCGACGGCTCCGAGCCGACGGACGCCGTCTACCGCTACGACAACGCCGCGATGGAGTGGGTTGAGGTGGCGCCGCTGCCGATGAGGGTCAACGCGCCGGCGGCCGGCGTCGTCGGTGGGCAGATCGTGGTGTCCGGCGGGTGGGACGACACCGGCACGACGACCGGTGCCACCTTCGTCTACGACGCGGAGGCCGACGCCTGGACCCAGGTGGCGGACAACCCGTCCGTGGTCTCGGCCGCTGGTCAGGGGGTCCTGGACGGACGGTTCTACACGGTCGGCGGGTGCACCACCGGCGACTGTGCGCCCGCCTCCCCCGCCGTCACGGCCTACGACCCGGGGACCGACTCCTGGGAGGAGGTGGCGGACTACCCGGAGGGGACCGCCTTCACCTCGTGCGGTGGTGCGGAGGGCCAGCTCTTCTGCTCCGGTGGCGTCGACCCCGGCACGGGCGCCAGCTCGGCGGCCACCTACGCCTACGACCCGGTGGGCGACACGTGGTCCCCGGTCGCGGACGCGCCGAACGACCACTGGGCGGCGGCCTACGCCGCGGCCGACGGTCAGCTGGTCGTCAGCGGCGGCGTGCAGCAGGGCGACCTGTCCAACGAGACCTTCGGCTACGACCCGGCGGCCGACACGTGGGTCGACCTGCCGAACGCCAACGTGCCCAGCTACCGGGGAGCGGGGGCCTGCGGCTTCGTCAAGGTGGGGGGGTCCGACGGTGGGACCGCCGTCGACGTGGTCGAGCTGCTGCCCGGGTTCGACGAGTGCTCGGACGCCGGGGTGGACGTGCCGTGGCTCTCGCTCTCCCAGACCGAGCTCACCCTCGAGCCGGGCGAGTCGGTGACCGTCCAGGTGACGACCGACGGAGACGTGGCCCAGCCCGGTGCCTACACCGCAGGCGTCCGCGCCACCGGCGGCGTGGCCGGGAGCGACCCCACCGCGGAGGTGACGATGACGGTTCAACCGCCGGCGACCTGGGGCAAGCTGACCGGTCTCGTCCAGGGCGAGGACTGCGAGGGCGCCACGGACCCGCTCGGCGGGGCCGTCGTGGACGCGACCCCCGAGCGGGCCGACCAGCCGCGCTGGCGCATGGTGACCGACGCGGACGGCCTCTACGCCCGGTGGATCGACACCCGGGTCGGTGACCTGGAGCTGCTCGCCTCCGCCGCGGCGCACCTCAGCGACAGCGCCACGGTCAGCCCGAGACGCGGTGAGGTCGTGGAGCAGGACTTCGCCCTGCTCCACGAGGACTGCGGCACGCCGCCCGGGCCGGTCAACCCCGAGGTCGAGCGGATCGCGGGGGAGGACCGCTACGGCACCGCCGTCCTGCTGTCGCGGACCTTCGCCCCGGGGGTGGAGGCGGTCTTCGTCGCCACCGGCGTCGACTACCCGGACGCCCTGGCGGCAGCCGCGCGGGCCGGCAGCATCGGTGCGCCGGTGCTCCTCACCACGTCCGACCGGCTCCCGGCGGCGACCGCCGGCGAGCTGGAACGGCTCGACCCGCAGGAGGTCGTCGTCCTCGGCGGTGACGGCGCGATCGAGGACGCCGTCGTCGAGGCGATCGAGGAGTCCGCCCGGGTGGACGCACGCCGTCTCGCGGGGGAGGACCGGTACGCCACGGCAGCGCTCGTCGCGGCCGAGTTCGGCACGGCGGACACGGCCTACGTCGCCACCGGCCGGGACTACCCCGACGCGTTGGCCGGCGCGGCCCGGGCGGGTCGCTCCGACGCGCCGGTGCTGCTCGTGCGGCCCGACGCGGTGCCGGCCGCCACGGCGGCGGCGCTCACCGACCTCGGTGTGGACGAGATCGTGCTGCTCGGTGGTGAGGGGGTCGTCGACGACGAGGTCGAGACCATGCTGGAGGAGTGGGGCGAGGTCACGCGGGTGGCCGGTCCGGACCGGTATGCCACGGCCGCCCTGCTGGCGGGGGCGGACGAGACCCGCGCCCAGGTGTTCATCGCCTCGGGGCAGAACTGGCCGGACGCGTTGGCCGGGGCGGCGACCGCCGGCGCCGTGGACGCGCCGATGCTCCTGGTCCGCCAGGACTCGGTGCCCCCGTCGACCTGGACGACGCTCGAGCGGCTCCAGCCGGCCCTCGTCAGCGTCCTCGGTGGTGACGGCGCCGTCGCCGACGACGTCCTGGAGCAGCTGCGGACCCTGGAGTAGGGACCACCGGACCGGCAGCCCGACCTGGCCCCCGCCCGGTCGGGCTGCCGCATCTGCGCGGCGGACGGCATACGCTGACCTCGTGCCGAAGAATCCTCGTGACGACAAGCCGCTCGACGACACCGACCAGGCGCTGGTGCGCCTCCTCGAGCTGGACGGGCGGATGTCCAACGCGATGCTGGCCCGGGAGGTCCGCGTCGCCGAGTCCACCTGTCTGGTCCGGGTGCGCTCGCTGCGCGAGCGCGGTGTCGTGCGCGGTATCCATGCCGACATCGACCCGGTGGCGGTGGGGAGACCGGTGGAGGCGATGATCGCCATCCGCTTCGGCGGGCACCGGCGCGCGAACTTCGAGGAGTTCACCCGCGAGGTGCCGCAGCTGCCCGGGGTGCTGGGGGCCTTCCACGTCTCCGGGGCCATCGACTACTACGTGCACGTGGCGGTCCCGAGCGCGGACGCCCTGCGCGACTTCGTCCTCGACCACCTCACCAACCGGCCCGGGGTCCTGCACGCCGAGACCAGCCTCATCTTCGAGTCGCTGCGCGGGCACGGCACCATGACGGCTGCCGACGAGGCCCCGGCAGAAGAGGCTTGACCCTCACGCTCCGTGAGGCTGCACGCTGGGGCACGTGACGCAGATGACGGCGCAGGAGACGTGGACGGTCGGCCAGGTGGCCGCCGAGGTCGGCGTGAGCATCCGCACGCTGCACCACTACGACGGGATCGGGCTGGTGGTGCCGGGTGGGCGGAGCCTCGCCGGGTACCGGCTCTACACCGCGGGCGACCTCACCCGGCTCCAGCACGTCGTCGTCTACCGCCGGCTCGGGTTCGGGCTGGAGGAGATCGCCGAGCTGCTGCAGCAGGACGCCGACGTCACGGCGCACCTGCGGCGGCAGCGGGCGAGCGTCACGGACCGCATCGGGCAGCTGCAGGAGCTGACCCGGTTGATCGACGCAGCACTGGAGGACGAGATGAGTGGCAACCAGGTCAGCCCTGCCGAGCTGAGGCAGATCTTCGGCGACGGATTCGACGACGACTACGCGACCGAGGCGGAGCAGCGCTGGGGCGACACCGACGCGTGGCAGCAGTCGGCGCGGCGCACCCAGGGGTACTCCGTCGAGCAGTGGCAGCAGGTCAAGGACGAGCAGGACGACCTCAACGCGCGCTTCGTCGCGGCGATGCAGGCCGGTCACGAGGCCGGCTCGGAGGTGGGCACGGCGCTCGCCGAGGAGGCCCGCCAGCAGATCTGCCGCTGGTTCTACGACTGCCCGCGGGAGATGCACGCCGCGATCGCGCAGATGTACGTCACCGACCCCCGGTTCACCGCCTCCTACGAGGAGATCGCCCCGGGGCTGGCGCAGTACGTCCACGACGCGGTCGTCGCCAACTCCGCCCGCGGGTGAGGTGGGTCGCCGGCCCCCGACGGGTGGCCGGCGACCTCTTGTGCGGTGCGCGTGCCCGGCGGGACAATGCGTCGCACGCGCCGGACGTGACCGGTGGGTGAGCAAAGGAGCTGCCATGTCCGAGGACACGTCGAAGGTCTCCGTGGTTCCTGGAGAGTGGAGCGGTGACGTGGCCGGGGTGGCCGCCACGGCCGGGGTCATCGCCGCCGTCGTCTCGACCTGGATCTTCACGCGCGCGGCGGCCCGGATCGAGCTGACCGAGGCGGCCGGGGTCGTCAAGGACTCCAGCTGGGTCGACGGCTCCTTCGCCCAGCGGGCTACCGTCCTCATCGTCCTGCTCGCACTGTGGGTGGCCAGCCTGGCCATCATCGCCGCTGGTGTGCTGGCCGTCATCGAGACCCGCGCAGTGCTGAAGAAGCCCACGGAGGACCGATCCGCGGCCGAGGTGGAGATCCACGGCAGCACGATGAGCCGCCGGAGCCTCGGGGCAGAGACGGTCAAGGCCGCCTCGGTGCTCGTGGAGAAGTTGACCAGGGCGCGAGGCACGGTCGTCCTGGGGGTCGCGGGCATGGTCATCGGTGTGGCTGCGCTGGCGTCGATGGTGAGCGTCCTGTCCGGTGACGGCGGGGGCGCCGTCGCGGACGACGCCACGCAGACGTCCACGCCGACGACGCAGGACGGCGGCGGCCAGACCCAGGCGCCGGTTCCACCCGGAGACGGGGCCACGAGCACGGCGGGCACCTCAGGAGGCGACGAGTAGATCCCAGCGGGCGAGGCGGCCGGGCACCTCTGGCCGACGGAGCGCCAGCGCCTAGCGCGGGCGCGGTGCGCTGTGGACGACGGTGGGCACGTCATACCGGTCCCGTAGGCTGCTCACGTGACCGAGCCGACCCCGCCCAGCGCCACCGGACGCGGTCGTGGGCGGGGTCTGTTCATCGCCGTCGAGGGTGGCGACGGGGCTGGGAAGTCGACGCAGTCCGCCCGGCTGGGGCAGTGGCTCGAGGCGCAGGGGTATGCCGTGCTCCACACCCGCGAGCCCGGTGGCACGGCGCTGGGGCGCACCCTGCGCGAGCTGGTGCTGCACGGCGAGGACGGGTCGGTGTCGCCGCGTGCGGAGGCGCTGATCTTCGCGGCCGACCGGGCCCACCACGTCGCGACCGTCGTCCGCCCGGCCCTGGAGCGCGGCGAGGTCGTCATCACCGACCGCTACCTCGACTCCTCGGTCGCCTACCAGGGAGCAGCGAGGGCCCTGGGCCACGAGGAGGTGCGCGAGCTATCGCTGTGGGCGACGCAGGGGTTGCTGCCCGACCTGACCGTGCTCCTCGACGTCAGCGCCGAGCGGGGCCGAGCCCGCCGCGGCCGGGTCCACGACCGGCTGGAGCGCGAGGCCGACGACTTCCACGACCGGGTCCGTCAGGGCTTCCTCGACCTCGCCGCCCGCGCTCCGGAGCGCTATCTCGTCCTCGATGCGCACGAGGACGCCGGCCGGTTGGCCGAGCAGGTGCGCGAGCGCCTCGCCCCGCTGCTGGAGGGGGCGCGGTGAGCGTCTTCAGCCAGCTCGTGGGCCAGCCGCGGGTCGTCCAGACCCTGCGGCGCGCCTCCGGCGACCCGGCGTCCATGACGCACGCCTGGCTGTTCACCGGCCCCCCGGGATCGGGCCGGTCGGTCGCGGCGCGCACCTTCGCGGCCGCCCTCCAGTGCGAGGAGCAGGCCGGGGGTCCCGAGCAGGTGGGGTGCGGGCGGTGCCAGCCGTGCCGGATGGTCATGGCCGGAAGCCACCCGGACGTGCGCATCGTCGACACCGAGCAGACCTTCATCAAGGTCGACGAGGCGCGCGCGCTGGTGCTGGAGGCGCAGGCCCGGCCCAGCCTGGGTCGGTGGCGGGTCATGGTGGTCGAGGACGCCGACCGGCTCAACGACTACTCGGCCAACACGCTGCTCAAGTCGCTGGAGGAGCCGACGGCCCGGACCGTGTGGATGCTGTGCGCCCCCTCCCTGGAGGACGTCCTGGTGACGATCCGCTCGCGCTGCCGGCACGTGCGGCTGGGCACCCCGTCCGCGGGCGCGGTGGCCGACCTGCTCATCGAGCGCGACGGCATCGACCCGGCGATGGCGCACTACGCCGCGCGGGCGGCCCAGAGCCACATCGGCATCGCCCGACGCCTGGCGACCGACGAGCACGCGCGGGCCCGCCGCCGGGAGATCACCGGCATCCCCCTCACGCTGGGCTCCCTGGGGGACGCCCTGCGGGCGGCGCAGGACCTCGTCGACGAGGCCGGGGAGGGGGCCAAGGCCACCTCGGCGGACCATGCCGAGGAACAGCGGCGCGAGCTGCTCGAACAGCTGGGCGCAGACGCCTCGGCGCGCACCCAGCCGCCCTCGGTGCGCGCCCACCTGCGCCGCCTCGACGACCGGCTCAAGGCCGAGGCGAAGCGGCAGCAGCACGACAGCATCGACGCGGCGTTGACCGACCTCGCCTCGGTCTACCGCGACGCGCTGCTCGTGGCGACCGGTGCGTCCGTGGACCGGATCAACGCCAGCGAGCCGGAGCAGATCGAGCGGCTCGCGCGTTCCTTCACACCAGAGGGCCTGCTCGGGGCGCTGGAGACGATCGGCGAGGCGCGCCAGCGGCTCATCGCCAACGGCGCGCCGCTGCTGGTCCTGGAGGCCATGATGATTGGGTTGCTCTTGCCCCGGGGGTGAGACCAGACGGAAAAGGGACACACCACGTGCGAACCTCGATGACGGCCAAAGCGGTCGCCGGACTCAGCGCGCTCGCGCTGCTGGCGGCCTGCAGCGACGACGCGCCGGGGCCGGAGACCCCCGAGGACGGCAGGGCGACCTCCTCGCAGGGCGGGAGCGAGGGCGGTGAGCCGGTCGCCACCTCGACCCCGGCCGCCGGCGAGGCGCCGGAGGGCCTGGAGGACTACTACTCCCAGGAGCTGGTGTGGAGCGCGTGCGAGGGCGACTTCGAGTGCGCCTCCCTCACCATCCCGCTGGACTACGCCGAGCCGCAGGGGCAGACGATCGACCTCGCCCTCCTGCGCAGCCCGGCCGGCGCAGAGGCGCAGGGGTCTCTCGTGGTCAACCCGGGTGGCCCGGGTGGCTCCGGGGTCGACTACGCCATGAGCGCCGGTATGGCGATCTCCGCCCCGGTGCGCGAGGCCTACGACGTCGTCGGCTTCGACCCCCGGGGGGTCGCCCGGTCCGCGCCCATCACCTGCTTCGACGACCAGCAGATGGACGAGTTCCTCTCCGCCGACCCCTCCCCGGACGACGCCGCCGAGGAGCAGGCGTCCCAGGAGCTCGTCGAGGAGTTCGCGCAGGCCTGCGGCGCCAACGCCCCCGACCTCCTCGGGCACGTCTCCACGGTCGAGGCCGCCCGGGACATCGACGTGCTGCGCGCGGCCCTGGGCGATGAGGAGCTGACCTACTTCGGGGCGTCCTACGGCACCTTCCTCGGCACGACCTACGCCGCGCTCTTCCCCGACCGGGTGGGGCGCCTGGTGCTGGACGGCGCCATCGATCCCGAGCTCACCGGCCTGGAGATGGGGCTCGGGCAGGCCGAGGGGTTCGAGCGGGCCACCCGCGCCTACGTCGAGGACTGCGTGGCCGGCGGGGAGTGCCCGTTGGGCTCGGACGTCGAGTCGGCCATGGCGCGGATCCCCGCCTTCCTCGACGAGCTGGACTCCGCCCCGCTCCCGGTCGGGGACGACGCGGCCGGCGAGCTCACCGAGGGCTGGGGGATGTACGGGATCATCGTCGCGATGTACGACCAGAACGCCTGGCCGATCCTGTCCCAGGCCTTCGACCGCGCGTTCCAGGGCGACGGCACGCTGCTCATGTACCTCGCCAACCTCTACGCCTCCCGGGGCAGCGACGGCAGCTACGACGGCAACGGCATGCAGGCGATCTACGCGGTCAACTGCCTCGACCGTCCGGCCGGTTCCGACGGCGAGGACCTCGACTCGGAGGCGGTGGAGCAGCAGTTCGAGGAGGTGTCCCCGACGTGGGGGCGCTACCTGGCCGGTGAGGGTGCGTGCGAGTACTGGCCGGCCCAGGCCAGCGAGACGGTGGAGGACTACTCGGCGCAGGGAGCCGACCCGATCCTCGTCATCGGCACCACCCGCGACCCGGCCACGCCGTACGAGTGGGCCGAGGGGCTCGCGGACACCCTGGACTCCGGCGTGCTGCTGTCCTACGACGGCGACGGCCACACGGCATACGGCCGCTCCAACGACTGCGTCGACGACGCCGTGGACGCCTACCTGCTCGAGGGGACCGTCCCCGCGGACGGCACCACCTGCTGATCGGGACCGGTACCCGGCGCCGGTCGGGTCCACCGGCGACGGGCGACGCCCCCGACCGTGGGTCGAGGGCGTCGTGGGTGGTGCTGGAGAGCCGCCTGGGGGAATCGAACCCCCGACCTATTCATTACGAGTGAATCGCTCTGGCCGACTGAGCTAAGGCGGCGCGTCGCCCGCCGGGCAACTCGACGAGGATACCCGACCGGGTCGGGGCCTCCCAAACCCGCGACCCCCGGGGGACGGGCTCCGTGGAGTCCTCCACCGGGGGTCGGCAGGGTGCGGGTGCGGCGCTGGTCACCGCGCCCCTCGGCTCACTCCTGGTCGGCGACCATCCGCAGGGTGAAGCGGCTGTCGCCGCCCTCCTCGGTGACGTTCGACATGCCGACGGCGGCGAGCTTCTCGAGCGCCGTGCGGGCGTTCTCGTCGGTGACCTCGGGCAGGTAGTACTGCTCGAAGGGCGCCACGTCGACGAAGAAGGTCGACTGCGCCTCGCCCGCGTCGGCGACCGCCCGGGTGAAGAGGTCGGTGTCGCCCAGCGACTCGCCGCCGCCCTCGGCGACCGCGTCGACGTAGGACTGGTCGGTGCCGAGCGAGAGCGTGCCGTCGTCGTCGCGGACCACGAGCACCCCGGCGCCCATGCCGTTGTCGTCGAGCATCTCCCGGGCCCGGTCGGTGTCGGTCGTGGCGCGGTAGACCAGGGGGAGCTCCGGCACCGAGGGGTCGGTCTGGGAGATGCCCATGACGGCGTCCACGATGCCCGGACCGACGGCCAGGGTCATCGACTCGCCGAGCAGGACCTTGAGGTCGTCGGGGAGGGAGAAACCCTGCTCGGCCGCGGCGTCCGAGGCCTGCTGCAGCTCCTCGGCGTAGTCCTCGCTGTAGAGGTCCCACAGCGACTGGACCATCTCGTCACCGTGCTCCAGCGACATCGCTACGGCGGTGTCGGCGGGGAGCTGGGTGACGAGGTTGTCGGCGTTGCCGCCGGCGGGCAGCGACTCCATACCGGTGACGTCCCGGCTGATGCCGTGCATCTCGATCGCGTCCGCGGTGAGCCGCACGGTGGCGGCCATGCGACCGGCCACCTCGGGCCGCTCGGCCCCCATCCCGAGCTGGTCCTGGGTCATCTGCAGGCTCGGGTCGTAGGCCGCGGGGTCGATCTCGTCGGTCTGCGCGAGGTCGGCCCACATCGCCATGACGCCGGGCTCGCCCAGGTCCTCCATGTCGGTGGTGAAGTTCTCGTTGTCGGCCAGGGTGCCGGCCTCGGCGGCGGAGCGGACGGCCTCGATGGTGTCGGCCTCGCTGAAGACCACGTAGTCGCTCTCGAGGTAGTAGCCGACCTCCTCCGAGCTGTCGGCGACGTGCTCGTCGAGGAAGGCCATCGCCGCGTCGCCGTCCTTGACCTGCAGCGCGACGGCGACGACCGGCTCCTCGCCCTCGCCGGCCCCCATGACGACCATGCCGGCGCGGTCCCCGAGCCAGGGCTCGATGTCCTCCTCGAAGGACACGTCACCGGGGACGTCGCCCTCCTCCTCGATCTGCTCCCACACCCACTCGCGCCACTCGCCGTTGGAGAGGCGCTCGTCCATCTCGGAGTCCAGGCCCTGGAAGAAGCGCACGGCGGCGACCTTCTGCCCCGCCGAGGGGTCCAGGTCGACCTGCGCGTAGGCCGCGACCTCGCCGGGCAGGACGCTGTCCGGACGGTCACCCCCGCCACCCATCATGAGCGCGAACGCCGTGCCACCCCCGACGACGGCGGCCGCAGCGACACCCCCGCCGATGAGCAGCCACGGCGTCTTGCGCCCGCCCTCGTCGACCTCGCCGGTCGTGTCGTTCACCGTTGTCATCGAAATCCCCTGTCGTGTGCCGCGGTCACTCCGCGGGCGTCGTCGTCGCCGGCCGGTGGCCCGTGCGGGAGCCATGGTACCGCGCGCGGCACGGGTGTCCGCCCCGTGCACCGCTACGACGACGGGCGGGCGCCGATGGTTCCGCTCGGCGCGACGGGTGGACGGGGTGAGGTGCGCGTGGCGACCCCGCCCGGGGGGCGTCAGGGGCCGGAGGTCAGTGCTGCGGCATGGGCCAGCGCGCGGTCGACATGCCCTCGTCCTTGGCGCGCTTCACGGACTCGAGGTAGCACTGCTCGGCCTCCTCCCGGCCGGCCCAGTGGGCGCCCTCGACGGACTTGCCCGGCTCGAGGTCCTTGTAGACCTCGAAGAAGTGCTGGATCTCCAGCCGGGTGTGGGTGCCGATGTCGTCCAGGTTCTGGATGCCCAGCTTGCGCGGGTCCTCGGCGGGCACGCAGATGATCTTGTCGTCACCACCGGCCTCGTCGCGCATGTGGAACATGCCGATCGGTCGGGCGAGCACCAGGCAGCCGGGCCAGGTCGGCTCGTCGAGGAGCACCAGCGCGTCCAGCGGGTCGCCGTCCTCGCCGAGGGTCTCCTCGATGTAGCCGTAGTCGGCGGGGTAGCGGGTCGCGGTGAAGAGCATGCGGTCCAGCCGGATCCGGCCGGTCGCGTGGTCGACCTCGTACTTGTTGCGGCTGCCCTGCGGGATCTCGATCGTCACGTCGAACTGCATCTGCTGCTCTCTTCGGCTCGGGGACGGCATAGGCTCGGCCCCCAGTGTCCCTCATCCGGGGGGTCCGGGACGACGGAGGTCGAGCACGTCGGTGGAAGGTCTGCGCAGCACCCCCCGCAGCACACGGTATGCCCTCGCCGGGGTCACCGCGCTCGCGGTCGCCCTCGGTTCGCTCGCGCCCGGGACGGCCGGCCCGCGCGCCGCCGCCTCCGAGCAGGTCGGCGCCACGGAGGACGCGCCGGCGCAGGACCGGGCCACCACCACGACGGACGCCGCGCCGTCCCCGGGCGAGGTGCGCCCGCGGATCGCGCCCGCCACGGAGCCCCTGCGGCCGGTCACCACGGCGCCGGTGCCGGACCGCGGCGCCGTGTCCGGGCAGATCAGCGACGAGCTCGACAGCACCTGGCTGGGCGGCACCACCCGCCGCGCCGTCGCCATCCGCGACGCCCTCACCGGTGAGCCGCTGGGCGACCGCTACTCCTCCCGTCTGGTCACCCCGGCCTCGACGACCAAGCTGCTCGCCGCCGCGGCCGTCGTCACCGGGCTGCCGGGGGACCACACCTTCACCACGCGGGTGGTCGCGGGCGCCGACCCGGGTGAGGTGGTGCTCGTCGCCGGGGGGGACATGCTGCTCGCCGACGGCGCCGGCGACCCGGAGGCCGTGGCCGGGCACGCCGGGATCAGCGACCTGGCGGCGCAGACCGCGGCCTCGCTCGGGTCCGCGCAGGAGGCCGGCGAGGCCGCTCCCGACGGACCGGTCCGGGTGAGCCTGGACCTGACCTACGTCGAGGGTCCGCACGCCATGCCCACGTGGATCGACCGCTGGCTCGACGAGGGCTACGCCGGCCGCATCGTGCAGATCGGCCGCTCGGCCGACCGCGCCCGACCCTTCAACCCCTCGCCCCGCGCGCCCGAGCAGCAGGTGGCCCGGGTGTTCCGCGAGGCGCTCGCGGAGGAAGGCGTCGAGGTCGAGGGCGCCGGGGACGACGACGCCCGGGCGGAGGAGGTGCAGGTGGCGCCGGACGCCCGCGAGCTCGCCACGGTGGAGTCCGCGGCGGCCCGCGACGTGCTGGCGCTGGCGCTGGCGACCAGTGACAACGCCATGGTCGAGCAGCTGGCCCGACAGGCCGCGGTGGCCGACGGCGAGGCGGCCGACCAGGAGTCGGTCACCGCCTGGATCCGGCAGACGATGGTCGACGACTACGGGCTGGACATGACGGGGGTCCGCCTCACGGACGCCAGCGGGCTGTCCGAAGGCACCCTCATCCCGGTCGCCGCCGTCGCCGACGTCCTCGTGGCCGGCGCCGACGGCTCCCACCCCCGGTTGCAGGAGGTGCTCGCCGCGGGCGGCCTGCCGATCGCCGGCTACACCGGCACCCTCGCCACCCGGTTCCACCTCGAGGTCCACGACCCGGCCGTCGGCAACGCCCGCGCCAAGACCGGCACCCTGCCCGGGGTCAGCTCGCTCGCCGGCACGGTCGTGACCCGCGACGGGCGGCTGCTCGTCTACGCCCTGACGGCCGACGACATCGACCGGGGCTCCGCCGCGATCGAGGCGGCCTCGGTGCTGGACGAGGTGGTCGCCGACCTCGCCCGGTGCGGCTGCTGAGCATCCCGGGTCGCCGCGGGGGCGAGCGAGCGCATACCGTCACCGCATGAGCGAGCATCCCGCCCCCACCGACGACGTTCCCCTCGACGACGTGCGGGGCAGCGCCCTCGTGGACTGGGACTTCGCCGCCGCGGCCGCCGCGCGGTTGGCGCCCCCCGGGCCGCGGGCGAGCCGGCGCGAGATCACCGAGCTGGTCACCGACCTGCGGTCCGCCGCCGCGCGGGCCGTGGACCCGGTCGCCACGACCGCCCGGCTGTCCACCCCGCCCGGCACCCCCGAGGCGCTGGTGGTCGACCGGGCCGGCTGGATCCGCGCCAACTGCGCCTCGATGGACGCCATGCTCGCCCCCGTCCTCGACGAGGTGGTGCGCAAGAAGCGGGCCGCCGACCGGGCCCGGGCACAGCGGGCCGGCCGGGAGCTGCCGGACCTGGGCGCCACCTCGCAGGCCATCTCGGCCAAGGTCACGGGCACCGAGGTCGCGGGTCTGCTGTCGTGGATCTCGACCAAGGTGCTGGGCCAGTACGACCTCTCCCCGCAGGGCACCCCCTCCCTGATGTTCGTCGCCCCCAACATCCTCGCGGCCGAGCGCGAGCTCGGCGTGGACCCCGGGGACTTCCGCCTGTGGGTCGCCATGCACGAGGAGACCCACCGGGTGCAGTTCACCGCGGTGCCCTGGCTGCGCGAGCACGTCATCGAGCGGGCCCGCAGCATGGGCACCCGGATCATGCCCGAGCCGGAGGACCTCGGGCAGCGGCTCAGGGAGATCGCCGGCGCCCTCCCCGACGTCATCCGCGGCGAGGCGGACATCACGCAGGTCGTCGCCACGCCCGAGCAGCGGGAGAAGCTCGCCGAGGTCACCGCTGTCATGTCCCTGCTCGAGGGTCATGCCGACGTGGTCATGGACGAGGTCGGGCCCAGCGTCATCCCCTCGGTGGCCGAGATCCGCCGCCGGTTCACGCAGCGGCGCAAGGGCGCCGGCAACGTCGACAAGCTGCTGCGCCGGCTGCTCGGCATGGAGGCGAAGATGAGGCAGTACAAGGACGGCGCGATCTTCGTCCGGGCGGTCCAGGACCAGGTCGGCGTGGAGGGGTTCAACCGCGTCTGGACCTCGCCGCAGACCCTGCCCCGGCCGACCGAGATCGCCGACCCGCAGGCGTGGGTCGCCCGCGTCCACGGCTGAGCCGGTGCCCGGACCGCCCCCGGCCCTGGCGGACGCGCGCGTCGCGGTGCGCCGGTGGCTGGACGGCAGCGGCCTGGAGCGGGGGTCGCTGGTGCTGCTCGCGTGCTCCGGCGGGGCCGACTCGCTGGCGCTGACGGCGGCGACCGGCTTCGTCGCCCCCCGCGCCGGGTATGCCGTCGGTGCCGTCGTCGTGGACCACGGGCTGCAGCCCGGGTCGGCGGACGTGGCCCGGGAGGCTGTGGACCGGTGCCGGTCGCTGCTCCCCGACGGGTCGTCCGTCGAGGTGGTACGGGTGGCGGTCGCGTCCTCGGGCGCCGGTCCGGAGGCGGACGCGCGGAGGGCGAGGTACGCCGCGCTGGCCGACGGGGCGCGACGGCTCGGCGCCGCGGCGGTGCTGCTGGGGCACACCCGCGACGACCAGGCCGAGCAGGTCCTGCTCGGCCTGGCCCGCGGGTCCGGCGCCCGCTCGCTGGCCGGCATGGTCGGCCGGCGGCCCCTGGGCGAGGGTGTGCTGCTCGGCCGGCCCCTGCTCGGGCTCTCCCGGCAGCAGACCTCGGACGCCTGCGCGGCGCTGGGCCTGGCGCCCCACCGCGACCCGCACAACGAGGACCGCCGCTTCGCGCGGGTGCGGGCCCGGCAGGCGCTCGCGGGGCTCGAGAGCGACCTCGGCCCGGGCCTGGCCGGCAACCTGGCGCGTTCCGCCGACCTGCTGCGCGACGACGCCGACGCGCTGGACGCGCTGGCGGACACGGCATACCTCGACCTGGGCGAGCAGCCGTGGGGTGCCCCGGCTCTGGCGGCGCTGCCCCGGGCGGTCCGCACCCGGCTGTGGCGGCGGGTGGCGCTCGAGCAGGGCAGCCCGGGCACCGACCTCACCGGGGAGCACCTGCGGGCCGTCGACACCCTCGTCACCGACTGGCGCGGGCAGGGACCGCTGCACCTGCCCGGCGGGGTCCGGGCCTCCCGGACGGGGGAGGGGGTGCGGCTGCAGGGTGAGGCATAGTTGGATGGTCCCGGACGCGGGTGCGTGACCGCCCGGGTCGTCAGCGCCGGACGACGAAGGAGCAGGCTGCGTGGACGCACAGCACATGGGTGAGGACCTGGCCGAGGTGATGTACACCGAGGAGCAGATCCAGGGCCGCCTCGCCGAGCTGGCCGAGGAGGTGTGGGCGGACTACCACGACAAGGACGTGCTCCTCGTGGGCGTGCTCAAGGGCGCGATCATGGTCATGGCCGACTTCATGCGGGCGCTGCCCGGCTCGGCGGAGATGGACTGGATGGCCGTCTCCAGCTACGGCTCCGGCACCAAGAGCAGCGGGGTGGTGCGGATCCTCAAGGACCTGGACACCGACATCACCGATCGGCACGTGCTCATCGTCGAGGACATCATCGACTCCGGCCTGACCCTGTCGTGGATCAGCGCGAACCTGCGCTCCCGCGGCCCGGCGAGCCTGGAGATCTGCACCCTGCTCCGCAAGCCGGAGGCCGCCAAGGTGGAGATCGACACGAGGTACGTCGGCTTCGACATCCCCGACGCGTTCGTCGTGGGCTACGGCCTCGACTACGCCGAGAAGTACCGCAACCTGCGCGTCATCGGCACCCTGGCCCCGCACGTCTACAGCTGAGCAGGACGGTCGGCCCGTCGGCGGGGCGGGACACCCCCTGCGCGCCGGCCGCTAGGACGGGTCGGTCCGCGCCAGGAGCTCCCGGGCGCGGCCCAGCGTCGGGACGGCGTCCAGCAGCGCCGGGCCCGGCTCCGGGGGGCCGCCCGTGGCCGTCACCACGGTGACGGCCACCCGCCGTGCGCCCTCGGCGACCCGGGCGCGCACCTGCTCGGCGACCTCCTCGGGCGGGGTCCCGACGGCCACGGTCTGGAAGACGAGCACATCGGGCTCCCCCTCCCGTCCCGCGCGGGCCCTCGCCTCGCGCACCGCGGCCACGGCTCGCGGCAGGTGCTCCGCCACGTCGACGACCACCCCGTCGCCGAGCTCGCCGGCCAGGGCCAGGGTCCGCGGTCCCTGCGCGCCCACGAGCAGCGGGGGCACCTGCTCCGGCGGCCAGTCCAGCGCCACCTCCTCGAGGGCGACGTAGCGCCCCTGCCGCGACACCTGCTCCCCGTGCAGGAGGCACTGCAGCGCCTCGACCTGCTCACGCAGCAGCGTCATGGGTGAGTCGACCCGGGCGCCGGTCTGTCCCATCCAGCCCTGCACCCCGTGACCGACCGCCGGCAGGAAGCGCCCGGGGAAGAGCCGGGCGAGGGTCGCGATCTCCATGGCGGTGAGCGCCACGTTGCGCAGCGGCACCGGCATGAGGGCGATCCCCACCCGCAGGGTCGAGGTCCACGCGAGGGCGGCCGCCGCGGGCGCGACCCCGCTCTCCTTGAAGCAGTCCTCCCACAGCCACAGCTCGTCCACCCCGGCGGCCTCCGCGGCCCGGGCCACCTCCCGCAGCCGCTCCGGGGGCTGGTCGGGCGGGAAGATCAGGCCGAGGGGCGTCATACGCGTCACCGTAGCCCCGGCGGGAGCGGCGCAGGGTGTCGGGCGCAGCCCCTGGGTGAGGGGGGTCTGGGGCGCAGCCCCAGCGGGGGGTGCCCGGGGGCGGAGCCCCTGGGTGAGGGGGGTCTGGGGCGCAGCCCCAGCGGGGGGTGCCCGGGGGCGGAGCCCCTGGGTGAGGTGGAACACTGTCCATCTGCCGCGCGTTGACGGGCAGAAGAATCACTGCCGGACCACCGACCAGGAGGACCGGGGGCTCCCGTGGGCCCCCGAACGTCATTGATATGAGCACTGCCCCGACCAAGAGGCCCAGCAAGCGGCCCAAGCCCAGCCCGTGGATGTGGGTCTTCCTCTTCCTCGGCCTGGGGATCCTGTGGTACTCGCTGCTGTCGCAGAGCCCCTACAGCAGGATCGACACCGCTGACGCGCTCCAGCTGATCGAGGACGGACAGGTCGCCGAGGCGGTCGTGACGCCGGACCGCATCGACCTCACCCTGCGGGAAGGGGAGACCTTCTCCAGCGACGACGTCCGGGAGACCGACCAGGTGCAGGCGTTCTACGTCGACGCCCGCGGCCCGCAGGTCATCGAGACGCTCGACGCCAACCCGCCGTCGGAGCGGTGGACCGACGACCCGGCCCGTCAGAACGTCTTCGTCTCCATCCTGGTCAACTTCCTGCCGCTGCTGCTCATCCTGGCGCTCTTCCTGTGGCTGATGACCCGGATGCAGGGCGGCGGGCGAGGCGTCATGCAGTTCGGCAAGTCCAAGGCCAAGCTCGCGACGAAGGACATGCCCAAGGTCACCTTCGCCGACGTCGCCGGCTCCGACGAGGCCGTGGAGGAGCTGCACGAGATCAAGGAGTTCCTCTCCGAGCCCCGCAAGTTCCTGGAGGTGGGCGCCAAGATCCCCAAGGGCGTGCTGCTCTACGGCCCGCCCGGCACCGGCAAGACCCTCCTCGCCCGGGCTGTCGCCGGCGAGGCCGGGGTGCCGTTCTACTCCATCTCCGGCTCGGACTTCGTCGAGATGTTCGTCGGCGTGGGTGCCTCCCGCGTCCGCGACCTCTTCGAGCAGGCCAAGGAGAACGCCCCGGCGATCATCTTCGTCGACGAGATCGACGCCGTCGGCCGCCACCGCGGCGCCGGCATGGGTGGCGGGCACGACGAGCGGGAGCAGACGCTCAACCAGCTGCTCGTCGAGATGGACGGCTTCGACGTCAAGACCAACGTCATCCTCATCGCCGCCACCAACCGGCCCGACATCCTCGACCCGGCGCTCCTGCGCCCGGGCCGCTTCGACCGGCAGATCGCGGTCGAGGCCCCCGACATGCTCGGTCGCCTGCACATCCTGCAGGTGCACGGGAAGGGCAAGCCGCTGGCCGACGTCGACCTCATGGCGATCGCGCGGCGCACGCCGGGCTTCTCCGGTGCCGACCTGGCCAACGTGCTCAACGAGGCCGCCCTGCTCACCGCCCGCAAGAACGAGCAGGTCATCACCGACGCCGACCTCGACGAGGCGATCGACCGCGTCATGGCCGGCCCGCAGAAGCGGACCCGGGTCATGAGCGCGAAGGAGAAGAAGATCACCGCCTACCACGAGGGCGGCCACGCCCTCGTCGCCGCGGCGATGAACCACACCGACCCGGTGAGCAAGGTGACCATCCTGCCCCGCGGCCGGGCGCTCGGCTACACCATGGTGCTGCCCACCGACGACAAGTACTCCACCACCCGCAACGAGCTGCTGGACCAGCTCGCCTACGCGCTCGGTGGCCGGGTGGCCGAGGAGCTGGTCTTCCACGACCCCACCACCGGCGCCGCCAACGACATCGAGAAGGCGACCGGCCTCGCGCGCAAGATGGTCACGCAGTTCGGGATGTCCGAGCGGATCGGTGCGGTCAAGTTGGGCTCGGCGGGGGGCGAGGTCTTCCTCGGGCGCGACATGGGCCACGAGCGCGACTACTCCGAGAACCTCGCCGGCGTCGTCGACCAGGAGGTGCGCCGGCTCATCGAGGCCGCGCACGACGAGGCCTGGCACGCGCTCAACGACAACCGCGACATCCTCGACGCCCTCGTGCTCGAGCTGCTGGAGAAGGAGACCCTGAACGCCGACGCGATCGCCGCGGTCTTCACCGACATCCGGAGGCGTCCGGTGCGCCCGGTGTGGCTCTCCTCGGACGCCCGCACGATCCACGAGGCGGGCCCGGTGCTCACCGACGCGGAGCGGCGGGCCATGTCCAACGGCCACCACCCGCTGACCGAGGCCGGGGAGGAGAACCCCCCGGCCGAGGTGGTCCAGGTGCCCGAGGGCGGCCATGTCGACCCCGGTCACGCCTGAGTCGGGGGCGGGCGAGCCGCCCGCGAGCGGGCCCGTCGACCACGCCCGGATCGAGGCCGCGGTCCGGGAGATCCTGCTCGCGGTCGGCGAGGACCCGGACCGCGACGGGCTGCAGGGCACCCCGGCCCGGGTGGCCCGCTCCTACGCCGAGATCTTCGGCGGGTTGCAGCAGGACGCCCGGGAGGTCCTCGGCACCACCTTCGACGTCGACCACGACGAGATGATCCTCGTCAAGGACATCGAGCTCTACAGCGTCTGCGAGCACCACCTCGTGCCCTTCCACGGCTCGGCCCACGTCGCCTACATCCCCGGGCGGGACGGTCGGGTCGTCGGGCTGTCCAAGCTGGCCCGGCTCGTCGACGTCTACGCCCGCCGGCCCCAGGTCCAGGAGCGGCTGACCACCCAGGTCGCCGACGCCCTGGTCGAGCACCTCGCCCCCCGTGGGGTCCTCGTCGTCGTCGAGGCCGAGCACCTGTGCATGTCCATGCGCGGCGTGCGCCGCCCCGGGGCCCGCACCGTGACGTCCACCGTCCGCGGCCAGCTGCGCAACCCGGCCACCCGCGCCGAGGCGATGAGCCTCATCACCGGGCGCTGAGGGCGTCGTGAGCCACCGGCATACCTCGATCATGGGCGTCGTCAACGTCACGCCCGACTCCTTCAGCGACGGCGGCCGCTTCGTCGACCCCGCGGCCGCGGTCGCCCGCGGACGCGACCTCGCGGCGGCGGGCGCCGAGCTCATCGACGTCGGCGGTGAGTCGACACGGCCCGGCAGCAGCCGTCCGTCGGAGGACGAGGAGCGCGGACGCGTGCTGCCGGTCGTCTCCGCACTCGCGCAGGAGGGGTATGCCGTGTCGATCGACACCATGCGCGCGTCCGTCGCGCAGGCGGCCCTGGAGGCCGGAGCGGTCCTCGTCAACGACGTGTCCGGTGGGCTGGGCGACCCCGAGATGGGGCCGATGGTCGCGCAGACCGGTGCCCGCTACGTCGTCATGCACTGGCGGGGGCTGCTGAGCGACCCCACCGCCACCCACCACTACGACGACGTCGTGGGCGAGGTCTGCGCCGAGCTCGCCGACCGGGTGGACGCGCTGGTCGGGCTGGGCGTGCGCGAGGAGCAGCTGGTGCTGGACCCGGGCCTCGGCTTCTCCAAGGACGCGGGCCACAACTGGACGCTGCTGGCCGGGCTGGACCGGGTCGTCGCGCTCGGGCTGCCGGTGCTCGTCGGGGCCTCGCGCAAGCGTTTCCTCGGCCGGCTGCCCGCGCGCCCCGGTGCGCCGGTGCCCGACGAGCCCACCGCACCCCAGGAGCGCGACGTCGCGACGGCTGCCACGAGCCTGCTCGCCGCGCAGGCGGGTGCCTGGGCGGTGCGGGTGCACGAGGTGGGACCGACCCGAGACGCGCTCGCGGTGTGGGAGCTGACGCAGGGGGCTGCCGGTGCGCGGTGACCTGATCCGCCTCACCGGGGTCCGGGCCCGCGGGCACCACGGGGTCTTCGCGCACGAGCGGCGTGACGGGCAGGACTTCGTCGTCGACGTCACCCTGGAGGTCGACCTCGCCGACGCGGGTGCGAGCGACGACCTGTCCCGGACGGTGGACTACGGCGCGGTGGCCGCCGAGGTCGTCGCCGTGGTCGAGGGCGAGCCGCGCGACCTCGTCGAGACCGTCGCCGAGGAGATCGCCGCCCGCGTGCTGGTGCACCCCCTCGTCGAGGCGGTCGAGGTCACCGTGCACAAGCCGCAGGCACCCGTGGGGGTGCCCTTCGACGACGTCGCCGTCGTGGTGCGCCGGCGCACGGACGTGCCCGTGGTCATCGCGCTGGGCGCCAACCTCCCCGGCCCGGACGGGTCGGAGCCGTCGGAGACCGTGGCCCGCGCCGCGCGCCGGTTGCGCCGGATGCGCGGCCTGCACCGCGTCCGGGTCTCCCGCTCCTTCCGGACGGCCCCGGTGGGTGGTGAGGCGGTCGCCGGGCAGCCGGACTACGCCAACGCCGTCGCGGTGGCCCGCACCAGCCTCGCTCCCGCCTCGCTCCTCGCGTCCCTGCACCGGGTGGAGGCCGACCTGGGCCGCACCCGCGACGTGCGCTGGGAGGCCCGGACCGTGGACCTCGACCTCGTGCAGTACGGCGACCCCGCGACCGACGCCGACGTGCGCAGCGCCGACCCGGACCTCACGCTGCCGCACCCGCGCGCCCACGAGCGCGCCTTCGTGCTCGTGCCCTGGGACGAGGTCGACCCCGCCGCGACCCTGCGCGTCGGTGACCGGGCGGCGGCCGTGCGCGACCTCATACCGGACCTGGCCGGGCAGGCCGTAGTGCCGGTCGAGGACCCGCGGTGAGCACGCAGGACGGGGTGCGGGTCGGCACGGGCGCGGTCCTCTCCGTGCTCACCGCGATGGCCAGCTGGCTGCTGCTGCAGGTGGTGCGCTCGCTCGGCGGCGGCTACCCGGCGATCTCCTGGATCGGGCTCGTCCCGCTGGTCGCCGTGGCGCTGCTCGTGCTGGTCATGTGCTGGCAGATCCGGCGCTACCTCCTCGGGCGCGGCAGCGTCCGCCCCTCCCCGCAGCGCGGCCGGGGCACCCTCGTGGGGGCGCAGGCGGCCGCGCTGGGTGGCGCCGCGCTGCTGGGGTGGTATGCCGCGAACGCCCTGGTCCACCTGCCCAACGCCGATGTCCCGAGCGAGCGCGTGCAGCTGGTGTGGGGGCTCGTGCATGCTGCGGTGGCGCTGGGCCTGTCGGCGTCCGGCTACCTCGGTCAGGCGTGGTGCCGGATCCCCCCGACCGAGCACGACGACGATGACGACGACGGCGTGAGCGACGGCGACCTCGCCTACGGCTGAGACCAGGCGAGCGCGGCGGCCCGGCCCATCTTCCCTTCGGGACATCGGATTCTGGGGAGCGGGCCCCAGAGTCCGATGTCCAGAACTACTTGTCGATGTCCCCGACGACGAAGAACATCGAGCCGAGGATCGCCACCATGTCGGCGACGACGGTGCCGGGCAGCATCTCGTGCAGCACCTGCACGTTGTTGAAGGACGCCGAGCGCAGCTTGAGCCGGTGCGGCACGGTGTCGCCGCGGCTGACGAGGTAGTAGCCGTTGAAGCCGAGCGGGTTCTCCGACGCGAACCAGTGCTCCCCGGCCGGCACCTTGAGCTTCTTCGGCAGCTTGCTGCTCACCGGGCCCTCGCCCAGCTCGCGCAACCGGGCCGTGCACGCCTCGACGAGGTCGAGGCTGACCTCGATCTGCTCGGCCAGCACCTCGAGCCGGGCATAGCAGTCGCCGGCCTCGCGGGTCACCACCCGCCCGGGACCGCCCTCGGTGAAGAGCTCGGCGTAGGCGAGGTAGGGCTCGTCGCGGCGCAGGTCCACGTCGAGCCCGGACGCGCGCGCGATCGGGCCGGACACGCCATACCCCAGCACCGTCTCGAGGTCGAGCACGCCGACCCCGCGGGTACGCCCCTGCAGGATCTCGTTGCCCAGCACCAGGCCGGTGAGGGCCGGCATCCGGCCGCGGACCGTCGCGACCGCGGCGTCGACCCGGTCCAGCCACCCCTCGGGCAGGTCGTGCAGCAGCCCGCCGACCCGGGTGGCCATGAAGTGCATCCGGCCGCCGGAGAACTCCTCCATGACCGCCTGGATCTCCTCCCGCTCGCGGAAGGAGTAGAACATCGGGGTGATGGCGCCGAGCTCGTGCGGGTAGGACCCGAGGAACATGAGGTGGTTGAGCACCCGGCCGAGCTCGCTGAGCAGGGTCCGCGTCCAGGTCGCCCGCTCGGGCACCTCCATGCCGAGCAGGTGCTCGACGGTGAGCGCGACCCCCACCTCGTTGTTGAACGCCGAGAGCCAGTCGTGGCGGTTGGCGAGCACCATGATCTGCCGGTAGTCGCGGACCTCGAAGAGCTTCTCCGCGCCCCGGTGCATGTAGCCGATGACCGGCTCGGCGGCCGTGATGCGCTCGCCGTCGGCGGTGATCCGCAGCCGCAGCACGCCGTGGGTCGCCGGGTGCTGCGGGCCGATGTTGAGCACCATCTCGGTGGTGGAGAGCCCACCCACGCCGGCGGCACCCAGGGTCACGTCCACGTCTCGGGTGCTCACGCCCTCACCCTATGCCCGGGGCCGAGGCGTCGCCGGGCGCTGGTCCCACCGGCACGAGCAGCCACCAGAAGTCGCCCAGGGCTGCGCCGGTGAGCGTCGTCAGGGCGGCCCGCCGGGCGAGTCCTGCGAGGTATGCCGGTGGGTCGGTCCGCGACAGCGCGTGCGGCACCTTGGTCCCGGGATCACCGAGGAGGTCGCGCAGCAGGTCGCGCTGGCGGGCCAGCCGGGGCCTGCCTCCCGCGCGTCCGGTGTCCGGTTCGCCTCCCGCGCGTCCGATGCGGAGGTGGGCGAGGAGGGCGTCCACGGCGACGTGCGCCGTCAGGTCGCAGCTGCCGTCCGGCACGGGGGGGACCTCGCGACCGCCGCGGAAGCCGGTGAGGGTGCCGTGCGGCGGCCGGTCCTCCGCCGTGTGGCCGTAGTCGACCATCACCACCAGGCCGCTGCGGACCCGGCCCACGAGGTCGGCGAGCGCAGCCTCCCGGGGCCGGCCCACCTCGCCCCGCCGGTCCGACCCGTCGTCGTCGTCGAGCCAGCGGCGCACCCAGGCGAGGTCGTCGCCGCGCAGCACCGGGCCGAGATGCTCGGTGCCGTCCGGGGCGACGGCGAGGGAGCGCCACACCCCTGTCGCGTCGCGGGCCACCACGGGGCACGGGACGACGTCGAGCCACTCGTGCGCGAGGACCAGGGTCTGCGGGAGGTCGCGCAGCTCGTCGGGCAGCGCCGCGCCGCCGGGGGAGACCAGCCACGCGTCGACGTCGAGCCCCGTGGGTCGCGCGACGACATCGACCCCGGTCAGGTGCAACGACGGGTCCAGCCGCCGGAGCTGCGTGAGCAGCTCGCCGCGGCCGCACCCGAGGTCGACGACGCGCCGGCATCCGTGCCGGCGCGCGAGGGCGACGACCGCGGCGGCCAGCAGCTCCCCACCCCCGGGGATGCCCTGGGCCGAGGTCGCGAAGTGGGCGGACGGAGCGCTCGCGCGGTAGAAGCCGCCGGGGCCGTAGAGCGCCTGCTGCCAGGCCGGCTCCCAGCCCGTGGTCCCGTGCGGAGGTGCCGGGGCGCTCATCCCACTAGGGTGCCCCATCGTGGACCTTCTCGACATCGCCCGGATCCTGGGCGGCCTCGTCCTGCTCGTCGTGGGCGGGGAGTTCTTGGTACGCGGGGCCTCCAACCTCGCCACCCGCCTCGGCCTCAGCCCCCTGGTGGTGGGCCTGACCGTGGTGTCCGTCGCGACCTCGGCGCCGGAGTTCGCGGTCACCGTCGGGGCGGTCCTGGACGGGCAGCCCGAGCTCGCGGTGGGCAATGTCGTGGGCTCCAACATCGCCAACATCCTGCTCATCCTGGGGATCGCGGCACTCGTGCTGCCGCTCGTGGTGCGCGAGCAGCTGGTCAAGATCGACGTGCCGGTGATGGTCGGTCTGTCGGTGGCGCTGCTGCTGGTGGTTCTCGACGGGGTGATCTCGACCGTGGAGGGGCTGCTCCTGCTGGGCGTCATGGTCGCCCACACCGTCCTCACCGTCGTCGTCGGCAGGAGGAAGCAGCGCCGGGAGCTGCGCAAACGTCGGGCCCCCGCGGCCCGCGAGGGGGAGCCGATGGGGGTCCTGCCGGCCCTCGGTCTCGTGGTCGGGGGGGTGGCGCTGCTCGTGCTCGGTGCCAACCTCCTGGTCGCGGGCGCGGTGAACATCGCCGCGGCGCTCGGCGTCAGCGGTCTCGTCGTCGGGCTGACCGTGGTGGCCGTGGGTACCTCGCTGCCGGAGCTGGCGGCCTCCGTCATCGCCGCGGTCCGCGGCGAGCGCGACCTCGCGGTCGGCAATGTCGTCGGCAGCTGCATCGCCAACATCGGTCTGGTGCTCGGGGTGCCTGCGATCATCTCCTCCGGCGGGCTGCCGGTGCCCTTCCCGGCGATCGCCTTCGACATCCCGCTCATGGTCGCCTGCACCGTGGCGCTCGCGCCGGTCGTCTTCACCGGTTTCACGGTCGCCCGCTGGGAGGGCGGTCTCTTCGTGCTGCTGTATGCCGCCTACACCGCCTTCGTGGTCCTCAACGCGACCCGGCACGAGGCGCTCCAGGGCTTCGAGATCGTCATGGTGATCTTTGTGCTGCCCCTCGTCGCGCTCACCCTCATCGTCACCGCCACCTTCGAGGCCGGCGTGCTGGCCGAGCGACGTCGGGTGCGGCAGAAGGTGGCCGACGGGGAGCCCGTGCCGTGATGTCGTTTTCCTGCTAGACCCGGCGCGTCGCGTGTCCCACCATGGAGGGGTGCGCACCACCCACCTCCACCTCGACCACGACCGCTGCGCCGCGGTCGTGCGCAGCAAGGACCCCCGGTTCGACGGCTGGTTCGTCACCGGGGTGCTGAGCACGAGGATCTACTGCCGCCCCAGCTGTCCGGCCATCACGCCGCAGGTGCGCAACATGCGCTTCTACCCGAGCGCGGCGGCCGCCCAGGGCGCCGGCTTCCGGGCCTGCAAACGCTGCCTCCCGGACGCGACGCCGGGGTCCCCGCAGTGGCACGTGCGGGGTGATGTCGTGGCCCGGGCGGTGCGGCTCGTCGCCGACGGGGTGGTGGACCGGGAGGGTGTCTCCGGACTGGCGGCCCGGCTGGGGTACTCGGTGCGTCAGCTCGAGCGGCTCGTGCAGGCCGAGCTCGGCGCGGGGCCGCTCGCCCTCGCCCGGGCGCAGCGGGCCCAGGCCGCACGGCTGCTCATCGAGGGGACCACGCTGGCGATGGTCGACGTCGCCCACGCCGCCGGCTTCTCCAGCACCCGCTCCTTCAACGCCACGGTGCGTGAGGTGTATGCCGCCGCGCCCTCCGAGCTGCGCGCCGCCGCGAGGCGGCGTCGTCCGGCTCCGGGGTCGTCCGCGGGGGACCGGCCGGGCGGTCCCGCCCCGGTCAGCATCACCCTGCGGCTGCCGTTCCGGCCGCCGCTGCACGTGCCCAGCCTCTTCGGCCACCTCGTGGCGACGTCCGTCCGGGGCCCGGAGGCGTGGTCCGACGGGGCCCTGACCCGCGCGGTGCGGCTGCCGGGCGGACCGGCCCTGCTCGTGCTGCGCCCCGGTGCGGAGGGGGAGCGGCACGTCGGCGTCACCCTGCGGCTCACCGACGTCGCCGACCTGGCGGCCGCCATCGGACGCTGCCGACGGCTGCTGGACCTCGACGCCGACCCGGTCGCCGTCGACGAGCACCTCGGGGCCGATCCGAGGCTGGCCCCGCTCGTGCACGCGCACCCCGGCGTCCGGCTCCCCGGGGCCGTGGACGCCGACGAGCTGGCCCTGCGGGTGGTCCTGAGCCAGCAGGTCTCCACCGCCGCGGCCGGCACCCACGCGGCCCGTCTCGTCCAGGCGCTGGGGGAGCCGCTGCCGGAGCCGATGACCGGGCAGGTGACCCACCTCTTCCCCACGCCGGAGGCTGTCGCGGACGCGTCCGCCGAGCAGATGCCCGCCATGCCGGCGTCGCGCCAGCGCACCCTGCGGACGGTCGCCCGGGCGCTCGCCGAGGGCGACCTGCGGCTCGGGCCGGGGGCCGACCGGCAGGAGGCGCGCGAGGGGCTGCTCGCGCTGCCCGGCGTCGGCCCGTGGACGGCGGAGATGGTCCTGCTGCGCGGCCTGGGCGACCCCGACGCCTTCCCGTCCACCGACCTGGGCGTCAAGGTCACGGCGGCCGCGGCCGGGGTGCCGGCCGGCGCGGGTCTGCTGCAGCACGCCGAGGCCTGGCGCCCCTGGCGCAGCTACGCCACCGCCGTCCTGTGGGCGGCCTCCGACCACGCCGCCGCGACACTGCCCGCCACCCCAGCGCCCTCGCCCCGCCGGGGCGACGGCATACCCCCGGCCAGCAAGGAGACCCCATGACCGTCCACCTCACGACCGACTCCCCGGTCGGACCCCTCCGCCTGCGCAGCGACGGCGAGCACCTCACCGGGGTGTTCTTCGTCGAGCACCGGCACGCGCCCGACGACCTGGGCGAGGCGGTCGACGGGGCCCTGGCGCCGCCGGTGCTGCGGGAGACCGCCCGTCAGCTGCAGGAGTACTTCGCGGGTGACCGCACCGGGTTCGACCTGCCGACGGACGCGCCGGGCACCGACTTCCAGCAGCGGGTCTGGGCCCAGCTGCGGGCCATCCCCTACGGCCGGACCTGGTCCTACGGCGAGCTCGCCCGCGCTCTGGGGGCCCCCGGTGCCTCCCGCGCCGTCGGGCTCGCCAACGGCCGCAACCCGCTGTCCATCGTCGTGCCCTGCCACCGGGTGGTGGGGGCGGACGGCTCGATCACCGGCTACGGCGGCGGGGTCGAGCGCAAGCAGGTGCTCCTGGACCTGGAACGGTCACGGACCGCGCCCACGCTGCCCGTCTGACCGCTGGCCGTCACCGCGGTCGCGGCTCGACGCGGTGCGGGGGGCACGCCCGCCGCCGACTACCCTGGAAGGGTGAGCGAGCCGACCCGACCGAGCGTGCCCGAGACCGACCTGCCCGAGCAGATCGCGGTCCGCCAGGGCAAGCGTCAGGCCATGCTCGACGCCGGGGTGGACCCCTACCCCGTCGAGGTGCCGGTCACGCACACCCTCGCCCAGGTCCGCGAGGGCTGGGTGCACCTGGAGACCGGTGAGGAGACCGACGACGTGGTCGGTGTCGCCGGCCGGGTGATGTTCGTCCGCAACACCGGGAAGCTCTGCTTCGCCTCGCTGCAGTCCGGGGACGGCACCCGCCTGCAGGCCATGCTCTCCCTCGCCGAGGTCGGCCAGGAGGCCCTGGACCGGTGGAAGGCGTGGGTGGACCTGGGCGACCACGTCTTCGTCGAGGGCCGCGTCATCAGCTCGCGTCGCGGTGAGCTGTCGGTCATGGCCACCTCCTGGCGCATGGCGTCCAAGGCCCTGCGGCCGCTGCCGGTGCTGCACAAGGAGCTCTCCGAGGAGCAGCGCGTGCGCCAGCGGTACGTCGACCTGCTGGTGCGCGAGGACGCGCGCCAGATGGTGCTGAAGCGGGCGGCCCTGACCCGCGCGGTGCGCCGGGTGCTCGAGGGCGACGGCTACGTCGAGGTCGAGACGCCGGTCCTGCAGGCCCTGCACGGCGGTGCCAACGCCCGCCCCTTCAACACCCACCTCAACGCCTTCGACCTGCCGATGACGTTGCGCATCGCGCTGGAGCTGCACCTCAAGCGGGCCGTGGTCGGCGGGGTGGAGCGGGTCTACGAGATCGGGCGCATCTTCCGCAACGAGGGCATCGACTCCACCCACTCGCCCGAGTTCACCATGCTGGAGTGCTACCAGTCCTACGGCGACCAGTTCACCATGGCCGACCTCATGCGGCGGATGATCCTGGCGGCCGCGGACGAGATCGGGAGCCGGCAGGTGGAGAGCGCGGCCGGGACCATCGACCTGGACGCCGAGTGGGCGTGGCTGTCCTTCTACGACGGTCTGTCCGCGGCGATGGGGGAGCGGGTCGACGTCGAGACGCCGGTCGACGACCTGCGGCGGCTGGCGGCCGTCCACGAGGTGCCGGTCCAGCCCGGCTGGGGCGCGGACAAGATCGCCCTGGAGATCTTCGGCGACGTCGTCGAACCGACCCTCGTCCAGCCGACCTTCGTCTGCGACTACCCGGCGATCGCCCAGCCGCTGGCCCGTCCGCACCGCGACCGGCCCGGGCTGGTCGAGGCCTGGGACCTCATCATCGGCGGGATCGAGCGGGGCACCGCCTTCTCCGAGCTGGTCGACCCCGAGATCCAGCGGGCCCGGCTCACCGAGCAGTCCCTCCTGGCGGCCGGTGGGGACGCCGACGCCATGCAGCTGGACGAGGACTTCCTGCGGGCGCTGGAGTACGCCGCCCCGCCGATGGGGGGCCTCGGTATGGGGCTCGACCGGGTGCTCATGCTGCTCACCGGCAGCGGTGTGCGCGAGACCATCCTCTTCCCCTTCCTCAAGCCGGAGGCCTGATGGGCGAGATCCTGCACGAGGGATGGATGATCCTGGCCGCGCTGCTTCCCTCGGCCGGGCTGCTCTACCTCTTCTACGTCGTGATGAAGCACATGGTGGAGGGCGACCGTCGGGAACGCGCGGCCCAGCGGGCGGCGGACCGCGAGGCGGACCGTGCTGTGGACCCGGGCGACGGAGGTGGGCCGGGTCGTGCGGTGACCGACCCCGGGCAGGGCGCCGACCCTGCCGACCGCTCCTGAGCATCCTCTCCGGGCGACCGCATTGCCAGGATTTCTCAAGAATTCCCGAATGAAATGTGCTGACTTTCGCACGGCGAGGAAATAGCGCTAGTCTTCTCCTGCGGCGCAACCTGTAGCGGCGCATGCTCGGCACAAAGGAGAAGAAATGGCACAGCGAGTGCAGGTCATCCTGGTGGATGACCTCAGTGGTGGGGAGGCGAACCAGACCGTGGAGTTCGCCTTGGACGGGGTTCACTACGAGATCGACCTCAGCGACGAGAACGCCGCGAAGCTACGTGAGGACTTCGCGACGTGGATCGGTCAGGCCCGTCGGGCCGGCGGTCGTCGCCAGACCCGGCGGCGCGGCACCACCGCGGCGGCCGGAGGTCGCAGCGACGAGCTCGCGAAGGTCCGTGAGTGGGGCCGGGAGAACGGCTACAAGGTCAGCGCCCGTGGCCGCGTCTCGCAGGAGCTCCAGGACGCCTACGCGGCGGCCCACTGACCTCTTCGAGGCCTGCAGAAAGGGCTGGCATCCCCGTGCGGGGGTGTCAGCCCTTTCTCGCTGCCCACTCCCTGCGCCCTCAGACCCGGTCCATCGTGATCTGCTCGAGATCGGCGTCGCCCGAGGCCGCGGCCTCGACCTCGCCCCACTCCCGGGGCAGGGCCACCTGGGGTCGTTCCCGGGCCCGCAGCGACCACGGGCAGATGGTGGTCTTGGCGCCATTGTTCTGGCTCCAGTCCAGAAAGACCTTGTGTGAGCGCAGAGATTTGCTCATGCGTGCGGTCACGAGGTCCGGATGGTCCTCGGCTAGCTTTTCGGCGAGGGCCTTGGTGACGGCGCTCACCTCGTCGGCACCACGGGTGCCCTCGAGCCCGGCATACAGCTGCATGCCTTTGGACCCGCTCGTCACCGGCCGCGACTCCAGGCCCACGGCCTCCAGGCGCTCCCGGACGAGGAGGGCCACCCGGGAGCACTCCTGCAGGCCGGCGCCGGGCCCGGGGTCCAGGTCGACCACGAGCCGGTCCGGCGGCAGCGCGGCACCGTCGTCGTCGACCCGCCACTGGGGGACGTGCAGCTCCAGGCTGCCGAGGTTGACGAGGTAGACCAGCACGGCCAGATCGGTCACCAGGGGGAAGGTGAGGTGGGTGTGGCCCCGGGAGGACCCGGGTGTCGGCAGGGTCACCCGGGGCAGCCAGTCCGGCGCCCCGGAGGGCAGGTTCTTCTCGAAGAAGTGCGCCCCGGTCACCCCCTCCGGCCACCGGATGCGGGTCACCGGCCGGTCCGCGAGCTCAGGCAGGATCTGCTCGGCGTGGGTGACGTAGTAGGTGAGCACCTCCCCCTTGGTGGTCCCGGTGGCGGGGTAGAGGACCTTGTCCAGGTTGCTCACCCGCAGGGTGCGCCCGGCCACGCTCACCTGCTGGCTGCTCATGGGGCCTCCTCGGCGGGCCCGGCCAGGTCGGCCGCTGCCAGATCGGGGCGGACGCCCTGGAACGACGGCTGTCGCAGCCGGCCGGCCGTGCCGTCGGCGCCCAGCGCGGCGACGTCGACGACCACCTGTGGTCGCAGCCAGGTGGAGCCGCGCGCCTCGACGGGCGGGATCGGGGCGTCGAAGGGGTAGTCCCCGGCAGGCACCCCGGCCAGGAGCCGCTGGAGGTGCTCACCGGCGCGCCCGGCCAGCCCGCTGCCGACCCGGCCGCGGTACCGCAGCCGCAACGACCCGTCCGCGGCGAGCTGCGGCATACCGTCGGGGCCGCGCAGCGGCAGGCCGACGTGCACCGCGCCGATGCGGCCCGGGCGGTCGGTCTCGGGCCGCCACCCGCCGACGACCACCGACACCCGTTCGCGGTGCGGGAACTTCACCCAGACGGCGCTGCGCCTCCCCGGTTGGTATGCCGCGTCCCGACGCTTGCTCACCACCCCCTCGAGGTGCTGCTCGCGGGTGGCGGCGAGCAGCATCGCGCCGTCGTCGTAGACGGGGGAGAGCTGGATGCCCGGCACGTCCTCCACGATCTGCTCCAGCGCCTCCCGGCGCGCCGACCAGGGGAGTGCGGTGAGGTCGAGCCCGTCCAGACGCAGCAGGTCGAAGGCGACGTAGGTGGCGGGGCGGGCGGCGGCCAGGCGCTCCGCGGCGGCACCTCGGCCCACGTGGACCCGCTCGACGACGTGGCTGAAGGAGGGACGGCCCTCGACCAGGCAGACCGCCTCGCCGTCCAGCAGCAGGTCCTCCGCGACCCCACCCAGACCGGCGAGCTCGGGGAAGGCGTGCGCGATGTCGCGCTCGCCCCGGGTCAGCAGCCGCAGCCGGCCCCCGGTGACGTCGGCCAGCAGCCGGATCCCGTCCCACTTGATCTCGTGCACCCACCCCGGGCCCGTCGGGGGGAGGGCCGGGACCCCTCCCGGGGTGGCGAGCATGGGGCGCATGGGTCCATCCTGGGGTGCGTGAGAGCGATCTGGAAGGGTGCCGTCTCGTTCGGGCTGGTCAACGTACCCGTGCGGTTGTACTCCGCCACCGAGAACCACGACCTGAGCTTCCACCAGGTCCGCCGCAGCGACGGCAGCCGCATCCGCTACAAGCGGGTGGCGCAGGCCGACGGCGAGGAGGTGGCCTACAAGGACATCGCCAAGGCCTACGAGACCGACGACGGCAAGACGGTCGTGCTCACCGACGAGGACCTCGCGAGCCTGCCCAACCGCAGCAGCAAGGAGATATCGGTCGAGCAGTTCGTGCCGCGCGAGCAGATCGACCCGATCCTCTACGACAAGGCCTACTACCTCGAGCCCGACGCCATGGGGGCCAAGGCCTACGGGCTGCTGCGCGAGGCGCTGCGCGAGTCCGACCGCGTCGCCGTGGTCACCGTCTCGGTCCGCAGCCGGATGACGATGGCGGTGCTGCGGGTGCGGGAGGACGACGCCGCGATCGTCCTGCAGACCCTGCTCTGGCCCGACGAGATCCGGACCTCCGAGCAGCTCGACCACCTCGACGAGGTGAGCGAGCCCAAGAAGGACGAGGTCGCGATGGCGCGGATGCTCGTGGACTCGATGTCCGGCGACTTCGAGCCTGAGGGGCACGTCGACGACTTCAAGGAGGCCGTCGACGCGCTGGTGGAGAAGAAGATCAGCGGCGGAGAGGTCACCGAGAGCCCGGACGAGGAGGACGAGGCCGACAGCGGGGAGGTGGTCGACCTGCTGGCCGCGCTGCAGCGCTCGGTGGACCGGGCCAAGACGGGCCGGGGCGAGAGCTCCGGGGGTGGCAGCGGGTCGGGGGGCACGTCCTCGGCGAAGAAGTCCTCCGGAGGCTCGTCCTCCTCGACGAAGAAGTCCTCGGCAGGCACGTCCTCGTCGACCTCGAAGAAGGCGTCCACGAAGTCGTCGGGCACGAAGTCGTCGGGCACGAGGTCCAAGAAGGCGGGCTGACCGGCGGCACAGGCATACCTCGTGCCGCCGGACGGGCGGCACGGCCCGTCGGACGGGCGGCACGGGCTCACGTCCCGCACGATGCGCCCGGTATGCACGCGTCGTGCCCGTCTCGCGCCACCACCCACGTCGCCGGTCGCGGTGCGCTCCCCGGGGCGGGCACCGCCCGGAGCGGAGGGTCGCAGCGGCCTGTGGACAGTCTCGACGGACGGGTGGCCTGGCGCGGCAGGCTGCAGGTATGTCCGGACCCGACCCCGTCGCCGTCATCGCCCAGCTCGGGGGCTGCGCCACGACACGACAGCTGCGCGGCGCGGGCGCGCGGGCGCGGGACGTCGGGGCTGCCGTGCAGGAGGGACGGCTGGTGCGGGCCCGGCGCGGCCGCTACCGGCTGTCCTCCCTGCAGACCCACGCCGCGATCGCCCACCGGATGAGCGCCGTGCTCTCCCACCGCTCCGCGTGCGTGCAGCGCGGATGGCCGGTCAAGCAGGACCCGGAGTGGCCCGAGGTGGTCGTGCCGCGCAACCGCAACGTCTCCGCGGAGGACCAGCGTGAGGCCCTGGTGCGGTGGCGTCACCTGGGAGACGCCGACGCGGAGGACGGGGTGACGACGCCCCTGCGGACCGCCCTCGACTGCGGGCGGGACCTGCCCTTCGACGAGGCGCTCGCGGTGGCTGACTCGGCGCTGCGGTCCGGGCAGGTCGACCGCAGCCGGCTGCTCGAGGCCGCGCGCGTTGCCAGGGGTGCAGGCACACGGCAGCTGCGGCGGGTGGCCCTGCTCGCCGACGGACGTGCCGCCAACCCCTTCGAGTCGGTCTTGCGAGCGATCTGCCTGGAGGAAGGACTCGACGTCGTCTGCCAGCACCAGGTGGTCGCGCACGGACTGTGGGCGCAGGCCGACCTGGTCGACACCTCGCGCCGGCTGGTCATCGAGGCGGACAGCCACGAGTTCCACGCCACGAGGAGGGGGTTCCGCAAGGACGTCCGCCGCTACACCGAGATGGTCGTGTTCGGCTGGACGGTGCTGCGCTTCTCCTGGGAGGACGTCATGCTGCAGCCCGACTTCGTCCGGTGGGCGATCCGCTCGTGGGTCCGCGCCCGGGACGGCCACCCCGTACCCGCCCCGCCGCGCATGCCGGGGCGGCTGCGCTGAGGCATACCCGCGTGCCGTCGGACGGGCGGCACGGGCTCCCGTCGTGCATGTCACGCCCGGTATGCCGCGTCGTGCCCGTCGTCGGGCACCTGAAGAGGGGCGCACCCCGGGCCATTGCGCCGGGGGCGAACACGGAACATCGGTGGTGGACGAGGACGTTGACACCGACCAGACGCACGTACAGTGGGTGGTAGCCCACAGTGGAGGAGAAGAGCATGTTCGAACGGTTCACCGACCGGGCTCGACGTGTGGTGGTGCTCGCGCAGGAAGAGGCGCGCATGCTCAACCACAACTACATCGGCACCGAGCACCTGCTGCTGGGCCTGATCCACGAGGGTGAGGGCGTAGCCGCCAAGGCGCTGGAGTCGCTGGACATCTCGCTGGACGCCGTGCGCCAGCAGGTGCAGGAGATCATCGGCCAGGGCCAGCAGAGCCCCACCGGCCACATCCCGTTCACGCCCCGCGCCAAGAAGGTCCTGGAGCTCTCGCTCCGCGAGGGGCTGCAGCTGGGGCACAACTACATCGGTACCGAGCACCTGCTGCTCGGCCTCATCCGCGAGGGCGAGGGCGTCGCCGCCCAGGTGCTGGTCAAGCTGGGCGCCGACCTGAACCGGGTCCGTCAGCAGGTCATCACCCTGCTCTCCGGCTACCAGGGCAAGGAGTCCGCCACGGCGGGCGTCGGCGCCGGGAGCCAGCAGGAGGGCCAGCAGTCCGGCTCCCTGGTGCTCGACCAGTTCGGCCGCAACCTCACCCAGGCCGCGCGGGAGGGCAAGCTCGACCCGGTCATCGGCCGGGAGACCGAGATCGAGCGGGTCATGCAGGTCCTCTCCCGCCGGACCAAGAACAACCCGGTCCTCATCGGCGAGCCCGGCGTCGGCAAGACCGCCGTCGTCGAGGGCCTGGCCCAGGACATCGTCCGCGGCGACGTGCCGGAGACGCTCAAGGAGAAGCAGCTCTACACCCTCGACCTCGGCGCGCTGGTCGCGGGCTCGCGCTACCGCGGAGACTTCGAGGAGCGGCTCAAGAAGGTCCTCAAGGAGATCCGCACCCGCGGCGACATCATCCTGTTCATCGACGAGATCCACACCCTCGTCGGGGCGGGTGCCGCCGAGGGAGCCATCGACGCCGCCAGCATCCTCAAGCCCATGCTGGCCCGTGGCGAGCTGCAGACCATCGGCGCCACGACGCTGGACGAGTACCGCAAGCACATCGAGAAGGACGCCGCTCTCGAGCGCCGCTTCCAGCCCATCCAGGTCGCCGAGCCGACGCTCAAGCACGCCATCGAGATCCTCAAGGGGCTGCGCGACCGCTACGAGGCACACCACCGGGTGACCATCACCGACGGCGCCCTCGTGGGGGCCGCCACGATGGCCGACCGCTACATCAACGACCGCTTCCTGCCGGACAAGGCGATCGACCTGATCGACGAGGCCGGGGCGCGGTTGCGGATCCGCCGGATGACCGCGCCGCCGGACCTGCGCGAGTTCGACGACAAGATCGCGCACGCCAAGCGCGAGAAGGAGTCGGCCATCGACGGCCAGGACTTCGAGAAGGCGGCCCGGCTGCGCGACGAGGAGCACAAGCTCACGCAGGCGCGCGCCGAGCGGGAGAAGGAGTGGAAGAACGGTGACATGGACGTCGTCGCCGAGGTCGACGAGGAGCTGGTCGCCGAGGTCCTCGCCGCTGCCACCGGTATCCCGGTCTTCAAGCTGAGCGAGGAGGAGTCCTCGCGCCTGCTCAACATGGAGCAGGAGCTGCACAAGCGGATCATCGGCATGGACGACGCGATCAAGGGCCTGTCCCAGGCGATCCGGCGCACGAGGGCCGGCCTGAAGGACCCGCGTCGTCCCGGTGGCTCGTTCATCTTCGCCGGGCCCACGGGGGTCGGCAAGACCGAGCTGGCCAAGGCGCTGGCCGAGTTCCTCTTCGGTGATGAGGACAGCCTCATCACGCTGGACATGTCGGAGTACTCCGAGAAGCACACCGTCTCGCGGATGTTCGGTTCGCCCCCTGGCTACGTCGGGTATGAAGAGGGTGGCCAGCTCACCGAGAAGGTGCGGCGCAAGCCGTTCTCGGTCGTCCTCTTCGACGAGATCGAGAAGGCCCACCCGGACATCTTCAACAGCCTGCTGCAGATCCTGGAGGACGGTCGTCTGACCGACTCCCAGGGCCGGGTGGTCGACTTCAAGAACACCGTCATCATCATGACGACGAACCTCGGCACCCGCGACATCGCCAAGGGCGTCTCGCTCGGCTTCTCCGCCGGGCCGGACACCCAGAGCTCCTACGAGCGGATGAAGAACAAGGTCACGGACGAGCTCAAGCAGCACTTCCGTCCCGAGTTCCTCAACCGGGTGGACGACACCATCGTCTTCCCGCAGCTCAGCCAGGAGGAGATCGTCGCGATCGTCGACCTGATGATCGCCCGCCTCGACGAGCGGCTCAAGGACAAGGACATGGCCATCGAGCTGACCTCGTCCGCCAAGGAACTGCTCGCCAAGCGCGGCTACGACCCGGTGCTGGGTGCACGGCCGTTGCGCCGGGCGATCCAGCGCGAGGTCGAGGACCAGCTCTCGGAGAAGATCCTCTTCGGCGAGATCGGCACCGGTCAGATCGTGATCGTCGACGTCGAGGACCCCGTGGGCAACGACAAGAACCGCGACAAGGTCTTCACCTTCCGCGGCCAGGAGAAGCCCGCAGAGGTGCCCGACACGGTGCCGGTGGAGGAGCAGGCCGGCTGAGGCGCTCCCGCACGCGACAGAGGGCGGGGAACGGCAGGGATGCCGTTCCCCGCCCTTTGTGCTCCCACAGTCGCCACTCGGCAACGCCTCAGTCACAGCCGTCACGTGGCCTCCGAGACAGCCGTGAGACGTGTGAAAATCGAGAAAACTGCAGGTCAGAGAACTACATGGATGTGATATCCGGCCTGACCTGCGAAAACCCTGAGAGCGTGTGACGAACATCACGAATTACACGCTTGTGGTGCCCCCGAGAAATGCACTCGCCGGGTAGGGGTGGGGGTTGCACGGGCTCGCGCGGGTGGGTTTGATTGCTCCTGGCCCGCCCGCGGGTCGTCCCGAAGCACCCGTCCGGCGACCCGGACACCACGGCCTGTCCCACCACACGTACGGAACATCCATGACCCTGAGCACCCGGCGCCTGTCTCGCACCATGATCGCCGTCACCGCGGCGGCCGCCCCCGTCGTCACTCTCGCTCCGGCCGTGCAGGCCGCGCCCGCGAGCACCCCACAGCTGCCGCAGCAGCCCCTGCTGCCGAACGCACCCACCACCCCGGTGGCCCAGCCCCGGATCCTGCCGACCCCGGCGCCGACGAGCACGGTCACCATGGAGGTGAGCGCCTCCGCGGGCGTCAACGTCCGCAGCGGCCCGTCGACCTCCTACGGCGTCGTCGGCGGTTACGCCCGGGGCAAGCAGCTCACCGGGACCCTGACCTCCAACAACTGGCTGAAGATCGGGGAGAACCGCTTCGTCGCCGCCTGGAACCTCACCCGGGTCGGCTCCGAGGGCGGCGGTGGCGGCGGTGGCACCCAGGAGGTCACGCGCTGGATGGACGCCTCGATCGGCAACATCCGCTCCGGCCCGGGCCTGGGTCACCCGGTCGTCACGACGATGCGCAAGGGCACCAAGGTGCAAGGCACCTGGACCAACAACGGCTGGCTCAAGATCAGCAGCGGCAAGTTCGTCTCCGGCACCATCCTCACCAGCACCGACCCCGGCGGCGGTGGCGGCGGTGGCGGTGGCGGTGGCGGTGCCCAGGAGGTCACCCAGTGGATGGAGGCCTCGATCGGCAACGTCCGCTCCGGTCCGGGTCTGGGCCACTCGGTCGTCACGACGATGCGCAAGGGCACCAAGGTGCAGGGCACCTGGACCAGCAACGGCTGGCTCGAGATCAGCGGCGGCCGGTTCATCTCCGGCACCATCCTCACCGGGACCAACCCCGGTGGGGGCGGTGGCGGTGGCGAGCAGCCGGACCCCTCGCCGAGCGAGGTGACCCGCTGGGTCACCCCCTCCCTCGCCAACGTGCGTTCCGGGCCGTCCACGTCATACTCCGTCGTCGGGAGCAAGGCCCGGGGGACGAAGGTCACCGGCACACTCACGAGCAACGGCTGGCTGAAGATGGCCGGGTCGCAGTACATGGCCTCCTCGGTCCTCACCGCCAGCGACCCCGGTTCCGGCAGTACGCCGGCCCCCGCGCCCGCCCCGGCTCCGGATCCGGCGCCCACCGCCACCCGGCAGCTGATCCTCGACACCGCGGCGAAGTACCTCGGGACGCCCTACAAGTGGGGCGGCAACAGCCCGCAGGAGGGCTTCGACTGCTCCGGGTACACGAAGTACGTCTTCGCCGAGGTGGGTCTGACCCTCCCGCGCACAGCGGCGATGCAACAGGCGGCCACCACCCCGGTGAGCAACCCGCAGCCCGGTGACCTGGTCTTCCACGGCTCCCCGGCCTACCACGTGGGCATCTACGCCGGCGACGGCATGATGTACGACACCGGTCGGCCCGGAGTGCCCACGCAGTACCGCGTGATCTTCAGCGGGGTGTCCGGCTACGGGCGCGTCGACGGGGTCGGCTGAGCGGTCTCGCCGGCCCGGCGGCCGAGGGTCCGTGACGTAGCATTCGCGGTATGCCCTCGGTCGCCCCTGTGCCCTCGCCTGCCCCAGACGTCGCCTTCCGACCGGTCTTCCTCGGCACCGACCCGGGGACCTACGGCCTGGCCCGCGCGCTGCACGAGAGCTACGGCGTCGAGACGACCCTCGTCTCCCGCGGACAGACCGGCGCGATCGCGCACTCGCGCATCCTGCGGCCCGTCGAGGCGGGCCACGACACCGGCCGCGCCCAGCTCCTCGCGACGCTCCTCGCCGAGGGGAGGACCGCCAAGGAGCGCGACCCCGACGTCACGCTCGTGCTGGGCTGCAACTCCGACTCGCACACCGACCTCATCGCGCAGCACGCCGAGGAGCTCTCTGCCTCCTTCGCGTTCCCGCGGATGTCGCCGGAGACGCTGGAACAGATCGCGGACAAGCACCAGTTCGGCCAGATCTGCGAGCGGCTGGGCCTGCCGACCCCCCGCACGACGGTCGTGCACTTCGGCGACGCCGACCAGCCGGGGTGGACCCCGGAGCCGATCGAGATCACCTACCCCGTCGTGGCCAAGCCGGCCAACAGCGCGCACTTCGAGAACCTCAAGTTCCCCGGAGCGCAGAAGGTGTGGTTCCTGCAGAGCCCGCAGGATTGGCAGGAGCTGGTCAAGGTGCTGGTGTCCGGCGGCGTGCGCCAGGACTTCCTCGTCCAGGAGCACATCCCCGGCGACGACACCCACCAGCTCTCCATCGTGGGGTATGTCGACCGCACCGGTCGGCTGACCGCGGTCGCCACCGCGCAGGTCCTGCTGGGCGAGCACGACCCGACCACGATCGGCAACCCGATCGCCATGATCACCACGCCCATGCCCGAGCTCATGGACGCGGCCGAGCGCATCCTCGGCGCGGTCGACTACTGGGGCTTCGCCAACATCGACGCCAAGCGCGACCCGCGGACCGGGACGATCTACTACATGGAGGTCAACCCCCGGATGGGCCGCAACAGCTTCTACGCCACCGCCGCCGGCGCCGACCTCGCCGGGGCGATGGTGGACGACCTGGTGCGGGGGGTCGAGCGCGAGCCGGTCCGTGGCACCCGGGAGGTGCTCTACAGCATCGTCAGCCCCGCCGTCCTGCCCTACTACGTCCGGGACGGCGCCCTGCGACGGCGCGTCCTGCGCGCGGCCCGACGGGGGATCGTCCACCCGTTGCTCTACGAACGCGGCAACTGGCGTCGTCGGGGCTACGTCATGGCCAACCGGCTCAACCACGCCAAGAAGCTCGCGAGGTTCTACCCCCGCCCGTCGGCCACCGGTTTCTGAGGCTCAGTAGAACGTCGCGCCGGCACGGCCCCCGGACACGACCTTGGCCGTGACGCGGTGCCCGACCCGCTGCCACGCGGCATACCGTCGGGGGCGCAGCACGAGGTCGTAGGCGCCGACGAAGTCGGTGACCTCCTTGCTGAAGCTCCGCTTGAACTCGCCGATCCCGAAGTAGGGGTCGGTCGTGTCGTCGACCTTGGTGGAGTGCGGGGTCCCCGCCATGTCGTAGGTGGTGGCGCCCTGCGCCTGCGCCCACTGCATGGCCTCCCACTGCAGGGCGTGGCTGCCGCCGCGCACCGGGCGCTCCCGCACGCTGGCGCCGTCGCGGTAGCACGCGACGTCGCCGACGACGGTGACGAAGGCCCCGGCCACGTCCCGGCCCTCGTGCTGGGCGAGGAAGACGCGCCCGAGACCGGCGTCGCAGAACGTGCGCCACATCGCCACCTGGTACTCGTGGGAGCGCGGGGCGATGCCCTGGTCCTGCACGACCTCCATCCACAGGGCCCACATGCGCTCGTAGGTCGACTCCTCCAAGGGTGCCGCCTCCGTGGCGACACCCTGCTTGAGGCCGCGGCGGATGGTGTTGCGGGTCTTGGACGGCAGGCGCGCCATGAGCTCGTCGGGCGTGCCGGTCACGTCGACGAAGACGGTGGACTTGTTGGTCTGGATCCGTCCGGCGGGCAGCAGTCCCAGGCGCTCCAACGCCTGCAGCGTCTCCGGCGACTCGACCAGCTCGGGCTCGATCTTGACGAGGAAGACCCCCGCGTCGTGGGCAGCGGTGCGCAGGTCGGGGAGCAGCGCGGCCAGACCCTGGACGGACGCCACCCCGGGCCCCTTGGGGAGGTACCAGACCTTCCCGAAACCGGGCGCCCGGCGCTCGTGCACGGTGAGGGGGAAGCCGTCGACGTCGGCATACCTCGGGGTCCATCCGGCCAGGCTCTTGACCTGGGCGAACTCCGGGGTCTGGAACATCGAGGGGCGTCCCGGCGTCTGCAGCAGGCGCGCGCGCCACTGCTCGGCCGACTGATAGGTGTCCCAGCGCAGCGTCATGGCAGGCATCGTATCGACGGGGTCCCCCGCCACCGGTCCGCGACCCGCCCCGACCGGCGTCGGTCAGGTGCCGGGAAGACGGAACCGGGCGCCGGGCAGGGGCTCGACCAGACCCTCGGCGACCAGCGCGTCGAGGCAGCGCTCCCGCTGCCGCGCGGCCTGGGCCTGCTCCTCCGATGCCCCGGGCACCGGCCAGGCGGCCTCCAGCCGGTGGGCGGGGACCGGCCCCGCGGAGTCGCGCAGGACCTGCAGGAGGGTGCCCCGGCACTGCCGGTCCGTCCCGGTCCAGCGCTGGCCGCGACGCGGGGGGCCGGTGGGAGGCGGTGACCCGGCCGCACGCCAGGCGCACAAGTCGGCGAGGGGGCACTCGGTGCACCGGGGTGCGCGGGCCGTGCAGACGAGCGCGCCCAGCTCCATGACCGCCACGCTCCACCTCGCGGCCACCGCGTCGTCCTCGGGCAGCAACCCGGCGGCGAGGGTGGTCTCGGCCCGGGTGAGGGCCGGGGCCGGCAGGGCGAGTCCGCTGACCGAGCGCGCCAGCACCCGCCGCACGTTGGTGTCGACGACGGTCGCCCGCCGCCCGAAGGCGAACGCGGCGACGGCCGCCGCCGTGTAGTCGCCGACCCCCGGCAGGGTGCGCAGGACCGCCTCGTCCGCGGGCACCTCGCCGTCGTGGGCGTCGCGGACGGCGGTCGCGGCGGCGTGCAGGCGCAGGGCGCGGCGCGGGTAGCCCAGCCGGCCCCACTCCCGCACGGCGTCACCCGTCGGCGCGGCCGCCAGCGCCGACGGGGTCGGCCACCTGCTCATCCACCGCTCCCAGACGGGCAGGACCCGCGACACCGGTGTCTGCTGCAGCATGACCTCGGAGACGAGCACCCCCCACGGCGAGCGGTCCGGACCCCGCCAGGGCAGGTCACGCTGGTGGGCGGCATACCAGGGCAGCAGACGGTCGTGCAGGACCTCGGGGGCCGGCACGTCAGGAGTAGCGCTCGAGGATCGAGCTCTCCGCGAGCCTCGACAGCCCCTCGCGCACCGCGCGCGCCCGGGCCTCGCCGACCCCGTCGACCTGCATGAGGTCCTCGAGGCCGGCCGAGAGCAGCTGCTGGAAGGTGCCGAAGTGCACCACCAGCCGGTCGACGATCGCCCCAGGGAGTCGAGGTATGCGGTGCAGCAGCCGGTACCCGGACGGGCTGAGCTGCTGGTGGTCCATGCCGTCGCCCACGACCGTGATGCCCAGGCAGCGGGCGACGGCCGCGAGGTCCAGCAGCTCGGTGCTGTCCAGCGCACCGAGTGCCGCCTGCACCTGGACGGGGTCCCGGCCCGCGTCGGAGGCGCCGATGTAGTCGCGGACCACGAGGCCGCGCTCGCGCTCGACCCCGCCGGTCATCTCCTCCAGCTGGAGGCCAATGAGCCGCCCGTCCACGCCCAGCTCGACGACGTACTGCTCGATCTCGGCGCTGATCCGGCGCACCATCTCCAGCCGCTGCAGCACCGAGGCGAGATCACGCACGGTGACAAGGTCCTCGATCTCGAGCGCGGACAGCGTGCCGGCCACCTCGTCGAGGCGCGAGCGGTAGCGCTCGAGCGTCTGCAGGGCCTGGTTGGCCTGTGCCTGCAGCTGGCTGCGGTCCTCGAGGACGTGGCGGATGTCGCCGACGTAGAGCGCGATGAGCGACATGGACTGGCTCACCGAGATGACGGGGAAGCCGGTCTGCTTGGCCGTGCGCTCGGCGGTGCGGTGCCGGGTGCCGCTCTCGCGGGTCTCGATGGTGCGGTCCGGGGCCAGCTGGGTGGCCGCCCGCACGATGCGGGTGCCGTCCCGGCTCAGCACGATGCCGCCGTCCATCTTGGCCAGCTCCCGCAGCCGGGTGGCGGAGAACTCGACGTCGAGCTCGAAGCCACCGGTGCTGATGAAGTCGACCGTGCGGTCGCTCCCCAGGACGATGAGCGCCCCCGTCCGACCGCGCAGGATGCGCTCCAACCCGTCCCGCAGGTCGGTGCCCGGTGCGACCGCGCCCAGGGTGGCGCGCAGCAGAGCCTCGTCGTTGCGCTCAGGCATGCCCACCTCCCTCCTGTAGCGCAGCCGGCGGTGCTCGCGTGCCGGTGGGGCACTGAGCCGATCCTAGGCCGCCGCGCGGCTCGCTCCGCCGAGCCGGTCAGACCGTTATGGATTCTTGATCAGGGACCCGGTGAGACCGTCGCGGTCGCGCTGGTGCTCGCCTGCGCCGCCGCGAGCACCAGCGCGACCGCGTCACTCAGCGTCGCGACCTCGTGCACGCGCATGCCCGCGGGCGGACGACCCTCGGTGAGCGAGCCCACCGGGATGACCGCCTCGGTGAAGCCGATCCGGGAGGCCTCGGCCAACCGGCGCGGCGCACCCGTCACCGGGCGCAGGTCGCCGGACAGGCCCACCTCGCCCACCGCGATCGTGCTGACCGGCAGCGCCAGATCGGCCTTGGCGCTGGTGAGGGCCAGGGCCAGGGCCAGGTCTGCGGCCGGCTCGGAGAGGCGCACCCCGCCGACGGTCGCGGCGTAGCAGTCGTCCTTGGCCAGGGGCACCCCGCCACGCTGCCCCAGCACGGCGAGGACCATCGCCAACCGGGCTGGGTCCAGCCCGCTCGTCGTCCGCCGGGCCGACCCGGCGACCGCCTCGCTGACCAGGGCCTGCACCTCCGCGACGAGCGGCCGCCTGCCCTCGAGGGTCACCGTCACGCAGGTGCCGGGCACCGGGCGGTCGCGGCTGGACAGGAAGAGGTTGCTGGGGTCCGCGAGGCCCGAGATGCCGGAGTCGCCGAGGTCGAAGCAGCCCACCTCGTCGGTGGGGCCGAACCGGTTCTTGACCGCGCGGACGATGCGCAGCCGGCTGTGCCGCTCGCCCTCGAAGGCCACGACGACGTCCACGAGGTGCTCCAGGACCCGGGGTCCGGCGATGCCGCCGTCCTTGGTGACGTGCCCGATGAGGACGGCGGCGGTGCCGCGGGTCTTGGCCGCCTGGATGAGGGCCGAGGCGACCTCGCGCACCTGCCCGACGTTGCCGGGCGCCCCCTCGACCTCGGCACTCGCCACCGTCTGCACCGAGTCGACGACGAGCAGGTCGGGGTCGGTCTGCTCGAGCTGACCGAGGATCGTCGCGAGGTCGGTCTCCGAGGCGAGGTACAAGGTGTCGGCCACGGCACCGATGCGTTCGGCCCGCAGCTTGACCTGGGCGGCGGACTCCTCCCCGGAGACGTAGAGCACCGACCGGCCCTCACGGGCCGCACGGGCGGCGACGTCCAGCGCGAGGGTCGACTTGCCGATGCCGGGCTCGCCCGCCATGAGCACGACCGCGCCCGGCACGATCCCACCCCCCAGCACGCGGTCGAACTCGCCGACCCCGGTCGGGCGCGCCTGCGCGGCGTCGGCGTCCACCGTCGCGATGGGCACGGCCGGCCGGGAGGGGCGCACCGCGCTGGTGCGGACCGTGGCGGCCCCACCGCTCTCGGACACGGTGCCCCACGCCTGGCACTGCGGGCACCGCCCCGCCCACTTCACGCCCTGCCAGCCGCACTCCGTGCAGCGGTATGCCGTCCTGTTCGCCTTGGCCACGCCCCCAGGGTAGGCGTCGGTCCCGACAGTCCCGCCGAGACGGGACGCGGCCCGACGGCGGGTCCGGCCGACGGTCTGCCGCACGCCTGTGGGCAGGTACCCGGCTGGGTGCGGCATCATGGCCCGCATGCGCCTGGGAGTCATCGACGTCGGATCGAGCACGGTCCACCTGCTGGTCGTGGACGCCCATCCCGGCGGCCACCCGACGCGGCCCTCCCTGGACGGGCTCGGCCGGTGACCCCCCGCATCCCCGTCCACCTGTCGACGTCCTCGGTCTACCCCGAGAACGCCGCCTACGCCTTCGACCTGGCCGAACGGCTCGGCTACGACGGGGTCGAGATCATGGTCTGGACCGACCCGGTGACGCAGGAGGCCGGCGCGCTCAGCGCCCTGGCCGCCCTGCACCAGCTGCAGATCGGCGCGATCCACGCGCCGACCCTGCTGCTCGCGCAGCGGCTGTGGGGCTGGGAGCCCTGGGGCAAGATCGAGCGCGCGCTGGACCTCGCCCACGACGTGCGGGCGCAGTGCGTGGTCGTGCACCCGCCGTTCCGCTGGCAGCGCGGGTATGCCGAGGGCTTCGTCGAGGGGGTGGCGCAGCGGCAGGAGCGCTGGGGCATCCCCATCGCGGTCGAGAACATGTTCCCCTGGCGTACCGGAGGCTCGGCCATGCAGGCCTACCTCCCCGGACCCGACCCCCGCGACTACCCCTACAGCGACGTGACCTTCGACATCAGCCACGCCGCCACCGCCGGGGAGGACGCCCTCGACATGGTGCGCGACCTGGGCGACCGGGTGCGGCACGTGCACCTGGGGGACTCCTTCGGCTCCTTCCGCGACGAGCACCTCGTCCCCGGACGTGGTGACCAGCGCTGCCGCGAGGTGCTGGAACACCTCGTCGCCACCAGCTTCCCGGGGGTGGTGAGCCTGGAGGTCGGGACGCGCACCATGAAGACCGCCGAGCGCGAGGCCGCGTTGGCCGAGTCGCTGGCCTTCGCCCGCGAGCACCTCGGACAGCACGACCTCCCGGGCGCCCGGGGGGTCTGACCGGCCGTGGGTGCCGAGGCCAGACGGGGCCCGCGGCGGGGCGAGGACACCCGGGCGGCGATCCTGGAGGCCGCCCGGGGCGAGTTCGCCCGGACCGGGTATGCCGCGACCAGCCTGCGAGGTGTCGCCCGGGCGGCCGGGGTGGACCCGGCGCTGGTGCACCACTACTTCGAGGGCAAGGACGACCTCTTCGCGCAGTCGGTGGTGCTGGTCTCGCTGCCCGGGCCTCCGGCGTCGCTGGCGTCGCAGGTGATGGAGGGGTCGCGCGAGGAGGTGGGGCTGCGGGCGGTACGGACCTTCCTGGGGGTGTGGGAGGCCCGCAGGTCGAGCTTCGAGGCGCTGCTGCGCAGCATCGTCACCAGCGAGGAGGTGGCGCGGGCGGTGCGCGAGTTCCTCACCCAGGAGATCTTCGGGCGGGTGGTCTCGGGGCTCGAGCCGGGGCTGGAGGAGCAGGAGCGCGACCTGCGGGCCGGTCTCGCCGCCGCCGCCGCGATGGGCCTGGCGATGGGGCGCTACGTGGTGCGGCTGCCGGGGGTCGCGGACGCGGACCCGGAGACTCTCGTGCAGCGCGTGGGGCCGGTGCTCCAGGGTTACCTGCTGCCCCGCTGAGACCGATCCCGGCGCGACGGCCCTTGCCGGGCCGCACCGCGCAGGAGTAGTTTCATCAGATGATGAAATATGCTGTGCGGACCGACGGGCTGAGCGTCCGTCGCGGACGGCACGACGTCCTCCGGGACATCGACCTCGCCGTCCCGGTCGGGCAGGTGGTCGGTCTGCTGGGGCCCAGCGGCGGAGGCAAGTCCACCCTGATGCGCTCCGTCGTCGGGGTGCAGGAGCGGGTCTCGGGGACGGTCGAGGTGCTCGGGGAACCGGCCGGCTCGGCGGTGCTGCGCCGCCGGGTCGGCTACGTCACCCAGAGCCCGAGCATCTACCGGGACCTCACCGTCGGCCAGAACCTGCGCTACTTCGCGACCCTCGTCGGCGCGGACGGAGATCGGGTCGTGCAGGTCCTCGGGCAGGTCGACCTGGACGCGCAGGTCGACCGACGGGTGGCCGACCTCTCCGGCGGCCAGGCCTCCCGGGTCTCGCTCGCGGCCGCCCTCGTGGGCAGCCCCGACCTGCTCGTCCTCGACGAGCCCACCGTGGGCCTGGACCCGGTGCTGCGCCGCAGCCTGTGGCGGCTCTTCGCCGCGCTCGCCGCGTCCGGCACCACGGTGCTCGTCAGCAGCCACGTCATGGACGAGGCCGCCCGGTGCGACCGGCTGGTGCTGCTGCGCGAGGGGCGCATCCTCGCCGACGACACCCTCCCGGCCCTGCTCGACCGGACCGGGGCCGACGACGCCGAGGGGGCCTTCCTCCGCCTGGTCGACGACGCGACGGCCGCCCGGACCGGCTCGTCGGCGCCCGGGACCGCACCCCACCGGAGGCATCGATGAACCCCACCCGTACCGCCGCGACCGCCGGACGCGTGCTGGCCCAGCTGCGCGCCGACCGGCGCACCCTGGCGCTCATGCTCGTGGTCCCCTGCGTCCTGCTGGGGCTGCTCGCGTGGATGAGCCAGGACGCCCCGCTCTTCGACCGCTCGGGGGCCCAGCTGCTCGGGCTCTTCCCGCTCGTCGTGATGTTCGTCGTGACCAGCGTGACGACCTTGGGCGAGCGGACCTCCGGCACGCTGGAACGGCTGCTGTCCACCCCGCTGGGCAGGACCGACTTCCTGGGCGGGTACGCCCTGGCCTTCGGCGCCATGGCGGTCCTGCAGGCGCTGGTGGCCACCGGGTTCGCGGTCTGGGTGTGCGGCCTGGAGGTGCAGGGACCGGTGGGCTGGCTGGTGGTCGTCGCCGTCGCGAGCGGGCTGCTGGGCACCGCCCTGGGCCTGCTCGCCAGCGCGTTCGCCCGCACCGAGTTCCAGGCGGTCCAGTTCATGCCCGCCTTCGTCCTGCCGCAGCTGCTGCTCTGCGGCCTGTTCGTGCCGCGGGACCAGATGCCGCGCGCGCTCGAGCTCCTCTCGGCCGCCGTCCCCCTGTCCTACGCCGTCGACGCCCTGGGCGCGGTGGCCACCACCGTCGCGCCGGCCGCCGAGCTGAGCCCCGATCTGGCGGTGCTCGCCGCCTTCTTCGCGGGCTCGCTCGCGCTCGCCTCGCTCACCCTGCGACGGCGCACCCCGTGAGGCGTAGCCTGTGGCCATGGAGCTCGCCGACCTCAATCCTTCCGCCCTGATGCGCCAGACGCTGCTGGGCGTCAGCCGCAACACGACCCTGCGCCAGGTGATCGAGCAGGCTCCGGTGAGCCGGGACGTCGTCAAGCGGTTCGTCGCCGGTGACAGCACCCCCGACGCCGTGCGCGTGACGGGCGAGCTCGTCGACACGCACCGGCAGGTGACCATCGACTACCTCGGCGAGGACACGACCGACCCGGCGCAGGCCGAGGCCACGCGGGACGCCTATCTCAGGCTGATCGCGGCCCTGTCCGAGGCGGGCCTGACCCAGGGCGGCGCGGCAGAGGTCAGCCTCAAGCTCTCGGCCCTCGGCCAGTTCCTGGGCCGCGACGGCCATGCCATCGCGCTGGACAACGCCCGGGCCATCTGCCAGGCGGCGGCCAACGCCGGCACCACGGTCACCCTCGACATGGAGGACCACACCACCACCGACCCGACGCTGTCCGCCCTCGCCGAGCTGCGCCAGGACTGGCCGTGGGTGGGTGTCGCGCTGCAGGCATACCTGCACCGCACCGAGCAGGACTGCCGCGACCTCGCCCACGAGGGATCGCGCATCCGGCTGTGCAAGGGCGCGTACAAGCAGCCGGAGTCGGTCGCCTTCCAGGACAAGGACGACGTCGACAAAGCCTACGTCCGATGCCTCAAGATCCTCGTCGAGGGTCAGGGGTACCCGATGATCGCCACGCACGACCCCCGCCTGGTCGAGATCGCCTCGGTGCTCGCCGCCAAGGCCCAGCGCGACGCCGACAGCTACGAGTTCCAGATGCTGCTGGGCATCCGCCCGGACGAGCAGCTGCGGCTGGCCGGTGCCGGGTCCCGCATGCGGGTGTACCTGCCCTACGGCGAGGACTGGTACGGCTACCTCGTGCGCCGGATGGCCGAGCGCCCGGCCAACCTGACCTTCTTCCTGCGCAGCCTCGCGACCAAGGGCTGACCGCGGTGCCGATCGCTCTCCTCGGGGCTGGCGTGATGGGCAGCACGCTCGCCGCGGCGCTCATCCGCTCCGGTCACGACCCTGCCGACCTCGTCCTCAGCGACCGCGTCACCGCCCGAGCCGAGCAGGTCGCGGCCCAGCACGGCACCCGGCACGACACGCCGGCGGCCGCGGCGGCGGCCGCCGACGTCGTGGTGCTGGCGGTCAAGCCGCAGGACATGGCCGCCCTGGTCGCCGAGATCCGTGACCAGGTGCGCCCCGAGGCCCTCGTGGTGTCCATCGCCGCGGGCATCACCACCGACTTCCTCGAGCGCCGCCTGCCGGAGGGCACCTCGGTGGTGCGTGTCATGCCCAACACCCCGGCGCTGGTCGACCAGGGCATGTCGGCCATGAGCCCGGGCCGGCACTGCACGCCGGAGCAGGTGGAGCGGGCGCGCGCCCTGATGGAGCACGTCGGCCGGGTCGTCGTGCTCGACGAGGGGCACCAGGACGCGGTGACGGCGATCAGCGGCAGCGGACCCTCCTACATCTTCTACGTGGTGGAGGCGATGATCGAGGCGGGGGTGCTGCTCGGGCTCCCGCGCGACACGTCCACCGAGCTCGTCGTGCAGACGTTGTATGGTGCGGCCACGATGATCCGGGAGACCGGGACCCACCCGACGGTGCTGCGGGAACAGGTCTCCAGTCCGGGCGGCACCAGTGTCGCCGCCCTACGGGCGCTGGAGGATCACAAGGTCAGGGCCGCCTTCCTGACCGCCATGGAGGCGGCCGCGAGGAGGTCGCACGAGCTGTCGCCGCGCGAGGAATGAGCCTCGGTGCCGTGTCACCGAGTGTTCACCCGTGACGGCGGGGCCCGGGCGGCGCGTGTGAAAGAGTAGGCAGCTATGAGCGAGATTCACGTACGCGTGCTGGGCCCTGATGAGTGGGCGTCGTACAAGGACGTCAGGCTGCGTGCCCTGCGTGAGTCCCCGGAGGCCTTCGTCGCCTCGGCGGAGGAGGAGGAGGCCTTCCCCGACTCCCGCTGGCAGGAGCGCATGGAGCGCTCGCGCCGGGTCCTGGCCCACGACGGTGACGAGGTCGTCGGCGTCGTCAGCGTCGGCACCGGGCACCGGACCAACATCCCGGGGGCCGGGGAGCTGTTCGGTCTGTGGGTGGCACCGGCCCGCCGGGGTAGCGGCGTGGCCCGACGCCTGCTCGAGAAGGCCGCCAAGGTGGGGCGCGAGATCGGTCTGCGCCAGCTCGTCTACTGGGTGGGGACCGACAACGGGCGCGCCGTCGCCTTCGCGTCGAGCTTCGGCTTCCGGCCGACGGACGACCGGCGCCCCATGCGCATCCGCGGGGTGGACGAGGAGGACGCCGAGTCCGAGGAGATGATGATGGTCTACCCGCTCGGTGACGCCGCCGGGGTGCCCACCTCGCTCTGACCCGCGGTCCGCGTGGTCTAGCGTGTGCCCATGACGTCGTCGTGGGTGATGTGGGACGAGCGCTACGCCGCCTACGACTTCGGCCTGGGGCACCCGATGCACCCCAGCCGCCTCCTCCTCACCCACCGCCTGGCGCTGGACCTCGGGCTGCTGGGCCACGAGGACGTGCGGCTCGTGCCGGCCCGGCACGCCACGGACGACGAGCTGCTCACGGTGCACACCCGCGATCTCGTCGAGGTGGTGCGCGAGGCGTCCGCCGACCCGTCCGCCGCCCGGGGGCGGCAGGGGGTGGGCACCGAGGACACCCCCGCCTTCGACGGCATGCACGACGCCTCCACGCTGGCGGTGGGGGCGACGCTGGAGGCCTGCCGGGCGGTGTGGTCGGGCGAGACCGTGCGGGCGTGCAACATCGCCGGTGGGCTGCACCACGCCATGCCCCAGGCCGCCTCCGGGTTCTGCGTCTACAACGACATCGCCGTCGGGATCCAGCACCTGCTGGACTCCGGCGCCGAACGCGTCCTCTACCTCGACCTCGACGTCCACCACGGCGACGGCGTCGAGCGTTGCTTCTGGAACGACCCGAGGGTCATGACGGTGTCGATCCACGAGACGGGCCGGGCGTTGTTCCCCGGCACCGGCTTCCCGGGCGACACCGGCGGCCCCCGGGCCCCGGACACGGCGGTCAACATCGCCCTCCCCCCGGGCACCGGGGACGAGGGGTGGCTGCGGGCCTACCAGGCCGTGGTCCCCACCCTCGCCCGCGCCTTCGACCCGCAGATCGTCGTGAGCCAGCACGGGTGTGACTGCCACTACGCCGACCCGCTGGCCCACCTCGCCGTGTCGATGGAGGCGCTGGCGGTCGCCTACGGCTGGGTGCGGGACCTGGCCGACGACCTGACGGAGGGCCGCTGGGTCGCCCTCGGCGGCGGCGGGTACGAGCTGGTGGAGGTGGTCCCCCGCGCCTGGAGCCACCTCATCGGAGTGGTGACGGGCCGGCCGGTCGACCCCACCACCCCCGTCCCCGAGACCTGGCGGCGCCACGTCGAGGAGGTCTACGGCCAGGACGCCCCGCGGACCATGGGGGACCGGGGTGGCCGTGAGATCAGGGTGGGTCGGTGGGAGGGCGGTCACGACCTCGACGACCCGGTCGACCTGGCCGTCATGGCGACCCGGCGGGCCTGCTTCCCGGGCTGGGGACTGGACCCCTACCTCGACTGAGGGCCGGTCGCGCGGCGTGTCCGCACTCCAGCCCCATCGAGGCACATGGCGCCCACCTGCATCTTTGGTCACGCTCGGCGTGTCGCGCTGGACAAATTTGTCGTCACGACTTTCGCAACCTGCACTCCTGCCCCTAGTGTTAGCCCGACAACGGAGGCAGGCAGCATGCCGGAGGGGAAGCCGCGCGCGCTGCCTGCCCATATTTGAGAGACGGGATGCGTCCTATGGCAGATGAGCGCCAGCTCGCTGAGATGACGTTCATGACCGTGGCCGAGGTGGCTGCCGTCATGCGTGTGTCGAAGATGACCGTGTACCGGCTGGTGCACTCGGGTGAGTTGCCCGCGGTGCGCGTCGGTCGGTCCTTCCGGGTGCCCGAGAAGGCGGTGCACGCCTACCTGGAGGAGTCCTACCACGGCACCGCGTGACCCCGTCCGCGCCGGTCGCCACCGGGGTCCCGCCGGTCGGGCGGCCCCGACTTTTGGGGGCCCGGCGCCCCTCGCGCTACGCTGACGTGGCTGTGCAGCGCCGCCCGAGGTCCTCAGGGACCGGGCCGCTGGCTGCACCACCCGGACCGACGACGAGAAGGATGGCCCCATGGGCTCTGTGATCAAGAAGCGCCGCAAGCGGATGGCCAAGAAGAAGCACCGCAAGCTGCTGCGCAAGACGCGTCACCAGCGTCGCAACAAGAAGTAGGACGTCCGGCGACACCGCCGACGACCCGACCGAGGCGCCCCGTCCACCGGGGCGCCTCGTCGTCTCCGGAGGGAGGGCCCATGCGCCTGCCACGCCGAGCCCGGACGCCGCACGTCGAGATGCTGTCGCGCCCGGGGTGCCACCTGTGCGAGCAGATGCTCCAGGTGGTCTCGCAGCAGGTGCCCGAGGTGGTCGTCCGGGACATCGACGCGGAACGTCGGGCCGGGGTCATGGGCGAGCGCGAGCACGACGGCTGGACCACCCAGGTCCCCGTGCTGCTCGTCGACGGGGAGCCCGTCGCCCGCTGGGAGATCGACCCGGCCGACCTGCGGGCCGCCCTGTCCTCCGGGCGGCGTCGGTAGCGCTCCGCGGGAGCCCGGGGCCCGGCGCCGTTTTGGAGGAAGACGGGGTCCGAGCCTAGAGTTGATGGGGTCCGCGCCGATCGGTGCACGAGGGTCTGATATAAGCCCCCACCGGGTCGGCGCTGCCCATCCAGAGAGGAGCCGGTGCCGCCGTGATGGCTGAGTCGAACCGGCGAGGTGTGCCAGAGGCCACCGTCGGCAGACTCCCGGGCTACCTGCAGGCGCTGTCCACCCTGGCCGAGCAGGGGCGGGCCTCGATCTCCAGCGAGGAGCTGGCCGGCCTTGCGGGGGTGCGGTCGGCGCAGGTGCGCAAGGACCTCTCCCGCCTGGGGACCTACGGCGTGCGGGGTGTGGGGTATGACGTCGCCCGGCTCGCCGAGCAGATCTCGGCCGAGCTCGGGCTGAGCAGGGACTGGCCGGTGGTCATCGTGGGGATGGGCAACCTCGGGCGTGCGCTGGCGAGCTACGAGGGTCTGGCGACCCGGGGGTTCCACGTCGTCGCCCTGGCCGACAACGACCCCGCTGTCGTCGGGAGCCGCGTCGAGGGCATGACGGTGCAGGCGCTGGGGGACCTGCACCGCGACGGTCCGGTGGGGGTGGGCGTCATCACGACCCCGCCGCACGCCGCCCAGGAGGTCGCCGACGTCCTGGTCGGGCTGGGGGTGCACTCCCTGCTCACCTTCGCCCCGGGGGTCCTCGAGGTCCCCTCGGACGTGGACGTCCGCCGCGTGGACCTCGCCACCGAGCTGCAGATCCTGACCTTCCACCAGCACCAGCGTGCGGTGGCGGTCTCCGGGTCGGGCGTGGAGGAGGTCTCGTGAGTGCGCTCGTGGTGGGGCTGTCCCACCGTTCGGCCCCCATCTCGCTGCTCGAGCAGGTCGTCCTGGACGACGAGGCGTCGCACCGGCTCGCGGCTCGGCTCCGCGCCGGCGACCACGTCCACGAGGCGCTGGTCCTCTCGACCTGCAACCGGTTGGAGGTCGTCGTCGAGGCCGGCACCTTCCACGGGGCGCTCGAGGAGATCGGTGCGGCCCTGACCGAGGTCGGGGGCCTCACCCGGGACCAGCTGACCGAGCACCTCTTCGTCCATTACGACGACCGCGCGGTCGCCCACCTCTTCGAGCTGGCCTGCGGGCTGGACTCCATGGCCGTCGGTGAGAGCCAGGTGCTCGGCCAGCTCCGCCAGGCGCTCGCGCAGGCCCAGCGGCACGGGCACCTGGGGGCCTCGCTCAACCCCCTCGTCCAGCAGGCCCTGCGGGTCGGCAAGCGGGCGCACGCCGAGACCGGGATCGACGGGGTCTCCCGGTCCCTGGTCACCCTCGGTCTCGACCACGCCCGGACGGTGCTCGGCGACCTGGGTGCCGCGCGCGCCGTGGTCATCGGCGCCGGCGCGATGTCCGGACTGGCCGTCGCCACCCTCGTGCGGGAGGGCGTCGGCGACGTCGTCGTGGTCAACCGCACCCCGGCCCGCGCCGAGCGGCTGGCGGAGCAGCACGGCGTGCGCGCCCTGCCCTGGGCCGGCCTCGGTGCCGCGGTCGGGTCCGCCGACCTGGTGCTCACCTGCACCGGCGCCGTGGGTCACGTCCTCGACGAGCCCCACGTCGCCCGGGCCCGGAGCCACGCCGGCCGGACCGGTGCGCCGACCGTCCTGCTCGATCTCGCCCTCCCGCGTGACGTCGACCCGGCGGTGGCCCGCCTGCGCGGCGTCCACCTGTGGGGTCTGGCCGACCTCCAGCGCCCCGCGCAGGAGCGCACCGACCCCGGCACGGGGGAGCCCGGTGCCGTCGAGGCCGTCCGCGGCCTGGTGACCAGCGAGGTCGCCGGCTACCTCGCGGAGCGCCACGCGGCGCGGCTGGGGCCCACGCTGGCCGCCCTGCGCACCAGCGCCGCCCGGGTCGTCGACGCGGAGATGAGCCGGCTGGACCACCGGCTGCCCCACCTGCCGGACGACGAGCGTGCGGAGGTCAGGCAGACCGTCCAGCGGGTCGTCGACAAGCTCCTGCACACGCCGACCACCCGGGTCAAGCAGCTGCAGGCCGGCTACGACGAGGTCCCCGCCGACTACGCACACGCCCTGCGTGAGCTCTTCGACCTCGACAGCCGCGAGGTCGCGAGCGTGTCGACGCCGCCGCTCGGCGTGGTCGAGAGAGCCGCGGACCCCTCGGTGGACGGGGGCGGCGATGACTGACCCGGGCACGGGAACCACCACTCCGGCCTCCGCCACTCCTCCGCTGCGGCTCGGGACCCGCCGCAGCGCGCTCGCCACCAGCCAGTCCGGCTGGGTCGCGGACCGGCTGCGGGCGGCCGGGCGCGAGATCGAGCTGGTGCTCGTCACGACCGAGGGCGACACCTCGCGCCGCAGCCTCACCGAGATCGGCGGCACGGGTGTCTTCGCCTCCGCCCTGCGCGGAGCGCTGCTCGACGGGCGCATCGACCTGGCCGTCCACTCCCTCAAGGACCTGCCCACCGCAGCGGCCGACGGCCTGGTGGTCGCGGCGGTCCCCGAGCGGGAGGACCCGCACGACGTCCTGGTCGCCCGCGACGGTCTCGCCCTCAGGGACCTGCCCGCCGGCGCGGTGGTCGGCACCGGGTCACCGCGACGAGCCGCCCAGCTGGGGCTGCTGCGCCCTGACCTGGAGATCCGCGACATCCGCGGCAACGTCGACTCCCGCATCCGGATGGTCCGTGACCAGGTGCTGGACGCCGTCGTCCTGGCCCGGGCCGGACTGGCCCGGCTGGGCCGGCTCGACGAGGCCACCGAGGTGCTCGACACCGAGGACATGGTGCCGGCCGCCGGCCAGGGGGCCCTGGCCGTCGAGTGCCGGGCCGACGACACCGGGCTCGCGGCCGAGCTGGCCGAGATCCTCGACCACCCGGCCACCCGGGCCCAGGTCAGCGCCGAGCGCGCTGCGCTCGCCGCGCTCGAGGCGGGGTGCACCGCCCCCGTGGGCGCCCTGGCCGAGCCGGGCCCGTCGGGCGAGCACCACCCCGCCGACGGTCCGCCGTCCGCCACCCTCATCCTGCACGCCTTCGCCGCCCTGGACACCGGGGCCCAGCGACGCGTGACATCCGGCGCGGTCGACGCGCCGGAGGAGCTGGGCCGTGCCATGGCCGCGCTCCTGCTGAACCGTCCCGACCCGACCGGCCTCGTCGCTGCCGGGTCACACACCCCGGAGTCCGACCTGTGAGCACCGACGCCGCCCCCGTCCACCTGACCCACGCCCCGCTGCCCACGAGCGCCGCCGCCCGCGTCGCCTTCGTCGGTGCCGGTCCCGGTGACCCGGGGCTGCTCACCGTGCGGGCGCGGGACTACCTCGCGGTCGCCGACGTCGTCGTCGTCGACGCGGCCCACCAGGAGCAGGACGTGCGCTCCTGGGTGGGGGAGCACACCGAGATCGTCCGCACCGTCCGTGGTGAGGAGGGCCCGGCCCTGACCCCCGCCGCCCGGTCCAAGCTGCTCGTGCGGACCGCCCGCGGCTTCGACGACGCCACCCACCTGGTGGTCCGGCTGCTCGCCGACGACGTCTCCGGCGGGTCGCTGGTGGAGGAGGCCCGCGCGTGCCACGACGCCGGGGTCGCCTTCGAGATCGTCCCGGGGGTGAGCGCCGCCTGGGCGGTGCCGGCCTACGCCGGCGTGCTGCCCGACGGCCAGCGCGGTCAGGTCCACGTCGTCGACGCGGCCGACACCGGGGTCGACTGGTCGCACTCGGTCGCCGAGGAGGTGACGGTCGTCGTGCGCGGCGCCCAGGGGCGCCTGCAGCGCGCCCTGCAGCAGCTGCTGCAGGCGGGTCGTCCCGGGGACAGCCCCACCGCCCTCACCGAGCACGGCACCACCACCACCCAGCAGACCCGGGTGACGACCCTGCAGGAGGCGCTGGAGGAGGCCGCAGAGCTGGGCGAGGACACGGTCGCCGTCGTCGGCCACCCGGTGGAGCTCCAGGCCGAGCTGTCCTGGTGGGAGTCCAAGCCGCTGTTCGGCTGGTCCATCCTCGTGCCGCGGACCAAGGAGCAGTCCGGGCCGATGGCCGACCGGATCGCCGGCTACGGGGCCAGCGCCTCGGTCGTCCCCACCATCAGCGTGGAGCCGCCACGGACCCCGCAGCAGATGGACCGCGCGGTCAAGGGCCTGGTGACCGGCCGCTACGAGTGGATCGGCTTCACCTCCGTCAACGCCGTGCGGGCGGTCCGTGAGAAGTTCGAGGCGCTCGGGCTCGACGCGCGGGCCTTCGCCGGCCTCAAGCTCGCGGCCGTGGGCGGGGTCACCGCCCAGGCGCTGCGCGAGTGGGGCCTGGAGCCCGACCTCGTCCCGGACGGCGAGCAGTCGGCCCAGGGCCTGCTGGAGTCCTGGCCCCCCTTCGACGACGTGCTTGACCCGATCAACCGGGTCTTCCTGCCGCGCGCGGACATCGCGACCGACACCCTCGTGGCGGGGCTGGAGGCCATGGGCTGGGAGGTCGACGACGTGACCGCCTACCGCACCGTCCGCGCCGCGCCGCCCGCCGCCTCGGTCCGTGAGGCGATCAAGGGCGGAGCCTTCGACGCCGTCTGCTTCACCTCTTCCTCGACCGTCCGCAATCTCGTGGGGATCGCCGGCAAGCCGCATCCCCACACCGTGGTCGCGTGCATCGGGCCGGCCACCGCGAGGGCGGCCGAGGAGCACGGCCTGCGGGTCGACGTCGTGGCCCCCGAGCCCAGCTCGACCAGCCTGGTCGACGCGCTCGCGGAGCACACCCGGGAGCTGATGGCCCAGGCCCACGCCCAGGGCGAGGAGTTCGTGCGCCCGAGCCGCCGCAAGCCGGCGCCGCGGCGTGCGCGGTCGCGCCGGTGACGGCATACACCCGACCGCACGAGCGCCCGCGGCGGCTGCGCGCGACCCCGGCCCTGCGCCGGCTGGTCGCGCAGACCCGTCTGCACCCCGCCGACCTGGTGCTGCCGGTCTTCGTCCGGGACGGCATCAGCGAGCCGCAGCCGATCCGCTCCATGCCGGGCGTGGTCCAGCACACGCCGACCAGCCTCGTGCGTGCCGCGCGGGAGGCCCGTGACGCCGGGGTGGGCGGCCTCATGGTCTTCGGGGTGCCGCGCCCTGAGGACAAGGACGCCACGGGTCGGGCCGGGCTGCGCGAGGACGGGGTGCTCAACGCCGCGCTGCGCACCCTGCGCGAGGAGCTGGGCGACACCACGGTGCTCATGAGCGACCTGTGCCTGGACGAGTTCACCGACCACGGCCACTGCGGCGTCCTCGACGACGCCGGAGGGGTCGACAACGACGCCACGCTCGAGGTGTATGCCGAGATGGCCCTCGCGCAGGCCCGCGCGGGTGCGCACGTCGTCGGCCCCAGCGGGATGATGGACGGTCAGGTCCAGGTGGTCCGGGAGGCCCTCGACGGCGCCGGCCGCACGGACGTCGCGGTGCTCGCCTACACCGCGAAGTACGCCAGCGCCTGCTACGGCCCGTTCCGCGAGGCCGTCGCCTCCACGCTGACCGGCGACCGCGCGAGCTACCAGCAGGACCCGGCCAACCGGGACGAGAGCCTGCGCGAGCTGCGCCTGGACCTCGAGCAGGGGGCCGACATGGTCATGGTCAAGCCGGCCCTGCCCTACCTCGACGTGCTGTCCGACGTGGCCGCGGCCGCGGACGTGCCGGTCGCGGCCTACCAGGTGAGCGGCGAGTACGCCATGATCGAGGCGGCGGCGTCCCAGGGACTGCTGGACAGGGACCGTATGGTGGTGGAGACGCTGACGTCGATCCGCCGGGCAGGGGCTCAGGTGGTGCTGACCTACTACGCGACAGAGGCGGCGCGACTCCTAGGAGGATGACGGGGCATGGTGCGCTGGCTGGACGACGAGGAGCAGCGGGCCTGGCGCTCGATCCTGCGCGGCTCGCACCTCGTGCGACTCCTCATGGAGGAGGCGCTGGACGAGCTGGGGGTCTCCCTCGGTGAGTACGAGCTGATGAGCATGGTCTCGGAGGCGCCGGGGGGCCGGATGCGGATGGCCGAGCTGGCCCACCTGGTGGTGCAGTCGCGCAGCCGGGTGAGCCACACCGCCAACCGGCTCGAGAAGCGCGGCTGGGTGGAGCGGGTGCGCGCCCCCCAGGATCGCCGCGGCGTCGTGCTGGTGCTCACCGAGACCGGGCAGGCGCAGCTGCGCAAGCTCGCGCCGGTGCACGTGCAGAGCGTGCGCTCGGCGCTGCTGGACCACCTCACCCGCGAGGAGCTCATCGCCCATGGCGACCTCATGCGGCGGGTGGTGCTGGCGATCCGGCACGGCGAGGACGAGGCGCTCGACGCCGTCTGAGGCGCCCGCCGGGCCGACGCGCCGCGGTCCACTCGTAGGCTGGTCGACATGACCGCCGAACCCGTGACTCACCCGGACACCGCCCCGGCCTCCGACGCCCTCCTCGCCCGCGCGCAGTCCGTCATCCCCGGCGGCGTCAACTCGCCGGTGCGTGCCTTCCGCTCGGTCGGTGGCACGCCGAGGTTCATGGAGCGGGCGCAGGGCCCCTGGCTGTGGGACGCCGACGGGCGCCGCTACCTCGACCTCGTCTGCTCGTGGGGCCCGATGATCCTCGGCCACGCGCACCCGGAGGTCCGCGCCGCGGTGACCGAGGCCGCCGCGCAGGGCTTCTCCTTCGGTATGCCCACCGCCCGGGAGGTCGCCCTCGCCGAGGAGATCGTGGCCCGGGTGGAGCCGGTCGAGCAGGTGCGTCTGGTCAGCTCGGGCACCGAGGCCACCATGAGCGCCATCCGGCTGGCCCGGGGTTTCACCGACCGGTCGGTCGTGGTGAAGTTCGCCGGCTGCTACCACGGGCACGTCGACGCGCTGCTCGCCTCGGCCGGGTCCGGGGTGGCGACCTTCGGGCTGCCGGACAGCCCGGGTGTCCCGGCCAGCGCGGCCGGCGAGACGGTGGTCCTGCCCTACAACGACGTCCCCGCGCTCGAGGCCGCCTTCGCCGAACGGGGGTCGGAGATCGCCGCGGTCATCACCGAGGCCGCCGCGGGCAACATGGGGGTGGTGCCGCCGGCGCCCGGTTTCACCGACGCGCTGCGGCGGCTCACCCGCGAGCACGGCGCCCTGCTCGTCAGCGACGAGGTCATGACCGGCTTCCGCTGCTCGGCCTCGGGCTGGCTCGGGCTGGAGGGCGTGCCCGAGGGTGGGGCTCCCGACCTGTTCACCTTCGGCAAGGTCATGGGCGGCGGCTTCCCCGCGGCGGCCTTCGGGGGCCGGGCCGACGTCATGGCCCGGCTCGCCCCGGACGGCCCCGTCTACCAGGCCGGGACGCTGTCGGGGAACCCGGTCGCCTCGGCCGCCGGTCTCGCCACCCTGCAGCGGTGCACGGACGAGGTCTACCAGCGTCTCGACGAGGTGAGCGAGGCGCTCGCCGGCGCCGTCACCGACGCCTTCACGCGCCACGGCATACCCCACCGCATCCAGTGGGCGGGCTCGATGTTCAGCGTGTTCTTCCGGGAGGGCCAGGTCACCGGCTACGAGCAGGCCAAGGACCAGGACACCGCGCTCTTCGGCCGCTTCTTCCACGCCATGCTGCGCCGGGGGGTGCACCTGCCGCCGAGCTGTTTCGAGTCGTGGTTCGTCTCCGCCGCGCACGACGACGAGGCGGTCGAGCACGCGGTGCGGGCGATCGGGCAGAGCGCCGCCGAGATCGCCTGAGGGCCGTCCCAGCGCCCGCCCAGCGAGCCGTGGGAGAATGTGCGTATGTCTGGAGCCGACGGTCTGCCCCCCAGCGAGGGCACCCCACGGACCCTCCACGACGGCACTCCCGTCACCCTCGTGCACGTCGTGCGGCACGGCGAGGTGCACAACCCCGAGCGCATCCTCTACGGTCGGCTGCCCGGCTACCACCTCTCCGACCTCGGTCGACGGATGGCGCACGCCACCGCGGAGCACCTGGCCGACCGGGACGTCCGACGGGTCGTGAGCTCCCCGCTCGAGCGGGCCCGGGAGACGGCCGAGCCGATCGCGGGCGTCCACGGCGTGGAGGTCGACGTCGACGAGCGCTTCGTGGAGAGCGGCAACGCCTTCGAGGGCGAGCGGGTGGACCGGCGCATGCTGGCCGACCCCCGGCACTGGCCGCTCTACGTCAACCCCTTCCGCCCCTCCTGGGGCGAGCCCTACGCCGAGATCGCCACCCGGATGCGGGCCGGGCTGGACGCCCTGCGCCATCAGGTCAAGGGCCACGAGGGCGTCGTGGTCAGCCACCAGCTGCCGATCTGGACGCTGCGCCGCGCCGTGCAGGGGGAGCGGCTGTGGCACCACCCGCGGCGGCGCCGGTGCAGCCTGGCCTCGGTGACCACCATCCTCTTCCACGGCCCGCTGCCCGTCCGGGTCATGTATGCCGAGCCGGCCGGTCACCTGCTCGACGCCGCGGTGGACGTGACCGGCGAGGCCGGCGAGGTGACGAGGTGAGCGCCGCGTCGGCGGGCCGCGGTCCGCGACTGGCCAGCGGTCCGCGGCGGACTCGCGGTCCGCGGCGGACGCGGGCCCTCCTGGTCCCCGCCCTCGCCGCGGTGGCTGCCCTCGCCGGCTGCTCCGGGGAGGACGGCACGAGCATCAACGAGCAGATGCGGCAGGGCGACCAGAAGGGCTACGTCGCCGGCGACGGCACCATCCAGCAGGTCGCCGTCGGCGAGCGCGACCAGGAGGTGGTGCTCGAGGGCACCACCCTGGAGGACGAGCCCTGGAGCAGCGCCGATCACACCGGCGAGGTGGTCGTGGTCAACGTCTGGGGCTCCTGGTGCGGGCCCTGCGTCGCGGAGGTCCCGGACCTCGTCGAGGTCGAGACCGCGCTGCGCGAGGCGGGGGAGCCGGTGACCTTCATCGGCCTCAACTCGCGCGACACCATCCCGAACGCGCTGGCCTTCGAGAAGAGGTACGACGTCCCCTACCCGTCCCTGCAGGACGACGGCGGTCGGACCCGTGCCCAGCTCGGGAGCCTGGCGGTGGCCACCCCGACCACCCTGGTGGTCGACGGCGAGGGGCGGCTCGCGGCCCGGGTCAGCGGCGAGGTCGACGCCACCACGTTGCGCAGCCTGGTCGAGGACGTCCTGGCCGACGGCACCGTAGAGGCGGGCGGGGAGGGGGCGGCCGGGTGAGCGACCTCGTCCTCACCGGGCCGCTGCTGCTGGCCGTGGGTGTGGCCGCGCTCGCGGGCGTGGTCTCCTTCGCCTCGCCCTGCGTGCTCCCGCTCGTGCCCGGCTTCCTCGGCTACCTCGGGGGTATGACGCCCGGTCGCCCGGGCGAGGACGCGTCGGCGGCCGGCGCCGCCGGGCCGGCGCGGGGCCGGCTGGTGCTCGGCGCGCTGCTCTTCGTCCTGGGCTTCACCGCGGTCTTCCTCCTGATGAGCGTGGCGATCTCCGGGCTGGGGCTGGCGCTCGTGCAGCACCAGGGCCTGCTGCTGCGCGTGGCCGGGGCGGTCGTGCTGGTCCTCGGCCTCGTGATGATCGTGCAGCCCGGCGCCTCCTGGCAGCTGCGGTGGCGACCCGCGGCCGGCCTGGCCGGGGCGCCCCTGCTCGGCGTGGCCTTCGGGCTGGGCTTCACCGCCTGCACCGGCCCGGCGCTCGCGGCGATCCAGACCCTCGGCACCTCGATCGTCCCGGGGGAGGACCAGGTGGGCCGCGCGGTGGTGCTGGGCACGGCATACAGCCTGGGTCTGGGCCTGCCCTTCCTCCTCGTGGCGGCGGGGGTCGGCTGGGTGAGCCGGGCCTCCCGGTGGCTGCGCGACCACTACCTGGTGATCCAGCGCGTGGGCGGCGGCCTGCTCGTCGTGCTGGGGCTGCTCATGCTGAGCGGGGTGTGGGCGGGCCTGACCGCGTGGGTGCAGGCACAGCTGGTCAGCGGCTTCGAGACGGTGCTCTGATGGCCACCGACCAGCAGGACCGGCAGCGGATCGAGGCGAGCTACCCCAAGGACCGCACCACCCTCGGCGGCCCGCGGCTGGGCCCGGTGGGCTGGGCGCGCTGGGCCTGGCGCCAGCTCACCAGCATGCGCACGGCGCTGGCCCTCCTGCTGCTGCTGGCGGTCGCGGCCGTGCCCGGGTCGATCTTCCCCCAGCGCGGGGTCGACCCGGTCCGGGTGCGGCAGTACTTCGAGGACGACCCCGGCCTGGCCCGCTGGCTGGACCGGCTCGGGATGTTCGAGGTCTACTCCTCGCCCTGGTTCGCCTCGATCTACCTGCTGCTCATGGTCAGCCTCGTCGGGTGCGTGCTGCCGCGGATGCGCCAGCACCTGCGGGCGGTGCGGGCGCAGCCGCCCCGCAGCCCCGCGCGGCTCGGACGGCTCCCGGTGCACCGCCACCTCGTGCTGGACGCGGCGCCGGACGACGTGGTCGCGGCGGCCCGGTCCCGGCTCGCCGCGCGGCGCTTCCGGCTGCGCGAGGAGGAGGACGGCGCCCTCGTCGTGGCTGCCGAGAAGGGCTTCGCCAAGGAGACCGGCAACCTGCTCTTCCACCTGGCCCTGCTCGGCATCATCGTCGCCGTCGCGGTCGGCCACCTCTTCGGCTGGCGCGGCGAGATCATCATCAAGGAGGGCGAGTCCTGGACCTCGGGGGCCGGCACCTTCGACACCCTCAGCCTCGGCCCGCTCGTCGACGAGTCCGACATCCCCGCCTTCACCGTCCGACTGGACGACCTCGACGTGCAGTTCGAGGCGCAGGCCGAGGGCGCGCAGTTCGGCCAGCCGCGCGTCTTCCAGGGGGTGGCCACCATCGAGGCCGACGGGTCCGAGCGTCAGGTCGGCTTCGGGGTCAACGACCCGTTGTCTGTCGACCGCACCTCGATGTTCCTCCTCGGCAACGGCTACGCCCCGGTCGTCACCGTCCGGGACGAGGCCGGGGAGATCCTCTTCTCCGACGCCGTGACCTTCCTGCCGCAGGACAACACCTACGGCTCGGACGGCGTCATCAAGGTGCCCGGCGCCGACCCGGGGCTGGGCTTCGCCGGCGGTTTCCTGCCGACCCTGGACATCAGCGAGGCCGGGATGACCTCGTCCTTCCCGGGTCTGGTCGACCCGGCCCTGGTGCTCACCGCCTACGAGGGCGAGCTCTTCCCGGAGGGCCGCTCGCAGTCGGTCTTCTCGCTGCCCACTGAGTCCCTGGACCAGGTGATGCAGGACGACGGGCAGCCCAGCCGGATGCTGCTGCGCCCGGGCGACGTTCTGGAGGTCCCGGGCGACCGGGGCACCATCGAGATGGAGACGGTCATCCGCTGGGGCGGCATGCTCGTGCGGCACGACCCGGGCCGGCTGCCGGCCCTGCTCTTCGCGGGCACGGCCCTCGTCGGGCTGGTGCTCATGCTCGGTGTCCGGAGGCGCCGGGTCTTCGTCCGCGTCCACCCGGGTGCGGGCGATCCGGCCGACCCGGGCTCGCGGCATACTGGACTGAGCGTCGCCGCCCTGCCCAAGGGCACCGACCCCGGCCTGGACAACCTGGTCGACGAGCTCGTCGAGCAGATCGTCGGGGCGAGCGGCGGCCGGGTCCTCGAACCCGACCGGGCGACCGGTGACGCCGCGGACGCGGCGCGGGACGACGCGCGAGACAAGGATGAGGTATGACGAACGCTTCCCTGGCCCAGGCCAGCGACCTCGCGATCTGGGCCGCCATCGTGGTGCTGGCCCTGGCCATGGTCGCCTTCTCGGTGCACCTCGCGGTCACCGGTTCGAGGCGCACCCGTCGCGCCGACCGCACGGCGCGGGAGGAGGTCCCGGTGGCGGCCGGGGCCGGGGGCGCGGCGCCGCCGACCTCCGTCGGTCCCGGGCCGGGCCCGGTCCTCGCGTCGGCAGCCGACGCTCCCGCGCCCACCCGCCGCTGGGGCGTGGTCGGCCTGCAGCTCACCTGGCTGGCGACCTTCCTCGTCGTGGCCGGGACGGTGCTGCGCGGGCTGTCGGTGACCCGCGCCCCGTTGGGCAACATGTACGAGTTCGCGCTGTTCACGGCCTCCTTCGCGCTGGTGGTCTACTCCGCGTGGAGCCTGCGCAGGGACCGGCTGTGGCTGGGTGCCTTCGTCGTGGTGCCGGTGCTGCTCATCCTCGGGGCCGCCAAGCTGTGGTGGTACACCGAGGCCTCCCAGCTCATGCCGGCCCTGGACAACATCTGGCTGGTCATCCACGTCACCGTCGCCACCCTCTCCATCGCGCTGTTCCTGCTGGGCGCGGCGGTCGCGACGGCCTACCTGCTCCGCGACAGCGCCCAGCGCAAGGGGGAGGTGCGGGGCTGGCTGGCCGCGCTGCCGGAGGCGGTGAAGCTCGAGCGGATCACCTACGGCGTGCACATCGTGGCCTTCCCGCTGTGGACCTTCGCGGTGATGTCGGGCGCCGTGTGGGCCGAGCAGGCCTGGGGCCGCTACTGGGGCTGGGACCCCAAGGAGACCTGGAGCTTCGTCATCTGGGTGGTGTATGCCGCCTACCTGCACGCCCGCGCGACGTCCGGGTGGACCACGCGTCGGGCGACCTGGGTCGCCATCGCCGGGTTCGCCTGCATCGTCGTCAACTACACCGTGGTCAACCTGCTCATGACCGGGCTGCACTCCTACTCGGGGGTCGCGAATTGATCGTCGCCCGCTACACCGCCATGCGGCTGCTCGTCTTCATCGGCTTCTTCGCCCTGGGGCGGCTGCTCACCCTGAACGTGCTGTGGGCGGCCGTGCTGGCGGCGGTGGCTTCCATGGTCGTCTCTTACTTCCTCCTCGCGCCGGACCGCGAGCGGCTCGCGGCCGGCCTCGAACGGCGCGTCGAGGACCGCATGGAGCGCCGTCGGGCCCAGCTCGAGGACGAGCGGGTCGACGAGGAGGACTGAGCCCGGGGGCAGGGAGAGCGAGGCTGGTCAGGCGGTCGGGTGGGCTGGCCGTGCGCGGTGGTGGCCCTCTGAGGGCCATGACCGCACACGAAGGGGCTTGCGAAGGCCCTGCGGCACAGGAAGGACCCCGCCGGGGACCCTAGCGGTCGGGTGGGCTGGCTTGTGCGCGGTGGTGGCCCCCCAGCGGCCATGACCGCACACGAAGGGGCTTGGCGAGGCTGGTCAGGCGGTCGGGTGGGCTGGCCGTGCGCGGTGGTGGCCCCCCAGCGGCCATGACTGCACACGAAGGGGCTTGGCGAGGCTGGTCAGGCGGTCGCTGGGTTGGCTGTGCGCGGTGGTGGCCCTCTGAGGGCCATGACCGCACACGAAGGGGCTTGGCGAGGCTGGTCAGGCGGTCGGGTGGCTGGCTGTGCGCGGTGGTGGCCCTCCAGGGGCCACGACTGCACATGGAGGCGCGAGGAGGCTGGTCAGGCGGTCGGTGGGCTGGCCGTGCGCGGTGGTGGCCCTCCAGGGGCCATGACCGCACACGCAGGTCGCTCTAGGGGTGGCACGGCACAATGCGAGACTGGCCACTCGCCGGCCAGGCTGGGGCTGTGCGCGGTGGTGGCCCTCAGGGGGCCACGACCGCACACGTGGGGCCCGCGAAGGCCAGAGGCCCCGCCGGGGACCCTTAGCGGTCGGGTGGCTGGCTGTGTGCGGTGGTGGCCCTCCAGGGGCCACGACCGCACACGGAGGGGCTTGGCGAGGCTAGTCAGGCGGTCGGTGGGCTGGCCGTGCGCGGGGGTGGCCCTCTGAGGGCCATGACCGCACACGCAGGTCGCTGTACGGGTGGCACGGCACCATGCGAGGCTGGCCACTCGCCGGCCAAGCTGGGTCTGTGCGCGGTGGTGGCCCTCCAGGGGCCATGACCGCACACGCAGGGCCCTCCAGGCGGGGCTGCGGCCGCGGACCGCGGGCGCCTCAGGACAGGACGAGGCCGACCGAGAGGGCGACGGCATACCCCAGCTGCAGGACGCCGGTCTGCGCCAGCGCGGGCAGCAGCGCCGGGCCGTAGGCGTCGGGGTCGGTGACGAGGCGGTAGGGGCGCCAGGCCAGCGGGGCGGCGAGCAGGCCGAGCAGCGCCAGGGGGTGGGCCAGCGCAGCGACCAGGACCGCGGCGAAGGCGCCGACGAGGAGCCCGGCGTAGAGCCGGCGGGTGCGCCGGAAGCCGATGCGGACGGCGAGGGTGCGCTTGCCCGCGGCCCGGTCGCCCTCGAGGTCGCGCAGGTTGTTGGTGACGAGGATGGCGCTGGCCAGCAGGCCGCAGCCGACCGCGCCGCCGAGGGCCGCGAGGTCGAGGGCCTGCGCCTGGGTCCAGGTGGTGCCGAGCACGGCGACGAGCCCGAAGAAGACGAAGACCATGACCTCGCCGAGCCCGCGGTAGCCGTAGGGCTTGGCGCCCCCGGTGTAGTGCCAGGCCGCCCACACGGCCAGCGCGCCGAGGACGATGAGCAGCCACGCCCCGGACAGCGCCACGAGCGTCAGGCCGCACAGGCCCGCGCCGAAGAACGCGGCGAACGCGGCGGTCCGGACGTTGGCGGGGTCGGCCAGCCGCTGCCCGACCAGCCGGACCGGTCCGACCCGGTCCTCGTCGGTGCCGCGGATCCCGTCTGAGTAGTCGTTGGCGTAGTTGACGCCGATCTGGAAGCCGAGCGCGACGCACAGCGCCAGCACCGCGAGACCGAGGTCCGCGGCGCCGAGGGCATCTGCGGCGGCGGTGCCGACGAGCACGGGGGCGAGCGCGGCGGGGAGGGTGCGCGGTCGCGCGCCCTCGATCCACTGGGCGAGGGTGGCCATCGGCGGGCTCCTACAGGTCTCGCAGGAAGTCGGGGTCGTCGTCCGGCCCGAGCGGGCCGCGGGGGCGCCCGGAGCGTCCGCCCCGGTCCCCGAAGATGATGTCGAGCAGGCTGCGGGGGCGCCCGGCGACGAGCCAGGCCAGGCCGCCGAGGCCCGGGAGGATCACGCACACGACGACCCACACCGGCTTGGGCAGACCGCGCACCTCGTGCTTGTCGGTCTGCACGGCGTCGACGACGGTGAAGACGACGAACGCCAGGAGCGCTACGGCGACGACGACGCGGAGCACGTCTGCCTCCTTCCACGTCAGTGCAGGTGAGGCTTCATTCTGCCACCCGCGTCGAGCAGTCGACGCGCCGCCGCCCGGTCCGGCTTGCCGGTGGGCAGCGCAGGTATGCCGTCCACCACCTCGACCTGCCGCGGCACCGCGTGCGCGGGCAGGCTCCGGCGCAGGGCGGCGCGCAGGTCCGCACCCGTCGGGGGGTCGCCGCGGTGCTGCTCGGCGCCGGCGTCGCGACGGGTGGCGGGCGGCCCCGGGCCGTGCTCCAGGGTGACCAGGGCGGCCACCCGCTGGCCCCACTCGGCGTCCGGCACGCCGACGACCAGCGCGTCCCGCACGCCCGGCAGCGCCCGCAGCGCCGTCTCCACGTCGCGCGGCTCGACCTTGTGCCCGCCCGTGAGGACGACGTCGTCGACCCGGCCGAGCACGGTGAGGCGGCCGGCACGGCATACCCCGCGGTCCTCGGTGAGGAACCACCGGCCGGACGCGTCGGTGACGAAGGACCGCGCCGTGCGGTCCGCGTCGTCGACGTAACCCTCCGCCAGCACCGGCCCGCCCAGCCGGACGCGGCCCTCCACGGTCACCTCGACCCGGACCCCGGGCAGCGGCACCCCGTCGTAGACGCAGCCGCCGCAGGTCTCGGACATGCCGTACGTCGTGACGACGCGGGCGCCGGCCGCCCGGGCCCGCGCCAGCAGCGCGTCGTCGGTGGCCGCACCGCCCACGAGGACCGCGTCCAGGTCCCGCAGCGCGGCCACGCCCTCGGGGTCGGCGAGCGCCCGGTGCAGCTGGGTCGGGACGAGCGAGGCGTAGCGGCGGGTGTTGGGGTCCAGCCTCCCGACGGCCGCGGCGAGGACCTCCGCGGTGAACGGTCGCGCGGCATCCAGCTCGACCGGCTCGGTGCCGGCCAGCGCCGACCGGGCGAGGACCTGCAGCCCGGCGACGTGGTGGGTGGGCAGGGCGAGCACCCACTGGCCGTGCCCGCCGAGCCGCTCGGCGGTGCCGGTGCCCGAGGCGCGCAGCGCGGCCGCGGGCAGCCGCACCCGCTTCGGCGTGCCGCTGGATCCGGAGGTCGACACGACGACCGGCCGCTGCTGGGCACCGGTCATGAGCCGTCGCAGCGGCGGCCCGAGGTCGGTCCAGGTCGCGCCGGGCGGCACGACCAGGTCGTCAGCGTCCGCCGCCACCGGGCTCGGGGGTCTGCAGGAAGCGCTCGACGTCGACGAACCACTCGCCGTCGATCCGGACCAGGGTGATCGTCGACTCACCCATCGACTCGGCGAAGAGCTCGGAGTAGTTGTCCTCGTCGATGAGGGCCGTGTCGCCCTCGGCACTGATCTCGGCGCCCCGCAGCTGCATCGCGCCGAGGATGTCGCGGCCCTCCTCGCCGAGCCCCTGGGCCTCGACGGCGGCCGACATGGTCTCGGGCAGCTGCTCCTCGCAGAGCTCGAGGTCCTCCGGCACCTGGGCCATCGGCCGGCTGGTGTCGGTGAAGGAGAGCATGAGGCCGCAGGCCGCCGGGTCCGCGTCGACCAGGGCGAGCAGGAACTCCTTGGCGCGGTCGGCGGCGGCCTGACCCGCCTCGCCGCCCTCCACCCCCTCGGGCGCGGCGCTGGTCACCGCGGCGTCGTCGCCGGCGTCGTCCGGGTCGGCGGTGGCGACGTCCCCGTCGGAGGCACCGGCCCCGCTGGTCAGGGCCGCGTCGTCCGTGCCCTCCGAGGTGGCCTCGACGACCTCCGCGCCGCCGTCGCAGGCCGTGAGGAACAGGGCGGGGGCGGCCAGCAGAGCCATGAATGAGCGTCGCATCGCGGAAGGTCCTCCCTGGTCGCGGCCGTGATCGGCCTCGTCATCCTCTCACGGTGGGGCGCCGGCACCCCTGGGCGCGGACGCCCCGGGGGCAGGCAGCTCAGAAGTACCAGGGGTAGGCGCGCCAGTCCGGCTCGCGCTTCTCCAGGAAGGAGTCGCGGCCCTCGACCGCCTCGTCGGTCATGTAGGCCAGCCGGGTCGCCTCGCCGGCGAAGACCTGCTGGCCCATGAGGCCGTCGTCGGTGAGGTTGAGCGCGAACTTGAGCATCCGCTGGGCGGTCGGGCTCTTGCCGAGGATCTCGCGGGCCGCCTGCACCGCCTCGGTCTCCAGCGCGGCGTGGTCGGCCACGATGTTGACCGCCCCCATCCGCTGCATCTGCTCGGCGTCGTAGGCGCGGCCGAGGAAGAAGATCTCGCGCGCGTTCTTCTGGCCCACCATCTTGGCGAGGTATGCCGATCCGTAGCCGGCGTCGAAGCTGCCGACGTCGGCGTCGGTCTGCTTGAACCGGGCGTGCTGCCGGGAGGCGATCGTCAGGTCGCAGACGACGTGCAGGCTGTGCCCGCCTCCGGCCGCCCAGCCACCGACCACCGCCACGACCACCTTGGGCATGGTGCGGATGAGCCGCTGCACCTCCAGGATGTGCAGCCGCCCGCCCTCGGCGCGGACCCGGGCCTCGTCCACCCCGTCGCGGGTGGGGTCGGCACCGGGGGAGGAGGAGTACTGGTAGCCGCTCCGGCCGCGGATCCGTTGGTCGCCGCCGGAGCAGAACGCCCACCCCCCGTCCCTGGGCGAGGGTCCGTTGCCGGTGAGCAGGACCACGCCGACGTCCGGGGTCATCCGGGCGTGGTCGAGGGTGCGGTAGAGCTCGTCGACGGTGTGCGGGCGGAAGGCGTTGCGGACCTCCGGTCGGTCGAAGGCGATGCGGACGCAGCCCAGCTCGCGGTGCCGGTGGTAGGTGACGTCGGTGAGGTCGAAGCCCTCGACCGCCTCCCACTGGTCGGGGTCGAAGGGGTGGCCTGCCTGGCTGCTCTCATCGTTCACGCAGGTCAGCCTAGGCGGTGGCCGACCCCGGCCCGCCGGGGCACCGAGGCGTCCGGTTACGTTGGGGCGGTGTCCACGCGAGTGAGCCGCATCGCCCTCCCCGTCGTCGCCACCGTGCTCCTGGGGGCCTGCGCGGTGCCACCTCTGACCGGGCCGGGGTCGGAGGACGAGACGGTGTCGACCCCGCCGCCAGCGGCCGGGTGCCTGCCGCTGGAGGACGGACTGGCACCCGCCTCCGGCGTCCTGGCCGGGGTCAACCTGGACTGGGAGCGTGACCTCCTCGCGGAGTACGCCGAACGGCTCGGCGAGCGGCCGGCCGTGGCGGTGAGCTTCTCGCGCTTCCCGCTGGAGTCCCAGGACGAGGCCCACGTCACGGCGGCGAAGGACCAGGTCCGGGCCAACGGCGGCATGCTGCTGCTCACGCTCGAACCGCACGGGGGGCTCGACGACGTCACCGACGAGGCGGTCGCTGCCCTCGCCGCGCTGCTGGACGGCTACAACCGCGACGGTGTCCCCGTCATCGTGCGCTTCGCGCACGAGATGAACGGGTCCTGGTACCCCTGGGGCCAGCAACCGGAGGCTTTCCGGGAGGCCTTCCGCCGGGTCGCCGGGGCGGTCCACCGCGAGGCCCCGGGCAGCGCCATGATGTGGGCGCCCAACTACGGCGGGGGGTACCCCTTCACCGGTGGTGCGCACGCCGCCCCACCCGGGTCCGAGGCCTACGGGATCCTCGACACCTCCGCCGACGGGACGGTCGACGAGGGTGACGACCCGTATGCCCCGTACTACCCCGGCGACGAGGCCGTGGACTGGGTCGGTATGTCGCTCTACCACTGGGGCGACTCCCACCCGTGGGGCGACAACGTCGTGCCGGAGGAGGACAAGTTCGTCGACCAGCTCACCGGCACCTACGTCGGGGCTGCCGGTGACGAGAGTGCCGTCCCCGACTTCTACGCGGACTACGCCGAGGAGCGCGGCAAACCCCTCGGCATCCCCGAGACAGCAGCCTTCTTCCGCCCGGGCGGGCCCGGCGCGGACGAGCTGGCGGTGAAGCGCGCCTGGTGGTCCCAGCTCGTCGATCCCTCCGTGCACCGGGACTTCCCCCGGTTGCAGATGGTCAACTGGTTCGAGTGGCGCAAGCACGAGCCTGAGGTCGACGCCGTCGTCGACTGGCGTGCCACGGGGACGCCGGACGTCGCACAGGCGTACGCCGGGGACCTGCCGGAGTGGTACGTGCACCCCGGCGACGGCTGCTGAGAGGGCGCGGTCGGCGCGCGGCTCAGCCGTCGCGGGTCGACAGCACGCAGAACTCGTTGCCCTCGGGGTCGGCCAGCACCGTCCAGGTGTGCTCCTCGGTCTGACCCACGTCCACGCGGGTCGCGCCGAGGTCGATGAGCCGCTGGATCTCGGCGTCGCGGTCCTGGCTGGTGTGCGGGGCGAGGTCGAGGTGCAGCCGGTTCTTGACCTCCTTGCCCTCCGGGACCGGGACGAAGACCAGGCCCTGGCCCCGCTGCATCCACGCCTCGAGGTCGGGCTCGTGCTGCGGAGCCTCCATGGCCTGGCGCGGGACCGCCACCGCCTCCTCCGGGGTGTCGAAGACCACCAGCCAGTCCAGCGCCTCCGCCCACCAGCGGGCCAGCGCCTGGGGGTCCGCGCAGTCGACGACGACGGTGTACCACTTCAGTGCCATGGGGTGTCCCTTTCTGTCGAGGACCTCAGTGTGCTCTGGGACCCGGTCAGCCGCTGTCCGTGAGCCCGGGCTGGTGGTCACGCCTACCCTGGGGCCGTGCCCCCGACGCCGACCCCCGACCTGGACGACCTGCTGGCAGCCGCGCACGTGGTGGTCCTGCCGCTGCGGGTGCGCTTCCGCGGGGTGACCGAGCGGGAGGCGGTGCTGCTGCGCGGGCCGCACGGGTGGGCCGAGTGGGCACCGTTCACCGAGTATGCCGACGCGGACGCCGCGCGCTGGCTCGGAGCGGCGGTGGAGGCCGGCTGGGGCGGGCTGCCGGCCCCGGTGCGCGACGCGGTGGGGGTCAACGCGACCGTGCCGGCGGTCGCCGCCCGCGAGGTCGCGCAGGTGCTCGCCCGGTACGACGCGCGCCGGACCGCCAAGGTCAAGGTGGCGGAGAAGGGCCAGGGGCTGACCGACGACGTCGCCCGGGTCCGCGAGGTGCGGCGCGTCCTCGGCCCGGCCGCCCGGATCCGCGTCGACGCGAACGGCGCCTGGTCCGTGGAGGACGCCGTCCGGGCGCTCACGGCGCTCGCGCCGACGGGGCTGGAGTATGCCGAGCAGCCGTGCGCCACGGTCGCCGAGCTGGCCGCCCTCCGGCTGGCGCTGGCGCGGGCCGGGGTCGACGTCCCCGTCGCCGCGGACGAGTCGGTGCGCCGCGCCGAGGACCCGCTGGAGGTCGCCCGGCGGGGGGCGGCCGACCTGGTCGTGGTCAAGGCGGCGCCGCTGGGCGGCGTCGCGCGGGCGCTGGAGATCATCGAGCAGGCCGGGTTGCCCGCCGTGGTCTCCTCCGCGCTGGACACCTCGGTGGGGCTGGCCCTGGGGGTGCGGCTCGCCGCGGCGCTGCCGGTCCTGGAGCACGACTGCGGCCTGGGCACCGGCGCCCTGCTGGCCGCCGACGTCGTCGCCGAGCCGCTCGTGCCGGTGGGGGGCGGGCTCACCGTCGCCCGGGCCGACGCGGCCCGGGCCTCGGTCGACCCGGCCGCGCTCACGGCATACCGGATGGACGCGGGGCGCGAGTCCTGGTGGCGGGCGCGGCTGACCCGCGCGCACGCCCTCCTCCGAGCCCCGTGAGGTCGGGGCGACAGCGGTATCGGGAAAGATTTACGCGACGGAAACATCGGCAACACAGTTGTTACGCGGATGCGCCTGGTCCTGAAACATGGCGGGTCTTGACTGGTGCCCACAGCGACGTGACCTCCCACCCCGACGACGTGACCCCAGGGAGGCCGCTCGTCCGCACCACTCACTGGAGGCACAACGATGGAACTCTCGACAAGCGATGTCTGGGTCATGGTGTCCGCGGCGCTCGTGCTGCTCATGACCCCCGGTCTCGCGTTCTTCTACGGCGGCATGGCCCGGGCCAAGGCCGCGCTCAACATGGTGATGATGTCCTTCGTCTCCATCGGCCTGGTCGGCGTCATCTGGGTCCTGTGGGGCTACGGCATGAGCTCGGCCCCGCCGCTGCTCGGGGGCATCGTCGGCAACCCGGCCGGTGACTTCGGGCTCGCCGGCTCCGTCGGCACCGGCGACCTCATCGGCATCGGCTTCGGCGCGACCTTCGCGATCATCACGGTCGCCCTCATCTCCGGCGCCATCGCCGACCGCACCCGCTTCGTGTCCTGGATGGTCTTCGTCCCCGTCTGGGTCACCCTCGTCTACTGCCCCCTGGCCTTCATGGTCTGGGGTGGCGGTCTGCTCTCGGCCGACGGCTGGATCGGCAGCACCTTCGGCGAGGCCATCGACTTCGCCGGCGGCCTGGTCGTCCACATCAACGCCGGGCTGGCCGCGCTCGTCCTCGTCTACGTGATCGGCTCGCGCGCCGGCTTCGCCAAGGGCTTCCACAAGCCGCACAACATCCCGCTCGTCATGATCGGCACCGCCCTGCTGTGGTTCGGCTGGTTCGGCTTCAACGGCGGCGCCGCGGGCTCCGCGGAGGAGGCCGGTCTCATCTGGGTCAACACCCTGGCCGCCCCGGCCGCGGCGATGCTCGCCTGGCTGGTCACCGAGAAGCTCCGCGACGGCCACGCCACCTCGATCGGCGCCGCCTCCGGTGTCGTGGCCGGTCTGGTCGCCATCACCCCGGCCTGCGCCAGCGTCTCCCCGCTGGGCGCGCTGCTCCTCGGCGTGGTCGCCGGGATCGGCTCGGCGCTCGCCGTCGGCCTGAAGTACCGGTTCGGCTACGACGACGCGCTGGACGTCGTGGGCGTGCACCTCGTGGCCGGCATCATCGGCACCGTCATGCTCGGCTTCCTGGCCCTGCCGGTGGAGGGCGAGGGCGGCGGCCTGTTCTACGGCGGCGGCATGGACCAGATGGTCGCCCAGCTCGTGGCCACCGTGTTCACCCTGCTCTACACCGGCATCATGACGACGCTCATCGCGCTCGTCATCGCCCGGACCATCGGCTTCCGGGTCAGCCCGGAGGACGAGGAGCGCGGCATCGACCTGTCCGAGCACAGCGAGTCCGCCTATGCCTTCAGTGAGGGGGATGCCTCCTACGACCCCATCGCTGAGGAGGCCCGCGTCTAGTCGCTCGGGGCGACACGCGAGTCGCCTCACCCCCGGTGCCGCCCATCCGGCACCGGGGGTGAGGTCTGCCCCGGGGGAAGCCATTCGACCCGCGCCGTCACGCGGGATATCCTCGGTGGATCCCGTTCATCCCCCACACCCTTCGTGAGGTGCTCCGTGCCTACCGGCAAGGTCAGGTTCTTCGACGAGGACAAGGGCTTCGGCTTCCTGTCCAGCGACGAGGGCAACGACGTCTACGTACCCCGCTCCGCGCTGCCCGACGGCGTCGGAGCCCTGGAGCGCGGCAGCAGGGTCGAGTTCGACATCGTCGCCGGCAAGCGCGGTGACCAGGCGCTGCACGTGCGGCTCATGGAACCGGCGCCCTCGGTCTCCCGCGGCCTGTCGATGCGGGACCGCAAGCCGGCCGAGGAGATGGTGGTCGTCGTGGAGGACCTCATCACCCTGCTGGACCAGGCGTCCACGTCGCTGCGCCGGGGGCACTACCCCGACCGCCCGCACGGCACGGCCATGGCGAAGGCGCTGCGCGCGGTCGCCGACCAGTTCGAGGCGGGAAAGTAGACCGGATGCCGACCGCCAGGAGCCCGAAGAGCGACGCCGTCCTGACCGGGGCGGTCGAGGTCGCCCGCGCCGCCGCTCTCGAGATCGCCGAGCCCGGAACCGTGGGGGAGCACCTCGAGGTGGTGCTGGAGGCCGAGCGGCTGGCCACCCACTACTTCGCCTGCTCCGCGTCCGCCTACCCGGGCTGGCGCTGGGCGGTCACCCTGTCCCGGGTCCCACGGGCCAGGAAGGCCACCGTCAGCGAGGTCCACCTGCTGCCCGGGGAGGGCGCCCTGCTCGCGCCCGAGTGGGTGCCGTATGCCGAGCGTCTCGCGCCCGGCGACATCGGCCCCGGGGACCGCACCGCCTTCGTCGAGGACGACCCGCGGCTGGAGGCCGGCTTCGAGGCCACCGGCGAGGAGGACGTCGACGCCGTCGCCCTGTGGGAGCTCGGCCTCGGTCGTCCGCGCGTCCTGTCGCCGGAGGGTCGCGACGCGGCCGCGACCCGTTGGCACGACGGCGAGCGCGGACCCGGCAGCGAGGGCGCCCGCAAGGCACCCGCGCCGTGCCGCACCTGCGGCTACTTCGTCCCCATGTCCGGCGCGCTGCGCTCGGTCTTCGGGGTCTGCGCCAACGAGTGGTCGCCGGCCGACGGAGCGGTCGTGGCTCTCGACTTCGGCTGCGGCGCCCACAGCGAGGTCGACGTCGAGCAGCGGACCAGCGAGAAGGTCGACCCGCCGGTGCTCGACGACGAGACCGAGATCGTCTACACCGAGCGCTGAGTCACGCCTCGGCCGCGTTGCCCTTGCCGCGGCGAAGGTAGGCATACCCCAGCAGGCCACCGACGACCCCGGCGACGGGCACCCACACCCACCAGTCGCGCTCGCCGCTGCGCAGCGTCGGCACGAGGAGCAGCACGAGCAGCACGACGCCCCAGGCGAGGGTGCCCCAGCGGACCAGCGTGATCGTCCGCAGCGGCACCTCCGGCGGCTGCAGGGGGGCGGGTCGCTCGCCGCGGCCGGCCTCGGCGGGGTCGTCGTCGGCGTGCTGGGGACCGGTGCTCACCCGACTACGCTAACGCGCATGTCGACCACCGCGCCGGACACGCGCTCCACGGGTTCCCTCGACGGCTTCTTCCAGATCTCGCAGCGCGGGTCCACGCTCGCGCGAGAGCTCCGGGGCGGGCTCGCGACCTTCTTCACGATGGCCTACATCGTGGTCCTGAACCCGCTCATCATCGGCACCGTGCCCGACGGCACCGGCGAGCTGCTCGCGGGGGGAGACCTGGCCGTCATCGCCGCGTGCACCGCCCTCGTCGCGGGGGTGCTGTCCGTGCTCATGGGGGTCGTGGCGAACTACCCGCTGGCGCTCGCGACCGGGCTGGGCCTCAACGCCTTCGTCGCCTACGGCATCGCCAGCCTGGACGGGATGACCTGGGCCGACGCCATGGGGCTGGTGGTGCTGGAGGGCATCATCATCCTCGTCCTCGTGCTCACCGGCTTCCGGGAGGCGGTCTTCCGGGCCGTGCCGACCCAGCTCAAGACGGCCATCAGCGTCGGCATCGGGCTGTTCATCACCATCATCGGCCTGGTCGACGCCGGGATCGTGCGCCGTCCGGCCAGCGGGCCGGTGCCGGTCGAGCTCGGCGTCGGAGGCTTCCTGGCCGGCTGGCCCACGGTCGTCTTCCTCGTCGGGCTCTTCGCGATCGCCGCCCTCATGGCGCTGCGGGTGCAGGGGGCGATCCTCTACGGCATCGTCGGCGGGACCCTGCTGGCGATCCTCGTCGAGGCGGTCTTCGAGATCGGGCCGCAGGCCCCGGACGGCAGCAACCCCACCGGGTGGGGGCTGGGGGTGCCCGCCCTGCCGGACAGCGTCGTGGCCGCGCCGGACTTCTCCCTGCTGGGCCAGTTCAGCCTGCTGGGGTCGGTCGAGGCCATCGGGTTCACCGCGCTCTTCCTGCTCGTGTTCACCCTCATGCTGGCCGACTTCTTCGACACCATGGGCACCATGGTCGCGGTCGGCGCCGAGGCCGGGCTGCTGGACGAGGAGGGCAACCCGCCCCGGACCCGGCAGATCCTCGTGGTCGACTCCATCGGCGCCATCGCCGGTGGCGCCGGCGGGGTGAGCAGCAACACGTCATACATCGAGAGCGCCTCGGGGGTCGGCGAGGGCGCGCGGACCGGGCTGGCCTCGGTGGTCACCGGCGTGCTCTTCCTGCTGACGACGTTCCTGTCGCCGCTGGTCGCGATCGTGCCGCACGAGGCGGCGACGCCGGCGCTGGTCGTCGTCGGCTTCCTCATGATGCAGCAGGTCGTCGGCATCGACTGGGACGACCTCGAGATCGCCTTCCCCGCCTTCCTCACCATCGTCTTCATGCCGTTCACCTACTCCATCACCGCGGGCATCGGCGCCGGCTTCGTCACCTGGGTGCTTCTCAAGGTGGTGCGCGGCAAGGCCCGGCAGGTGCACCCGCTCATGTGGTTGGTGGCCGTGCTCTTCCTGGTCTACTTCGGCATCGACCCGATCCGGGGGCTGCTCGGGGTGTAGCTGTGCGCCCCCGTGGCCCTCTGGGGGCTACGACCGCGCACGGTGGGCCCGTGTGGGGACTCGAGGGCGCTTCGCGGCCGGGGCTGTGCGCACTCCTGGCCCTCTGGGGGCTACGACCGCGCACGGTGGGGCCGTGTGGGGACTCGAGGGCACTTGGCGGCCGGGGACTGTGCGCACTCCTGGCCCTCTGGGGGCCACGACCGCGCACGGTGGGCCCGTGCCCTGTGGATGACGGGCCCGGGGGCGTCGTCGCGCTGCCAGGCTGGTCCTGTGCAGGGGGTGGTGACGAGGAAGCAGGCGCTGGCGGGCGGGTGGTCGGCCAAGCAGGTCCGCGGCCTGCTCGCCCGCGGGCAGTGGCAGCTGATGCACCGGGGGGTCTACCTCACCCACTCCGGGCCCGTCGCCTGGCAGGAGCGCGTGACCGCTGCGGTGCTGGCCGCCGGCGCGGGAGCCGTCGCGAGCGAGGAGTGCTCCCTGGCCCTGTGGGGCCTCACCGACCGGCGGCCACCGGTGGTCACCGTCGCGATCCCGGCCGCCCGCACCCTGCGCGCAGACCTGCGCGGCGTCCGGGTGCGCCGTCGACGGCGGCTGACCCGGGCCGTCCGCTCCGGCATCCCCGTGACCGGCCTGCACCAGAGCGTCCTCGACGTCCTGGCCCTGCCGAGGGTCGGCGACGAGGAGGTGGTGGCCCTGCTGCTGCGGGCGTGCCGGCCGGGCCGCTCCAGCCCGGCAGCGCTGCGGGCCGAGCTGGCCCACCACCCGCGCCACCCCCGGCGGGCGGAGCTCGAGACGGTGCTGGAGGCGGCCGAGCTGGGCCTGGGCAGCGTGGCGGAGTGGCGCTACGTCAGTGACGTCGAGCGGGCGCACGGGCTCCCGGCGATGACGCCCCAGGTGGCGGTGGCCCCGTCGGGGGAGCTGAGGGGGAGGCGGGAGGCCTTGCCGGCCCGGGGCGAGCAGTACCTCGACCTGCTGGACCGCGAGCGTGGGGTCGGGGTCGAGATCGACGGGGCGCTGTTCCATCAGGACCGCATCCACCTCGACCGGGCCCGCGACCGCTCGGGCCTGACCCACGGCCGGCTGACGCTCCGGGCCGGCTGGAGCGACATCGTCCTCCGCCCGTGCGAGCTTGCGGTCGAGGTGGGGCTGGTGCAGATGCGGCAGGGCTGGCGCGGTCGGCCCCGACCCTGCTCGCCCGGCTGCCCCGTCGGCACCGACCCGCGCCTGGCGCCAGCGCCCTGAGCCGCCGGCGCCCCGAGGGGCGCGGGCTGCGGCGCAGTGTGCGCCGGTGGCCCTCCGGGGGCCAGGACCGCGCACGGACGGGCCTGCGAGGGGCTGGCCGAGTGGGTCGCGGTCTTGAGGCATGGGACTGTGCGAGCTGGTGGCCCTCCGGGGGCCAGGACCGCGCACGGACGGGCCTGCGAGGGGCTGGCCGAGTGGGTCGCGGTCGTGAGGCACGGGACTGTGCGAGCCGGTGGCCCTCCGGGGGCCATGACCGCGCACGGTCGGGCCTGCGAGGGGCTGGCCGAGTGGGTCGCGGTCGTGAGGCACGGGACTGTGCGAGCCGGTGGCCCTCCGGGGGCCATGACCGCGCACGGCATGCCGTCCCTCGGCAGCCAGCAGGTCGGTGGCGCACCTCGGGCAGCGGGGCCGGGGCATACCCCCTCGGCAGATCGTTAGGTCAGGTAATGAGTTAGACTAACGACCGTATGCCTGACCTCACGCCGGACCCCGCCACCGCGGCCCTGGCGCACGACCTGCGCATCGCCTGCATGCGGGTGGCGCGGCGGGTGCGCTTCGACGCCGACAACACCATCGCCCCGCACCACTTCAGCGTCTTGGTGCGCCTGCACGAGCAGCCGCGCACCCTCGGGGAGCTCGCCGCGATCGAGCAGGTGAGCGCGCCGAGCATGAGCCGCAGCGTCGCCCAGCTCGCCGACCAGGGGTATGTCGTCCGCTCGCCCGACCCCGACGACGGTCGCCTCGTGCGGTTGTCGCTGACGGAGGAGGGCCGGGAGGTCGTCGACCGCGAGCGTGAGCACCGGGACGCGTGGATGGCCGCCCGGCTCGAGGGGCTGAGCGAGCGGGACCGGACGCTGCTGCGCCGGGCCACCGACCTCGTCGAGCAGATCCTCGAGGCCGACCGGGCAGGCGACCGACCGGCCCGCAGGGGGGAGGGCCGATGAGCGCGATGTTCTCCGCGCTGTCGGTGCGCAACTACCGGATCTACGCCACCGGCGCCATCATCTCCAACACCGGCACCTGGATGGGCCGGGTCGCCCAGGACTGGGTGGTGCTCACCGAGCTCACCGACAACTCGGCGCAGGCCCTCGGCATCGTCACCGGCCTGCAGTTCCTGCCGATCCTGCTCTTCACCCCGCTGGCCGGGGCCATCAGCGACAACTTCTCCAAGCGCAACGTCATGCTCGTCAGCCAGTCGGCCATGGCCTTCTTCGCGGTGGTCATGGGCGTCGCGGTGCTCACCGGGCACATGCAGCTGTGGCACATGTTCCTGCTGGCCTTCCTGTCCGGCACCGCCGCCGCCGTCGACGCCCCCGCCCGGCAGTCCTTCGTCTCCGAGATGGTGCCCAAGGCGCAGCTCACCAACGCCGTCGGCCTCAACTCCGCCTCCTTCCACTCCGGGCGGCTGCTCGGGCCGGGGGTCGCGGGCCTGCTCATCGCCGCCTTCGGCACCGGCCCCACCCTGCTCCTCAACGCGCTGACCTTCGTCGCCGTCATCGTGGCGCTGCTGGCGATGGACCCCAGCCAGCTCACGAGCAAACCGCGCACCGGCCCGCGGGGCCGGGTCCGCGAGGGCATCGCCTACGTGCGCGGTCGACCGGACATCATGCTCATCCTCGTCGTCGCCTTCATGCACGGCACGTTCGGGATGAACTTCCAGATCTTCAACGCCCTGATGTCGACCCAGGTCTTCGGCAAGGGCGTCACCGACTTCGGGATCACCGGCTCTGTCATGGCGATCGGCTCCCTCGCGGGGGCCCTCATGGCGGCCCGGCGGGAGCGTCCGCGGTGGCGCCTGCTGCTGGGGTCGCTCCTCGCCTTCGCCGTGCTCACCGGCGCGCTCGCGTTCGCGCCGAGCTTCACGGCATACACGATCCTGCTCGTGCCGACCGGGCTCTGCGCGCTCACCGTCATGGTCAGCGCCAACGCCATGGTGCAGCTCACCGTCGACCAGGCGGTCCGCGGCCGGGTGATGGCGCTCTACATGGCCGTCTTCATGGGCGGCACCCCGGTGGGCTCGCCGTTCCTCGGCTGGTTCGCCGAGCAGTTCGGCGCCCGCTCGACCGTGCTCATCGCCACCCTCATGTGCGGCGGCACCGCGGTGCTGGCGACCCTCTACCTCATGCGCCACGACCAGCTGCGGCTGCGCTTCCGCGCCACCTGGCCGCGCCCGGTCTACCTGGTGCGCATGACCGAACCCCTCCCTGAGAAGGTGGTCTGATGAGCGCCCGAACCCGTCGCGTCGTCGTCCTGGTGGCCCTGGCCGCCCTCATCCTCGTCCCCGTCCTCGCGACGCTGGGCTGAGCGACCATGACGACGTTCACCACGCGCCCCACCCTCACCGGCACCTTCGGCATGGTGTCGAGCACGCACTGGATCGCGTCCTCGGCCGGTATGCGGATGCTCGAGCTCGGCGGCAACGCCGCCGACGGGGCGGTCGCCGCCGGCTTCGTGCTGCAGGTCGTCGAGCCGCACCTCAACGGACCGGGGGGTGACCTCCCGCTCATCGTCTCCTCGGTGGACGACCCGACTCCGCGGGTGCTGTGCGGCCAGGGCCCGGCCCCCGCGGGCGCCACCCCGGAGCACTTCGTGCAGGCCGGGCTGGACCGGGTGCCGGGGTCAGGGCCGCTGGCCACCGCCGTGCCCGGCGCGGTCGACGCGTGGCTGACCCTCCTGCGCGACCGCGGGACGACGAGCGCCCGGCAGGCCCTCGAGCCCGCTCTCCACTACGCCCGCCACGGCCACCCCGTCCTGCCGCGGGTGAGCGCGACGATCGCCTCGGTCGCCGAGCTCTTCACCTCCGACTGGCACCCCTCCGCCGACCAGTGGCTGACCGACGGTGCCGCCCCCGAGCCGGGCAGCGTCGTCACCAACCCGGCGTGGGCCGACACCCTGGAGCGGCTGCTCGCGGAGGAGCAGTCGGCCGTGCAGGGAGGGGCCACCCGCGAGGGTGGCATCGACGCGGTGCTGCGGGCCTGGCGCCAGGGGTTCGTCGCGGAGGCGATCGGGGCCTTCGCCGAGCGCGCCTTCCGGCACAGCGGCGGGGCCGTGCTGCCGGGCGTCATCACCGCCGACGACGTCGCCTCCTTCGAGGCGACCTGGGAGGACGCCGTCACCGCACCGTGGCGCGGGCACACGATCGCCAAGACCGGCCCCTGGGGGCAGGGGCCGGCGCTGCTGCAGGTGCTGGCCATGGTGGACGAGGCCTCCGGCGGTCCGGAGTCGGACGTCGACCTCGACACCGTCGAGGGCGTGCACACCCTGGTCGAGGCGTGGAAGCTCGCGATGGCCGACCGGGAGGCGTGGCTCGGCGACAGCGCCGACGAGGGCTCCGAGGTCCACGTGCCCGTGGCCGAGCTGCTGGCCGCGGACTACCTCGCCCAGCGGGCCGCCCTCATCTCCGCGCAGGCCTCGCGCGAGCTGCGCCCGGGCTCGCCCGGCGGGCGCACCCCCAGGGTCGCGGCCCAGGCCCGGCAGACCGAGGGGGCCGACGTGGAGCCCGGCGACGCCACGGCCGGGGAGCCCACGGTCCAACGCGACGGCGCCACCCGCGGCGACACGTGCCACGTCGACGTCGTCGACCGGTGGGGCATGCTCGTCTCGGCGACGCCGAGCGGAGGCTGGCTGCAGTCCAGCCCGTTCATCCCCGAGCTGGGGTTCGCGCTGGGGAGCCGGCTGCAGATGATGTGGCTCGAGCAGGGGCTGCCCAGCTCGCTGGTCCCCGGGCGGCGCCCCCGGACCACCCTCACGCCGACCATGGTGCTGCGCGACGGCAAACCCGTGCTCGCCTGCGGCACCCCCGGCGGCGACCAGCAGGACCAGTGGCAGAGCGTCTTCCTGCTGCGCCACCTCGTCGGCGGGCTGGGGCTGCAGGAGGCCGTGGACGCCCCCAACGTGCACACGACGAGCTTTCCCGGCTCCTTCCACCCGCGCGCCAGCGAGCCTGGCGTCCTCGTCGCCGAGTCCCGCCTCGGCGAGGAGGTGCTGGACGGGTTGCGCGGCCGCGGCCACGAGGTGCTCGACCAGGGCCCCTGGAGCCTCGGGCGGATGTGTGCCGTGAGCCGCGACCCGGACACCGGGGTGCTCGGTGCCGCCGCCAACCCGCGCGGGATGCAGGGGTATGCCGTCGGGCGTTGACCCGTTGACCCGGTGCACCGCCTAGGCTGGCAGCGCACCCCGAGACCCGCAGGAGGACCCGTGGCTGGCAAGACACGGTTGGCCAGGCAGGCGATCAAGTACGGTCCGGTCGTCTACGCCCTGGCGCAGAAGTACGGCCCCCAGGTGGTGGACCAGATCCTCAAGCAGCGTGAGCCCGCGACGAAGTTCGTGCAGGACCAGGCGACCCGCGCGCGCACCAACCCGCGCAAGCACGCCCTGGCGCACGCCGACACCGTGGTGGACGGCTCGCTCCAGCAGGTCTTCCACCGGGGGCACCCCTACTGGGTGGTGTTCTCGCGCAACGAGCCGGTAGGGGTCCACCCGCACACCGACGCCGCCTTCGACACGCTGCTGCTCAACGCCGACCCGGGCAAGCGCCACACCCCGGACGAGCTGCGCCGCACCGTGCACCTGCCCCGACGGGGCAAGCGGTGACCGGCACGCCGGCCCTCGGTGGGCGCACCGACTACAGCGGCGAGGGCATCGTCGAGGCGGACGCACCGGGCGCGCCGCTGCCGCTGGTGCAGGCGTGGCTGGACGCCGCGATCGCGCGGCAGGACGAGCAGGGCGACGTGCCGGAGCCGTCGGCCATCTCGGTGGCCACCGTCGACGGCGACGGCATGCCGGACGTCCGCACCGTGCTCCTGCGCTTCCTGGACGGCCGCGGCCCCGGCTTCCTCACGAACACCGCCTCGGCCAAGGGGCGGCAGCTGCGGGAGAACGACGCGGTCGCCATCTCGCTGACCTGGCCCTCGATGTACCGCGCGGTGCGCTTCCGGGGGTATGCCGAGGCGCTGGAGCACGATCTCGTCGCCGACTACTTCCGGAGCCGCCCCTACGGCTCGCGGATCAGCGCCCACGCCTCGGCCCAGAGCGACCCGGTGGCGGACCGCGCGGCCCTGGAGGAGGCATACCGGCGCTGCGAGGAGCGCTGGCCGGACACCGGCGACGCCGACGACGTGCCCCTGCCGGCCCACTGGGGCGGGTACCGCGTGCGGACCGAGCGGGTCGAGGTCTGGGGCGGTCGGCGCAACCGCCTGCACGACCGGCTGGTCTGGACCCGGGTGGCGCCCGGTGGGCTGGACGAGCCGGACGCGTGGCGGCGCGGACGGATCCAGCCGTGACCCCCGCCGTCCGGGAGGCCGTGTCGGACCTCGACCGTAGGATGGCGCCGTGAGCGGCGATCTGATCGACACGACGGAGATGTACCTCAAGACCGTCTTCGAGCTGGAGGAGGACGGCGTCCTGCCCATGCGGGCACGGATCGCCGAGCGGCTGGGCCAGTCGGGTCCCACGGTCTCCCAGACCGTGGCGAGGATGGAGCGGGACGGCCTGCTGGAGCTGGCCGAGGACCGCCACCTCGTGCTGACCGAGGCCGGGCGTACCGCTGCCGTCCGGGTCATGCGCAAGCACCGGCTCGCCGAGCGCCTGCTCACCGACGTCATCGGCCTCGACCCGGCCTTCGTCCACGACGAGGCGTGCCGGTGGGAACACGTCATGAGCGAGCAGGTCGAGCGACGCATCCTGGAGCTGGTCGAGGACGGCACGAGCTCGCCCTACGGCAACCCGGTGCCCGGCCTGGCCGAGCTCGGACGTGACGACGCCCCGGCGGCGGACGGCGAGGCCAGCAGCGACATCGCCGAGCGGGGTGGGCGCACGACGGCCCGCGTCGCGCGGCTGGGCGAACCGGTCCAGGTGGACCCCGAGGTGCTGGGCCTGCTCCTCGACTCCGGCATCCGCCCGGGGGCCGATGTGGAGATCTGGGGCGAGGAGGGGCGGACCATCGTCGGCGCCGTCGACGGGGAGGCCGTGTCCCTGCCGCACGATGTGGCCGGGCACGTGTTCTGTGTCGTCACCGGCGCCGATGTTGCTGTGAGATGACTCACTCCGGTCCTGGAAGAATGGTCAAGTCGACCGGCATCGGTGCAGGTCAGCAGCCCTGTGCCGGGGGGTGACGTCACGGGCCGGCCACGCCGTCGTTACCTGAGCGTGACATTTGGCAGCACCCCTGTGTAACCTCGAAGAGTCCTCCTCCCTGGGGGGACCCCCGAGCGCGACTGCCTAGTCCTGTCCGCGCGCCGATC
>NZ_CANKYH010000010.1 GCF_947487915.1 uncultured Serinicoccus sp. | reverse complement strand
ATCTGCTGCCTGCTGACGACGGACCACTCAACACCTCCATGACGGGGGTGTTGCGACGACCGCTTGATTTCGCCTTGAGATCCGCGATCGGTGTGGACCACGCACCCGGTGACGTTCCCGCGGCGGGCGACGGCGTTGTTGAGTGCGGCGACCGCGATCCGGGACTTCATGCGGGAGTCGATGGAGTAGCCCACGATCCGGTTGGAGTAGACGTCCTTGAACGCGCAGACGTACAGCTTTCCTTCACCAGTCCGGTGTTCGGTGATGTCCCCGACCCACAGCTCGTTCGGTGCCGTGGCGGTGAACGCGTGCCGGGTCTGGCCCAACTCATCGCTCACAGCGCACCGGTCCTCATGGACGGGCGGGCCGGGCTTCCTCCCGTTCTTGCCCCGCTTCTTCCCGAACGCTGACCACCAGCCGTTGTCCGAGCACAACCGCCACGCCGTCCGCTCGCTCATGCTCTGGCCGGCGTCGCGGGCCTCGTCGGCCAGGAACCGGTACCCGAACTCGGGGTCGTCACGGTGGGCATCGAACAGGGCGTTCGCGCGGTGCGCCGCGGCGAGGTCGGCGTCGGTGACCGGGCCGGCCAGCCACCGGTAGTACGGCTGTCGAGCGATCTTCAGCACCCGGCACGTCACCGTGACGGCAATCCCGTCAACGGCCAGCTCGCGGACGAGCGGGTACATCATTTCCCCGGCAGGTTCGCCTGAGACAGATAGGCCGCAGCACGGCGCAGGACCTCGTTCTCCTGCTCGAGAAGCCGGATCCGCTTCTTGGCCTCACGCAGCTCAGCAGAGGCGACCGCAGCACCAGGCCGGCCACCCTCGTAATCCTCGTCGGCCTTCTTCATCCACGAGTACAGCGTCGTGAAGTGGATCCCGAAGTCCTTCGCGATCTGGTCGAGCCCGACACCTGGCTCACGCTCCCGCGCGACCCGCACGACATCGTTGCGGAACTCCTGGGGGTAGGGCTTGGTCACGGTGAACATCCTTCCAGCCCAGCCCGAAGACTAGGCAGCTCAGGTGTCACCTATCTGTGCAGCAGTCCCAAAGCCCGAGCAAAAAAGCCGGGTATGCCTTCACCGCAGTAGGCCCGAGTCACGTGCAGAAGCGACGGCGGCGGTGCGGGAGGAGACGCCGAGCTTGGTGTAGATGTGCACGAGGTGTGATTTCACGGTCGCGTCGCTGATATGCAGTAGTGCCGCGATGTCGTTATTCGTCGCGCCGTCTGCGACGAGTCGCAGCACTTCGGTCTCGCGGGCGCTGAGGTTGGGTTGCGGGGAACGCATCCGGGCGAGCAGTCGTCCCGCAATCGCGGGGGCGAGGGCGGTCTCGCCTGCGGCTGCGGCACGGATTGCAGCGATGAGCTCCTCGAGTGGGGCGTCTTTGAGGAGGTAGCCGCTGGCCCCGGCTTCGACGGCGCCAAGGATGTCGCTGTCGGTGTCGTAGTTCGTGAGCACCAGCACGGCAGGCGGATGGTTGAGTGCGCGGATGCGGCGGGTCGCGTCGGCTCCGGTCTGGTCGGTGCCGAACTGCAAGTCCATGAGCACCACGTCCGGTATCAGATCGCTCGCGAGGGCGACGACATCGTCAGGGGTTGCCGCTTCCCCGATTACGTCGAGGTCGGGGTCGCCTGAGAGCATCGCACGTAAGCCCGTGCGAACGACGGGGTGGTCATCGGCAAGCACGATCCGGATCACGATGCCGCCTCGCTTCCGGTGAGAAGCGGCAGTCGCGCGGTGACCGTGGTGCCCTGTTGAGGGGCCGAGGCGATGGTGAGGGTGCCGTCGAGTTGTTCGAGGCGCTCACGCATGGCGTGCAACCCGAAAGAGTCAGCCTCATGCGAGTCGGCGACCGCGGAGGACACCTCAAAGCCGCGCCCGTCGTCGCGTACCACCAGAGATACCGTGGCGTTGTCTCGGGTGAGTTCGGCGGTGATGTGGGTGGCGTTCGCGTGGCGGATCGTGTTCGAGAGCGCGCCCTGAAAAATTCGCAGCAGCGCGATCTGGGTTCCCATCGGCAAGTCGAGTTCCTCGGCACTCACCTCGACTGGGATGGACGCGCGGTCGGACTGTTCCTGACCGAGGCGGTGCAGGGCGGGGGCGAGTCCGTCGCCGAGGCGGGTCGGGGTGAGCTCGCGGATGATCTGCCTCGTGTCGGCGAGGCTGTCGGCCGCGGTCTCACGGGCGAGCCGCACGTACCCGGCACCGGGTTCGGGGGTGTCGCGCTCAGCGGCACGCAACAGCATCTGGATCGAGGACAGGCCCTGGGCGACGGTGTCGTGGATTTCACGAGCGAGCCGGGCGCGCTCCGCCAGTGCGCCCTGTTCGCGTTCGGTCTGGGCGAGTTGCTGCCGAGTGCGGATCAGCTCGGCAACGAGCCGTTCGCGCTCTTCGGCTTGACGCCGAAGCGCACGGTAGGCGAGCCCGATCAGTAGGGCGACGCCGGCGCCCACCAGTGGGCCGATCACCCCGCCGACGCTGAACCCGAGATGGAGGCCGAGGGCGAGGATCGCGAACGCGGTCGTGACCACGATCGCCGCGACCCCTCCACGTCCGGGCAGGACGTGGAGGTAGAGGAAGAAAAGCGGGAAGACGAGGTACGCCCCCTCGGGGCTCAGCCACGTCAGCACCGCCCACAACAGCGTGAGCGCGGCGATCCAGCCGACGGCATAACCGCGCCGGGAGACTCCTGATTCGCCTTGTATCCGCGCCGCCCATGCACCGGCGAGATACACCGCGACGAACGCGATCCCCATGACCAGCGTCCATGTCGCAGCCGGCGAGGAGACGACGTATGCGCGCACAACCGTGAGGCCCGCGAGCCCGATCAGGAGGGTGTGCAGGCCGAACCGGAGACCGGTGAACACCGGGGCGAGGGTCGAATGCGACATGACGCTCCAAGCCTATGCGAGCGGTGTGGCCCGGCAATCAACCGAAAGTTGGACCGTGAATCCCACGGTTTGGGCGATGCCCGGCCCTGCCTGCGCGAAGGAGGGTTGAAGGGTAGCTCGGGCAGAGTGCGCGAGCGGAAAGGCATCATCGTGTTCGTCGCGTGGAGAGAGTTGCGGTTCGCCCGCGGCCGGTTTCTCCTCATCGGGGCCGTCGTCGCCCTGATCACCCTGCTCGTCGGCTTCCTCTCCGGCCTCACCGGGGGTCTGGCCGCCCAGAACATCTCCTCTGTGCTGCAGTTGCCCGGGGACCGTCTCGTGCTGCAGCAGCCCGAGAGCAGCGACCCTAGCTACGCAACATCCTCCCTCGACGAGAACACGGTCACAGCATGGGAACAGGCGGACGGGGTCGAGTCGGTGACACCCATCGGGATCGTCCAATCGCGGGCCTCGGCCAGCGACACCGACGACCCGACCGGGGTTGCGCTCTACGGGCTGCCGCAGCATGCCCCCGGTACCCAGTCGAACCCGCTGTTCGACCTCGCCCCGGTTCGCGACGACGAGGTCGGTGTCTCCACAGGCGCCGCCGATGATCTCGGCGTCGAGACTGGTGACACGATCTCGATCACTGGCACTGATTTCACCGTCAGCGTCGTCGGCGATGATCTTTGGTACAGCCACACCCCGGTCATCGTCCTGACCCCAGAGGCGTGGAGCGAGGCAAGTAAGCGCGTCGGCGGCACAGGCGAAGCGACGGTGCTGGCCGTCACCGCCGACGCAGACTGGGAGGCCATAGGTGCTGCAACCGGCACGGTCGCCGAAACAACGCTGGCGAGTCTGACCGCCCTGGAGGCGTTCCGATCCGAGATCGGGTCGCTCGGGCTGATGATCACGATGCTGTTCGGGATCTCCGCCCTCGTCGTAGGCGCGTTCTTCACGGTCTGGACGATGCAGCGGGCCGGTGACATGGCCGTGCTCAAAGCCCTCGGTGCGACCACCGGGTCGCTCGTGCGCGACTCACTCGGCCAGGCGTCCATCGTTCTGATCGCCGGGATCGGTGTCGGCCTCGCCGCCGTGATCGGGCTCGGCACCCTCGCGGGGCAGGCGCTGCCGTTCATCATCAGCCCGATCACCACTCTCGCCCCAGTCGTCGTGATGGCGGTCCTCGGCCTCGCAGGAGCCGCATTCGCGCTGCGCTCCGTCACCAAAGCCGACCCCCTCACCGCCCTTGGGAGCAACCGATGATCCAACTACAGAACGTCACCCTCACCTTCCCCGATGGGGAGAACCGCATCACCGCCGTAGACAACGCCACCCTCCGCGGGAACAACGGCACTGTCACCGGCATCACCGGCCCCTCCGGGTCGGGCAAGTCCAGCATCCTCGCCGTCGCCGCGACCCTTCTCCGCCCTGACTCTGGCGGAGTTCTCATCGGCAACGGCAGCGACATGACCGACGCCGCCCAGCTCTCGAAGCACGAGGCCACGCAACTGCGCCGTGAGCGCATCGGCATCGTGTTCCAGCAGTCCAACCTGCTGCCCGCGCTCACGGCGCGCGAGCAGTTGCAGGTCATGGCCAGGCTCGGCGGCGGCACCAGCCGGAACAAGCGAGCGAAGATCGATGCCCGTGTCGACGAACTCCTCGACGCCGTCGGCCTCACCGAGCACGCGGGCAAGCGCACGCACCAGCTCTCCGGCGGGCAACGGCAACGGGTCGCGATCGCCCGGGGCCTCGTCCACGAACCCGAAGTTCTCCTCGTTGATGAGCCGACCAGCGCCCTAGATCAAGAACGCGGAGCGAAGATCATGGAACTCATCTCCCGCCTCACCCACGAACGCGACACCGCCACCCTGCTCGTCACCCACGACCTCGCGCACCGCGACACCCTGGATGATCTCGTCACGGTCCTCGACGGTCGTATCACTACCCCAGTCGCTGGGCGCGCGCTTACACGCTGAACTGGACGACCGAGCAACGAGGATAGGGATATCGGGAAGTTGGGGACCGCTGCATGGACCGGTAACACCCCCATGTCGACCTAAGCGATGCTGGAAGACTGTGCGGTGTCCCCACTGCAAGCCCGAGGACTGAGCCCCTGCCCTCGCCCCGTCGCGCGTGCAGCATACGTGCATAAATAACTCAAATGGGGCAAGTACCCTCGCGCTGTACTGAGTCACGAAATCGCAGGTCAGGGACGCCCGGGCTGCCGGACCCACCTGCTTTCGCACAGATGAGCACGCTCGATGCTGCTGAGCCCAAATCGCCTGCGACACAGACGATCTCAGAGCTGGCGAAGGGACTCGAACCCTCAACCACCCATTTACAAGACTCCCAGCCACAACGGCCTGACCTGCACAAACAGCCGAACAAAGGGCTTTCGGGCCGTTTCGTGCAGCATACGTGCATCATGGCTGGCGCCTCATGACTCGTCTTGACCGCTACGTGGGCCGATCTCCTGCGAGAGGAAGTCGCATACCCAGCAGCCGGGGCGACCTGGCGGACAGCGGTCCAAGTTCGTCCGGCACCCCTGGGTCCTCCGCAAGCCTAGACCGCTCGCCCCTCCCCCGCCGTCCACGTCGGCGTAGCGTCTCGACGTCGCGAGATCGGGTGTCGGCGGCGCTTGAAAAGTAGACAGTAGCGGCGCCGCCGTAATCGTCCACTTTTGGAGCGACGTCGACAGTCGAACGTGCAGTTCTGCGTCCGCGCCTCCACGATTGAGCCTGGTGAGAGCATCAGGGCGACCTGGCGGTGTGGCGTCTCATGCCTAGGTACGCACGCGCCGACCCCACCCCGAGCGGGGTGGGGCCGACGTGGGTGGGATTTGGGGTCAGTGGTTATGGTGCTGGTCGGGCAGGTCGGTGTCGATCTGCTCCTTGCGGACCTCGTCGGTGACCTGCTGCTCCTCGGTGACGGTGTCGGTGTCGAGGCGGACCTCTTCGACGGGCACGACCTCCTTGTCGACGACGACCTGGTCCTCAGTGAGGGTGACTTCGAGCTCGTCTTCGCTCAGGTCGGACCCGGCCAGGCGGTCGCGGTCCTGCTCGTCGAGGGGCTCGCGTTCGATGCGGACCTCCTCGCGCTGGACGGGGACGGTCTTGGTGACGTGCTCGGTGACGACGTACTTGCGCAGGCGGGCCTTGCCGGTGGCGACCTTCTCGGTGCCGACGTGCAACTGCTCCTCGGAGCGGACCATGCTCGCGTCCGAGTCATGGTCGCCGGTGCCGCGCCCGGTACCCCTGGCGGCATCCGTCCCGTCGGTCACGCCCGTTCCGGTGTCGGCCCGCCCGGTGGTGCCTATACGGGTGTCTTCCTGGTCACGGGTGGCCGGTGCGCCGTTGTTCGCGTTCTTCTGGCCGTCCCAGCCACCGTAGTAGGAGAACAGCTCGCGCTCCTCCTCCACCGAGATGTGACCGTCCTCCTCGACCCGGGGGGCGTCCTTGACCTGGTCCTTGGTGTACGGCACCCGGACCTCCTGGTCCTGCACGGTGGCACCCTGCAGGGGCACGAAAGACTCCGAGGTGCCGAAGAGCCCGGTCTTGACCGTCACCCACGCGGGCTCACCGCTCGAGTCATCCAGGTAGACCTGGCCGACCTTGCCGATCTTCTCCCCATCCTGGTCGACGACCACACCGCCGTTGTGCAGGGACTGGATCTGTTCCTCGTTCCACATGCGGGAACCTCCTTGTGATGGTGGCCGGCGCCCTGATGCGCCATCCGTTTACACCGTAAACGTAAGCGCGCCGGCGATGACGCCGCAACCCAAACGGGCACCATGCAACCGCTCGGCCCTCGGACGACGTGAACCACCGCACGGCGGATAAGGGGGTCCTAGGACCCTGCCACCGCGATCCGCTCGCAGCGTTCAGGCAGCGTGCTTTCCGGCAGGCGCAGTGCCCCCGGGGAGTACCTGGTGTCGGCAAATCGGGGGTGCTGCCGGTACAGCACCGCGTCGTCAGGGATCTGAACGTGCGAACCGCCCACAGACTTCATCGCGTCGACCAGGGAGGGCACGGGGTGCGGCTCACGTGAGCTTGATGTCATGGCGGGCTGCTCCTCGGCCGGTGACCTCCTGCCGGCCCACGCCTTGCGCACGACCGCCCAGTCGCCGGCCCGGACAGCGAACGACTCCGCCCACGGCACCGACGGTCCCGTCGTCGGACTCGGTCGGGCGTCGACCGGTGTTGATGTGACGAGGGACCCCAGCCCGCCCGATACGGGATACAAGGTCCCCGGTGGTACGTCGAGCTGGACGGCCTCGGCGGCGCTCCACAGGACTGGGGTTGTCTGGGTGCTGTTGGTGGCGTACTCGGCGTAGGTCTGCAGCAGTCGCCGGCCTGGCAGGCACCGGACATCGACGAACACGACCACTTCTGCACCAGCGTTCAGCGCCACGTCGCAGGCATGCATCACCGAGGAGCGGAAGGCGGCCCTGGGAGCTCGTCGCAGGTCCCTGCCGGGGACGATGAAGGTCTCCCACCGGTCGGACCGTATTGGCAGCTTGTTGCGGTTCAGCTCGCGATCGGCGACCGCGAGGGTGACGTGGACGTCGGGGGGCCACGTGCTCGTGGACAGTCCGTCGACCTGGGCCAAGAGCGCCCGATGCTCGCCCCGGACCACCGTCACGACCGCGACCCGCGGACGCGCCGGCCGGACCGATGGGACGACCTCACTGCACGCGATTGCCATCACCCCTCCTACCCCTGCCTGACATAACCGGATGAACGTACCGCTTACGCTGTAAACAGCAGCAGGTTACGCCGCACCTCGGCGGTGGTAAAGACCAGAGGCATCGGGTGGGCTCAGGAGCGGGCAGTTGGCCGCCTGACCCGCAGGTGGGCCCGATGTGCCCATCGCGGGCGCTCCCCACCGGGCCGGGGGCTAGTGAGAGACGGTGTTCTCGATGCGGTTGAGCAGGCTCTCGAGGCCGGTCTCGAACTCGGCCTCGCTGTGGTCCTGGCTGAGTCGGTCGCGCATTCGCACGACGTGCGGTGCCTGCCCGAGGTCGACATCTTCTACCGTGTCTTGCTCGGGTATGTCGGCGCTGCCCTCGTTCATCGGTTCTTCCACCGCGGCGACGTTCTCGGTCTTGGTGGAGACTTCGAGCAGCAGGGACCCGACGAGGAAGCTGGTGAATGCCTTGTAGGTGTCCACCGCTTGGTCGTCGCTGAAGCCTCGCTCGCACAGGGTGGCCAGGAGGTGCTCGACCATGGCGATGTCGCGCAGCGGCGGTCGCAGCCAGGGCGCCGCCGGGTGCCGCGAGACCACCAGTGGGAACGCCGTGGGGTGGGCCAGAGCCATGTGGCGGATCTCGTGCGCGACGTGCTGCAGGTACTCCTGCCAGCTCGTGGTCTCCGCGGCCTCCACGCGCTTGATGAGCCCGTCCAGGAGGCTCTCCACGACCGCCTCCAGCAGATCTTCCCGCCCGGAGACGTACCGGTACAGGGCCATCGCCTCAACCCCCAGGTCGCGACCCAGGCTGCGCATGGTCATCTGGTCCACACCATGAGCCTCGATACTGGCAAGGCCAGCATCGACGATGCGCTGACGGCTGAGGCGTGGCGGCCGCGTGGACCGCGCCTCGTCCGGCTCCTCTGGGCTCATCGGCACACCTCCTGAGCGTCCAGCCTGTCACACGCACCGCGTGTCGGCTCGCCGTCCCCCTCGCGGTCAACTCGCGACCGACTCGGGCAGGTGCCCCTTGCGCTTGGTGTAGGCCTCGGTCGACTTGTGGTTGATCCACACCCGCACCAGCTGCACCACCGCGCCGGAGACCAGCGCGAAGGCCACAGCCTCCCCCCAGTCCACCTCCGGGTCCTCGGGGTTGCTCGGGGAGTTGCTGCCGGTGATGAACTTCCACGTCGTCTCGATGACGTTCTTGGCCATCACCCCACCACCGATCGCCGCCGCCGTCGTCGCCAGGCTCCACATCTTGTCGCCCACTGACCTCACCACTTCCTCGTCTTGCCCCGGACCCCCGGGGACACGCTTGCACGCCTTTTGATTACGCCGTACGTTTACACCGTATTCGCCTGCTGAGCACCACAGCAAGGCGACGCGGCCCCAGCCCGGGGTCCGTGCGACACCCCCTCTGCAGTCAGGAGCAGACGATGAGCAAGATCATGATGGCGACCGCGTTCGGGGCAGGGTACGTCCTGGGCGCCAGGGCGGGCCGGGAACGGTATGAGCAGATCAGCGCGAAGGCGCAGGAGCTGTGGGGGCACCCGAAGGTGCAGGAGCAGGCGGACAAGGCCAAGGAGCAGGCCGGGAAGGTGACCGAGCAGGCCAAGGGCCGGCTGGGCAACGCCAAGGGCGACGACCGGGACAGCATGGATGACCCGTGGGAGGTCGACACCGACACCGCCCTCGCGGGCGATGACCTGGAGGGGCCCCGTGGCTGAGCGGTTCACCCCGGACACCGACCACGCGTCCACGGGTGAGCTGATCGCCCGGATGTCCGAGCAGACGAGCACCCTGATCCGGGACGAGATGCGCCTGGCGCAGGCCGAGCTCAGCGTGAAGGCCAAGACCGCTGGGATCGGCCTGGGCATGTTCGGTGCCGGTGGCCTGCTCGCGTTCTTCGGCATCGCCGCCCTGATCACGACGGCCATCCTGGCCCTCGCCCTGGTGCTGCCCGCGTGGGCCGCCGCGGGCATCGTGACGCTGCTGCTGCTCGCGGCGGCGGCCGTGGTCTCGCTCGTGGGCAAGAAGCGCGTGCAGGAGGCCACCCCGGCCAAGCCCGAACGTGCCATGGACAACGTCAAGCAGGACATCGCCGAGGTCAAGGGGGCCGCCCAGTCATGAGCACCACACCACACGAGAACCTCGACAGCGACAACACCCAGGACGGGGCCAGCAACGACCCGGCGCAGATCGAGGCCGACATCGCCCGGCACCGCGCCGAGCTCGGCGACACCGTCGACGAGCTCACCGAACGCCTGGACGTGAAGAAGCAGGCCCAGCACAAAGTCGAGTCGGTCAAGAAGCAGACCCACGACAGAGTCGAGTCGGTCAAGACCCGGCTGCAGAGCGATGACCACCGGGACGTGCTCAGCGTGCTGGCCCCCGCGCTCGGTGCCGTGGCCGCAGTGGTGCTGATCATCGGGGTCGCCCGGCGGGTGCGGCGGTGAGCTCCAGGGCCGCAGAGCACAGGGCCGCGCAGGCGGACGCCCCGGACCCGGAGCGGGCGGACAAACCAGACACTCCCGCGCAGCTGACCGGGCCGGCGTGGAAGTACACCGCGGGTAAGGCGTTCCGGGAGTTCCTGGACGACGAGTGCACCGACCTGGCCGCGGCGCTGACCTACTACGCCGTGCTGGCCATCTTCCCGGCGCTCATCGCGATCTTCTCGCTGCTGGGGCTGGTGGGGCAGAGCCAGCAGGTGGTCAGCGCGGTCATGCCCGTGCTGAACAGCGTGCTCGGCGAGTCCGGGGCCTCGACCCTGGAGCCGGTGGTGCAGTCGCTGGCGACCTCCCCGGGTGCCGGGCTGGCGCTGGTCATCGGTCTGGCCACCGCGTTGTGGTCGGCCTCGGGGTACGTCACCGCGTTCAGCCGCGCGATGAACCGGGTCTACGAGATCGAAGAGGGGCGTCCGGTGTGGAAGCTGCGCCCGGTCATGCTCCTCATCACCCTGGTCATGGTGCTCATGGTGGTGCTCATCGCCCTCATGCTCATCGTGTCCGGCCCGGTCGCGACGGCGCTCGGCGAGGCGATCGGCCTCGGGTCGACCGTGGTCACCGTGTGGCAGATCGCCAAGTGGCCGGTGGTCCTGCTGCTGGTCATGCTGCTCGTGGCGCTGCTGTACTACAGCACGCCCAACGTCCAGCAGCCGAAGTTCCGGTGGCTGAGCATCGGGGCGGCGTTCGCGATCCTCGTCTGGGTCCTCATCTCGGTCGCGTTCGGCTTCTACATCGCGAACTTCTCCAGTTACGGCGCGACCTATGGCTCGTTCGCCGGGGTGATCATCTTCCTGCTCTACCTGTGGATCACGAACCTCGCGCTGCTGCTCGGGGCGGAGGTCGACGCCGAGCTCGAGCGGTCCCGTCAGCTCATCGCCGGCATCGAGGCCGAGGAGGACATCCAGTTGCCTCCCCGCGACGACGCCAAGATCCGCGCGGGGCAGGAGAAGGAGCTGGAGGACCGGGACAAGGCCCGGGCCCTGCGCCGCAGCGGCGGGGACACCACCGACCTCGACCAGACCCGCTGACATCTGACTCGGTTGAGGTAGCCCAGGCAGGGAAGGACGCGAGTCGTGACGCAGGCAGTGACTTTCGGCCTGCTCGGCTCCAGCGCGCTCGTTCTGGGTGCCTTGGCGGGGGATCTCCAGATCCCGAAGCGGTGCTGGCCGCGATGCTGGCCTTCGCCCGCGGTCACCCTCGACGGCGTACCCGAGAATGTCGCTCTGGGCATATCACTCGGCAAGGCACAGGTGGCCAGGCGTTGCTCGGTGCCATCTTCGTCTTAAACTTCCCCCGAGGCCCTGGTGGGCAGCGCTTCGATACGCGCCCAGGGCCCGACAAAGACCTTCGTCCTGGCGACCTGGACCATCTGTGCGCTGTTGCCCACGGCCGCCGCCGTCCTGGGTGCGGGTCCGCTGGCCAGCGCCACACCGGAGGCGATCTCTTTGCCCCTCGTCTTCGCCGCCGGGGCGGTCCTCGCCTCCTTAGCTGACACGCTGATGCCGGAGACGCACGAGGAGGGAGGTCCCACGGTGGCCCTCGCGACCGCAGCAGGCTTCGTCCTGTCACATTTCCTGGCGACCCTCTGACCGAACATGCGCCACGCACTCTGAACCCGAAAGCACTTCGGTGGGCAGAACGCGACGGGGCTGCTGCATATGGCGGCGGAAACTGCCTGCTGACGGATGCGCAGCGCGCCCAACCGTCGCAGCTGGGCCCCCGAGCGGAGCAACCACAGCTGCTCCCCACCCGTCGAGCGTGCAGCATACGTGCATCAGCGACTCGAATGACCAAAGCACCCTCGACCTGCCCTGCATCACGAAACCGCAGGTCAGTGGCCCTGCGCGGGCCGACTAACCTGTTTTTCGAACAGCAGACTGAAGTGCAGACTGTAGAGCCCGAATCGCCTGCGCCACAGGCGATCTCAGAGCTGGCGAAGGGACTCGAACCCTCAACCACCTATTTACAAGACAGGTGCGCTACCAATTGCGCCACGCCAGCACGTCCGGCCCGAAGGCCGGACGGCGCGTCGATGGTACCCGTCTCAGCCGATGACGTTGCTGTTGAGCCACTTCTGCAGGCCGACGACGGTGCGGTGGTTCATGTAGGTCGAGCCGTCGCGGGAGACGCCGATGTGGCTCTGCAGCGCGGCCTGCGACTTCGGGCCCCACACGCCGTCGACGCCGGTGCCGACCTTGGCCTGGACAGCCTTGATGGTCCGGGTGTCCCACGCGCCGGTCTCGGCGACGCCGACCCAGCGCTGGACCGCCTTGGTCGTCAACGGCCCGCGGATGCCGTCGGCCACGAGCGGCGCCATGTCGGAGGCGCCGCCACCGCCGCCGCCACCCCCGCCGTTGTCGCCGCCCGGGCTCATGATGCTGGCGCTGATCCACCCCGAGCGCCCGTCGAGCTTGACCCAGCCGTTGCTGGCCACGCCCTGGAAGTGGGTGCCCTTGGACGCACCCCCGATGACGCCGTAGCTCGTGCCCGGCCCGGAGCGGATGTTCGCGCCGGCGCCGGCGGTCACCGTCCACGTGGTGGCCTCACCCGGGGGCGGGGTGGGGTCGGGCTGCGGCTCGGGCTCGGGGTCCGGTGCCGGGCTGGGAGCCGGGGAACCGCCACCGGGGTAGGGCTCGAGCCCGTTCTGCATGGTCAGCCCCGCGCGCACCGAGCACACCGGCCAGGCCCCCGGGCCCTGCACCCGCAGCACCCGCTGTGCCACGGTGATCTGCTCGACCTTGCTCGCCTGGTGGGCGTAGCCGGCGAACTCCTGGCCGCCGAAGCCCTTCCACGTCGGGTGCCAGAACTGCAGGCCGCCGTAGAACCCGTTGCCGGTGTTGATGCTCCAGTTGCCGGTGGACTCGCAGGCCGCCACGCGGTCCCACACGTTGTCGTCGGCCGCAGCACCCTGGGCGGTGAGCCCGACCGAGGCGAGGGAGGCGGTGCCGGCGAGCGTGGCCTGGCCGGCTCGACGCAGGGCGGCACCCGTGCGGGCGGCGCGGTGGCGGGCGTGGCGGGCCATGGAAGGTCCTTCCGTCTGGGACAAGGGTGACGCCTGGGACGAGGCGCCCGGCCCACGTTAGGTCAAGGCGACACGCCTGGGAAGCCCAATGTGACGAGTCTCACGTGACGCAATGCATCTTGTGGGACGGATGTGACGGTATGCAGCAGCTCGCCGCAGCCCTCAGCGCACCCCGTACGGCAGGTAGTCCAGCGGGCTCGCCCCGCCCGGCAGCGGCCACCACGAGACCATGTCACCGTCCATCAGCGACCAGTACGCCAAGCCCGCCCCGCCCGCCAGGCACAGAGTCACGAGCACCATCGTGGGAACCCCCGCCGGCACGGCGCCGCGCACCACGGTCCGCGAGCCGCGGCGCAGGGACGTGCTCCCGAGCCCCCACCAGCCGAGCCAGCCACCGACGAGCGAGCCAACGCCCACGGCCACCGGGTGGGCGAAACCCACCCCTGGTGCGAGCTCGGTGGTCGTCAGCAGCCCCGACATGACCATCGCCACCACCCCGGCGATCGCGAGTGGCAGCAGCAGCGAGAGCACCGTCGCGAAGGTGGCGGTCAGCAGGTGCCACGGCGAGGCCATGACCGCCATCGGCACGTCGCTGGGGCGCGGGCCGCTCTGGTGCCTCCGCAGGACCAGGCCGGTCAGCGACCGGTCCACGGTGCGCGCGACGACGCCCCACACGGCATACAGCCCCCAGGCGAGCAGTGGCGCCGCCGCGGCGACCGCGGTGAAGCCGACGAGCATCGCGGCCAGGGTCCCGCGGCGCGCGCTGCGCCCGATCCGCGGGTCCGGCTGCCGCTGGTGCGGGTCCAGCGGGCTGGGCCGCTCCGCTCCGTCGGGGTAAGCGGTGACCGCACCCCCCGCACCTCCGTCGGGGTATGCCGTGGCCGCACCCCCCGCGCCGCGGCCAGGGTAGGCGCTCGGTTGGTTCGGCGAGGGCTCGGCGAAGGCGGCCCGGGGAGAGCCGTCCGGCCCGGGACCCTGCGCCCGGCGCTGCCCCGCACGCGGGGGCTGACCGTTCTGCGCCCACCGCTGCGCCTCGCGCGGGTCCGACGGCCACTGCTGGGGCTCCCGCGCCTGATGCGCCCCAGCGGCCCCGGCGTAGGCCCCGGCCGCCTGCCCGTCCCCCTGCCTCGTCTGCGGCCCGCTCGGCGCGGCCCGCGTCGGGTCGGGGCGGCGCACCGGCGCCTGCCGGGTCTGCGGGCCCTGCGGGGTCGCCCGGGTCGCGTCCGCGGAGGGCACGCCGGCGGAGGGCACCCCGACAGGGGGCTTCGCCCACGAGGGCGCGCCGGCGGCACGCTGCACCTGGGTCGCGTCCGGCCCCCCGTCCGGCCCGCCGTCCACCGACTCCTGCGGCACCCGGGGCAACGCACCGGTGACGTCCTCGCCGCGGGCATACAGCTCGACGGCCTCGAGCACCTCGCGCGCGTCCGGCCTCCAGGAGGGCTTCGGTGACAGGGCGAGCGCGAGCAGCGGCGCCAGCTCGGGGTCCACCCCGTCCAGCTGCACCCTCCCCCGCACGACCCGGTCGAGGACCACCGTCATCGGCCCGCGCCCGAACGGCGGGTGCCCCGACGCGGCGAAGGCCAGGCACGCCGCCCAGCCCCACCAGTCCGTCGCCTCGGTGATGTCGCCGCCGTCGACGAGCTCGGGCGAGAGATAGCCCGGTGTGCCCATGACCAGCCCGGTCGAGGTGAGCCGTACGTCGTCGGCCACCTGGGCGATGCCGAAGTCGATGACGACCGGGTCCAGCTGCTCGCCCTCCCCCACCAGCAGCACGTTGCCCGGCTTGAGGTCCCGGTGCACGATGCCCACCCCGTGGATCGCCTGCAGCGCGTCGGCCAGCCCCCGGGCCAACCGCAGCAGCGGCTCCCGGCCAAGACCGCCGCGCTCCTCGATGACCACGTCGAGCGGTCGCCCGGGGACGTACTCGGTGACGATGTAGGGCGCCGGCCCGTCGACGTCGGCGTCGATGACGGCCGCCACCCGCGGGTGGTGGACCCGCGCCAGGGTGTGCACCTCGCGACGCAGCCTCTCGCGCGCGCCGTCGTCGTGCGCGATGTGGCTGCGCAGCACCTTGATGGCGACCTCGCGACCGCGCTCGTCGCTCGCCCGCCAGACGACGCCCATACCCCCCTCGCCGATGCGCTCCTGCAGCGTCCACGGGCCCAGGCGCCGGGGGACGACGATCTGCTGGGTGTCCGCGGAGCCGCCGCCGGAGGGCACCGGGCGGGTCACGTCCGGGTGGCTCGAGCGCGGCATCTCGGTGGTCACGTACTCCACGGTAGGGGGTCTTCCTGGATCTCAGATGTCTGGCGGGCGACCCCGGTGTGGCGCAGGCACGAGGGTCCACCGCCGTCCGGGGCGGCTCCGGGAGAGAACGTGCGAGAGTGGGGCGCGGTTCCCCCGGCGTGCTGTCCGCGCACCTCGTAGGCTGACCACGACCACAGAACCACGCACCTGGAGGTATGTCGATGGGCTCGAGCGCCAGGTACGACTTCGTCATCGCGGCGAACCGGCTGCCGGTGGACCAGCACACCAACCCCGACGGCAGCACCGAGTGGCGCACGGCCCCCGGTGGCCTGGTGACCGCCATGGACTCGGTGATGCGCAACTGGGAGGGCAGCGCCGCGTGGGTGGGGTGGGCCGGCTTCCCCGGCGAGGCCCCCGAGCCCTTCGACGAGGGCAAGCTGCGGCTGCACCCGGTGCCGCTGTCGACCAAGGAGCTCTCCGACTACTACGAGGGTTTCTCCAACGACACCCTGTGGCCGCTCTACCACGACGTCATCGTCCCGCCGACGTTCCACCGCTCCTGGTGGACCTGCTACCGCGAGATCAACCAGCGCTTCGCCGAGGCGGTGTGCGAGGTCGCCGCCGAGGGCGCGACCGTGTGGATCCACGACTACCAGCTGCAGCTGGTCCCCGCCCTGGTGCGCGACCGGCGCCCCGACCTGCGGATCGGCTGGTTCAACCACATCCCCTTCCCCCCGGTGGAGCTGTTCGCCCAGCTGCCGTGGCGCTCCAGCATCCTGCGCGGCCTGCTCGGCGCCGACTTCCTCGGCTTCCAGCGCCCCGACGACGCCCGCAACTTCGGTCGCTCCTGCCGGGCCGTCCTCGGGGCCACGACCAAGGGCGAGAAGATCGAGTGGTCCGGGGCCGACGACGACCGCCTCGGCGGCGCCCCCCGCACGGTACGGGCGGCCGCCGTCCCCATCTCCATCGATGCCGCCGGCCTGCGCGAGCTGGCCGACTCCGAGGCCGTCCAGGAGCGCGCCGAGGAGATCCGCGCCTCGCTCGGCAACCCCGACGTCGTGCTCCTCGGCGTGGACCGGCTCGACTACACCAAGGGGATCCGGCACCGCCTGCGCGCGATCGGTGAGCTCTACGACGAGGGCTCCATCTCCCCCGACGAGGTGACCTTCATCCAGGTGGCGACCCCGAGCCGGGAGCGGGTGGAGGCATACCGCACCCTGCGCGAGCAGATCGAGGGGACCGTGGGCCGGATCAACGGCGACGTCTCGCACCTCGGCGCGACCGCCATCCACTACCTGCACCAGTCCTACCCGCGCGAGGAGATGGCCGCGCTCTACCAGGTCGCCGATGTCATGCTCATCACCCCGCTGCGCGACGGGATGAACCTCGTGGCCAAGGAGTACGTCACCGCCCGCCACGACGGCAAGGGTGCCCTCGTCCTGTCCGAGTTCACCGGGGCCGCGCAGGAGATGCCGCAGGCCTACCTGTGCAACCCGCACGACATCACCGGGCTCAAGGAGACGATCCTGCGCGCGATCAGCGACGAGCCGGCCGAGAAGGAGCGCCGGATGAAGGCGCTGCGCCGTCGCGTGCGCAAGCACGACGTGCAGACGTGGGCGCAGGACTTCCTCAGCAGCCTGGAGTCGGCGCCGGAGCGGCCGTCGCGCAGCGGCACCAGGGGCGAGGCGTGAGCGGCTCGCCGGAGCTCGACGCAGCCCTCGTCGCGGCGCTCGCCGACTTCGCCGCCCACGACCGGGTGCTGGTCGCCACCGACTTCGACGGGGTCCTGGCGCCGCTCGTGGTGGACCCCATGGACTCCCGCCCGGTCGAGGGAGGTATGCCGGCCCTCACCTCGCTCGCCGACCTCCCCGGGACGACGGTCGCCCTGGTCAGCGGGCGGGCGCTCGCGCCGCTGGGCGAGCTCTCCGGCGCAGGCCACGACGGCCCGCTCGTGCTCATCGGCAGCCACGGCGCCGAGGACTCCCGCGGCGAGAGCGGCCTGGCGCTGGACGACGACCAGCAGGCGCTGCTGAGGACCCTCGACGAGGAGCTGGCGGCGCTGCGCGAGGAGCACCCGGGACTGCGGGTCGAGGACAAGCCGGCCGGCCGCGTCGTGCACACCCGCGGCCTGCCCGACGACGAGGCGCAGGCCGCCCTCGACGCCGCGCGGGAGCTGGGGGCACGGCATACCTCGCTGGAGGTGACGCCCGGCAAGGGCGTCGTCGAGCTCGCGGTCGCCCACGTCGGCAAGGGCGTCGCGCTCGTGGCGCTGGCCGACGAGCTGGGGGCTCAGGCGGTGTTCTACGCCGGTGACGACCTCACCGACGAGCACGGCTTCGAGGCCCTGGCCGACGACGCGGACGCCGGGCGTGCGGCGCGGCGGCTGACCGTCCACGTCGGCGACGGCGACACGCAGGCCCGCTTCCGGGTCGCGGACGAGCAGGCCATGGTCGCGCTGCTCGAGGCGCTGCTCTTCGCCCGCCGCGAGGCCACCGCGCGCTGAGGCCCGCCCCCCGGACCCGACCCACCGAGCGTCGTGAATGGTTGCCCACCGGCCCACCGAGCGCCGTGAATGGTTGCCCACCGACCGCGCGGTGCGCCGGCCTCAGCGCCGGACCGGCCCCGTCGACTCCCGCAGGATGAGCTCAGGGTCGAAGAGGTACTCCCGCCGGTCCACCGGCTCGCCCGCGATCTCCTCGAGCACCGCCGTGACCGCGGCCGCCGCCATCCCCATGACGTCCATGCGCACCGTCGTGAGCGGCGGGTCGACGAAGGTCATGAAGGGCACGTCGTCACCGCCGACGACCGACAGGTCCCCCGGCACGCTCAGCCCCAGCTGCTGCGCCGCGCGCATGACGCCGAGCGCCATGACGTCCGAGCCGCACACGATGCCGGTCGCCCCGGCCTCGATGAGCTGGCGCCCGGCCGCCGCACCGCCCTCGACCGAGAAGAGCGTCGTGCAGATGAGCTCGTCGAGGGCCACCCCGTCGTGGCCGTCGAGGTCGGCCATCGCCGCGCGGAAGCCCTCGATCCGCCGCTGCACGGGGACGTAGCGCGCGGGCCCGGTCGCGAAGCCGATGCGGGTATGCCCCAGGTCGCGCAGGTGCCGCACCGCCAGCCGCATGGAGGCGTGGTCGTCGTGGCTGATGAAGGTCGCGTCGATGCCCTCGCGGTAGCCGTTGACCAGGGCGATCGGCAGTCCCCGCTCGCGCAGCGCGGTGTATCGGTCGACGGCGGCGCGGGAGTCGGCGTGGTAGCCGCTGACGAAGACGATGGCCGAGACGCCACGGTCCAGCAGCATCTGGACGTACTCGTCCTCGTGCACCCCGCCGGGCGTCTGCGTGCACAGCACCGGGGTGAAGCCGGCCGCCGCCATCTGCGTCTCGATCGACTGCGCGAACATCGGGAAGACCGGGTTGGTGAGCTCGGGGGTGATGAGCCCGACCAGGCCGGCGCTGTTACGGGAGAGCTTGCTGGGCCGCTCGTAGCCGAGGACGTCGACCGCGGTGAGCACGGCCTGACGGGTCGCCACCGCCACGCCCGGCTTGTCGTTGAGCACCCGGCTGACCGTCGCCTCACTCACCCCGGCGTAGGCCGCGAGGTCGGCGAGGCGGCCGCGCGAGCCGACCGAGCCCTCACCCGCACCGGAGCGCACGGGGACGGATGTGCTGCTCACCAACCACCTCGGTAGGTCTCGGGCACCGGCTCCCAGGCCGGTGCGTCGGTCGCCCAGGTCCACACCTGCACGGTCGGGCCGGTCGCGCTCAGCCGCAGCACGCTCCCGGTCACGTCGAGCCCCGCGGTCAGCGGTGTCCGGCCCTGCGCGGCCCCTGCCCCGGCCACCTGGGTGGTCGGGATCTCGACGTCGTCGTGGGCCGCCCGCGCGACGTGCACGAGGGCCGTCTGCTCCGGGTGCTCCCGCAGGAAGACCATGACGTCACCCTCGGCATAGAGCCACCGCATCCCGCCGCCCCAGAGCGCCGGGCAGTCGTGCCGCAGGGCGATGAGCTGGCGGTAGTGCGCGGTGAGGGTCGCGTCCCACAGCCCGTCGTCGGTCTCGCGGGACCCCCAGGGCATCGGCCGTCGGCCGTCCTCCCCGAAGTCGCCCGGCATCCCGATCTCGTCGCCGTAGGTGATCATCGGGATCCCGGGCAGCGTCAGCAGCAGCCCCGCCGCCACCCGGACCTGCTCCACGTCGTCGCCGACGAGGGTGCGCACACGGGTGGTGTCGTGCGAGCCGACGAGGGTCATCGAGTGGGTCCACGCCCGCCAGGACACGATCGAGCAGAAGTCGCGCATCGTCTCGGCGACCAGCTCGGCCCCGAGCCGGGGCACCTGCAGGGGGCTGCCCAGGAACTTCGGCGCGAAGTCGGCCGCCCGCAGCCAGGTCCACACCGGCCGGGTGAAGCCGGAGTAGTTCATCACCCCGTGCCACCCGTCGCCGTCGACGTCCCGGCTGTGGTCGTGGGTGTGCTCCGCGATGAGCAGCCCCTGCCCGCCGGTCGCCCGGTCCACCGCGGCCCGCGTCTCCCGCGCCACCTGGTGGGTGAGGTCGCTGCCCTTGTAGCGCCCGGTCATGTTGGCGACGTCGACCCGCCAGGCGTCGAAGCCGTGCCCCTCACCCAGCCACCGCTCGATGACCGACCCCGGCCCCTCGGTCAGCCGCGCCCGCAGGGCCGGGTTGGCGTGGTCCAGCTTGGGCAGGCTCTCCACGCCCAGCCACGTCACCCACTCCCCCGGACGGCCGTCGTCACGGACGTACCACGACGCGAACTCGCCCTCCGGGTCCTGGCGCGCGGCGGCATACCACTCGTGCGCGTCGCCGGTGTGGTTGGTGGTGATGTCGCCCATGACGCGTATGCCGCGCTCGTGCGCCGCCTCCTGCAGCCGCAGCAGGGCCGCGTCGCCGCCGAGCACCGGGTCGACCGCCTCGAAGGTCGAGGCGTCGTAGCGGTGGTTGGAGCGGGCCGGGAAGACGGGGGTGAGGTAGAGCACGTCGGCGCCGAGGTCGACGAGGTGGTCCAGCCGCTCCCGGGCGCCGTCGAGGGTGCCGCCGAAGACCTGGGCCGGGTTGTCCCCCCGCCCGGTCGCCACCGGGTCGTCCCAGCGCGCCGGGACGGCCCAGTCGGGCAGGTCGGTGCGGGGGCCGCCCGGGTCGCCGACCGGCTCCACCGCGGCGTCGCGCGCGAAGCGGTCGGGGAAGACCTGGTAGACGACGACGCGCTGCGCCCAGTCCGGCGGCGGTGTGTGGGTGACCAGGCGGAAGTCGCTGGTGTCGGGCACGTCGCGCAGGTGCACGCCGGTGCCGTTGAGCCAGCGGTATGCCGACCGGCGGGGGGCTCCGCTCCCCGCCCTCCCCCCGGACTCGTCGTCCTCTCCCTGGAGGAGGAAGCGGTAGGTCGTCACCGGGTTGTGGCAGGTGACCTCGCCCTGCCACCAGTCCTCGTCCTCGGTCCGGTGCACCACGCGCGCGTCGGTGAAGAACTGCTCGCCGTCCGGGGTGGTGCGCACGTGCACGGCGGAGACCGCCGCGGCGCGCGGCACCCGCACCCGCACCCGCACCACCGCGCCGGGCGCGGGGTGCTGGTCGCTGACGTAGAGCGGTGACCCGTCGTGGTGAGGATCGACCGCCCGGCTCACTTGACCGAACCCGCGGTCATGCCGCCGATGAGCAGGCGCTGAAGGCTGAGGTAGACCAGCACGACCGGCAGCGAGGCGAGCAGGGCTCCTGCCACGAACTGGCCGAAGTAGCGGTTCTGGTCGGCGTTGCGGGTCGCGTAGAGGCCCACCGCCAGGGTCTGGTTCTCGGCGTCGGTGAGGAAGATGCTGGCCAGCAGGAACTCGCCCCACAGGCCGACGAAGGCGAGGATGCCGACGGTCGCGAGGATGGGTGTCACCAGCGGGAGGATGATGGTGAAGAACACCCGGGCGTGGCTGGCACCGTCGATCTTGGCGGCCTCGTCCAGCTCCTTGGGGATGGTGTCGAAGTAGCCCTTGAACAGCCAGATGTTCGCGCCCATCGCCCCGCCCAGGTAGACCAGCAGCAGGCCCCACAGGGTGTTCAGACCGATCTGCGGGATGACCTCGCCGACCGTGGCGAAGGTGATGTAGAGCGCGACGAACGCCAGGAGCGCCGGGAACATCTGCACCAGGAGGATGAAGAGCAGCCCGAAGCGCCGACCCGTCCACCGCAGCCGGGAGAAGGCGTAGGCCGCCGCCGCCCCCAGGACGAGGGTCGCCACGGTGGCGACCCCGCAGATGATGAGCGAGTTCTTGTACCACGTCCAGTAGGGCCGGGCGGCGTCGTTGAACAGGGCGTCGAAGTTGCGCAGCCCGAACCGGGTCGGGAGCAGCCCGGACGTCGACAGGGTGCCCGCGTTGTTGAACGCGGAGGACACGATGAAGATGATCGGGAAGAGGGCGAAGGCCAGCGCGAGGAGGGCCAGCGCGTGTCGCCACCACACGGCCCGGAAGGACGCGCGCCGGGACTTCCGGGTGACGGTGTAGACGTCGGCGGAGGCCGTGCCGAGCCGGCCGCCACGGGCCTGGTCGCTGCCGTGGGCGTCGACCGACCCGAGGGTGCTGCTGGTGGGGTCCTGGGGAGAAGTCATGTCAGTTCACGTCCTCGAGCGCCGCGGTACGGGTGAAGCCGAAGTAGCTGATGGTGGCCACCAGGAAGAAGATGATCACCGAGATGGCCGAGGCGAAGCCGAAGTTGGGGGCGGCCCCGCCCAGGGCCAGCCGGTAGGCCAGCGTGATGAGCAGGTCGGTGGAGCCGATGGAGCTCTGCCCGCCGACGAACGGCCCGCCCTCGGTGAGCAGCCAGATGAGCCCGAAGTTGTTGAAGTTGAAGGCGAAGGACGCGATCATCAGCGGGCCGACCGCGACGAGCAGCAGCGGCATGATGACCCTCCTGACCGTGGCGAAGGCACCGGCGCCGTCGATGGCGGCCGCCTCCTTGACGTCGCTGGGGATGGCCTGCAGGGCCCCGGTGCAGACGATGAACCAGTAGGGGAAGCCCAGCCACAGGTTGGTGATGAGCACGGCGATCCGCGCCCACCAGGCGCTGCCGAGCCAGTTGATGTCCAGCCCGAAGAGGTTGTTGATGAGGCCGAAGTCCTGGTTGAACATCGAGGCCCAGACCAGCGCCGTGACGTAGATCGGGAGGGCGTAGGGGAGGATGAGGATCGAGCGGTAGACCCCCTTCCCCTTGAGCCGCTCGTCATTCATGAGCAGGGCGATCGCCATGCCGAGCAGGAAGGTGGCGACGACGGTGAACGCCGCGAAGAAGACGTTCCAGACGAAGACCTTGGTCAGGCCCTCGCGCAGGGTGGGGTTGGTGAAGGCGTCGGTGTAGTTCTCGAAGCCGACGAACTCCCGCCACCCCTGGGGCAGCGCCGCTCCCTCGCCGTCCTGCGGGACGAAGTTGGCGTCCTCCGCGACGTAGACCGTGCCCGTCACCGTGTCGGTGATGGTGTCGGCCTCCTCGTCGTAGACCCGTGTCGGGGTGCCGATGAAGGCCTCGGACAGGCCCACCTGCCGGATGCCGGCCGTCTGCTCCCCCGCGTCGTCGAAGACCGGCACCCCGAAGTCGGCCAGGTCGTCGGAGCGGTCGTTGACCTGCTGCGGGGTCAGCGCGGTCCAGCCGGGGGCCGAGATGATGCGGCCCGTCGGGCCGGCCTCGACCCCGTCGGCCGGCAGCTCCTCCAGGCCGTCGATGGTGCCGACGTAGTAGGTGCCCTCCGCGTCGGTCAGCAGGTAGGCGAGGTCTCCGGTGGCGACGTCGGTGCCCTCCGGGACGGCGATGTTCAGGGCATACCGGCTGCTGCCCTCGACCTCGCGCACCGAGTTCGACACGATGGAGGCGACCGCCTCCTCCTTGGTGCTGATGTGGCCGTCACCGAAGTTGGTGAACGAGATCTGCACGGTGTAGAGCAGCGGCCAGATCTGCAGCAGCAGCATGAGCAGGACGCCGGGGAAGAGGTACTTCGCGGGGATGGCCCGCCTGGTGGCGTAGACCGCGATGACGCACACGGCGATGAACCCGATGAGCGAGACCATGAGCCAGTAGCCGGCCTCGATGACCTGCTGGGCCATCCAGCCCAGCACCGCGACCGTCAGCAGGATCAGCCCCCACTTGACGACCTGCACCCACAACGGGGTGCGCGAGCTGAACTCGAGGTGCTCCCCGGTCGGCTCGAGGTTCTGCAGCGCAGCATCGACCTCGCTGCTCCGTGTCTCGGACATCATCGTCCCTCTCTGAACTGAGGCCGTCGGCCGTCGTGGGTGCTCTGAGGCGTGGCGTTAGGGGTCGTGCTGGGGGCCTCGGCCCGGCGGCGGGACAGCGTCCGCGCCGCCGGGCCGAGGGATGAGGGACCGGCTCAGCGGCCGATGTTGGAGACGATCTCCTCCTGAGCGGCCTCGAGGCGCTCAGCGGGGTCCGAGCCACCGACGATGTCCGAGGTGGCCTGGCCCAGGGGCTGCCACACGGCGTTCATCGCGGGGATGTTCGGCATCGGCGAGGCACCCTCGCCGGCGGCCGACCAGGCCGCGATGTCCTCGTCGTCCGCCGAGACGGTGTCCAGCGCCGACTGCAGGGCCGGCGGACGCTGGCCGGCCTCGAAGAGCGCCAGCTGCATGTCCTCGGTGGTGACGTAGGTGTTGACGAACTCCTGCGCCAGCGTGGGGTTCTGCGCGCCGGCGGCGACGTAGAACATCTGGACCCCGAGGAACGGCACGGTCTCGCCGCCGTCCTCGAAGTCCGGGATCGGGTCGATCGCGTACTCGATCTCGGCTCCCTCGACGTTCGGGATCGCCCACGGGCCGGCCACCATGTAGGGCGTGCGGCCCTCGGCGAACAGCGACTCCATGGTCGGGAAGTCGACGTTGACGTTGAGCAGACCCTCCTCGGCCATCCAGGCGATCTTCTCGCCGCCCTGGATCGACTCCTCCGAGCCGACGATGACGTTGTCCGGGTCCCAGCCGCCGTCGGAGTTGGTGCCGAAGATGCCACCGCCGTAGGCCGAGAGATAGGGAAAGGCGTGGTAGGCGTCGCCGACGTTACTGACCGGGGTGACGAAGGCCTGGTCGGCGTCGCCGGCGTCCACGAGCTCGTTGCCGAAGGCGGCCAGCTCCTCCATGGAGGCCGGGGCGTCGGGGGCCAGGGCGGTGTTGCGGATGAGGCCCAGGGACTCGGTGGCGTAGGGCACGCCGTAGATCTGGCCGTCGTACTTCGTGGCCTCCAGCGAGTCCTCGGTGAAGAGGGCCTGGGTGTCGGAGGACATCTGGACGGGCTCGACGATGCCGTTCTGGACGAACTCGCCCAGCCAGTCGTGGGCGCCGACGACGATGTCCGGACCCTGGTCGACGTTGGCGGCGTCCTTGAACTGCTGGCGCACGTCGGTCGCGACCTGGACCTGCGTGGTGATGCCGTACTCCTCGCCGAACTGCTCGGCCCACTCGGTGAGGATGGGGGCGCGGACGTCGTCGGACCAGATGACGAGCTCGGCGTTCTCGTCGCGGACGGGGGCCTCGGTGGAGGCGGCCTCGTCACCCGCGGCCTCCTCGTCGGCGGCGTCCTCGTCCTCGGCGGCCGCGTCGTCCTCGGCGGCGGTCTCCTCGGCGGACGAGCCCTGGTCGGCGGTCTCCTCGCCGGAGTCGCCGCCGCAGGCGGACAGCAGCAGCGCCGCCGCGCTGGTGATGGCTACAGCACCGGTGGTGCGCTTCATGGTTCTCCTTCGAACAGTGGTGAGGTCACCGGCCCGGCGCTGCTCGAGGAGCGGCGACGATGCCGCGGTTCGTCGTCCACCCGAGGTGGGTGGTCGTCGACCGATGACGTCAGTATGCAAGTACTCCCCCCGGCTTTGCAAGAACTTGCAAGAGATCGGCAGGTCACGATCTGCTAACGTGACGCGCGTCACCGGCAACGGCGCCTGTTGACGGCATACCACCGCCACCTCGCCGCCCGGCGATGACCCAGCGTCGCCCGACGCCGGGTCCGTCCTTTACAACGGATCGTCCGGCACGTACCTGCCGGTGAAGGAGCTGCATCATGGCAACGGTGACCTACGACAAGGCCACGCGCATCTACCCGGGGGCGGACACCCCCTCCGTCGACGAGCTCGAGATCGAGATCGCCGACGGCGAGTTCCTCGTCCTCGTCGGCCCCTCGGGCTGCGGCAAGTCCACCTCCCTGCGCATGCTCGCAGGTCTGGAGGAGGTCAACGGCGGTCGCATCCTCATCGGTGACCGAGACGTCACCCACATGCCGCCCAAGGACCGCGACGTCGCGATGGTCTTCCAGAACTACGCGCTCTACCCGCACATGAGCGTGGCCGACAACATGGGCTTCGCGCTGAAGATCGCCGGCAAGTCCAAGAGCGAGATCCGCGAGCGCGTCGAGGAGGCGGCCAAGATCCTCGACCTGGAGGCCTACCTCGAGCGCAAGCCGAAGGCGCTCTCCGGTGGTCAGCGTCAGCGCGTCGCCATGGGCCGCGCCATCGTGCGCCAGCCGCAGGTGTTCCTCATGGACGAGCCGCTGTCCAACCTCGACGCCAAGCTGCGGGTGCAGACCCGCACGCAGATCGCCTCGCTGCAGCGTCGCCTCGGTGTCACCACCGTCTACGTCACCCACGACCAGGTCGAGGCCATGACGATGGGCGACCGCGTGGCGGTCCTCAAGGACGGCATCCTGCAGCAGTGCGACAGCCCGCGGCACATGTACGACCACCCGAACAACGTCTTCGTCGCCGGCTTCATCGGCTCCCCGGCCATGAACCTCATGACCGTGCCGGTCGCCGACGGCGGCATCAAGCTGGGTGACTACGTGCACCCGGTGGAGCGCGACATCCTCGCCAAGGCCGGCAACGAGCTCGTGCTCGGCGTCCGCCCGGAGGACGTCGACCTGTCCGACTCGGGCCGCGGCCTGCCGATCGAGATCGACGTCGTCGAGGAGCTCGGCGCCGACGCCTACATCTACGGCGAGCTGCCGGGCGCCGGGCCGACGGACAAGCCGTTCATCGCCCGCGTCGACGGCCGCACCCCGCCGAAGAAGGGCGAGATCGTGCACTTCACCCCCAAGGGCGACCACGTGCACCTCTTCAACGCCGAGTCCGGCGAGCGCATCAGCGGCTGAGCGACCTGCGACGCGCCGAGGGCGCCCGGCAAGCGCACGGCATACCGAGGCCGCCTGTCCCACCCGGGGCAGGCGGCCTCGCCGCGTCCGCCCCCCTCCCCACCGTGCGCCGCGAATGGTTGCCCACCACCCCACCGAGCGCCGCAAATGGTTGCGCACGACCCCACCGAGCGCCGCAAATGGTTGCCCACCACCCCACCAAGCGCCGCAAATGGTTGCGCACCACCCCACCGAGCGCCGCAAGTGGTTGCCCCGTTGTCCACATCGTCAGCCAGTGCCGGCACCCGTCCACAGATGGAAGCGCATCTCTGGCAGGCCGAGTCCTGACGCGGTCATCGTGGCCCGATGGCGACCCTCACCGACCTGCCCCCGACGCCGTTCCGGTATGCCGACGCGCTGGCTCTCGGCCTCTCGCGCCAGCAGCTGCGTCACCTCGTCAGCAAAGGCCGGGTCGAGCGGCTGCGCCACGGCTGGTATGCCGTGCTCGGGATCGCCCTGCCCGACGGGGAGACCTGGGATCTCACGCGGCGGCACCATCTGCAACGGCTGCGGGAGGCGCTGCTCGATCACCCCGGGTGCGTCGCCAGCCATGCGAGCTCAGCGGTAGTGCACGACCTGCCGCTGCTCATCTCCCCGAACGCGGAGGTGGAGCTCGTGCGCGTCGAGGATGCCCCGAGCTCACGGCGACTGGCTGGCGTGACGATCCACCACACGGACACGATCGACGTCCCTTTCACGACCGTCGACGGACTGCGCACGACCACGATCGCCCAGACCTGCGCCGACGTCCTTCGCACGCGACGCCTCCCGCACGGTCTGGCCATGCTCGACGAGGCGGTACGCGCGTCGACGGTGACAGCCCAGGAGGTTCGTGCCGTCCTCGACACGCAGCGGCGCTGGGTCGGTCGGCCGAGGGCGCTCCAGGTCCTCGACCTGCTGGACGCGCGCCGCGAGAGCTGGGGCGAGGCATACTCCGCGGGCGTCATCCACCTGGCCGAGCTCCCGCAACCCATTCCCCAGGTCGAGCTGTATGACGAACGCTTCCGTTTCGTCGCCCGGCTCGACGGCCTCCTGGACCACGAGCAGGTCGCCACGGAGTCCGACGGTCAGGGCAAGTACCGGGAGGGAGCGACGGCGGAGACAGGTGAGCAGGTGGCCCGGTCCGTCCTGGCGGCCGAGGCGGATCGCCAGCGACGCATCGAGCGGCTGGGGTTGGAGGTCGCGCGCTGGATGACCGAGGAGGCCATGCACACCCCGGAGGTCGTCGCGCAGCGCATCAACGCCGCGCGATCCAGAGCGCTGTCGCGGCCCTTCACCGGCTGGGTCAGGTGGGAAGGAGAGTTCCGCAGGCTCCCGCTCCTGCCCCGGGCCGAGTGACCGTGCGCCGCGTCTCGAGCGATGGCGGCCCACCATTCACGACGCCCGGTGCGGGGGAGAGCAACCATCCACGACGCCCGGCGCGGACCAGACCAACCATCCACGACGCCCGGTGCGGGGGAGAGCAACCATCCACGGCGCCCGGTGCGGGGGAGACACGACGGGCCTACGCTGGGCGGTATGCCGCTCGACATCAGCGCCATCAAGCTGGACCCGGCGATGCTCGACCTCCCGTGGGAGGTGCCGCTCGAGGAGTGGCCGGAGAAGCACCTGGCCGCGCTCCCCCGGGGCATCTCCCGCCACGTGGTGCGCTTCGTGCGGTTCCAGGGGGCGGTCATCGCCATCAAGGAGATCTCCGAGCCGCTGGCCCGGCGGGAGTTCCAGACCCTGCGCAACCTGCGCCGGCTCGACCTGCCGACCGTCGAGCCGTTGGCCGTGGTGTCCGGGCGCACCGACGCCGACGGCGAGCCGCTGGACGCGTGCCTGGTCACCCGGCACCTGAAGTTCTCCCTCCCCTACCGCGCGGTCTTCAGCCAGCGGATGCGCCCCGACACGGCCCGGCGCACCCTCGACGCCCTCGCCGTCCTGCTCGTGCGACTGCACCTGGCGGGCTGCTTCTGGGGCGACGTCTCGCTGTCCAACACGCTCTTCCGCCGCGACGCGGGCGACTTCGCGGCCTACCTCGTCGACGCCGAGACCGCGGAGCTGCACCCGCAGCTCTCCCCCGGCCAGCGCGAGCACGACCTCTTCGTGGCCCACGGCAACATCGCTGGTGAGCTGATGGACCTCGAGGCGGCCGGCGCCCTGGACGAGGGGGAGGACCCCATCGAGATCGCCAACCGCATCATGCACCGCTACGACCTGCTGTGGAACGAGCTGACCAGCGAGGAGCGCTTCGAGCGCGGCGACCGGTGGCGGGTGGACGAGCGCATGCGCCGCCTCAACAACCTGGGCTTCGACGTCGACGAGCTGGAGATGACCACCGACATCGACGGTGCCTACATCCGGATCCAGCCCAAGGTGGTCGACGCGGGCCACGCCTCGCGGCGGCTCATGCGGCTCACCGGCCTGGACGTCGAGGAGAACCAGTCGCGCCGGCTGCTCAACGACCTGGACTCCTACCGCGCGGCGACCGACCGGTTGGAGGACGACGAGGAGCTCGTCGCGCACGACTGGCTGTCCCGGGTCTACGAGCCCGTCACCCGGACGGTGCCGCGCGAGCTGCGCAGCAAGCTGGAGCCCGCCGAGCTCTTCCACGAGATCCTCGAGCACCGGTGGTACCTCTCCGAGCGGGTCCGGCACGACGTCGACCTCGTGGACGCCGTCCAGGACTACGTCGCGACGGTGCTGCCGCAGAAGCCCGACGAGATCTCCATCCTCGGTGTCGACACCGAGGAGATCCCCATCAGGGCACAGCTCTCGGAGTGACGCGCAGGCGGGCGACACCGGGTCGCGACGCGCTCAGGTATGCCGTTCCGCTCGCCCTGACCGGTCGCGCGCCCGACCCACCGCGACCACGCCGGTCGCCGCAGCGCCGATGACCAGGGCGATCCCGACGACGTAGAGTGACACCCCGGCATACCCCGGGGGCGTGAGCGCGGGGTTCTCCGGGTCGAGGAACGGGTAGGGGTACCAGCGGTCGGCGCCGGTCACCGGGTTGGGCACGAACGGACCCCGGACGAGGGTGTAGGCGACCCAGACGACCGGCACCACGAGGACACTCCCGACCGCCCGCCACGGCAGCCCGCGGCGCCCGGGCGCGAGGACCAGGTCGAGCACGAGCAGCACCGGGCCGACGACGTGCAGGACCTCGTTGGACCAGGCGACCGTCGTGCCCTGCGGCAGCTCGATCCCGCGCAGCAGGGTGTTGTAGACCACCCCGGTGACCACCATGTATGTCGTCACGCACGCGAGCGCGACCGCGAGGATCGGCGGCTCCCGGCGCGACCCGCGGTCGCCTGCCGCCCGCAGCAGCCATACCCCGGCCCAGGTCAGGACGGCGGCCGACCCGACGTTGGACAAGATGGTGAAGAAGCTGAAGAAGTTGATGGTCGTGAGCTCGAGGTCGCGGCCCGCGTCCGCCGCGCCCCCGATGGTCACCCAGGCCTGGGCGAGGACCGCGGCGAGGATCAGCGCCGCCGAGGCGAGGCGGACGACCGCCCAGGTGGTGGCCCGCACGGGCGATCTCGTCACAGCAGGACGATAGCGGGTCCGACGGCCACCCGGCCGGGCGCGACGAGGACCGGCACGGCCCTGGCCCGCGCTCAGCGGGTGCGGGCGCGGGCGATCTCGTAGAGCGTGACCGCCGTCGCGATCCCGGCGTTGAGCGACTCGGTCACCGCCGCCATGGGGATCGAGACGATCTGGTCGCAGGTCTCCCGGACCAGCCGCGACAGCCCCTTGCCCTCGGACCCGACGACCACCACGAGCGGCTGGTCGGCGAGCTCCAGACCGGGCAGCTGCACGTCGCCGTCGGCGTCGAGACCGATGACGAAGAACCCCGCCTTGCGGTATGCCTCCAGCGCCCGGGTGAGGTTCGTCGCCTGGGCGACGGGGACGCGAGCGGCGGCGCCCGCGGAGGTCTTCCAGGCGGCGGCGGTCAGACCCGCCGAGCGGCGGGCGGGGACGACGACGCCGTGCGCGCCGAAGGCCCCGGCCGAGCGGACGATCGCGCCGAGGTTGCGCGGGTCGGTGATGCCGTCCAGCGCCACGACGAGCGGGACGCCCGGCAGCTGCTGGCTCATGAGGTCCTCGGGATGGGCGTAGTCGTAGGGCGGCACCGCCAGGACCAGTCCCTGGTGCACGGCCCCGTCGGTCATCCGGTCCAGCTCGCCCCGCGGCGACTCCATGACCGGGATGCCCGCCTCGGTGGCCAGAGAGATGCTCTCCCGGACCCGGTCGTCGGACTCCATCCGCGACCCGACGTGCAGGGCCGTCCCCGGCACCCCGGTCCGCAGCGCCTCGAGGACGCTGTTTCGCCCGGCGACGAGCTCGGTCGAGCCCTTGGCCCCGCGCCTGCCGCCCGGACGCCCGCCGGCCTTCTCGCCCGCACCCTCGGAGCGGCCGGCCCGGCGCGCCGCCGGGTGGCCGACGCGGTCCGACGCCCGGGGGGTCGGCCCCTTGCCCTTGAGCTGCTTGCGCCGCTGCCCGCCGGAGCCGACGACGGCGCCCTTCTTGTTGGTCGTGCGCGCCGCGCGGCGTCGCTGGTTGCCTGCCATATGTCTCGTCCTCCTCAGCGCAGGGCCCAGCGGGCCCCGGCCGGTGTGTCCTCGATGACCACGCCGAGCGCGGTCAGCTGGTCGCGGATGGCGTCCGCGGTCGCGAAGTCCTTGTCCGCCCGGGCCTGCGCCCGTGCGTCCAACCGGTCCTGCACCAGCGCGGCGAGCACCTCGCCGGCGTGGTCGTCGTCGCCCGGGCCGCCGCCCCAGCGCTCGTCCAGAGGGTTGGCGCCGAGCACGTCGAGCATGGCCACCACCTGCAGGACGGTATGCCGTAGCGCACCGCCGGCGACGGCGTCACCACCAGTGCTGCTCTCGAGCGCCCGGTTGCCCTCGCGGATCGCCCCGAAGACGACGGCGAGGCCCTCGGAGACGTTGACGTCGTCGTCCAGCGCGGCCCGGAACGCCTCGGGGAAGGCCTCGTCCACGGGCAGCGCCCGCGACTCCGCCACCACGTCCGCGGCCGCGGCGCCGAGCTCCTCCAGCGCCCGCCCGAGGAAGCCCTCGATGCGCTCCACCGAGGCGGCGGCCTCGGTGAGCGAGCCCTCGGCATACTCGATGACCGAGCGGTAGTGCACCGCCCCGAGGTAGAAGCGCAGCACCAACGGCCGGACGGTCCTCGTCAGCTCGGTCACCGCGAGGGCGTTGCCGAGCGACTTGCCCATCTTGGCGCCCTTGACCGTGACCCAGGCGTTGTGCAGCCAGAAGTGGGTGAAGCCGAGCCCGGCAGCGTGGGACTGGGCCTGCTCGTTCTCGTGGTGCGGGAAGCGCAGGTCGACGCCGCCGCCGTGGATGTCGAAGGCGTCGCCGAGGTACTTGCGCGCCATCGCCGAGCACTCCAGGTGCCAGCCCGGGCGGCCGCGGCCCCACGGGGTCGGCCAGCTGGCGGTCTCCGGCTCGCCCTCCTTGTGCCCCTTCCACAGCGCGAAGTCCCGGGGGTCGCGCTTGCCGCGCGGGTCGGCGTCACCGGCCGGCTCCATGTCCTCCAGCCGCTGCCGGGTGAGCGAGCCGTAGTCGGGCCAGGACCGCACGTCGAAGTAGACGTCGCCCGAGCCGTCCTGCGCGGCATACGCGTGACCCCGCTCGAGGAGGGTCTCGACGAGCTCCACCTGCTCGGTGACGTGCCCCGTCGCCCGCGGCTCGTAGGTCGCCGGCAGGACCCCGAGCAGGTCGAGCGCCCGGCTGGTCTCCTGCTCGTGCCGGTAGGACCAGGCCCACCACGGTCGGCCCGCGTCGGCCGCCTTGGTGAGGATCTTGTCGTCGATGTCGGTGACGTTGCGCACGAGGGTGACGTCATAGCCGTGCCCGCGCTCCAGCCACCGCCGCAGGACGTCGAAGGCGACGGCGAAACGCACGTGCCCGATGTGCGGGCTGCCCTGGGTGGTGAGCCCGCAGATGTAGATGCCGACGCTCCGGCCACCCGGGTCCAGCGGCACGAACGGCCGCAGCTCGCGGGTGGCGGTGTCGAAGAGGTGCAGGGTCACAGGAGTCAAGGTTACGGGTCGGCCGGGGTATGCCGTGCCTCCCCGCCGCGGCGCATAGGGTTGCGGCATGCCGATCGTGCACCAGAACGACCGCTGCCGTCTCACCGCCCTCACCCCGCACCTGCTGCGGATCGAGTGGTCCCCGAGCGGCACCTTCACCGACGATCCCACCCAGGTGGTGGTCGACCGCGACCTGTGGGCCGCCGACCGCGGGGAGCTGCCCCTGCAGGTCGAGCCGTGGCGCGGCGGCGTCCGGGCGCTGAGCGACGGCTTCGAGATCCGCTACGACGGCGCCGACCCCTCCGCCGCGGGGCTGAGCGTGCAGGCGCGCGGCGGGCTCACGTCATACCACTCCACCTGGCGCTTCGGGGAGCCCGTCGACGCGCCGCTGCCGGGCACCACGCGCACCCTCGACGACGCCGACGGGCCGGTGCCGCTGGAGCCCTCGATCCTGTCCCGCAGCGGCCTCGGCGTGCTCGACGACTCCCGCTCGCTGGTCCGCACCGGCCCCGAGCTCACCGACCTGACCCCGCGGGAGCCCGGCGCGATCGACCTCTACGTCTTCACCCACGGGCTCGACTTCCGCGGCGCGCTGCGCGACTTCCACGCGCTGACCGGGCCGGTGCCACGCGTGCCGCGCTTCGTGCTGGGCAACTGGTGGAGCCGCTACCACCCCTACTCCGCCGACGAGTACGCCGCGCTGCTCGACCGGTTCGCCGCCGACCGGCTGCCCTTCTCGGTGGCGGTCATCGACATGGACTGGCACCTCGTCGACGTCGACCCGCAGATCGGCAGCGGGTGGACGGGCTACACCTGGAACCGCGACCTCTTCCCCGACCCGCAGGCCTTCCTCGACGACCTGCACCGGCGCGGCCTCAAGGTCACCCTCAACGACCACCCGGCGGACGGGGTCCGGCGGCACGAGGACGCCTACCCGGCGATGGCGCGGGCGATGGGTATCGATCCGGCGAGCGGGGAGCCGGTCGAGTTCGACCCCACCTCCGAGCGCTTCTGGCAGGCGTTCTTCACCCACGTCGCGGGCCCGCTCGCGGAGCAGGGCGTCGACTTCTGGTGGATCGACTGGCAGCAGGGCACGCACACCGCGCTGCCCGGGCTGGACCCGCTGTGGCTGCTCAACGAGCGGCACTTCGCCCAGCAGGAGGCCGACGGGCTGCGGCCGCTGGTCTTCTCGCGGTATGCCGGGCCCGGCTCGCACCGCACGCCCATCGGCTTCTCCGGCGACTCGCTCATCAGCTGGGAGTCGCTGGCCTTCCAGCCCGAGTTCACCGCCAGCGCGGCCAACATCGGCTACGGCTGGTGGAGCCACGACATCGGGGGGCACTGGGCCGGCTCCAAGGACGTCGAGCTCGCGGTGCGCTGGGTGCAGCTCGGTGCGTGGTCCCCGGTCAACCGGCTGCACGCGAGCGCCAGCCCGTTCCAGGGCAAGGAGCCGTGGCGCTTCGGCCCCGAGGGCGAGCGGCTCATGGGCGAGGCGCTGCGGCTGCGGCACCGGCTGCTCCCCTACCTCGCGACGATGGCCGAGCGGGCCGCGGTCGAGGGGATCTCGCTGGTCGAGCCGGTCTACCACCGCCACCCCGGGCGCCCGGAGGCGTATGCCCACCGCGCCACCTTCTTCTTCGGCGAGGACCTCCTCTGCGCCCCCACGGTGACCCCGCGCCTGCCCGGCGTCGGCCTGTCGGCGACCCCGGTCTGGCTGCCGCCCGGCCAGTGGTTCGACCTCGAGACGGGTCGCCGCTACGACGCGGGCGCGCACGGTCGGGACCTCACGGCATACCGCGACCTGGGCAGCACGGCGGTCTTCGCGCAGGCGGGCACGGTGCTGCCGCTGGCCGGCGGCGAGCCGGTCAACGGGGTCGACCTGCCCGAGCACCTGGAGCTCGTCGTCTTCCCGGGCGCGGACGGCGGGCACCTGCTCGTCGAGGACGACGACGGGCCCGAGGCCACGCGGCTGCTCGCCCGCACCCCGCTGCGCTGGGACGACGCCGGTCGTCGGCTGCACGTCGGGCCGGCCGAGGGCGACCTCGACGTGCTGCCCGCCACCCGCACCTGGAGCGTGCGCCTCGCCGGGTCGGCCGAGGTGCACACGCTGCGCGACGTGCCGGTGGGTGAGCAGGTGTCGGTGGACCTGCCCGACCCCGGCGCGCCCGACGTGCTCGGCGAGTGCTTCGCGCTGCTCGACGCGGCGCAGGTCGAGCACGCGGCCAAGGAGCGGGCCTGGGCGGTGCTCCGCCGCGGGCTCGCCGAGGGCGGCGGCGGCCCCGCCCGGGTCGCCGACGAGCTGCGCTCGGCCCGGCTCGACTACGCCCTCGTCGGCGCGCTCACCGAGATCGTCACGGCGGGTTAGGAGGGCGCCGGTGGTGGCACCGCGCTGATCCGGCGCAGGCTCGCCCGCTCGAGGAGACCCCATATCGCGCTGGTGACGAGGTAGAGACCCGCCGCCAGCGGCAGCGACACCACCGCCAGCACGGTGAGGAAGGACATCAGCGGCAGGACCTTGGTCATCTGCTCCATCGAGTCCTGCATCGCCCGCTGGGCGTCGGTGAGCCGGGCGCGCGCACCGGGGTCGAGGGCGGCCGAGCGCTCCTGGTCCTGCGCCAGGTGCCGCCGCAGCTGGCGGGCCGCGAAGGCCGCGACGACGAGGGTGAGACCGATGAGCACGAGGAAGACCCAGCGGTCCCCGGCGCCGGCGGTCAGCAGGTGCTCGGACAGCCCGACACCGAGGAACGTCTGGTCGAGCAGCTGGTTGTGCTCGCCGTGGATCTCGGGGGCGGTGAACAGCCGGTAGATCATCGAGAAGACCGGGATCTGGACGAGGATGGGCAGGCACCCCGGGAGCGGCGAGACGCCTTCCTCCCGGTGCAGGTCGAGGATCGCCTGCTGCAGGGCACGGGGGTCCTCCCCGTGCTCGGCCCGCAGCGCCGTGATGCGCGGCTGCAGGTCGCGGCGGCGGACGGTGCCGTGGGCGAGGCCACGGTTCATGGGGTGCAGCGCGAGCCGCACCGCGAGGGTGAGCGCGATGATGACGAGGGCGGGCGGCACCCAGGCGTCGAGCGAGGCGAGCAGGTCGTGGACGTGGATGAGCAGAGGGTCGAGGAAGGCGAACACGCGGGTCTCCGGAGGGCGCGGGCACACCGCTGGGGTATGCCGTGGGCAGGGGGCTGGTGGTCAGCCCGGCTCCTGCCGACGGTCAGGTCCTGACGGGGTCGCGGAGCCGGGTCAGCCCCGCCCGGGTGCCCGCGGCCGGACCCAGCCGGAGCGGTCCGGGTCGCTGGAGCGCACGCCGGCGCCGCGGCATACCTCGCTGTGGTGCTGCACGGAGACGACCTGAGCCCGCAGCGGGAGCGCTCCCCGGTCGGCCGCCAGCGCGACCACGGCGGCGGCGGCGAGCGCGACCAGCAGGTGGTCGGGCGTCGCGGCGGCGGAGAGCAGCAGGACGACCGCGAGCAGCGGCAGCAGCACCCCGATGAGGGGCAGCCGGTCGCCGCGGGAGGTCATGGCACGCAGCCTACTCCGGTGCTGCTCACTCCCCCCGGTCGATCCACTCCTGCCGGTGCGGCTTCTCCGCACCGATCGTCGTGGTGTCGCCGTGGCCGGTGTGGACGACCGTGTCCTCCGGCAGCGTGAGGAGCCGGTCGGTGATCGACTCGACGATGACGTCGAAGTCGCTGAACGACCGGCCGGTCGCGCCCGGACCGCCCTGGAAGAGCGTGTCGCCGGAGAAGACGACACCGAGGTCGGCGACGTAGAAGCAGCAGGCCCCCGGCGCGTGACCAGGCGTGTGCAGCACCTCGATCGTCACCCCCGCGACCTGCATGCGCTGCCCGTCGGTGAGGTCCTGGTCCCAGCGCGCCTCGGGGTGGGTGAGCTTCCATACCGGGGCCTCGCCCGGGTGCAGGAGCAGCGGTGCGCCGGTGCGCTCCTTGAGGTCGAGGGCGGCGTCGACGTGGTCGCTGTGGGCGTGCGTGAGCAGGATGGCGCGCACCTGCCGGTCCCCGACCACCTCGGCGATCGCGTCGGCGTCGTGCGGAGCGTCGATGACGACGCACTCGGTGTCGTCGCCGAGCACCCAGACGTTGTTGTCGACGTCCCAGGAGCCACCGTCCAGCTCGAAGGTGCCGCTGGTCGTCGCGTGGTCGATGCGCGCGCTCATGCTCCCACCTCCGCGCCCGTGGCGGCGGCCTCGTCGAGGACCACGACCGAGCGGAGGACGTCGCCGCCGTGCATCTTGTCGAACGCGGACTCGACGTCCCCGATGCCGATGGTCTCGGTGACGAAGCCGTCGAGGTCGAACCGGCCCTGGCGGTAGAGGTCGATGAGCATCGGGAAGTCCCGGCTGGGCAGGCAGTCGCCGTACCAGCTCGACTTCAGCGCCCCGCCGCGGCCGAAGACGTCGATGAGCGGCAGCGTGACCTCCATCTCCGGGGTGGGGACGCCGACGAGCACCACGGTGCCGGCGAGGTCGCGGGCGTAGAACGCCTGCCGGTAGGTCTCGGGCCGGCCGACCGCCTCGACCACGACGTCGGCGCCGTTGCCGTCGGTGAGGGCCTGGATCGCCTCGACCGGGTCGGTCTCCTTGCTGTTGACGGTATGCGTCGCGCCGAACCTCTTGGCCGTCTCCAGCTTGCGGTCGTCGACGTCGACGGCGATCACCTTCGTGGCCCCAGCGAGCGAGGCGCCGGCGATCGCGGCGTCCCCGACCCCGCCACAGCCGATGACCGCGACCGAGTCGCCCCGGGTCACGGCGCCGGTGTTGACGGCCGCGCCGAAACCGGCCATGACGCCGCAGCCCAGGAGCCCGGCCGCCACGGCCGAGGCCTCCCGGTCGACCTTGGTGCACTGACCGGCGTGCACCAGCGTCTTCTCGATGAACGCCCCGATGCCCAGGGCCGGGGAGAGCTCGGTGCCGGCCATCTCGTCACCCTCGGCGAGGGTCATCTTCTGGCTGGCGTTGTGGGTGGCGAAGCAGTACCACGGCTTGCCCTTCGCGCAGGCCCGGCACTGACCGCAGACCGCGCGCCAGTTGAGGATGACGAAGTCCCCCGGCTCGACGTCGGTGACCCCTTCACCGACCGCCTCGACCGTGCCGGCCGCCTCGTGCCCGAGCAGGAAGGGGAACTCGTCGTTGACCCCGCCCTCGCGGTAGTGCAGGTCGGTGTGGCACACCCCGCAGGCGTCGACCTTGACGACGGCCTCGCCCGGCCCCGGGTCGGGGACGACGACGTCGACCACCTCGACGTCGGCCCCCTTGCTGCGGGCGATGACACCCTTGACGGTCTGCGGCATGCTGCGGTCCTCTCTGGCGGCGGTCGACGTGCTCCGCCCACGGTATGCCGTCCCCGGCCCGCACGCGCGGCCGCACCCTCCCCGCGCGCAGCCGCACCCTCCCCGCGCAGCCCCCACCCGGTACGCGCGCGCAGCCGCACCATCCCCGCGCGGTCACGCTGTCGATCCTCGACCTCGCGGCGCCACTGGCAGCCGGTACGTCATCTGAGAGCCGGTACGTCAACCATCAGCCTGTTCGAGGGGGCTGTCAGATGACCTCGAGGCTGTCAGTGGACGACGCGGCTGTCAGTGGACGACGCGGCTGTCAGTGGACGACGCGGCTGTCAGTGGACGACGCGGCTGGCAGAGGGACAGGTCGGTGGTGCGTGAGGCCGCCGGTCGATCAGGCCGGGACGACCAGGGCGGTGGCGATGCAGGCGACGCCCTCACCGCGGCCGGTGAGCCCGAGCCCGTCGGTCGTGGTGGCGCTCACCGACACCGCGGCCCCGCCCAGGGCGGCCGACATGGCGGCGGCGGCCTCCGTGCGGCGCGGCCCCACCTTCGGCCGGTTGCCGACGACCTGCACGGCGACATTTCCCACCTGCCAGCCGGCCGCCACCAGCATCTCGTGCACATGGGCGAGCATCTGTCGGCCGCTGGCCCCGGCCATCTCCGGCCGGCCGGTGCCGAAGACCGAGCCCAGGTCCCCGAGCCCCGCGGCGGACAGCAGCGCGTCGCACGCGGCGTGCGCCGCCACGTCGCCGTCGGAGTGCCCCTCGATACCCCGCTCCCCCGGCCACTCCAGGCAGGCGAGCCAGAGGGTGCGGGCGTCGTCGGCATACCCGTGGATGTCCACCCCGATCCCGGTGCGCGGCAGGGTCGTCGTCATCGGCAGATCTCCTCGATGAGGGCGGCGGCGTCCTCGACGCCGGTCGTCGCGGTGTCGATCCTCAGCTCGGCGCCCGTCCAGGCGGTCCAGTCCTGCGGGCGGACCTCCTCCCAGGTGGGGACCCGGTGCCCGTCGATGTCGGCGACCCGACCCTCGACCCGGCTGCGGTGAGCGTGGGCATCCGAGCACACGAGCTCCACCCGGACGAGACGGGCACCGACGTCCAGCGCGAGGCCCTCCCACGCCGCCCGTGCCTCGGGCGCCGCGTTGACCAGGTCGGCCACGACGGGACGACGCACGGCGACCTGGTCGGCGGCGACGGCGAGCGCGACGGCATACCCCCGCGCCCCGACCTCAGTGCCGGGCATCCCCGCGCGGACCAGCGCCTGCTCGACGGTGTCGACCCGCACGTGGGCCGCGGCGAGACGTCGGCACAGGGTCCGCGCGAGCGTCGTCTTGCCGACCCCCGGCAACCCGGCGAGGACGACCAGGAGGGGCCGGGCCTCGGCGTGCTCTGCGTCGACCCAGCGCGCGGCGAGCTCGAGGTCACCGGGCGTGGTGACCTTGAGCGCCCGGGGATCGCCGGGCACCACAGCCACGCGCCCGCCGGTGGCCTCGACCATCCCCGCGTCGTCGGTATGCCGTGCCTCGCCCCGCGCCTGCTCGTGCGCCCGCTCCAGGGTCGCGCGCCGGAACCCCTGCGGGGTCTGCACCGCCCGCAGGCCGGCACGGTCGGGGGTGGCGGTGACGGTCTCGACCGCCCCGTCGGCAGCGACCTGCTTGACGGTGTCGGTGACGGCCAGCGCCGGCACCACGGCATCGTGCCCGGCGTGCACGGCAGCGACGACGCGGTCGAAGACCGGGGTCGGCGTGAAGGCGCGAGCGGCGTCGTGCACCAGCACGACGTCGAGGTCGGCCGACAGCGCGGCCAGGCCCGCTCTCACGGAGTCCGCGCGCTCGGCTCCGCCGGGGACGACGATCACCGCCGGCTGCGGGTGCTCCCCGAGGACCGGCGCTGTGGCAGTGGAGGCACCGGCCGCCGCGGGGTCAACGTCCCCAGCGTCGGCGTCACCAGCGTCGGCGTCACCGAGCAGGGACGTCGTGCCCTGGCCGGTCACCTCGTCGACCATCTGCTGCAGACCGGTGGGGTCCGACGGCGCCACGACCACGACCTGCCGCAGCCCCTGGGTCCCGAGCGCGCGGGTCAGCGCGTGCAGGACCAGGGACCGCGAGCGGGTGCCGGTACCGACAGGAACCAGCGCCTTGGGCCGGCCCGCCCCGAGACGGGTGCCGCGCCCGGCGGCGACGAGGATGATGCCGACGCCACCCGGGGCGACGTCCGCCTCCATCGTCAGGAGGCGAGGACCTCGTCGAGGGTGGCCTCAGCGGTGTCCTCGTTGGTCTTCTCGGCGAGCGCGAGCTCGCTGACGAGGATCTGGCGGGCCTTGGAGAGGAGCCGCTTCTCGCCCGTGGACAGGCCACGGTCCTTGTCCCGGCGCCACAGGTCGCGCACGACCTCGGCGACCTTGATGACGTCACCCGAGGCGAGCTTCTCGAGGTTGGCCTTGTATCGGCGCGACCAGTTGGTCGGCTCCTCGGTGTGCTCGGCGCGCAGCACGGCGAAGACCTTGTCCAGGCCGTCCTTGCCGACGACGTCACGGACGCCGACCAGGTCGCAGTTGTCTGCCGGCACCTCGATCGTCAGATCGCCCTGGGCGACCTTGAGCTTCAGATAGAGCTTCTCCTCGCCCTTGATGGTTCGCGTCTTCATCTCTTCAATGAGAGCGGCCCCATGATGGGGGTAGACAACCGTCTCTCCGACCTTGAACGTCATCGTGGTAAAGCCCCTTTCGGCGGACTCCCAGGATACCACGCGTGGCGCAGGTCACGTAATCCCGAGAACGATGTTTCCGCAGGTCAAAGGGTTGACAAGCACCAGACGATGTGCTCCGCGACGGGTCTCGATAGCCCCCGGGGTATGCCGTCCCACCCCCTTCCGCAGGACTCTCCGCCGGCCCCTGGGGCGGGTCCGGTGGACGGTTCGGGGGCCACGTCGGCGCAGGTAGAGGGGCAGGTCGGCGCGGGTCGGGCACCACCCCTGCAGGAGCGCCGGCAGGGTCGGGAGCGGGCGACGGTCGGAGCGTCGACCGGGTCGGGAGGGGCGGACGGTCTGCATGTCGACCAGGTCGGGAGGGGACGACGGGCGGGGGGCGCGGGCCGGACGCTAGGCTGTCCTCGTGACGACTGCACGCACCTCCCGCACCCGCCGCCCGGCTGCCCTGGTGACCGGCGCGCTCGCCGCGCTGGCCCTCACCGGATGCTCGGTCAACTCCCCCCAGGCGACCACCTTCGTCTACGCCCCCGCGGACGGCGTGCAGATGAACGGCGAGGCGTTCGACGTGCGTGACCTGCTCCTGGTCTCCCAGGGCGACGGGGCGCCCGCCGTGGTCTCCGGTGCCGTCATCAACCAGACCTCCGAGCCGGTCACCGTGACGGTGAGCGTGGCCGGGGAGAGCCTGAGCCCCGAGGTGACCGTCGACCCGCACTCCTCGGCCCGGCTGGACGGGGGCCTCTCCGCCAGCGGCACCGAGGGCGAGCGGGTCATCGTGCCTGCGCTGGAGGGACCCTCCGGCCAGCATGTCGAGGTCCGCATCAGCGGCGACGAGGAGACGCTGTCCTCCACCGCCCCGGTGCTCCTCCCGCAGGGCCCCTACGCGGTCTTCGCCGACGACGCCGGCGGCCCGGTCGAGGCCCCCGAGGAGCACAGCGAGGGCGACCACTGAGCAGGCGCTGAGCCACCGACGACGGCCCTGGACCGAGCGGTCCGGGGCCGTCGTCGTGCGGCGCCGGGTGGCGCCGCCGGTCATCGGCCCGAGCGCCCGAGCGCCCTGAGGTGCTCAGCTCTCGCGCGGCACGCTCCCCGGGTAGCGGTCGTCGTCCCCAGGCAGCTGCTCGTCGTGCCACACCCCGGTCACGAGGTAGACCACGCGCAGCGCGATCGAGACCGCGTGATCGGCGTACCGCTCGTAGTAGCGGGAGAGGAGCGTCGCATCGACCGTCACCTGCGCGGTCTGCGAGGAGGCGGGCTCGAGCAGCACGCGGAAGACCTCACGGTGGAGGCGGTCCATGGTGTCGTCGGCCCGGATCAGCTCGCTGGCGCCGTCGGCGTCCTTGCTGTCGATGATGTCGCCGGCCCGCAGGATCATGGCCTCAGCCGTGGTGGCCATCTCCGCGAAGATCGGGCGCAGCTCGTCGGGGAGGGCGGGCGCGGGGTAGCGCAGCCGGGTCAGCTTGGCGACGTGCCGGGCCAGGTCCCCGCTGCGCTCGAGGTCCGAGCTCATCCGCAGCGCGGTGACCATCTGGCGCAGGTCGGTCGCCACCGGCTGCTGCCGGGCGAGCACGTCGATGGCGCGGTTGTCCAGTTCGCGGCGCAGGGCGTCGATGAGCTGGTCGTCGGAGATGACCTCCTGGGCCAGGGCGAGGTCGGTCTCCATGAGGGACGCGGTGGCTCGCTGGAGCGCCGTGGCCGACAAGCGGCTCATCTGCACCAGCTGCCCGCTGATGAGGTCGAGCTCCTCGGTGAACGCGCTGCGCATGCCTGCCTCCTCGGGGCCGGGGTGGGGGGACGGGCCCGTCGCCCCATTGTCGGACACCTGGGCAGGTGCCACCAGCGTGGAACCGTGGCAGACCCACGTGAACGCCGCACGACCCCCGGATGAACTCTCGCCGGACAGGGCACCCCCCAGGCACCCGACGTGCACGGGGTGGTCACCCGCAGACCCTAGGCTGGTCATCGTGAACCCCCTTACCGCCGGGCTCCTGGGGCTCCTCCTGGGGCTGCTGCTGGCAGCGCTGGTGTGGTCGCTCGTGCGATCCACCGGGCGCCCCGCCGACGACCCCGAGGGCACCCGGCCCGTCGGAGTCGTCCCCGAGGGCGCCACGCAGGTGCTGTCGGTGCTGCGCTCGGGCGCCATCGTCGCCGACCGTTCGGCGCAGGTGCACGTCGCCACGGGGGCCGCCCTGGCCTTCGGGCTGGTCCGGGGGAACGACCTCGTCAACACCCGCCTGCGCGAGCTCGTGGCCGAGGTGCTCACGCACGGTCAGGTCACCGAGGACGAGCTGGAGTACGTCCGTGGCCCGCTGTCCTCGGGCAGGGTGCTGCTCGCCGTGCGGGTGGCGCCGTTCGGCGACGGCCTGGCGCTCATCCTCGTCGACGACCGTACGCAGGCCCGGCGGGTGGAGGAGGTGCGCCGCGACTTCGTGGTCAACGTCAGCCACGAGCTCAAGACGCCGGTCGGGGGGCTGGCCCTGCTCGCCGAGGCGATCGCCGGGGCAGCGGACGACCCGGACGCCGTCAGCCGCTTCGCCGGCCGGATGAAGGTCGAGACCGAGCGGCTCACTCGGCTGGTGGCCGAGATCGTCGACCTGTCCCGGCTGCAGGCCGGGGACCTGCTGGCCGACATGGTGGTCGTCGACGTCGCGGCCTGCGCCGAGGAGGCGGTGGACCAGGCCAGGGTCGTCGCCGGGGCGCGCACCGTGGTGGCGGCCCCCGCGGGCCGGCCCGAGAACCTGCGCATCTACGGCGACCACGACCTCGTCACGACCGCCATCCGCAACCTCGTCACCAACGCGATCGCCTACTCCGACGACAAGACCCGCGTCGGGGTGGTCACCCGTCGGGTCGACGACCTGGTCGAGGTGTCTGTGTCGGACCAGGGCCGCGGCATCTCCGCCCAGGACCAGGAGCGCATCTTCGAGCGCTTCTACCGCGTCGACCCGGCCCGTTCCCGCCGCACCGGCGGCACCGGCCTGGGGCTGTCGATCGTCAAGCACATCAGCGCCGGGCACGGCGGCAGCGTCTCGGTCTGGAGCGAGGAGGGTCAGGGCTCGACCTTCACCCTACGCTTCCCCGCCGCCGTCGGTGAGACGCGCGCCGTCGGCACCCCCGCGCCCTACCAGCAGGGGCGTCCCGTCCAGGTGTTCGACCCCGCCCACGGCGACGCCCCGCCACCCGCCCCGAAGGCGGACCGACCCGACCGAGGAAAGGTGACCCGATGACCCGGATCCTGGTGGTGGAGGACGAGGAGTCCTTCTCCGACCCGCTGGCCTACCTGCTCGAGAAGGAGGGGTATGACGTCACCGTCACCGAGACGGGGACCGACGGGCTGTCGGAGTTCGAGCGCAACGGCGCCGACCTCGTCCTCCTGGACCTCATGCTGCCGGGCATGTCCGGCGTTGACGTCTGCCGGGCCCTGCGCCAGCGCTCCAGCGTGCCGGTCATCATGCTCACCGCCAAGGACTCGGAGGTCGACAAGGTGGTCGGCCTGGAGCTGGGCGCCGACGACTACGTCACCAAGCCCTACTCCGGCCGCGAGCTGCTCGCCCGGATCAAGGCGGTGCTGCGCCGGCAGACCGAGCCCGAGGAGCTCATGCCCTCCACCGTCGAGTCCGGCCCGGTCCGCATGGACGTGGAGCGGCACACGGTGTCGGTGGACGGGAAGTCCGTGTCGCTGCCGCTCAAGGAGTTCGAGCTGCTCGAGATGCTGCTGCGCAACGCCGGGCGGGTGCTGACCCGGGGCCAGCTCATCGACCGGGTCTGGGGCAGCGACTACGTCGGGGACACCAAGACCCTGGACGTGCACGTCAAGCGGCTCCGGGCCAAGATCGAGCCCGACCCGTCGCACCCGCAGCACATCGTCACCGTCCGGGGGCTGGGCTACAAGTTCGAGACCACCTGAGCCGACCGCACGCCGGCGGGGACCGGTCGGGCGTGGGGCACCGGTGGGGGCGCCGGTGGGGGGAGTCCGGGGGGCCGCAGCCCCCCGGAGGTGAGGCTTTCTTGGGGGGGTGTCCGGGGGGCGCAGCCCCCCGGAGGTGAGGCTTTTTGGGGGGGAGTCCGGGGGGCGCAGCCCCCCGGAGGTCTACTTCTTGCCCTGGTTGGCGACGGCCTGGATCGCGTCGGCGGCGGCCGCCGGGTCGAGGTAGCGCCCGCCCGGGGTGGTCGGGGCGAGGTCGGCGTCCAGCTCGTAGAGCAGCGGGATGCCGGTGGGGATGTTGAGCCCGGCGATGTCCTCGTCGCTGATGCCGTCGAGGTGCTTGACCAGGGCCCGCAGGCTGTTGCCGTGGGCGGCGACCAGCACCGTCCGGCCGCTGCGCAGGTCGGGGACGATCGCGTCGTCCCAGTAGGGCAGCATCCGCGCGACGACGTCCTTGAGGCACTCGGTGCGGGGCAGGTCCTCGCCGAGGTCGGCGTAGCGGGGGTCCCCGGCCTGGGAGTACTCGGCGTCGTCCTCGATGGGCGGCGGCGGGGTGTCGAAGCCGCGCCGCCAGGCCATGAACTGCTCCTCGCCGTACTTCTCCCGCGTCTGCGCCTTGTCCAGGCCCTGCAGCGCCCCGTAGTGACGCTCGTTCAGCCGCCAGTGCCGGTGCACCGGGATCCAGTGGCGGTCGGCGACGTCCAGCGTGGTGTTGGCGGTGGTGATCGCGCGGCGCAGCAGGGAGGTGTGCAGGACGTCCGGCAGCAGGTCCTCCTCGCGCAGCAGCTCGCCGGCCCGACGCGCCTCCTCGTGGCCGGTCGGCGTCAGGTCGACGTCGACCCACCCGGTGAAGAGGTTCTTCTCGTTCCACCGGCTCTCGCCGTGGCGCAGCAGGATCAGGGTGTATGCGGCCTCGCTCATGCCGCCCACCCTACCGATCAGGGCCGACCGGCCTGCCCCTCGGTCGAGGACTCCAGCTCGGCCCGGAAGGCCTCGAGGTTGGCGGTGGACTCGCCGCGGTCGACCCGCCAGGCCCACTCGCGCCGGATCGAGGTCCAGAAGCCCAGCCGCAGCAGCTCGTTGAAGGGCTCGTCGCAGGCCGCGAGGACGGCGCCGAGCAGCTCGTCGAGCACCGACTCGTCCTCCAGCCCGGCCAGCGGGACGCGGCCGGTGAGATAGACGTCGCCGCTGGCGTCCACGGCATACCCCACGCCGGGCAGTCGCAACGCGCGCCGCAGGAGGTAGCGGTAGAACGCCTCGTGGTTCTCGTCCGGCTTGCGGATGACGAAGGCGCGCAGCTCCAGCGCGCGCTCCCCCACGACGAGGGACAGGACGGTCCGCAGCTTGCGCTCCCCCGGCAGGGCGACCGCGGTCTCCCCCGGACGGGTGCCGACCTCCCAGGCGACACCGAGGGCGTCGAGCTGCTCGCGGAGCCGGGTCTGCGCGGACTCATCCATGGGGTCCTCCTCGCCGACGTGCGTGGGTGTCCTTCGCGGCAGCATAGGCCGACATGAGGGCGTCGACCGTGCGCTCCCACGAGTAGCCCTGCGCGTGCGCCACCCCCTGCGCCGACCACGCCGCCCGCTCCTGCGCGTCCTCGAGGCGCCGCAGCGCGTGCTGCAGGGCGTCCGCCCAGGTGCCCGGGTCGTGCCCGTCGACCAGGACGCCGGCCTCCCCCACCGCGAGCGGCAGGCCGCCGACGCGCGCGGCCAGGACCGGCGTGCCGCAGGCCAGGGCCTCGATGGCGACCAGCCCGAAGGACTCGTTGTGGGAGGGGACGACCACGAGGTCGGCGGCCCGCATCCGGCGCGCCAGCTCCTCGCGGGTCACCGGTGGGGCGATGTGCACCAACCCCTCGACGCCCTCGGCGACGGCCAGCCGCTGCAGTGCCCCCGGGCTGGCCGTGCCGGAGCCGGAGAGCCCGCCCAGCACCGAGACGACCAGCCGGTCGCGCAGCGCCGGGTCGCGCCGGACCAGCTCGCCGGCCGCGCGCACCAGCACGTCGGGGGCCTTCAGCGGCTGGATGCGGCCGACGAAGAGCAGCACCCGGTCCTGCGGCGCCAGCCCGAGGGCGCGGCGGTCGGCGGCACGGTCCCCGGGCCGGAAGGTCTCCAGGGCGACCCCGGGCGGGACGACGTGCACGCGCGCGGGGTCGGCGGAGTAGAGCTCCACGAGGTCGCGGGCCTCGGCCGGGGTGTTGGCGACCAAGGCGTCCGCCCGGTCGACGAGCTCCTGCTCGCCCGCGACCCGCGCCTGCGGCTCGGGGGCGTCGCCGGCCGCGAGCGCGGCGTTCTTGACCCGCGCCATGGTGTGCATGGTCTGCACCAGCGGCACGTCGAAGCGCCGGGCCGTGAGGCCGCCGGCCTGGCCGGAGAGCCAGTAGTGGGCGTGGATCACGTCGTAGTGCCCCTCGGCCAGGCCGGCCACGTGCCGCGACAGGTCGTCGGCGAAGGCGCACAGGTGCCCCGGGAGCTCGTCCTTGGGCACCCCCTCGCGGGGCCCGGCCGGGACGTGGTGCACGGTCACGTCCAGGCCCGGCTCGAGCTCCACGCTCCCGTCCCCGCCGGGGCCGGCGCGGGTGAAGATGTCGACCTCGACGCCGCGGCGGGCGAGCCGGGTGGCGGTCTCGACGACGTAGACGTTGAGGCCGCCCGCGTCTCCGGTGCCCGGGCGCTGCAGCGGCGAGGTGTGCAGCGAGACCATCGCGACCCGGCGGACCGGCAGGTCGGCGGCGGTCGTCGTCACGCGAGCAGTGTGGCACGCGGTGCCGAGGGGCGACCTAGTCTGGGTCGGTGCCCGCCCGCCCCGCCCGCCGACCCGTCGGCACCGTGACCCGCGGCACCACCAACCCCAACCGGCTGCGCAAGATCGACCGGTGGATGGGGTATGCCCTGGGGGGCCTCCTGCGCGCGGCACCGGAGCCGCCCGTCGTCGTCGACCTGGGCTTCGGCGCCTCGCCCGTCACGGTGCTGGAGCTGGCCGCCCGGCTGCGCCAGGTGCGTCCGGACGTCCGGCTGGTCGGGGTGGAGATCGACCCGGAACGGGTCGAGCGGGGTCGCCTGCTGGCGGACCCGCCGGGGGTGGACTTCGCGCTCGGGGGCTTCGAGGTGCCGCTGCCCACGGCGCTCGGCGCAGAGGCGCGACCGATGGTGGTGCGGGCGCTCAACGTGCTGCGCCAGTACGCCGAGGCCGAGGTCGCGCCGGCGTGGGCCCAGGTGACGCAGCGGCTGGCCCCGGGCGGGGCGCTCGTGGAGGGCACCTGCGACGAGCTCGGCAGGCTGGCGAGCTGGGTCGACGTGCGCCGTGGTCCGGACGGTGGGCCGGAGCCGGTGTCCCTGACGCTCTCCCTGAGGCTCGCCGGCCTCGGGTCGCCCTCGGTCGTCGCCGAGCGGCTGCCCAAGGCCCTCATCCACCGCAACGTGCCGGGCGAGCCGGTGCACTCCTTCCTGACGGCGCTGGAGTCCGCGTGGGCGAGGTCGGCGCCGATGGCGAGCTACGGCGCCCGCCAGCGGTTCGTGGCCACCGCCCGCACCCTGCGCGAGGACGGCTGGCCGGTGCGTGGCGGTGTCGCCCGCTGGCGCCTCGGCGAGCTCACCGTCGCCTGGTCCGCCGTCGCCCCGACCTCTGCACCGGACGCGCGGTAGGACCGCACCGGACGAGCCCGCACAGCCCACCGACAGGCCAGTCCCAGCCTGTGCCTCTACCCTGGAGTCATGCCAGCCATCTACGAGGCACAGAACCTGCTGCAGGTCGTCGTGGGCGTCGCGGTCTTCGGGATGATGCTGTGGGCCCTGATCGACTGCGCCCGCACCCGGTCCGACGCGTTCGCCGCCGCGGGCAAGCGCACCAAGCAGTTCTGGCTGCTCCTCACCGGTGGCGCGGCGCTGATCGGCTTCATCTTCATGTTCAGCCCCTTCTCGATCTTCAACGTCATCGCCGTGGTCGCGGCCGCGGTCTACCTCGCGGACGTCCGCCCGGCCGTCAAGGCGGTGCAGGGGCACGGCGGGTCGTCCAGCCACATGGGCCCCTACGGCCCCTGGTGACCCCCACGCGCCTCACCCTGGTGCGGGGTCAGGTGTCGACGAGGAGCGTGAACGGGCCGTCGTTGACGAGCTCGACCTCCATCATGGCGCCGAAGCGCCCGGTGGCGACCTCGACGCCACGCTCCTGCAGCGCCGCGACGACCGCCTCCACCAGGGGCTCGGCCACCGGCCCCGGCGCCGCGTCGCCCCAGGAGGGGCGTCGGCCCTTGCGGGTGCTGCCGTAGAGCGTGAACTGGCTGACCACCAGCACCGGCGCCCCGGTCTCGAGCACCGACCGCTCCTCGCGCAGGATCCGCAGCTCGGCGATCTTGCGGGCCATCGCCTCGACGTCGGCCGGGCCGTCGTCGTGGGTGGCGGCGACCAGCGCCACGAGACCCGGCCGGGTGATCTGCCCCACCACCTCGCCCTCGACGCGCACCGCCGCCCGGGTGGCCCGCTGCAGCACCGCCCGCACTAGCCCGCCCCCGGCCGGCCGGCCCCGTGCGGCACGGCCCGCGACAGCATCAGCCCACCTCGGGCAGGACGGCGCGCACCGCGCCGACCCGCTCGCCGTGCCCGCGCACCACCGCCCGCGCGTCGAGGGCGTCCATCACGTCCGCCGCGTCGGGGCCGAGCTCGTGCGCCCCCGCCCGGCGGAGGGCAGCGGTCGCGACGACCACCCGCGCCCGCTCCCCGCCGTCGGTGATCTTGACGGACAGGCCACGGCCGTCCGCGAGGCCCACCGCGTAGACCGACTCCGCGCCGTCCTTGGCGATGAGGCCGGGCACCGCCCCGATGAGCTCGCTCACGTCGCGACCGGTGCCGCCGAGGAACTCGGGGTGGCGTCGGATCGCCTCGGCGACCCGCCCCTCCTCGGTCGAGGGGTCCGCCGCGGCGATCCGCCCGAAGGCGCGGGCCAGCCCGGTGGAGGACACGCCGAGCGCGGGGGCCCCGCACCCGTCCACGGTCGAGACCGCGACCGGCTCGCCGGTGAGCTCCTCCACCACCTCGACGACGAGCCGCTGCAGCGGGTGCTCGGGGTCGAGGTAGGCGCCGGTGTCCCAGCCCGCCGCCACGCAGGCCGCCAGCATGCCGCTGTGCTTGCCCGAGCAGTTCTGGGCCAGCGAGGTCGCGGGGTTCCCCTCCCGCACCCAGCGCCGGCGCTCGTCCTCGTCGAACGGCAGGTCGGGGGTGTTGCGCAGCGCGGACTCGTCCAGCCCCACCGAGGCGAGGATGCGTCGCGCGCCGTCGAGGTGGCGCCTCTCGCCCGAGTGGCTGGCGCAGGCGAGCGCGAGCAGCTCGCCGTCCAGCGCGGCGCCCGCCCGCAGCATGGCGACCGCCTGCAGGGGCTTGAGCGAGGACCGCGGCAGGATGGGTGCCTCGACCGGCCCGAGCGCCAGCTCCGGTGAGCCGTCCGGGGCGGTCAGCGCGACCACGCCGTGGTGCACCGACTCGACGAAGCCGTTGCGCACCACCTCGGCGACGACCGGCGCGGACGCCAGCGGTGAGTCGGAGGCCTGCGGGAGATCGGGTGCCATGCGCCCGATCCTGCCAGCCGCACCCGAGGCCCCGGCACCCCGGGACGCCCGGGTAGGCCCTCGCTCAGCCGGCGACGACCACCGTCTGGGCGGCGGCGGCGCCGTCGGCGAGCAGCGTCATACCGGGATCGAGGTTGCGCTTGACCAGCGCCAGCGCGATCGGGCCGTCCTCGGCGTGCCGCGCCACCGTGGTGAGCCGGCCGACCGCGCGGCCCCCCTCCAGCGGGGTCAGCTCGGTCCCCGCCTCGGGGATGACGTGCCCCGAGCCGTCGAGGTGCAGGAACACGACCCTCCGGGGCGGGCGTCCGAGGTTCTTGACCCGGGCGACCGTCTCCTGGCCCCGGTAGCAGCCCTTGTGCAGGTGGACGGCGGTGCGCAGCCAGTCCAGCTCGTGCGGGATGGTGCGGTGGTCGGTGTCCACGCCGGCCCGGGGCCGCCAGGCGGCCACCCGCAGCGCCTCCGCCGCCCAGGTGCCGGCGAGCGGCCGGTCACCCACCGCCGCCGCGAGCTCGGCGCGGGGCACGAGGAGCTCGCGCCAGGCGCGGCCGTGGCCCGGGTGCTCCTCCCCCTCGGGGCCGTAGCAGAACGTGTCGCCGACCGGCCCCGGCCAGGGGTCCACCCAGGCGACCGGCTCGCCCGGCACCGACTCGCGGGCGACCGGCTCGCCGAGCACGGCATAGGCCTCGCTGACGTCGGCGACCTCGACCCGCAGCATGAACCGCATCGAGTCCAGCCACTCGGCCACCGCTGCGGCCGCGCCCGGCTCGGTGGTGATCCAGGTGGTCGTGCCGTCGTCGACGACGTGCAGCGCGTGCTCGACATGCCCCTTGGGCGAGAGCACGAGCGTCTCGGCCGAGCGTCGGGCGGGCAGGTCGACCAGCTGCTGGGTGGTCAGCGAGTGCAGCCAGCTCAGCCGGTCCGCGCCGGTGACCGTGACCACGCCGCGGTGGGAGAGGTCGACGACCGCCAGCCCCTCCGCGAGGAGCCGTTGCTCGCGGTGCGGGTTGCCGTAGTGCGCCGCGACGCCCGCGTCGACCCCGGTGCCGTCCACGGCACCGGGCCGCTCCAGCAGCACGCTCATCGTCTCCTCCTCCTGCCGTCCGGGCCGGTCACCAGCACCACGGTACGCGCCCGTCGTCACGGAGAACATGCAGGCGGCAGGCATACAATCCGCCCCATGCCGGCTCACGACGCCTCCCGCCACCGCGAGGACCCGCCCACCCGCGACCGCGGACCGCGCCACCCGGTGCGCGCCCTCGTCGTCGGGGTGGGCCTGCTGGCGCTCGTGGGGGTGCTCGCCCTGGGCGGTTACGCGTTCTTCCTCCAGCGGACCGTCGAGGGCAACATCGAGCGGGAGGACCTCAACGCCGACGACAACTCGGTCGTGACCATCTCCCCGGACCGCTTCGGCTCCACCCAGCCCGGTGACGACGAGGCCGCCGCCGAGGACGACGGGTCGGTCGACCTGGACGGGACCGTCGAACCGGACGGCGAGACCGGCGAGGAGCAGCTCGAGCAGGACGACGGCACCGCCCCGCTCGTCGGTGACGACGGCGAGCAGATCGAGGTGCCGGAGAGCGAGTTCGTCGCCACCAGCCCGGAGCGGCCGGCCGAGGCCGGGGAGGCGATGAACTTCCTCATCATCGGCTCGGACAGCCGCGACCTGTCCGTGGAGCGCGGCCGCTCGGACGTCATCGTGCTTATGCACATCAACGACGAGCGCGACCGGGTCGACCTCATCCACTTCCCGCGCGACCTCTTCGTGCCGATCGCCGGCACCGGTGGCTCCTCGAAGATCAACGCGTCCTACTCCTACGGCGGGGCCCCGCTGCTCGTCCAGACCCTGCAGCCGCTCATCGACGTGCCGATCGACCACGTCGTCATCGTCAACTTCGAGAGCTTCCGCGCGATGACCGATGCCATCGGCGGGGTCGACGTCAACGTCGCCGAGGCCTCCCCCGGCTTCCCCGAGGGCGTCATGCACATGGACGGCGCGACCGGGCTGGAGTTCGTGCGGGAGCGGTATGCCCTGTCCCAGGGCGACATCTCCCGCGGGCAGCGCCAGCAGGCCTTCATCCAGGCGATCATGACCGAGGCGCTCTCCCGGGAGACGCTGACCAACCCGGCGCGGCTCTCCCGCTTCGTCGACGCGGCGACGACCAACCTCACCGTCGACGCCGACCTGCAGGTGAGCGACATGCGCGACCTGGGATTCGCCATGCGCGGCGTGCGCGGCGACGACATCTTCTTCGAGACCGCACCGTGGAGCGGCATCGCCGACCACCCGGTCGCCGGATCCATCGTCGTCATGGCCGACGAGCAGATGCAGGTCCTGTCCGAGCACCTGAAGAACGACACCATGGAGGACTACACCGACCCGGTGTCCCCGCGCACCGGTTTCGGCGGATAGTCCCTACCATGGGCGGGTGCCCATCGAACTCGACCCGACCATGCACCCGGACAACGCCCCCCTCGCCTGGCTGCTCGGCACCTGGGCCGGCGCGGGCGTCGTCGGCTACCCGACGATGACGTCCCGCAACTTCGGTCAGGAGGTCGAGGTGACCCACGACGGTCGCCCGTTCCTGCACTGGACCTCCCGCACCTGGCTGCTCGACGAGCAGGGCGAGAAGGAGGAGATCTTCGCCGTCGAGAGCGGCTACTGGCGCCCGCAGCCGGACGGCGACGTCGAGCTGCTCCTCGCCCACCCGACCGGCGTCGTCGAGATGTACTACGGCAAGAGCGGCCAGGCCAAGGTCGAGGTCGCCACCGACAGCATCGTGCGCAGCCCCAGCTCTCCGGAGTATGCCGCGGCCCAGCGGCTCTACGGCTACGTCAACAGCAACCTCATGTGGGTCATGGACATGGCCGCGCACGGGCACGAGATGCAGTCCTACATGTCGGCCGAGCTCCGGCGGGTCTGAGGACGCCTCAGCCGGGGAAGGAAGAGGGCAGGAACGCGAGGCCGACGAGGTAGGGCGTGACGCCCACGACGAGCACCGACAGGGTGCCCGTCACCAGGCGGGGCCGCGAGTGCGCCAGCGTCGGCAACCCGACCAGCACGGCCCGCAGGGCGTGGCTCACCGCCCCGGCCGCCACGCCGAGCAGCACCCAGGTCTCCCACGGCGCCCCGAGCGAGAGCGCGACGCCGAGCGAGGCGGCAGCCCCCCCGGCCATGGCCAGCGCCAGCAGCCACCCGCCCACCGCCCGCCAGCGGACGGCCAGGTCCGTCACGGACGACGCGGCCGACGCGGCCAGGGCGCCGAGGAGCAGCCCGATGCCCCCGGCGGTGTGGCTCGCCGGGACCATGAGGATGCCGCAGCCCACCAGGGCCAGCCCGAGCACCACCGCGCTGACCGACTGCACCACCCGGGGCCGGCCGTCCCGGCGCAGGATCTGGTGCAGGAAGGCGGTGATCATCGCCAGCGCCAGGGCCGCCGGGACCCACTCCAGCCAGGGCTCCTCCTGACGGACGCCCACCGAGACCACCAGCGCGAGGCCCCCGATGAGGAGCACCGCGGCGGTGCCGCGCGGCGAGGGCAGGCCCAGGGTGCCCGACCAGCCCCAGGCGACCACCACGGCGCACGCCCCGAGGGTCACCGCGAGCAGCCAGGGCGCGGCGACCGCCGACACGGCCAGCAGCCCGGCCACGGCGCACGCCACCACCGCCAGCGCCCCCACCAGTCCTGGCGTGGGGGCATCGGCGACCCGCGCGCTGGAGGTGGGGTGCGGCATACCTCCATCTTGCCGCACCCGTCCTGGTGGAGGCCGCAGGCGGGCCGACTCCTTATCCTGGGTCCGTGGCCGACCTGGTCCTGCTCACCCCGCGCCCCGCCGAGGACACCTCGGCGGCGCTCGTGCTGCCCGGCCTGGCCCTGCTGCCGCACCGGGTCTCGGTCCTCGGCATGGACGTGGGCACCCTCGTGAGCCGGGGCGACCCGGACCTCGTGCTCGTGGACGCGACCGCCGACCTGGTGCAGGCGCGCGGGGTGCTGCGCTCCCTGTCCGCCCTCGGTCTGGGGGTGCCGGTGCTGGCCGTCGTCGGCGAGGGCGCGCTCGCGGTCCTCGACGACCAGTGGCCGATGGACGACCTGGTCACCGCCACCGCGAGCCCGGCCGAGCTGTCCGCGCGGCTGCGGCTGGCCCTGGGGCGCGGCCCGCGGGCGGCGGTCCCGGCGCCCGGCCCGGTCGACGGGGCCGGGGGCGTGGAGGAGCCGGAGACCATCCGGGTCGCCGACGTCGTCGTGGACGAGGCCAGCTGGACGGTGCGGGCCGGGGGCCGGGCGCTGGACCTGACGTTCAAGGAGTTCGAGCTGCTGCGCTACCTCGTCCAGCACCCGGGGCGGGTCGTCACCCGCGACATCCTGCTCCAGCAGGTCTGGGGCGGCGACTACTACGGCGGCACGCGGACCGTCGACGTCCACATCCGCCGCCTGCGCGCCAAGCTCGGGCCGGAGCGGGAGTCGCTCATCGGGACCATCCGCGGCGTCGGCTACCGCTTCACCGGGGCACGCAGCACCGAGCGCTGATCTGCGTGCCAGACTGACCCCCATGCCTGGAGATCGCCCCCAGCCCGACATCGACGAGCTCCCCGCACTGCCCGGCCGCGTGTCCGGCGACGTGCTGGCCCTGGCCGTGCGGGCCGCGGGCCACGACGGCGTCAGACCGCTGTCCGAGCAGACCGTGCTGCAGGCCCGCCGGCTGCCGGAGAGCAGCGCCAGCCACGAGACCGGGGTGCACCTCGTGGTGCGGGACGGCGCGCAGGGGCCGGTCATCGGCTACGGCCACGTCGACACCAGCGACCCGCAGGCACCGTCCGCCGAGCTCGTCGTCGATCCCGAGCAGCGGCGCCGCGGGGTGGGCGGGGCCCTCCTCGACCACGTGCTGCGGCGCTGGCCGCAGGTGCGGCTGTGGAGCCACGGGGACCTGCAGGACGCGCGCACCCTCTACGCCTCGCGCGGGCTGCGGGTCGTCCGCGAGCTCTGGCAGATGGCCCGGCCGCTGGCCGGCGAGTGGGCCGACCTGCCCGACCAGGTGGAGCTGCCCGAGGGCTTCGCCGTGCGGGCCTACCGCGTCGGCGCCGACGACGAGGCCTGGCTGGCGGTCAACGCGCGGGCCTTCGCCGACCACGCCGAGCAGGGCCGCACGAGCCTGGCGGACCTGCAGGACCGCCAGCACGAGCCGTGGTTCGACCCCTCGGGCTTCCTCGTCGTCGAGGACACCACGGAGGTCGACCCCGACGGGCGTGCGCGGATGGCGGCCTTCCACTGGACCAAGGTCGAGACCGACCACCCGGAGACGGGTGAGGTCTACGTCGTCGGGGTCGACCCCGACTACCAGGGCCGCGGACTCGGGACCGCGGTGACGCTGCTCGGTCTGCAGCACCTGCGCGCCTGCGGCGTGCAGGAGGCCACGCTCTACGTCGACGGGGACAACGCGCCGGCGATCGCGACCTACCAGCGCCTCGGCTTCGAGCGCTCCGCGGTCGACGTCATGTATGCCGCGGGGGACCCGGAGGCATGAGCAGCGCCGGTCCGCCGGTGGTGCGCGCCGGCGGGGTGCTGCCGGTGCGTGTCCGCCAGGGGGCGCTGCAGGTCGCCCTCGTGCACCGGCCGCGCTACGACGACTGGTCCTGGCCCAAGGGCAAGCTGGAGCGCGGCGAGGACTACCCGGTCGCGGCCGTGCGCGAGACGTGGGAGGAGACCGGGCTGCGGGTGCGGCTGGGGGCTCCGTTGCCGGTCTCGCGCTACCGGTTGGCCAGCGGCTCCGACAAGGTCGTGCACTACTGGGCCGGAGAGGTCGTCGGCGGCCAGGGGGCGCTGGAGCACGAGGTCGACGAGGTGTGCTGGCTCTCGCCGACGCTGGCCGGTCGCCGGCTGAGCTATGACCGGGACCGTGAGCAGCTGGCGGCCGTGGTGGACCTGTACGGTGCCGAGCGGCTCCCGACGTGGACCTTCCTCGTGGTGCGCCACGCCCTGGCGATCGCCCGCGGCGACTGGTCCGGCCCGGACCCGCTCCGGCCCCTCACCGGACCCGGGCGGCGCCGCTCGGCGCACCGGCTCGCGGACCTGCTGGCGGCATACGGGCCGGAGCAGCTGCTCAGCAGCACCTCGGTGCGCTGCTCCGACACCCTCGCGCCGTTCGCGCGGTCGGCCGGGCTGAGCGTCACGACGAGGAAAGGGCTCTCCGAGGAGGGCTTCGAGAGCGACCCCCGCAAGCTCCGGAAGCACCTCGGGCGGGTGCTCGAGGCGGGCGTCTCGACCGCGCTGTGCACCCACGGGCCGCTGCTGCCCGACCTCGTGGGCGCGTTGCTCGAGCGGACCGCCCCGGGCATGGAGCGGTCGGGGGTGCGGGTGCTGCGGCGCCTCACGGAGGTGACGATGGACAAGGGCGAGGTCCTGGCCTGCACGATGACCGGCTCCGGGGCGGCGGCCCAGGTCCTCTCGGCGACGAGGTACCGGCCCCGCTGAGCTGCCGGCGACCCGCGGTCGTGGCAGTGGCAGTGGCGCCGTGCCGGGGCGCCGAGCTGCCGGCATACCGACGGGAGAGGGTGTGCGTGCCGGGCCGGGAGCGCCTCTCGGCGCGTGGCCGCTCGAAGCGGCGTGTGTTGGAGCCCGGGGCTGCCGCGGCCCGGCACGCGCAGACCACGGTACGCCTCTGCCCGAGGTTCCCCCAAACCTGCACCGGGAGGTGCGGAGGACGCCCCTCGGGTTCGTCACGACGTCTCGTGCCCGATCCCGCGTCCGGTGGTGCGCGACTGCAGCGGATAGGTCGCCGCCCGGGGCGATTCCACGACATACCCGGTGCAGTCGCGCCCTTGCGGGCCGGGGACTGCGCGCGGAATCCTCGCGGTCAGTGCAGGTCGCCCAGGCGCCAGAGGCCGGCGCAGGCGGCGAGGTCGTCGGCGGTGTCGCGCAGGCGCGCGGCCCGGGTCACCTGCTCGGACGGTATGCCGTCGTCCCCCGGGTCGGCGAGCCCCACCGCCATGACGTGGCAGAAGGCGCTGGCGCGCTCGAGGGCGATCGCGAGGTCGCCGGTGAAGACGCCCCCGAGGATCTGCTCGGTGAGGCGGCGCAGCGCGTCCGGGTCGGGGGGCTCGGCGACCCCGGCGATCGCGTGGTAGACCTCCGTGTGCCCGGACCCGGCGACGAACCGGCGCCCGACCTCCTCGGGCTGGCGCAGCACCCACTCGTGCAGCAGGTAGATCCGCCACAGGGCCCCGGGCAGGCTGCGGGCCGGCCGGTCCGACCACAGCTGGGCGACCGTGGCCAGCCCCACCTCACCGACCAGCCCCACCAGTCGGGAGGTCAGCTCGCTGTCCCGGGCCGACTCGGCGCGGCCCCGGCCGACCACCAGCTCGGCGCTGCGGTGGGCCGCCTCGGCGACCTCGAGCGGGTCGACCTGCTCGGAGGCGTCCTCGAGCCGGTCCGGCGGCCGCAGCGTGGGCCGGTGGAACCGGCGACGCGGCGCGTCCTCGCTCATCGCCGCACCACCACCACGCTGTCCGGGCCGAGCCGGAGCTCTCCGGCAGCCTCCTCGTCGTCCTGCGTGCCGCCCCGACCACCGTCCGGGCCGCCCACGACCCCCCGCAGCCGTTCGCCGACCTCGGCCGGGAAGGCCGCGACGAGGTCGGCCCTCACCGGTGCGCCGTCGTCACCGGCCGGCAGCGGCACGGGGATCTCGCCCTCACCGCCCAGCCGGGCCACGACCGCGACCCCGGGACGCACGACCGTGAGGACCTCCCCACCGGTGCCGTCCGGCTGCCGGGCCACCTCGCCGACGGTCCCGCGCACCTGCGGCGCGGTGTCCCGCCGCCAGTGCAGCAGGGCGCGGTAGAACGCCAGCACCTCGGCGTGCTCCCCCTCACCCACCTCGGACCAGCGCAGGGTCGAGGCCGCCACCGTCCCGGTGTCCTGCGGGTCGGGCACCTCCCCGGCCCAGCCGTGCTCGGCGAACTCCGCCTGCCGGCCCTCCCGGATCGACTGCGCGAGCCACTCCTCCTCGTGGTCGGTGAAGTACTGCCACGGCGTCGAGGCGCCCCACTCCTCGCCCATGAAGAGCATCGGCGTCCAGGGCGCGGTGAGCAGCAGTGCCGCCCCGACCGCGTGCCGACCGGCCGGTATGCCGTGGTGCAGCCGGTCCCCGACCGCCCGGTTGCCGACCTGGTCGTGGGTCTGCAGCGAGGCGACGAAGCGCCAGGGTTCGGTGACCTCGAGGTCGACCGGGCGCCCGTGCACCCGCCCCCGGAAGGTCGAGAGGGTGCCGTCGTGGAAGAAGGGCGTGCGACCCAGCACCTGGGGGACGGCCCCCGGGTCGGCGAAGTCGCCGTAGTAGCCCTGGGACTCCCCCGAGAGGAGGACGTGCAGCGCGTGGTGCACGTCGTCGGCCCACTGCCCGTGCAGCCCGAGACCTCCGGCACCACCCGGCCCGCGTCGCGAGACGGTCGCGGGGTCGTTGCGGTCGGACTCGGCGACCAGCGAGCGCGGCACCCCGGTGCGCGCGGTGAGGGCGTCGGCCAGCTCGGCGAGCTCCTCCAGGAGGTGCACGGCCCGCTCGTCGTGCAGCGCGTGCACGGCGTCGAGCCGGAGCCCGTCGAGGTGGTAGTCCTCCAGCCACATCCGGGCGTTGTCCAGCAGGTAGGCCCTGACCCCGTCGCTGCCCGGCCCGTCGAGGTTGACCGCCTCGCCCCAGGGGGTGTGGTGCCGGTCGGTGAAGTAGGGCCCGGTCTGCCGCAGGTAGTTGCCGCTGGGGCCCAGGTGGTTGTAGACGACGTCCAGCCACACGGCGAGCCCGGCGGCGTGGGCGGCGTCGACGAAACGGGCCAGCCCCTGCGGCCCGCCGTAGGCGTCGTGCACGGCATACAGCGCGACGCCGTCGTAGCCCCACCCGTGCCGACCGGGGAAGGCGGCCACGGGCATGAGCTCCACGACGCTCACCCCCAGCTCGACGAGGTGGCCGAGCCGCTCGGCGGCGGCGTCGAAGGTGCCCGCCTCGGTGAAGGTCCCCACGTGCAGCTCGTAGACGGCCGCGCGCTCCATGGGCACCCCGCCCCAGCCCTGGTCGGTCCAGGGGAAGGCGCCGGTGTCGACGAGCGCGCTGGCGGCGTGGACCCCGTCCGGCTGGTGCCGGGAGCGGGGGTCGGGCACCGGGTCGCCGTCGTCGACGGCGAAGGCGTAGCGCCCACCGTGCGCGGCGACGTCGGCGGTGACCGACCACCAGCCGTCTCCCGACGCGGTGCCGGCACCACCACTCGACCCGGACGCCGCCATGGGCACCCGCGTGCCCCCGTCGGCACCGAGCACCAGCTCGACCTGCTCGGCGTCGGGCGCCCACAGGCGCACCTGCTCCGCGCTCATCGGCCACCCTCCCGCAGGTCGGCGGCCCGCACCAGCAGCGCGACCGGGCCCTGGGCGAAGACGTCGGCCGCGAGCGGGCCGTCCGCGTCCTCGCCGACCGGGTGCTCCGCGCCGGTGAGCGCGTCGACCCAGAGGTCTGGCGGCAGGGGTATGCGCTGTCCCCCGAGACCGCCGGCCGCACCCAGCGCGCGGGGCGCCCGGATGGTGAGGGTCGCCGCCACCCCGCCACGCAGGAAGCCGAGCACGTGCTCGCCCGCGTCGACGGGGGCGTAGTCGGCCCCGGGGCCGTAGGCCTGCGGGAGCCAGGACCGCAGGCGCAGCACCCGCGAGGTCACCCAGAGCACCTCGTCGGACAGGTCGCCCGTCCACCCCGTGGCGTCCAGGCGCTGCAGCCGGTCGATGCGCTCGTCGTAGTCGACCGGCCGTCGGTTGTCGGGGTCGACGAGGGACAGGTCCACCACGCCGGAGCCCTGGTAGGTGTCCGGGATCCCGGGGAGGGTGAGCTGCAGGATCTTCTGCGCCAGCGTCAGGGTGCGGATCGTCGGCGCGTTGTCGCGGACGGCGGCCGCGATCGCCTCGGAGACCTCGCCCTTGCCCTCGCCCTCCCCCTCGCCGAGCATCTCGTGGGCGAGCGCGAGCACCCGGCCCTCGTAGTCCTCGTCCGGCTCGGTCCACGTCGAGCGCACCTTGGCCTCGCGCACCGCCTTGGTGAGGTAGGCGTCCAGCCGCTCGGTGTCGACCCGGCCGGCCCCCACCAGGGTCTGCCAGATCAGGTGTGCGGTCTCCCCGTCCACCCCGTGGCGGGCCGCGGCCTCGAGCGCGAGCCGGGAGACGGCCTGCCACGACTCGCCGTCGCCGGAGACGGCCAGGATCCGGGCGCGGACGTCCTCGCTGCGCTTGGTGTCGTGGGTGGACAGGGTGGTCATGCCGGCGGGCCAGTGCCCGGCCTGGTGGCGGGCCCAGGCGTGCAGGGTGGCCACGCCGTGCGCGGGGTCGAGACCGACGGCCGGGTCGGCGCCCACCTCGTTGAGCGCGACGAGGCGGTGCCAGCGGTAGAACGCGGTGTCCTCGATGCCCTTGGCCATGACCGGGCCGGTGGTCTGCTGGAAGCGCACGCACAGGTCGGCCGCGGCCGCGGGGTCGGTGGCGCACCCCTGCGGGTCGGCGAGGACGTCGGTGAGCGCGTCGATCTCCGCGCTTAGCTCGGGCCGGGCCGCGCGGGCGCGCTCCTGACCGTCCAGCAGGGGCTGGACCAGCGCCTCGTCGGCCTCGGTCGGGGCGGCCCCGGGCCGGACGTAGGCGCGGTAGACGTGCACCGAGACCAGCAGCTCGACCAGCGCGTCGCGCAGCCGGTCCTCGTCGTGCCGCGGCAGTGCCTGCACCGCCCGCCGCATGAGCCGGGCGACCTCGGGGCGCAGCAGCTCGGTGGCAGCGAGCCGCTTGCAGCGCTCGACCTCCACGTGCAGGTCGGGCTCACCCCCGGTCTGCGCCCACGTGGCGCTGACGACGTCGGTGGTCGTGGGGTCGACGAGGGCGGCGGACAGCGCCGCGTTGGCGTCGTAGCCGGTCGTGCCCGCGCAGGCCCACACCTCCGGCAGCCGCTCGTCCCCCTCGAGGATCTTCTCGACCCAGATCGGCGTGCCCTCCTGGACGGCGTCGTTGAGCATCCGCAGGTATGACGTGGGGTCGGCCAGCCCGTCCGGGTGGTCGATGCGGAAGCCGTCGACGACGCCGCGGCGGTGCAGGTCGAGGAGCAGCTCGTGGGTGTCGGCGAAGACGTCGGGCTGCTCGACCCGGACGCCGATGAGCCCGTCGACCTCGAAGAAGCGGCGGTAGTTCAGCACGTCGGCGGCGTCGAGCCAGGACGAGAGCAGCCAGCGCTGGGCGTCCAGCACGGAGCGCACCGCGGCTGCGGAGCCCGGGCCCTCGGGGTGCTCGTGCGCCAGCTGCTCGGTGCCCGGCGCGAGCGGCAGCACGTGCTCGAAGTAGCGGGCGACCGGCTGGCCGGCGGCCGGGCCCTCGTCGTCACGACCGGTGTCCAGGGTGATCTCGCCGCGGGCGAGCACCGCGTCGAGGTCCTCGCCGAGGACGGGAAGGCCGAACCGGCCACCGAGGTGGTCCCAGTCGACGTCGAACCAGGCGGCCCGCGCGGCGGTCGGCCCGTCGCGCAGCACCTCCCAGACCGGAAGGTTGCGCCACAGCGGGGCGACCAGCGCCATGTGGTTGGGGACGACGTCCACGACCACCCCCAGGCCCAGGTCGTGCGCGGCGTCGGCGAGCGCCTCGAGACCGGGCCGACCACCGATCTCGGGGTTGACCTCGGTGTGGTCCAGCACGTCATACCCGTGCTCGGAGCCCGGGACGGCCGTGAGCACCGGGGAGAGGTAGACGTGGCTGACCCCCAGCGCGTGCAGGTAGGGCAGCACCTGCCGGGCGTCGGCGCAGGTGAAGCCGGCGTGCAGCTGGAGGCGGTAGGTGGCGGTCAGGGGACGCGACGTGGAAGCTGTCATGACGTCCTCAGTGTCTCACCCGGCCGCGCGGGTGACCGCTCGTGCGGGCACCGCACGGTATGCGGTGCGTCGTCGGTCGGCCCGCACGTCCTGCGGCGCCGGGTGGTCGCCGTCGGCGAGCGGGGGTCCGTACGCCGGGAATGGGTGAGCCGGAGGGCCCGACCGTAGAATCTTCAGGGTGTCTGCCCTCCCCCGCCCCGACCTGCGCGCCCTCGCGCGCGAGCGCATCCTCGTGCTGGACGGTGGCTACGGCACGCTGCTGCAGCAGCAGGGCCTGGAGGAGGAGGACTTCCACGGGCCGGCGCAGGACCCCGCGTGGGAGCCGCTGCGCGAGGTCACCCTCCGGGGCAACTTCGACCTGCTGGCGCTGACCCGGCCCGACGTCCTCGCCCAGGTGCACCGGTCCTACCTCGAGGCGGGTGCCGACCTGCTGACGACCAACACCTTCACCTCGACCACCATCGCGCAGGCCGACTACGACGCGGGCCACCTCGCGCACGCGATGAACGTCGCCTCCGCCCGGGTCGCCCGCGCGGTCGCCGACGAGGTGGAGGCCGAGACCGGCCAGCCCCGGTGGGTGGTCGGGACGCTCGGCCCGACCAACCGGACCGCCTCCCTGTCCCCCGACGTGGAACGCCCCGAGTTCCGGGCGATCACGTACGACCAGCTGCGCGAGGCCTACGCCGAGCAGGTCGACGGGTTGCTCGAGGGCGGCGCGGACGTGCTCATGGTCGAGACGGTCTTCGACACCCTCAACGCCAAGGCGGCCCTGCACGCGGTGGGTGACGTGCTCGACGCCCGGGAGTCGGTGGGTCACGCCCGGGTCCCGGTCATGCTGTCCGGCACCATCACCGACGCCTCCGGGCGCACCCTGTCCGGCCAGACCCCGGAGGCCTTCGCGGTCTCCACCGAGCACGTCGACCTGGCCTCGGTCGGCCTCAACTGCGCTCTCGGCGCGGAGGAGATGCGCCCGCACCTGCGCGAGCTCGGGGGCGCGAGCGTGGCCCTGACCTCGGTGCACCCCAACGCCGGGCTGCCGAACGCCTTCGGGGGCTACGACGACACCCCGCAGGAGATGGCCGAGGTCCTCGGCGACATGGCCCGGGAGGGCCTGGTCAACATCGTCGGCGGCTGCTGCGGCACCACGCCCGAGCACATCCGGGCCATCGCCGAGGCGGTCGACGGGGTCGAGCCGCGCCGCGCGCCCGAGCCCACGGCATACCTGCGGACCTCCGGGCTGGAGGCGTTCACCCTCACCCCGGACGTGAACTTCGTCAACGTCGGCGAGCGGACCAACCTCACCGGCAGCCCGAAGTTCGCGAGGGCCGTCCGGGAGGGCGACTGGGACGCCGCCGTCGCCATCGCCCGGCAGCAGGTCGAGGCCGGCGCCCAGATCGTCGACGTCAACGTCGACGAGGGCATGCTCGACGGGCCGGAGACGATGACCCACTTCCTCAACCTGCTGGCCGGGGAGCCGGACGTCGCCCGGGTGCCGGTGATGATCGACTCCTCGCGCTGGGAGGTGCTGGAGGCCGGGCTGCGGTGCATCCAGGGCAAGGGCGTCGTCAACAGCCTCTCGCTCAAGGACGGCGAGGCCGAGTTCCTGCGCCGGGCGGCCGTGGTGCGGCGCTACGGCGCGGCCGTCGTCGTCATGGCCTTCGACGAGACCGGTCAGGCCGACACCTACCAGCGCCGCATCGAGGTCTGCCGCCGCGCCTACGACCTGCTGACGACACCCAGCGCGGCGCTGGCCGACCCCTTCCCGGCGCACGACGTCATCTTCGACCCCAACATCCTCACCGTCGCCACCGGCATGAGCGAGCACGACCGCTACGCCCTGGACTTCATCGAGGCGACCCGGTGGATCAAGGAGAACCTGCCCGGCGCCCTGGTCTCCGGGGGCGTCTCCAACGTGTCGTTCTCCTTCCGGGGCAACAACGTCGTCCGCGAGGCCATGCACTCGGTCTTCCTCTTCCACGCCATCGGGGCCGGGCTCGACATGGGCATCGTCAACGCCGGGATGCTGGGGGTCTACGCCGACCTCGACCCCGAGCTGCGGGACGTGGTGGAGGATGTCGTCCTCGCCCGCCGCGAGGACGCCACCGAGCGGCTCATCGAGCTGGCCGAGCGGATCAAGGCCGAGAGCGAGGGGGCCGCGCCGGGTGAGCGCTCGGCCGCCGCCGCGGCCAAGCTGGCGTGGCGCGACGCGCCGGTCGCCGAGCGACTGCGGCACGCGCTCGTGCAGGGCGTCGACACGTATGCCGTGGAGGACGCCGAGGAGGCCTACCAAGAGCTCGGCAGCGCGCTCGCGGTCATCGAGGGCCCGCTCATGGCCGGGATGGACGTCGTCGGCGACCTCTTCGGCGCCGGCAAGATGTTCCTCCCGCAGGTGGTGAAGTCGGCCCGGGTGATGAAGAAGGCGGTGGCCCACCTCACCCCCTACCTCGAGGCGGCGGCCGCGGAGACCGGTGGGCACAGCAAGGGCCGGGTCGTCATGGCCACGGTCAAGGGCGACGTGCACGACATCGGCAAGAACATCGTCGGCGTGGTGCTGGGGTGCAACGGCTACGAGGTCACCGACCTCGGGGTCATGGTCCCCGCGGAGAAGATCCTGGCCACCGCCGACGAGCTCGGCGCCGAGGTCATCGGGGTCTCCGGGCTCATCACGCCCAGCCTGGACGAGATGGTCTCGCTGGCCACCGAGATGCAGCGCCGCGGCCTCACCACCCCGTTGCTCATCGGGGGGGCCACGACCTCCCCCGCCCACACCGCGGTGAAGATCGACCCGGCCTACGAGGGGACGGTCGTGCACGTCGTCGACGCCTCCCGGGCGGTGGGGGTCGTCGCGGACGCCATCCACCACGAGGAGAAGCTGCGCGACCGGGTGGCCGGGTCCTACGCCGAGCTGCGCGAGCGGCACGGCGCCAAGGACGTGCGGCTGGTGCCGCTGGAGGAGGCCCGGGCCAGCACCCGGGCGGTGGCCGACCCGGTGCCGGTGGCCCCTCGGCTGCTCGGCACCCGGGTGGTCGAGCCGACGCTGGCCGAGCTGGTGGAGATCGTGGACTGGACGCCGTTCTTCACCGCCTGGGAGCTGCGCGGGTCCTACCCCCGCATCCTCGAGGACCCCAAGGTCGGCGCGCAGGCCCGGGCGACCTGGGAGGACGGGCAGCGCTGGCTGGACCGGGTCCTCGACGAGGGCCTGTTCACCCCCCGGGGCGTCGTCGGTCTGTGGCCCGCCCGGCGGTCCGCCGACGGCGACGACATCGTGCTCGACACAGGACCAGGCGCGGCGGGGAGCTCGACGGTGGTGCTGCATACCCTCCGGCAGCAGAAGGAGCGGCGCCAGGGCGGGTATGCCGCGCTCGCCGACTTCGTGGCGCCCGTGGGCGACCACGTGGGGGCGTTCGCGGTGTCGATCCACGGGGCGGACACGCTCGCGGCGCGGCTGCGCGAGCAGGAGCACGACGACTACGGCGCGATCATGGTGCAGGTCCTGGCCGACCGGCTCGCCGAGGCGTTCGCCGAGTGGGTGCACCGGGAGGTGCGCACCGAGCTGTGGGGCTACGCACCCGACGAGGACCTCGCGCCGCACGACCTCATCAAGGAGCGCTACGACGGCATCCGCCCCGCACCGGGCTACCCCGCCCAGCCGGACCACACCGAGAAGTTCACCCTGTGGTCGCTGCTGGACGCGCAAGAGCAGGCCGGGATGACGCTGACCGAGCACGGGGCGATGAGCCCGAACAGCGCGGTCTCCGGGCTCATCGTGGGCCACCCGGAGTCGCGCTACTTCTCCGTCGGGCGGATCGGCAGCGACCAGGTCGAGGACTACGCACGGCGCAAGGGCTGGGACGTCGTCACCGCGGAGCGCTGGCTGGGACCGCTGCTCCACTGAGCGGTCGGACAGGCTGTTCACGGCGGCGCCTTGTACCTCATTCCCGCTCCGCGCGCATCGTGACCTGACCGTTGTCTACGTAACGTTCCTGTCACGAAGCGGCGCTGAACCCCCTCTGGACCTGCGGTGGAGGATCTGACGTTGCTACTTTCTTGGGACCCGTGTGCCCCCGATCACAGGAGTCCCGTGGCCTCCATCTCCGCCGAGAAGCTCTACAAGGTCTTCGGCCGCCGCCCGCAACGCGGCGTCGACGCCCTCGAGAGCGGCGCCACCCGCGCCGACCTGCGTCAGCAGGGGTTGACCCCTGCCGTCATCGACGCCTCCTTCGACGTCAAGGAGGGGGAGATCTTCGTCGTCATGGGCCTGTCCGGCTCGGGCAAGTCCACCCTCATCCGCATGGTCAACGGGCTGCTCGAGCCGACCGCTGGCACGGTGTCGATCGACGGCGACGACATCACCCGGCTCACCGGCGAGAAGCTGCGCCGGGTCCGCCGCGACAAGGTCAGCATGGTCTTCCAGCACTTCGCGCTGCTGCCCCACCGCACGGTCGGGGAGAACGCCGCCTACGCCCTGGAGATCAGCGGGGTCAGCCGGTCCGAGCGCGAGAAGAAGGCCGACCGGGCGCTGGACATGGTCGGCCTCGGCGGCTGGGGCGGGTCGCTGCCCGGCGAGCTCTCCGGCGGGATGCGCCAGCGCGTCGGGCTGGCCCGGGCGCTGGCCTCCGGCACCGACATCATGCTCATGGACGAGGCCTTCAGCGCCCTGGACCCGCTCATCCGGCGGGACATGCAGGACCAGCTCATCGAGCTGCAGCACGAGCTGGGCAAGACGATCCTGTTCATCACCCACGACCTCAACGAGGCCATGCGTCTCGGCGACCGGATCGCGATGATGCGTGACGGACGCATCGAGCAGATCGGCAGCGCCGAGGAGATCCTCAACAACCCGGTGAACAACTACGTCGCGGAGTTCGTCCAGGACGTCGACCGCACCCGGGTGCTCACGGCCGCCAACATCATGGAGCCGCCGGTGGCCGTCCTCGGGACCGAGCAGGGTCCGCAGACCGCGCACAAGCTCATGCGCGAGCACCAGACCACGATCCTTCCCGTGGTCCGCCGGGACCGCACGCTGGCGGGCCTCGTCCGCGAACGCGACGTGGCGACCGCCGTCCGGGACGGCGGGGAGTTGCGGGTGGTGCCTGCCGAGCAGGTCGGCGTCGTCCGTGCCGGGGACCACCTGGTCGACCTCTTCGGGCACGCCACCGAGCACGCCCTCCTGATCGTGCTGGACGAGCAGGACAAGGTCGCGGGCGTCATCCCTCGCGTCACCCTGCTCGCCGCGCTGCGCTCCAGCCCGCCCGCGGCGGACGAGGACGGCGGCCAGCCGGCCACGACCCCCGACGCCCAGCTGCAGCCGACCGGAGGTGTCGCATGAACGAGAACGACTCGATCGTCCCCCGGATCCCCGTCGGCGAGTGGGGGGACAGTGTGCTCGAGTGGATCAACGACAACTTCGAGTGGCTGCTCGACTTCGTGTCGACCGTCCTGGACTTCCTGGTCACCACGCTGACCGACGCCCTGGTGACCGTGCCGGCCCTGATCCTGGTCGTGGTGTTCGCCCTGCTCGGGATGCTGGTCCGTTCGTGGGAGCTGGCCCTCGGCACGGTCATCACCTTCCTGCTCGTCATCGCGATGGACCAGTGGGTGACCGCGATGCAGACCCTCGCGCTTGTCCTCATCGCCACGTTGGTGGCGATCCTCATCGCCGTCCCGATCGGCATCCTCGCCGCGCGCAACGACCAGGTCAGCGCCGTCGTCCGGCCGGTGCTGGACTTCATGCAGACGATGCCGGCCTTCGTCTACCTCATCCCGGCCGTGGTGTTCTTCGGCATCGGCGTGGTGCCCGGCATCTTCGCCACGGTCATCTTCGCCCTCCCTCCGGGGGTCCGGCTCACCGAGCTCGGCATCCGCGGGGTGGACTCGGAGACCGTCGAGGCGGGCCAGGCCTTCGGCGCCACCCCGGGCCAGATCCTGCGCGGGATCCAGCTTCCCCTGGCCACGCCGACCATCATGGCCGGCGTCAACCAGGTCATCATGCTGTCGCTGTCCATGGCCGTCATCGCCGGCATCGCCGGAGCCGACGGGCTGGGCAAGGAGGTCGTGGCCTCCATCTCGACGCTCAACGGGCCGCAGGGCATCGAGGCGGGCCTGTCCGTGGTCATCATCGCCATCTACCTCGACCGGGTGACCGCCGCGCTGGGCCGACCCGGCGACTACCCGCACTCGGGGCTGAGCATGCTCCGCCGCCGGTCCAACGGCGGCGGCGACGCCTCGGACAGCGACACGGCGCAGGACGAGGCCGACGAGCGGGTCGAGGGCGGCGCCGACAAGGGTCGCGGACTCGCTCAGGTCGGGCCGTGACATCGACCGAACCGAACGGAGCGCCTGACGGGCGCTCGCACCATACGAAGGGAAACCACCAGAAATGATGCTTCGACGCAACCGCACGATGACCCTGGCCGGGGCCGCCCTGGCCACCAGCCTGACCCTCGCCGCCTGCGGCGGTGGGGACTCCGGCGGCGACACCGGTGACGGTGACTCGGGTGAGCCGGCGGCCGGTGGTGCCGAGGGCACCATCACCATGGGCTTCATCCCGTCCTGGACGGACGGGCTGTCCACCGCCTACCTCCTGGAGGACCAGCTCACCAAGCTCGGCTACGAGGTCGAGATGGAGGAGCTCACCGAGGCCGCCCTGCTCTACACCGGGCTGGCCGAGGGCGACGTCGACATGTACCCCTCGGCGTGGCCCGAGGTGACCCACGCCCAGTACATGGAGGAGTACGGCGACCGCATCGAGGACCTCGGCGCCTACTACGACAACGCGAAGCTGACCTTCGCGGTGCCGACCTACACCGAGATCGAGTCCATCTCCGAGCTCACCGGCAATGCCGACATGTTCAACGGGCAGATCATCGGGATCGAGCCGGGCGCGGGTCTCACCGCCGCCACGCAGGACTCGGTCATGCCGACCTACGAGCTGGAGGGCGACTACGAGCTGGTCACCTCCTCGACCTCCGCCATGCTCACCGAGCTGGAGAGCGCCATCGACGCCGAGGAGGACATCGTCGTCACGCTGTGGCAGCCCTTCTGGGCCAACAGCGCCTTCGACATCAAGACCCTCGAGGACCCGGAGGGGGCGCTCGGCGAGGCCGAGGCGCTGCACTTCCTCGGCACGCAGGGCTTCGCCGAGGAGTTCCCGGAGGCCGCCGAGCTCATCGCCGGCATCCAGCTGGACGACGAGGAGTACGGCGCGCTCGAGGACATGGTCGTCAACGAGTACGGCGAGGGCCAGGAGACCGAGGCCATCGACGCCTTCCTGGAGGAGTACCCCGACGCCTTCGACACCATGGTCACCGAAGAGGGCTGAGCCCCACCGCACGATCCGAGGGCCCCGCGGCGCACCTGCCGCGGGGCCCTCGGTCTGTCGAGAAGGCGTCGTCCACAGATGGATGCTCAGCCTGTCCGCGCCTCGCGGCACGGCGTAGGGTGGCGGTCATGACGGCGATGAACATCGAACGCAAGGTGCGCCAGCTCGACAACGACGTCTCCGAGATCTACACCATGCTCTTCGACATCCAGGGCACGCAGAAGCGGCACACCCACCGCCTCGACGAGCTCGGGACCGACATCGCCGACCTCGGTACCAAGATGGATGCCGTGCAGACACGCCTGACCGGGGTCGAGACCACCATGGATGCCGTGGAGACACGGCTGACCGGGGTCGAGACCAAGATCGACGAGGTGCTGGACATCCTGCGGAGCTGATCCCCGGCCGCCGTAGGTGGTGCGGCGTCGGCGGCGATTTCCCGACCCGCACGACCGCTTGGAAGACTGGGCCACCATGTCCACCACGTCCCGCATCTCCGTCGAGCTCGTCCCGCGCAGCGCCGAGTCGGTCCGCGGCGAGATGCTGCAGGTCCGTGAGCACCTCACGACCGTGGACACGGTCAACATCCCCGACCTGGTGAAGTTCGACCTGCGCAGCTGGGCGGCAACCCAGGTCGCCCGGGAGTCGACCACCCGGGGCGACGGCACGGCATACCGGACGATCCCGCACATCCGGGCCGCGGACGTGGACCCCGACGCCGAGCTCCCCATGGCGCAGGAGGCGCGGCGCACCGGTGAGCTGCTCGTGGTGTCCGGCGACGACGCCGACTACTTCCACTCCGCGACCTACCCGGTGGACGCCGTCGACGTCATCCGGCGGCTGCGCAGCGAGCTGCCCGGGGTGACGATCTACGCCGGCCTGGACCCCTACCGGCAGGCGATGACCACCGAGATGCGCTACCTCGACCGCAAGCTCGCGGCCGGCGCCAGCGGCATCTTCACCCAGCCGTTCTTCGACGTGCACCTCATGGCGGCGTGGGCCTCGGTCCTTCCCTCCGACCTGCCCGTGTGGTGGGGCGCGACGTCGGTGACGACGGACGGGGCGATGGGCTACTGGCGCCGCCGCAACCGGGTGGTCTTCCCCCGTGGCTTCGACACCTCGATCGGCTGGCAGCGCGACTTCGCCCGGCGCGTCGTCGACTTCGCCCGCGACCGCGGCCACCACGCCTACCTCATGCCGGTGCGCGCCCCGCTGCTGGACTACCTCGGCGGTGTCCTGGACGAGGCCTGACCTGCGGCGGCCCGGGTCTGTCGTACCCCGCTGCGAGAGTGCCCGGATGACGACGAGGTGGGGGACACGCTCCGGTGACCCGCTCGCCGCCGACGCCCGGCTCGGGGAGCCCACCCGGCCGGTCGCCGGGGAGGGCGACGGGAGGGTCCGCCGCGCGGTCGTCCTCATCCACGGGATCGGCGAGCAGGAGCCGACGGGCACCCTGCGGGGTTTCCTCGACGGTCTGGGCGTGGGCCGCGCGGCCTGGAGCAAGCCGGACCGGCTCAGCGACAACCTCGAGCTGCGCCGCATGGCCCTCTACGGGCGCTCCTCCCGCCGCGCCCCGACCGACCTCTACGAGCTCTACTGGGCCCACCACGCGCCGACGTCGAGCGCGCCTCAGGTCCTGGCCTGGCTGGGCCGGCTGCTGCGCCGACGGTCCGGGTGGGCCGGCGGCCCCGCCGCCCCCGCTCTCAACGTGCTGACCCTCGGGCTGCTGCTCACGGTCGCGGTGGCGGCGCTCATCGCCGTCGTCATGGTCTCCCGCGAGGGGGTGCGGGCCTGGCTCACCCAGCCGCCCTTCTGGGTGGCCGCCGGGCTGGCCGGGGCGCAGGCGGCGGTGCGTCCGTTGCTCACCCGGCGCCTGGCGGACGCCGAGCGCTACCTCACGCCCGACCCGTCGGGGGTCGCCGCCCGCACCGACATCCGCACCGAGGGGCTGGAGCTCATGCGGCGGCTGCACACCTCCGGCGTCTACGACGAGATCGCCGTGGTGGGCCACTCCCTCGGCTCGGTCATCGGCTACGACATCCTGCGGCTCTTCTGGGACGAGGCACGTCACCCCACCTTCGAGAAGGCCGGCCCGCAGCCGGAGGCCGAGCGCCTGGTGCACGACTACAGCGACCCGCTGGGCCTGGAGGCCGGGGAGGTCGAGGTGTTCCAGCACGTGCAGCGCCGGCTCTGGCGGGAGTGCCGGGAGCGCGGCGTGCCCTGGCTCGTCACCGACTTCCTCACCCTGGGGTCGCCGCTGGCGCACGGCCGCCTCCTGCTCGACACCCGGGCCTCCTCGCTGCAGCGCCGGCAGGACGACCTCGAGCTGCCCATGTGCCCGCCGATGCCCTCGCTGGCCCCGTCCGCGGACGCCGACGAGCGCTCGGCGTCCTTCTACCCCGCGGTGCTGCGTCGGGGCGACCTCGAGCGGACGGTCCTCGTCGGCAACCACGGCGCCCCCTTCGGGCCGACCCGGTGGACCAACCTCTACTTCCCGGCGCGGTGGCTCGCGTTCGGCGACCCGGTGGGCGGGCCGCTGCGCGGGGTCCTGGGCACCGGCATCCGCGACGTGGCGGTGCACCACACGGGTCGGCACCACCCCTGGTGGCACCGCCTGCTGCCGCTGCACGACCACCTGCGCTACTGGGACCCGCTGCCGGGTGACGGCCGGCGCCGGGCCACTACGGTGGAGTGCGTGCCGACGATCCGGGCCGTCCTGGGCCTGGAGCCGGAGCCCGGCACCGACCAGGACCTGACCGGTGACCGAGGAGACGACCGATGACGCAGCCGCGCAGCTACCCCGGCCCCAGGATCGTCGTCGCGCAGGACGTCGACGCCGACCCGCAGACCCTGTATGCCGCGTGGACGGACCCGCAGGTCCTCGCCACCTGGTGGTGGCCCGGTCTGCCGGACACCCGGCACACCGTGGACGCGACCGAGGGCGGTCGCTTCGCGGTCAGCTCGCAGGTCGCCTCGCTCGGTGCCGCGGGGCACTTCACCCGGCTGGAGCCGCCCTCGCTGGTCCAGCTGGCGTGGCGGTGGGAGACCGGGGAGGGTCAGGCCGAGGACGACCTGGTGACGATCACGCTCACCGGGCACTCGCACGGCACCCTCGTCGTGCTGACCCACGAGATCGCCCAGGCCGACGCGGACACCTCCATGCGCGACGGCTGGATCGGTGCGCTCACCGCCCTGGCGGCGACGGTCGGCCGGCCGTCGCACTGAGCCATCCGTCGGGTTGCGCGACCCGTCACGTTGAGCCGCCCGTCACGTTGAGCCGCCTCCCGCGGCGCGGGCGACGCCGGCGAGTTCGGCGCGCTCCTCAGAGCCGGCGGAAGCTCGTCGCCAGCAGGACCGGCTCGCCGACGGCATCGCTGGCGTCCAGGTCGCACTCGGCCTCGATCACCCAGTCCAGGTCGCCGTCGGGGTCGGTGACGGTCTGGGTCACCCGCCAGACCCGCTGGGCGGTGCCGTCGCCGATCCGCGCCTGGGCCGGTGGCACCGGCTCGACCCGCAGGTGCTGGGGGCCGCGGGCGTCGGCGTCGAGGACCACCTGGTCGTGCTCGTCGTAGAACGCCCCGACCCCTTCGTCCCAGTCCTGCCGCGTGAGGAGCGGCTCGATCGCCGGCTCGGGCAGGGCCGCCACCTGGGCCTCGAGGTCGCCCAGCGCCTCCCAGGCGTCGTCGGCGACCAGCTCCACCCGACGCCACATGGCGTTGCGCACCATGACCCGGAAGGCGCGCTCGTTGCCGGTGATGGGCCGCGCCGGGGGCGGCGGCGCCCCGGCGGCGGCCTGCCGGGCCGCCTCCGCGACCCGGTCCGGGTCGGTCAGCGCCTCCCACTCCTCCAGCAGCGAGGAGTCGGTCTGCCGGATCGTCTCACCGAGCCAGTGGACGAGGTCGTGCAGCTGCTCGGTGTAGGCCGACTCCGGGACCGTCTGGCGCAGCGTGCGGTAGGCATCGGTCAGGTAGCGCAGCACCACGCCCTCGGAGCGGGCGAGCTGGTAGTAGCCGACGAACTCGGTGAAGCTCATCGCCCGCTCCCACATGTCCCGGACCACCGCCTTGGGCGACAGCGCGTCCTCGCGCACCCAGGGGTGGGACTGTCGGTAGGTCGACAGCGTGGCCTGCAGCAGCTCGGCCAGCGGCTGCGGCCAGCTGACCTCCTCCAGCTGGGCCATCCGCTCGTCGTAGTCCACCCCGTCGGCCTTCATCCGCGCCACCGCCTCCCCGCGGGCCCGGTAGCGCTGGGCGAGCAGGACGGGCATGGGGTCGTCGAGCACCGCCTCGACGACCGAGACCACGTCGAGCGGGTAGGTGGGGGCCTCCGGGTCGAAGAGGTCCAGCGCGGCCAGCGCGAACGGCGCGAGCGGCTGGTTGAGGGCGAAGTTCTCCGCCACGCCCGGCCCGAGGTCGATGGTGCGGCCCCCGTCGCCCGGGGGGTCCAGGCGCACCAGCACCTCCGTGTCCAGCAGGGAGCGTCCCAGGCTCACCGCCTGCCGGGCCAGCCGGTTCTGTGCCGCCGGGGTCTCGTGGTTGTCCCGCAGGAGCCGGGTCAGGTGGGTGACCGGGTCTCCGCGGCGGGCGACCGTGTTGAGGATGACCGCGTGGTCGACCCTCAGTTTCGACTGCAACGACTCCGGCTCGGCGCCGACGAGCTTGGCGTAGGTCTGCTCGCTCCAGGAGACGAAGCCCTCGGGCGGCTTCTTGCGCTGCACGCGTCTCTGCTTCTTCGGGTCGTCCCCGGCCTTGGTCAGCGCGCGCGCGTTCTCGATCGTGTGCTCGGGGGCCTGCACCACGACATACCCCGAGGTGTCGAAACCGGGGCGCCCGGCTCGACCGGCGATCTGGTGGAACTCCCGGACACGCAGGACCCGCTGCCGGGAGCCGTCGAACTTGGCGAGCCCGGTGAAGAGGACGGTGCGGATGGGCACGTTGATGCCGACCCCGAGGGTGTCGGTGCCGCAGATGACCTTGAGCAGCCCGTCCTGGGCGAGCTGCTCCACGAGCCGGCGGTAGCGCGGCAGCATCCCGGCGTGGTGCACCCCGATGCCGTGCCGGACGAGCTGGGACAGGGTGCGTCCGAAGCCCGCGGTGAACCGGAACGCGCCGATCCGGGTGCGGATCGCCTCCTTCTCGGCCGCGTCGACGAGCTTGGGCACCGACAGCAGCGACTGCGCGCGCTCCAACGCCTCCCGCTGGGTGAAGTGGACGACGTAGATCGGCGCCTGGCGCTCCTCCAGCAGCTCGGTGATCGTGTCCGGCAGCGGGGTCATGGCGAGGGACTCCGCGAAGTGCAGCGGGACCGGCCGCTCGGCGCCGGCGACGAGGGCGGTATGCCGTCCGGTGCGCCGGGTGAGGTCCTCGCTGAACCGGCTCGTGTCGCCCAACGTGGCCGACATGAGGACGAACTGCGCCTGCGGCAGCGTGAGCAGCGGCACCTGCCAGGCCCAGCCGCGCTGGCCGTCGCCGTAGTAGTGGAACTCGTCCATGACGACGACCCCGATGTCGGCGCCCTCCCCCTCGCGCAGGGCGATGTTGGCCAGCACCTCGGCGGTGCAGACGACGATCGGGGCGTCGGCGTTGACGGCTGCGTCGCCGGTGAGCATGCCGACGTTCTCCGCGCCGAAGGTCCGGCAGGCGTCGAAGAACTTCTCGCTGACCAGGGCCTTGATCGGCGCGGTGAGGAAGGCGACCTCGTCGCGGGCCAGCGCGAGGAAGCAGGCCGCCGTCGCGACGAGCGACTTGCCGCTGCCGGTCGGTGTGGCGAGGACGACGTTGCTGCCCTCGAGCAGGTGCAGCAGCGCCTCCTCCTGGTGGGGGTAGAGCGTCGTGCCGCGGTCGGCCGCCCAGGCGGCGAAGGTGTCGAAGATCGTGTCGGCGTCGGGGGTGCCGCCACCCTCTCCCGTGGACGGGAGCCGGTCGGTCAGGGTCTGGTCGGTGGCCATCTCCTCCATTGTCGGTGATGGGCGCCCGAGGGCCCGCCTCGCCGCGCGTCGCCCCGGTGGCGTGGGGCACGATGGGCAGATGCTCAGCGTCGATCTCGCCCGCCGGCTGCACGAGGCCGGCCTCATCTGGTCGCCCCTCGCCGGGGACCGCTTCGTCGTGGACCGCTCCGGGATGACGCACGACGTCTTCTACCTCGCCGACATGACCGTGGAGGTGCACGAGTTCGTGGGCGGCTCGGTGATCGGCTTCAACGGGGTCGCCGAGTGGGCCCTGGACTCGGTGGCGCTGGACGACACCACCTGGCTCCCCCGGGAGGACCAGCTGCGGGCGGTGCTGGGTCACGACTTCGTCGGGCTGGGGCTGCGCCGCAGCGACGACGAGGGCAACGACGACCACGGGGGGATCGAGTATGCCGTGGTCGCGCTGGTCGAGGGCTCGCCCACGACCTTCGCCCACCGGGACGCCGAGGAGGCCTACGGGCTCGCCACCCTGGCGGTGCTCCGCACCCGCCACTGAGGCTCAGCGGCGGATGGTGACCTGCGGGGCGTAGAGCTCCATCGCGGCGAGCGCCCGCTCGTGCGCCTCGTCGCTGGACCCGGCGCAGGCGGCCGCCGCGACCTCGACGGTGCAGCCGGCGTCGGCGGCGGCCAGGGCGGTCGAGAGCACGCAGCAGTCGGTGGCGACCCCGGCCAGCACGAGGTGGGCGTCCGCACCGACGACGTCGTGCAGCCGCTCGCCCCACTTGCCGAAGGTCGGCTCGGTGACCGTGTGCGGGAGCCGCAGGTCGGCGATCTCGTCGACCAGGTCGAAGATCGGGTCGTGCTGCTCGCGGTCGGCGAAGGGGAAGCGCTCGAGGTAGGCGACCCAGGAGCCGTGGCGGACGTGCGGAGGCACCCAGCGGGTCTGGACGACCCGGCCGGCGTGCTCGTCCACCAGCGTCCGGATGGGCCCGAGCGTCTCGGCGAACCGGGGGGCGCACCACTCCGAGGCCGGGTCGGCGAAGATCCGTTGGGCGTCGACGACGACCAACCAGGGCTGCGACGTCATACCTGCTCCTCGAGCTCTTGGCGCCGCACGATGCGACGGCCGAGGACCAACCAGCCGACGAAGCCGATGGCGAGCGCCACCAGCACGCCGAGGTTGGCCCACGCCCAGGTGCCCTCCTTGCCGCCCAGCCCGAGCGGACCGAGCAGGTAGCCCTGCCAGTTGTTCCACGCGGCGGCGTCGGCGAAGGTGTTGATGACCAGGCCCCAGCCGACGACGGCGGCGACGCCCATGATCCCGACGGCGGTCCAGTTCCAGTCGCCGTAGCGGCCGCGGGGGTCGAACAGCGCCTGCTCGTCGTAGTCCCGCCGCCGGAGTGCGACGTCGGCCATGAGGATCCCTGCCCAGGCGGCGATCGGGACGCCCAGGGTGATGAGGAAGCTCTGGAAGGGGGCGAGGAAGCTCTGCGCGAAGAAGACGACCCAGATGGTGCCGAGGGTGAGGATGGTCCCGTCGATGAGCGCGGCGGCGGGTCGAGGGATGTCGATGCCGAGGGAGAGCAGGGTCAGGCCGGAGGAGTAGATGCCGAGGACCGCGCCGCTGACGAGGGCGAGGACGGCGGCCAGCAGGAAGGGGACGAGGAACCAGATCGGCAGGATCGTCGCCAGGGTGCCGATCGGGTCGTTGACGATGCCCTCCTCGAGCTCGGGCTGCGACCCGATGAGCAGCAGCCCGTAGAGGACGAGCAGGGTGGGGGCCAGGGCACCGCCCACGGTGTTCCACAGCACGATGGCGCCCCCGCTGGCGTCCCGACGCTGATACCGCGACCAGTCGGCGGCGATGTTGATCCAGCCCAGACCGAACCCCGTCATCAGCAGGACCAGCGCCCCGATGACCGCCTCGGTCGGACCGGCCTCGCGGGAGGTGACGGCGGCGAGGTCGATGCGGTCCAGCGTCATGAGGATGTAGGCGATCGTGGCGGCGCCGGTCAACCAGGTCAGGACCGACTGCATCCGCATGATCGTGTGGTAGCCCGCGACGGAGGCACCGACGATGAGCGCGGCGATCACCGCGCAGGCGAGCACCGAGGTGAGGGTGCCCCCGCCCCACCCCAGCTGGGTGAAGACGGTGGCGGTCGCCAGCACGGCCATGATGGCCAGGAACGTCTCCCAGCCCATCGAGATCAGCCAGGAGAAGACGCCGGGCACCTTCTGCCCGTTGACGCCGAAGGCGGCCCGCGAGAGGACCATCGTCGGGGCCGAGCCGCGCTTGCCGGCGATGGCGATGATGCCGCAGGCCAGGAAGGAGGCGACGACCCCCACGACGGTCACGAGGACCGCCTGGGCGAAGCTGATGCCGAAACCGAAGACGTAGCTCGCGTAGCTGATCCCGAAGACCGAGATGTTGGCGGCGAACCAGGGCCAGAAGAGGTCGTGCGGGCTGGCGGTCCGCTCGGCCTCCGCGATGATCTCGATGCCGTTGGTCTCGACCAGGCGCCGCTCGGTCTCGCTGAGCCGCGGCGCCGCTGCCGGGGGGGTCTGGCTCATGGGCCTACTGTCCCACAGCGGTGGGCTGGCGGTGTGTCGGTGCCACCCCCTACCGTGAGGGGTATGACGAAGCGCACGGCCTCCCTCTCCGCCCTGGTGGCGGCCGCCCTGGTCGGAGCCGCCCTGACGACGCCCGCGGTCGCGGCGCCCTCCCGCGGGCCGGACCGGCCGGTCGAGCTCGACGTGCGCTTCGCCACCTTCAACGCCTCCCTCAACCGGGCGAGCGAGGGGCAGCTCACCGCCGACCTCTCCACCGGCGAGGACCAGCAGGCCCGCAACGTGGCCGAGACGATCCAGCGCGCCGCCCCGGACGTGGTGCTGGTCAACGAGTTCGACTACGCCCGGGACAACGTCGACCTCTTCCGGGACCACTACCTCGCGGTCGGCCAGGACGGCGCGGAGCCGATCGACTACCCGTACGCCTACATCGCCCCCTCCAACACCGGGGTCCCCAGCGGGTTCGACCTCAACAACGACGGCGAGGTCGGTGGGCCGGACGACGCCTACGGCTTCGGGGAGTTCCCCGGGCAGTACGGCATGGTCGTCTACTCCCGCTTCCCGATCGAGACGGACGCCGTCCGCACCTTCCAGCGCTTCCGCTGGACCGACATGCCGGGCAACCTCATCCCGAGCGGGTTCTACGACCAGCAGGAGCGTCGGGCGCTGCGTCTGTCGAGCAAGTCGCACTGGGACGTGCCGATCCGGGTCGGCAACAAGACCGTCCACCTGCTCGCCGCGCACCCGACTCCCCCGACGTTCGACGGCCCGGAGGACCGCAACGGACGCCGCAACCACGACGAGATCCGCTTCTGGGCCGACTACGTGGCGGGCCCGCAGCACTCGCGCTACATCTACGACGACCGCGGTCGCACCGGTGGACTGCGTCCGGGCGAGCGCTTCGTCATCGCGGGCGACTACAACGCCGACCCCGTCGACGGGGACTCCCGAGACGGCGCGATCAACCAGCTGCTCGACCACCCTCGTGTGAGCACCCAGCTGGTGCCGGACAGCGACGGGGCGGTCGAGGCGGCCGAGGTGCAGGGTGGGGCCAACGACTCCCACGTCGGCGACCCGGCCTACGACACCGCTGACTTCAACGACGACCCGGAGCCGGGCAACCTGCGTGTCGACTACGTCCTGCCCAGCAGGTCCCTCCCGGTGCGGGACGCCGGCGTCTTCTGGCCCACGAGCGAGGACCCGCTCTTCGACCTCGTCGGCACCTTCCCCTTCCCCACCAGCGACCACCGCCTGGTCTGGACCGACGTCCGGTTGCCGCACCGCCGCTGAGCGGGCCGGTTACGGTGGGGGCATGACGGACGGCGCAGACGGGCGAGGGGCCAGGGACCCGCACCACAGCACGGGGGACGAGCAGGTGCCGCCCCTGCCGGGTCCGCCGGTCGGGGGACCCGGGGACGACGTCGACCGCCCGGTCACGATCGTCGGCGGCCCGGCCGCCGAGGACTCCCCCGACTGGCGACCGGGCCTCACGTCCGAGCAGGCCGAGCTGGCACGGCGCCCCGCCGCCCCGCCGACCCCCGCCCCGGCTCGCATCACGAGCTTCTTCAGCTCCACCCACCGCATCGGGCGCTGGCAGGTCCCCGAGGTCCTCACCGTGTCTGGTGGCTTCTCGGAGACGGTGCTCGACCTGCGTGAGGCGGTCGTCACCTCCGGTGTCGTGGAGCTGCGCCTCAACGACATCTTCTCCAGCTGCAAGGTCATCGTCCCGCGGGGCGTGGGGGTCGACGTGCAGGGTGGGAGCGCGCTCTTCAGCAGCCTCAGCGGCGACTACGAGGGGGTCTCGGACCCCGGTCGCTGGCGGCTCACCATAGCCCACCAGGGCGCCTTCAGCAGCGTGGAGATCGTCTCCCTGGACCCGGGCGAGAAGGAGCCCAAGTGGTGGCGCAAGCTGTTCTGAGGCACCGGTGACGGCGGCCGGCCTCAGGGGCAGGCAGCTGCGGCTAGCCTGGGACGTCGGAGCCGGTCCGCGACCACCGGTTCCGGGCCTCTAGCTCAATTGGCAGAGCTGCGGACTTTTAATCCGTAGGTTGTGGGTTCGAGCCCCACGGGGCCCACCGTTGTCGCGTGGCGATCGTCGGTGCACCGTCGCGGACTGTGCACTGCGGGGGGTTGCGCGACGCTCGGCAGCACTGCTTGGCTGGAACCCAGGACAGGAACCACTGCAACGACCGGAGTGCCCGATGTCTGAGGTGAGCGAGGCGATCGCCCGGCAGAACGCCGACCTGGCCAGCACGTTGCCGATGGGGGACGACCGGGACGTCGAGGACGCCCGGAGGGGGTGGCTCGGCGGGCTGGACCCGGCGGTCGTGCGTACCGACAGCGGTCGGGTGGTGTGGGACAACGAGGCCTACGCGTTCCTGGACGCGCCCACGCCCGCGTGCGTCAACCCGAGCCTCTGGCGGCAGAGCGGGCTCGTGGCGAGGCACGGCCTGTACGAGGTGGTGGAGGGCATCTACCAGGTCCGCGGCCTGGACCTGTCCAACGTCACGTTAGTCGAGGGCGAGTCCGGGGTGATCGTGATCGATCCGTTGATCTCGACCGAGACCGCCGCGGCGGCCCTGGACCTGTACCGGGACCACCGCGGTGACCGCCCCGTCCGCGCGGTCGTCTACACCCACTCCCATGCCGACCACTTCGGTGGGGTCAAGGGGGTGACCTCGCAGGAGAGGGTCGACGCGGGCGAGTGCGTCGTCATCGCGCCAGCAGGTTTTCTCGAGGAGGCCGTCGCGGAGAATGTCTTCGCCGGTGGCGCCATGGCTCGGAGAGCGGGCTACATGTACGGCGCGGCGCTGCCCAGGGGGCCCGAGGGCCAGGTCGGCGCCGGCCTGGGGGCGACCACCAGCACCGGCTCGGTGAGCATGATCGCGCCCACGCTCGAGATCACCCGCACGGGGCAGGAGGAGGTGGTCGACGGAGTCAGGGTCGTCTTCCAGCTGACTCCCGGCACCGAGGCACCGGCAGAGATGAACTTCACCTTTCCCGACCACCGCGCGGTCTGCCTGGCGGAGAACGCCTCGCACACCTTGCACAACCTGCTGACACTGCGCGGCGCGGTGGTCCGGGACGCCCACGTGTGGGCCAGGTACCTCACCGAGAGCATCACCCTGCTGAGCGATGACATCGAGGTCGCGTTCGCCTCGCACCACTGGCCGACCTGGGGCCACGAGCGCATCGTGGAGTACCTCAGCCTCCAGCGCGACCTGTACGCCTACCTGCACGACCAGACCCTCCGGCTGCTCAATCAGGGTTACGTCGGCGCCGAGATCGCCGAGATGATCACGCTGCCGCCAGCCGTGGAGCGGGCCTGGCACACGCGGGGTTACTACGGCTCGGTGAGCCACAACGTCAAGGCCATCTACCAGCGGTACCTGGGGTGGTTCGACGGCAACCCCGCCCACCTGTGGGAGCACCCCCCGGTCGAGCAGGCCACGAGGTACGTCGCGGCCATGGGCGGCCCGCAGTCGGCCCTGCGGCAGGCGCAGGACGCCCACACCGCCGGAGACTTCCGCTGGGCCGCGACCGTCCTCAACCACATCATCTTCGCCGACCCCGGCAACACGGCGGCCCGCGACCTGCAGGCCTCCACCTTTGAACAGCTGGCCTACGGAGCGGAGAACGGCGTCTGGCGCAACTTCTTCCTCACCGGTGCCCACGAGCTGAGGCACGGCAACGTCGGTACACCGACCAGCACCGCCTCCCCCGACTTCCTCCAGGCGCTGAGCGTGGAGCAGCTGCTGGACTCCCTGGCCATCCGCGTCGACGGCCCCCGCTGCTGGGACGAGGCCATCCGCATCGAGTGGGTCCTGACCGATACCTCCCGCCGCCTCCGCATCGTCCTCGCCAACGGCGTGCTCACCCACCACACCACCCCGCGAGCAGGGCAGGACCTGCAGCTCGAGCTCACCACCGACACCGACGCGTTGCGCCTCGTGCTCACCGGCCTCGCCGACCCGGCCGACCTCGCCGAGGCCGGCCGGCTCAGCCACTCCGGCGACCTCAGCCGCGTGCACCACCTCTTCACGCTCCTGGACGACCCCGACCCTGCCTTCGAGATCGTCCTGCCGTAGGTCTCACGCACGGCACTGGCGCCCGCCTACTACATGGCGTAGTGTGCCGATAGCACCCTCCCCTGCTGCAGGTCCCCTCGGTCGAAAGGATCGAAGATGAGAGCCGCCGTCGTCCCCTCGCTCGGAGCCCCCCTGGAGATCCGCGAGGTCCCCGTCCCCGAGCCGGGCCCCGGCCAGGTCCTCGTCCGGGTCGAGGCCTCCGGGCTGTGCCACACCGACATCCACGCCGCCCGCGGCGAGTGGCCGGTCCGGCCAAAGATGCCGCTCATCCCGGGCCACGAGGGGGTCGGCACGGTGGTCGCCCGCGGGGACGGTGACTCCCCCGTGCAGGAGGGCGACCGGGTGGCGGTCCCGTGGCTGGGTCACGCCTGCGGCCACTGCCGCTACTGCGTGGGCGGCTGGGAGACCTACTGCCTCACCCCGCAGTACACCGGCTACACCGTGGACGGCGGGTATGCCGAGTACGTGCTCGCCTACGCCTCGCACGTGGTCGCGGTCCCCGACGGCGTCACCTCCTTCGACGCGGCGCCGCTGACGTGCGCCGGTGTCACCACCTACAAGGCGCTCAAGGTCGCTCACCCGCAGCCGGACGAGACCGTCATGGTGGTCGGGGTCGGGGGGCTGGGACATCTCGGCCTGCAGTACGCCTCGGTGTTCGGCGCCCGGACGGTGGCGGTCGACGTCGAGGACGACAAGCTGCGGCTCGCCAGCGAGCTGGGGGCCGACCACACGGTCGACGCCAGGTCCGGTCGCCAGGAAGAGGAGCTGGCCGCGCTGGGCGGGGTGGACGTGGCGCTGGTGACCGTGCCCTCCCCCGCCGCGATGCGCGCAGCCCACGCCTCGCTCAACCCGGGCGGCCGGCTCGTGCTGGTCGGGCTGCCGGCGGACAACAAGTTGGAGCTGCCGGTGTTCGAGACCGTCCTCAAGGGGATCTCGGTGATCGGCTCGCTCGTCGGCACCCGCAACGACCTCGCCGACTGCTTCGCCCTGCACGCCCGGGGACGCACCCGCGTCGTCGCCGAGCCGCGGCGCCTCGAGGACGTCAACGACTGCTTCGAGGAGGTGCTCTCGGGCCGCGTCCCCGCGCGCCTCGTCTTCGACCTGACCGCGGGCGCATAGGCGGGCACCCGGACGGCACCCTCCCGGACCGACGGTGGACGGCCGGGCTACCCCACCCGGCGTCGGAACAGCACCATGGCCACCGCATACCCCAGCACGAGCACCCCGACGCACCAGGCGAGCGCCACCCAGATCTGTCCGCCCACCGGTTGTCCGGCCAGCAGCGCCCGCAGGCTGTCCACGACGGAGGTCACCGGTTGGTGCTCGGCGAACCACGCGACCGGCCCGGGCATCGTGGCGGTCGGCACGAAGGCGGAGCTGAGGAAGGGCAGGAAGATCAGCGGGTAGGAGAAGGCGGTGGCCCCGTCCAGCGACCTGGCCGACAGCCCGGCGATCACCGCGAGCCAGGTGAGCGCCAGGGCCACCAGGCCCAGGATCCCGGTCACGGCGAGCCAGGCGAGCAGGCCGGCGTCGCTGCGGAAGCCCATGAGCACGGCGACGCCCACCACGACGGCGAGCGAGGCCAGGGTCGCCGCCAGCGACGTCAGCACGTGCGCCCACAGCACCGGTGCGCGGGAGATGGGCATCGAGCGCAGCCGCTCGACGATCCCTCCCTGCAGGTCCATGAACAGCCGGTATGCCGTGTAGGCGAGGCCGGTGGCGATCGTGATGAGCAGGATGCCGGGCAGCAGGTAGTCGACGTAGGACATTCCTCCCGCCGACCCCGACGTCGCGGACCCGGCACCGACCTCGATCGCGCCGCCGAAGACGTAGACGAAGAGCAGCAGGAAGGCGATGGGCATGAGCGCCGTCGTGATGATCGTGTCGGGGCTGCGCAGGACGTGCCGCAGCGAGCGGCGGGTCAGCGCCAGGGTCTCGTGCAGTGCGTGGGTCCTCATCGTCCGTCCTCCGCGTGCTCGTCGGCGTCGGCGGGGTCGTCCCCGACGAGCGCCAGGAAGATCTCCTCCAGGGTCGGCTGCTTCTCGACGTACTCCACCGTGGTGGGGGGCAGCAGGGCGCGCAGCTCGGCGAGGGTGCCCTCGACCAGGACCCGGCCGTGGTGCAGGATCGCGATGCGGTCCGCGAGTGTCTCCGCCTCCTCGAGGTACTGCGTCGTCAGCAGCACCGTCGTGCCTGCGGCGGCCAGGGTGCGCACCGCGTCCCACACGTCGAGACGCCCCTGCGGGTCGAGGCCGGTCGTCGGCTCGTCGAGGAAGATCACCGGTGGCTGGCCCGTCAGGCTCATGGCGATGTCGAGGCGTCGCCGCATGCCTCCCGAGTAGGTCGCCACCCGTCGGTCGCCCGCCTCGACCAGGGAGAACTGCTCGAGCAGCTCCTCTGCGCGGGCACGCGGGTCCGGCAGGTGCCAGAGCTGGGCCATGAGCACCAGGTTCTCGCGGCCGCTGAGGACCTCGTCGACGGCGGCGGACTGGCCGGTGAGGCTGATCGAGCCGCGGACGTCGGCCGGCCGGGTCACCACGTCGAGGTCGCAGACCGTGGCGGTGCCGGCGTCCGGGGGCAGCAGCGTCGACAGGATGCGCACCAGGGTGGTCTTGCCGGCGCCGTTCGCCCCCAGGAGCGCGCAGATGCTGCCCCGGTCTACCCTGAGGTCGACGCCACGGAGCACGTCGACGCCGCCGAAGGACTTCCTCAGGCCGTGCACCTCGATCGTGGGTCCGGCGGTGGTGGTCGTCATCCCCGCGCTCCGTGCTCGAGGGAGGTGGCGCGGGCGATGGTCTCGCCCAGCCGCCGCCTCTCGTGGGTGACCCACCGCGCGTCGTCGTAGTTGCCGAGGAAGGTCTCGGCGAACTCGACCGGGTCCGCCCCCACGACGTCGGTGACCGACAGACCGTCGGCCGCGCTCTGCTCGAACAGCTCGACGAGGTCCTCCAGCATCTGCACCAGCACGTCGCCGTGGGCGATGCCGCCCGTCACCACGACATACCGGTCCAGCCCCTCGACCGCCGTGCGGTGCTGGGCCGGGAGGTCCCGGCGTCGGGCCTTGTACCGCCAGTACCGCCGCTTCTGCAACCACGGCCCGGTCACCGTCTCGATCCAGCGTGCCGCCATGCTCACGCACCATCCTCTCGGAGCTGGTCCAGTCGTTCGGTGAGGAAGCTCCAGGTCCTCCAGAACTCGACGAGGTCCTCGCGCCCGCGGGCGTTGAGGGTGAAGACCTTGCGCGGCGGCCCCTTCTCCGAGGGCACCTTCTCCACGTCGACCAGGCCGCGCTGCTCGATGCGGATCAGCAACGCGTACACCGTCCCCTCGGCGAGGTCGGTGAACCCCTGGTCGCGCAGGCGCGCGGTGATCTCGTAGCCGTAGGCGGGACGCGTGGACAGCAGGGCCAGGACGATGCCCTCGAGGATGCCTTTGAGCATCTCCGTCGACTGCCTGCCCACCGTCGCTCCCATCTACTCAGTGTTGCTTACTACCTGGTACATAGTAAGACTAGGTACTGAGCGAACGCAAGCGACCACCGGCCTGGTCGGTCCGGCGGCCCATACTGGGAGGGACCCGAGCGACGAAGGAGATCTCGTGACACCCACCCTCGACCCCGAGCAGGAACGCCAGCTCCCCGGACTGGTGCGCTCCTACCTCGCCGCCCGCGACGCCGGCCGGTATGCCGACGCCGCCGCGCTCTTCGCCCCGGACGCGGTGGTGGTCGACGACGGCAGGACGCACACCGGCATCGACGCGATCACCGACTGGGTCGTCGAGTCGGCCACGGCCGTCGAGCACACCACGACGCTCCTCGGTCACGCGGTCGGCGACGACCAGACCGTGGAGGTCCTCGTCCGCATCGACGCAGGCTCCCCCGGCGGCACCGCCACCCTCCGCCAGACGTTCCTGACCGACTACGGGGTCATCCGGCGCCTGACCATCGAGCCGGCCCCGGACCGTGAGCTCAGGCCGGGCCCACCCGGTCCAGCACGCGGGTGAGCACGCGCAGGAGAGCCTCACGCTCCTGGGCGCTCATCCCGTCGAGGAAGACCTGACGGACCGTGCGCACGTGGTCCGGAGCCGCGCCCTCCAGGGCCTCCCGACCGGCCGGGGTCAGCACCACGAACGACCCGCGGCCGTCCTCCGGGCACTCGACCTTCTCCACCAGCCCGCGGGCACCCATCCTGCGCAGGTGGTGCGAGAGCCTCGAGCGCTCCCAGTGCATCTCGTCGGCCAGCGCCGACACCCGCAGCCGACCCTCCCCCGACTCCGAGAGCCGCACCAGGGTCTCGAAGTCCTGCAACGACAGGTCGCTGTCCTCGTGCAGCGCCCGGCCCATGGCCGCCGGCAGCTCGGTCTGCACGCGCAGCCAGGCGCGCCACAGGCGCATCTCGTCCTCGTCGAGCCAGGGGGCGGTCGAAGTGGTGGGCATGCCCCCAAGACTAGCAGTTGCGTGACACGTCACCAACATCTACAGTGACAGTTGACCGATCAACTACTCGAGAAGGACCCCCTCATGACCGACGTCACCCCCACCTCCACGTCCCTGCACGACCTCGACGGCAGCTACGCCATCGACGCCTCGCACAGCCGCGTCGGCTTCTCGACCCGGCACGCCATGGTGACCAAGGTCCGGGGCGCCTTCAACGACATCGAGGGCAGCGCCATCACCGGCCCGGGCCTCCAGGACGCCTCCGTGCGGCTGACCATGCAGGTCGCCTCCGTCGACACCCGCTCCGCGGACCGTGACGGCCACCTGCGCTCGCCGGACTTCTTCGACGTCGAGAACTACCCCACGATGACCTTCACCTCGACCGAGGTCACCGCGGTGGACGACGACACGCTGCGCGTCACGGGCGACCTGACCATCAAGGACGTCACCCGCCCCGTCACCGTCGACTTCGAGTACGCTGGGGCCGCGACCGACCCGTTCGGCAACCAGCGCATCGGCTTCGAGGGCTCCACCGTCGTCAACCGCAAGGACTTCGGCCTCACCTGGAACGCCGCGCTGGAGACCGGTGGTGTCCTGGTCGCCGAGAAGGTTACCCTGGAGTTCGAGATCTCGGCCATCAAGTCCGTCTGATCTCCCCCACACTCCCCCGGACCGTGCCTGCAACCGGTCCGGGGTGAGCGCGGCCCCGCTGGACCTGTGACCCGGCGGGGCCGTCGTCATGTCCGGGGACGGCATACCCCGGCCCACGAGCACCCCGGACGCGCGAACGGACCACACCGGACGCGCAGGACCACACCAGCCGCGCGCTCAGCTGCGGAACTGCGTGAAGTCCGCGGTCTGCGGGTCCGGGAACATCCGCTCGTCCGTGTCGAGACCGCTGATCGCGCTCATCTGCGCCTCGTCGAGCTCGAAGCCGAAGACGTCGGCGTTGGAGACGATGCGCTCCGGGGTCGCGGACTTGGGGATGACGATGCGGCCCTCCTGGAGGTGCCAGCGGATGACCACCTGGGCCGGGCTCACGCCGTGCGCCTGCGCTGCGTCCGCCACCGGCGCGAGCTCGAGGTCGGCGCCCTGGCCGATGGGCGCGTAGGCCTCGACCGCCAGCCCGGCCTCGCGGGAGGCACGCTGGGTGTGCGGCTGCTGGAAGGAGGGGTGGACCTCGATCTGGTTGACCGCGGGCGTCACCGATGCGTCCTTCAACAGCTCGGCGAGGTGGTCGGGGAGGAAGTTGGACACGCCGATCGCTCGGACCGCGCCCTCCGCCTGCAGCTCCTCGAAGACCTCCCAGGTCTGCGACGCGAGCCCCTTGCTGGGCACCGGCCAATGGATGAGGTAGAGGTCCACGGCGTCCACCCCGAGCGCCTCGCGCGAGTTCTCGAAGGCCGCCCTCGTCCGCTCGCGCCCCTGGTCGCCGTTGCGCAGCTTGGTGGTGAGGAAGACCTCGTCCCGGGCCAGCCCGCTGGCCCGCAGGGCCGCGCCGACGCCGGCCTCGTTGTAGTAACCCGCAGCGGTGTCGATGTGCCGGTAGCCCGCCTCCAGCGCAGCCTCCACGACCCGCTGGGTCTCCTTCTCGTCCACCTGGAAGGTGCCGAACCCCAGCTGGGGGATGGTGACGTCGGGGCTGAGGGTGATCGTTGGCTGACTCGTCATGCATCCCACGATACGTCGGGCACACTGGGGGCATGGCATGGGACGACCTGCCCAGCGACCCCGAGCGGGAGCGATGGGACCGCCGGGACGAGGCGGCGGCCCAGCTGCGCCTGAGCCGGCACCTGCAGCTGCAGCTGCCGGGGCTCGTCGCGCGCCGCGTGCCGGTCCGCGGGATCACGCCGGGGCCCATCCAGGGCGTCGGTCGGCTGCGGCTGGCCGACTCCACCACCTTCCTCGTCGGCGGCGCCGCCCCGGGCGACCTCAGTCGCGTGATGCGCGCCCTGCACGACCGCCACGCCGTGACCGTCTCCGGCTGGGAGCAGCGCGAGGACGGCCTCCTCCTCACCCTGGCAGGAGTGCCCGGGAGGGAGCCGATCCGCATCTGGCTCATCGGGCCCGACCAGCCGGACTGACCGCTCCCGGCCGCTCCCCCGTCCGCCCCGTCCTCGCCGCGGCCGCTGCCCGGTCGACCGCCCGCAGCATCGCCTGCGCCTTGGCGCGTGTCTCGGCATACTCCTCCCGCGGGTCCGAGAGCGCGGTGACCGCACCGCCCACGCCGAAGGCGAGCTCCCCGTCCGGCCCCCGGGTGAGTGTCCGGATGACGATCGAGGTGTCCATCGACCCGTCCAGCCCGATCCACCCGATCGTCCCCGCGTAGACCCCGCGAGCCCGTCCCTCGAGGTCGTCGAGGATCTCCATCGTGCGCACCTTGGGTGCCCCGGTCATCGACCCGCCGGGGAAGCAGGCCCGCAGCACGTCCGTCGGCCCCATGCGCGGGGCCAGCGCGCCGCGGACCGTCGAGACGAGCTGGTGCACGGTCGCGTAGGTCTCGACCGCGCACAGCTGCGGGACGTGCACGCTGCCCGAGCGGCACACGCGGTGCAGGTCGTTGCGCAGGAGGTCCACGATCATGAGGTTCTCGGCCCGGTCCTTGACCGCGGTCGCGAGTTCGGCGGCGAGCGCGGCGTCCTGCTCGGCGCTGCCCCCGCGGGGGCGGGTGCCCTTGATCGGCCGCGCCTCGACGGTCCCGGTGCCGGCGTCGACCGACACGAAGCGCTCGGGCGAGCCGCTCAGCACGCTGAGGCCGGGCGCGCGCAGCCAGGCCCCGTGCGGCACCGGCGACACCTCCCGCAGCGCCCGGTAGAGCTCGCCCTCGTCGAGGTCCGGCGCGCTCGTCCGGTATGCCGTGGTGAGACAGATCTCGTAGGACTCGCCGCGCGCGATCTGGGCCTGGGCGAGGCGCACCTTGGCGAGGTAGCCGGCCTCGTCGTCCTCCGGGGTCCAGGCCGGGGTGGCGGGTGCGGGATGCCTGCCCACCCGGTCGACGGAGGGTGACACCGGCGGCTCGGGTGGCGCCGCCAGCGGCTCGGGTGCCGCCGGCGGCTCGATGGCCGCCTCCAGGACCGAACCCACCTCGTCGGCCCACCGCCCCTGCTCGCCGGCGGTCGACGCGTCCTCGATCCACACCGCCCACACCCGGTCGGTGCGGTGGTCGAGCACCACCCCGCGGTCGACGAGGAGCAGCCAGGCGTCCGGCCACGGCGAGCGGTGCCGCCCGGCCGGGTCGGCGCCGGTCTCGGCCTTGACCTCGTAGCCGATCCAGCCGACGAGCCCGGGCCGCCACGGCACCTCCCCCGGCCGCTCGTCCGTGACCTCCAGCGCCCACGCGTCCAGCTCGGCGTCCACCCGGTCCAGCAGCGGCGCCCCCTCGCCCACCCGGTGGGTCAGCTCCCGGGACAGCGGTCCGCGCCCGTCGGCGAGCAGCGACCAGCCGCTGCCGTCCGAGGAGTCCAGCCAGACCGAGCTCGACGACCGGCCGACGAGGCGCTCGTGCAGGTCGGGGGCGGGCACCCGGTCCGCGTCCTCGCGCAGCAGCCGGGCCCGCAACCGCACCGGGCGTCCCCCGCGGCGGTGCTCCTGCGGCCGCAACGTGTCGCCGACGGCGACCACGGCCCCGCTCGCGTCCGCCGCCGCCCGGACGCCGGCCAGCGCCAGGAAGTTCGCCACGACGCGCTCCCCGTGCTCGGACAGGACCGACTCGGGGTGGAACTGCACGCCCCAGAACGGCCGGTCGGGGTCCGCCAGCGCCATGACGCAGCCGTCGTCGACGGCCCGGGCGGTGACCTGCAGCGCCGAGCGCAGCGGCTCGACCACCTCGAGGGAGTGGTACCGCACGACCTGCAGCGGCGACGGCACGCCCTCGAAGAGACCCTGCCCGTCGTGCTCCACCGGGCTGACGATCCCGTGCCGGGTCAGGCTCATCTCCGCCACCGTCTCCCCCGCCACGTGGGCGAGGCCCTGGTGGCCCAGGCACACCCCCAGCACCGGGACCTCCCGCTGGCGGAGCGCCAGCGCCGACAGGCCCAGGTCGCTGTCGACCTGAGGCCGTCCCGGCCCGGGCCCGATGACCACCGCGGCGAACCGCCGCAGATCCTGGGCCGTGGCCGGGTGGTCGTGCCGCCACAGCACGGGGGCCCGCCCCAGGACGCGGTGCAGCAGGTCGGCCAGGTTGTAGGTGAAGCTGTCGAGGTGGTCGATCAGCAGGACCTCGCCCGCCACGCCTCAGCCCCGGGGGCGCAGCCGCACCTGCGGCAGCTCGGGGGCCGGGAGGGAGTCCCCGCCGGGGTAGGGGAAGGCCCCGAACCGGCCCTCGGGGTCGTGCCCGAGCTCGGCCTGCCACTGCTCGCGCGCCTGGACGACCTCCTCGTGGGAGCGGCCGATGAAGTTCCACCACATGACGATCTGCTCGCCGAACGGCGGCCCCCCGAGCAGCAGCACCCGGGCGCCGTCGGCACCCGCGGCGAGCTCGAGCTCCGCGCGACCCGGCGCGAGGTAGCCCAGCTCGGCGCGCTCGAGCTCCGTCTCCCCGACCCCCACCCGGCCGTGGTCGACGAGCACCCCGTGCTCGTGCTCGGCGTCGACCGTGAGCCGGAGCCGCGCTCCGGGGTCCAGGACGATCTCCGCGCCCAGCAGCGGGGTATACGTCGGCACCGGCGAGCGGGTCTGCTCCCCGTCGACCCCGAGGGCCCCCAGGAAGACGCTCACGCGCCCGCCGCGGACGGCCCGCGGCTGCGGCGCATGGTGCTGGAACCCCGGGTCCACCCCGGCGTCGGCGGCCGGCAGCGCGACCCACAGCTGGGCGCCGTGGAGCACCTGCAGGTGGGGTTCGTCACCGGTGACGGACACCTCGGAGTGGCAGACCCCCCGGCCGGCCGTCATGAGGTTGAGCTCCCCCGGGCGGACGACGGCGTGCGCCCCCGTGGAGTCGCGGTGCTCGATCTCCCCGCTGAACAGCCAGGAGACCGTCTGCAGGGCGGTGTGCGGGTGCGGGGGCACGACCATCCCGCCGGACCGCCCCACCTCGTCGGGACCGTAGTGGTCGACGAAGCACCAGGCCCCGATCATGGTCCGTCCGCGGGCGGGGAGGGTGCGACGCACCCGCATGGCCCGGGGTCCGCCCAGCGGCACCTCGCGGGGGGCGAGGACGGTTACCGACCCCTCCGGGGCCGGTCCGTCCCCGCAGGCCACCTCGTCCGGGCGCGTCTCCAACGAGCTCATCGCCCCATCCTCCCACCGTGAGCAACGTCTCGTCGTCTCCGCGGGCACGCGGTGGCTGCGGCGGAATCCTGCGGTGCGGATCTGTTGTTCACTAGACATATGAGCACTCCCCAGACGTCCGCCCCGGCGCCCCAGCCGTCCGTCTCCCGCCCCCACCGCGTTCTCATCATCGGCTCCGGCTTCGGCGGGTTGTTCGCCACCAAGGCGCTGTCCGACCCGGCTGTGCAGGTGCTCATGGTGGCCCGCACCGGCCACCACCTCTTCCAGCCGCTGCTCTACCAGGTCGCGACCGGCATCCTCTCCGAGGGCGTCATCGCCCCGCCGACGCGGGACGTGCTCGCCAGCCAGGACAACGTGACGGTGATGCTGGGCGACGTCAAGAACATCGACATCCACGAGCGCTCGGTGACCGCGGTCACGGCCGGCGAGGACATGGTCTACGACTACGACAGCCTCATCCTCGCGGCCGGCGCCAACCAGTCGTGGTTCGGCAGCCCGCACTTCGCCGAGTACGCCCCCGGGATGAAGTCGATCGACGACGCCCTGGAGCTGCGCGGGCGCATCTACGGTGCCTTCGAGCTCGCCGAGCTCGCGGCCGCCGCCGGGCGGGAGGACGACGTGCGCCGGCTGCTCACCTTCGTCGTCGTGGGTGCCGGGCCCACCGGCGTGGAGATGGCCGGCCAGCTGGCCGAGCTGAGCAAGCGCACGCTGCGCAAGGAGTTCCGCCACATCGACCCCACGCAGGCGCGGATCATCCTCGTGGACGCCGTGGACAAGGTGCTCGCGCCCTTCGGCGACAGCCTGGCGGCGAAGACCGAGCGCAGCCTGACCGACCTCGGTATCGAGGTGAAGCTCGGCCGCAAGGTTGTCGACGTCGACGAGGGCGGCGTCGTCCTGGAGTCCACCGAGGACGGCAGCCAGGAGCGCATCGAGGCGCAGACCAAGGTGTGGGCCGCCGGCGTGCAGGGCAACCCGCTGGGCCGCAAGGTCGCCGAGCAGGCGGGCGCCGAGCTCGACCGCTCCGGACGCGTCAAGGTCCAGCCGGACCTCACCCTGCCGGGGCACCCGGAGGTCTTCGTGGTGGGCGACCTGGCCGCGGTCGACGGGGTCCCCGGGGTGGCCCAGGGCGCGATCCAGGAGGCCCGGCACGTGGCCGACCAGATCCTGCGACGGCTCCGCGGGGAGGAGACCGGCCAGGCGTTCGAGTACTTCGACAAGGGCTCGATGGCCACGATCTCCCGCTTCCGCGCGGTGATGAAGCGGGGCAGGATCGAACTCACCGGCTACCCGGCCTGGGTCGCGTGGCTGGCCGTGCACCTTTTCTACATCATCGGCTTCAAGAGCCAGCTGGCCACGCTGCTGCACTGGGCGGTGAGCTTCGTGGGTCGTGACCGCTCCGAGCGCACGGTGACCGAGCAGCAGGTGTACGCCCGGCTGGCCCTGGAGTACCTCGGCGAGGACTTCCGCAAGCAGCCCAAGCGCTGACCTGCCGCGGGCACCGGCCGGTCGGGTCCGGCGGCCCGGCTCAGCCCCGCGTCATCGGCAGGTGGGGTATGCCGTCCTCGAGGTAGTCCGGGCCGCTGCGGACGAACCCGAACCGGGCGTACCAGTCGGCCAGGTACGCCTGGGCGCCGATCTGGACCGGTCCGTCGCCGAGCCGGCGCAGCCCCTCGCGGACGAGCTGGGCGGCATACCCGTGCCCGCGGTGGTCGCGGTGCGTGGCCACCCTCCCCAGCCGCCGCGTGCCGTCGGGGTCGACCAGGGTGCGGACGGTCGCCGCGACCTGACCGTCGACGTCCATCCACAGGTGCTCGGCCGTGGGCTCGACGTCCCGCCCGTCGATCTCGGGGTAGGGGCACCGCTGCTCGACGACGAAGACGTCCACCCGCAGCCGGAGCAGGTCGTGCAGCGTCCTGGCGTCGAGGTCGGCGAACCTGGCGGCGTGGAGGGTGCCCATGCCAGCAGGGTATGTCGACCGACCCGGCCCCCGGGCCGCGCGCCGGGGTGGCCGGTGCCCAGGAGGGCGGGGGTGGGGGCGCCTAGAGTGGGGGCATGAGCCACGCACCGGGGGGTCCCGAGCCGGTGGACGTGCTGCGGCGGATCGCCTTCCTGCTCGAGCGCGAGCGCGCCGAGACCCGCCGGGTGGAGGCCTACCGCAAGGCCGCCGCGGTCATCCTGCCGCTGGGGGAGGACGAGGTGCGCCACCGGGTCGCGGCCGGCACGCTGCGGGACCTGGCCGGCATCGGTCCCTCCACCTCGGCCGTCATCGAGGCCGTCGTGCGAGGCGAGACACCCGACAAGCTGGCCGACCTGGAGTCCCGGGCCGGCACCCCTCTGGCCACCGGCGGGGAGCCGCTGCGCGAGCTGCTGCGCGGAGACCTGCACAGCCACTCGGACTGGTCCGACGGCGGCAGCCCGATCGAGGAGATGGTGGCCAGCGCGATGGAGCTGGGCCACGACTACCTCGCGCTCACCGACCACTCCCCCCGGCTCACCGTGGCCCGCGGTCTCACCGCCGACCGGCTGCGCCGCCAGCTGCAGGTCGTCGACGCCGTCAACGCGCAGACCACGCCGGGGTTCACCCTCCTCAAGGCCATCGAGGTGGACATCCTCGACGACGGCGGCCTCGACCAGGACGAGGACCTGCTGGGCGAGCTCGACGTGCGGGTCGCCTCGGTGCACTCCAAGCTCACCATGGCCCGTCCCGCGATGACCCGGCGCATGGTCGCCGCGGTCGAGAACCCGCTCACCAGCGTCCTGGGCCACTGCACCGGCCGCCGGGTCATGCCGCGTCGCGGGGACCGCGGCTCGCGCAGCGGCTCCCGCGCCCGCCCCCCCAGCGACTTCGACGCGACCGCCGTGTTCGAGGCGTGCGCCCGGACGGGCACCGCGGTGGAGGTCAACTCCCGGCCCGAGCGCCAGGACCCGCCGGGCGCGCTGCTCGACCTCGCGGTGGAGACCGGCTGCCTCTTCGCGGTGTCGACCGACGCGCACGCCCCCGGCCAGCTCGACTTCCTCGACTACGGCTGCGAGCGGGCGGTGCGCCACGGTGTGCCGGCCGACCGGGTGGTCAACACCTGGCCGCTGGAGCGCCTCGTGGAATGGGCCCGGGACCCCGCGTCAGCCGTCTGAGCCCCGGCCACGCGGGCGGGACCGACCGTTTTGGTCCATCCCGGCGCCATCACGTATGCTCATCGTCGTCCTCAACGGATAGGTCCCCATCGTCTAGTGGCCTAGGACCCCGCCCTTTCACGGCGGTAACACGGGTTCGAATCCCGTTGGGGATGCACCAGGTCTCGACCTGAAATCGAGGCCCCGTGGCGCAGTTGGTTAGCGCGCCGCCCTGTCACGGCGGAGGTCGCGGGTTCGAGTCCCGTCGGGGTCGCAGAGTAGGAGCGGCGTGGTCACCGGAGAGATCCGGGGACCACGCCGGCTCACTACTTCCGGCCAGGTAGCTCAGTTGGTACGAGCGTTCGACTGAAAATCGAAAGGTCGGCGGTTCGACCCCGCCCCTGGCCACGCGACAAGCCGCGGGTCTGCCCTGACGACACCCGCGGCTTTCGCGTTTCCGGGGGTCGGGGAATTTGTGCAGACGATCATGCCTGTGGTGAAGTTAGGTCCACCTAAGTTGGACCGCTCCTGGAGGAGACGACCCCCATGATCCGAGTGACCCGCCTCGCCCTCGTCGGCGCCCTGCTCCCGATGACCCTCGCCGCCTGCAGCCCGACGGAGGAGCAGGCTCCCGCCTCCGAGGACACGGCCACCGAGGCCACCGACGCCGCGGACGACAGCGCCGACGAGGCCGCCCCCGAGAGCGACGGCACCCTCACCCTCTACTCCGGCCGCAACGAGGAGCTCGTCCAGCCGGTGCTGGATGACTTCACCAGCGAGACCGGCATCGAGGTGGAGGTCCGGTATGCCGACACCGCCGCGATGGCGGCCCAGCTCCTGGAGGAGGGAGAGAACTCCCCCGCCGACGCCTTCCTGGCCCAGGACGCCGGGGCCCTGGGCGCCGTCTCCGCGGAGGGACTGCTCGAGGAGCTCCCGCCGGAGACCCTCGACCTGGTGGCGGACACCTACCAGTCGGCGGACGGCACGTGGGTCGGGCTCACCGGACGCTCCCGGGTCCTGGCCTACAACACCGGGGCCGTCCCCGAGGACGAGCTGCCCGCCTCGGTCCAGGAGCTGACCGGCCCGGAGTGGACCGGCCGCGTGGGCGTGGCCCCCACCAACGCCAGCTTCCAGTCCTTCGTCACCGCGATGCGGGTGCTCGAGGGGGAGGACGCCGCGGCCACCTGGCTCGAGGGCCTCGCCGCCAACGACCCGCAGATCCGGGAGCGCAACGGCGAGATCGTCGCCGACGTCGACTCCGGCGCGATCGACGTCGGCCTGGTCAACCACTACTACGTCTACGAGCTGGCCGAAGAGCAGGGCGTGGCTCCCGAGGAGCTGGACGTCGCCCTGCACTTCTTCCCCGACGGCGACACCGGCGCCCTGGTCAACATCTCCGGCCTCGGCCTCGTGGGCGAGCAGCCGGACACCGACGCGCAGACGCTCGTCGACTACCTGCTCTCCGACGCCGGGCAGACCTACTTCGTCGAGCAGACCTCGGAGTACCCCATGATCGAGGGCCTCGAGGGCCCGGCCGGCCTCCCGGCGCTCGAGGAGCTCGAGACCCCGGACATCGACCTCAACGACCTCGAGGACCTCCAGACGACGATCGGGATGATCACCGAGGCGGGCCTGCTCTGACCGGCCGCCGAGCCCACCCGGCGCTCACCGCCGTGGCCCTCGCGGCCACGGCGGTGGCGCTGCTCCCGCTGGGCTACCTGCTCCTGCGCACGGCGGAGGGCGGCCTGCCCGCCTGGTGGGAGACGGTCGCCACCGAGCGGGTGGCCCGGCTCGCCACCACCTCACTGCTGCTCGCCCTGGTCGTCACGCTGGCCTGCCTGGTCATCGGCGTCGGCAGCGCCTGGCTCGTCACCCGGTCCGACACCCCCGGCCGCGCGCCGCTGGCGGTGCTGCTGGCGCTGCCCCTGGCCGTGCCCAGCTATGTCGCCGCCTTCACCTGGGTGTCGGTCTCCGACCTGTGGTCCGGCGACCCCGGCGCCCGGTTCGAGGGGTTCGGCGCTGCAGCCCTGGTGCTCACCCTCTACACCTACCCCTACGTCTACCTCCCCGTCGCCGCCGCGCTGGCCCGGGTCGACGCCAGCCAGGAGGAGGTGGCACGGTCGCTGGGCTGCGGTCCCTGGCGCACCCTGACCACCGTCACCCTCCCCCAGGTCCGCCCCGCGATCGCCGGCGGTGGCCTGCTCGCCGCGCTCTACGTCCTGGCCGACTTCGGGGCCGTCTCGATCCTGCGCCTTGACACCTTCACCCGCGCCATCTTCACCGCGCTCAGCTCGGGCTTCAACCGCTCCATGGCGCTGACCCTGGCCACCGTCCTGGTGCTGCTGACCCTGGCCATCCTCGGGGGCGAGGGCCGCACCCGGCGGGCCGGCGCCCGCTTCTCCACGGCCGCGGTCAGCCGCCCCGCGCCTGCCCTGGACCTCGGACCCTGGCGCTTCGTCGGCACCGGCGTCCTGACCCTGGTCGTCATCACCGCCCTCGGCGTCCCGGCCCTCTCGCTCGCCCGCTGGATCGCCGCCGGCTCGTCCGCGGGCCAGGCGTGGGACCGGATCGGCGGCGCCGCGTGGGGCTCGCTCAGCGCCTCGCTGCTCGGGGCGCTGCTCACCGTCGCCCTCGCGCTGCCGGTGGGCCTCCTGGCCGCCCGCCACCCCGGGCGCCTGAGCGCGCTGCTGGAGCGGGCGGCATACCTCGCCCACGCCCTGCCCGGGGTCGTCGTCGGGCTCTCCCTCGTCTTCTTCGGCGTGACCGTGGCGCTGCCGCTCTACCAGACCACGTGGCTGCTCGCGCTGGCCTACGCCTCCCTCTTCCTCCCGCTCGCCGTCGCCGCCGTGGCCTCGGCCGCCGCGCAGGCGCCCCCGTCGCTGGAGGAGGCGGCGCAGTCCCTCGGCACCTCTCCCGCCCGCGTCTTCACCCGGGTCACCCTTCCGCTCACCCTGCCCGGGATCGGGGCGGGCGCCGCGCTCGTCTTCCTCACCGCGATGAAGGAGCTGCCGGCCACGCTGCTGCTGCGCCCCACGGGGATGGAGACGCTGGCCACCCGGCTGTGGAGCGCGACCGGCATCGGCCGGTACGCCGAGGCCGCACCCTACGCACTGCTCCTCGTCGCGCTGGCCGCCCTCCCCACCTGGGTGGTGGTGCGCCGGACCGGCATCGTGCCGGCCGACGCCACCGGTCCCCGCCCCGCGCGGGGGGTCCCCCGCCCGGCCGACCCGGCTCCCACCGAACCGGCCGTGTCACCATGACCCAGACCCCCCGCGCGCCCGCAGCCGACCAGGAAGGACCGTCGATGCCCGTGACCGCCGACGCCCCGCGGGCCTCCCGCACCTCGGCCGGCACGCACGCCGTCGAGGTGATCGGCGTCGGCAAGTCCTTCGGCCCGGTCCGCGCGCTCGACCACGTCGACCTGCACCTCGACGACGGGGAGTTCCTCGCCGTCCTCGGGCCGTCCGGGTGCGGCAAGACCACCCTGCTGCGGTGTCTGGCCGGCTTCGAGCGGATCGACGAGGGTCGCCTCGCCGTGCACGGTCGCGCGGTGGCGCTGCCCGGCATCCACCTACCCCCGCACCGCCGACAGGTCGCCGTCGTGCCGCAGGAGGGTGCCCTCTTCCCGCACCTCTCGGTCGCCGACAACGTCGGCTTCGGCCTGCCCCGGCGTTCCCCCCGGACGCAGCGGTCCCGGCGCGTCGAGGAGTGCCTCGAGCTCGTCGGGCTGACCGGGCTCGGCCGGCGCATGCCGCACGAGCTCTCCGGCGGCCAGCAGCAGCGGGTCGCCCTCGCCCGGGCGCTGGCACCGCGTCCACCGCTGGTACTGCTGGACGAGCCCTTCAGCGCCCTCGACGCCTCGCTGCGGGTGGAGCTGCGCCGCGACGTCCGCGACGCCCTGCACGCCGACGGCGCGACGGCGATCCTCGTCACCCACGACCAGGGCGAGGCGCTGTCGATGGCCGACCAGGTCGCGGTGATGCGCGAGGGGAGGGTCCATCAGGTGGCCACCCCCGAGGACGTCTACGCCGCCCCGGTCGACGCCTGGGTCGCCTCCTTCGTCGGGGAGGCCGACCTCTTCCCCGTGCCCGACGCGGGCGCCGAGGGCCTCGTCGAGACCCCGCTGGGCCGGGTCGAGGTCACCGGCGGCGTCGACGACGCCACGCACGTCCTCGTCCGCCCCGAGCAGGTCGTGCTGGGCGGGCACGGCATACCCGCCCAGGTCCGGACCGTCGACTTCCACGGTCACGACGCGCTAGTCACCCTCGCCCTCGACGACGGCACCCTCGTGCACTCGCGCAGCGGCGCCCACCCGCCGGCCGTGGGCACCCGCGTGGGCCTGCGCGTCCAGGGGGCGTGCCGTGCCGTCCCCGGAGGCCTGCCCGGACCCGCACCCGCCCCGACGCAATGAGCGGTACCCCTCGGGCGACCCGCTCGACGCAGCGGGTCGGCCGGCTCAAGGCGCTGGCCACCTCCCCCCGCACGCTCCGGCTCGGCATGAACCTGTGGCCCCCGTTCCTCTGCGCCGGCATCCGGATCGAGCGGATGGACGAGGACCTGCGGCACGTGCGGGTGCGCCTCCGGCACACCCCGCTCACCAGCAACTACGTGGGGACCCTCTTCGGCGGCTCGCTCTTCGCGATGACCGACCCGTTCTGGATGATCATGGTGCTGCGGGGACTGGGTCCGGGATATGTCGTGTGGGACCAGGCCGCGGAGATCACCTTCGTCGCCCCCGGACGCGGCGCCGCGAGCGCGAGCTTCACGCTCGAGGAACAGGTGCTGGAGGAGCTGCGGACGGCGACAGCCGACGGGGCGCCGGCCCGGCGCTGGTTCGCCACCGACGTCGTGGCCGACGACGGCACAGTGCTGGCCCGCGTGCGCAAGCAGCTCTACGTCCGCCGGACCTGACGCCGGACCTACCGCGCGTCCGGTGCGACGGGGTGACCCAGGGCGTGCCGGACGAGGGCGTGCAGCGCCCGCAGGCCGTCCCGGGACAGGACCGACTCGGCGTGGCCCTGGATCGTGGCCACCCCGTCCCCGCGCAGACCGACGACCGCGTCGTCCGGCACGTGCACCGCCACCTCGAGCGACCGCCCCAGGAGGCTCGCCGGGCCCGGCCGGGCGACGAAGGTGTTGTAGAAACCGATCCGGTGCACCTCTCCCCACAGGTCGACCGGGAGCTGGACCCCCTGGTTCGGGGAGCGCAGCTTGGTGATCTGCAGGCCCGCCATCGCGGCGAGCACCTGGTGCGACAGACAGACCGCCAGCACCGGCAGCTCCGCCTCGACCCGGTCCGCGATGAGCTGGCGCAGCCGCACGATCCGCGGGTCCGCGGCGTCCGTCGGGTCACCCGGACCGGGGCCGTAGAGCACCAGGTCGACCCCCTGGGCCCCACCGGCATCCCGCCGGCCGGTGACGTCGGCCCGGGTGACGTCCTCCCAGCGCCGCACCTCGGGCACCATGCCCAGGTGGCGCACCATGTGGGCGAGCATCTGCGTCCAGGTGTCCTCGGCGTCGACGACGAGCACGCGGCGCCCCAGCAGGTCGGGGTCGGGGCGTGCCCCCTGGGGGCTGAGCCAGAAGGGCGCGAGGGTGTCGTTGCGGGCGGCCAGGTCCTCGGCGACACCGGGGAGCGAGCCGAGGTCCACGGCATACCCGAGGTGGCGGCGCGGCCGCAGCCCGAGCGCGGCGAGGACCCCGCGCGCCTTCGCCGAGGTCTCGGCGCACTCGGACACCGGGTCGCTGTGCCGCACCAGCGTCGCGCCCGCGCTGACCGACACGGTGCCGTCGCCGCGCACGTGCGCCGTGCGGATGAGGATGGGCGCGTCCAGCGTCTCCCCGCCCTCGTCGTCCTCCTCCAGCAGGGCGAGCACCCCGGAGTAGTAGCCGCGGCCGGTCGGTTCGTGCCGGGCGATGACGGTGCAGGCGTTCTCCATCGGCGAGCCGGTGACGGTGGGGGCGAACATCGTCGTGCGGAGCACGTCCCGGACGTCCCGGTCGCTGCGCCCGTCCAGGAGGTACTCGGTGTGCGTGAGGTGGGCCATCTGCTTGAGGTAGGGCCCGGTGATCCGCCCGCCGTCGGAGCAGATCTGGGCCATCATCTTCATCTCCTCGTCGACCACCATGAAGAGCTCCTCGGTCTCCTTGGTGTCCTTGACGAAGGCGCGGAACTCAGGCTCCACCTCCGCCTCGTCGACGGGGTGCCGGAAGGTGCCGGAGATGGGGTTCATCCAGACCCGGCCGTCCTTGACGCTGACGTGCCGCTCCGGCGTCGCGCCGACCAGGGTGTGCCCGGGGGTGTGCACCGCGAAGGTCCAGTAGGCGCCGCGCTCGTCGACGAGCAGCGAGCGCAGCCAGGTGAGGGCGGCGACGGCGTGGTCGCCCTCGCAGTGGGCGAGGACGTCGCGGCGGATGACGAAGTTGGCTCCCTCGCCCTCGCCGATCTCCTCCTCGACGACCCGCCCGACGGTCCGGGCGTAGTCGGCGTCCTCGACGCTGAAGTGCTCCCCGGTCAGCGGCACCGGGCGCTCGGGCAAGGCCGCCACCAGCTCCTGCAGGCCGACGCGCGCGGTGCGGGTCGGCTGCAGCACGCGCAGCGGCGTGTCGTCCTGACGGGCGTCGAAACCCCGCTCGGCGATCTGCCGGAAGGGCACCATGGCCAGCACGGGCACGCCCCCGCGCGGGCGGGGGATCTGGCTGAGCAGCTCGAGGTCGGTCACCTCCCCGACCAGCACGTCGACCTCGTCCTGCCCCTCGCGCCACAGGATCGCCCACGCCTGCCCGGAGGGGTCGGCCAGGATCTCGTCCAGCAGGCGTGAGGGCATGGGCGGAAGTCTGTCATGCACCGCGAGGCGGGCGGCGCCGTGGCGGAGGGCTTGAGGGCCACCCGCCGACCGACCCGGCAATTTGGTGAGGGTACCCTTGCCTAATACGCGTCTGAAGGAGATCCATGTACGGCACGGTCGTGCGCACCGAGCAGCTCACCCCCCACCTGGTCCGCGTCGTCCTCGGCGGCGAGGGGCTCGACGACTTCGCCGAACCCACCTTCGCGGACTCCTACGTCAACATGTTCTTCCTCCCCCCGGAGGCCGGCTACCAACCGCCGTTCGACACCGAGACGGTCCGCGACCTGCCCCGGCACCGGCGCCCCTACCCGCGGCGCATCAGTGTCCGCTCCTGGGAGCCCCGCCGGCGCGAGCTCGCCGTGGACATCGCGGTGCACGGCGAGGTGGGGTATGCCGGTCGCTGGGCCCGGCACGCCGCCCCGGGAGACCGGGTCCAGCTGCGCGGACCGGCGGGCGACTTCTCGCCGCCGACCTCGGCCGAGGCATACCTCCTGGTCGGTGACGAGAGCGCGCTGCCGGCGGTCGCCGCCTGCCTCGAGGCCGTCCCCGCCGGCCGCCCCGCGCTGGCCCTCCTCGAGGTCGACGGACCCGACGACGAGCTGGCCCTGGACTCCCCGGGTGACCTCCGCGTCGTCTACCTCCACCGCGACGGGCACCCGGTTCCCACCGGGTTGCTCGTCGACGCCCTCGCCGCCACCCCCCTCCCCCCGGGGCGGCTCAGCGCCTTCGTCCACGGCGAGGCCGAGTCGATCCGGGCGGTGCGACGTCACCTGCTCGAGCGCTCGCTCGTCGACCCGGCGCTGCTCTCCTGCTCGCCCTACTGGCGCCGAGGCTCCACGGACGAGGAGTGGCGCTCGGTCAAGGCGGACTGGGTGCGCGCCATGCAGGCGGACACCGCCTGACCTCGGGTCGTCCCGGAGCATCCGTCGGCCCGTCACCGGGCCGACACCTGGTCGACACCTGCGGCTGCCAGGCTCGCGGTATGTCCGTGACCGCGCCCGCCGCCGTGTCGGCCGTCGTCGACGAGCTCGTGACGGTGTTCGAGGGGGTCTTCACCAGGGCGGAGGTCGCCTTCGTGGTCGAGGACAGCTGGCAGGACCTGCAGTCGCACTCCCGCACCCCGCACTTCCTCACCGCCCTGCTGCGCAAGGACGCCCGGGACCGGCTGACCCAGATGGCGCACTACCGGGGGCTGCGCTGAGCCGCGTCACCCGTTCGACGGCCAGCGTCCGCCCGCGCGTCACCCGGACGTCATACCCCGGCCCCCGCAGCAGTGCTTGGCTGGCCCCATGGCGCACGCAGACCCGCACGAGATCGACATGCTCCACCGTGCCCTCGTGGGCAAGTACGACGGCACCCTGTCCTCGCAGGACATCGGCGAGGCGATCGACCGGGCCCGCGGAGAGCTGGAGCGGGAGGCCCGCATCGATGAGTTCCTCACCGTCTTCGTCCAGCGCCGGGCCGAGGAGCTGCTCGCCGAGCGGGCACGAGAGCGCGGCATCGACCTCGCCCACGTCACCCAGGTGCTCTTCGTCGACGACGCCAACACCGGTCGCAGCCACGTCGCCGCCGTCATCGCCAACGGCCGCGGCGAGGGCTTGATCCGGGCGCGGTCCGGGGGCGTCGTCCCCGGCGAGCAGATCCGGCCCGAGATCCAGGACCTGCTCCGAGACCAGGGGTTCGACCCGGACGAGTTCACCGTGACCCCGATGACCGGCAAGCTCGTGCTCACCTCCGACCTCGTCGTCACGATGGGGCTCAGCGAGGAGGAGAAGGTGCAGATGCCCACCCACGGGCTGCACCAGGTCGACTGGGACGACCTCACCTCGCTCGAGGGGCGCTCGGACCTCGATGTCGCCTTCGAGGAGATCGAGGCCCGGGTGTCCGAGCTGGTCGACGCGCTCCTGGAGAAGGACCTGGCCGAGCGTGAGGCCGACCCGGAGGTCGAGGAGGAGCTGCGCCGGGTGATCGGTGAGCTGCACGACCCCGAGCGCGGCTGAGCCCGGCCGAGCGGGACCGGCGAGCACCGGTGGCCGTCCCCTGGTGCGTCGGGCCGGCCGCCGGTGCCTCGCACCCGGTCAGTGGGTCACGGCCCCCTCGGAGGCCGACCGGACGAGCGCGACGTACTTCGACAGCACGCCGCGACGGGCACGCTGGGGCGGCTCGGGAGCCGACCACGCGGCACGCCGTCGCTCCAGCTCGGCCACCTCGACCCCCAGGTCGAGGTGGCCGTTCGCCACGTCGAGGGTGATGGGGTCGCCGTCCTGGACCAGGGCGATCGGGCCCCCCTCGGTCGCCTCGGGGGCGATGTGCCCGACGCACAGCCCGGTGGTGCCGCCGGAGAACCGCCCGTCGGTGACGAGCAGCACGTCCTTGCCGAGCCCAGCACCCTTGATCGCTCCGGTGATCGCGAGCATCTCGCGCATCCCCGGTCCACCCCGGGGACCCTCGTAGCGGATGACCACGACGTCGCCCGCCCCGATCGTGCCGTCCTCGAGGGCATCCATGGCGGCCCGCTCACCGTCGAAGACGCGGGCCGTGCCCTCGAAGACGTCGGAGTCGAAGCCGGCGGACTTCACCACGGCCCCACCGGGCGCCAGCGTCCCGTCGAGGATGGTCAGGCCGCCGGTGGCGTGGATGGGGTTGTCCATCGCCCGCAGCACGGTCCCGTCCAGGGGCGGCGCGCCGAGGTCGGCGAGGTTCTCCGCCATGGTCCGCCCGGTCACCGTCAGCACGTCGCCGTGCAGCAGCCCGGCGTCGAGCAACGCCTGCATCACGACGGGTATGCCGCCGATCCGGTCGACGTCGACCATGACGTGCTGCCCGAAGGGCTTGACGTCGGCCAGGTGGGGAACCTTCGCCCCGATCCGGCGGAAGTCGTCCAGGCTCAGCTCGACCTCCGCCTCGTTGGCGATGGCGAGCAGGTGCAGCACCGCGTTGGTCGAGCCCCCGAAGGCCATCGTCACCGCGATGGCGTTCTCGAAGGCCTCCCGGGTGAGGATCTGCCGGGCGGTGATGCCCTGGCGCAGCATCCCCACGACGGCCTCGCCGCTGCGCCGGGCGAAGCCGTCCCGGCGCCGGTCGGTCGCCGGCGGCGCCGCGGAGCCGGGCAGCGACATCCCGAGCGCCTCGGCCGCGGCCGCCATGGTGTTGGCGGTGTACATCCCGCCGCAGGCGCCCTCGCCCGGGCAGATCGCCCGCTCGATGGCGTCGACGTCCTCGCGCGACATGAGCCCGCGCGAGCACGCCCCGACCGCCTCGAAGGCGTCGATGATCGTGACCTCCTTCTCCGAGCCGTCGGAGAGGCGGGCCCGACCGGGCAGGATCGACCCGGCATACACGAAGACCGACGCCAGGTCGAGACGCGCGGCGGCCATGAGCATGCCGGGCAGCGACTTGTCGCAGCCCGCGAGCAGCACCGAGCCGTCCAGCCGCTCGGCCGACATCACCGTCTCGACCGAGTCCGCGATGACCTCCCGGGAGACGAGGGAGTAGTGCATGCCCTCGTGCCCCATGGAGATGCCGTCCGAGACCGAGATCGTGCCGAACTCCAGCGGGTAGCCGGCGGCGGCGTGGACGCCGTCCTTGACCGCCTTGGCGAGCCGCTCGAGCGAGAGGTTGCACGGGGTGATCTCGTTCCAGCTGCTGGCGACGCCGATCTGCGGCTTCACCCAGTCCTCGTCGCCCATCCCGACGGCCCGGAGCATGCCGCGCGCCGCGGTCTTCTCCAGACCGTCGGTGACGTCCCGTGAGCGGGGCTTGACGTCGACCTCAGCCACGGGCGGCCGACCCCTCGACGTAGTCGCTGTCCGCCTCGTGACCCTTGACCCAGGCCATCATCCCGCGCAGCTCGCGGCCCACGTCCTCGATCGGGTGCTCGGCGCCCTTGGCGCGCAGCCGCTCGAACTCCGGCCGACCGTTGTCCTGGTCGTCGATGAAGCGCTGGGCGAAGGCGCCGTTGCGCACGTCCTCGAGGACCGCCTGCATGTTCTCCTTGACCCGGGGGTCGAGGACGCGCGGGCCGGAGACGTAGTCGCCGTACTCCGCGGTGTCCGAGACCGACCAGCGCTGCTTGGCGATGCCGCCCTCGTACATGAGGTCGACGATGAGCTTGAGCTCGTGGAGGCACTCGAAGTAGGCCACCTCGGGCTGGTAGCCGGCCTCGGTGAGGGTCTCGAAGCCGTACTGCACCAGCTGGCTCATGCCCCCGCAGAGCACGGCCTGCTCACCGAAGAGGTCGGTCTCGGTCTCCTCGGTGAAGGTCGTCTCGATGCCGCCGGCGCGCAGGCCGCCGATCGCCGAGGCGTACGACAGCGCGAGCGCCTTGGCCTCGCCCGAGGCGTCCTGCTCGACGGCGACGAGCACCGGCACGCCGCGCCCGTCGACGTACTCACGGCGGACGAGGTGCCCCGGGCCCTTGGGCGCGACCATGCACACGTCCACGCCGGCCGGGGGCTCGATGTAGCCGAACCGGATGTTGAAGCCGTGGCTGAAGAACAGCGCGTCGCCGTCCTTGAGGTTCGGCTCGATCGCGTCGCGGTAGACGAGGCGCTGCACGTGGTCGGGCACGAGCACCATGACGAGGTCGGCCTCGGCGCAGGCCTGCGCCGAGGTGAGGACCCGCAGGCCCTCGGCCTCCGCCTTGGCCCGGCTCGAGCTGCCCTCGGCCAGCCCGACGCGGACGTCGACCCCCGAGTCGCGCAGCGAGAGCGCGTGGGCGTGCCCCTGGCTGCCGTAGCCGAGCACGGCCACCTTGCGGGACTGGATCAGCGAGAGGTCGGCGTCGTCGTCGTAGTACATCGTGGCCATGGGGTAGGTGTCTCCTGGAGGTGGTGGGTGAGTGGGGGCGGAGCCCCGGTGAACCGCGAGCGCAGCGAGCCTGGTTCACCGGAACAGATGGGGTGTGCGAGCGAAGCGAGCGCCTCGCCGTTGGGGGCATGCAGGGGGCGAAGCCCCCGCACGACTAGAAGGCGGCGGCGGCCATGGCGCCGACGGGGCGCGGGCCGTTGTCGTTGATCTGCCACAGCTTGCTGCGGATGGCGTCGGCGTCCTCGAGCTCCTCGATGTGGATCACCTCGACCAGCTTGTCCAGCTGGCTGGTGACCTTGTGCAGCTGCTCGGCGTTGACGTTGACGACGATCGTCATCCGGCTGACCTTGTTGTCCTCGGTCGGGCCGACGACCAGGTGGTCGATGTTGAAGTTGCGCCGGGCGAAGAGGACCGAGACCCGGGCCAGGACGCCGGGGTTGTTCTCGACCAGGACGGACAGGGCGTGGCGGGTGCGAGCTGCGTCGCTCATGGTGGTGCCTTTCGTGGGGGGCTGCTGGGGGGTGGGCGGTCGGTAGGCGGGGGCCGGGGTGGGGAGCCCCGGGTCACGAGGAGGGTAGTCGGACAGCAGCGTCACTCGTCCTCCCCGAAGTCGGGTCGCACGTCACGCGCGTGCTGGACGTCGTCGTTGCTGGTGCCGGCGGCGACCATGGGCCAGACCATGGCGTCCTGGCTGACCCGGAAGTCCACGACCACCGGCTGGTCGTCGACCTCCATCGCCCGCTCGATGGTGGCGTCCACGTCCTCGGCCCGGTCGCAGCGCAGCCCGACGCACCCGTAGGCCGTGGCCAGCGTGGCGAAGTCCGGGACCTGCATCGAGGGCAGCTGGGAGTGGCTGAAGCGCTCGGAGTAGAACAGCGCCTGCCACTGCTTGACCATGCCGAGGGCGGCGTTGTTGATGATGGCCACCTTGATGGGGATGCCCTCGACCGAGCAGGTCGCGAGCTCCTGGTTGGTCATCTGGAAGCAGCCGTCCCCGTCGATCGCCCAGACGGTGGCCTCGGGCCTGCCGACCTTGGCTCCCATGGCGGCGGGCACGGCATACCCCATGGTCCCGAGCCCGCCGGAGTTCAGCCAGCGGCGGGGCTGGTCGTAGGTGATGAACTGGCTGGCCCACATCTGGTGCTGGCCGACGCCGGCGGCGAAGACCGTGTCCGGGCCGGAGAGGGCGCCGAGTCGCTCGATGACCAGCTGCGGGGCGAGCGCCCCGTCGGAGGGGGTGTCGTAGCCGAGCGGGTAGCGCTCCTTCCACGAGCGGCACCGCCGGACCCAGGCCTCGTGCTGCGGGGCCGCCCCGGCGGCGGTGCGCCGGGTCCACTCCGTGAGCAGCTGGCCGATGGTCCCGCGCGCGTCGCCGACGAGGCCGACCGCCGTCGGGAAGTTCTTGCCGATCTCCGCCGCGTCGATGTCGGCGTGCACGATCGTCGCGTCCGGGGCGAACGTGTGCTTGGCGCCGGTGACCCGGTCGTCGAAGCGCGCGCCCAGGCTGATGATGAGGTCGGACTTCTGCAACGTCGCGACGCCGGAGACGCTGCCGTGCATCCCGGGCATCCCCATGTGCTGGGGGTGGCTGTCGGGGAAGACGCCCCGGGCCATGAGCGTGGTGACGACGGGGAAGCCGGTGATCTCGGCGAGCTGCAGGACCTGCTCCGCGGCGTTGGCCCGCAGGCACCCGCCACCGACGTAGAGCACCGGGCGCCGGTGGGTGAGCATGAGCTCGACGGCGTCCCGGACCGCCTCGGGCGCGGGGCTGGTCGGCGTCCGGTAGCCCGGCATCGGCAGCTGCAGCAGGGTCTCGTCGGCGAGCGCGACCAGGGCGTCCTTGGTGACGTCCACCAGCACCGGGCCGGGGCGCCCCGTGGAGGCGATGTGGAAGGCCGAGGCGACGGTGGCGGCGATCTCGTCGGGGTTGGTCACGAGGAAGGAGTGCTTGGTCACCGGCATGGAGATCGACCGGATGTCGGCCTCCTGGAAGGCGTCCGAGCCCATCGCGGTGCTCGCGACGTTGCCGGTGATGGCGACCATCGGCACCGAGTCCATGTTGGCGTCGGCCAAGGACGTGACGAGGTTGGTCGCGCCCGGGCCGGACGTGGCCAGGCACACGCCCACCCTGCCGGTGGCGGCGGCATACCCCTGGGCGGCGTGACCGGCGCCCTGCTCGTGCCGCACCAGGATGTGCCGCACCTTGGCGCCGTAGAGCGCGTCGTAGAGCGGCAGCACCGCTCCCCCGGGCAGCCCGAAGACATGCTCGACACCCAGCCGCTCGAGGGTCGCGACGAGGGCCTCGGCGCCGGTGCGTCGGGTGGTGCCGGTGGACCGTCCACCGGTGTCACCGGGGGCGGTGGCGGTCGCACCGTCGGAGATGTGGGTCGCGGTCATGTGCGGGTCTTCCTGACGTCCGGGAGGGTGGGGCGGTGGCAACAAAAAACCCCTCGGCCCGGTCGGGCTGGCGAGGGGAGGACGCGTCGATGGCGAGGATCGGCCGGCGGCGCGTCCCTAGGTAATAAGTACGAGAGCGAAGAACTGCATGAGGACATACAACCCCGCCGCATGCCGCCGCGTCAACCCCACCCCGCCGATGCGGCGCCCGCACCCGGGCTGCGACATTTCTCGATATATCGTTGACGTATCGAGACAGGTCGCGTTATTCTGTCAGCAACGACACGCACACCACACCCCAGGAGGGCACTCATGACATCTCGACACGGCTCCGGCGGCTTCGGCTCCTTCGAGGACCAGATCTTCGGCCCGGGCGGGCTCCTCGGTCAGGTCTTCGGGCCGCAGGGCGGCCCGTTCGGCCCGGGTGGCGGCCCGCAGGGCTTCGGGCGCAAGGGCGGCTTCTTCGGCCCTCAGGGCGGACCGGCGGGTCCGGGCCCGCGCCGCGCGCGTCGCGGCGACGTCCGCAACGCGGTGCTGCACCTGCTGCAGCGCGAGCCGATGAACGGCTACCAGCTCATGCAGGAGATCGAGCAGAGCTCCGGCGGCGCCTGGCGGCCCAGCTCCGGGGCGATCTATCCCGCGCTGGCGCTGCTCGAGGACGAGGGGCTCGTCAGCCAGACGGAGGTCGACGGTCGCCGTGCCTACGAGCTCACCGAGGCGGGTCGCGCGGCCGCCGAGGACCTCCCGCCCCAGGGATGGGCCGCTGGCGAGGAGCCGGAGGACCCGTGGGGGCAGGACCGCGCCTCCGGCCGGGGCCGTGGTCCCGGCCACGGGGGCTCCCGGGACCGCCGCCACCACTTCTCCGGCGGACCCGGGAGCGGGCGCCGCGGGAGCGCGGGAACCCTGTGGAAGGCCCTCGGGAGCGTCGCCATGGCGACCCAGGCCGTCGGGCAGTCCGGCCAGGACGAGCTCAACCAGCAGGCGGCCGAGCTGCTGGACCGCACCCGTCGCGACCTCTACCGCATGCTCGCCGAGGCCGAGGTGGCCCGGGACGAGTTCGACGAGGAGCGGGCCGAGGAGGAGATCGCCGAGGAGATCGCCGAGGGCGAGATCGTCGAGGACTGACCGGGCAACCGTGAGCGCAGCGAGCCTGGTTGCCCGGAGGTGAGTGGGCGAGCGAGCGCAGCGAGCCCCGTGCCGTGCCCGGTGGGGGAACCCGGGGGGCGCCAGCCCCCCGGGGGACGGCATAGTGTGGCCTTATGGCCGATCACTATGACGTTGTTGTCCTGGGCGCCGGTCCCGGCGGGTATGTCGCGGCGATCCGCGCGTCCCAGCTGGGCAAGAAGGTGGCCGTCGTCGAGAAGAAGTACTGGGGCGGTGTCTGCCTCAACGTCGGGTGCATCCCGAGCAAGGCGCTGATCCGCAACGCCGAGATCGCGCACCTGCTGCAGCACGACAAGAAGAAGTACGGCATCGAGGGTGACGCCACCATGTCCTACGGGGCGACGTTCCAGCGCTCCCGCTCGGTCAGCAGCGGCATCGTCAAGGGCGTGCACTACCTCATGAAGAAGAACAAGATCACCGAGGTGGACGGGTGGGGGACGCTCACCTCGGCCACCTCGATGGACGTGAAGGACGACGACGGCAACACCAGCCAGCTCACCTTCGACCACCTCATCCTGGCGACCGGGTCCGTCACCAAGATGCTGCCCGGGGTGGAGGTCAGCAAGAACGTCGTGACCTACGAGGAGCAGATCCTCGACGAGGAGCTGCCGGGCTCGATCGTCATCGCCGGCTCCGGCGCCATCGGCGTGGAGTTCGCCTACGTCATGGCCAACTTCGGTGTCGACGTCACCATCGTCGAGTTCCTCGACCGGATCGTCCCGCTCGAGGAGCCGGAGATCTCCAAGGCGCTGGCCAAGGAGTACAAGAAGCTCGGCGTGAAGCTCATGACCAGCACCAAGGTCGAGAACGTCGAGGACACCGGTGACGGCGTCAAGGTCACCGTGACCCCGGCCGACGGCGGCGACTCGCAGACGCTGGAGGCCGACAAGCTGCTCTCCGCCATCGGCTTCGCCCCCCGGGTCGAGGGCTTCGGGCTGGAGAGCACCGGGGTCGAGCTCACCGAGCGCGGCGCCATCGCCATCGACGACTACATGCGGACCAACGTCGACGGCGTCTACGCCATCGGCGACGTGACCGCCAAGCTCATGCTGGCGCACACCGCCGAGTCGCAGGGCATCGTGGCCGCCGAGACCCTCGCGGGCGCCGAGACCATGCCGCTGGACTACACCTTCATCCCGCGGGCGACCTACTGCCACCCGCAGATCGCCTCGATGGGCCTCACCGAGCAGGCGGCCAAGGACGCCGGTCACGAGGTCAAGACGGCGCAGTTCCCGTTCTCCGCCAACGGCAAGGCCATGGGGCTGGGCGACGGTGTCGGCTTCGTCAAGGTCGTCGCCGACGCGAAGTACAACGAGATCCTCGGCGCCCACCTCATCGGCCCCGACGTCACCGAGCTGCTGCCGATCCTCAACCTCGCGCAGACCTGGGACCTCACCGCCGACGAGATGTCGCGCACCGTCTTCGCGCACCCGACCCTGGGCGAGGCCGTCAAGGAGGCCGTGCACGGCATCGCCGGCCACATGATCAACCTCTAGACGCGCACGAGGCGGCGCGGTGGCTGCCCGCTGGAGCATCGGCCGCGCCGCCGTGCTCGTCGCCGGCCTGACCGGCGTGTCGACCCTGCTCGGCTTCGTCCGGGACGCCGTCATCGCGGCCGTCTACGGCGCCGGGCCGCAGCTGGACGCCTACTTCGTCGCGCTCGGGCTGGCCAACATCGTCCTGGGGCTGCTCGGCACGTCCCTCACCCGGGCCTCCACCCCGGTGCTCGCGCGCGAGGCGGACGGCGAGCAGGAGTGCCCGGGGCACCGGACCTTCGACGTCGTCCTCACCCTCGCCGTGGTGGGCATCGGCGCCCTCAGCGTCGCCCTGGGGCTCGCCGCCGCCCCCGTGTCCCGGGTGCTGGCCCCGGGACTGGACGGCGAGGCCGCCGACCTGCTCGTGCTCCTCACCCGGATCGTCCTCGTGACGACCGTGCTCGTCGCCGCGACCGACCTGCTCGTGGCCCTGGCCCAGGCGCACGGCGTCTTCCGCTGGGGTGCCCTGCAGGGCGTGCCGTTCAACCTCGTCATGATCGCCGCCGCCGGGCTGCTGGGGCCGCGCATCGGGGTCGTCGCCCTCGCGATCGGCTTCGTGGTCGGGTCGCTCGCCCGGCTGGCGCTGCAGCTGGTCCCGCTCGCCCGGCACCGCTGGCCGGTCCGACCACGTCTCGACCCGCGGTCGCCGGGCGTGCGCGAGATCGGCTGGCTGCTGCCCCCGCTGCTCGTCGGCCAGGCCATGCTCAACGTCAACACCATCGTCGACCGCGCCGTGGCCTCCACGGTGGGTGAGGGGGCGGTGACGGCCGTCTTCCTCGGCTGGCGGTTGGTCAACCTGCCGGAGATGCTCGTCGTGGCGGCGCTCGTCGCCCCGCTCTACCCCGCGATGGCGGCGGCGGCGGGGGCTGGCGACCGGGAGCGGCTGCGAGCGCTGGTGCACCGGGGGCTCGCCGTCTCGCTGACCCTCCTCGTGCCCGTGACCGTGGCCCTGCTGGCCGCCCCGCAGCAGGTGGTCACCCTCGCCTTCGGCCGGGGCGCCTTCGACGAGCGGGCGGTGCAGGTCACCGCGGTCGCGGTCGTGTGCTTCCTGCCCGGGTTGCTGGCGCTGGCCTGCCGACAGGTGCTCGTCAGCGCGTGCTACGCCGTCGGCGACACCCGCGGGCCGGTGGCCGTGGGCGTGCTGGCGATGGTCGTCAACGTCGTCGGGGACCTGACCCTCGCCCCGGTCCTCGGCGTGGCCGGGATCGTCGTGGCGACGTCGGCGTCGCTGCTGGTGGCCGCGGGACTCACCGGCTGGCTGGCGGCCCGCCGGCACGGCCTGGTCCCCGCCCGGAGCACGCTGCCGCTGCTAGGCCGCACCGCGGTCGCGGGCCTGGGTGCGGCCCTGACCACGTGGTATGCCGTGCGGCTGTCCGGCCTCGAGCAGGCCTGGGCGGGCGCCGGGCTGGCGCTGGTCGTCGCGGCCGTGACCTTCCAGCTCGCCCTGGCCCTGCTCCGTGCCCCGGAGCGCCACGTCGCCCTCCAGGTGGTGCGGCAGCTGCGCCGCCGCTGACCGAGCGGCGGTCGGGCCGGCGGCCGCCGCGGGAGCGGCGGAATCGGCGCCGGCGCCGACTCTGCCGGCCATCAGGTGCAGCGCGGGCCCGGGGTCGGTGAGCGCCGCCACGCTGTGCCGGGCCCGGGTCGCCCACCACAGGGTGGCCGTCAGGTCCGCCGCCACTCCCCCGCGCCGCTCCTGGCGAGCGCGCCGCAGATCACCGGCCAGCCACTGGTAACGCACCCCGGGGCGGCCCTCGCCGAGCCGGGGCACGGACCCGCCCGTCGCGGCCCGCAGGCCGGCGTCCACCAGGCCCGGACGCGCCCGCTCGCTGAGGGCCAGCGAGCCGAAGAACCGGCCGTTGAGGTCGATGAGCCGGTGCCCGCCGTCGGCACCCACGAGGAACTGCAGCTCCACCAGCCCGGTCCACCCCAGGCGGCGCAGCAGCTCTTCGCAGCGGTCCGCGAGGACGGGGTCGACCGGGACGGTCCGCGCCCGCGCGGACGCCCCCGACGGTGTGGGGAACAGCCGTGGGGAGACCTGCTGCACCCTGCCGAGCAGGCGCCCCTGGTGCATGACGCCGATGACCGCCGCCAGGTGGCCCTCGACCGGCTCCTGCAGGATCGGCTGGTCCTGCGAGCCCTCGAAGGCGCGCAGGTGCTCGACGAGCTGCTCCCGGCTCGAGCACACCCGCGTCTCGATGCGGTGGGTGCGGCTCTGCTGCGGCGACCAGTGCCAGCGGTTCTTGACCACGACCGGCAGGGCCACGTCGGCCGTCGCCCCGGGCTGCAGGGTCGAGGTCGCCGGCGTGCCCAGCCCGACCTCGGTCGCCAGCTCGGCGAGGACGAGCTTGTCCGTCGCCGCACCGACGACCGACGCCGCGGGATGGGCCACCGGGGTGTCGAGGAGGTCGCGGTGGTGCGTCAAGGCTGCCATCCAGTCGTCGCCGGAGCCGACGACGACGGCATACCCTCCCTCGCGGGTCGCGCGCCGCACCCCGGCGACGAAGGCCGCGGGGCCCCCCGTGGGCCGGGGCACCAGGTGGGTGCGGGTGACGGCTCGCGAGGCGCCCACCAGACCGGCGCCGGGGCGCGAGGAGCCCACGCCGACCTGCCAGCCCGCGCGGTGCAGCGCCCGCGCGGCGGTCACGGCGCCACGGTCGCGGGTGTGCGCGAGGATGAGCACCGAGGCTACAGGGCTCCCGGCGGTGGACATGCGCAGACCCTATGCGCCCGCCGCCCCCATCGGGGGGAGAATCGCCGCCGCCGCACGAGGGGGGATATCCCCCTCCCGGATCCGGGAGCCTGCCCCGTCGCCTCGTCGCCGGTCCCCCGGCAGGCTTAACCCATGAACGAGAACACCGCCTCCACCCCCGCCACCGGCCTCCCACCCATCCTCCCGCAGCCGCGTCCGCAGCCGGAGCAGGAGCACCGCTCCTCCGCGCTCGACGGCGTGTATGCCGCGCTGCGCCGCCTCCCCGCCCGTCGCACGGACGACGCGGTGCTGGGCGGCGTGTGCGCCACCGTGGCCGACCGCCTCGGCGTCGCGCCGGTCGCCGTCCGCGCCGCCGCCGTCGTCGTCGCCCTCCTGGGTGGGGTCGGCGTCGGGATCTACCTCATCGCCTGGACGCTCCTTCCCGACCCCGCCGGGCGCACCCACCTCGAGGGCGGCCTGCGCGACGGACGGGGCCGGTCGCTGCTCGTCCTCGCCCTCGGGGCGCTCGCCGCGCTGGGTGTGCTCGGCGGCGGCCTGTCCTTCCTCGCCGCGATCCTGCCCGAGCTCGTCGGGGTCGCCGCGCTGGCCGCCCTGGGCTACTGGGCGTGGACCCGGGCGCACCGGCGCCAGCCGCGCGAGGACGCCACCCGCTGACGGGGCAGGGACTCCCCGCCAGCAGCGGTGGCCGCGCCGGCCTGGCCCCTCGGGGCCCGGCCGGCGCGCTCGTGCGCACCCGGCACGGCGCTCAGGCGTCGGCCAGCTCCTCGCGCAGCCGCAGCAGTTGCGCCACCAGGGCCTCCGCCTCGGCGAGGACCCGTTCGCCCCACTGCTGCGCCTCGCCCATCCGGGCTTCGACCTCCGCGTAGTCGACCATCCGCAGCCAGCCCGGTGACGGCGCCGGGAACCCGGTCAGGTCGGGCAGCGGCAGGTCGGGCAGCTGGGAGCTCTCGACCTCCTCGCGCAGCCGCTGGACGGCCTCGTCCGCCGCGGCGACCTGGCGGCGCAGCTCGCCCAGACCGTCGGACCAGAAGGCGGCACCACGAGCGTCGGTGACCATTGCCGAGGCCTCCATCCCGGCCGCGACGACGGGGATCCGGGCGGCGATCCGTCGCATCAGGGGGACCAGCGCCCGGGCCTGCGGCAGCAGCACCTCGACGTCGGCGCGCCGGGTGATGGCCTGCTGGCGGCGTTCGGCCCAGGTGACGATCTGCTCCTCCGGGGGCGGCTCGACCCTCCCCCGGACCCCGGGGCGGGGCGTCCCGGCCCGGACCGCGAGCACGAGGTCGGCGAGCGCCTCCTGGTAGGGCGTCTCCGTGTCACCCAGCGCCGCGATGTCGCCGTCGAGCTGGTCGGCCTCCACGGCGAGGGTGGCGAGGCGGGCGCGGACCTCCTCCACCCGCGCGGCCGCCTCCTGCGCCTCGGCCAGCTCCTGCTGCCGCCGCTCGTCGAGCGAACCGTCGAGGGAGGCGACCCACCGCCGCGGGCCCTGCCGGTCGAGCCGGTCGACGTCGCCCTGGTGGGCGTCGCGCAGCCGGGTGCGCTCGGCCAGCAGCGCCCGGTCCCGGTCGAGCCGGGGCTGCAACCGCTCCCGGGAGAGCCGCAGGCGTCGGGAGCGGGCGCGGAGGTCCTCCAGCTCCAGCACCCGCTCGCGCAGCTGCTCGGCGTCCACGGCTCAGGCCTGGACCGGCCGGACCTGCGAGAGCTGCCGGGCGGCGAGCAGGCAGAGCACCCCGCCGAAGGCGCTGAGCACCAGGCCCGGCCCGGGCATCCACCCCTCGAGACCCACCAGGCGCAGCAGGTGGACCACCTGCCAGAGCGGGAGCCCCAGGGCCACGACCGCGCACACCACCGACTGGGCGACGATGAGTCCGCGCAGCCGGACGGCGGGCACCATCCCGCCGGCGAGGGCGAGCAGCCCGGCGTAGAACACCCACAGCCCGGCACCGACGGCTCCGCTCACCGGACCGGCATACGTGTAGACCCAGGGCAGGAAACCGCCGAGGACCATCATGCCCGCGGCGAGGAGCAGCCGGCCCTGGCCCGGGGCGCGTCGGGAGCGCATGAGCGGCACTGTATGCCACGTCCCCCCCCGGCGGGGTGACCTGCGCACCGACCCGGTGAGCGGGCCCGCGACCGGCCACGGGGTGGGCGGCACCACTCGTCGTCGACGCCTCGCCGCTCGGCGCACCGCCGGCACCGTTCGGCGCACCACCGCCGCGCGCTCCTTGCCGCCGCGTCACGGCCTCGTGTTCGGTAGGCCTGCTGGCCACATCCGTCCCGCAGAGCAAGGAGGCTCCATGCTTGACGTCGACCAACGACGTGAGTACTGGCGGCGCAACGTCCGCCTGATGTCGGTCCTACTGGTGATCTGGGCCCTGGTGTCCTTCGGCGCCGGCATCCTCTTCGTCGACGTGCTCAACGCCGTGAGCATCTTCGGCATACCGCTCGGGTTCTGGTTCGCCCAGCAGGGTTCCATCATCGTCTTCGTCCTGCTCATCGCCTTCTACGTGTGGCGGATGGACAAGCTCGACGCCGAGTTCGGCATCACCGAGTACGAGCAGGAGGTGCATCACCAGTGAGCCCCATCCAGGCCTGGACGCTCGTCTTCGTCGTCCTCACGTTCGGCTTCTACATCTACATCGCCTACCGCAGCCGGGTCTCCGACACGGCCGGGTTCTACGTCGCCGGTGGCGGCATCCCCGCGCCGGCCAACGGCGCGGCGGTCGCCGCCGACTGGATGAGCGCCGCGTCGTTCATCTCGATGGCCGGGCTCGTCGCCTTCAGCCAGAACGGCTACGCCGGCTCGGTCTTCCTCATGGGGTGGACCGGCGGGTACGTGCTGCTGGCCCTCCTGCTGGCCCCCTACCTGCGCAAGTTCGGCAAGTACACCGTGCCCGACTTCGTCGGCGACCGCTACAACGAGACCGCCCGCCTGGTCTCGGTGGTCTGCGCGCTGGTGGTGTCGTTCGTCTACGTGGCCGGGCAGATGGCCGGGGTGGGCGTCGTCTTCCAGCGCTTCCTCGGCGTCGACCGCACGTGGGGCGTCGTCATCGGGATGGCCATCGTCTTCCTCTACGCCGTGCTCGGTGGCATGAAGGGCATCACCTGGACCCAGGTCGCGCAGTACTCCGTCCTCATCGTGGCCTACATCATCCCCGCGGTGGCGATCTCGCTGCAGCTGTCCGGCAACCCGTTCCCGCAGATCGGCTTCGGGCAGATCCTCGACGAGCTGGACGGCCTGCAGCGGGACCTCGGGCTGGCGGCCTACACCGAGGCCTTCACCCAGACCTCCATGGTCAACATGGTCCTCATCACCGCCGCCCTGATGTTCGGGACCGCGGGTCTGCCGCACGTCATCGTCCGGTTCTACACCGCGAAGTCGGTGCGGGCGGCGCGCTACTCGGCGCTGTGGGCGTTGTTCTTCATCTCGCTGCTCTACACGATCGCGCCGGCCGTCGGTGCGTTCAGCAAGTACAACGTGCTGACCCAGATCCCGGGCAGCGCGGTCGACGACACCCCCACCTGGTTCAACACCTGGCGCGACGTGGGTCTCATCACGGTCGACGACCTCAACGGCAACGGCATCATCGACGTCGCCGGGGCCATCGGCGAGGGCACCGAGCTGGCGATCAACAACGACATCGTCGTGCTCGCCGCCCCGGAGATCGCCGGCCTGCCGGCCCCCATCGTCGGCCTGGTCGCGGCGGGCGGTCTGGCGGCGGCGCTCTCCACCGCCTCCGGTCTGCTCCTGGTCATCTCCAGCTCGGTGGCCAACGACATCTACTGGAAGCGGATCAACCCCCGGGCCACCGACGCCCAGCAGCTGCGCGTCGGCCGGATCGCCATGGCCGCCGCCATCCTGGTGGCCGGCTACCTCGGCATCAACCCGCCCGGGTTCGTGGCCGAGGTGGTCGCCCTGGCGTTCGGCCTGGCCGCCGCCTCCTTCTTCCCGATCCTCTTCCTCGGGATCTTCTGGAAGAAGGCGACCGCGGCAGCCGCCGCGACCGGGATGGCGGTCGGGTTGAGCGTGACGTTGCTGTACCAGCTGTGGACGTTGCCGACCTTCTTCGGCAACGAGCCGATCCTGGACATCCCCGCGACCGGCATCGGGACGATCGGCATGATCCTCAACCTCATCACCATCATCGTCGTCTCGCAGTTCACCAAGGAGCCCAGCGAGCTCATGCAGAAGGTGGTGGAGGACGTCCGCTACCCCGGCCGCTCGGAGCTGGTGGCCGCCCACGCGGAGGGCCACCTCAGCGAGTACGCCGAGGAGCACCACCTCGACGACGACCGCTGACCCGCTCGTCGACGCCGACGCCGACCGCTGACCCGCCCGTCGACGCCGACCGCACCCCTCACCGGCCGCCCGTCCTGCTCGCAGGACGGGCGGCCGTTCCGCGTCCCGCCCCGGACGCGCGGCAGGGACGGAACCGGCGAGGGTGACGTCACGTCATACGCCTGACCGACGCACCCTCCGGGCTCCCGCACCGCAGCCCCCTCCCAGGAATCGAGTCGCCATGACACCGTCGTCTGGCCGCCGCACCGCCCTCGTCGCCTCCCTGCTCGCGCTGCCGCTGGCCCTCGGGGCCTGCACGCCGGCCGACGTCGTCGCCCCGCCGCGCGCCGGGGCCGCCGAGCTCACCGACTTCGGCTCCTGCGAGGAGCTCCTCGACTACTTCCGGGAGCACGCGCTCGAGCGGGTCGGGCCGTGGGGGCTCGGCACCGGCTCGGGGTGGTTTGGACCGGACCTGGCGATGGAGGACTCCGGCGCCGCCGACAGCTCGGTGGGCGGCGGCGACGGCGCGGGGGCCGCCGTGGAGGGCCGGGACTTCTCCGGCACCAACAACCAGGAGCAGGGGGTGGAGGAGCCCGACGTCGTCCAGACCGATGGCGACATCCTCGTGACGACCCGGGGTGGCCGGCTGGTCGTCGTCGACGTCGCCACGCGGGCCGAGGTCGGGACGCTGCGGCTGCCGGGGCGCGACCTCGGGTCCGATGCGGAGCTCCTGCTGGACCGCAGCTCCGGAGAGGTGCTGGTCCTCACCCGGGAGTGGCCGCGGCAGGGCGTGCCGAGGCCGACCCCCGACGCCGCGGACGGGCTGACCTCCTTCCCCGCGTTCGAGGCCACCCGCACCGTCGTCACCCTCGTCGACGTGTCCGACCCGGCGAACCCGACCGCCGGTGGGACGCTGCGGCTGGAGGGCGACTACCGGTCCGCCCGGATGCAGGACGGCACCGCCCGGGTCGTCATGGTCACCGCGCCGCCCGGGCTGGCGTTCGTCCGGCCGCGTACCGGAAGCCTGGTCGCCGAGGAGGAGGCCGAGCAGGTCAACCGCGAGATCATCGAGGCCTCGACGCTGGACGACTGGCTGCCGCACGTCCAGACCGTCCAGGGCACCCGCTCCGACGGCACCCGGCTCGCCGTGCCCTGCGAGGACGTGGCCCGGCCGCCGGAGTTCTCCGGGCTCACCACCATGTCGGTGCTCACCTTCGACCTCGCGCAGGACGAGCTCGAGGTCACCTCCGCCGGCGGGCTGGTCGCCTCCGGCTCCACGGTGTATGCCTCGACCGACCGCCTCGTCGTCGCCACCAGCCCGTGGGAGGCGTGGTCCGTCGCCGATGCCTCCGACGCCTCGGACGCCGCGCTGCCGCGGGGCGCCGGCGGCGCCGCCACCACCGCCCTGCACACCTTCGACCTCACCGACCCGGCCTCCACCGACCACGTCGCCTCGGGGAGCGTGTCGGGCCGGCTGCTCAACCAGTTCAGCCTGGACGAGGACCAGGGGACGATCCGGGTCGCCACGACCACGGACGGGTCGGGCAGCACCCCCTCCAGCAGCTCGCTCGTGGTGCTCGCCGAGGAGGGCGACCGGCTGGTCGAGCAGGGGCGCGTCGACGGCCTCGGCGAGACCGAGCAGATCTACGCCGTGCGCTACCTGTCCGCCGACACCGCGGCGGTGGTGACCTTCCGGCAGACCGACCCGCTCTACCTGCTCGACACCTCCGACCCCACCGAGCCCCGGGTCACCGGCGAGCTCAAGATCCCCGGCTACTCGGCATACCTCCATCCGGTGGGTGAGGACCTCCTGCTGGGCGTCGGCCAGGACGCGACCGACCGCGGCCGGACCACCGGGCTGCAGGTCTCGCTGTTCGACATCTCCGACCCGGACGCCCCGACCCAGGTCGCGAAGCAGACCTGGGCCGACCACCGGTCCGGCGCGGAGCACGACCACCGGGCCTTCACGTGGTGGCCGCGGACCGGGCAGCTCTTCCTGCCCGCCGAGGCGTGGACCGAGACCTCGCAGTGGACCGGCGTCGTCTCGGCCGGTGTCGACGTCGACTCCCAGGGCCTGGCCCAGGGTCCACGACTCCAGCTGGGCGGTGACAGGGCACCGAACTGGGACCACGCCCGCCGCACCCTCGTCATCGACGACCACCTCTGGATCCTGGGTGAGAGCACGCTGCACGTGGCCGACCTCGCCACGCTCGAGCCGCTGGGCACCGTCGACCTCTGAGCATGCTGGTGCAGGAACGGTGCTGCGCACCGGTGGTCCTGGCGACCACCCTGCAGCACCGTTCCTGCACCACTACGCTTGTCCACAGGCCAGGGGCTGCTGTCTGCGCGGGCCTGGCCCGCCCGGGCAGCATGGGTCGCATGGCACCGCAGCACCCACCCTTCCCCGACATCGCCGGCCAGCGCGGGCTCGCGACCGTCGCACAGCTGCGGGGCGCGGGGTGGACGCCGGCGCAGATCCGGCACCGACGCTCGACGGTGTGGCGCATGCCCTACCCGCGCGTCGTGTCACCCCACCGTGGGCCGCTGAGTCCCGACGCGCTCCTCACGGCCACGGCGCTGTGGGCCGGCGAGGACGCGGTGCTCACCGGGCTGGTCGCCCTCGGCGAGCACGGGGTCCGGACGCCGCCGCCGCAGGTCGCGACGTTCCTCGTGCCGGCCACGGCCCGGGCCCGCCAGCACGACGGGGCGAGGGTCGTCCGGACCACCCGGCTCCCCGACCCCGCGAGGCATGAGGGGCCGCTGGCTGTGGCACCGGCCGCGCGGGCGCTGGTGGACGGGGTGTGCCTGGAGCGGGTGCCGCCGCCCGAGCAGGAGGCGTTGGCCATCGCGATCCTGCAGCGCGGGCTCGCCACCCCGCCGGGGTTGGACGGCGAGCTGTGGCAACGCCCGGGGGTGCAGGTGCAGCGGGTGCGCGCCGGGCTCGAGGCCTTCACCGGTGGCGCGTGGTCCCGTCCGGAGGCGGTGCTGCGCCGCTTGTGGGACCAGCGGCCGGACCTTCCTGTGCTGCTGACCAACTGCCGGCTCGTGCACGCGCGGACCGGCCGCTTCCTCGCCTGCCCGGACGGCTGGATGCCCACCGTGGGAGCGGCCCTTCAGGTGCACTCGCGGCAGTACCACCAGGGGATCGACGACCGGGGCGGCGACCGGTGGGCCGCGACCGTCGAGAAGGACTCGGTCCTGGTGGCCGTCGGCGCGCGGGTGCTCGGCGTGACCCCGTGGACCTTGCACGCCCGCCCCCAGAGCTTCCTCGCCAGGGTGGACGAGCTCATCGCGCTGGGCCCTGCGTCGCCGATGCCGGACGTACGGGTGCTCGAGCGGCGGGGCTGAGCATGGTGGTGCAGGAACGGTGCTGCGGACCGGTCGCCCTGGCGACCAGTGTGCACCACCATTTCTGCACCACCCCGGGTTCCGTGGTGAGCGATGAGGTGACCGTGCTCTGCACCTGAGCAGGCGGCATACCGCACGACCTGCTTCATGAGCCTGGTCTTCTGCAGATCCTGCAGAAACAGGCCGCTAGCAGCCCGTGACCTCGCATTGACTTCGAGACTGGCCGCCTGTAGAACAGGACGCATGACGAGCCGCTCCCGCCGAATGCGCCGCTGCTGAGCCCACCCCTCGCAGCCGACGCGCCGCGGACGACCCCGGCCCCGTCCCTCCCGCTGCTGAGGCGGGCTCAGCAGAGTGACCAGCACCCTGCCACCCCCCAGCGAGAGACGAGACCTTCGATGAGCACCTACCGCGACTTCGCCACCCGGCAGATCCACGCCGGCCAGACCCCCGACTCCCAGACCGGGGCGCGCGCCCTGCCGATCTACCAGACCACCTCCTACGTCTTCGACGACGCCGACCAGGCTGCCGACCGGTTCGCGCTCGCCGAGCTCGGGCCGATCTACACCCGCATCACCAACCCCACCACCGAGACGGTCGAGAACCGGATCGCCGACCTGGAGGGCGGCGTCGGTGCGCTGCTCGTCGCCTCCGGATCCTCGGCGGTCACCCTGGCGCTGCTCAACGTCGCCGGTGCGGGCGACCACGTCGTGTCCTCCCCCAGCCTCTACGGCGGCACCCAGAACCTCTTCGCGCACACCCTGCCCCGCCTGGGGATCGAGGTGACCTTCGTCGAGGACCCGACCGACCCCGAGGCGTGGCGCGCCGCCGCCCGCCCGGAGACCAAGGCGTTCTTCGGCGAGACCATCGCCAACCCCAGCAGCGACGTGCTGGACCTGCGCGCGGTGGCCGACGTCGCGCACGAGGTGGGCGTGCCCCTCATCGTGGACAACACGGTCGCCACGCCCTACCTCTGCCGCCCCATCGAGCACGGCGCCGACGTCGTGGTGCACTCGGCGACGAAGTACCTCGGCGGTCACGGCACCTCGATCGCCGGCGCCATCGTCGACGCCGGCCGCTTCGACTACGGCCGCGGTGGACGGTTCCCCGGCTTCACCGAGCCCGACCCGTCCTACCAGGGTCTGGTGTATGCCGAGGCGCTGGGCGAGGGCGGCCTGCTCGGCGCCAACGTCTCCTACATCATCAAGGCGCGGGTCCAGCTGCTGCGCGACCTCGGGCCGGCGGTCTCGCCGTTCAACGCCTTCCTCATCGCCCAGGGCGTGGAGACCCTGTCGTTGCGCATGGACCGGCACGTGGCCAACGCGCAGCGGGTGGCGCAGTGGCTGGAGGCTCACGACCAGGTGACCTCCGTGGCCTACGCCGGGCTGCCCGGCCACCCCTCCTACGAGCGGGCGCAGACCTACCTGCCCGGTGGCGCGGGGGCCGTCCTCGCCTTCGAGATCGAGGGTGGCGCCGCCGCCGGACGCGCCTTCGTCTCGGGGCTGGAGCTGCACAGCCACGTCGCCAATATCGGCGACGTCCGCTCGCTGGTCATCCACCCCGCCAGCACCACCCACTCCCAGCTTACCCCGGAGGCGCAGCGGGCCGCGGGGGTCACCCCCGGGCTGGTGCGGCTCTCGGTGGGGATCGAGGGCATCGAGGACATCCTCGCCGACCTCGACCGGGGTTTCGCCGCCGCGGCGGCCGTGGCCCGCGGCACCGAGGCAGCCTGACGTGGCCACCGTGCCCCTGGAGGAGCCACCGCCCCGCACGCGGCGGCGGACCCAGCCGGTCGGCCCCCTGGCACTGGAGTCCGGGGAGATCCTCGAGGACGTCCGGGTCACCTACCAGACCTGGGGCCGCCTCGACGCCGACGGCGGCAACGCCGTCCTCGTGCTGCACGCACTCACCGGCGACAGCCACGTCGTGGGCGAGCAGGGGCCGGGGCAGCCCACGCCGGGCTGGTGGCCGGGCCTCATCGGTCCGGGCTGCCCCATCGACACCGACGAGTGGTTCGTCGTCGCGCCCTCCGTCCTGGGCGGCTGCGGCGGCAGCACCGGGCCGTCCTCGGCCGCGCCGGACGGCCGGCCCTACGGCAGCTCCTTCCCCCGGGTCACCGTGCGCGACCAGGTGCACGCGGAGGCCCTGCTGGCCGACCGGCTGGGCATCGAGAGCTTCGCGCTGGTCGTCGGCGGCTCCGTGGGAGGCATGCGCTCGCTGGAGTGGGCGACCACCTTCCCGGACCGGGTGCGACGGTGCGTCGTCCTCGCCGCCAGCGCCGTGGCGAGCGCCGACCAGATCGCCTGGTCGGTGCCGCAGCTGCACGCCATCCGCCTCGACCCGGCCTTCCACGGCGGCGACTACTACCCCGGACCCGGGCCCCGCGCCGGGCTGGAGATCGCCCGCCAGATCGCGCACACGACATACCGCTCGGCGGCGGAGCTGGCGCTGCGCTTCGGCTGCGGGGCGCAGGACGGTGAGGACGCGCTGCGCGGCGGCCGGTATGCCGTGCAGTCCTATCTCGAGCACCACGGCAAGAAGCTCGTGCGCCGGTTCGACGCCAACGCCTACCTCGTCCTCACCGAGGCGATGAACAGCCACGACATCGGGCGTGGGCGCGGCGGCGTCGCAGCCGCCCTGCAGCGGATCACCGCGGAGCTCACCGTCGGAGTGGTGAGCAGCGACCGACTCTTCACCCCGGCCGACGGGCAGGTCGTCGCGTCCGCGCCGACCTGCCGGGAGCTGGCCGTCATCGACAGCCCCTACGGCCACGACGCCTTCCTGGTGGAGACCGAGCAGGTCTTCGGGATCATCGGACGGGCGCTCAGAGGTGGGGAGCCGGCGGCTCCGACCGCGACCGCCACGCGGTCGGAGCTGCCGCGACTGGTCGGTACCGGCCTCTGGTGAGGGGCGGGGCGCACCGGGCGCGGCACGATCGAGCGTCCGGTGCGGCACGACCGCGCGTCCGGTGCGGCACGACCGCGCGTCCGGGCGTCCGGGGCGGCACGACCGCGCGTCCGGGGTGACAGAGGGGGCGGGAGAGGTGACCGGTCGCAGGTCGAGGGAACCGGCCGTGCGTCGTTGACGTCCACGTCATAGGATCAACGGTCACAGGGGAAAGGAGCCCGACATGCCCGACTGGCTACGCGACTCTCCGCAGTGGCTCTGGTGGATCGGCGCCGCCCTGGCGTTCGGCATCGTCGAGATGACCACCCTCGACCTGCTCTTCCTCATGCTGGCGCTCGGCGCCCTCGCGGCGGCCGTCGTCGCCGGGACCTTCGGCATCGGCCTCATCTGGCAGGTGCTGATCTTCGCCGTGGCCTCCGGCCTCTTCGTCTTCGCCCTGCGCCCGGTCGCCCTGCGCCACCTGCGCCTGGAGGGCAAGGGCGGCAAGATCCTCATGGAGGGCAACATCGGGCAGACCGCCACCGTGCTCGAGCCGGTCTCTGACCGGGACGGCCTGGTCAAGCTGCGCGGCGAGAACTGGACGGCCCGCGCCGAGCTGGAGGGGCAGACCTTCGCCGAGGGTGACCTCGTCACGGTGGTCCGCATCGACGGGGCGACCGCGGTGGTCACCGCCGCGGCCCCGGAAGACAAGCCCTTCGACCTCGAGCCGCCCCGCGACTGACCGCCGCGCGGCACCCCATACCTCAGCAGCACCCAACCAAGGAGAACCCTGATGGACCCCATCAACGTCATCGTCTGGGCCGTCGTCCTCCTGCTCGCGCTGTTCGTCGTCGTGGCCGTGGCCAGGGCGATCAGGATCGTGCCGCAGGCGACGAGCGTCATCGTGGAGCGGCTCGGCAAGTACGACCGGACCCTCGACGCCGGCCTGCACTTCCTCGTGCCCTTCGTCGACCGGCCCCGCTCGGTCGTCGACCTGCGCGAGCAGGTCGTGAGCTTCCCGCCGCAGCCGGTCATCACCAGCGACAACCTCGTCGTCTCGATCGACACGGTCATCTACTTCCAGCCGACCGACCCCAAGGCCGCGACCTACGAGATCGCCAACTACATCCAGGGCATCGAGCAGCTCACCGTGACCACGCTGCGCAACGTCATCGGCTCCCTCGACCTGGAGCAGACGCTGACCAGCCGCGACATGATCAACGGCCAGCTGCGCGGGGTGCTCGACGAGGCCACCGGACGCTGGGGCATCCGGGTCAACCGGGTCGAGCTCAAGGCGATCGACCCGCCCGCCAGCGTGCAGGACTCGATGGAGAAGCAGATGCGCGCCGAGCGTGACCGGCGCGCGGCGATCCTCAACGCCGAGGGCGTCAAGGGCAGCCAGATCCTCACCGCCGAGGGCGAGAAGCAGGCCCAGATCCTGCGGGCCGAGGGTGCGGCCCAGTCGGCGATCCTGGAGTCCCAGGGTGAGGCCCGGGCGATCCTGCAGGTCTTCGACGCCATCCACAAGGGCAACCCGGACAGCAAGCTGCTGGCCTACCAGTACCTCCAGATGCTGCCCGAGATCGCCAAGGGCGACTCCAACCAGATGTGGGTCGTCCCGACCGAGCTCACCGCCGCCCTCTCGGGGATCGGCAACGCGCTCGGCGGCGGCAAGGGCCCGGACACCGCGGGCCTGGACGCCCCGTCGAGCGGGATCAGCTCCGAGGTCGGTGACATCGACCTCGGGGTGGACGCCCCGATGCTGGAGGACCCCCGCGAGGCGCTTCGCCGCGCCCGCGAGGAGGCCGAGGGCGCGACCCGCGACGCGGAGCTCTCGACCCGCAAGCGCTCCAAGCAGGACGCGGACGCCGCCATCGCCGAGGCCGCCGACAAGGCCCGGCGCGCGGCGGCGCCGGGTGGGGACACCGACCGGTCCGAGGAGCAGGGCCAGCTCGAGGAGCTGCAGCAGCCCGAGCAGGTCGCGCCCGACCTGGGCCAGCAGGCCGACGCCGCACCGGAGCAGGCCCCGGCCGACGCGCCGCACGAGCGTGACGCCCAGCCGTGGGACCGCCCCGAGGGCGAGGGCCAGCCCTGGAAGAGGGACGACCAGAGCTGACGCCCGCCGCCTGAGGAACCGCACGAGCGGGGCGCGACACCACGGTGTCGTGCCCCGCTCGTAGTGTGTCCACCATGTGGATCCGCGACGTGCGCCCCTGGGGCGGCCCGGCCAGTGACGTCCGACTGGAGGGCGAGCTGGTCGCCGAGGTCGCTCCTCGCCGGACCGAGGAGGTCGGCCAGCACGCGGGTGCCGGGTCCCCCGGGACCCCGGGCGAGGAGGAGCTCGAGGGCCGGGGCCGGCTGCTGCTGCCCGCCTTCTCCGACGTCCACGTGCACCTCGACTCGACCCGGCTCGGGCTGCCCTTCCGGCCGCACACCGGTGGCCCCGGGGTGTGGACGATGATGCTCAACGACCGGGCGCACTGGCGGGACGCCGAGGTCGGCGTCACCGAGCGGGCGGCGCACACGCTGGGCCTCATGGTCGCCCGCGGGGCCACCCGGGTGCGGTCGTTCGCGCAGGTCGACGTGGACTGCGGGCTGGAGCGGCTGGAGGCGGTCCTCGCGGCTCGCGAGACCCACCGCGACCGTGCCGAGGTGCAGGTCATCGCCTTCCCGCAGGCCGGGCTGCTGCGTGAGGAGGGGTCGGCCCGGGTGCTCGAGGACGCCCTGCGCGCGGGCGCCGACGTCGTCGGCGGCATCGACCCGTGCAGCCTGGACCGCGACCCGGTCCGGCACCTCGACCTCGTCTTCGACCTGGCCCAGCGGTATGCCGTGCCCGTCGACATCCACCTGCACGAGCCCGGCGACCTGGGCCGGTTCTCCGCCGACCTGATCTGCGAGCGCACGCAGGCCCTGGGGATGCAGGGGGACGTGCTCATCTCGCACGGCTACGGTCTCTGGGACGGCACCGAGTCGCAGACGCAGGGCCTCATCGAGCGTCTGGCCGAGCTCGACATCGCCACGGCCACGGTCGCGCCGGGCGGGCGGCAGACGCTGCCGCTCGCCCAGCTCGCCAGTGCCGGCGTCCGGGTCGGGCTCGGCCAGGACGGCCAGCGTGACTACTGGTCGCCCTACGGCAACGGCGACATGCTCGACCGCACCTGGCAGCTCGCCTTCACCCACGGCTTCCGGGCCGACGAGCTGGTCGAGCACGCGCTGGCGGTGGCCACCCGCGGGGGCGCCAGCATCATGGACCGCGACCTGCCCCGGCTGGCGGGCACCGCCGACCGGCCGGGCCTGGCCCCGGGCGACCGGGCCGACCTGGTGCTGGTGGCCGGGGAGACCCCGACCTCGGCGGTGATGGACCGGCCGGAGGACCGCACCGTCCTGCACCGCGGGCGGGTCGTCGCCGACGGGCTCACCCTGACCTGACCCCTGCCCCCGGGTCTATGAGGGGACGCCGGCCCGGCCCAGCAGGGGTCTGGGCCCAGCCGCCTCACCGACGGCGCAGGACCACCGACTCCCAGCCCGGCAGGGTCCGGTCGCCCAGCACGCCGGCTGCCCCCACCGAGGTGGCGAGCACCACCTCGGCCGCGCCCCACCCCTGCAGCAGCTCGGGCGGGACGACGACGGGCTGTCGGGTGAAGGAGGCGAGGGTGAGCATCGAGACGCCGTCGAGCTCGCGCTCGAAGGCCCACAGGTCGGGGTGGTCCATCGCCAGCGGGCGCACCGTCCCGCGGGCGATCACCTCCTCGTCGTGGCGCAGGGCGACCAGCGCGCGGTGGTGCTCCAGCACCGACCCGGCCGTCCCCGTCTGCGCGGCCGCGTTGATCTGCGCGGCGTTGGGGTTGATATCGATCCACGGCTCCCCGCTGGTGAAGCCCGCGCCGGGTGCGTCGGTCCACTGGACGGGCGTGCGGGCGTTGTCCCGCCCCACCGCGCGGATGCCCTCCAGCAGGTCCTCGACCGGCCTGCCCGCCGCTTCCTGCTCCGCGACGTAGTTGAGCGCCTCGATGTCGCGCAGCTCGGCGAGCGACGTGAACGGGAGGTTCGTCATACCGAGCTCCTCCCCCTGGTAGACGAACGGCGTCCCGCGCAGCGTGTGCAGCACCGTCGCCAGGGTCTTGGCGGAGCGCTCGCGCCAGTCGGGGTCGTCGTCGCCGAAGCGGCTGACCGCCCGCGGCTGGTCGTGGTTGTCCCAGTAGAGCGAGTTCCAGCCGGTGTCCGCGAGGGCGGTCTGCCAGCCCATGAGGCTCGCCCGCAGCAGCGGCATGGTGATGGGCAGCCGGTCGAACTTCCCGCCCGGGCCGATCCCCAGGTCGACGTGCTCGAACTGGAAGACCATGTCCACCTCCCCCCGGTCGGCGTCGGTGTAGAGGCGCGCCTCCTCGGCGGTGACGCCCGGCATCTCGCCCACGGTGAGGAAGGCCCGGGGGTGGTCGGCGAAGACGCGCTCGCGCATCTGCGCCAGGAACTCGTGCATCCGGGGGCCGTCGGCGACCAGCGCGAAGGCGTCGCCGTCCGGCAGGTCCAGCGGCTTGGAGATGAGGTTGATGACGTCCATCCGGAAGCCGTCGACCCCGCGCTCGAGCCACCAGCGCATCATCGCGTAGACGGCATCCCTGACCTGCGGGTTCTCCCAGTTGAGGTCGGGCTGCTTGCGGCTGAAGAGGTGCAGGTAGTACTCCCCGCTCGCCGCGTCCCACTCCCACGCCGGGCCGGAGAAGAAGGAGCGCCAGTCGTTGGGCTCGGCACCCGGCTCTCCCCCGGTGTGCCCGGGACGCGCCGGACGCCACCAGTACCAGTCCCGCCGCTGCGCCTCCGGGGAGGAACGGCTCTGCTCGAACCACGGGTGCTCGTCGCTGGTGTGGTTGACCACGAGGTCCATGACGAGGCGTATGCCGCGCGCGTGCAGCTGCGCGATGAGCTCGTCGAGGTCGGCGAGCGTGCCGAAGGTGGGGTCGAGGTCCTGGTAGTCGCTGATGTCGTAGCCGTTGTCGTCCTGGGGGCTGCGGTAGACCGGGCTGAGCCAGACCACGTCGACCCCGAGGTGCTCGAGGTGGTCGAGCCGGCCCAGGATGCCCTGCAGGTCACCGATGCCGTCACCGTCACTGTCGGCGAAGCTGCGGGGGTAGATCTGGTAGACGACGGCGGAGGCCCACCAGTCGCGCGGGAGGGGCTCGTCGAGCGGGAGCGGCATACCGCCCACTCTAGGGCGGGGGTCTCAGTCCTGGTCGAGCTGGGCGAGGACCATCCGGGCGATCCGCTCCGGTGGGTTGGCGACGTCGTAGACCGCCCCCCGCTCGTCGGCCTCGAGCGGCTCCAGGGTGTCCAGCTGGGACTCCAGCAGGGACGGCGGCATGAAGTGGTCGCGGGTGCTCATCCGGTCCAGGAGCAGGCCCTTGTCACCGGAGAGGTGGACGAACCACGTGCCCGCGCCGCCCTCGCTGAGGACCTCGCGGTAGGACCGGCGCAGGGCCGAGCAGGTGAGCAACGTGGGGGTGCCGGCGGCGTCGCGCTCGGCGGTCCACGCCGCGAGCGCCTTCAGCCACGGCCAGCGGTCCTCGTCCATGAGCGGCCGCCCGCTGGTCATCTTGTCGACGTTGGCCTGCGGGTGGAAGTCGTCACCCTCGGCGAACTCCCACCCCAGCCGCTCGTGCAGGGCCAGACCGATGGTCGACTTGCCGGTGCCGGAGACCCCCATGATGACGAGGTGGAGGGGCTGTCCGGCGGGGTCGGGCGTGGGGCTCATGGCACGACCACCCACAGCCCGGCGGCGAGGACGAAGATCGCGAGGCCCAGCGTGGTCTCCATCACCGTCCAGGTCCGCAGCGTCGTCTTGACGTCCATCCCGAAGAAGCGGCTGACCAGCCAGAAACCGGAGTCGTTGACGTGCGAGAGCACCGTGGCGCCGGCGGCGATCGCCAGCACCAGGCAGGCGATCTTGAGGTCGGAGAGCCCCTCCGCGACGACGGCGGCGGAGATGAGCCCGGCGGTGGTCGTCAGCGCGACGGTGGCCGAGCCCTGAGCCACCCGCAGCAGGGTGGCGATGAGGAAGGCCGAGACGATGAGGGGCAGGCCCAGGTCGGCCAGGCTTTCCGAGAGGGCCGCTCCGATGCCGGAGTAGCGCAGCACCCCGCCGAACATCCCGCCTGCGCCGGTGATGAGGATGATCGCGCAGATGGGGCCGAGCGCGTCGTTGAGCAGGGTCTCGACGGTCGCGAGCGAGCGGCCCCGGGTGCCGAGGACGTAGGTCGTCACGAGCAGCGTGATGAGCAGCGCCACCGGCGTCTGACCGATGAAGACGAGGGCGTCCAGCGCCACGCTGTCGCCCAGCACCTCCGCCGAGCGCAGCGTCGCGATCCCGGTGTTGAGCGCGATGAGGACGAAGGGCAGGAGCAGGAGTCCGAGCACCAGCCCGAAGGAGGGCGGGGTCACCTCCTCCTCGCCGCGGGCGATGCGCTCGGCGCGCGCGTCGTCGTCGCCGTCGTCGAGGTCCGACGGCTCGCCCGAGACGGTGCCGCGGAGCATGGAGTCGTTGATGGGGACCATGATCTTGCCGGCGTAGGCCGTGGTGAAGAGGTAGACGCCGACGTACCACGCGACGAACGCGACGGGGATGCCGATGAGCATGCTCAGACCGATCGACCCGCCCAGCTCGGTCGCGGCGGTCACCGGGCCGGGGTGCGGCGGCACGATCGCGTGCATGGCCGCGAACGCCCCCGCGGCGGGGAGGGCGTAGAGCAGCACCGAGCCGCCGAAGCGCCGCGCCACCGAGAAGATGATGGGCAGGAAGACCACGAGTCCGGCGTCGAAGAAGATCGGTATGCCGAAGAGCAGGGCCGCGACGCCCAGCGCGAACGGCGCCCGCTTCTCGCCGAAGCCGCCGATGAGGGTGTCGGCGAGCACCTGGGCGCCGCCGGTGACCTCGAGCAGCCGGCCGATCATGGCGCCGAGCCCGACGAGGAGGGCCACCGCGCCCAGGGTGCTGCCGAAGAAGCTGGTCGCGACCCCGGCCAGCTCGCGGAACGGGATGCCCGCGGCCAGCCCGGTGAGGAAGCTGACGGTGATGAGCGCCACGAAGGCGTGCATCCGCAGCTTGATGATGAGGAAGAGCAGGACCGCGACGGCGACGGCCGCGATGGTGAGGAGCGTGCCCGCTCCGTAGACGGGATCCATCGGTTCCATGGGCATCTCCCCGGGGTCGACATCGGTGGCGTCGGCCCACCGTAGCCGTGCCCCCGGCGCGGGGCGAGGAGGAACGCCCCGCGCGAGCGCCGGGGCCTGGTCAGACCAGGTCGACCCAACCTTCCCCGGCCGTGCCGGGGACCGGCTCGGCCGCCCCTCCCGTGAGCTCGGCCAGCAGGTCGGGCACGGTGTCGGCCCGGTCGACCGGCACCTGCAGCCGCAGCGTCACCTGCGGGCCGTAGCGGGTGTCCGCGATGTGCACGCCGCGGGCACGCAGGTCGTGCTCCAGGCGCCCCGCCACCTCGTGCCCCACCCGCACGTCCACCTCGCTCACCCGGGCCCGGGTGAGCAGCCGAGCCTCGTCCAGGGCGAGACGGACCGCACCGGAGTAGGCGCGCACCAGCCCGCCGGTGCCGAGCCTGGTGCCGCCGAACCAGCGCGAGACGACGGCGACCACGTCGGTCACCCCCGCGTGGGTGAGCGTCTCGAGCATCGGCATACCGGCGGTGCCTGCCGGCTCGCCGTCGTCGTTGCTGCGCACCGTCGCCCCGTCCGGGCCGAGGACGAAGGCCGAGCAGTGGTGCCCGGCGTCCCACAGGGTGGAGCGGGCCTCCTCGACCACGGCGCGTGCCGCGTCCTCGTCGTCGACCCGGCGCAGCCAGCACTCGAAGACCGAGCGCCGCTCCTCGGTGCGCGCGGTGACGGGCGCGGCGAGGGTGCGGCAGGTCGTCGGCTCCACCCGGGCAGGGTATGCCGTGCAGGTGCGCCACCTAGACTCGACCGCATGTCTGCGACGCGCCGTACCACCGCCCTGCTCGCGGCCCTGGCCCTGGTCGCCCTGCCGCTGCCGGCCCAGGCCCACGACGAGCTCACCGGTACCGAGCCGGAGGGCGGCGCGACGGTCGAGGCGGGCGAGCTCGAGGAGCTGACCCTGACCTTCAGCGGCGACATCGCCGAGGTCGGTGCCGCCGTCACCGTGACCGACCCCGACGGCGGGTCCGCGCTGGAGGGAGAGCCGGAGGTCGAGGGCAGCGAGATGACCCAGGACCTGGTGGATGACCTCGCGGACGGCGACTACGCCGTCGCGTGGCGGGTGACCAGCGAGGACGGGCACCCCATCTCCGGCGAGTTCGCCTTCACCGTGACCGGCGCCGAGGAGGTCACCGAGGAGGCGTCACCGGCCCCCACCCCCACCGAGGAGCCGTCGCAGGAGACCTCCCAGGAGGCCCAGCCCGAGGAGTCCTCGACCGAGCCGGAGGCCGAGGAGACGACGCCGGAGCAGGAGCAGGCGACCGACTCCGAGGAGACGGCGACCGCGGACTCCGCGAGCGCCGACTCCTCCTCCGGGCTGCCCGTGTGGGCGTGGGTGCTCCTCGCCGCTGGTGGCGTGGCGGTGCTCGCCCTCATGGCCGCCACCTGGGCGCGCGGACGCCGCTGAGCGCCTGAGCCGATGCGGGCGCCGTGGCCGTCCTGATGTACCGTAGGCCGCACGGAATACACATCCCCGGGCCGGCTCCGCACCTGAGCGATCAGCCAGCGATGCCGCCCCGGCAGACTCGACACAAGGGGGTCACGCCATGGGGCGCGGCCGGGCCAAGGCAAAGCAGATCAAGGTGGCACGGAAGCTGAAGTACTCAGCTCCGGACACCGACCTTTCGGCACTCGAGCGGGAGCTGCACTCCTCGCGAGGCGAGTTCGACTACTCCCCGCCGTCGGACGACGAGGACGACGACGAGCCCGAGGACGACGACGACCCCTACGCCTCCTACGCGGAGGACGACGAGGACGGCGAGTACGGCTCCTGGGCGGCCGGCGGAGAGCGGTGACCACCCGCCCGGGCCCGCATCCGGTCCGTGAGGCCGGTGGCGGGCGACGGGCCAGCCGATGAGCACCCGCAGCCGGCACGAGGCCCGCTGGACCGACGAGCGAGCGACGGCGAGTGGTCGGCTGCCCCGCAACCAGTGGTGGGTCCTGCCCGCCCTGCTGGCCGGGCTGGCGCTCGTCCTCTTCGTCGCCTGGCGGATCTACAACGGTGTCGACACGGTGACCTACGAGGTGCGCCAGTGCCAGGAGCCGCTCACCGAGGACGCCTCCTGGAGTGAGGTGCAGGCAGCGGCGTGCGACCCCGTCGACACGTCCGCCCTGCCCTCGGTGGTGCTCATGCGCGGCGAGGAGCCCGTCGAGCCGGACCGGACCGAGGGTGCGGTGCTCGCCTGGGACGGCTGGGCGGTCAACTCCCCCGAGCACAGCGTGCAGATCCGCCTCGAGGACCCGGCGGAGAGCATCGTCATCGCGGAGCCGACCACCGAGCGGCTGCGCACCGAGCTCACTCCCGACGCGGCCGACATCCGGTGGGGCGGCTTCATCGGCGGACGTGGTCCCACGGAGTACTGGGTCCTCATCACTCCCGCCGCCCCCTGAGCCCGCGCGGGACGCGCGTCAGGAGCACACCGGACGCGCGGAAGTTCACCGGGCTCAGCGCCGGTAGTCCCCCACGACCCGCACCGCGCCGCCGTCGACCCCCTTGGCTCCTTGCACCACGTCCGGACCGGCCGCGTCCTCCCCCGCCACCTCGACGGTCCCCACCGGCCAGGTCGGTATGCCGTTCTCCCCCAGCAGCGCGACCGCCCGGTCGGCCTCCGAGGGAGCCACCACGGCCACGAACCCCACCCCCATGTTCAGCGTCTGCTCCAGGTCGGCCAGCGGCACCCGCCCCAGCTCTTGCACCAGCGTGAAGATCGGCGACAGCTGCCACGCCCGTTCCACCGTCGCCAGCATCCCCGGCGGCAGCACCCGCGCCAGGTTGGCAGCCAGCCCGCCACCGGTGACGTGCGACAGGACGTGCAGGTCCGGCCCCAGCGCGCCGACCAGCTCGAGCAGCGGCCGGGTGTAGATGCGGGTCGGCTCCAGACACTCCTCCCCCAGGGTCCGCCCGAGCTCGGGCACGTCCCGGTCCCAGCCCCACCCTGCGGCGGCGACGACGCGGCGCACCAGGGAGTAGCCGTTGCTGTGCAGGCCCGAGCTCGCCAGCGCCAGTACCACGTCCCCCGCGGCGACCCGCTGCGGACCCAGCACCGCGTCGTGCTCGACGACACCCGTCGCGGCCCCGGCGACGTCATACTCGTGCGGGTCGAGCAGACCGGGGTGCTCGGCCGTCTCGCCGCCCACCAGGGCGACGCCCGCCAGCTCGCAGCCGCGGGCGATGCCTGAGACGATCGCGGCGATGCGCTCGGGCACCACCCTGCCGCAGGCGATGTAGTCGGTCATGAACAGCGGCTCGGCACCGCTCACGACGATGTCGTCGACGACCATGCCGACGAGGTCCTGGCCGATGGTGTCGTGGACGTCCATCGCCTGCGCGACCGCGACCTTGGTGCCGACCCCGTCGGTCGAGGTCGCCAGGACGGGGCGCCGCATCCCCTGCAGCGCCGACGCGTCGAACATCCCCGCGAAGCCTCCCAGCCCACCGAGGACCTCCGGGCGCTGGGCCCGTCGGACCGACTCCTTCATCAGCTCGACGGCGCGGTCGCCGGCGTGCACGTCGACGCCCGCGCTGGCATAGGTGATCGGCTGGTCGCTCATCGCGGGTTCCCTCGGGCGTGGCGGCGGGTGGGCACCCCCAGGGTATGCCGAACGGCACGTCGTCGACGCCGCGCCCGTCGCCGACGTCGTCCCTCGTCAGGTGATCCTGGTCAGGTGCGCCTCCGGGACGCCAGGGCTCAGCCGTGCGCGTGCCGGAAGCCGGCGCGCTCGGCGGTCTCCCCGTCCACGAAGCACTCGTGCGCCTCGGCGTCGTAGCCCTCCTCGTCCGGCAGGACGAAGGTCATGGTGTCGTGCCAGGCCTTGACCGGGTGGCCCTCCGGGGCGGCCCCGTCGGCGCGGGGAGCCGCCGAGCCCCACCCGTGGCCACCGTCGCGGATCTCCTCCTCCGAGCTGCCGTCGTCCGCGCCACCCTCGACCGCGCCGCCCTCGGCCGTGGTCGACGACCCCGTGGCGGCGAGCAGGCTCCGGTCGGTCTCGAGCTCCTGCGGGCCGTCCTCGTCGGCGGTCCAGTCGCCGGGCTGACGGAACTCCTCGCCGGCGTCCACGTCGTGGTCGGCCGGGTCGTGCTCGCGGGCGAACTCCTCCTGCCGCCGACGGGTCTCCTCCTCGGACTCCTCCCGAGGGTCACCGCTGGCGTCGTCCGCGTCGGTCTCGCTGCCAGGCGCCTGGTCGTTGGTCGCCGTGGCGTCCTCCGCGTCGGTCTCGCCGGCGTCGTCCGCGTCGGTCTCGCTGCCAGGCGCCTGGTCGTCGATGTCGTGGGGCTCGGCCGCGGCCTGTTCCTCGTGGGCCGTGGCCCGCTCGTCGTCGGGCTCCGCCATGGTCTGGTCGTCCTGCTCGCTCATCTCGCCTCCGCATCCCGGGTCCCGCCGACCCGTCGCCACGGACGCTAGACCCGCTCGCCCCGGCCCGCGCGGTGAAGTGCCCTTCCCGCGCGCCGACGCAGCCTGTGCACGCCTAGGCAGCCTGTGCACACGGTAGAACCTCTGCACAGGCTGCATCAGCGTGCACAGGTATGCCTGGGGCTGGTGTGGCGGGTCAGGGGCGGCGGACGGCGTCCGAACCGCCGGCGCCGGCCGTGACGCTCACGTTGTCCATGTCGCGCGCTCCCGCGGGGACGTGGTCCCTGTCGCGGACGTGGTCCAGGTCGCGCGCTCCCGCGGGGGCGTGGTCCCTGTCGCGCACGTCACGGGCGCGGTCCACGTCGAGGGTGCCGACGTCGGTGGGATCAGCCCCCTGGGTGTCGACCGGGAACTGCAGCTCCAGGACGTCCTTGCCGAGCTGGTCCTCGCGCGGCAGCTCGATCGGGTAGTCCCCGGTGAAGCAGGCGGTGCACAGGGAGGAACGGGGCTGCTCGGTGGCCGCCACCATGCCCTCGGTGGAGATGTAGCCCAGGGAGTCCGCGCGCAGCGAGGCACAGATGTCGGCGGTCTCCAGCCCGGTCGCGATGAGCTCGGCCCGGGTGGCGAAGTCGATGCCGTAGAAGCAGGGCCAGCGCACCGGCGGTGAGGAGATCCGCACGTGCACCTCGGCGGCCCCGGCCTCCCGGAGCATGCGCACGAGCGCCCGCTGGGTGTTGCCGCGCACGATGGAGTCGTCCACCACGACGAGCCGCTTGCCCTTGATGACGTCGCGCAGGGGGTTCAGCTTGAGCCGGATGCCGAGCTGGCGGATGGTCTGGCTGGGGGCGATGAAGGTGCGGCCCACATAGGCGTTCTTGACCAGCCCCTGGCCGTAGGGGATGCCCGACTCCTGCGCGTAGCCGATGGCGGCCGGCGTCCCCGACTCGGGGGTCGGCATCACCATGTCGGCCTCGACGGGGTGCTCGCGCGCCAGCTGGCGGCCCATCTCGACCCGGGAGTCGTAGACCTCCCGCCCGGCGATCGTGGTGTCGGGCCGTGCGAGGTAGACCCACTCGAAGACGCAGCGTCGGGGCGCCGCCTCGGCGAACCGGCGCGAGCGCAGACCGTTGTGGTCGATGGCGATGAGCTCCCCCGGCTCGACCTCCCGCACGACCGAGGCCCCGACGATGTCCAGACCCGCGGTCTCGGAGGCGACCACCCACCCGCGCTCCAGCCGGCCCAGCACCAGGGGGCGGACCGCCTGGGGGTCGCGGGCGGCATACAGGGTGCCCTCGTCGCAGAAGACCAGGGAGAAGGCGCCGCGCAGCTGCGGCAGCACCCGCATGGCCGCCTCCTCCAGCGACAGGTCCGGGTCGGCGGTCAGCATCCCGGTGACGATGGCGGTGTCCGTGGTGTTGCCGCGCCCGACCTCCCCGGTCGAGCGCGCCAGGTCCCCGCCCAGCATCTCGCGCAGCACGTCCCGCAGCTCGGAGGTGTTGATGAGGTTGCCGTTGTGGGCCAGCGCCACGGTCCCCTCCGCGGTGCCGCCGAGCGTCGGCTGGGCGTTCTGCCAGGAGTTGCGCCCGGTGGTGGAGTAGCGGCAGTGCCCGACCGCCAGGTGGCCCTGGAGGGAGGCCAGCGCCGACTCGTCGAAGACCTGGCTGACGAGGCCGACGTCCTTGTAGACCACCAGCCGCTGCCCGTCGCTGGTCGCGATCCCGGCCGCCTCCTGCCCGCGGTGCTGCAGGGCGTAGAGGCCGTAGTAGGTGAGCTTGGCGACCTCCTCGCCGGGCGCCCACACCCCGAAGACGCCGCAGGCGTCCTGGGGCAGACGCTCCTCGGGCAGGAGGTCGTGCGAGAGCCGTCCGTCAGCGCGAGCCACGGCCCCATGGTCCCACAGTCCACGCGCCGGGCGCACCGCCCGCCGGACCGGGACGGGAGCTCAGGAGCCCAGCCGCGGGCGGTCGGCGATGAGGTAGGCCAGGGCTCCGACGGCGAAGCCCGCACCGCCACCGATGAGGATGAAGAGCAGGTACTCCTCCAGGCCGTTGACGTAGGGCACGTCCCGACCGAGGGCCGCCACGAGCACCGCGATGACCGCCCCGACGACCGCGCCGGTCGCCAGGAAGCGCACCAGGTCGGGGCGACGCTGCTCCATGGGCGCGGGCCAGTCAGTCGCGCGCGGCGCGACGGTCGAGGGCGAGGTAGACGATCGCGGCGGCGAGCCCGACGAAGACGGCACCGGTGGCGCCCAGGAGGATGACCTCCTGGCCGGCGCTGCTGCCGGGGGCATCCGGCCCCAGCAGGGAGGTCACGGCTCCGACGACGAAGCCGATGAGCGCGCCGACGACGAGGAAGCGGCTCAGCCGGGGCCGGCGCCGCACCGGCAGCCGGGTGGGTTCGTCCGTGGGGTCCGCAGGGTCCGAGGGTGGCACCCGTCCAGTATCCGTCAGGACGCGGACCGGCGCGGCAACCGGGTGGCTGCCGCGCCGGTGACCCGTCACGAGGACGAGGCGGGATGCCTCACTCCTGCCCGATGTTGCGGTCGGTCAGCCCACCGGTGGACCGGACCGCCGGGTCGGCCAGGCCGCCGACGAGACCGAGCAGCTGCGTCTCGACGGTGTCGTGCACCGCCAGCTCCCCACCGACGACGGTGATGAGCGGGAACGAGAAGCCGGTCACGAGCCGCTCCACCTCGTCGAGGACCCCGGCCGGCACCGCGTCCGGTCGGGTCAGCGCCACCCCGGCCCCGGTCCGCGCGGCGACGGGCACCGCGGTCAGGCTGTCGGGGAAGTCCTGCCCCGTCGCGACCAGGACCTTGCCCTCCGCCGGGAACTGCTCGAGCACCGCCTCGGCGGTGTCGTAGCGGTCCGGGCCGCTGTAGCGGGTCCACGGCATACCCAGGGAGACGTCGTCGAGCACGTCGTCGGAGAGCACGGTCGTGCCGCCGGCGGCGTAGACGTCGTCGAAGGTCAGCGCGGCCACGGCGCTCGCGGTCTCCGGCGGCACCTCGGCCTGCTTGGTGAGGACCAGCGGGGCCTGGTGGCGGGCGGCCAGGGCGCTGAGCACCAGGGCGTCCGGGAAGTCCTGCCCGGAGGCGACGAAGAGCTCGGCCGAGCTGTCCTGGACCACGCGCTGCGCGATCTCGCCGGCGGTCCCGTAGCGGTCGGGCCCGGACACCCGCTCGACGTCGGCCCCCGGGAGGGCCGCCTGCACGTCGGTGAGGACCTGGCCGCCCACCGCTGCCGGGCCACCGACGACGTAGACGTCGTCGGGCACGAGCCGCAGCAGCTCGTCGAGGGTCGCCGGGGACAGTCCGCCCGGGGTGGTGAGCAGGAGCGGGGCACCGAGCTGTGCGGCCCACGGAGCCGCAGCGAGGGCGTCCGGGTAGGTCCGCGAGGTCGCGATGACCACCGTGTCGGCCATGACGAACTTCTGCTCCGAGAGCATGGCGGCGGTCTCGATCCGGGTCGGCCCGCCGATCCGCTCGACGTCGAAGGTGCACGGGCCGTCGACGTCGTCGGGGAAGAACGGGTCGACGGTCTCGAGGGTGCCGACGACGTCGCCGCCGGCGTCCACGTCGCTGATGACGATGCCGACCCCGGGCGCCCCGGTGCCGTAGAGCCCGACGAAGGAGAGGAACGCGTTGACCTCGCGGGTCGTCCCGACCCCGACCTCGAGGATGCGGCTGTCCTTGAGCGTGCCGTCGTCCCAGACCTCGAACTGGACGCGGTCGAAGCCGCCGATGTCGTCGGTGGTGCCGGTGATGCTGGCCGAGATGGCGTACTCGTTGCGGCTGCAGTCGTCGTTGACGAACTGCACCCCGCTAATCTCGTAGTCGCCGAGCGTGGCGGCGAGGGCCGGGACGGCGCCGGCGAGGACCGTGGTGCCGAGCGCCAGCGCCGTCCCTGTCGCGAGCCCTGCCCTGCGCAGGGGTCTGGTGGTGGGGGTCATGCGGGTCTCCTTCGGGAGCCGGCCGTCACGGGCCGGTGACGCCAGGAGGCCCCTCGCCTCCGCCGGGGCGTCGGGGGCTCAGAGCACCCCTGCCCCGCCGGGATACATCGGCGGTGTGCGGCGCCGCCCCTCGGTCAGGTGTGCAGCGCCGCCCCTCGGTCAGGAACGGGAGGCCGCGAGCGCCTCCAGGACGCGCACGTCGGCGCGGTAGGGCGCCTCCGCACGCGGCCAGTGCACCACGACGTCGGTGAACCCGGCCTCCGCGGCGCGGCCGATGCGGTCCTGGACCTCCTCCAGGCTGCCCAGGGCGGGCGACCCCGCGTCCAGGGACAGGTAGCGGTCCAGCGGCCGGGCCCGACCTGCCTCGGCCTCCAGCGCGTCCACGCGCGCGCCGAGCTCGCGCACGCCGCGCCACCAGTCGTCCAGCCCGTCGTCGGCGGCGCCGGGAGGGCCCGTGGTGAGCCAGCCGGCGCCGTGTGACACCGCCAGCCGCATGGCGCGCGGACCGTTGGCGGCGACCACGAAGGGGGTCCGGGGCTGCTGGACGCAGCGCGGGCGGGCGCCCGCCCCGGCCACCGTGAAGAACTCGCCCTCGACCTCGACGTCGTCCTCGGTCAGCAACCGGTCCAGCAGAGGCACGAACTCCTCGAACCGCGCGGTGCGCTCCCCGCGGGTGTGCCGGTCGCCGAGCAGCCGGCTGTCCAGGTCGCCGCCGGCCCCGAGGCCGAGGAGGACGCGCCCCGCACTGAGGTCGTCCAGGGTGGTGACGTCCTTGGCCAGCAGCGCCGGGTGCCGGAAGTTCGGGGAGGCGACGAAGGTGCCGAGCCGGACCCGGTCGGTCACGACGGCGGCCGCCGCGAGGGTCGCGACCGTGGAGTGCCAGGGGGCCTGCGGCAGCCCGGCCCAGACGAGGTGGTCGTAGGTCCAGGCGTGCTCGAACCCCCACTCCTCCACCTGCCGCCACAGCGGCTCGGCCTCCCGCCAGGGGTGCTCGGGCAGGATGCAGACACCGATCCTCATGGGCAGGACGCTAACGCGCGCCGGCCGCCCTCAGCCGACCGGCTCCGGGTCGGGGGCCAGCTCGTGCGCGTCCACCAGCGCCTGCGGGACACCGACGGCGACCATGGCGGTGGCCAGGAGCATCACCACGGGGACGCCGAGCAGCACCGCCGGTATGCCGAAGAGCGCCGCGACCTGCCCGCCCACCAGGGCGCCGAGGGGCATCGCCCCGAAGACCAGCACCCGGGAGGCACCCCCGACCCGTCCCAGCTGGTCCCCGGACACGAGGCGGGGCCGGATGGAGCCGGAGACGACGTTGCCGATCACCCCCAGCGGCCCGGCCGCCAGGAGGAACAGGGCCAGGCCCCACGCCGAGGGCCAGATGAGCAGGGCCAGGTTGAAGACGGCGTTCAGGCCCCAGCACGCGACGAGGACGGACATCTCCGAGAAGCGCTCGATGACCCGGCTGGCCACCACGCTGCCCAGCAGGGCGCCGACGGGGAGCGCCACCATGGCGAGGGAGAAGAGCTGGGGTGACAGGCCGCCCTCCGACTCCGGTCCGACGAGCCAGAGGATGAGGACCGCGCTGAGGGCGGTCGAGGCGAAGTTCCACAGCCCCGCGGCGATGGCCAGGGGGCGCAGCACGGGGTGGGTCCACAGGGTGCGCATCCCGGAGGTCAGCTCGGACCACCGCGAGCCCACGCTCTCGACCTCCGGGACCACCGGGGCATACCTCCCGCGCAGCCCGAGGGCGAGGACCAGGACGGCGCCCACCACCACCAGCGCGGAGGAGCCCACGAGCCACGCCGCGCCGAGCGCGACCAGCACCCCGGCGAGCGGCGGGCCGACGAAGCCGTTGCACACCTGCTCCACGGCGAGGAGGCGGGAGTTCGCCCGGCGCAGCGGGCCGGCCGTGCGCCCGACCAGGGCCGGCACCTGTGCCGCGGCGGCGAGGTCGGCGAAGACCTCGGTGACGCCGTAGCCCAGCGCCAGCCCGACCAGCACCCAGATGGTCAGCCGGTCGGACAGCGCGAGGACCCCGGCCGCGCCCAGGAGGGCGGCCCGGACGCCGAGGGCGACCACCATCGTGCGTCGCCGGTCCCACCGGTCCACCAGCACGCCGGCGGGGATGCCGCAGACCAGCCACGGCAGCCACACCGCAGCCGTCAGCACCCCCATGAGCAGGGGTGAGCGGGTCAGGGTCACGGCCAGCAGGGGAACCCCGATCTGGACGACCCCGTCGGCGAGGTTCGCCAGACCGACGGCACCGAGGTGGGCACCGAAGGGTCGCCCCAGGGGCGTGGTGGCGGCGCCGGGCTGGGTCGCCGCGGACCTGGTGGTGGATGCCGTCATGGCCGGTCCCCTATCCTGGGTGCAGAAGATGTTGTGCAAACTAACCTCTGCAAAGGTATCTCTGGACTATGCCGAAGCGCAACCCCTCCCCCCACATCGCCCGTGCCGTCGACGCCGCCACGCTCAAGGCGTTCGCCCACCCGCTGCGGCTGCGGATGTACGACTACCTCAAGGACCACGGCGCGGCGACCGCCTCGATGCTGGCGCGGGCCATGGGCGAGAACACCGGGCAGACCAGCTACCACCTGCGCCAGCTGGAGCGGCACGGGCTGGTCGAGGAGGACACCGCGCGGGGCTCGGCGCGGGAGCGGTGGTGGACCAGCGTCGGCTTCTCCTTCGGCCTGGACGCGGTCGCGCAGGACGACGCCGCGCGCACCGCTGCGCAGACGGTCATGCTCCACCAGATGGAGATGCGCAACGCGCGGGTGCAGGAGTGGATCACCCGGATGGAGTCCGAGGACGAGGCGTGGGCCGGCATCGCCACCTCCAACGAGGCCACGGCCATGCTCACCGTCGAGGAGGCCGACGCCCTCGGCGACGCGATCGCCGCCACGATGACCGAGCACCTGGAGCGGGCGAAGGCCGCGCGGGCCGAGCACGGCGAGGAGGGCGCCCGACGGGTCAAGCTCTACCAGCTGCTCTTCCCGCTGCCGCCGGAGGAGCCCACCGGGGCCTGAGCCCGGCTCAGCGCAGCGGCAGGTATGCCGTGAGGTCGGCCCGTTGCCCCGACGCGCGCACCGCGCCGCTCGCCGTCGCCTCGGCCCAGGTGGTCCGTCCGGTCGCCAGCGCGAGCCACGTCTGCGGGTCGGTCTCGACCACGTTGGTCGGTGTCCCGCGCGTGTGCCGCGGGCCCTCGACGACCTGGGCGGCGGCATACGGCGGGATCCGCACCTCGACCGACCTCCCGGGGGCGCGCTCGACGAGGTCCTCGAGCAGGTAGCGGACAGCGGTGGCCAGCTGGCTGCGGGAGACCTCCGGGGCGCCGCCCGAGCCACCGGCCTGCCCGGCCTCCCAGGCCGCGAGCGCCTGCTCGCCGGCAGCCGGGTCGACCCGGCGGCGGGCGGGCATCAGGTGATCGGGTCCCGCTCGATCGGGCAGGACATGCACCGCGGGCCGCCCCGCCCCCGCCCCAGCTCGGAGCCGGCGATCTCCAGCACCTCCACGCCCTGCTCGCGCAGGTAGGCGTTGGTCACCGTGTTGCGCTGGTAGCCCACGACGACCCCGGGCTCGAGCGCGAGCACGTTGCAGCCGTCGTCCCACTGCTCGCGGGCCGCCGCGCGCGGGTCCTGCTCGGCGGCGAGCACCCGCACCGAGTCCAGCCCGAGGCCGCGCGCGATGACCTGCATCATCTGCTCCGGCTCGTGCCGTTCGATCGCCAGCCGCAGCTCGCCGGTCGAGGCGTCCTGGTCCCCGGCCGTGATGGTCCAGGACGTGAGGTCGGGCAGCCCGAGGTAGCGGGTGAAGGTCTGCTCGTCGAGCATCGTCATCACCGTGTCGAGGTGCATGACCGCGCGCGCCTTGGGCATGTCCAGCGCGACGACCCGCTCGGCCTGGCCGGAGGCGAGCAGCCCGCGGGCCAGGCGCTCGACCCCGGTCGCCGTGGTGCGCTCGGAGAGCCCGACGAGGACCATCCCGTTGCCCGGCACGAGGATGTCCCCGCCCTCCGCCGTCGCGGGGCCGTCGTCGACGCCGTGGCTCCACCACTGCATACCGGCCTCGGCGAACATCGGGTGGTAGCGGTAGATCGCGTCGTAGTGCACGGTCTCCCGGCGACGGGCCTTCTTGTGCATCGAGTTGACGGCCACCCCGCCGTAGGCCCACGCGGAGGTGTCCCGGGTGAAGAGGTGGTTCGGCAGCGGCGCGAGCACCGAGTCGTGCAGGCCGAACTGGTCGATGACCACCGAGCTCGGGCTGCCGATGCGCTCGAGCACCTCGGCCTTGGTGATACCGCCGATGAGGTGGGTGGTGAGCTCGGCGTCGTCCATCCCGTCGAACATCGCGCGCAGGTCCTCGGCCGCCTGGGGGCCGACGTGCCGCTCGTCCAGCGAGTGGGCGAGGACGTGGGCGCGGGCCTCGGGGACGGCCAGCGTCTCGCGCAGCAGGGTGTCGAAGTGGTGCACCGTGACCCCGCGCTCGCGCATGACCTGCACGAAGTAGTCGTGCTCCTCCTGCGCCTTCTCCACCCACAGGATCTCGTCGAAGAGGTAGCGCTCCTTGTTGTCGGGGGTCAGCCGGTGCATCTCCAGCCCGGGCCGGTGCACGATGACCTGACGCAGGCGGCCGACCTCGGATCCGACGTGGAACGGCATGGCGTGTCCTTTCGCAGGGGTGCGGACATCCTGCCACGGGAGAGGGACGGCGCGGGCGCGACGGCAGCAGGGCATGAAGAACCCCTCGCGCACCTGGAAGAGCTCGATTGCCCTTGCTGCATTCCTGCCCTGGGGGAGTTCACCGAGGTACCACCGCACGAGGGGTCCGCCGACCAGTCTAGGTGCTGGGCCGGACCTGACCAAGACGGCCCGGTCGCCCGGGCCTGCCCGGCTGGCGGAGGATGGGGGATTTGAACCCCCGAGGGTTTTATCCCAACACGATTTCCAATCGTGCGC
>NZ_CANKYH010000009.1 GCF_947487915.1 uncultured Serinicoccus sp. | reverse complement strand
TGTACTTCCTCGGTGCTGGCATGGTGCTCATCATCCTTCCCAGGGTTGAGAGCCTCCATCAGACCCGGGGCGATTCACGCCGAGGCCGCCGAACGGACAGGGCTAAGCACCTGCACACTGCGCCGCCGGATCGCCGACGGTCTGTTACCTGCCTACCGGAGTGGAGCGCGCATCATCCGAGTAGACCCGGATGACGTCGACAAGCTGCTCACGCGTATGCAGACGGTACTGAGGCAGGGTTAGAGGGCGATCTGCCTGCTCAGTCGCTCGGTCAGCGCCCTGTCCCGCGCTGCCGTCGCGTGCTGGTAACGCAGAGCCACGGTCACGTCAGTGTGGCCACCCCTGTGGAGCAGCTCGGCCAGGGTCGCCCCTTGCACGGCATACGCGCTCAGACCGGTATGCCGGAGGTTGTGAAAGTGGAAGCCTGGACGTCCGGCCTCGGCTCGGGCGGCTCGCCAGTGCCGGTCCAGTGTGGTCTGCGAGATGCGCTGGCCCGATGGCCCGGCCAGAACGGGGCCGGTTCGAGCGGCGGGCGTGTATGCATCCAGGTGCTGACGCAGAGCGGGCAGCAACGCCGCAGGGATGGCGATGGTCCGGGCGCTGTCGGCCTTCGGCGGGGTGAGCGTGTTCGCCTTGACGTTGAACTGCCGGCGGACATGCAGAACCGCCTTCTCGGGGTCGTCAAGGTGCTCGAGGTCCCGACGTTCCAGCCCAAGGACCTCCCCCAGCCTCAGGGCGCACCACGCCGCGAGGGGTACAGCGATGCGCAGGCGGTCGGGCATGGCCTCAGTCATGGCCCGGACCTCTTCGGGAGTGGCGACGTCTCCGTGCTCGTCCTCGGGGCGGACCCGACGGTGCTTAGGCGCCTCGGGGAAGGTAAATGACTCCAGGCCTCCTGCCTTGGCCTTGACGGCGGCGTTGATGCAGGAGCGGAGTGCGATCACCACGTTGGGTGTCACACCATTGACCCTGGCTCGGGGGTGACGTTTGCTGGGGCGGCTCGCAAGAAGCCCCAGGTGGTCCGCGACCTGCTGCGTCGTCAGATCCCGCAGACGAACTTCTCCCAGCTCGGGCCAGACGTGGTTCTTCATCACCGAGCGGTATGACAGCACTGTGGCGCGGGATCTCTCAGGGTTGGCCTCCAGCCGCGCCAACCAGACCTCCGACCACTCCCTAAGGGTGACCGCCTCGGCGTCCGCCTTTTCTTCGTTCGCTCGCTTGACCGCGCGACGTTCCGCCGGCGGGACGAAGACGCCCCGAGCCGCATCAGCCTTGGCGATGCTGAGAGCCGCCTTGGCATCCGTGATGGTGTCGAACACCCCGAGGGAGTGGGTCTTCCCTTGGTAGTCCATCCGGACGCGGTACCGGTCGCGGAACCTGACGATCCCCCGCGGGAGCGGCCTGCCGGGTTCTTTGACGCGCAAGTTACCCATCCATCGAGCCTTCCGACTGCTGTGTCAGCTATGTGTCAGTTTGACTGCTGGAAAGAGCCTACATCTGCTCACACGTGCTCACATGACAAACCCCCGGAATCCGCGTGGTTGTGCGGAATCCGGGGGCTGATGTGCGACAACTCGCACAGCGTGAGACACATTCGTGGAGGTGGCGGGAATCGAACCCGCGTCCGTTACCGGGAAATCAGGGCTTCTCCGGGTGCAGTGCGCTATGGATTTTCTCGGCCCCAGGGCTCGCGCGCACACGTTCCCTGACAGGCCCAGTCGAGTAAGAGTCCCACGTGATCCCTCGACATGATCACGCAGCAAGTCACCTAGCTGATGCCAGGCACTGAGTCGGTGACGCGCTCAGGCTGACAGACTTCGGGCTCGCTCAGGCGGCGAGGGCGAAGTCGCTGCGCTTGGAATTGGCAGCTATTGGTTTCGCAAGGAGCGTTGACGAGATGACCTTGCATCCTCGACCCGCTTCCCCTGAAGTGCCGTGCAACGTCGAAACCGATCACCCCCATGGGGTGCCTCACGCTGTGCAGTTGTCAACCAACCCGGGCGACCGGGCGACTCCGACGAGTCTACGTGGTCCAACGGCTCGACCACCACGGAGATTCCCGAGGACCGTGAGAGGCTGCCCCGCATGAGCTTCTCCGGGGCCTCGGCCGATGATCAGCACCGCGACGCACTGCGACCGCTGGCCGTCGTCGTCGCCGCGATGGCGGGCGGGCTCGTCATGCTTGCCGTGGTCCTGGTGCTCATCGGGGCCCGCCTGGAGACCCCCGCCACCTGGCAGCTGCTCGTCGTGGGACTGGCGACCCTGGGCGCCTGGGGACTGGCCATGGCAGCGCCCCTCCCCCGGCAGAGCGGTATGCCGCTGCTCGCCCAGGTGCAGCCGTTCGTGGTGCTGCGCGCCGCAGTCATCGAGGCGCCCGCGATGATCGGGCTCGTCCTGGCCTTCGTCAGCCAACCCATGAACCTGTTGATCTACCTGCTACCCGCCGTGTTCTCCCTGGCCGGGCTGTGGCTGTTCGCGCGCCCGTCCGTGGTGGTGCGTCGCCTCAGCCGTGCCTCTTGAGGTGCGCTGACATCGCCCGATCCGCCTCGCGGCGGTCCTGACGCTCGCGGAGGGTCTGCCGCTTGTCGTGCAGCTTCTTTCCCTTGGCGAGGGCGATCTCGACCTTGGCCCGTCCGTCGACGAAGTAGAGCGAGAGCGGCACGATGGTGTGGCCGGCCTGCTCGGCCTTGGCGACCAGCTTGTCGATCTGCTCGCGGTGCAGCAGCAGCTTGCGTCGCCGCCGCGCCGCGTGGTTGGTCCACGTCCCCTGGGTGTACTCCGGGATGTGCACCCCCTCCAGCCACAGCTCGCCCTGGTACTGCGTGGCGTATCCGTCGACGAGGCTGGCCCGCCCCATCCGCAACGACTTCACCTCGGTACCGGTCAGGACGAGGCCGGCCTCGACGGTGTCCTCGATGAGGTACTCGTATCGGGCCTTCTTGTTGCTGGCGATCAGCTTGCGTCCGGTCTCCTTGGGCATGGCCGGTCAAGTGTAGGCGACCAGCGCCGCGCGTACATCCGGCTTTCCGGGCACCGCCCGGAGTTGCCGCCTCGTCGAGCCCCGGGCAGGGTGGGCGCAGACAGACACGACCTCGAGGAGTGCGGTATGACGACAGCGCGCGACATCATGACGCCCCAGGCATACACGGTGCAGGAGAGCGCCTCCTTGGTGGAGGCAGCCACGCTGATGCGCGAGCACGGCGTGGGCGCCCTCCCCGTCGTCTCGACCGACGGGGTGCTGGTCGGGATCGTGACGGACCGCGACATCGTCGTGCACGGCGTAGCCGCCCTGCCCGACATGGGGGCCGTCAGCGTCACCAGCATCACCAGCGGCATCGTCTCGACCGTCCAGCCCGACGAGGAGGTCGAGCGCGTCGTCGACGTCATGGGCGACCAGCAGATCAAGCGGCTCGTCGTGGTCGAGGGGCACGAGATCCTCGGCGTCATCAGCGAGTCGGACCTGGCCCGGCACGTCGACGAGGACAAGGTCGTCGACTTCGTCCAGCGGGTCTACGGCCGGGGCTGAGCGACCCGGCTCAGAGCCACGTGCGCGGGTTCACCGGGGTGCCGTTCTCCCGGGTCTCGAAGTGCAGGTGGCAGCCCGTGGACGACCCGGTCGTGCCGACATACCCGAGCAGCTGACCGCGGCTCACCGCCTGACCGGGTGACACCACCGCGGCGCTCTGCAGGTGCAGGTAGCTCGACGTGAGGTTCACCCCGCGCAGGACCCCGTGGTCGACGATGACCATGTTGCCCCCGCCCGCATCGAAGCCGGCGGTGTAGACGACGCCGTCGGCCGCCGCGGTGACCGGGGTCCCGCAGCCCGGACCGAAATCGATCCCGGCGTGCAGCCGCCAGGTCTGGAAGACCGGGTGGAACCGGTCACCGAACTCGCTGGTGACCGGGCCGCTGGTGGGGGCGGACAGGATGCCGCTGGACGCCGCCGCCGCGGCCTGGCGCTCCTCCTCGGCCTGACGCGAGGCGCGCTCCTCCGCGGCCTGACGCTCGGCAGCCTCCCGGGCTGCAGCCTCCTGGGCCGCCTGGGCGGCGGCCGCCGCCTCCGCCTCGGCGGCCTCGGCCCGCCGCGCCGCCTCCGCGGCAGCTGCCTCGTCGCGCAGCCGCTGCGCCTCGGCCTCGGCCTCGCGCTGGCGCTGAGCCTCCCGCTCGGCCGCCCGCTGCCGGGCGGCCTCCTCCTGCGCGGCCCGCTTCGCCGCGGCCTCCGCGGCCGCCTGCCGCCGGGCCTCCTCCTCCGCCTTGCGCCGCGCCTCTTCCTCGGCCTGGCGCCGGGCCTCCTCGATGCGCTCGAGCTCGGCCTCCTCCTGCTCCTTCAGTCCGTCCTTGGTCCGCGCCAGCTCGGCCAGCTCCTGCTCCAGGGCCTGCGCGCGCTCCTCCTCGGCCGCCAACGACTCCTCGACCTTGGCCTTCTCGGTCTCCAGGTCGGCCTTGGCCTGCTCCTGCTCGGCCTCCCGCTGCTCGAGCTCGGCCTTGGCGGCGTCCGCCGCGGCGCGCGCCTGCTCCTTGGCGACGACATTGGCCTCCGCCTTGGCGAGCAGGTAGGCGATGTCGGAGCGCACCCCGGCGAGCCGGTCCTGCTCGGCGACCTGCTCGGCGGCCTGCGTGGCCAGCTGCCGGATCTGCTGGTCCTGCACCCGCAGGACCGTCCGGGCCATCGACATCTGGTCGACCGCGTCCGCCTCGCCGGACAGCAGCTCCAGCGTGGTGGCGAGCGAACCCATACCGCCCTGCTTGTAGCTCTGTCTCGCGATCGCCCCGACCGTCGCCGACGTGTCCGCCCGGTCGTCCGCGACCTGCTGCAGCGAGTCCTCGATCTGCGCCTCGTTCTCCCGCGCCAGCGCCAGCTCGCCCTCGATCCGTGCGGTCTCGGCCTCGGCGTCGGCGAGGTCGAGCTCGGCCTCCTCCAGCACGACGCGCGCCTGGTCGACCTGGGCGGTGGTCTCCTGCAGCCGCTGGTCGGCAGCCACCAGCTCGGCGCTGGTGTGCTCCAGCTCCTCGCCGAGCTCCTGCACCTGCTCGGCCGAGCTGTCCCGGTCCGTGCTGGCCCGCTGCCGCTCGTCCTCGACGCTGCTCAGCCGGTCGCGGATGTCGTCCAGCTCACCGGAGGCGAGCGCCGGGGTGGCCACGCCGATCGCGCCGACGAGGGCGAGCGCCAGGGCACGGCGCACGCGCGGCCGGTATGCCGTGACGCGCCGCACCGGCGCCGCGCCGTCTCGCCCGGATCCGGGTCGGGGGGTTCTCACCATGGTGTCTTCTCCTTGTCAGACCCTGACGTGGCGCCGCAGCGCGGTCCAGGCGGTCACGACGGCGAGCAGCACTGCCCCACCGACGAGGAACGGGGTGATCAGCCACAGGTCGCGCTCCCCGACCAGGCTGACCAGGCCGCTCTCCCCCGCGAGCAGCTCGGACAGGAAGCCGCTGATCCCGAAGCGCACAGTCGCCCAGAGCAGGGCCACGGCCAGCGCGGCGCCGAGCAGGGCGGCCACGACGGTCTCGAGGATGAACGGCAGCCGGATGGAGAAGGCCGAGGCCCCCACCATCCGTTGGATCGCGGTCTCCTTGCGACGGGTCCAGGCGGTGAGCCGGATCGTCGTCGAGATGAGCAGGACCGCGCAGACGACCATCGCCACGGCGAGCGCGAGCGCTCCCCAGCTCAGGGCGCCGAGGAAGGCGAAGAGTCGGTCGACGACCTCCCGCTGGTCCTCGACGCTGTCCACCCCCGGCGCCTGCTCGAAGGCGGCGCGGATGACGTCATACCGCGACGGGTCGGACAGGTTGACCCGGAAGGAGGCCGGGATGGACTCCTGCGGCACCGACTCCAGCGCCGAGGAGTTCCGGAACTGCTCGGTGAACCGCTCGTAGGCCTCGGCGTTCGACTCGTAGAAGTACTCGGTGACCAGCGGTTCGAGACCCTGCAGGTCGCTCTCGATCTGGTCCCGCTGCTCAGGCGTCACGGCACCGGCCGTGCAGCCGGGTGCGTCCGTCGAGTCGGGGGTGCACAGGAAGATCGAGACCTGGACCCGGTCGTACCACTCGCCCTTGGCGGTGCTGACCTGGGCCTGGGCGAGCAGGCCCACCCCGAGGAAGAAGAGGGAGACCATGGTCACCAGCACCACGGAGACGAACATGGAGAAGTTGCGGCGCAGCCCGTTGCCGACCTCCCCGAGGAGGAAGCCGGGCCTCACGGCAGCACCGCCTGGCGGTAGCCGCCCTCGGCCTGGTCGCGGACGACCTGGCCGTCCTGCAGCTGGACGACCCGCTTGCGGAAGTGGTCGACGATCGTCGTGTCGTGGGTGGCCATCACCACGGTCGTCCCGGCGCGGTTGATCCGGTCGAGGATGGCGACGATCTCCTCGCTGGTGTCCGGGTCCAGGTTGCCGGTGGGCTCGTCGGCGAGCAGGATCGGCGGCTTGTTGACCATCGCCCGGGCGATGGCGACCCGCTGCTGCTCCCCGCCGGACAGCTCGTGCGGCAGCCTCCTGCCCTTGCCCTTCAGGCCCACCAGGTCCAGGGTCTCCGGCACCCGCTGCCGGATCTCGTGCCGGCTCGCCCCGAGGACCTGCAGCACGTAGGCGACGTTCTGGTGGACGGTCTTGCCCGAGAGCAGGCGGAAGTCCTGGAAGACGGTCCCGATCTGCCGGCGCAGCAGATGGACGCGGCGGGGGGCCAGCTCGCCCAGGTCGTGGCCGGCGACGAGGACCCGCCCGCGGCTGGGTCGCTGCTCCAGGATGACCAGGCGCAGGAGGGAGGACTTGCCCGACCCGGACTCCCCCACGACGAAGCAGAACTCGCCGCGCCGCACATCCAGGTCGACCTCGTCCAGCGCCCAGGGGTCAGCCTTGGCGTAGCGCAGGCTGACGCGCTCCATGGTGATCATCCGGGCGGGACTCCAGAGGTGTGTGGGACGGCTGTGGCGAGTGGGTGAGGAGTTTCGACCGCGACACACGGTAGCCGACGTGTAGGTGGGGTCAAGGTCTCCCACGCCGCGAGCACCCGGATCGTGGGAGCCGGGCGAACTCGGGGTGACAACTGGGGCCGCGCACGCGGGTCGGGGCGCGTCTGTCGGCCCCACGGGCTACGGTCGTGGAGCCGTCACAGCGGCACACGCCAACCGTCCCTTGCCCATTGGAGTGCACCACATGCAGAACGTCCCCAGGCGCGCCGTGGCCGCCGCGTCGACGGCAGCCCTGGCCGTCACCGGCCTCGTCGCCCTCTCCCCCGCGGTCCAGGCCGCCGGCCCCGGCCTCGTCGTCAACGAGGTGTACGGCGGCGGCGGCAACAACGGCGCGGTCTACACCCACGACTTCGTCGAGCTCGTCAACTCGACCGACGCCCCGGTCGACCTCGACGGGTATGCCGTCTCCTACTACTCATCGTCCGGCAACCTGGGCAACGAGTGCTTGCTGTCCGGCACGCTCGAGGCGGGCGCCTCCTACGTCATCCAGCAGAACCCCGGCTCCGGCGGCACCACCCCCCTGCCCGACCCCGACCTCGAGTGCGGCGCCTCCATGTCCGGCTCCAACGGCATCGTCGAGCTGACCCTCGACGGCGAGGTCGTCGACCTCGTCGGCTACGGCTCGGCCTCCCGCTTCGAAGGCAGCGGCGCGGCTCCGGGGCTGTCCAACACGACCTCGGCCAGCCGCAGCGACGCGGTCGACACCGACGACAATTCCGCCGACTTCACCCGGGGTGAGCCCACGCCGACCGGGAGCGGCGGGGGCACCGACCCCGAGCCGGAGCCCGACCCGGAGCCGGTCGATGCGACGATCGCGCAGATCCAGGGCACCGGCGCCACCTCCCCCCTGGAGGGCCAGCCGGTGAACACCAGAGGCGTCGTGACCGCGGCCTACCCGACCGGCGGCTTCAACGGCGTCTACCTGCAGACACCCGGCTCCGGCGGCGCGCCCAAGGCACCGGGAGAGGCCTCGGACGGCGTCTTCCTCTACAGCTCCTGGGCGGCCGACAACCTGGAGATCGGCAACTGCGTGGAGGTCGAGGACAGCGAGGTCGTCGAGTACAACGGCCTCACCGAGATCTCCGGCGGCTTCGTGACCGTCGTCGACGGCTGCGACGCGGTCTCCCCGACCGCGCTGAGCACGCTGCCGGTGACGGAGGAGGAGAAGGAGGTCTACGAGGGCATGCTGGTGCAGCCCGAGGGGACCTACACCATCACCAACAACTACCAGCTCAACCAGTACGGCCAGCTCGGGCTGGCGGTCGGTGACGAGCCGCTCTACCAGGCGACCGACCAGGTCCTCCCCGGCCCGGAGGCAGAGGCCTACGAGGCGGCGAACCAGGACAAGTACATCACCCTGGACGACGGCTCCAGCTGGGACTACCTCCGCAACAGCACCGCCCAGGACTCGCCGCTGCCCTACCTGTCGGCGCAGGAGCCGCACCGCACCGGCTCGCAGGTCACCTTCAGCTCCCCGGTGATCCTCGACTACCGGTTCCAGTGGAACTACCAGCCGGTGGGCCAGGTGGTCGGTTCGGACAGCCCCGTCGACCCGATCAGCAGCGAGAACGACCGCGAGTATGCCGCGCCCGAGGTGGGCGGCAACATCCAGATCGGTGCGTTCAACGTCCTCAACTACTTCTCCGACCTCGGTCAGGACGAGGAGGGCTGCGACTTCTACGCCGACCGCTTCGGCAACCCGGTCGGGACGGACTTCTGCGAGGTCCGCGGTGCCTGGTCCGAGCAGGCCTTCGCCGACCAGCAGGCCAAGCTGGTGACCGCCATCAACGGCACCGACGCCGAGGTGCTGGCCCTCATGGAGATCGAGAACTCTGCGGCGCTGTCCTACATCGACCACCCGCGCGACAAGGCGCTCGCCGACCTCGTGGCGGCGCTCAACGCCGAGGCCGGTGAGCAGCGCTGGGCCTTCGCCCCGTCGCCGACGGTGACGCCGCCCAACGAGGACGTCATCCGCACCGCCTTCATCTACGACCCGGAGCAGGTCCAGCTCCTGGGGCCGTCGTTGATCCAGCTGGACGACGCCTTCGCCAACGCCCGTTACCCGCTGGCCCAGAAGTTCAAGGCCAGGGGCACGGGTAAGCCCTTCGTCGCCGTCGCCAACCATTTCAAGTCCAAGGGTTCGGGCGAGGACGACGGCACCGGCCAGGGCAACGCCAACCCCTCGCGCATCGCGCAGGCCGAGGCGTTGACCGCCTGGTCGGAGGAGATGTTCGAGGACGAGGCGATCTTCCTCATGGGCGACTTCAACGCCTACAGCCGGGAGGACCCGGTCCGGATCATCGAGGACGAGGGCTACACCAACCTGGCCCGGGCCGACGAGCCGGACTCGATGACCTACCAGTTCAGCGGCCGGCTCGGCTCCCTGGACCACGTCTTCGCCAACGAGCAGGCGCGGCGCCTGGTCACCGGTGCGGGCGTGTGGGACATCAACGCCGACGAGTCGATCGCGTTCCAGTACAGCCGGCGCAACTACAACGTCGTCGACTTCCACAGCGACGACCAGTTCGCCAGCTCCGACCACGACCCCGTCCTGGTCGGCCTCGACACCGGCAACCGGGGCAAGGGCAAGGGCAAGGGCAAGAACTGACCGGCGCACGCCCCTGACGTGAGCGGGCGGCATACCTCATCGCGAGGTATGCCGCCCGTTCCGCGTGCGAGGTGCGCTCAGGCGTCCTGGCGGTCGGCGGAACGCTTCCAGCGGATGCCGGCGTCGATGAAGTCGTCGATGTCGCCGTCGAGGACCGCTGCGGTGGAGCCGACCTCGTGCCCGGTGCGCAGGTCCTTGACCATCTGGTAGGGGTGCAGGACGTAGGAGCGCATCTGGTCGCCCCAGGACGCCTTGACGTCGCCGGCCATCTCCTTGCGCGCGGCGTCCTCCTCGGCCTTCTTGAGCAGCAGCAGCCGCGACTGCAGGACCCGCAGGGCGGCGGCGCGGTTCTGGATCTGGCTCTTCTCGTTCTGCATCGAGACGACGGTGCCGGTCGGGAGGTGCGTCATCCGCACGGCGGAGTCCGTGGTGTTGACCGACTGCCCGCCGGGGCCGCTGGAGCGGAAGACGTCGATCTTGAGGTCAGCCTCGGGGATCTCGATGGTGTCCGTGCTCTCGATGAGCGGCACCACCTCGACGGCGGCGAAGCTGGTCTGCCGCCTGCCCTGGTTGTCGAAGGGGCTGATCCGCACGAGGCGGTGCGTGCCGGCCTCGACGGCGAGGGTGCCGAAGGCGTACGGCACCTTGACCTCGAAGGTCGCCGACTTCAGCCCGGCCTCCTCCGCGTAGGAGGTGTCGAGGACGGACGTGGGGTAGTCGTGCCGCTCGGCCCAGCGGAGGTACATCCGCAGGAGCATCTCGGCGAAGTCGGCGGCGTCGACCCCGCCGGCGCCGGAGCGGATGGTGACGACCGCCTCGCGGACGTCGTACTCCCCGTTGAGCAGGGTGCGGACCTCCAGCAGCTGGACCGCCTTGCGCAGCCCGGTGAGCTCCTTCTCCGCCTCCTGCATCGTCTCGGCGTCGTTCTCCTCCCGGCCCAGCTCCACGAGGGCCTCCAGGTCGCCGATCCGCGCGTCCATGCCGGTGACCTTGTCGTGCTCGGCCTTGGCCCGGGAGAGCGCGGAGGTGAGCTTCTGCGCCCGCTCGACGTCGTCCCAGAGGTCGGGCGCGCTGGCCTCGGTCTCGAGGTCGGTGATCTGGGCGCCCAGCCGCTCGAGGTCGGTCACCTCCCGCACCGACGCCATGGTCGTGCGGAGCTGCTTGATCTCGGTCTCGAAGTCGACTGCCACGATCCACCAGCCTACGCCAGGGGCGCACCTACCCGGGCCGTGCCCGCAGGGCGCACCTACCCCGGCCGCGCCTGCAGGGGCGCACCTACCCCGGCCGCGCCTGCAGGGGCGCTACTCCCCCGTCTGCCCGTCGACCAGCTCGCGCAGCACGTCCGCGTGTCCGTTGTGCCGGGCATACTCCTCCACCATGTGGGCGAGCACCCACCGCACCGACACCTCTGCCTGGCCGCCCCAGGCCGGGTGCGTCGACCCGAGCGGGTCGGCGACGTCGGCGGCCAGCGCCTCGGTGAGCGCCGCGCGGGACCGTTCGACCGACCGGACCCAGATCTGCCGAAGCGCCGCCGGATCGTCGTCAGCGGCGCTGGACCACTCCCAGTCCTCGTCGGCGGGCCAGTCCACGGTGTCCCAGGGGGCGGGCATGGGGGCGTGGGAGAGCACCTGGGTGAACCAGTGGTCCTCCACCCACGCCAGGTGCTTGAGCAGGCCGCCGAGCGTCAGCCCGCTGGGGTGGCCGGGCAGGCTCAGGCGCAGCCCGTCGGCCTCCAGGTCGCGGGTCTTCCACTCCAGCGTGGCCCGCTGGTAGTCGAGGAAGCCGGCCAGCGTGGCGGCCTCCCCCGCCGCCAGCGGGGGTTCGGGGCGGCCGACGTCGTCGATGGTGATGTCGCTCATGACCGGCACCCTAGGGCTGCTCACGGACAGCGGACGACCGGTTTTCGGGCCGAGGTGTGCGGTCGCGGGTCAGGTGCGGGCCGACTCCTCGAGGTGCAGGTCGGAGTCCTGGAGCGACTTCGGCACCATGGACACGGCGGCGAAGGAGATGATCGCCAGCACCGCGATGTAGACCCCGATGCTCCAGGACTGGCCGGTGCGCTGCAGCAGCAGTTCGGCGATGAGCGGGGCGAAGGCGCCACCGATGATCGAGCCGAGGGCATACCCGATGGAGACGCCGGAGTAGCGGACCCGGGCCGGGAACATCTCGGCGTAGAGCGCCGACTGCGGGCCGTAGGACGGGCCGAGACCCAGGGTCAGCACGAGGATCGCCAGGGTGAACAGCGGCAGCGAGGCGGTGTCGAGCAGGAACCACATGGGGATCGCCCAGAGGATGATGATGCCGTAGCCGATCTGGAAGGTCAGGACGCGACCGATCCGGTCGGAGATGTGACCTCCGTAGAGCGTGAACACCAGCCAGCCGACGCCGCCGATCAGGGAGGCGATGAGCGTCTCGGTGCGCTCCATGCCGAGGGCGTTGACGCCGTAGCCGTTGAAGTAGGCGATGACGAGGTAACCGGCGGCGTTGTTGGCGGCGAAGATCAGTGCGGCCAGCATGACGTTCTTGCGGTGGTGCCGGAAGAGCTCGCCGAGCGGGGCCGACTCCTTCTGCCGCAGGCGCGCCATCTCGGCGAAGACCGGCGACTCCTCGACGGCCCGCCGGATCCAGTAGCCCACGCCGATGAGCAGGATCGAGAAGAGGAACGGGATGCGCCAGCCCCAGGTGAGGAACTGCTCGTCGGTCATGAAGGTGCTGAGCCCGAACATGAACAGCGTGGCGAGGATCATCCCGATCGGCACCCCGATCTGGGGGTAGGCGCCGAACAGCCCGCGCCGCCCCTTGGGTGCGTGCTCGACGGACATGAGCGCGGCGCCGCCCCACTCGCCGCCGGCGGAGAAGCCCTGCAGGAGCCGCATGAGGATCAGCAGGATCGGCGCGGCGACGCCGATCTGGGCATAGGTCGGGAGCAGCCCGATGATGGCGGTGGCGCCGCCCATGCCCACCAGCGTGAAGACGAGCACGACCTTGCGCCCGAAGCGGTCACCGAGGTGGCCGGCGACGACCGCACCCAGCGGGCGCACCAGGAAGCTGATGCCCAGCGAGGCCCAGGCCGCGAGCTGCGCCCCGCCCTCGCCCATCGGCGCGAAGAAGAGCTGCCCGAGGACCAGTGCCGCGGCCTGGGCGTAGATGAAGAAGTCGTACCACTCGATGGTGGTGCCGACCAGGGTGCCGGCGAGGACCCTGCGCTCCTCCCGGGTGCGGTCGGCCTGCCTGCTCGTGACTCCGGTCATCCTCGACCCCTTCCAGACGTGCACGCCCGGAAGCGACCCCCCTGGGTATGGGCCGACGCGGCAGTGCGGTGACCGCATCATAAGCAGGGCCACCCGGGCCGGGGCGGCTGGGACGCGTCAGGCGGTGTGCCGCAGCCGCAGGCCCGCGGCCACCTGCTCCTGCAGGTAGTCCAGCGCCTCCAGGGCCGACCAGCCGTCGGGGTGCCGCTCGATGAGCGCGGTGGCCCCGGCGAGGTCCTGACCCAGGGTCACGAGGGTGTCCTCGGCGTACCCGTCCTTGCGCTCCTGGCCCAGGCCGATGTTGGCCATGAGCCCGTTGCACAGGCACTTGCGGCCGACGGTGTCGGCCTCCTCGCCGCCCTTCTTGAGGTACATGTGGACCGGCTCGGAGGCGCAGCGGTAGCCGACCTCGCCGTCCTCGCGCTCGTAGGGCTGGCGCAGGTAGGACAGGTCGCACAGTCGCGGGCGCGCCTCGTAGACCTCGACCTGGCTCGCGGTGCCCTCCAGGGTGGCGACCTTGAAGGGGAAGCCGGTGGGGCTGGCGCGCGGGTCGTTGCGCACGGCGAGCTCACCGGTGCGCAGGCGGCCGATCAGCTGACCTCGCGGGCCGTCGGCCAGGCCCGACTCGTGCGACAGGGCGAAGAGCGTGCCGACCTGCACCCCGACGGCGCCCGCGGCCAGCGCCTCGGCCACCTTGTCGGGGGTGGAGTAGGCGCCGGCCATCCAGAACGGCAGCCCGATCTGGGTCATCTTGGCGAGGTTGGCCTCGTCGCGGTCTCCGTAGACGGGCTCGCCGGCGTCGTCGAGCTGCATCTTGCCGCGCGGCGGCGCGGAGTGGCCGCCGGCCGGGGGGCGCTCCACGACGAACCCGTCCGGGCGGATCTCCGGGTCGCGGTGGAGATAGTTGGCGAGCTGGTCGACGGAGATGATGGCCAGGAAGTCCGGCTTGGTCAGCGTCGGCAGGTCCTCACCGAGCAGGTCGGCCGGGTCCACGGTGACGTGCCGGCGCAGGGAGCCCCCGGCGACGTCGGCGGAGATGCTCCCCGGCTCACCTGAAGCCAGCGAGCGCAGGAGCTGCGGGATCTCCCGCGGGATCCCGGCGCCCATGAGGACGTAGTCCACCCCGGCCAGCATGGCGCCCAGGATGGCCGTCGGGTTGGCCATCTGGATCTTCTCGAGGCAGTTGATGCCGACCGCGCCCTCGGAGGAGTGCTCGGCGAGCTCCTCCTTGGCGAGCCACACCTCGGCGAAGTTGCCGACCACGCCCAGCTCCTGCCCGGCCCGGGCGGTCTCCAGGGTGAGCTTGGGGATGGGCTTGTAGGGGGTGCCCGAAGCCCTGCCGCCCTCGACGAAGTACTTGTCCAGCACCCGCTGCGCCATGTCCTGGCTCGGGAAGGCGGCCAGCGCGCGGCGGTAGTGCCCGCCGGGGTCGCCGTCCTGGAGCACCCGGCTGATGACGGCGTCCATCGCGGTGCCGGAGACCACCCCGAGGTGGCCGGCGCGCGCCACCTGGCGCGCCAGGCGCCAGCCGGAGACAGCCACGCCCATACCGCCCTGGATGATCGTGGGGCGGGGGCGGTCGGTCTGGGTGGGCAGGTCGATGGGTGCGGCGGGGAGTGCGGCCATCCGAGGGGACACCTCTCTGGTCGGGGGAGCAACCTACGGCGACGTAGGTTTCGCTTGCGTAGGTTACGGTAACGTAGGTTGGTACCCCTTGTCAGGCTCGACCGGATCGCCGCAGGTCAGCGCGTGGCGGCAGTCGAGCGATCAGCGGTCTCAGCCGCGTTCCGGCCCGCGTGCCGGCGTACGGCCCCCTCGTCTCCGCCCGGCCGGCTGATTCCCGTGTGCAGTCCTGGCCCCCAGAGGGCCACCACCGCGCACAGCCACCCCGCGCCGCGGACAGGCCCGCCTGCTTGTGTGCAGTCCTGGCCCCCAGAGGGCCACCACCGCGCACAGCCACCCCCGGCCGCACGGCACCCTCGCCCTGCGTGTGCAGTCCTGGCCCTCAAGGGGCCACCACCGCGCACAGCCACCCCGCCGCACGGCACCCTCGCCCGCCGTGTGCAGTCCTGGCCCCCACGGGGCCACCACCGCGCACAACCACCCCCGGCCGCACGGCACCCTCGCCCTGCGTGTGCAGTCCTGGCCCTCAAGGGGCCACCACCGCGCACAGTGCGTCGTCAGTCCTGGCGCAGGTGCACCCGGACCCCCGCGTCGGTGACCTCCAGCCGCACGTCCGCCAGCGAGCCCACGGTGAGGTCGGCGTGATCGGCGACCTCTTCCGGGCTGCTCGTGGTGAGCACTGCGAGGGTCGCCGCCCCGGCGGCCCTGCCCGACTCCAGCCCGGCGACGGCGTCCTCCACGACCAGGCACCGGGCGGGGTCGGCCTCGAGGCGGCGGGCCCCGACGAGGTAGGGCTCGGGGTCCGGTTTGCCGCGGCTGATGTCGTCGGCGGTGACGAGGACCGCGGGGGCGCTCAGCCCGGCCGCGTCGATGCGCAGCACGGCCAGCTCCCGGCCGGCGGACGTGACGATCGCTGCCCGCGGGCCGACGGCCGCCAGCGCGTCCACGGCACCAGGGAGGGCGACGATGCCGTCGAGGTCCTCCAGCTCGCGCCGATCGATGTCAGCGGTGGCGGCATCGGCGTCCAGGTGCGGCGCCACCCGCTCGACGATGCCGCGGCTGGTCACCCCGTGGAAGTTGCCGAACCGCGCGAAGTCGACACCGTGGTCGACCGCCCAGGAGCGCCAGGAGCGCTCGACCGGGCCTCGGGAGTCGGTGAGGGTGCCGTCGTTGTCGAAGAGGACGGCCTCGAAGGTCTCCTGGGTGATGTCGCGCATGCCGACATGCTTCCAGGCCACCGGAGCACCCCGCTCAGGAGGTATGCCGACGCTCGCGCCCGCGCGGCGTGGGCACGAGGAGCTTTCGCCGCCCCGGGCGGCGTGGAGAAGGCGCCTGCCGCCCGGGCGCCGTCGAGAAGGCGCCTGCCACCCGGGCGCCGTGGAGGAGGCGCCTGCTGGCGGCGTGGCGTCCAGGTGGCGCCTGCCGGCGTGCGCGGTCAGGGGTCGATGTCCGACCGTGCCGTCGAGGTGACCGTGATGGAGACTCCCCCGCCGAAAGCGCCGAGCACGGGGCTCAGGACGGGGATGTCGGCCTGCCCGGTGACGGTCACCACAGCGGTGCGGCCGTCGGGGGTGCCCGTGCCGGACCCCACGGCCCAGGAGACGACGCGCGTAGGCCTGCTGCGCTGCTCCAGATGGGCTGCCGCGGCCTCGATCACCGTCGTGTCGCTCACCGGCAGGCCGGAGCCGATGCCTCCCTCGTAGACCTGTGCCTGCGCCAGGGCGTCGCTCGCGTCCAGGGCTGCCGCATCCGCGGCGTCCAGCAGCTGGATCCGGCTCAGCTGCACCGAGGTCACCCCCACGACGGCCATGACGACCGTCAGGGTGATCGCCACCATCCCGACGAGCAGGATGCTCATCTGACCGCCGTCCCTGCCCGGAGGAGCCTGGCGGCCTTCTCGGCCCGGACGGGCCTGGCGGCCGCGGTCCCGGTCCTGGAGAACCCGCCGACGCAGACCCCCGTGCGGGCGGTAGGCACGCAGTGGTGGCCGCGCCGGCTCCTGGGCGCAGACGGCCCTCACGGGGCACCCGTCCGGAACTCGTCCACCGTCTCCAGGTGGGTGGCGGTCAACGTGACCGCGGTCGGCAGCCGCTCACGCATGAAGTCGGGCACCAAGGGGAGCTCCACGCTGACCTGCGAGTCCACCCTCACGCTCCCCCCTGGGGTGAGGCATCCGTCCTCCGCGCAGGTGAGCTGGACGCTGCCCACCTGCGGATCGAAGCCGTGCGCGCGGTAGACGAGCCCCGCGGCCACCTGCGCCCGGCCCGGGGCGGCGGACGCGTCCTCCGCGGTCACGTACGCCCGCCCGGCCTCCCGCGCGGCGGCGGTGACGGCATACGCCCCGGCCTGGATGCGTCCTACCGTTCCGACGAGGTAGAAGAGGGGCACGACGAGCAGGACGAGCAGGAAGGCCACCTCGACCGTCATCGACCCCCGGTCGCCGCCGTTGGTCTTCACTGGTCCTCCGCGTAGGCGTGGCCGACGACCGTCATCGACTCCCTCGGCCCGAGCGGGCCGACGATCGGGAGCGGCATGGTCGCGCTGACCTCGACAACGGTGACGCCGTCGACCACGGTGCGCCTCGCGGACACGGTCACCCCCGGGCCGCCCCCGGTCAGACTGGAGGACAGCAGCTCCTGTGCCCGGCGGGCGCCGTCGGCCGGGGAGGCGTCCGCCCGGGCACCGGCCCTGGCCCCCTCGACGACATGGGCGGTGGCCGTGTTGTGCAGGTGCAGCCCGAACGCCAGCTGCACGACGGCCAGCATGAGGACGCTGACCAGCCCCGCCAGCATGGCGAACTCGGCGGCGGCAGCTCCCCGCTCGGCAGAGCCGCCGGCCATCTCAGGGACCGGTGACGGCGCTGACCGCGTTGGAGAACAGACCGGTCAACAGCGGCTCGGCGACGAGCCAGAGGGCGGCGACCAGCCCGGCGGTCATGATGGTGATGAGCACCCACCCGGGGACGTCTCCCCGCTCGGGCTGCTCGGCCCACCGTCGCACACGCTCGATGAGGTGTGCTGGCGTGTGCCTGAATCGTCGGATCATCGGACTCTCCTTGGTGGTGGACCTTCACATCGCCAGGCGCAGCATGGTGGCGCCTGGAAAGACGGCGAACAGCACCGTCACGGGCAGGATGAGGAAGACGACGGGGACCATCATGCTGATCTCCCGTTTGCCGCCCTCCTCGATGAGCTCCTGGCGGGCCGCCTCTCGGGCGTCCGCGGCCTGCGCCCGGAGCACCTCGCCGAGCGGGGTCCCGCGCTGCAGGGCCACGACGAGACCGTCGACGAACCGGATGATCGGCCCGATGCCGGTACGCCGGCTCAGCCCGTGCAGGGCCTCCGGGAGGCTGGCCCCCGTCCGGGCCTGGGCGAGGCACAGGTCGAGCTCCGCGGCGAGCTCGCCGCGGGACAGCCTGGCCACCCGCTCCAGCGCCTGCGCCGTGCCCTCCCCGGCCGTCACCGACAGGGCCAGGAGCTCGGCGACGGCCGGGAACTCGGCCATGATCTGGCGCTCGCGACGCGACGCGGCGCGGCTGAGGAGGTGGTCCCGCAGCATGACCCCGGCCAGGAAGGCGCATCCGACCAGGAGCAGCACGACGCCCGGGCTCGTGCCTCGCGCGAACCACAGCAGCACGCCCAGGAACACGGCGAGGGAGGCGCACAACACGCCCCACACCACCTGCTGCACGCGGAAGGCCTCGACGTCTCCCGTCCGGCCGGCCCGGTGCAACCGGGTCCGCACCGACTCCTCCCCGCCGAGCATCTGGTCCAGCAGTCGAGCGGCCCTGGTGGCCACCGGAGCGAGCAGCTCACCGGCACGCCACGGACGAGCCTCGTCGAGGGCCAGCAACCGGGACTGACGAGGAGCCCGGTCGAGGTAGGGCTCGACCCGGTCGGCCAGCCTGACCCGGCGAGCGACCGGGAGGCCGGCCCAGGCCAGCAGCAGCCCGCACGAGAGCATCAGCCCCAGGACGGCGCCCCACCACGCCACGTTCATCGCAGCACCCTGCTCTCCTCGGGCAGGCGTCCGATCGCGACCATGACCCGGTAGGCGACGAGGGACAGGCCGGCACCGATGGCGAGCACCAGGGCGCCGGCCGGTGTTCCGTACGCCTGCAACGTGCTCCCTCTCGTCGCCAGGAGGAGCAGGACCGCCCACGGCGCCGCCATGGCCAGACGCGCCGCGTTGACGGTCCAGGACTGGCGCGCTTCCAGCTCCGCCCTCGCCCGCGCGTCGTCGCGCAGGAACGTGGACAACGTCCGGAGCACGCGACCGAGGTCGGTGCCCCCGACGTCCCGCGCGATCCTCAGGGCCTCGATGAGCCGGTCGGCGACGGGGTCCGCCATACGTTCCTTGAGCAGGTTGAGGCTCTCCGAGAACCGCCCGGTGGCACGGTAGTCGTGCGCGAACTCCTCGAACGCCGGCCGCAGCTCCTCCGGGCCTCGGTCGGCGAGCTGGACCAGGGCCTCCGGCAGAGCCAGCCCCGCGCGGACGGCGGACTGCACATGGTCGACGGCGTCCGGCCAGACCGTCCGCAGTCGGGTCCGACGTCGACGGGCGCGGGCCGTGACCACCGCCACAGGCAGCCAGCTCGCCATCAGGGCGAAGCACACGCTGACCGTCCACACCCGGGTGACCGCGAACATGACCAGCAGGACCAGGAGAGCGGCCGTGAAGCACAGGACCAGCAGGGTGCGGGCCCCCAGACCACGGACCCCTGCCAGGACGATCTGGTCCTGCAGGCGCTCCAGCCTCCTTGCTCCCGGCCGCCTGCCCACGCGGGTGCTCCGTGGCCAGAACGACCACCAGATGCTGGCGAGCCCGAGGCCCAGCAGAAGACCCCAGCCCGCGCCCTGCATCATGATCCTCGCCCCAGGAGGCTGCCGAGGTCGAACCCCGCCCGGGCGAACCTGTCGACGTGCGGCGGGAAGCCGTCGGCGCGCACCAGGTCCGAGCCGGACCGGACGAAGAGGTCGGCGATCTCGACGATCTCCCCCTCGGTGCGGCCGGGCAGGGCGACGATCTCCCGGACCTTGCGCGCGCCCTGGATCTCCAGCGCCAGGTGCACCACGATGTCCACCGAGCTCGCGACCGTCGGCACCACGAAGCTGCTGCTGACGTTGGACCCCGCCAGGAGCGGCAGGGTGCACATCTTGGTGACCGCCTCCCGGGCGGAGTTGGCGTGGATGGTGCACATGCCGGGCAGACCGCTGTTGAGCGCGATGAGCAGGTCCAGGCTCTCCTCCTGACGCACCTCACCGACGATGATGCGCCCCGGCCGCATCCTCAGTGCCTCCTTGACCAGGCGCCGCAGAGGGATCTCTCCCGTGCCCTCGAGGCTGGGCTGCCGACACTGCAGCGCCGCCACGTCCCGGAGGTTGACCTTGAGCTCGAAGACCTCCTCGCAGGTCACGACCCGCTCACCCGCTGGGATGGCGGCCGTGAGGCAGTTCAACATCGTCGTCTTGCCGGCCTGGGTGCCGCCGGCGACGAGCACGTTGAGGCCAGCTGCCACGGCCGCCTCCAGGAACCTCGCCGCCTGCTCGGTCAGCGTCCCCAGCCGCACCAGGTCGGACAGCTCGTCGGCGGCGACGACGAACTTGCGGATGTTGACCGCCCAGTGCCGGCGGGTGATGTCCGGGATCGCCACGTGCAGCCGGCTGCCGTCGGGGAGGCTGGCGTCGACGAAGGGGCTGCTGAGGTCGACCCGACGACCGGAGCTGCGCAGCATCCGCTCCACCAGGTCGTGCACCTGCTGCTCGGTGAGGAGGGTGGGCGTGAGCTCGGAGCGACCGTTGCGCGCCACGAAGACTTTCGTCGGTTCATTCACCCAGATCTCCTCGACCGAGGGGTCGTCGAGGTAGGGCTGCAACGGGCCGAAACCGGCCACCGACTCGAGCAGCGCCCGATGGGCTTCCTCGCGGTCGGCGAGCGGCACCAGCCCACCGACCAGGGACCGGTCGTCGTAGTCGTCCAGGACCTCGCCGATGAGGTCGCGGACGGCCTCGTCGTCCCGCGACGGGTCCAGCCGGCGTCGGCGGATGAGTTCGCGGACGTCGTCCTCGAGCAGCTGCAGCGCTGTCGCCGGCATGCCCCTGCACCCCTGTCGCTGGCGTAGCGGTGCCCGCCCGGCACCCTGCGCCCCGCTCGTCCGACCTGTCGACGCCGGGCCCAGAGCGAGGCCCCGACGACCCTCTGCCGCATCACTGTATGACGTTCCTCAGGTGAGCGGAACCTCTTCACCACAGCCTGTGGACAACGTCGGCGGCGCAGGAATCGACCTGCGCACCATGGGCCTCATGAGAGTCATCGTGACCCGGGTCGCGGACCGCCGGGTCGAGCATCTCGCGGTCCAGGCGCCTGACGACGCCACCGAGCAGGAGCTCGCTCGCCGCCTCGGCACGTCGGCGCACGCGCAGGCGGTCGGTGCGGACCGCGGCCCCCGGACGCCCTTGGTCCACGGCGCCGACCTCGACCCCGCCCTCGGTGCCTCCACGCGGACGACACCGGGTGCCACGAGCGTCGGCGTCCCCCGCCTGGTCGTCGCCACGGGCCCCGACGCCGGCGGCACGGCGCCGCTGCCACCCGGCCGCTGGGTGACCCTCGGGCGGGACCCCCGGTGCGACCTGACCATCGCCGACCCGGGCCTGTCACGACGGCACGTCCGGGTCCGGCAGGACCGCGACGGCGTGCGCGTGGAGGACCTCGGATCCACCAACGGCATGACCTGGGAGAGCGGGCTGGACGACGAGGACTCGCGGTGGCCACCCGGCGACCGCCTCCTCGTCGGCGGCTCCGGAGTGGTGCTCGTGCCGCGTCCGCCCGCCCCGATCCGTCAGGTGCTCGTCGGTGGTCGTCTCGAGGTGGAGCCGTGGCCCCGGCCGACCACCACCCTGCAGACGCGGGACTTCTCCACCCCTGCGGCACCGGACCGGCGGCAGGTCCGGGCCCCGAGCGCCTGGACGTGGACGCTCCCGCTGGTGGTCGCCCTGGCCGTCGCCGCGGTGCTGCGCATGCCCTGGCTCCTGCTGTTCGGTCTGCTGGGTCCGGCGATGGTGCTGGGCCACCACCTGGGCGACCGGCGGACCGCCCGCCTCGAGCACGAGGAGGGCCGCGCCGCCCACGAGGCGGGCCGCGCGGCTCACCGCGCCCAGGCCGAGCTGTGCCTCCGGCAGGAGCTCGACCAGCTCAGGCGGCAGCACCCGGGGCTCGTCGGGGTCGTGACCAGCCTCAGCCCGCACCCGTCCCTGGCCCTGTGGCAGTGCGCGGCGGAGCCGCTGTCCGTGACCCTCGGGGAGCACGTGTGCGACTCAGGTGTGCGGCTCGAGGGGCAGCCGCTCCGGCACCAGGCCGCACCCCTGCCCCTCCCGCTCGACGGACCCCTGGTGCTGACCGGCGACCGGGCCACCCGCGACGGGCTGGCCCGCGCGCTGCTGCTGCAGCTCGCCACGGCATACCCGCCGGGCACGTGGACGCTCGTCGTCGACGCCGACCGCCCGCCGGGCACCGCGTGGGACCTGCTGGCCTGGCTGCCGCACACCCACACGGCCGGCGAGCGCGTCGACGGGGTGCCGGTGGTGTGGGGCCGTGACCTGGTCCTCGTCGAGGACCTGTCCCAGGCCCCCGCCGGCGCGACCCGGGTGCAGCTGCTCGGGCCCACCGACGCCGTGCTGCAGCTGCCCGGCCAGCCCGACCTGCCCTTCCGCCCCACCACCCTCGGACCGGCGAGGGCGCGCAGCCTGGCGCGCGCCCTCGCGCCGCTGCAGGGACGCCGGGCCGCAGACGCGGACGACGGCGCACCCGCCCTGCCCGGTGAGGCCCCACCGCTGGGGGCGGTCATGCCCTGGCCCACGACCCCGGACGAGGCGGTCTCGGGCTGGAGCCGGCCGGGCACGGACGTACCGCTCGGCACCGACGCCTCGGGGTCACCGGTCACGGTCGACCTCGTGCGCGACGGACCGCACGCCCTGGTCGCCGGCACCACGGGCGCCGGGAAGTCCGAGCTGCTGCGGACTCTGGTCACCGGTCTGGCGCTGCGCTCCTCCCCTGCCGACCTCGCCCTGCTGCTGGTCGACTTCAAGGGTGGCTCCTCCCTGGGCGACTGCGCCCGTCTGCCGCACGTGACCGGGCTGGTGACCGACCTCGACCCGCACCTGGCCGCGCGGGTGCTGACCTCCCTGCAGGCCGAGCTGACCCGCCGGGAGGCCCGGCTGACCGAGGCCGGTGTCAAGGACGCCCGTGACCTGCCGGGCCTGCCCCGCCTCGTCGTCGTCGTCGACGAGTTCCGGGTGCTGGCCGAGGAGGTGCCCGAGGTGATGTCCGGTCTGGTCCGGCTGGCGGCGGTCGGTCGCAGCCTCGGTGTCCACCTGGTGCTCGCCACGCAGCGGCCAGCCGGCGTGGTGGGCGCCGATCTGCGGGCCAACGTCAACCTGCGCATCGCCCTGCGGGTCCGCGACGGCACCGACTCCCAGGACGTCATCGAGACGCCGGCCGCTGCGCTGCTCCCCGAGGGGCGTCCCGGGCTCGCCCTCTGGCGCACGGGCGTCGACGCCCCCCGGGCGGTCCAGGTGGCACAGGTGGGCCCGCCCGCGCAGGAGGGACGGTCGGCGTGGCGGGTGACCACCACCGACGACGTGTGGGCGGCCCGGCGGCTGCTCGACCGGCGCGAGGAGCAGGGGCAGGGCGAGGACGGTCTCGGCACGGTGGCCGAGGTGCTCCGGGCCGCTGCCCGGCAGCTGGGTGCGAAGCCACCGGTGGTGTGGCACCCACCGCTGCCTGCACGGGTCGATGGCGTCCCCGACGCACCGGGCGCCTGGGGCCTGGCCGACCTGCCCGCCCGTCAGTGCCGGGAGCCGATCTCCTGGTCGAGGGCGGAGCACCTCGCGGTCATCGGCGCCGCCCGCTCCGGCCGTTCGACCACGCTGCGCTCGGTGCTCTCGCGCACGCCCGGTGTCTGGGTGGTCGTCCTGGACCTGGGCCGGACGCTGGAGGCCACCGAGGTGCGCCAGCACCCCGGGCTCCTGGCCTGGGTCGAGCCGGACGACCTCGCCCACGGGTTGAGGGTTCTGGACCGGCTCGACGACCTCGTCCGTTCCCGCTTGGCCGAGGGTGCCACGCGCCGGGACCCGGTGGTCCTCGCGATCGACGGGTGGGACCGGCTCGTCGACCTCTTCGAGGGGCTCGAGCGTGGTCGGGCCGAGGAGGTGGCCCTGCGCATCCTGCGCGAGGGCCCCGCAGCCGACGTCGTCGGGCTCATCACCGGTGACCGCAGCCTGCTCTTCGGCAAGGTCGCCTCCTTGCTCCCTCACACCTGGGCCCACCGGCTCAACGACCCCGGCGACCTGCTCATGACCGGGCTGCGGCCCCACCAGGTACCCGTCGACCACCCACCGGGACGACTGGTCGGGATGCGCGACGGGGTCGAGGCGCACGTCGCGCTGCCCGTCGGCGTCGTCGTCGGCGCCCCGCCCGCGGGACCTCCTCCGTTGGTATGCCGCCCGCTCCCCCGACGCTGGTCGCCCCCGGGTCCGCGTCCTGCCTGGGCGGTCGGGGGTGACGAGGCGGGTCCGCTGCCGCGACCGGACGGGTCGGTGCTCGTGCTCGGGCCGCCCGGGTCCGGGCGGTCGCACGCCCTCGCGCTGCTGCAGACCGGGCACATCCCGGTTGTCGTCGACCCCGCAGCCCCGCCGGAGCGCGACGAGCTCGAGGGCCTGCTCGCCGGCGCCGGACCGGGCGGGCTCCTCGTGGTGGACGACGCCCACCTGCTCTCCGGCACCCCGCTGGAGGACGTCCTCGTGCAGGCGGTCACGGCATACCGGCTCGACCTGGTCGTCGCCGCCGACATCGACGCCGCCGCCAGCGCCTTCCGGGGTCTGGTGCCGCTCGCCGCGCGTCACCGCACCGGGCTGCTGCTGCAACCGACCTCGCCGGGCCAGGGGTCCCTGCTGGGCGTCGGCGTCCCCGTGGGCGACCTGCCCCTACCCGGGCGCGGTGTGCTCATCCAGCGGGGGCGCTGCACCCGGGTCCAGCTGGCCGCCCCTGACCCCGCGGGGAGCTGACCTCGCTCAGTCCTCCGGCAGGGCGGCGAACTGCTTCTTCATGCTGAAGTACCACCCCAGCGACTTCGCCGGCCGCTTCCAACGACCGCGCATGTCGGCGTCGGCCTGCTCGTGCTCCGTGTCGCCGGCGGCCACGGCGTCCTTGAGGTGCTGGTCCTGGGCGTTGATGACCTCGTCGGCGTTCTCGCCGCGGTGGGCCAGGTCGCAGGGGCCGCCCAGCTGGCGGCAGGTCATGGTCTTCACGTCCGGTCCTCTCTGTCCTGCGGTCACAGGTCGGCTCCTGTGCTCGTCACCAGGGTGACGGATCCCGACGTGGAAGTGTGACCTCATGGACCAGACCAGCGCCTTCGAGGCGGAGCGGCCACGGCTGACCCGCATCGCCACCCAGGTCCTGCGCGACCCCGCCGAGGCGCAGGACGTCGTCCAGACCGCGTGGCTGCGGCTGCGCACCGGCGAGCACGCGGACGAGATCGAGAACCTGCCAGCCTGGTTGACCACCGTGACCGTGCGGCTGTGCCTGGACCGCCTGCGCGCCCGGGTGCCCCAGCCGCTCGACCCGCACGAGGCACGCGACGGCGTGGAGAGCAGCGGGCCCGGCCTGGTCCCGGACCCTGCCGAGGACGTCGTGCTCGCCGACACCGTCGGTGTTGCGCTGCAGGCGGTGCTGGACCGGCTCACGCCGAGCGAGCGCGTGGCCTTCGTGCTGCACGACACGTTCGGGGTGGACTTCCCGACGATCGCCCGCATCCTCGACCGCACCCCGCCCGCCGCGCGCAAGCTGGCCTCGCGGGCCCGCGCCAAGGTCCGGCACCCGGTCGACCCCGGCCGGCGCGCGGACGCCGTCGTCGTGGACGCCTTCCTCGCCGCGGCGCGGCAGGGGGACTTCGCCCGGCTGCTGGACCTGCTGGCACCCGGGGCTCTCGTCGTGGGGGACGCGGCCGCGGTCGAGGTGGGCACATCCGCCCGCATCGAGGGGCGCGAGGCCGTCGCGCGGATGTTCGACGGAGGGGCCGCCGCGGCGCTGCCGGTGCTCGTCGGGGACCGGCCGGGGGCCGCCTGGTTCCTGCGAGGTATGCCGCAGGTCGCCATCGACTTCACCGTCCAGGACGGGCTGGTGCGCCGCATCGACTTCCGCGCCGAGCCCGGGCTGCTCGCCTCCCTCCGTCGGCGCACCACCGCCTCCTGACGGCTGAGGGGCGACGGCTGAGGGGTCGGCGACTGGGGGGCGACGGCTGAGGGGTCGGCGACTGGGGGGCGGCGTCTGGGGGCCGGTTCGTCAGCTGGCAGCCGCCTGGTCATCTGACAGCCTCCTCGCCGGGGTTGTCAGATGACCTACCGGCCGATGGACGACACCGCGGCTGCCAGTGGCGCCGGGGAACGGCCCCCTGGAGACCTGGGCGGACCTGGCCTCAGCGCTCCTCGAGGCGCCCCATGAGGAAGGTGGAGACGACGGCGGCGACCCCCAGCACGAGCACGCCGGACCCGACCCACCAGGGCGCGAGCGGCAGCAGGGCGATGCCGAGCGGCACCATGAGGAAGTTGAAGGCGATCGCGGGCGCTTGCGACCGCGGGTGCCGCCGCAGCAGGCCGAGGGAGGTGTAGGCCAGGCCGATGACGAAGACCACCATCGTCACCACCGACATGATGACGACGATGAGGTCCTGGCCCTCCCCCAGCGCCAGCTCGACGAGGTAGAACACGGCGAACCCGGTGACGACCAGGGCCTCCAGGGCGACCAGTCCCGCGGCGACGCGGCCGGCGGTGAGCTGGCGCGGGGTCGGCGGGTCCAGCGGCCGGGGCCCAGGCTCCGGCTCGGGTCCGGGCGATGACGGGGAGGACGCGCTCACCCTCCCATCGTAGGTTCGTGCTGCGCGGCATCGTCCGCCGGTTCGGCGCCGTGCAGGCGCCCCCCGCCCCAGCGGGCGCGGCCCTGACCAGGTGGTCGGGCTGGGCCTACCCCGGCTCCGCGACCGCGGCGAGCTCACGGGTGTGGAAGCGGTGGGCCACGGCATACCCCAGCCGCTCGTAGAGCGCCAGCGCCTCCCGGTTGTCGGTGCGCACGCCCAGGGTCGCCACCCCCGCCTCCTGGACCGCGCGGGCGGTGAGCTCGAGGGTGAGCAACTCGCCGACGCCCTGCCCGCGCCGGTCGGGCCTCACGAGGATGCCCGCCAGGTGCGGCATGCCGGAGGCGAGCTCGTGCAGCGCCCCGACCGCCACCGTGTGCCCGGCACGGTCCTGCACGGCGAGCCACGTCGTGGCGAACCCCCACCCGGGGAAGCCGAGGTAGCGGCCCTCGGTGTACGCCGCCCCGAAGGCCTCGATCGCCTCCGCGTCGTCGCGGTCGACGAGCTCCTGGACCCCCAGCCCCCGCTGCGCCAGGAGCCCCTGGGCGTCGGTGCCGGGAGCCTGCTCGGTCCACAGGAACGACCAGCGTTCCGAGCCGCAGCAGGCGTAGGGGTCCGGGATCGACAACGGCCGCTCCTGTCCGGTGGAGAACCACTCCAGGGCCAGGTCCGTCCCGCCCGCTTCCACGATGGCCTGCAGGGCGCGGGTCTCGGCAGCCGACCCGGACCCGGCCCCGACGACCGCGGCCCCGCCCCAGTGGCCGGAGCCGGGGCGCCACGGCCCGACGCACGCCCAGCCCTCGGGCGCGGCGACCGCCACGATCTCGTTGCTCGTGGCGAAACGCACGAACGGGTCGTGGCGGGAGATCTCGAGCAGCTCGTCACGGTCGACCTGGCTCCATGTCACGGGCGGTAGCCTGCCACAGCCCGGTGACACGGCGCCGATCCCCCAGGGGTATGCCCGCAGATCCGCGGCGGGCGGGCGCGGCTCGCGCCGGGGCGGCGGCTCGCCTAGGCTCGACCCTTGTGAACGCCGCCGCCAAGAGGATCGCCCTGGAGACCCTGGGCTGGATCGTCCTCGTCGCCGGCATCCTCATGCTCCTCCTGCCCGGTCCCGGCCTGCTGGGCACCTTCGCCGGGCTGTGGATCCTGTCGACCCAGTACGCCTGGGCCCGCCGGTGGACCAACCCGGTGAAGATCCGCGCGCTGCGCGCCGCCGCCGAGGGGGTCGAGACCATCCCGCGGATCGCCCTCTCGGTCCTCATCACCGCGGGCCTGGTCGGTGTCGCGGTGGTGTGGCTGATGGCCCCGCCAGCCCCGGGTTGGTGGCCGCTGGACGAGCGTTGGTGGCTCTTCGGCGGCCGGCCGGTGGCCATCACCATGCTCGCCTCGTGCGCGATCGCCATCGGTCTGCTGGTCTACAGCGTGTGGCGGTTCTACGGCAAGCCGCAGGCGCGGGCCGAGGTCGACCGGATGGAGGCCGACCACCAGGCGGCGATCGCCCGGGAGCAGCGCCGCGAGGCGCGCGAGGAGCACCTGGAGGCGCGGGAGGCCACCGCGGAGGCCGCCGAGGCCGACCGCGTCGCCGACGCCTCGGAGGAGGAGGCCAGGCGGCGCGAGAGGTCGGCCTGAGCCCTCAGTCCGTCGGGCAGCAGGGGGCAGCGGCCGCCGGCACCGGGGTCGGCGCGCCCACCGTGGGGATGCCGAGGCTCACCGCCGGTTTCTTCACGGCACCGGGGGTGCCGCCCTCCTGGAGGGCGGCCCAGGCGTCGCCGCCCGCGGTGCGGCGCACCGCATACCTGCCGCCCTGGACACCGGAGTCGGCGACGAGGTGGTGGGGTGCGCCGTAGGTGACCTCGACCGTGACCATGTCACCGGGCCGTGGCCGGTCCGCGCCCTCGGGCACGGCGAAGTGGACCAACCGGTTGTCGCGGGCCCGGCCGGACAACCGGTGGGTCTCGGCGTCCTTGCGGCCCTCGCCGGGCGCGACGAGCACCTCGACCTCGCGACCCTCGATCTCCCGGTTGCCGGCCCAGGAGACCTCCTCCTGCACCTCGATGAGGCGCTCGAAGCGCTCCTGGACGACCTCCTTGGGGATCTGGTCGTCCATCTCGGCCGCCGGGGTGCCCGGGCGGATGGAGTACTGGAAGGTGAAGGCGCTGGAGAAGCGGGAGGCGCGGACCACGTCCAGGGTGCCCTGGAAGTCCTCCTCGGTCTCCCCCGGGAAGCCGACGATGAGGTCGGTGGTGATCGCGGCGTCCGGGATCTGCTCGCGCACCCGGTCCAGGATCCCGAGGAACTTCTCGCTGCGGTAGGAGCGGCGCATGGACTTGAGCACCCGGTCGGAGCCCGACTGCAGCGGCATGTGCAGGCTGGGCATGACGTTCGGGGTCTCCGCCATCGCGGTGATCACGTCGTCGGTGAAGGCAGCCGGGTGCGGGCTGGTGAAGCGGACCCGCTCCAGGCCCTCGATCTGCCCGCACGAGCGCAGCAGCTTGCCGAAGGCAAGCCGGTCGCCGAACTCCACACCGTAGGTGTTGACGTTCTGGCCCAGCAGGGTGATCTCGACCACGCCCTGCGCCACGAGCGCCTCGATCTCGGCCAGGATCTCGCCGGGGCGGCGGTCCTTCTCCTTGCCCCGCAGCGCCGGCACGATGCAGAAGGTGCAGGTGTTGTTGCAGCCGACGGAGATGGACACCCAGGCGGAGTATGCCGAGTCGCGCCGGGTCGGCAGCGTGGAGGGGAAGGTCTCGAGGGACTCGAGGATCTCGACCTCGGCGGCCTTGTTGTGCCGGGCGCGGTCGAGCAGCGCCGGCAGCGAGCCGACGTTGTGGGTGCCGAAGACGACGTCCACCCAGGGCGCCCGCTCCACGATGGTCGAGCGGTCCTTCTGCGCCAGGCAGCCGCCGACGGCGATCTGCATGCCGGGGTTGGCCTGCTTGGCGGGGCGTAGCTGCCCCAGGTTGCCGTAGAGCTTGTTGGCGGCGTTCTCGCGGACAGCGCAGGTGTTGAAGACGACGACGTCGGCGACCTGGGGACGATGCTCCCCCGGGAGGCTGGCGAGGTCGACGTAGCCGGCCGTCTCCAGGAGGCCGGCGAGCCGCTCGGAGTCGTGGACGTTCATCTGGCACCCGTGGGTGCGCACGTCGTAGGTCCTGGTGCTGGTGCTGGTCGTCGTGCTCATCGCAGGTCCAGGGTACGCGCCCCAGGGCTCACCCGAGCCAGGCCAGCAGACCTCGCACGAGCGCGACCAGACCGCCCGTGGCGGCGACAGCGATGGCGACCCGGCGGGCGGTGCCCATGCTCACCCGGTCGCTCACCGCGGAGCCGGCCCCGATCCCGACCGGCACCGCGGCGCAGAGCACCACCCAGGTCCACGCCGGCACGACCCCGGCGGCCGGGGTCGCACCAACGGCGACCTTGGTGATGACCGAGGCGGTGTTGGCCAGCAGGAAGATGGGCTGCAGGGTGGCCGCGAACGAGCGCTGGTCCCAGCGGGAGGCGACGGCATACACCGCCATGGCGGGCCCGGCGACACCGGAGGTGGTGTTCATGAAGCCCGCGACCGCCCCGGACACGACCACGGCGCCACGGCCGGTCACCGCCAGGCGTCGCCGGCTGCCCACGACGGCGGCGATCGCCACCAGCACGCTGGCGCCGAGGACGACGTCGAGCACGGCCGTCGACACGTGCCGGACGACCAGGGCCCCCGCGACCGAGCCGACGAGCAGCAGCGGCACCAGGGTCCGGAAGCGGCGCCAGTCCACGTCGCCGCGCAGCAGCACGGCGAGGATCGCGGCCGCCACGATCGCCGCCACGTTGGAGACCATGACGCCGGCCACGGGTCCGATGAGCACCGAGGCCACCGGGGCCACGCTCATCCCCAGCCCCATGCCGGCCACCCGCTGCAGGGCGGCGCCGAGCGCCACAGCGGCGATGACGAGCACGGCGAAGGTCATACCGCGCAGTCTGCTGCACGGTCAGGCTCGGGCTGCCACGGGGAGCGTCCCGGCGCTACTGTGTGCCAGAGCAGTCGCGAGCGAAGGAGCCGCGAGCGAAGGAGCACCGCCATGAGCGACCAGGCCGACCGCGAGACCATCGGTGACGACCTCGGGGTGTGGAGCATCGACGCGGAGGACCAGCTGCAGCCCGAGGACACGCTCGACGGGGAGGGCGATGTGCTGGACCGCGGCTATCAGACCGGCGAGCACTACGTCGGCTCGTCGGCGTTCGGGGTGACCGCGGACGAGCAGTCCCACGAGGAGAGCATCGCCCAGCGCGAGCGTCAGGAGGAGTCACCGCGGTGGGCCGACCGGCACCGCCCGGACGGGGAGGCCCGGGAGATCGCCCGGGAGTGCCGCACCACCAGCTGGGACTCCCCCGAGGAGTCGGCCATGCACTACCTGAACGAGGAGGACGAGGAACTCACCGAGGTGGAGTGGATGCCCTCGGACGAGCCCCAGCGCAGCGAGGACGAGTAACCGCCTGGTGACCTGCGGCCCCCGGTGGCACTCAGCCCCTGCCGTGCCGGAAGACCCGCCCGACGACGTGCTCGCAGAGCTCAGCGCCTGACCTGCCGTACCCGGGGGCGGTTCACCTCGCGCCGCGCTCGGGAGCTCAGTCCTTCCCGTGCTCGGGCAGGTCGTCCAGCGCCTCCCGGACGACCTGGTAGGACACGCCGGCGCCATAGCCCTTGCGGGCGAGGAAGGCGGCCAGCCGACGGGTCTGGACCTCGCGGTCGAGCCCCCGCATGGACCGCAGCCGGCGCGCCACCAGGGCTCTCGCCTGCTCCTTCTCCTGCTCGGGGTCGATGTCCTGCAAGGTGGCGTCCACCAGCTCGGCCGCGACGCCCTTCTGCCGCAGCTCCTGGCGCAGCGCGGTGGCCGCCAGTCCCTTGGTCTCCTGCTTGGACCGGACATACATCTCCGCGTAGGCCTCGTCGTCGACGAGGCCGACGTCGCTCATCCGGTCCAGCACGCGGGCAGCCACCTGCGGGTCGCAGTCGCGGTCGCGCAGCTTGTCCTCGAGCTGACGGCGGGTGCGCGGGCCCATGGCGAGCTGACGCAGGACGATCTTGCGGGCGACGGCGTGGGGGTCCGGCTCGGCCGAGGACGCACCCGGCCCGTCCGACGACCTCTCCCGACCGGACCGACCGGGGTCGGCCGACCCGAGCCCGTAGGCGCTGGCGGCGTCCTCGGCCGCCGCCAGCGCCGCCCGTGCCTCGGACAGCCGGTCTGCGCCGGGCATCAGAAGTCGACCGAGACCTCACCGGTGACCGGGTCCACGCCGTCCGGGAGGTCCTCGGTGGCCGGGGCGGCACCGATGCCGAGCTTGGTCTTGATGTTGCGGTCGATGGTGTCGGCGATGTCCGGGTTGTCCTTGAGGAACTGGCGGGCGTTCTCCTTGCCCTGCCCCATCTGCTCGCCCTCGTAGGTGTACCAGGCGCCGGACTTGCGGACGAAGCCGTGCTCGACGCCCATGTCGATGAGACCGCCCTCGCGCGAGATGCCCTGGCCGTAGAGGATGTCGAACTCGGCCTGCTTGAACGGCGGGGACACCTTGTTCTTGACGATCTTGGCCCGGGTGCGGTTGCCGACCGCGTCGGTGCCGTCCTTGAGCGTCTCGATGCGTCGCACGTCGATGCGCACCGAGGCGTAGAACTTCAGCGCCTTGCCGCCGGTCGTCGTCTCCGGGGAGCCGAACATCACGCCGATCTTCTCGCGCAGCTGGTTGATGAAGATGGCCGTGGTCCCGGTGGTGCTCAGGGCCCCGGTGATCTTGCGCAGGGCCTGGCTCATGAGCCGCGCCTGCAGACCCACGTGGCTGTCCCCCATCTCGCCCTCGATCTCCGCGCGCGGCACCAGGGCCGCCACCGAGTCGATGACGATGATGTCGAGGGCGCCGGAGCGGATCAGCATGTCGGCGATCTCCAGCGCCTGCTCACCGGTGTCCGGCTGGGAGACCAGGAGGGCGTCGGTGTCGACACCGAGCTTCTTGGCGTACTCCGGGTCGAGGGCGTGCTCGGCGTCGATGAACGCCGCGATGCCGCCGCCCTTCTGTGCATTGGCCACGGCGTGCAGGGCGACCGTGGTCTTGCCGCTGCTCTCCGGGCCGTAGATCTCCACGACACGGCCACGAGGCAGCCCGCCCACACCGAGCGCGACGTCCAGCGCGATGGCCCCGGTCGGGATGACCTGGATCGGCGGACGCTCCTCGTCCCCCAGACGCATGACCGAGCCCTTGCCGTGCTGCTTCTCGATCTGCGCCATCACCGTGTCGAGGGCCCTGAACCGGTCGGTGTCGACCCCGGTCGTCCTGCTCGTCTTGCTGGCCTGTGCCATGCGGTGCTCCTTCGTCTCGTGGCGGGCGCGCCTACCTTCGACCGACCCGCGGACCTCCCCCGATGGGCGATCCGATGTCTGCGTCAGACGCTAGGCGCCACCCCCGACATACCTCGCCGTCCACCCACCGATCTGTGGACGACGGTGCCGGTCGGCGACACCATGTGGACACCGTAATCGAAAGCCTGTACGACATCACGCAGCGTGGGCCGCGCGTGTCGCCGCCCCCGCCCACCGGGGTCGATCCTCAGACGACCGTGACGACATACCCCGTCCCGCGACGGGTGAGCTCCACCAGCCCCGCCGCCGCCGCACCCTTGCAGAACTGCAGGAACGAGCCGTAGCCGAGCGGCTTCTCCGAGAACCCCTCGCGACGGGCCCGCACGTGGTCCTTGAGCCCGGACAGCTCCACGCCCGATCCGTCGTCCAGCTCGGCCACCGTCTGCCGCAGCAGCGCGAACGCCTCCTGCCGCCCGCCCTCCTCGGGCAGCGTCACCTCGGGGTCGCCCTTGGCCGGGCCGGGGCTGAGCTCGATGATGCCGCGCCCGGCGAGGTGGTCGAGCAGCTCGCCGAACGCGCGGAAGCCGTAGGCCGCCTCGGAGAACGTCGAGTCCTTGCGCACCAGGGTCCGCTTGAGGACCGAGGCGGTCACCGCTCCCCCGGAGCTGCGCTGCAGCCCGGAGACGGTCTGGGCCACCAGCGAGGCGAGGTCCGTGGCGGGCTCCTCCTCGGCCTCCTCGTGCTCGGGCTCAGGCTCCGGCGTGGTCCGCTCGGCCGGCGGGGCCGAGGCGCCCTTCCCCTGGCCACCGCGCCCGCGACCCCGACCACGGCCCGTGGAGGTGTCACCCCGTGGCGCCCCCGCCTCGGCCGGGACCACCCCGTCGAGGTCGTCGTAGTAGAGGAACTCGTCGCACGCCGGCGGCAGCATCGTCGACGTCGAGTCCCGGACGCCGAAGCCGATGACCCGCTTGTTGAGCTCGCGCAGCTTGTGCACGAGCGGGGTGAAGTCGCTGTCCCCGGTGCAGATGGCGAAGGTCGTGATGTAGTCGCGCTCGTAGGCGGTCTCGATCGCGTCGACGGCCATCTTGATGTCCGCGGCGTTCTTGCGCGAGGCCCCCATGCGCTGGGTCATCTCGATGAGCTCGACGTGGTTGCGGGTCAGCATGCGCCGGTCCTCGTCGAAGTAGGACCAGTCCGCGTAGGCTCGCCGCGCCACCACCCTGCCCCGCTCCGCGAGCGCGTCGGCCACCGGCCGCAGGTCGAAGGGCACCCCCAGGTGGTCGCGCGAGCCCAGCGCGAGGTTCTCGTAGTCGATGAGCAGCGCGATCCGGTCCTCGTCATCCATGTCCCGAGGGTATGCCCCGCCCGCCCGGCAACCATCCGCGACGCCCGGTCGGGGTGAGAGCAACCATCCGCGACGCCCGGTGCGGGTGAGGACAACCATTCGCGACGCCCGGTCGGGGTGAGAGCAACCATCGGCGACGCCCGGTCGGGTCTGAGAGCGGGGGTGCGGGATTCCCCTGCGTCAAGGCCGGGGCGCCCGACGGCCTAGACTGGCCGCTCGACCCTTCGGTCAGGACGCCGCCGTCCGGCTGCCACGTCATACCCCTGCACAGGAAGTCCCATGGCTCTGCTCGTGATGAAGTTCGGCGGGTCCTCCGTCGCCGACGCCGAGGCGATGCGCCGCGTCGCCCAGCGCGTCGTCTCCGCGCACCGCGCGGGTGACCGGGTCGCCGTGGTCGTCTCCGCCATGGGCGATACGACCGACGACCTGCTGGACCTCGCCGGGCAGATCACCTCCGGCACGCCGCCGGAGCGCGAGATGGACATGCTCCTGTCGGCCGGCGAGCGCATCTCCATGGCCCTGCTGGCCATGGCCATCGAGCAGCTGGGGGTGCCGGCCCGCAGCTACACCGGCGCCCAGGCCGGCATGCGCACCGACACCGCGCACGGCCGGGCCCGGCTGCTCGACGTCCAGCCCGACCGGGTGCGCCGCACCCTGGAGGACGGCGCGGTCGCGATCGTGGCCGGCTTCCAGGGCATCTCCACCGACGACGACATCACCACCCTGGGCCGCGGCGGCTCGGACACCACGGCGGTGGCCCTCGCGGCCGCGCTCGGGGCCGACGTCTGCGAGATCTACACCGACGTGGACGGCCTCTACACGGCCGACCCCCGCATCGTGCCCAGCGCCCGGCGGGTCACCCGCATCACCATCGAGGAGACCCTCGAGATGGCGGCCCACGGGGCCAAGATCCTGCACCTGCGCGCGGTGGAGTACGCCCGCCGCTTCCAGGTGCCCCTGCACGTCCGCAGCAGCTTCTCCGACCAGGAAGGCACCTGGATCCTGGTCGGGCGACCCCTCACGGAGGACACCATGGAAGAGCCCATCATCTCCGGCATCGCCCACGACAAGTCCCTGGGCAAGGTGACGGCCGTCGGCGTCCCCGACCGGCCCGGCGCCGCCGCGGCGGTCATCGGGGCCGTGTCCGAGGCCGGTGTGTCGATCGACATGATCGTCCAGAACGTCTCGACCTCCAACGCCGAGACGTCCGACATCTCCTTCACGCTCCCGGAGACCGACGGCCAGACGGCGGTCGCCGCGGTGCGCGCGCTGCAGGAGCAGATGGGCTTCTCCGACGTGCTCTACACCAGCCACGTCGGCAAGCTGTCGCTGGTCGGTGCGGGGATGCGCTCGAACCCCTCGGTCGCCAGCCGCCTCTTCTCCGCGCTCGCGGACGCCGGGGTCAACATCGAGATGATCAGCACCTCGGAGATCCGGATCTCGGTCATCTGCGACCAGACCGACCTCGAGGCAGGGGTCCGCGCCGTGCACACGGCGTTCGACCTGGACGCCGAGGTCGAGGCCGTGGTCTACGGCGGGACGGGACGGTGAGCACCGTGAGCGGTGAGCAGCAGGAGACCGGCGCGTCGGGAGGACGACGGCTGCACGTCGCGGTGGTCGGCGCGACCGGCCAGGTGGGCGCGGTCATGCGGCGGTTGCTCGCCGAGCGGGACTTCCCGGTCGCCTCGGTGCGCTACCTCGCCTCCGCCCGCTCCGCCGGGACGACGCTCGCCTGGGCCGGGTCCGCCGCCGGGGCACCCGGGTATGACGTGGCCCGCGACATCGAGGTCGAGGACGTCGCGACCGCGGACCTCTCGGGCATCGACGTCGCCCTGTTCTCCGCCGGGGGCGGTGCGTCGAGGGAGCACGCACCGCGGTTCGCCGAGGCCGGGGCCGTGGTGGTCGACAACTCCTCCGCCTGGCGCATGGACGACGCCGTGCCCCTCGTGGTGAGCGAGGTCAACCCCGACGACCTGGTGCTGGCGCTGGGTGACGGCGGACGCCGCATCGTCGCCAACCCCAACTGCACGACCATGGCCGCCATGCCGGTCCTGCGGCCGCTGCACGCGCAGGCCGGCCTCGAGCGGCTGCGGGTCGCGACCTACCAGGCCGTCTCCGGCTCCGGGCTGGCCGGCGTCACCGAGCTCGCCGACCAGGCGCGGGCCGCCCTCGGCGGCGACGTGCCGGTGGAGACGCTCACCCACGACGGTGACGCCGTGTCGATGCCCCCGCCCGGGGTATACCTCGCCCCCATCGCCTTCAACGTCCTGCCCATGGCCGGTGACCTCGGCGCGGACGACGAGACGACCGAGGAGATCAAGCTGCGCCAGGAGTCGCGCAAGATCCTCGGCATCCCCGACCTCGCCGTCTCGGGCACCTGCGTGCGGGTGCCGGTCTTCACCGGGCACAGCCTGGCCGTGCACGCCGAGTTCGCCGAGCCGATCACCCCTGGGCAGGCGCGCGAACTCCTGGCCGACGCTCCGGGCGTCGAGCTGGCGGACGTGCCCACGCCGCTGGGGGCCGCGGGTCAGGACCCGTCCTACGTCGGGCGGATCCGGGTGGACCAGTCGGTCCCGGACGGCCGCGGCCTCGTGCTCTTCATCTCGAGCGACAACCTGCGCAAGGGCGCCGCCCTGAACACCGTGCAGCTGGCCGAGGTGCTGCTCGAGCGCGACCTGCTCTGAGACTGGCCGGAGGCGAGCCGGCCCGAGGGCGAGCGGGCGAGCCGGCCCGGAGGCGAGCCGGCCTGAGAACGAGCGGGCCTGAGAACGAGCGGGCCCGAGGGCGAGCGGGCCCGAGGGCGAGCCGGCCTGAGGGCGAGCCGGCCCGGAGGCGAGCGGGCCCAGCGAGGGCGCCACGCGTCCCCGTGCGTCACACAAGGCTCACGCGCACCCCGCTGCGGAGATGTGCTCATCTGCACGGGTTATTTCCCTGCCTCCCGGACATATCGGCGCAGGCTGTGAACGCTGGGACGGGTGTGGTCCGCCCGACTCCCCCGCCTATCCCTCGGTCGGGTCGCGCAGCTCTCTGCGGATCTCGGCAGCCTGCTGCCGCCGCGGACCTCGGTGTCGCGCAGACGTACCGGCGCGTCGGCCAGCAGCTCGTCCAGCTGGTCGCCGGGCGCGGTCAGCGGCACCTCGGAGCCGTCCGCCAGGCGTGCATACAGGACATCGAGGTCACGGCCCTGCCGACCGGACCCCACCACGTCGTCCTCCGTCCCTGACCCGCGCGCAGGCACACCCTCAGACCGCAGGCCGCTGGGCGACGACGACCGCCTGGGGGTCCAGCTCCGACCCGACGGGGCCGCGCTCCAGCCGGGCGACCACCGGCATACCCTGCCTCTCGAGCCGGGACGCGACGTCCGGGACACTGCGGTGGTACCTGTTCAGGGTGACCCGGTGGCCGTAGGCCGTGAAGCCTCGGCCGACGTCGCGCACACCGTCTCCGACCTGGAAAGCCAGCAGGACATGGCCCCCCGGGCGCAGCACCCGCGCCAACTGTGACAGCACGCGGTCCAGGTGGTCGTCCGGGGTGTGGATGGTCGAGTACCAGGAGAAGACCCCGTCGAAGAGCTCGTCGGCGAAGTCGAGGTCGCTGAGGCTCCCGAGGGCGGACGGGTATGCAGGGTGGTCGGCCCGCGCCCTGCGCACCATCTCCGGCGACAGGTCCACCCCTCGTGGCCGGCAACCGCGCGCCGCCAGCTGGGGAAGCATCCGACCGGCACCGCAGCCGGCGTCGAGCACACTGGGCCCGTCGCCGAGCAGCGCCACGAAGTGGTCGATCATCGCGAGCTCGAGCGGCTGCTCGGGTTCGGTGGCCGTGAACGTGTCGGCGTAGAGGTCGGCCACGGCGTCGTAGGCGGCCCTGGTCAGCTCCTCCCCGTGCTGCGACATGCAGGCATCATGCCCGAGGGCGGGGTGGCTGCGGGTGGTGGGAGCGACCCACGGCCAGCACACGTCAGGCCGGGGCCGGGTGGACGACCCGAGGGCTACTGCTCCTCGGCCTGGGGCGGGTCCGGCAGGTAGTGGTGCTCCGGGGGCACGTCCATGTCGGAGCAGATGGCCTCCCACACCCCGCGAGCGGACTCCCCCTGCTCGAGGGCCTCGTCCGCCGTGCGGCCACCCAGGCTGCCGAGCGACTGGGTCCGCGTGACGACGGCGCCGTAGCCGGAGCCGAACTCCTGCTCGACGAGGTCCCAGAACTCGCTCACCCGCATACCTCCAGGTTAGGTCACCCGAGCACCGCCATGACGACGAGCATGACCGGCAACGAGAGGACCGTGGTGAGGAAGACGCCGTCCCGCGCGATCCGCTCGCCGTGGCCGTAGGCCAGGGCGAGCACGTAGACGTTCTGCGCGGTGGGCAGGGCCGCCATGACGACGGCCGCCAGCACCTCCGCGTCCTGCAGACCGAGGACGGGGCCGGCGACCAGCCCGGCCACCACCGGCATGACGAGCAGCTTCACCAGCACCACGGCCGCCGGCTCGGCCAGACCGCCCTCGCGGCCCGGCAGCGGGGAGAGCCGCAGCGAGATGCCGAAGGCGAGGAGCATGCAGGGCACCGCGACCCCGGCCACGAGCTCGACCGGGGCCAGCAGCAGGTCAGGGGGCTGCCAGCCGGAGAGGTTGACCAGCAGCCCCAGGACCGTCCCGATGGTGAGCGGGTTGGTCACCGGGGAGCGCAGCACCCGGCCCCACGACACGTGCCCCGCCCGCGTCGCGTCGAGAGCGGCCAACCAGCCCGGCTGCAGGAAGAGGAGCTGCATGAACAGCACGGGGGCCGCCCAGGAGGCGTCACCGAGCACGTAGATGGCGATGGGGATGCCGAGGTTGTTGGCGTTGACGATGCTGGCCGCCATGCCGCCCACCACCGCGTCGGCCCACCGTCTGCGCAGCAGCCGGCGGGCCAGCACCAGGTAGAGCACCGCGCACGCGGCGGTCGCGGCGACGGTGGCGACGAGGAACCCGGAGAAGATGACGCCGAGCTCCGCGCGCGCCACGATGAGGAAGAGCAGGGCAGGCGAGCCGACCCAGAACGTCAACCGCGCCAGCATCCGTTGCTCGTCGCGACCGAAGATGCCGGCCTGCGCCAGCAGCCACCCGACGGCGATGACCGCAGCGATGAGCGAGAACCCCTCCAGCACCGACAGCACGGGCCCATTATCAGCGTCCGTCCTGTCGGGTCGGCGGGTGCCCTGCTGCTAGCGTTCCACCCCATGGCCGACCCCCGCGACATCCCCGACCCGGCGGACTCCGACGTCGATGTCGACGACGTCTACGGCGACAGCGGGGTCACCCCGGACCTGCTGGACCGTCGCCCGGTCGTCCCCCGCACGGTGGCCAGCCTCTACGAGTCGCGACCCGGGCTCAACCCCACCCAGGCGGCCAAGACGTTCGTGGAGTCCGTGAACCTGCAGGAGCGGTACGGCCACCTGCGGGTCGTCGACGACCTCATCGGCCTGCAGCGGCGCGTCGGCGACACCATCGAGCGCTACACCGACAAGCTGCGCAACGCCGAGGCCCGCTCCGGCACCAGCGAGTCCGCCCGCTTCGGCATCGGCCACTTCGGTGGCGAGCGCGCCGTCGTGTATGTCGTGGACTGGTCCTTCTTCGCCGGCTCCCTGGGTGAGGTGGCCGGGGAGAAGTTCGTGCAGGCCGCCGAGCTCGCCGAGCGCGAGGGCCTGCCCCTCATCAGCATGGGCGCCTCCTCCGGCGTCCGGCAGCACGAGAACGTCCTCGGCCTCGTGCAGATGCAGCGCATGGCGGCCGCCGCCAACAAGTTCCAGCACACGACGAACCGCCCCTACATCTCGGTGCTGGCCGGCCAGGTGTGGGGTGGCATGTCGGCCAGCGCCGTGCCGGTCGCCGACCTCATCGTGGCGCTGGAGGGCACCGACTACGGCTTCGCCGGCCGCCGGGTCATCGAGACCTTCGAGGGTCGGGAGGTCCCGCGCGGGCTGCAGAGCGCGGAGGCCAACTACCTCGACCGCAACGTGGATGTTCTGGTCAAGGATGTCGGGGAGCTCATCGCCTTCATCGGGCAGGTCCTCACCTCGGGGCGCCACACGCACCGGCTGAAGGTCGCCGACCCTGACGAGACCAGCGACGGGAACGGTTCCCGGACGGTGACGGCCGGGCCGGAGGGCTTCTCCGCCGCGCTGTGGGACCACCAGCAGGTCGAGCAGTCGGTCGAGATCCCCCGGGAGCGCCGCGACCGCGACAGCGCCAGCACGCGGGACTCCCTCATGGCGCGCTACAACGAGATCGCCGCAGGCGCCGGCCGACTCGACACGGAGTACTTCCTGCGGCACGTCTTCGACGCCGCCGTCCCGTTCTACAACCACGTCCGGTTCGAGGACCAGAAGGCCTACCCGAGCATCATCGCCGCGCTGGCCACGCTGGGCGGTCAGTCTTTCATGGTGATCGGAGACCAGCCGTCCTACAGCATCTCCGGGGGGTACGTCGGCAAGCGCCCGGCGAACCCCAGCCCGGAGGACTTCGAGTACGCCGTGCGCATGATGGCGGCGGCCGAGCGCTGGGAGCTGCCCATCGTCTTCTTCACCGACACCCTCGGCGCCATGCCGTCCATGGCGGCCGAGCGCCGGGGTCAGTCGCGCGCCATCGCGCAGAGCATCAAGCGGGCGGCCTCCCACCCCTACCCCACGATCTCGGTCATCTCGGGGGCCATGGGCTCCGGGGGCGGTCTGGCGACGACGCCCTTCGGCCGGGAGACGATCATGCTCGACAGCGCCCTGGGCTTCGTGTCCGAGCCGCGTTCGACGGCCTCGATCCTCTACAGCGTGGCCAACCCCACGGTCGAGCAGGTCGGCATGACGCTGGAGACCATGAAGGCCTCCGCGCTCGACCTCAAGGCCCAGGGGCTGGTGGACACGATCGTCCACGACGCCGACGACCCCGCGGCCACCGCCCGGGAGCTGCGGGCCGCGATCGTCAAGGGGTACAACGCCCAGCACGGCCTCAACCCGCGCCGCCTCCGGCGCCAGGCGGACGACCGGCTGCGGCCGCGCACGCTCGGCAAGCTGGCGACCGTGGAGGAGCGGCACGCCGGCAACCACGAGGAGCAGCCGCAGCACCAGCACCTCGGTGTCGACCAGGCGCACCCGCGGCACCGCGACGACGAGTCGGACCCCCGCCCCGCACCGGAGCAGTCGTCCGGCTGACGGCGCCCCGGCGGGCCTGACCCCCTGCAGCCGAGCCACCGGCCGGACGCCGGTGGCGGCTCAGCTCGTCCAGGCCCGCCAGAGCGCGGCGTACTCGCCGTCGGCCGCCATGAGCTCGTCGTGGCTGCCGAGCTCGACGACCCGACCGTCCTGCACGACCGCGATGCGGTCCGCGTCATGGGCGGTGTGCAGCCGGTGCGCGATGGCGACGACGGTCCGCCCGGTGAGCAGGGCGTTCATTGAGCCCTCCAGGTGGCGTGCCGTGCGCGGGTCGATGAGGCTCGTCGCCTCGTCGAGGACCAGGGTGTGCGGGTCGGCCAGGATGAGCCGGGCCAGCGCGATCTGCTGCGCCTGCGCCGGGGTCAGCTCGTGGTTGCCCGAGCCCAGCACCGTGTCCAGGCCCTGAGGCAGGGCCTCGACCCAGCCGCGCGCGTCCACGGTGGCGAGCGCGCGCCATACCCCGTCCTCGCCCGCGCCGTCGCGCGCCAGCTCGACGTTGTCGCGCACCGACCCGCGGAAGACGTGGTGCTCCTGGGTGACGAGCGCGACCTCGGTCCGCAGCAGCTCCAGCGGCAGCTCGGTCACCTCCACGCCGCCCACGGTCACCGTGCCGCCGGTGGGTGCGTGGATGCCGGAGATGAGCCGGCCCAGGGTCGACTTGCCCGACCCGGAGGGCCCGACGATCGCGAGCCGCTCCCCCGGCTCCAGGGTGAGGTCGATGCCGTGCAGCACGTCATGGCCGGGCCGGTAGGCGTAGCGCAGGTCGCGACCGACGAGCGTGCTGCCCTCGGGCCGGTCCTCGCCCGGCGTCCGGTCCGCGGGCACCTCGGCGATGCCGAGCAGGCGGGTCGTCGACGCCACGCCCACCTGCAGCCGGTCGATGGTGCCCACCAGCCGGTCGAAGGGTGCGTAGAACATCTCGATGAAGAGCATGGCCGCGGTGATCTGGCCGAGATCCACGGCGCCGGTCGAGTACAGCCAGGCGCCCATGACGAGGGTGATGACCCGCGGCAGCGAGAAGGCCATGTCCATCACGGCGAAGAGCACGTTGCGCAGGACGAGGCCGTAGCGCTCGGCCTGCGAGGACACCTCGATGTCGTCGACGCCGACCGAGCGGCGGGTGTGCTGCATCCGGTAGGCCTCGACCGTCCGGACGCCCTCGACGGTCTCGGTGAGCGTGGTGTTGATGTCGCTGTAGGTCGCGCCCTCCAGGAGGTAGCCGGCCGGGGCCTGCTGGAGGTAGCGGCGGACCTGCCACAGCGAGAGCGACGCGGTCACCAGGGTGGGCACCGCCAGCGCCCACGAGTTGAGGACCATGAAGACCACGGTGAGCAGCACCGTGACGACGCCGATGATGAACTCGGGCAGCGCCCAGCGCACGGCGCCGCTCATCGAGCCGACGTCGCGGGTCACCCGGGTGACGAGGTCACCGGTGCTGGCCGACTCGACCTTGCCCAGAGGCAGCCGGAGCACGGCCCGGATGACGTGCTCGCGGGCCTGCGCGAGCACGCCCTGGCCGAGGACGGCCGCCAGGCCCTTCGCGGCGTAGGTGAGGACCGCCTGCGCCACCAGGACGAGGACGACGAGGAGCACGATGTCGCGCACCAAACCAGGGGCGGGGGCACCGCCGGTCTGCTCCACGGCGTTGACCAGGCGACCGACCAGCAGCGGCACGGCCAGACCGGCCGCTGCCGCGAGGCCGTTGGCGAGGGTGACGAGCACGACGAGGCGCGACCGCTCCCGCAGCAGGCCCCGCAGGTAGGCCATGACCGTGCGGGACGTGGCGACGGGCATGCCGCGGTCGGGGTCGAGAGCGGTCATGAGATGGGCGCGGGCCCGCTCACGGCGCAGCGCGTGCCGCTGCCACAGCAGGCGGTGCCGCTCGCGCAGCCCCACCGACCCCGGGGCGGGCGGCCGCAGGAGGTCGGGCACGACGGGGGCCCGGTCGTCGGCGTCGCGCCAGGTGCGCGCGGAGCGCTCGCGCAGGTCGGGGTCGAGCAGGCTGGTCATGGGGCCACCTCCCTGGTGCCGGTCGTGGTCGTCGTCGTGGTCGTCCCGTGGGTCGGCGTGTGGGGCGCGTCGCCGGTGGTCGTCGCCCGGTCACCGGCCTCGCCCCGGAGCACGGTGGCGCGGTATGCCGCGTGCCCGGTGACGAGGTCGTCGTGGGTGCCGGTCGCGACCACCCGCCCGTCCTCCAGGAAGGCGACCTCGTCGGCGTGGTGCAGCAGCAGCGGCGAGGCGGTCATGACCACGGTCGTGCGACCCCGTCGGTGACCGGGCAGCCGGTCGGCGATCCGCGCCTCGGTGTGCGCGTCCACCGCCGAGGTGGGCTCGACCAGGACGAGCACCGGCGGGTCCGCCGCCAGCGCCCGGGTCAGGACGAGGCGCTGCCGCTGACCGCCGGACAGGCCGCGCCCGCGCTCGTCGAGCACCCCCTGCCAGCCGCCGGGCAGGATGTCGTAGACGTCCTCGGCCGCCGCCGCGTGCAGCGCGGCCTCGGCCTGCTCCCGGCTCAACCTTCGGTGCGGGTCGACGGCGTCCTGCAGGGTGCCCGCGAAGACGTGCGCGGCGGTGTCGCTGACGAGCACGAGCGAGCGCACCTGGTCCAGCGGCAGGTCGGCCAGGTCTCTGCCGCCCAGCGTGACGCCCCAGGAGCCATGGGCGCGCAGGGTGTCGCGCCCCTCGAGCTCGGTCCGGACCCGGGAGCGCTCCGCAGCGGCCCGTCGGGCCACCCTCCCGGTCGCCTCGTCGTCGCCGACGGGCACGGTGTCCCCGGCGGGGAGGTAGCGCCCGAGCCGGTCGGCGAGCCGGGCGCTCTCGTCCGGCAGCCCGCTGACGACCATCGTCAGCCGGCCGGGACGCACGCGCAGCCCGGACCTCTCGTCGACGAGCTCGCCGGCCGCCAGGGAGCGCAGCTGGTCGGGCTCGAGCGGCGCGCGCTCCGGCCACGGGTCGGTGGTGCCGAAGACCCCGACGGTCTTGCGGGCCGAGACGACCGAGCGGGTGATCTGCTGGGCCGCCTCGAAGACGACGCGGATGGGCTGGACGAGGAAGAGGGCATACCCGAGGAAGGTGATGAGCTCGCCGATCTCGATGTCGCCCTGGCGCACGCGCTGGACGCCGAGCACCATGAGCGCGACGACGAACAGCCCGGAGAGCAGCACGCCCACCCCCTCGACGAAGGCGCCCCAGGCCCCGGCCTGGACGCCCGCGTGGCGCACCCGCTGGCTCTGCCGGGCGTAGTTGTCGCCGAAGATCCGCTCGCCCCCGATCCCGCGCAGGATGCGCAGCCCGGCCACGATGTCGGTGGCCATCGAGGTCAGCTCGGAGTCCCGGCTGCGCTCGCGCGTCTGCGCGGCGGCCAGCGGCCGCAGCAGCACCGAGGAGATGAGCACGAGCACCGGCGCGACGAGCAGGACGACGAGCCCCAGCGGCACCGAGATCTGCAGCACGATGACGGCGACGAGCAGGTAGGCCACGACATTGCCGACCAGTCGGGAGAAGATCTCGATGAACTGGCCGAACTGGTCGCCGTCGCTGCCGTTGACGCTGAGCACCTCACCGGTCGGGGCCCGGCGGGGCAGGACGTGCCCGAGCCGGGTGGCCTGGTGGGTGACGAGGCGGGTCTGGCCGTACGCGGCATACAGCCAGGAGCGCACGACGACGGTGTGGTAGAAGACGCCGCTGCTGGCGCCGACGAGGGTGACGACGAGGAGCATCCCGCACCACAGGGCGGTGCGGGTGCTGTCACCGGCGAGGATCCCCTCGTCGATGGCCTGGCCGAAGATCCACGGCGTCAGCGCGGTCGGCAGCATCCACAGCAGGCTGCACAGGCATCCGACGAGCACGAGGTCACGCTGCTGGCGCAGCAGCCACCAGAGGAAGCGACCCGGTCCCCGGGTGTCGGGCACGCCGATGCCGGCCCGATGACCCTGCTGCGTCGAGGCGGGGGTCCAGGCGGTGACGATGGGTGGGAAGTCGCGCATGGCGTGGGTCAGCCTAGGACGCCCGCCCGACACACCTCCACCGGTTTTCCGTGCACGTCAAGGCACCCGGGAGGGTGGGTCCGGGTATGCCGTGCCGCCGCGTGCCGGAGAGGTCTGGGACGGCTGGCCCGGGGATGAGAGGATGAGGGTCGAAGCATCCGTCCCGGCGTCCTGGAGGAACCTCGTGAGCACCCAGCAGAACCTGGCCTGGTGGCAGAAGCTGCTCGTCGCGCTGAAGCTGTGGCGCCCGGAGCACCGCACGGACCACCACGTGCGCAAGGAGATGGAGCGTCCCGAGATGCCGCCGGTGACCGGGGCCTACGGCAACCGGCTGGTGACGGCCACGCGGCGCCGGTTGGTGCCGCAGCGGGGGGACGACGCCCCCATCACCAGCACGATGGACTGAGTCTCGCGAGCGTCTGTCGGTGGCGCGTGGCACAGTGACCGCGTGACCGGCAGCCAGCAGCGGGACAGCAGCCCCGCGCCCCCGGACCCGGCGACGGTGCTGGGTCGTTTCTCCGGGCCGACCCGGGCCTGGTTCGAGGCGTCCTTCGCCGGGCCCACCGCCGCGCAGCTGGGTGCCTGGGACGCCATCAGCCGCCGGGAGCACACGCTCGTCGTGGCGCCGACCGGCTCCGGCAAGACCTTGTCGGCCTTCCTGTGGGCCATCGACCGGATCGTCAGCGAGCCCCGGCCCGACGCCCGGCCCCCGTCCCGCCGGCGCTCGTCGGCCGCCCGTGGGTCCTCGGCGACGCCGGGCGACCCGGAGCCCGAGCAGCGGGGTCGGTGCCGCGTGCTCTACGTCTCCCCGTTGAAGGCGCTCGCCGTCGACGTGGAGCGCAACCTGCGCTCGCCCCTCGTCGGCATCGGCCACGCGGCGCGACGGCTCGGGGGCGCCGCGCCCGACGTGTCGGTGGCGGTGCGCTCGGGCGACACCCCGGCCGCCGAGCGGCGGGCCTTCGCCAAGGACGGCGCGGAGATCCTCATCACCACCCCGGAGTCGCTCTTCCTCCTGCTGACCTCGCAGGCCCGCAGCGCCCTCACCGGGGTCGAGTCGGTCATCGTCGACGAGGTCCACGCCGTGGCCGGGACCAAGCGCGGCACCCACCTGGCCCTCACCCTGGACCGCCTCGACCACCTGCTGGAGCGCCCGGCCCAGCGGATCGGGCTCTCCGCGACCGTGCGGCCGGTCGAGGAGGTCGCCCGCTACCTGGCCGGCGGCCGCCCGGTGACCACCGTCCAGCCGCCGTCCACCAAGAGCTGGGACCTCGAGGTCGTGGTGCCGATCCCGGACATGTCGGACCCCGGTGCCGCCGACCGTCCCGACGCCCCGGGCGCCGAGGTGGCGTCGCGCAGCGGCACGCCGCCGCCGGGCAGCGAGGACTGGGAGCACGAGGACCACCGGGGTGAGGGGGGCGAGGGCCCGGTCCTGCCGGAGCCGGACGACGACGACGACGCACCGAGCGTGGGGACGGGCCCGGTCCTGCCGGACCTCGACGGCACCGGGACGGGCCCGGACGAGGACGTCTGGGCCCCGGCCGTGGACCCCGAGGAGCGTGCCTCGATCTGGCCGCACATCGAGCGGCGGGTCGCCGACCTCGTCTCGGGTCAGACCTCGACGCTCGTCTTCGCCAACTCGCGTCGGGTGGCCGAGCGCTTCACCTCGCGGCTCAACGAGGAGTGGGAGGACCGGCACCCCCGTCCCGGCGAGGAGGACGACGGCGACCACCACGACGGCGACCACCACGACGGCGACGACGCGGGAGGCGGCCGGGGGCGGCATACCTCACGCGCCCCGGCGCAGGTCATGGCGCAGTCCGGCGCGAGCGCAGGCGCCGCACCCGTGCTCGCCCGCGCCCACCACGGGTCGGTGAGCAAAGAGCAGCGCGCGCAGATCGAGGACGCCCTCAAGACGGGCCAGCTGCCCGCCGTGGTGGCCACCAGCAGCCTGGAGCTGGGGATCGACATGGGCGCGGTCGACCTCGTCGTCCAGGTCGCGAGCCCGCCCAGCGTCGCCTCCGGGTTGCAGCGGGTCGGTCGGGCCGGCCACCAGGTCGGGGCCACCAGCCACGGCGTCTTCTTCCCCACCCACCGGTCCGACCTGGTGCAGACCGCGGTCGTGGTCGGCCGCATGCGCAGCGGCGCGATCGAGCAGCTGGCGGTCCCCACGAACCCGCTGGACGTCCTGGCGCAGCAGGTCGTCGCCATGCTGGCCATGGAGGACTGGTCCGTCACGGACCTCTTCGAGCTGGTGCGGCGCAGCGCCTCCTACGCCGCCCTCCCCCGCTCCCTGTTCGACGCCGTCCTCGACATGCTGGCCGGACGCTACCCCGGCGAGGACTTCTCCGACCTGCGCCCGCGGATCGTGTGGGACCGGGTGACCGACACGCTCAGCGCGCGGCGCGGGGCGCAGCTGCTCGCGGTCACCTCCGGCGGGACCATCCCCGACCGCGGCATGTATGCCGTGATGCTCGCCACCGGCGAGGGTCCCGGGCGCCGGGTCGGCGAGCTCGACGAGGAGATGGTCTACGAGTCCCGCGTCGGTGACGTGTTCACGCTGGGCACCACGAGCTGGCGCATCGAGGACATCACCCACGACCAGGTGCTCGTCACCCCCGCACCGGGTCAGATCGGCCGGCTCCCCTTCTGGAAGGGAGAGTCCCTCGGACGCCCCGCCGAGCTCGGGGCGGCGGTCGGCGAGTTCGTGCGGCGGATCGCCGGGCAGCCGCGGGAGGCCGCGCTGGGCGAGCTCACCGAGCAGGGGCTCGACGGGTTCGCCGCCGACAACCTCGTCACCTACCTCGGCGAGCAGCGCGAGGCCGTGGGCCACCTGCCCGACGACCGCACCCTCGTCATCGAGCGCTTCCGCGACGAGATCGGCGACTGGCGAGTCGTCGTGCACTCGCCGTGGGGCAGCCCGGTGCACGCCCCGTGGGCGCTGTGCCTGGCCGCGCGGATGCGCGAGCGCTTCGGCACCGACGTGCAGGCGCTGGCCGCCGACGACGGCATCGTGCTGCGCCTGCCCGACCTCGGGGGCTGGGACGACGCGGGCGGCTCGGGTCCTGCGGACGACGGTGCAGACGGCTCCCGGGCGGGTGGCCCTGGTGATGGCGCCAGCGGAGCTCGGGGAGGCGGCTTGGAGGCGGCCCGGCTGGACGCTGAGATCGCCGAGCTGCTCACCCTCGACCCGGACGAGGTCGCCGACCTGGTGACCCAGGAGATCGGGGGCTCGGCGCTGTTCGCCGCCCGCTTCCGCGAGTGCGCGGCGCGGGCGCTGCTGCTGCCCCGGCGCAACCCCGGCAAGCGGCAGCCGCTGTGGCAGCAGCGGCAGCGTTCCGCCCAGCTGCTGGAGGTGGCGGCGCGCTACCCCACCTTCCCCATCGTGCTGGAGGCGGTGCGCGAGTGCGTCCAGGACGTCTACGACGTGGACGCGCTGCGCGAGCTCATGCGGCGGCTCGCCGCTCGCGAGGTCCGACTCGTCTCGGTGGCCAGCCAGCGCCCCTCCCCCTTCGCGTCCTCGCTGCTCATGGGCTACATCGCGCAGTTCCTCTACGAGGGCGACTCCCCCCTGGCGGAGCGGCGAGCGGCGGCCCTCTCGCTCGACGCCGGCCTGCTCGCCGAGCTCCTGGGCCGCGGGGAGGGCGCGGCGCTGCGCGACCTGCTGGACCCCGAGGTGGTCGCCCGCACCGAGGCCGAGCTGCAGCGGCTGGCCCCGGACCGCCGGGCGCGCGACCCCGAGGAGGTCGTGGACCTCCTGCGGGTGCTGGGCCCCCTCAGCCGGCAAGAGGTGACGGACCGCACGACCGAGGAGGCCCAGGACCAGGTCGAGGGCTGGCTCGCCTCGCTCCTGGACTCCCGGCGGGTCATCGAGGTGCGGATCGCCGGGGAGCAGCGGGTGGCCGACGCGCAGGACGCCGCGCGGCTGCGCGACGCGCTGGGGGTCGCGATGCCGGTCGGGGTTCCCGCGACCTTCCTCGAGGGCGTGGAGGACCCGCTCGGTGACCTGGTCGTCCGGCACGCGCGCACCCATACCCCCTTCACGGTCGAGTCGCTGGCGGCCCGTCTCGGCCTCGGCACCGCGGTGGTGCGGGACGCCGTGCGGCGCCAGGTGTCGTCGGGGCGGATGGTGGTCGGCGCGCTGGCCCCGTCCGGCACCGGCGAGGAGGACGTCTGCGACGCCGAGGTGCTGCGGCTGCTGCGCCGTCGCTCCCTGGCCGCCCTGCGGCAGGAGGTCGAGCCGGTCACCCAGGCGACCTACGCCCGCTTCCTGCCCCGGTGGCAGTCGGTCGGCGAGCTGCGCGGGCTGGACGGCACGGTGCGCGCGGTGGAGCAGCTGGCCGGGGCCCGCATCCCTGCCTCGGCGCTGGAGTCGCTCGTCCTGCCCGCCAGGATCGTCGACTACTCCCCCGCCATGCTCGACGAGCTCATGAGCTCCGGCGAGGTCCTGTGGCAGGGGCACGGGTCGCTGCCCGGCGACGACGGCTGGGTCTCCCTGCACCTGGCGGACACCGCGCACCTGACGATGACGCCGCCCCCGGAGCAGTCGGCCGGGGCGGGCGGACCGCAGGAGGACGCGACGGCCGACGACCTGGGCGGGACCGCGCGCGCGGTGCTCGAGGTGCTGGAGCGGGTGGCCGGCGGGGCCTACTTCTTCCGGGCGCTCAGCGACGCCGTGGGCTCGTTGGACGATCAGCAGCTGGCGGGCACCCTGTGGGACCTGGTGTGGGCGGGTCGCGTCGGCGCCGACACCTACGCCCCGGTCAGAGCGCTGCTGGCCGGCGGTCGCACCACCCACAAGGCCCGTCGCGCCCCGTCCCGCACGGGCCGCTGGTCACGCACCTCCGTGGGCCTGGCGGCCTCGCGTGGTGGTAGCGCCTCCCGCCCGGGTCGTCCGACGCGGTCCGGGCCCCCCGCCACCGTCGGCCGGTGGTCCCTCCTGCCCCCCGTCGAGACGGACCCGACCGTGCGCGCGCTGGCGGGCGCCGAGCAGCTGCTGGACCGCTACGGCGTGCTGACCCGCGGCTCGGTGGTGGCCGAGGGCGTGCCCGGCGGGTTCGCCGGGGTCTACCGCGTGCTGTCCGGGGCTGAGGAGGCCGGGCGGGTCCGCCGCGGGTATGTCGTGGAGGGCCTCGGCGCGGCGCAGTTCGGCAGCAGCGGGGCCATCGACCGGCTCCGCGCCCTCAGCCACGAGCGCCGGCCCGGGTCCTCGGCCGACGGGTCGGACCAGGGCCCCGAGGTCGTCCTGCTCGCGGCGACCGACCCCGCGAGCCCGTTCGGGGCCAGCGTGCCCTGGCCCGAGCGTGGCGACGACGAGGGCTCGCACCGCCCGGCGCGCAAGGCCGGCTCGATGGTCGTCCTGGTGGACGGCGCCCTGGCGCTCTACCTCGAACGCGGCGGCCGCCGGGCGCTCACCATGGAGCTGCCGCCCGAGGCCGCGCCCGACGTGGTCTGGCCCGCGGCTGCCCGCGCCCTCGTCAGCGCCGTCCGCCGCGGGTCGGTCAGCGGCCTGACGATCGCCACGATCGACGGCGGGGGCGCCCTCTCCTCCTCGCACCCGCTCGCCGCCACCCTGACCGACGCCGGCTTCCACACCGCGCCGCAGGGGTTGCGGCTCCGCCGCTGACGTCGCCCCCCTAGCCTGGGGTGGTGCACGAGCCACCCCGCAGCGTCACGTCGGACCAGGTCCTCAGACAGGTCCGCTCCCTGTGGGACAGCCGCGTGGTCGGTGTGGAGCACCTGGCCGTCGGGTTCGGGGCCTGGCACTGGCGCGCCGACGTCCCCGGCCGGGATGGACCCCCCCAGCCGGGCTACTTCGTCACCCTCGACCCTCCGTGGTGGCACTCGGCGGCGACCCTGGAGGCGACGTATACCGCCGCGGCCTCCTTGGGCGAAGCCCTCCCGTTCGTCCATCCGTGCGTGCGGACGTCCACCGGCAGGTTCACCATCCCCACCGGTGACGGCAGCCTCAGCCTGACGTCGTGGGTGCCCGGCCACCGACCAGGATCGCTCGGGCCGGAGGCGGTCCGGGCCCTGGCCGACCTCCATGCGAGCCGGCCGCCGGAGGGGATCCTCACCTGGGAGCCCTCGGTCGGACCAGACCTGGTGGACCACCTCGCGGAGTGGACACGCAGCGCGTGGACGGACGGTCCGCTCGGCGAGGCGGCGCGAGACGCCGTCCGGGAAGGAGCGGCCGACGTCCGACGGGGCTTCGCGGACTACCTCCGGCTCGTCCAGCGTCTCGACCCGCAGACCTACGTGCCGACCCACGGCGTGCCCGGAGTGCACAACCTGTGGCGATCGGACGACGGTCGCCTGCTGCTGCTGGACTGGGAGACCCTGCGCCTCGCACCCCCCGAGCGCGACGTGCTGGCGGGCTATGCCTCCGCGATCCCCCACGACCCGGCGTTGCTGGAGCTCTTCCGGCTGGAGTGGCAGCTGAGCGAGGTCGGCTCCTACAGCGACTGGCTCCGTGGCCCCCACGACGACGACGCGGACACCCGCACCGCCCTGAACGGGCTGCGCGCGGAACTGGACGGCCTGCGGACGTCGACTATCCGGTCGCGCCGGGCGGAGGGGAGCGCCTAGGCTCGGCGCCATGTGGATCTCCTGAGGCTGCCCCGCGCAGCACGACCGCCTGCCCGCTGCCCCAGGAGACCCATGTCCGTCACCTCCCACCTGCCGTCCGGCGACGCCGCCGGCCCGCTCCACCTCCGGGTGGACGGGGTGTCCAAGTCCTTCCCCACCCGTCGGGTGCTGACCGACGTGTCGCTCGTCGTGCCCTCCGGCGGACGGGCCTGCCTCATCGGCGAGAACGGCTCCGGCAAGTCGACGCTGCTGCGGATCGTGGCCGGACTGACCGCACCGGACGCCGGCCAGGTCCAGGCGCCCGGCACCGTGGGCCTGCACCACCAAGAGGTGCCCTTCGACCTCGGGCTCACCGTGGTCGAGGTGCTGGATGACGCCGTCGCCGCGGTCCGCCGACTGGCCGACCGGGTCGAGCAGGCGGCCGAGGCGCTGGCCCGTGCGGAGCCCGGCGCCGGTGCTGCGCTCGACGCGGCGATCGAGGACGCCCGCCGGCACGCTGCCTGGGACGTCGAGCACCGTGCCGAGCGGGTGGTCGACGGCCTCGGTCTGGGCCGTCTCCCCCGCGACCGCCGGGCCGGCGAGCTCTCCGGCGGTCAGCTCTCCCGGCTCTCGCTCGCCTGGACGCTGCTGCGCTCGCCCGACACCCTGCTGCTCGACGAGCCGACCAACCACCTCGACGACGCCGGCACCGCCCTGCTCACGGACCTGCTGCGCTCCTGGTCCGGGCCGGTGCTGCTGGCCAGCCACGACCGGGCCTTCCTGGACGAGGTGGCCACCACCGTGCTGGACCTCGACCCGACACCGGTGCCGCACGCCCGGGTCGCCGCCGACGACGACTCGCCCGGTTCGGGATACGGGCTGACCCGGTACACCGGCAGCTACACGGCATACCTGCAGCAGCGCCGGGAGGACCGGCGGCGCTGGGTGCGCCGGCACCGGGACGAGCAGGCCGAGCTGGTGCGGCTGCGGCGCAAGGTGGCCGACGACCACACCGTCGGCCACGCCGACCGGGGACCCCGCACCGAGGCCCGCGCCAGCAGGAAGTTCTACGCCGACCGCAACGCCAGGGTCGTGGCCCGGCGGGTCAACGACGCGAGCGCCGCGCTCGAGCGCCTCGAACGTGAGCAGGTGCGTCGCCCGCCCGCGCGGCTGCGCTTCCGTGGGCTCGGCGCACCTCAGGGTGGGCCGGCGGCGCGCGCCGGCGCCGACCCCCTGCTGCGCGCCGTCGACGTGCGCCTGCACGGGCGGCTCGCGCCGCTGTCCCTGGTCGTGCCGGCCCACGGGCGACTGCTCGTCACCGGCGGCAACGGCTCGGGAAAGTCCACGCTGCTCGACCTGCTGGCCGGCACCCTGCGCCCGAGCGGCGGGCGCATCACGTGGGCGCCCGGGCTCAGCATCGGCCTGCTGTCCCAGGAGCCGATGCCGCACCCGACGCGCGACACCGCCCGGTCGGAGTATGCGCGCCGGGTCGGCCACGAGCGCGCCGCCCGGCAGCCGCTGGCCGGCTTCGGGCTCCTCGCCGGCCGCGACCTCGACCGACCGGTGGCGGAGCTGTCGGTCGGCCAGCGGCGGCGTCTGGACCTGGCCGTGGTCCTGGCCGACCCACCGGACCTGCTGCTGCTGGACGAGCCGACCAACCACCTCTCGCTCCTGCTGGTCTCCGAGCTCGAGCTCGCGCTGCCCGCCTACCCGGGAGCGGTGGTCGTCGCCAGCCATGACCGGTGGCTGCGCGAGGACTGGTCGGGTGAGCGCCTGCACCTCCAGGAGCCCGCCCACGTGCAGTCCGCCGGGCCGGAGGAGACACTGGGCACGTGAGGGCACCCGACATCACCCGGCGGACGGGTCTGAACCGGACGGTGCTGCTGCGCCCCGGCGCGACCTGGCACGGGCGGCCTGCGGGGCGGGTGCTGGGCGCCACCGGGTTGTCCGCGACCGTCCGGGCCGCGGCGTCCGAGGCCGAGGTCGCGGTGGAGGGTGCGCCGCTGCTGGTGCTCGACCGTGCCCTCCGGGCCGGGGACGCGTGGGCGGAGGGGGTCGCCGAGGAGTGGGTCGACGCGTTCGCGCACCTGCTGCGGACCGTGCGCAGCCCGACCGCCGCCGACCGTGCGGCCCGCGCCGAGTGGACCGAGGCGGACTGGGCCCGGTGGGAGACGGCCGCTCGTGTGGTCGTGTGCGGTGGCGTCGTCGCCGGCGAGCTGGGGTCCCGTGCCTCCGGAGACCCCCGGCTGCGGGCGCACGGCGCGGAGGTGGCGCCCGACCCGGGCCGGGCCGCGCTGGTGGGCCTCGCGGTCGGCGTCGGTGACGACCCGGGCGTCGTCCTCGACCTCGGTCACTCGAGCATCAAGGCGTCCCGGGTCCGCCAGGGCCTGCTCGGGCCCTCGGTGGCGGTGGCCGTCCCCTGGACCCCCTTCGAGACGCGCACCTGGCCGGCCCCCACCGCCCTCCTGGACCTCGTGGCCCAGGCGTGCCGACGGGTCCTCCCGGACGACCACGAGACCGGTCCGCTGCGGGTGCGCGTCGCCATCGCCAACTACGTCGTGGACGGACGGCTGGACGACGACGAGACCTACGGCACGATCGCCCGGCCCGAGGAGGACCCCCGCGCCCGCCTCTCCGGCGAGCTGTCGGCCCGCCTCGGCCGGCCGGTCCAGGTCGACCTGCTGGTCAACGACGGAGCGGCTGCCGCCCTGTCCGTGCCCTCGCCCCTCCCGGCGGCCGCGGTCATCAGCATCGGCACGTCGCTCGGGACGGGGTTCACCGGTGCCTGAGGGCGACGCGGTCTGGCGGACGGCGCGGCGGTTGCACCAGGCCCTGGCCGGCGAGGTTCTCGAGGGCTCGGACGTGCGGGTACCCGCCCACGCCACGGCCGATCTCTCCGGACGCCGGACCCTGGAGGTCGTGCCCCGCGGCAAGCACCTGCTGCACCGGGTCGAGGGTGACGTCACCGTCCACAGCCACCTGCGGATGGAGGGGTCCTGGCGGGTCCACCCGGTGGCGCGCCGGCACGCGCTGGCACGACGGCATACCGTGCGGATGCTGGTGTGGACCGGGCGCCGGGTCGCCGTCGGGGACTCCCTGGGGATGCTCGAGCTGGTCCGCACCAGCGAGGAGCACCGGGTGGTCGGCCACCTCGGTCCGGACCTGCTGGACCCGGCGTACGACGGCGAGCTCGCCCTGTCCAACGTGCGCTCCGACCCGGCACGGACCGTCACCGAGGCCTGCCTCGACCAGCGCAACGTGGCGGGCATGGGCACGATCTTCACCGCCGAGCCGCTCTTCCTGCTCGGCATCAACCCGTGGACCCCCGTCGGAGAGCTGGACGAGGAGCAGGTGCGCGAGCTGCTCGAGCTGGCCCGCCGACTGCTGGTCGTCAGCTGCCGGGCGGGCCGGACGACCATCACCGGACGGGGTGACGTCAACGATGACGACGCGTGGGTGCACGGGCGCATGGGGCTGCCCTGCAAGCGCTGCGGGAGCACGATCCGGCTGGCGCCGATCGGCCGCCAGCCCCAGGAACGCGTGATGTTCTCCTGCCCCCGCTGTCAGGGAGGTCGCGCCCCGACCGACGACGGGCGCCCGCAGTCGCCCCTCGGGCACGGGCGGCGGCCGAGCTACTGACCCTCTCCTGCGGTCCCGGCACGCACGCGGGTCAGGCCCGGGTCCCGGGCAGGATGCGGCGCACCGCGTCGCGGGTCCGTCGCGCCCGGGCCCGCGACTCCCGGCGCGCCCGCCCCCGCAGCCGGGACCACCGCTCCTGCGGCGGGTGGGCCTCGAACCAGTCCACGAGGGCCTGCTGCGCCGCGGCGCGGTCCTCGCCCCGCACGTCGTAGTCGCGCACGGCCTGCTCCTCGGCGGGGCTCATCGGCGGGGCCACCCGGTGCAGCCAGTCCGAGACCTCCTCCCGGTAGGGCTGCGGGACCAGCTCGAGCGCGGGGTCGAACGAGCGCGAGAGCCACGGCAGCGGGTCCGGGCCGACCTTGCGGGCGACGAGGCGCAGCAGGGCGCTGTCGCCCCCGTCGGCGAGGTAGCGGTGGACGGCGTGGGCGATCACCGGCTCCACCTTGATCGGGTCGGCGAGCAGGTGGGCCCGCGGCTCGGCCCCGCGCCACTGGCGCTCGAGCGTCGATGCCGAGGGCCATCGACCGGTCACGGCACCGGCGAGCAGCGTCTTGCGGGCGCACTTCGCGCACCGGCCGCACGGCGAGCCGAGCCGGGGCCCACGCACGCACGACTGCGCGGCCGCGCCCAGCGCGTGGGTGTGGACGATCCTGCTGGTGACCAGCTCGGAGACACCGGCGATGGGCACGCACACCGGGAGCCCGACCGCCTGGAAGACCGGGCCCCACTCGGCCACGAAGGGCGAGTCGGCGAAGTCACGGTAGTGACCGCGCTGCAGCCGGTAGGTCGCCTCCAGCGGGGCACCCCAGGCGATGACGTCCACCCGGTCCCGGTCGGCGTGCAGCAGGAGGGGGACGGCGGTGGTGAAGTCGTGCGGGAAGCCCATCGACTCGCGGAGGTACTCCACGTCGCTGCCCACGACATCGACCCGGCGACCGTGTCGCCGCACGACCTCGCAGGACTCCTGCGCGGCCCGGGTGTCGAACATCGTGGCGCGCCGCTCGCCCTCCGGCGCCCGTCGGAGCAGGTGGTAGGAGCGGGTGGTCTCCGGCATCACGGCGAGTGTGGCGACGCTGTCGGTCCCGCCGCTGAAGCACAGCCCGGGCACCCCCGGCTCGGGCCTGCGCCGCGGGGGCAGGGCCGGGTCCACCGACCCGAGCCGCAGCCCCGGTCCCGAGGCCAGGGCTCCAGCCAGGGCGGGGCTCCCGGACAGGTTGCTGGTCACCGGCGTCTGGCGGCGGATCCACGGGCGGGCGCAGAGCACGGCGGAGAGCACCAGCAGGTCGGGGTGCAGGCTGCGCGGGGCGACGGTGACCGCGAACGACGCGGTATGCCTGGCCAGCGCGCCCTTGCGGGTGTCGGGCTCGCGGTCGCCCGGGGTCAGCGTGATGTGGACCCGGCCGGGCTCGTGGTGGATGTCGAGGTGCATCAGCGATGCGCCGTGGTCGGGCTCAGGCGGCGGAGACCACGGAGTCGCGGCGACCGACGCGGCGCGGGTCGATCGGCTGCGCCAGACCCTCGGTGAGGACCGTCGTCATCTGCGTCTCGGCGGTCTCGGTGAGGCTGACCCGGTCGGCGACGGTCGAGAGCATCTGGGACAGCGGCACGTCCAGGGCGCGGCAGATCGAGGCCAGCAGCTCCGAGCTCGCCTCCTTCTCCCCCCGCTCGATCTCGGAGAGGTAGCCCAGCGAGCAGGACGCCGAGGCACTGACCTCCCGCAGCGTCCGGCCCTGCGTCTGCCGCGTCTCCCGGAGGGCGTCCCCGAGCTCGCGTCGTAGGAGCACCATGGTCATCCCTCCTCACCTCTCGCGTCCGCTGTGCCCGGTGCCGCTGCGTCGACCCATGCCGACCCGGGGGCCGGACCGGATGCCGTGGCGGCACCTCGTACCTCTACCGTACCGTCCCCGCCCGACACACCTCTCCTCAGGCAGTCCTGCAGCAGGTCGAGCGCGACGCTCACCGTCGCCCTCCTGATGTGGTCACGGTCACCATGGAGGGAGAACATCCGGTGGCCCACCACCTGTTCCCGGCGGGCGACGGCCACGTGCACCGTGCCCGCGGGGGCGCCCTCGCTGGGTCCCGGCCCGGCCACCCCGGTCGTCGAGACGCACCAGTCGGCCTGCAGCACCCGGGCCCCTCCGAGGGCCATCGCCTCGGCGCACTCCTGCGAGACCGCCCCGGGCCCCTCCAGCACCATGTCACCGACCCCCAGCACCTGCTCCTTGACCGGGTTGGCGTAGGCGACGACCGAGCCGCGCACCGCGCCGCTGGCGCCCGGCACGTCGGTCAGCGCGGCGCACACCAGGCCCCCGGTCAGCGACTCGGCGGTGACCACGGACTCCTCGCGAGCCAGGAGGTCCCGCACCAGCACCGCGGCTCGCGACTCACCCGCGGACCCTGTCATGACGCGGCGGCGGTCGGCGGCCTGCCCGCCGGCGCCAGGGCCTGACGGACGTAGTCGACGCCGGTCACGACCGTGACCAGGGTCGCGGCATACATGACCCACAGCCCGAGGTCCTGGAACCAGCCCGCGACCGGTGCCAGGAGCACCGCGATCCCCACGGCCTGCAGCACCGTCTTGAGCTTGCCGCCCTTGCTCGCCGGGATGACCCCGCGCCGGATGACGACGAAGCGCATGAGCGTGATGCCGACCTCCCGCACCAGGATGACGACGGTGACCCACCACGGCAGGAGGGAGAGGAGGGAGAGGCCGACGAGGGCGGTGCCGATGAGCGCCTTGTCGGCGATCGGGTCCATGAGCTTGCCGAAGGCGGTGATCAGCCCCTGCCGGCGGGCGAGGTGGCCGTCCACCCAGTCGGTGCCGATGGCCACGAGGAAGACGGCGAGCGCCCACCACCGCAGCCCGAGGTCGTCCCCGCCACCGCTGAGCAGCAACCACCCGAAGAGGGGGACCAGGGCGATCCGCAGGACGGTGAGCGCGTTGGGCAGGTTCCAGGGAGAGACGCGCTGCGAGGCCGTGGCGGTCGCCAGGTCAGGTCCGTCGGGGTCGTGCGGGCCGATCATCGGCCGGGCTCCTCGCTGCCGGGGGACGCGATGGGACATGCCACCAGATCCACACCCTCGGTGTCCACCACCCGCGCCGTGACGACGGCACCGGGGACGAGCGCAGGCATCCGGCCCTCCTCGTCCACGAGGTAGGTCACACCGTCGACGTCCGGGCCCTGCTGGCCCGCGCGGCCGACGAGCCGCAGGTCCTCGTCGTCGTCCTCGACCGCCTCGACGAGCACCTCCACGTGCGTCCCGACCCGTTCGGCGGCCCGCTGGGCGGTCAGCTCCTCGACGAGCGCACCGACGTGCTCGACGCGCTCCCGGATCACCTGCTCGGGGACCTTGTCGGCATACCCCTCCGCCTCGGTGCCGTCCTCGTCGGAGTAGCCGAAGACGCCGACCACGTCGAGGCGCGCCGCCCCGAGGAAGTCGGTCAGCTCGGCGACGTCCTCCTCGGTCTCGCCCGGGAAGCCGACGATGACGTTGGTCCGTATGCCAGCCTCGGGGACGCGGGAGCGCACCTGCTCGAGCAGGCCGAGGAAGGACTCACGGTCGCCGAAGCGGCGCATCCGGCGCAGCAACGGTCCGGAGGCGTGCTGGAAGGAGATGTCGAAGTAGGGCACCACGCCAGGGGTGCCGGCCATGGCGTCCAGCAGGTCGGGACGGATCTCGGCCGGCTGCAGGTAGGACACCCGGACCCGCTCGATGCCCGGCACCCGGGTCAGCTCGGGCAGCAGCGCGTCCACGAGGCGCAGGTCACCCAGGTCCTTGCCGTAGGACGTGGTGTTCTCGCTGACGAGGAACAGCTCCTTGACGCCCCGCTCCCCCAGCCAGGCCGCCTCGGCGAGGATCTCCTCCGGCGTCCGCGACACGAAGGCGCCGCGGAACATGGGGATCGCGCAGAACGCGCACCGCCGGTCGCAGCCCGAGGCGATCTTGAGCGGGGCCCACGGCCGTCCGTCCAGGCGGGCGCGGACCACCCGCGGACCGGTGGCCGGTGCCACCTGCTCGAGAGGGACGGCCGGCTCGACCCCGGTGCGGGTCGGAGTCCCCCCCGGCTGCTGGTGGCCGGGCAGCGCCACCCCTGCGCTGGAGGTATGCCGTGCGCTGGGTGAGATGGGCAGCAGCCGGCGCCGGTCGGCGGGGACGTGCGAGGGCACGCTCCCGCCCCCGAGGATGGTGCGCAGGTGCTGGGACATGTCCCCGTAGGAGTCGAAGCCCAGGACGGCGTCCGCCTCCGGCAGCTCCGTGGCGAGCTGCTCGCCGTAGCGCTCGGCCATGCACCCCACGGCGACCACCTTCTGGGTGCGCCCGGTGCGCTTGAGGTCGTTCGCCTCGAGGAGGGCGTCGATCGAGTCCTTCTTGGCCTGCTCGACGAAGCCGCAGGTGTTGACCACCGCCACATCGGCGTCCGCGGCGTCCTCGACCAGGGTCCAGCCCTCGGCCGCCAGTCGCCCCGCCAGCTCCTCGGAGTCCACCTCGTTGCGGGTGCACCCCAGGGTGACGACGGCGACGCTTCGCGTGGACTCCAGCATCCCTCGAGTGTAGGTGCGCCCTCCCCGTGCCTCGGCCGTCGACGCCGCCCCCCGGCCCGGGACGCGGCCCCCGTGGTCAGATGTGCCCATGGACGAGCAGGCGGACCCCGGGTCCGGGAGCGGTCGGCACCTGGTCATCGACGGGCACAACGACCTGCCCTGGGCGCTGCGCGAGCTGGTCGGCACCGAGCGCGGCCCGGAGGTCGACCTGCGCGTGGCCACGCGGGGCCGTGGTCTGCACACCGACCTGCCCCGGCTGGGCCGGGGAGGGGTGGGCGGGCAGTTCTGGTCGGTCTACGTCCCGTCCTCGCTGGGCGAGGCTGAGGCCGTGGCGACCACGCTCGAGCAGATCGACCTCGTGCACCGCCTGGTCGAGCGGTATGCCGACCGCCTCACGCTGGCGACCACCGCCGCGCAGGTGCGCGAGGCGATGGCGCAGGGGCGGGTCGCCTCGCTGCTGGGCGCCGAGGGCGGGCACTCGATCGGCTCGTCGCTGGGTGTGCTGCGGGTGCTGCACCGGCTGGGGGTCCGCTACCTCACCCTCACCCACAACCACAACACCCCCTGGGCCGACAGCGCCACCGACGCTCCAGAGCACGGCGGCCTGACGGACTTCGGCCGCCGGGTGGTCGGCGAGCTCAACCGCCTGGGCATGCTCGTGGACCTCTCCCACGTCGCGGCCACGACGATGCGTGACGCGCTGGCGGCGGCGACGGCACCCGTGCTGTTCAGCCACTCCAACGTCCGCGCCCTCTGCCCCTCGCCGCGCAACGTGCCGGACGACGTGCTGGCCTCGATGGCCGCCGCGGGAGGGGTCTGCATGGCGACCTTCGTGCCGCAGTTCGTCTCCCCCGCCTGCTGGCGTTGGCAGGTCGACGCACGCGAGGCGGCGCAGGACGCGGGGCTCGACCCCAACGACCACCCGACGATGACCCGCTTCGCCGTCTCCTGGGAGCAGCGTCACCCCCGGCCGGTGGCGACGCTCCGGCAGGTGGCCGACCACCTGGACCACCTGCGCGCCGTCGCCGGCGTCGCGCACCTCGGGCTGGGCGGGGACTTCGACGGCACCGAGCAGGTCGTCGTCGGGCTCGAGGACGTCTCGACCTACCCGGCCCTGCTCGCCGAGCTGCGGGACCGGGGGTGGTCCGCCGCCGACCTGGACGCGCTGGCCCACGGCAACGCCCTGCGCGTCCTGCAGGACGTCGAGAACGCGGCGACGGCCTGACCGAGGCCCTAGAGCCAGGGCGGCAGCTGCGGCAGCCCGCCCCCGGTGGCCGCGACCGGCAGCGTGACCGGGCGCCCGGTCACCCAGGCCGCCAGCGCGCGGACGTCGCCGACCACCTGCGGCGCCCCCGGCCCGGGGCGACCGACCTCCCAGCGGGCCCGGCCGTCCTCCTCGCGCAGGACCAGGCTCGGGTGGCCCTCCACGCGGGACCGCTGCCGGGAGACGTCGCCCAGGAGGGCGTGGGCGAAGGCTACGGGCAGGTCCTGGTCGCAGGCCCCGGCGCCCAGGTCGAGCGCGTGCAGGAAGACCTCCCGCGCCCGGAGCCAGGGGATCGTGTCCGCCGCGATCGCGGTGCCCTGCCGGACGCGCACCCGGACCTGCCACTGCTCCGCCCCCAGCTGCCCCATCCCCTGCGCCAGCGCCTGCGCCTCCTCGCGCGAACGCACCCGCAGGACCTGCGCCGGGGCGCCGGCCAGCTCCTCGATGTCGGCGTCGCGAGCCTGCGGCGAGGCATACATGGGCGTCTCGACGCCGGTGCGGGCCCAGGTGACGAGGTGGCCCAGGGCGCGGGCGTTGAGCGCGACGTGCGCCACGACGTGCGCCCGGCTCCACCCGGGCAGCAGCGAGGGTGCCCGCAGCGCCTGGTCCTCGACGGACGCGAGCGTCGACTCCCAGAGGCCGGTCCCGGCCGCGACCCACTCCCACGAGCTGCGGCGCCCGGGAGCCACGTCAGTCACGCCCCGTGAGCGACCAGGCGTCCTCGCTCTCGGGTTCCTCCTCGTCCTCGACGTAGCTGCCGCTGATCGGGTCGCCGTCGTAGCGGGTGTCCCGAGGGGCCGGGTGGGCCGGCGCGCCGTCTCCGCGCGGGGAGCCGGACAGCTCCTCGTCGCCGGCGTCGTCCTCGGCGTCGACCTCCGTCGGGTCAGCGTCGAAGGGGGCGGTGTCGGACTCCACCTCGGGTCGGGGCGGGTCCTGACCCTGCATCAGCGCGAGGGTGGTCGCGAGGTCGTCGGGCTTGACCAGCACGTCGCGGGCCTTGCTGCCCTCGGACGGTCCCACGATGCCCCGGCTCTCCATGAGGTCCATGAGGCGGCCCGCCTTGGCGAAGCCGACGCGCAGCTTGCGCTGCAGCATCGAGGTCGAGCCGAACTGGGTCGTGACGACCTGCTCGGTGGCCTGGAGGAGGAGATCGAGGTCGTCGCCGATGTCCTCGTCGATCTGCTTCCTGGCCGGAGCGGCGATGACCTCCTCGACGTACTTCGGCTTGAGCTGCCCGGTGACGTGCGCGACGACGTCGTGGATCTCGGACTCGGTGACCCAGGACCCCTGCACGCGCATCGTCTTGCTCGCGCCCATGGGCAGGAAGAGCGCGTCGCCCATGCCGATGAGCTTCTCCGCACCCGGCTGGTCCAGCACGACCCGCGAGTCGGCCAGCGAGGACGTCGCGAAGGCCATCCGGCTCGGCACGTTGGCCTTGATGAGGCCGGTGACCACGTCGACGCTGGGGCGCTGGGTGGCGAGCACCAGGTGGATGCCGGCAGCCCGGGCGAGCTGGGTGATGCGCACCACCGACTCCTCGACGTCGCGCGGGGCGACCATCATGAGGTCGGCGAGCTCGTCCACGACGACGAGCAGGTAGGGGTAGGGCTGCAGCACCCGCTCCGACCCCGGCGGGGGCGTGACCTTGCCGGCCCGGATGGCCTTGTTGAAGTCGTCGATGTGCTTGTAGCCGAACGCCGCGAGGTCGTCGTAGCGGTGGTCCATCTCCTTGACCACCCAGGCGAGCGCCTCGGCGGCCTTCTTGGGGTTGGTGATGATGGGGGTGATGAGGTGCGGGACGCCCTCGTATGCCGTGAGCTCGACCCGCTTGGGGTCGACGAGGATGAGGCGCACCTCGTCGGGGGTCGACCGCATGAGGATCGAGGTGATCATCGAGTTGACGAAGCTCGACTTGCCGGAGCCGGTGGCCCCGGCGACGAGCATGTGCGGCATCTTGGCGAGGTTGGCGATGACGTAGCCACCCTCGACGTCCTTGCCGACGCCCATGACCATCGGATGGGTGTTGTTGCGCGCCGTCTGGCTGCGCAGGACGTCGCCGAGGCTGACGTTCTCCCGGTCCGCGTTGGGGATCTCCACGCCGACCGCCGACTTGCCCGGGATGGGCGACAGGATGCGCACGTCGGCGCTGGCGACGGCATACGCGATGTTCTTGGACAGCGCGGTGATCCGCTCCACCTTGACGCCGGGTCCGAGCTCCACCTCGTAGCGGGTGACGGTCGGCCCCCGGCTGAAGTCGGTGACCTGGGCGTCGATGTTGAAGTCCTCGAGCACGCCGGTCAGCGCCTCGACCACCTTGTCGTTGGCCTCCGAGCGTTCCTTGTGCGGGGTGCCGGGCTTGAGCAGCGCGGACTCCGGGAGGGTGTAGGTGATGTCGCCGGCGAGTTGCAGCTGCTCCACCCGCTGTGGCAGCTGGGCCGTCGGCGGTGCCTCGAGCTCGGACTTCGCCGCCTTGGCCTTCTCGACCGCGGTGGGGGCGGCCGGCCGCTTCTGCCCGGGACGGGGCCCGGGGATCTCGTCCGTGGAGTCGCCCTGGGCGTCCCGGGCCGGAGCCGCCCTCGGCCCGGGCCGGGGGGCGGCCTTCGCCGTGGTCCCGCCGGTCGCCGGTGGCGTGACCTCCCCCGCGCTGTCGTCGCCGGCCGCGGCCTTGCGGGCCCCTGCCCGCCGGGCACGCCGCGCCGCGCGGTCGACCTCCGCGGCCTGGTCGAAGGGCACGTCCCCCTCCCGTGGGCCGTCGACGTCCCCGGCGCCGCGGCGACGACGCGGCAACGGGTTGCCGTCGGCGTCGACCTCGTCGAAGCGGGCGGAGTCGAAGAGCTGCTGCTCGACCTCGCGGATCCGGTCGGGGATGCGGTGCACGGGGGTGCGCGTGAGGACGAGGAACCCGAAGACACCCAGCAGGGTGAGCACGATGTAGGCCCCGGTCACGGTGATGGCCGACGCCGGGATGGAGGAGGCCATGAAGCCGAGGATCCCGCCGGAGCGCTGCAGCACCGCCGAGCCCTCGGCGTAGTCGGGGTTGCCGGTCGCGAGGTGGGTGATGCCGCTGGCGGACACGAGGATGGCGGTCATGCCGATGCTCATCCGGTTAGTCGCCTGCTGCTCCCCCGGGGCGCGGAAGAGTCGGACGGCGAAGAAGAGGAGCACCGCCGGCAGGACGAGCGCGACCCGCCCGAAGGTGCCTGCGGCCGCGACGTGGATGACGTCACCGACGTAGCCGTCCAGGCCCCACCACTCCCGCAGGGCCACGACCAGGGCCAGGGCGAGCAGGAGGAACCCGGCGCCGTCGCGCCGGTGCTCGGGGTCCAGGTCGTGGGCCGTGTCGGTCATCGCCCGCACCGTGCCCCCGGTGACCCCCGCGATGCCGCGCAACGCCCGGCCCGGGAGCGAGGGGCCGTCGGCCGGCCGGGAGGCGGCGGGCTTGCCCCGGCCCGAGCCGGCCGAGCCGCGGCCCTTGGTCGTCGTCGATCGGCTCGCGGGGCGCCGGGAGGCGCCGCCGGAGCCGGCTCGGGTCGAGGTCGCAGTCTTGGCCACGGTCGCACCGTACCCAATGGTCACCGTCGTCACACCGGTCCCACGCCGTCCGTCGCCCGACCGGGGTTCGCCGTGCCCGTCGTGACGGGGCACCCGGCCACCCGCTGACAGGTGTCACGCCCCCCGTGCCGCTGCGCCGTCTAGCGTCGAGGCATACCGTCCGACCAGCGAGGAGCTGCCATGACCATCCCGGTGCAGGGCCGACCCGGCCCGTTCGACACGACCGGTGCGACGGGCGCCCCGCCGCCGCTGCCCGTGCCCGGGACGGGCGGGGCGGAGGAGCTGCCCGGGCAGCCGAGACCGGGGCGGGTGGGCGGCTTCCCGGCGTGCGGCCCGCACGGCCGGGGCGGCCTGACCGCCAGCCGGGACAGGGTCGTGCGGGCGGCAGCGCTCATCGGGCTGCTCATCGCCGTCTGGGCGGTGAGCGGCGGCGGACACTTCTGGCCGGTCTGGGTCATGATCGGGTGGGGCTTCTGCCTGGTGCCCGACGTCGCGCGGATCCTCGACGGGCGAGCGGGACGTGGCCGTGGCCCGTTCTGAGTACGCTGGAGCGGTGAGCCAGACACCGCAGGGACCGCACGACCCGGTCGAGGGGAGCTTCCCGCTGCAGCCCTACCGGCCGCACACCGAGCTCGACCCCGAGATGCGCGAGCGGGCGCTGCAGCGGCTCCAGCAGCGCAAGGAGTTCGCCCAGCACCTGTCGGTCTACCTCATCGTCATGACGCTCCTGACCGCCATCTGGCTGGTGTCCGGCATGGGCTACTACTGGCCCATCTGGCCGATGCTGGGCTGGGGCGTCGGCGTCGCGATCCACGCCACCACGCTGCGTCTGGACCGCGAGCCCACCGAGGCGCAGATCGCCGCGGAGGCGGCCCGCCTGCGTCGCCGGCTCGGTCGCCCCGACCACCCCGAGGACTGACGGCAGCCGACCCGGCTCAGGCGTCGATGACGATGGGGATGATCATGGGGCGGCGGCGCAGCTTGTTGCCGACGAAGGACCCGACCGTGCGGCGGATGACCTGCTGCAGCTGGTAGCTGTCCTGGGTGCCCGTGCGCTGGGCCTCCTCGAGCGCCGCGACCAGCTTGGGGCGGACCCGCTCGAAGACGTCCTCGCCCTCGGCGAAGCCGCGGGTCTGGATCTCGGGACCGGCGGCGATCGCCCCCGAGGAGGCGTCCCGGACGAGGATGATCGTCACGAAGCCCTCGTCGCGCAGGATCCGGCGGTCCTTGAGCAGCGTCTCGTCCGCGGCGCCGACGAGCGAGCCGTCGACGTAGACGTAGCCGCAGTCGACGGCTCCCGCGATGCGGACCTGCCCGTCGAGGAGGTCCACCACGACGCCGTCCTCGGCGATCACGACGTTGTCGCGGGGCACGCCCGTCTGGACGGCGAGGTCGGCGTTGGCCACCATGTGCCTCCACTCGCCGTGCACCGGCAGGACGTTGCGGGGACGCACGACGTTGTAGCAGTAGAGCAGCTCGCCGGCGCTGGCGTGCCCGGAGACGTGCACCAGCGCGTTCTCCTTGTGCACAACGTCCGCCCCGCGGCGGGTCAGCCCGTTGATGACGCGGTAGACGGCGTTCTCGTTGCCGGGGATGAGCGAGGAGGCGAGCAGCACGGTGTCGCCCTCGCCCACGTCGATCTTGTGGTCGCCACCCGCCATGCGGGACAGGGCCGCCATGGGCTCGCCCTGCGACCCCGTGCAGACGAGCACCTGCTGGTCGTCGGGCAGCCGGGTCAGCCGGTTGAGGTCGACGAGCACGCCGTCCGGGATGCGCAGGTATCCCAGGTCCGCAGCGATGCCCATGTTGCGGATCATCGAGCGACCGACCATGGCCACCTTGCGGCCTGACTCCTCGGCCGCGTCGAGCACCTGCTGGACGCGGTGCACGTGCGAGGAGAAGCAGGCGACGATGATGCGGCGGGCGGCGTTGTGGAAGACCCGCTCGATGGCCGGGGCGATCTGCCGCTCGGGCGTCGTGAAGCCCGGGACGTGGGCGTTGGTCGAGTCGGTCATGAACAGGTCGACGCCCTCCTCCCCCAGCCGGGCGAAGGCACGCAGGTCGGTGATCCGGCCGTCCAGCGGCAGCTGGTCCATCTTGAAGTCGCCGGTGTGCAGGATCGTGCCGCCGGACGTGCGGATGAAGACGGCCAGGGCGTCGGGGATGGAGTGGTTGACGGCGACGAACTCGCAGTCGAACGGGCCGAGCTGCTCGCGCCCGCCCTCGGTCACGCCGAGGGTGAGCGGGGTGATCTTGTGCTCCTTGAGCTTGGCCTCGATGAGCGCGAGGGTCAGCTGGGAGCCGACCAGCGGGATGTCCGGCTTGAGCCGCAGGAGGTAGGGGACGGCGCCGATGTGGTCCTCGTGCCCGTGCGTCAGCACGATGGCGACGATGTCGTCCAGCCGGTCCTCGATCGCGGTGAAGTCGGGGAGGATGAGGTCGATCCCGGGGTGGTGCTCCTCGGGGAAGAGCACGCCGCAGTCGATGACCAGCAGCTTGCCGCGGTGCTCGATGACGGCCATGTTGCGGCCCACCTCACCGAGCCCCCCGAGCGGGATGACGCGGACGCCCCCGTCCGGCAGCGGCGGGGGCGCGGACAGCTCGGGATGGGGGTGGCTCATGGCGCACCAGGGTAGCCCCCCGGTGCGGCGTCCGACCGCCGCGGCGACGGGCCCGCGGGGCGGCCGATCGCGCTCGGCTGTCGGGGTGCGCCTCTAGAGTGGGCGGCATGCAGGCATACCTCGACCTCCTGGAGCGGATCCGCACCGAGGGGGTGCGCAAGGAGGACCGCACCGGCACCGGCACGCTGTCGGTCTTCGGCCACCAGATGCGCTTCGACCTCACCGAGGGCTTTCCCGCGCTGACGACCAAGAAGCTGCACCTGCGCTCGATCGTCGGCGAGCTCATCTGGTTCCTGCGCGGCGACACCAACGTCCGGTGGCTGCAGGAGCGCCGGATCACCATCTGGGACGAGTGGGCCGACGAGCACGGCGACCTCGGCCCCGTCTACGGGCACCAGTGGCGCTCCTGGCCGGCCCCGGACGGGGGGACCATCGACCAGATCCAGCGGCTGGTCGAGGGCCTGCGCGCCCACCCGGACTCGCGGCGCCACGTCGTCAGCGCCTGGAACGTCGCCGACGTCGACCGGATGGCGCTGCCGCCGTGCCACACGATGTTCCAGTTCTACGTCGCGCCGGCGGCAGCCGACGACCCCGACCGGCGGGGCTGGCTGTCCTGTCAGCTCTACCAGCGCAGCGCCGACACCTTCCTCGGCGTGCCGTTCAACATCGCCTCCTACGCCCTGCTGACGCACCTGGTGGCGCAGGTCACGGACCTGCGGGCCAAGGACTTCGTGCACACCCTCGGTGACGCCCACCTCTACCTCAACCACCTCGACCAGGCCGCCGAGCAGCTCACCCGCACCCCGGGGCCGCTGCCGACCCTGTGGCTCAACCCCGAGGTCCGCGAGATCGACGCCTTCGAGATCGAGGACATCGAGGTCCGTGACTACGTGGCCGCCCCCACGATCAAGGCGCCGATCGCCGTATGACGCCCGGCCCGGTGCAGCGCCCCCCGGACGGGCGCCTGGTGCCCGCGACCTACGTCGTCCTGCAGCGCGAGGGCTCGCACGGCACCGAGGTGCTGCTGCAGCTGCGCCGCGGCACGCCGTTCATGGACGGCTGGTGGGCGTGCGGCGCGGCCGGCCACGTCGAGGCCGGTGAGTCCTTCCCGCAGGCGGGGGTCCGCGAGGCCGAGGAGGAGCTCGGGGTGACCCTGCGCGCTGCCGACCTGCACCACGTCGCGACCGTGCACCGAACCTGCGCCCTCCCCGACCCGGTCGAGCAGCGGGTCGACGTCTTCGTCACCACCAGCTCGTGGGAGGGGGAACCGCACGTCGTCGAGGCCGACCGGGCGGCCGAGCTGCGGTGGTGGCCGCTGGACGCCCTCCCCGACGCCGTCGTGCCGCACGAGCGCCGGGCGCTGGACGCCCTGCGGGAGGGCCGCACCGGCTCGCTGCTGATGCACGGCTTCCAGCAGTCGCTCACGCTGGTGGCGGCGGTCGGCCGCAACCGGGTCATCGGGGACGGGTCCGCGATGCCCTGGCACCTGCCGGCCGACCTGCGCTTCTTCAAGGAGACGACGACGGGCGGGGTCCTCCTCATGGGCCGCGGCACCTGGGACTCCATCGGCCGCGCCCTTCCCGGCCGGCGGACGGTCGTGGTCACGCGGCAGCGCGACTGGTCGGCCCCAGGTGCTGACGTGGCGCACTCCCTCGCCGAGGCCCTGCTCATCGCCGGCGACACCGAGGTGTTCGTCGTCGGTGGCGGGGAGATCTACGCGCAGACGATCGAGCACGCCAGCCGGCTGGTCCTCACCGAGGTCGACCTGGAGCCGGAGGGCCGGACCCGATTCCCGCCCGTGGACCCGGCGGTGTGGCAGGAGGTCTCCCGCGAGCCCGGCCCGGGGGACGACGCGATCGGCGCGTGGGTGGTCCTGGAGCGCCGGGCCGCGCCGGTAACGGGCTGAGCGACCCGGGGCCGACCCGGCCACGCCGCGGCGTAGGGTCGAGGCCGTGAAACCCTCAGACCTGACCGCGATCCGCACCCTGTCCTCCCCCAGCGTGCGGCCGGACGGTGGCGACGTCGTCTTCGCCGTCAGCAGGCCGGACACCAAGGACAACCGCTACCGCTCCAGCCTGTGGCGCCTCGACCTGACCGACGAGGGCGCCGAGCCGGTCCGGTTGACGAGCAGCACCCGCGACTCCTCCCCCCGCTACTCCCCCGACGGCCGGTTGCTGGCGTTCCTGCGCGCCGGCGAGGACGGCCCCGCCCAGCTGCACGTCATGCGCGCCGACGGGGGCGACGCCCGCGTCCTGACCGAGCAGAAGCTCGGCGTGAGCAGCTTCGACTGGTCACCCGGGAGCACCCATCTGGCCTACGCGGCACGGGTCCCGGAGGACGGCCGCTACGGGACCGACGACGACGTCAAGCCCGACCAGGAGGCCCCGCGCCTCATCAGCCACAGCACCTACCTCGCCGACGGCCTGGGCTACGTGCTGGACCGTCCCAGCACGATCTTCCTGCTGGACCTCACGGACCTGCCCAGCGGTGACGCCCCCGACGCCGACGAGCTCCCCACCAGCACCCGGCTCACCCAGGGCGGGGGCGACGACACCGAGCCCACGTTCATCCACGGCGGCACCCGGGTCGCCTTCCTCGCCTCGCGGGACCGACGGGGCACCTGGGTCCCGGACACGCTGGTCCGTGACGTCTGCTCGGTCGACCTGCGCGGCAAGAGCTTCCGGAGGCACACCGACGGCACCGGCAGCGTCGCCAGCGTGACGGTGGGCACCGACGGCACGGCGGTCTACGGGGCGAACGAGCTGGGCAGCTCCAAGCAGGACTTCGTCGCCCGCAACGCCGTGCTGCGGCGGCTCGACGGCCCGGGCGTCGCCCTGACCGACGCCGAGTCCGACCACCTGGCCTGTGCACCGGTCATCACCACGGACGGCCGTGTCGTGGGGGCCTTCGAGCACCGCGGGGACACCGTGGTCCGCGACGTCGGCTCGGGCCACGTCCTCCTCGAGGGACACGTGTCGGTGTCGGCGCTGGCCACCGGAGGCGACCTGGTGGTCGCCGTCGCCGGCACCCGCACGTCATACGCCGAGCTGTTCGTCGGGCGGCCGGGTGAGACCCTCACCGCGCGCACGGACTTCGGGCGCCACCTGAGGGACGCGGCTGACCCGATCGAGCCGGAGGAGCTGTCGGCGGCGGCGAACGACGGCTACCCGGTGCACGGGTGGCTCTTCCGGCCCACCACCCGGCCGCGGCGCAAGGCGGGCCACCCGGTGGTCCTGATGATCCACGGGGGTCCCTACACGCAGTACTCCGGCAACCTCTTCGACGAGGCGCAGGTCCTCGCCGGCGCGGGGTATGCCGTGGTCATGGGCAACCCGCGCGGCGGCTCCGGCTACGGCGCGGAGCACGGGCGGTCGGTCAAGGAGGCGATCGGCACGGTCGACGTCGCCGACCTCACCGCCCTCCTCGACCATGCGCTGACCCTCCCCGGGCTCGACGAGTCGCGCGTCGGGGTGCAGGGCGGGTCCTACGGCGGGCTCATGACGACCTGGCTCGTCGGTCACTCCGACCGGTTCACCGCCGCGATCAGCGAGCGCGCGGTCAACGCCTGGGACTCCTTCGCCGGCACGAGCGACATCGGGTGGTTCTTCGCCGACGAGTACGCCGGGGCCTACCAGCACGAGCAGTCGCCGCTGACCTGGGCCGACAACATCACCACGCCGACGCTCATCATCCACTCCGAGCGCGACTTCCGCTGCCCCCTGGAGCAGGGCCAGCGGCTCTTCGCCCGGCTGCGGCGCAACGGGGTGCCCACCCAGCTGCTCATCTTCCCGGGCGAGGGCCACGAGCTGACCCGCAGCGGCCAGCCACGGCACCGGCAGCAGCGCTTCGAGCACATCCTCGCCTGGTGGGACCAGCACCTGCGCTGAGCCGTCGGCCGGGCGCCGGTCGGACCCGTGCGGGCGACGCCGTCAGTCCAGCTCGGGGCCGTGCACCCGCTCCTCCGGGGTGCGGTGGTGGTAGGTCACCAGCTCGCTGACGCTGCGCCGACCGATGGCATACCGGCCCTCATCCGGCTCGAAGAGGCGGTACTCCGCGAGCGCGGCCTTCTTGACGGCCCGGGCCCGCTCGTCGAGCACGACCCGCTCGGCCCGCTCGTCGAGGACCTGCGGGACGGGGAGGAAGAACTTCGCGTCGGCGACCAGCCCCAGCCGGTGGGCGCGGCGCAGCGCCCGACCGGCCGTGGCGTGGTCGGGGTGCGGGTCGAGGTAGCTCATCGTCCGGTGCGCCGCTCCTGGTCGGCGCCGGGCGTGCCGGCGGATGACGGCCAGGACCGAGTCCTCGGTGATGCCGCCGTCGGGCAGCCCCACGCGGTACACGTCGCGACGCTCGACCCCGAGCCGGGCGACCGCGGCGGTGAACTCGCGGTCGCGCGCGGCGACGAACTCGTCGAGCCCGATCTCCCTACCCAGCCGCCGCCGCAGGCTGTGGATCGCCTGCGACCCCTCCCCCGGGGTGAGCAGCACGATCACGTGCCGGCGGTCCGGCTCGGAGGCGATGGCCCCGCCCATGAAGATCGACTCGTCGTCCGGGTGGGGGACGTACCAGACCGTCACCCCCCGGGTCAGCCGTCTGGTGCGCGCGACCCGCTTGGCCTGCTGCGCCGCGGGCTCGGGCATGCGCGCGATGGCGGCGCGGACCCCTCGGCGCACCGCCCGGCGCCACTGCGGCTGCCCGTCGTCGGCGTCGGCGGCCCGCGGGGTGTGCGCGGGCGTGGCCTCCGAGCGAGCGGGGGCCACGGGCGGCGAGGAAGGCGACGTCGGGCGCGCCGCGCCTCCTGCCGTGGCCGACGTCACCGCCCGGGTCGCGGCGGGCGTCGTCGTCCCCGACGTCGGCTTCGCGGCCGGGGGCCGGGGCGGCTTGAGCAGGTAGCGGTAGGTGGGACGCTGGTGCGGGGTCCACTCGAACTTCCACGGGTACTTCCCCGCCCCCAGGTCGAACTCGTCGGCCAGGTCGTGCTCGGTCACGTGCTCCAGGATCGCCAGCTGGAGCACCTTCCCCATTCGGTAGCGCTCGAACTCGGGCAGGTAGGCGCTGTTCCAGGACAGCAGCCGGCGGCCGTCCCGGAAGACGGTGCGGTAGGCCAGCACGCGACCGGTCGCCGGGTCCTCGCCGTCGAGGAACGCGAAGGTCAGCGCGTCGTCGGTCGTGGTGAACACCTGACGGATGTGCTCGGTCCGCCGGTCGTCGTCGTAGAGCGAGTGCCGCTCGGAGCGCGCGTGGGTCTCGATGAGGTGGTTCTTCTCCGCGCGGTGCACCTCGGCGATCCGGTCCAGGATGCCGTGCTCGTCGCCGGTGAACGTGTGCAGGTGCACGTCGTGCTCGCGCCGCAGCTTGCGGAGGTACTTGCCGGTGTGGGACGGCGCGGACCAGGGTCCGCGCAGGTCGATCCAGGGGTTCTCGATGAGGAAGGCGAGCCGGCGGTGGTGCACCTGGGAGGTGCGGACGTGCCACGCGAACGCCGACTCTGACGGTATGCCGGTCAGCTGCACCACCTGCGCCTCGTCGGCGTCGACGACACGGTCCAGCTCGGCGAGGACGTGGCCCGAGATGGTCTGCGGGCTGGCCACGGACGGGCCGGCGGCGTGGAGCACGGACAGGTAGTCGCCGTGGGACGCCCAGCGCAGGACCGTCACCGGCTCGCCCTCCCGCTTCTCGGGGCGGAAGGCGAACGGCCCCACCCCGACGAGCTGGCCCTCCTGGCGCACCAGCACCACGTGCAACCGGTAGCCCGGGGCGTGCCGATAGCTGGCCCACCAGGCGGAGACGAAGCGGTGGCTCGTGTAGTAGGACTCCCCCGGCCGCTCCAGCGCCTCCCACTCCTCGCGCAGCGCGGCCAGGTCCTCGGTGGTCCGGCAGATCGACGTCTCGATCATCGGGCGGGGATCTCCACCCAGGTCGGGAACGTGAGCGTGCGTCCGCGGTCCTTGAGGAAGACGTGCTGGCGGGTGCGCCGGGCCCCGAACGCGGCATACGAGGCGCGGGACGCCTTGTTCTTGCGGGAGATCATCGTCACCCCCCGCACCTTGCCCTCCTCGGCCAGGAGCTCCAGCCGGCGCGCGATGGAGAAGGCGTGCAGCCCGCGCCGCCGGTGGGCGACGAAGACGTGGTCGTCCCAGAAGTACGCCTGGCGCGGGGACACCCGCAGCCGCAGGTGGATCCGGGCGTTCTCGGTGTCGCCGTAGGTGAGGTGGCAGTAGCCGCACGGCTCACCGTGCTCGTCGCGGATGACGAGGGTGCGGTCCGCGGGGTGCTGCAGCCGCTCCACGAGCAGCCGGTGCTTGCGCTCGTTGAGGTCGTCGGGGTAGTCGCGCCGCATCTGGTCCAGCACGGCCTCGGTCGCGTCCTCGAGGGTCCGGGACGGATCGACTTTCGGACGGGGGCCCTGCACGGGGAAGACGTAGGTGTCCAGCACCTCGCGCTTGCGCCAGGACTGCTGCCACGACGCGGGAATCAGGGACGTCAGCGGCATGCCGGTCATGCTAGTCGACACCCCGGGCGGGGCCGCGGACTCCGTGCGGCGGCGCCTCAGGTCGACAGGTGCTCCGGCAGGCGGTCGAGCACGTCGTTCCAGCCCTGCTCGTCGCCGTCGGTGAACAGTCAGCGCTCACCTGTCCCGAGAGCGCCTGCCCAGGAGGTAGCTGCCGACGGTGAGCAGCGCCGCGCCCAGGCAGACCGCGATCGGCCCGACGACGTCGGCCCAGGAGAAGACCCGGTAAGGCTCGATCTCGACGTCGCCGAACCACCCGAAGGTCACCGGGCGGTTGAGCAGCGTGACCAGGCCGGCGACGACGCCGACCGCCCCCGCCCCCGCGAGCAGGAGGGGGAGCGCACCCCGTCGACGGTCCATCAGACCGGGGGGATGGAGCGGTGCCGGGTGGAGAAGTGCCGGTCCCGGCGCGCGGCATACCGGAGCCGGTGCACGACCTCGGCGCGCAGGTCCTCCGGCTCGGTGATGGCGTCGATGACGAGGTCGGAGGCGAGCCGCTCCAGGTCGACGTCCTCGAGGTACTCGGCGCGGCGGGCGGCGATGAAGTCCTGCCGCTCCTGCGGGTCCGCGATCTCGGCGATCTTGTTGGCGTAGACCGCGTTGACGGCGGCCTCCGGCCCCATGACCGCGATCCGGGCGGTGGGGAGCGCGATGGTCGCCTCGGGACCGAACCCGGGCCCGCCCATGGCGTAGAGCCCGGCGCCGTAGGCCTTGCGCAGCACGATGCACAGCTGCGGCACCGTCGCCTCGGACACCGCCGAGACCATCTTGGCGCCGTGCCGGATGATCCCGCCGCGCTCGACCTCCGAGCCGATCATGAACCCCGGCACGTCGGCGAGGTAGAGCAGCGGGATGCCGTAGGCGTCGCACAGCCAGATGAAGCGGGCGGCCTTGTCGGCCGAGTCGGTGAAGAGGACGCCGCCCTTGACCGCCGAGTTGTTGGCCACGATGCCCACGCTCTGCCCGTCGACCCGCCCGAGGCCGACCACGAGCTCGGCGGCGAACAGCGGCTTGATCTCGAAGAAGCTGTCGTCGTCGACCAACCCGTCGATGACGTCGTGCACGTCGAAGGGCACCGACTCGGCCTCCGGCACGGTGTGCCGCTCCAGCGGCCGCGCGGGCTCCTCACCCTCGTAGGCGGGGACCGGGGCGCGCCACGACTCGGGCAGGTAGGAGAAGAAGTGCCGGGCGAGCTCGATCGCCTCGGTGTCGTCGGCGGCCAGCAGGTCCCCGACCCCGGAGACGGTGCAGTGCATGCGCGCGCCGCCCATCTCCTCCAGCGAGACCTTCTCCCCCACGACCATCTCGGCCATCCGGGGGCTGCCGAGGTACATCGAGGCGTTGCCCTCGACCATGATGATGAGGTCGGTGAAGCTCGGGATGTAGGCGCCGCCGGCCGCGCTCGGCCCGAAGAGGCAGCAGATCTGCGGCACCTTGCCGGACAGCGCGACCTGGTTGTGGAAGATCCGGCCCGCGCCGCGGCGGCCGGGGAACAGGTCGACCTGGTCGGTGATGCGCGCGCCGGCCGAGTCGACGAACCAGAAGATCGGCAGCTCCTCGCGCAGCGCCGCCTCGGTCGCCCGGATGATCTTCTCGACGGTGCGCGCGCCCCACGACCCGGCCTTGACCGTGGGGTCGTTCGCGACGACGATCGCCGCCCGCCCGTCCACCTCACCCCGACCGGTGACCACACCGTCCGCCGGGAGCGTGCCCGCGGTCGCGTGGGCATACCGGCCGTCCTCGACGAAGGTGCCCTCGTCGAAGAGCAGCGCGATGCGCTCCCTGACGTAGAGCTTGCTCTGGGAGTCCAGCTTGGCGCGGGCCCGGTCGCTCGGCTCCGCCGAGGCACGGTATGCCGTGCCCAGCCGGTCGCGGAGGTCGGCAACCCGTGGGTCCCCGGGAGTGTCGGCCGCGCTGCTGCTCATCAAGGTCCGTCCTCTTCTGTGCTGGCGTCCGGCGGGTGGCGTCCTGGCTCAGCGGGCGGGCAGGCCCAGGCCGCGGGCGATGACCATGCGCTGGACCTCCGAGGTCCCCTCGCCGATCTCCAGGATCTTGGCGTCCCGGTAGAACCGGGCGACGGGGTACTCCTCCATGAAGCCGTTGCCGCCGAAGACCTGGGTAGCGATCCGCGTGGCGCTGACCGCGGCCTCGGTGGAGTAGAGCTTGGCGATGGCGGCGGCCTGCTTGACCTCGGCCACCCCGCGGCGCCCGGCCTCCTGCTCGTCCTTGAGCCAGGCGGCCTTGTAGGTCAGCAGCCGGGCCGCCTCGACCATGACCGCCAGGTCGGAGATCTGGAAGGAGACGCCCTGGTTGACCGCGATCGGCCGCCCGAAGGCCTGCCGCTCCTGACTGTAGGCCGTGCACTCCTCGAGCATCCGCTGGGCGCACCCGACGGCAAGCGCCGAGATCGCGACGCGGCCGTCGTCCAGCGTCTTGAGGAACTGCCGGAAGCCCTGACCGCGCTCGCCGAGCAGGTTGTCCTCCGGCACCCGGCACCCCTCGAAGGTGAGCCCGTGCGTGTCCGAGATGTGCCAGCCGAGCTTGCGGTAGGCCGGTTCGACGACGAAGCCGTCGGTGCCGGCCGGGATCATGATGGCGCTGATCTCGGGTCGGCCGTCCGCGGTCTCGCCGGTCTTGGCGGTGACCGTGACGACCGAGGTCAGGTCGGTCCCGGAGTTGGTGATGAACGCCTTCGCCCCGTCGACGACCCAGTGACCGTCCTCGAGCCGGGCCCTGGTGCGGCTGGCCCCCGCGTCGGAGCCGGCGTCCGGCTCGGTGAGACCGAAACCGGCCAGCGCGCGACCGGCCAGCAGGTCCGGGAGGTAGGTCTCCTTCTGCTCCTGGGTGCCGAAGGACAGGATCGGGTTGATGCCGAGGCCGACGCCGGCCGACAGGGTGATGCCGATCGACTGGTCGATGCGACCCAGCTCCTCGATCGCCAGGCAGGTGTAGGTGAAGCCGCCGTGCTCGGTACCCGCGCCGCCGAACTCCTCCGGGGCGTTGAGGCCGAACAGCCCGAGCTCACCCATCTGCGGGATGAGGTCTTCCGGGAAGTGGGAGTCCTTGTCCCACTGCTCGACGTGGGGGGCGATCTCGCCCTCGGCGAACTCGCGGACCAGGCCGCGGAACTCCTCGTGGTCCTCGGTCAGTTCGAACATCGGTGTCCGCATCCTTGCTCGCCTCGACGGTGGCGACGGGGACTCCCGCCGACGTCCTCACCATCCTGCTTGACGTTGACGCCAAGGTCAAGCAGGATGGGCGCAACGACCTTGACGTTAGGACAAGCACCGTGATCGACACCACGACGACGTGGACCATCGCCCAGATGGCTGACGACTACGACGTCACCCACCGGGCCCTGCGGCACTACGAGCACCTCGGGCTGCTCGCCCCGGACCGCGAGGGGCAGCGACGCATCTACCACCGCCGCGAGCGGACCCGCCTCGCGCTCATCCTCCGGGGCCGCCGGCTCGGCTTCTCGCTCGAGGAGATCGCCACGATCCTCGACATGTATGACGACCAGCCCGGCGAGGTCGGCCAGCTGCGCTACCTGCTCTCGCAGATCGGCGACCGTCGCGCGGACCTCGAGCGCCGGCGTCGCGACATCGAGGACAGCCTGCGCGAGCTCGACGAGCTGGAGCAGCGCTGCGCGGAGGACGTCGCGCGCCTGTCGTGACCCTCTCGGGCCGCTCGCGGGTGCCGCGACGAGGCCGTGACGCCTGGCCGCGAACGGCATACCTCTCCGGCTAGGGTGACCCCCATGCCGATCAGCAAGGTCCTCATTGCCAACCGGGGCGAGATCGCCGTGCGCATCGCCCGTGCCTGCAGCGACGCAGGCCTGGGCTCCGTCGCGGTCTACGCCGACCCCGACCGCGACGCGCTGCACGTCAAGGTCGCCGACGAGGCGTACTCCCTGGGCGGGACGACCCCCGGCGAGTCGTACCTGGTGCAGGACAAGCTGCTGGACGTCGCCCGCCAGGCCGGGGCGGACGCGGTGCACCCGGGCTACGGCTTCCTCGCCGAGAACGCCTCCTTCGCCCAGGCCGTCATGGACGCCGGGCTCACCTGGATCGGCCCCTCCCCCGAGGCGATCGACGCGCTCGGCGACAAGGTCAAGGCCCGGCACATCGCGCTGGAGGCGGAGGCGCCCCTGGTCCCCGGCACCACCGACCCCGTGGCTGGTCCCGAGGAGGTCGTGGCCTTCGCCGAGGAGCACGGGCTGCCGGTCGCCATCAAGGCGGCCTACGGCGGCGGCGGCCGGGGGCTCAAGGTCGCCCGCACGATGGAGGAGATCCCCGACCTCTTCGACTCCGCGGTCCGGGAGGCGGTCACCGCCTTCGGGCGCGGCGAGTGCTTCGTCGAGCGCTTCCTCGACCGGCCCCGCCACGTCGAGACCCAGTGCCTCGCCGACCAGCACGGCAACGTCGTGGTCGTCTCGACGCGGGACTGCTCGCTGCAGCGCCGCAACCAGAAGCTCGTCGAGGAGGCGCCGGCGCCGTTCCTCACCGGGGAGCAGCACGCGGAGCTGGTCCGGGCGAGCAAGGCCATCCTGCAGAAGGCGGGCTATGTCGGCGCTGGCACCTGCGAGTTCCTCGTCGGGCCCGAGGGCGACATCTCCTTCCTCGAGGTCAACACCCGGCTGCAGGTCGAGCACCCGGTGACCGAGGAGGTCACCGGGGTCGACCTCGTGCGCGAGCAGTTCCGGATCGCCGACGGCGAGGAGCTGGGCTTCGAGGACCCCGCCCCGCACGCGCACTCCTTCGAGTTCCGGCTCAACGCCGAGGACGCCGGCCGTGACTTCCTCCCGGCGCCGGGCACCGCCACGGTCTTCCGTCCGCCGTCGGGCCCGGGCGTGCGTCTCGACTCCGGCGTCGTCGAGGGGGACACCGTGGCGGGCGCGTTCGACTCGATGCTGGCCAAGCTCATCGTCACCGGGCGCACCCGCCAGCAGGCCCTGGAGCGCTCGCGCCGGGCGCTCGCGGAGTTCGAGCTGGAGGGTATGCCGACCGTGCTCGCCTTCCACCGCGCCGTGGTCTCCGACCCCGCCTTCGCCCCGGAGGACCCCGAGGCGCCCTTCACCGTGCACACGCGCTGGATCGAGACCGACTTCGACAACCAGATCGAGGCATACTCCGGCCCGACCGCGGACGCCCCGGAGGAGACCGAGCGGCAGACCGTGGTGGTCGAGGTCGGCGGCCAGCGCCTCGAGGTGTCCCTCCCCGCCGGACTCGCCCTCGGGGGCGGGGGTGGCGCGGCGGCCGGCGGCCGCAAGAAGGCTCCCAAGCGCTCGCGCGGCGGAGGTGGCGGCGCGGCCGTGTCCGGCGACGCGGTCACCGCGCCCATGCAGGGGACCATCGTCAAGATCGCCGTCGAGGACGGTCAGTCCCTGGCCGAGGGGGACGTGGTCGTCGTGCTCGAGGCGATGAAGATGGAGCAGCCGATCAAGGCGCACAAGGCCGGCACGGTCAGCGGCCTGTCGGCCTCCGTGGGCGACACCGTCACCACCGGCGCCGTCATCTGCGAGCTCACCGACTGAGCCCTCCCGGGCCCGATCCGACGGCCGACCGCCGACGGCGCAACCTCATACCACCGAGCGTCATGAATGGTTGCTGGTGACCCCACCGAGCGCCGTGAATGGTTGCCGCTGGTGGCCCACGCCAACCATTCACGGCGCCCGGTCCGCCTGAGACCAACCATTCGCGGCGCCCGGTCGCCCTCAGGGCAACCATTCACGGCGCCCGGTGGTATGAGGGGGGGTCAGTCGGCGATCTCGTGCAGCTGGCGGGCGGCCTCGGACAACGAGCCGCTCATCGAGGGGTAGACCGTGAAGGTCGCCGAGAACTGGTCGACGTTGAGCCGGTTCGCGACGGCCAGCGCGATGGGGAAGATCAGCTCGCTGGCGCGGGGGGCCACCACGACGCCCCCGACGATGGTGGCGCTGCCGCTGCGGGCGAAGAGCTTGACGAAGCCGTCCTGGAGGTTCTGCATCTTGGCGCGCGGGTTCTTGGTCAGCGGCAGCATGACCGCGCGGGCGTCGACCCGCCCCTCGTCGACGTCGGCCTGGCTGACGCCGACCGTGGCGATCTCGGGGTCGGTGAAGATGTTGGAGCTGACCTTGCCCAGGGACAGCGGCGCCACCGCGTCGCCCAGCGAGTGCGCGACCGCGATCCGGCCCTGCATGGCCGCGATGGAGGCGAGCGGGAAGACGCCGGTGCAGTCGCCCGCGGCATACACCCCCGCGGCGCTGGTGCGGGAGACTCGGTCGACCTCGACGTGCCCCGAGCGGCTCAGCCGCACCCCGGCCTCCTCCAGCCCCATGTCCGTGGTGTTGGGGATCGAGCCGACCGCCAGCAGGGCGTGGCTGCCCTCCACCTCGCGGCCGTCCTCCAGGGTGACGACGACCCCCTCGCCGTCGCGCCGCACGGCCCCGGCGCGCGAGCGGTTGAGCACCGTCATGCCGCGGCGGCGGAAGACCTCCTCGACGACGTTGGCGGCGTCGGCGTCCTCGCCCGGCAGCACCCGGTCCCGCGAGGAGATGAGGGTCACCCGGCACCCCAGCCCGAGGTAGGCGTGGGCCAGCTCGGCGCCGGTGACGCCCGAGCCGATGACGACCAGGTGCTCGGGCAGCTCGGCGAGGTTCCAGATCTGCTGCCAGGTGAGGATCCGCTCCCCGTCCGGCTGCGCCGACTCCAGCACCCGCGGACGCGCGCCCGTCGAGACGAGGATGACGTCGGCTTCCAGCTCCCGGCGGGTGTGCTCGTGGTCGCAGTCCTCGTCGTGCGGTGCCGGCTCCTCCCCCGACAGCACGTCGTCGACGCCCTCGAGGACCTGCACCCGGCCCGAGCCCAGCAGGCTCCCGGCGCCCTGGATGACCTCGACGCCGGCGGACTCCAGGCGCTCGCCGATGTCCCTGCTCTGCGCCCGGGCGAGGTCCATGATCCGGCTGTTGACGTCGGTGATGTGGGCGGTCACGCCCTGGTCGCCGGGCACCTGCGCCCCGTCGAAGTGGACGCCGATGCGCTTGGCCGCGCTGAAGCGGTCCATGAAGTCCGCGGTGGCGATGAGGGCCTTGCTGGGCACGCAGTCGGTGAGCACCGCGGCACCCCCCAGCCCGGAGCGCTCGACGATCGTGACCTCCGAGCCGAGCTGAGCGGCGGCCAGGGCGGCCTCGTAGCCACCGGGACCTCCCCCGATGACGACGACGGACTTGTTGGCGGCACTCACGTGCCCATCAAACCATCGCTACCCTGACCCGATGACTACTGGTGCTCCTCCCGACCTCGACGACCCGGCCACCGACCCGTTGGAGGTTGCGGCGGCCGCGGCTGACGTCATCGCGCGCCGGACCGGCGCCGACCGGCACGACATCGCCCTGGTGCTGGGCAGCGGGTGGAAGCCGGCGGCGGACGCGCTGGGCCGCGCCGACGCCGAGGTCGACCACGCCGACGTGCCCGGTTTCGCCGCCGCCGCCGTGGCCGGGCACTCGGGCACGATGCGGTCCATCCCGCTGAGCAGCGGCCGCCGCGCCCTCGTCTACGGCACGCGCACCCACTTCTACGAGGGCAAGGGGGTCCGCTCCGTGGTGCACGCCGTGCGCACCGCCGCCGCCGCCGGGTGCTCCACCATCGTGCTCACCAACGGCTGCGGCGGGCTGCGCCCCGAGTGGGCGCCCGGCACCCCGGTGCTCATCAAGGACCACCTCAACCTGACGGCTACCTCGCCCATCGAGGGTGCGAACTTCGTGGACCTCACCGACCTCTACTCCACCCGGCTGCGCGACCTCGCCCGCGAGGTCGACCCGGACCTGGACGAGGGGGTCTACGTGCAGTTCCCCGGCCCGCACTACGAGACGCCCGCCGAGGTCCAGATGGCCAAGGTGCTGGGTGGCGACCTCGTCGGTATGTCGACCGCCCTGGAGGCGATCGCCGCCCGCCAGGCGGGGCTCGAGGTGCTCGGCGTCTCCCTGGTCACCAACGCGGCGGCCGGCATCAGCGAGGCACCGCTGGACCACCAGGAGGTCATCGACGCCGGGACCGCCGCGGCCCAGCGTTGCGGCGAGCTGCTGGCCCGGATCGTCGAGCGCATCTGAGGCACCACCCGCACCGGACGCCTGGCAGGCACACACCAGGCAGGACCGACACCGCAGGAACCCATCCACCGCTTCGCGAGGAGTGACCATGAGCGAGACCGACGACCTGGTGACCACCGCCAGATCCTGGCTGGACGACGACCCGGACCCGGCGACCAGGGCCGAGCTCGACGCCGTCCTCGAGGCCGTCGAGAAGGGTGACGAAGGGGCCCGCGCCGACCTGGCCGACCGCTTCTCCGCCTTCCTGGAGTTCGGCACCGCCGGGCTGCGCGGCGAGCTCGGCGCCGGCCCGAACCGGATGAACCGCGCCGTGGTCATCCGCACGGCCGCCGGGCTGACGGCATACCTGCGGGCCCAGCTCGAGGCCGCCGGCGACGCCACCCCGGGCCCGGCGGTCGTCATCGGCTTCGACGCCCGGCGCAACTCCGACGTCTTCGCCCGCGACACCGCGGCCGTCGTCACCGCCGCCGGGGGCCGGGCCATGGTGCTGCCCCACCCGCTGCCGACGCCGGTGCTGGCCTTCGCCATCCGGCACCTGGGCGCCGACGCCGGGGTCATGGTCACCGCCAGCCACAACCCCCCGCAGGACAACGGCTACAAGGTCTACCTCGGTGACGGCTCGCAGATCGTCCCGCCGGCGGACGCCGAGATCGCCGCGCAGATCGACGCGGTCGAGAGCGTCGCCGGGGTCCCGCTCGCACGGGACGGCTGGGAGACGCTGGACGAGGGGGTGCTCGAGGCCTACCTCGACCGGGCCGTGGCCGTGCTCGACCCGGACAGCCCGCGTGACCTGACGATCGTCCACACCGCCCTGCACGGCGTGGGTTCCGAGGTCGTCCGTCGGGCCTTCGAGCGAGCCGGGTTCGCCGCGCCGGCACCGGTCCCGAGCCAGTCCGACCCCGACCCGGACTTCCCCACGGTCCCCTTCCCCAATCCCGAGGAGCCCGGCGCCATCGACGCCGCCCTCGAGCTGGCCGGCCAGGTGCGCCCCGACCTGGTCATCGCCAACGACCCGGACGCCGACCGGTGCGCCCTCGCCGTCCAGGACGCGCACGGGTGGCGGATGCTGCGTGGCGACGAGGTGGGCGCCCTGCTCGGGCAGCACGTCATCGACCGCGGTCGGGTCGGCGGTGAGCGCCGCGTGCTGGCCCGCTCCATCGTCTCCTCGCGCCTGCTCGGCGCGATGGCGCAGGCGGCCGGGCTGGAGCCGGCCGAGACGCTGACCGGCTTCAAGTGGATCGGTCGCGTGCCCGGGCTCGCCTACGGCTACGAGGAGGCCCTCGGGTACTGCGTCGACCCCGCCTGCGTCCCGGACAAGGACGGTGTGACGGCCGCTCTCCTGGCCGCCGAGCTGGCCGCGACGCTGAAGTCGCGGGGGCAGACCCTCACCGACCTCCTGGACGAGCTGGCCGTGCGGCACGGCGTCCACCAGACCGACGCCTTCTCCGTGCGGGTCAGCGACCTCGCGCAGATTCCGCCGGTGATGGCGCGGCTGCGCGAGGAGCCCCCGGCCGAGCTGGGCGGGGTCCCCGTCGAGCGCCTCGACGACCTCGCCGACGGGGTCGACGGGCTGCCCCCGACCGATGGTCTGCGCTTCCTGCTGACCGATGCCACCCGGGTCGTCGTGCGGCCCAGCGGCACCGAGCCCAAGCTCAAGGTCTACCTCGAGGCGGTCGTCGGGGTCGAGGACCCGGCCGGCCTCGCCCAGGCCCGCGAGGAGGCCGGTCGACGGCTGCAGCGCGTGCGCGAGAGTATGCAGCAGCTGACCGAGGTCTGACCGGCCCGGGCCTCCCGGGGCCCGGAGGGAGAGGAGGGAGCACCCATGGCAGCGGCGGACGCGACCCTGCGGGGAGATGTCGTGGGCACCTACCGGGCCCTGCCCGCCCGGGTGCTGGGCTGGGTCATGGTGGGCTGCGCGGGCATCCTCGCGGCCCTCACCGTCTGGGACCTGCTCTCCGGCCACCGGGACGGTGCGGTGGGCGCGGTGGCGCTCGTGGTGGGTGTCTCCGCGGCCGCGTGGGTGCTCTTCCTGCGCCCCCGGGCGGTGCTGCACGAGGACGGCGTGCTCCTGGTCAACGTCGTGCGGGACACCGCCGTGCCGTTCGCGGCGGTCGACGAGATCACCCACCAGTGGGCGCTGGAGCTGCACGACACCGAGGGCCGGCGGCACAGCGCCTGGGCGGTGCCGGCCAAGCGGGAGCGCAGCCGCCCGACCCCCGTGGACGACTTCGCCCAGACCACCCGGCGGCGTGGCGACGGGGGCACCAGCGCCCAGACCGTCGCGGACGAGGTCCAGCGGGCGCTGCAGCGCTGGCGGCTCGACGGCGGCCAGCTCGAGGAGGGGGCCACCGGGGTGACGAGCACGCCCGCCCGGCCCGCGATCGCGGTGCTGTCCCTCGCCGTCCTCCTGGCGTTGCTCGCCGTGCTGCTCTGAGCGCAGGTCCCCGGCGGCGGCGCCCTGGACCGCGACCTAGACTGTTCCCCCATGGACCCGGCCCCCGCCCCCGCCCGTGTCCTCGTGCTCGCCGGCCCCAGCGGCGCCGGCAAGTCCAGGCTCGCCGCGCACCTGCACTCGGCCCACGGGTGGCCGGTGGTGCAGCTGGACGACTTCTACCGAGAGGGCACCGACCCGGACCTGCCGATGAGCCCCCTGGGGCTGCCCGACTGGGACCACGTCGACTCCTGGGACCTCGACGCCGCGCTGGAAGGCTTGGAGCAGCTGTGCCGGGCGGGCACGGCCCAGATGCCGGTCTACGACATCAGCCGCTCGGCCGTGAGCGGGACCCACGAGGTGAGCCGGGGGCGGCATACCGTGGTCGTGGCGGAGGGGATCTTCGCCGCCCACACGACGCCGGGCCTGCGCTCGCGCGGGCTGCTGGCCGATGCCTGGTGCATCCGCAACCGGCCCTGGCTCACCTTCAGCCGCCGCCTGGCCCGTGACCTGGCCGAACGCCGCAAGCCGCCGCTGACCCTGTGGCGGCGCGGCCACGTCCTGCGGCGTGCCGAGCCGGGTATCGTGGCCGCCCAGGAGGAGCTCGGCGCGCGCGCCATGACCGCGCGCGAGGCACAGCTCCTCGCCCGGGGGCTGACCGCGTCGTCGGGTCCGCGGACGTCGTCGATCGATCGAGGAGCAGGGGGATGACCCAGCCACCCTTCGGGCCGCCGCCCGGTGACACCGGGCGCGGCGAGCCGTCGTCGCCTCCCCCACCCATCCCGCAGGCCCCCCCGGGGCAGTCCGTGGGAGGGGCGCCGCAGTGGCAGCAGCCGCCCGGAGGGCACCCGCCGCGGCAGGACGCCGCCGGCCCGGCGCGGTGGCAGCAGCTGCCGCCCGAGCAGCTGACCCGTCTGCACCAGCCCGGCGTCGTGCCCCTGCGGCCCCTGACCCTCGGCGACATGTTCGGCGGCTCGCTGCAGACGATGCGGCGCAATCCCGAGGCGACGATCGGGATGGGCCTCGTCGTGCTCTCCGTCGTGCTCGTCCCCTCGCTCCTGCTGACCCTGCTCGCCACCCGCTCGGTCTCCTCGGTGGACCAGCTGGGGGCCGAGCTCATCCTGCTCCTCGTGGGAGGTCTCCTCAGCTCGCTGGCCTCGATCGCCCTCACCGGGATGATCGTGCACGTCGTCGGCGAGGCCGTCCTGGGCGACCGGGCCAGCCTCGCCTCGACCTGGGCCACGGTGCGCGGGCGTCTGCTCGCCCTCGTGGGCACCGTGCTGCTCCTCGGCGTGCTCTTCACGGCCGCCCTGGTCGCCCTGGTCGCCGCCGTCGTGGGTCTGGTGGTCGGCCTGGGCGAGTCGGGCCTGGCGATCCTCCTGGTCGTGCTCGTGTCCGTCGCGTTCGTGGTGGGCCTGGTCTGGGCGGGCTGTCGGCTGAGCCTCGCCCCCGCCCCGGTCGTGCTCGAGCGGGTGGGGCCGTGGCGCGGGATCGCCCGCGCCTGGGCCCTCACCCGGGGCGCCCAGGCCTGGCGCGTCGTCGGCATCACGCTGCTGGCGGGGATCGTCACCGGCATCCTGGCCGCGATCGTCCAGCTGCCCGTCGTGGCCTTGGTCTCCGCGCTGGTCGGTCCGGAGGTCGTCACCTCCCCCCTGAGCCCGGTCACCGTGCTCACCGACCACGCGCTGCAGCTCGTGGTCGGAGCGCTGACCATCCCGTTCACCGCCGGCGTGACCGCCCTGCTCTACCTCGACCAGCGGATCCGGCGCGAGGGTCTGGACGTCTCGCTCGTCGCGGCCGCCCAGGAGCGCGCCGCGACCCGGTCCCGCTGAGTCCGGCACCCGTATGCCCGTGTCCGCCCTGCACACCCCGCACCTCGGGCTGCCCGCCCAGGGAGCGGTGGACCCGGACCGCGACGAGGCGCGACGGTGGCTCCAGGAGGAGCTGGACGCCGGCGACTACCGGCTCGAGGTGCCCTGGTGGCTCCGCCTCTGGCGGTGGGTCACCGACCGTCTGCCGGACCCGGCGGCCCTGGGCCCCCTCCCCCCGTGGACGACCTGGGTCGTCCTGGCCGCGGTCGTCGTCGCCGTGCTCGCCGTCGCGCTCTTCGTCACGCGGGACCGGTGGCGGACGGGGCGGCTGGCCCCCGCCGGGCGGGCGGGGGCCGTCCTGGGCGGTCGGCGCCGGTCCGCGGCGGACTACCGCGACGCCGCGCGCGCGGCCCTGCAGGCGGGGCGGGCCGACGAGGCCGTGCTGGAGGCCTACCGGGCGATCGCGGCCGGAGCGACCGAGCGCACCCTGCTGGAGGACCGTCCCGGCCGCACCGCCCACGAGGTGGCGGTCGAGCTCGGACACGTCTTCGCCACCCACGCGGCCTCGCTGCAGCGTGCCGGCGACACCTTCGACGCCGTCCGCTACGGGGGCCACCGCGTCGACACCGACCAGGCCCGAACGGTCGTCGACCTCGACGCCGCCCTCGCCGCGGCCCGCCCCGAGCTGCCTGGGGAGCGGCGCCCCGAGCTGGTGGTCCCGTCGTGAGGGCCGTGCGCCGGTGGGCACCGTGGGTGCTGCTCGTCCTGGTCGCGGCCGTGCTGGCCGCCCTCCTCAGCACGCCTCGCTCCGGCGAGCCGCTCAGCCCGGTCAACAACGGCCCCGACGGCGCCCAGGCGCTGGCCGAGGTGCTGCGCCAGGAGGGGGTGGACGTCGAGATCGTGGCGGGCACCACGGGGCTGGACCCGCCCTCGCTCGGCCCGGGGACCACGGTCCTGCTCCCGCACACCCGCTACCTCGGCCCCGAGACGGGTCCGGACCTCGTGGCCGGACTCGCGGACCTCGACCAGCTGGTGGTGCTGGCCGACGGCACCGGCGGTGTCGGCGCCTCCCTCGGGCTGGACGTCGAGGAGTCGTGGGGGGCCGGCATACCGGTGGCCGCCGACTGCTCCGTGCCCTGGGCGCGGGAGGGGGATCAGCTCGTCGGCTGGGACGTCCTGCTGGCCGCCGGGTCGCAGGACCGGCCCGCGACCACGGCGTGCTTCCCCCCGGGCGAGGGGCACAACCTCGGCGGGGCCCGCGAGGGGGCCGTGCTCGTGCTGGAGCAGGACGGGTCCCGCCCGCGCACCGTGGTGGCCGGCATCGGCCCGACCTGGACCAACGCCCGCATCACCGAGGGCGCCAACGCCGCGGTGGCCCTGCGGCTGCTGGGCGGCAGCGACCGCCTGGTCTGGGTGCAGCCGCAGCCCTCCGACCTGGGGCTGGAGGCGGCCGGCTCGCTGTGGGACGTGCTGCCCAGCACCCTGACCCCGGCGCTGTGGGTCGTCGGGGGTGGGGTGCTGGCGCTCGCCCTCTGGCGGGGCCGCCGCCTGGGCGCCGTGGTGACCGAGCCCCTTCCCGCCGTCGTCCGGTCGACCGAGACCACCGTGAGCCGGGCCCGGCTTTACCACCAGGCTCACGACAGCCGGCACGCCGCCCGCGCGGTCCAGTCCGGGGCCCGACGGCGGCTCGCCCCGCTGCTGGGGCTGCCCACCACCACCGGCGCCGACCGCCTCGCCGAGGTGGTCAGCCGGGTGAGCGGGCGCCCGCTCGACCAGGTCCGGCACCTGCTCCTGGAACCGGGCGCCGCGGGTGACGATGCAGGCCTGCTCGTGCTGGTGCGCGAGATCCACGCGCTGGAGGACGAGCTGCGCCGCCGGGACCGACCGGTCGCCACCGACCCCACCGACTACCCTGACCACGGGGGCTCCGCACCCGCCGCGCAGCGCCCCGGCACCAGCGACAGCACCGCCGAGAGGACACGATGACCGAGCAGCCACCCCCTAGCCAGGGGAGCCCCGACCCAGCCGCGGCGCCGCCGGACGCGGACGCCGCGCGCGCGGCGCTGCACGCCGTGCGGACCGAGGTCGCCAAGGCCGTCGTGGGCCAGGACCAGGCCGTGTCGGGGCTCATCGTCGCGCTGCTGGCCCGGGGGCACATCCTGCTGGAGGGGGTCCCGGGCGTCGCCAAGACGCTGCTCGTGCGCACCCTCGCGACCGCGCTGTCGATCGACACCAAGCGCGTGCAGTTCACCCCGGACCTCATGCCCGGTGACGTCACCGGCTCGATGATCTACGACAGCGGCCGCGGTGAGTTCGCCTTCCGCCCCGGTCCGGTCTTCACCAACCTGCTGCTGGCCGACGAGATCAACCGCACGCCGCCGAAGACGCAGTCCGCGCTGCTGGAGGCCATGGAGGAGCGGCAGGTGACCGTGGACGGCGCCTCCCGGCCGCTGCCCTCCCCGTTCCTCGTCGCCGCCACCCAGAACCCGGTCGAGTACGAGGGGACCTACCCGTTGCCCGAGGCCCAGCTCGACCGGTTCCTCATGAAGGTCACCCTCCCGCTGCCCCCGCGCGAGGACGAGGTGCAGGTGCTCGAGCGGCACGCCGCCGGCTTCGACCCCCGCGACCTCGCCGCCGCCGGGGTGCAGGCCGTCGCCTCCCCGCAGGACCTGCAGGCCGCCTCCGCCGCGGTCCGCGGCGTGCAGGTCTCCCCCGAGGTCGTGGGGTATGTCGTCGACCTCGCCCGCGCGACCCGCGAGGCTCCGTCCCTGCAGCTCGGCGTCAGCCCCCGCGGCGCGACGGCCCTCATGAGCACGGCGCGAGCGTGGGCCTGGCTGTCCGGCCGTGGTTTCGTCACGCCGGACGACGTGAAGGCGCTCGCCCGGGCGACCCTCGGGCACCGCGTGGCCCTGCGCCCCGAGGCCGAGCTCGAGGGCGTGACCGCCGACTCGGTGCTGGAGTCCGTGCTGACCAGCGTCCCGGTCCCCCGCTGAGCCGCCCCGCGCGATGATCCTCCGTGGCCCCGTCGTGGCGCTGGCCCTGCTCGGGCTGCTCCCGGTCCTCCTGTGGCCCGCCGCCGCCGGTCTGGTCGCCGGCGGGTGGCTCGTGGGGGTCGCCGCGCTCGTCGTCGCGGACGCCGTCGCGGCGCCCCGGCCGACCTCGCTGGAGCTGCACCGCTCCCCGGTGGCGCAGGTCCGGCTGCGGGAGGAGACCACCACGACGCTGCTGGTCACCAACCCTGCACGCCGTCGTGTCCGCGGTGTGCTGCGGGACGCCTGGGTGCCCTCGGCGGGGGCGCAGGAGCCGACGCGGCACCCGCTGGACCTTCCCCCCGGCGAGCGACGCCGGGTGGTCACGACCCTCCGGCCGACCCGACGAGGGGACCGGCCCGCCGCCGGGGTCACCGTGCGCACCCATGGCCCGCTGGGGCTCGCCGGGCGCCAGTCCACCGTGCTCGTGCCCGGTGCCGTGCGTTCGCTGCCGCCGTTCCGGTCCCGGCGCCACCTCCCGGCCAAGCTGGCCCAGCTGCGCCAGCTCGACGGGCGGTCCGCGGTGCGGACCCGCGGGCAGGGCACCGAGTTCGACTCCCTGCGCGACTACGTCGAGGGCGACGACGTCCGGTCCATCGACTGGCGGGCCACCGCGCGCCGTCAGCACGTGGTGGTGCGCACCTGGCAGCCGGAGCGCGACCGCCGGGTCATCCTCGTGCTCGACACCGCGCGCACCAGCGCCGCCCGGGTCGGGGACGAGCCGCGGCTGGACGCCGCGATGGACGCGGCCCTGCTGCTGGCCGCGCTCGCCTCCCGGGCCGGCGACCGCGTCGACCTGGTGGCCGGCGACCGGGCCGTCCGCGCGCGGGTGGGGTCGGGCACCACCGCCGGCCGGTCCGGGCTCCTGCACCAGCTCGTGACGGCCATGGCACCGCTGGAGCCCGCCCTGCTGGAGGCGGACTGGCCGATGCTGGCCGGGGCCGTGACGACGCTGACCCGCCGCCGGGCCCTCGTGGTGCTCCTCACCCCGCTGGAGCCCGCGGCGCTCGAGGAAGGGCTGCTGCCCGTCCTGCCCTCGCTCACCGCGCACCACCGGGTCGTGGTCGCCTCCGTCGCGGACCCGGCCCTGCGCGACCTGCAGCGGCGCGCGGACGACGTCGCCGGGGCCTACGCGTCCGCCGCGGCCGAGCGCACCGAGGCCCTGCGGCACCGCACCGCCACGGCCCTGGCCCAGCTGGGGGTGACCGTCCTCGACGAGCCGCCGGAGCAGCTGCCCGTGGCCCTGGCGGACCACTACCTCGCCCTCAAGGCCCAGGGCCTGCTCTGAACGCCCCACCCGGCGGGACGGCGTCGCCGACGGGTCATGGGGTCAGCCGGCCGTCGGCGCCGTCGCCGCCTGCAACTCCTCACCGACGTCCCCGCTGACGCCCCGGCGCACCGCGCGCCGCCCCAGGGTGAAGACATACGCGAAGAAGAGGGCGAGCGCCAGGGCCCCGATCCCCACCCGTGCCCACGTCGGCAGCGGCGAGGGCGTGACGAAGCCCTCGATGAGACCGGAGACCAGCAGCACGAAGACCAGACCGATCGCGACCCCCGCCGCCGTCCTGCCCTCGGCGGCCAGGTTGGCCAGCCGGGTGCGCCGGCCGGGCGCCACCCAGGCCCAGAACAGCCGCAGCCCCACCCCGGCCGCGACGAAGATCGCCATGAGCTCGAGCAGCCCGTGCGGGGCGATCAGCCCCCAGAAGACGTCACCACGGCCGTGCCGGTGCATGAGCGAGCCGATCACCGCGACGTTGGCGATGTTCTGCCACAGCAGCCAGATGACCGGCAGGCCGAGCACGCCCATACCGATGCAGCGGGCCGCGACCCAGGCGTTGTTGACCCAGACGAGGGTGGAGAAGCTGCTGGCGGCGTTCTCGGAGTAGTAGGACTCGAAGCTGACGTTGACGAGCTCGGTCACCTCCTCCGGCGAGAGCAGGGACTGCTCCACCACCGGGTTCTGCACCAGCCACCAACCGAGCACGAGCCCCACCACGACGTTGGCGAGGGCGGTGATGCCCCACCACCAGCGCAACCGGTAGAGCGCCGCCGGGAAGTCCTCGGCGAAGAACCGGCCGATCCCCGACCAGCTCGCCGTCCGCACCCGGGCCGCGCGCGCCCGGGCCCGCGCCACCAGCGTCGACAGGTGGGTCACCACGCCGGCATCGGGCGCGCTGGAGCGCACCAGCGACAGGTCGGTGGCAGCGCGCTGGTAGCCGTCGAGCAGCTCGTCGGCCTGCTCACCGTCGAGCCGGCGCTGCCGCGCGAGGTGGTCCAACCGCTCCCACGCCGCGCGCCGGCGCCCCACCAGGGCATCGAGATCCACCCGCCCACCGTAGGTCATCGGCCGACGCGCGCGGACTAGAGTTCGGCGTATGACGAGCCGGGGCATCTTCGAGGCGCAACGCTTCGTCACCAGCGAGGCGGTCGAGGTCGAGCTTCCCGCCGCCGCGCTGCCGACGCGCATGGTCTCCGGTCTCATCGACCTGCTCGTCGTCGCGGCCGGGGTCCTCGTGCTCGTCCTGCTGGTGCCGGGCGACCTCTTCGAGGCGGACGCCGCCCTCGGTCAGGTGTTCGTCATCGTGCTGACCGTGCTGGCCATGGCCGGCATCCCCATCACGCTGGAGACCCTCACCCACGGCCGCACCCTCGGCAAGCTGGTCATGGGTCTGCGCACCGTCCGCGACGACACCGGCCCCATCGGCCTGCGGCACGCGGTCATCCGCGCCCTGGTCGGCGCATTCGAGATCTGGATGACGCTCGGGAGCGTGGCGCTCATCACCGCGATGACCAACGAGAAGGGCAAGCGGCTCGGGGACTTCCTCGCCGGGACGTATGTCGTGCACGACCGGGTGCGGCTGCGGCTGCCCGAGCCGCCCCAGCCGGACCCGGCGCTGGCCGCCTGGGTGCAGGGTGCCGACATCGGCGTCATCCCAGACGCCCTCGTGGTCGCCACCCGCCAGTTCCTGGCCCGGTCCTCGAGCCTGACGTCCTCGGCACGCGCGCAGACCGGTGGGGAGCTGTATGCCGCGCTGCTGCGTCATGTGGCGCCGGCGCCGCCACCCGGCGCGCCCCCGGAGCAGGTCATGGCCACGGTGCTCGCGCGGCGCCGCCAGCGGGACGAGGAGCGTCTCGAGCGGGCCGACCGGCTGCGCGCCCGGGTCCTGCCCGAGGCCCGCTGAGCCGTGGTTCTGGACATGGCCTCGTGGGCGACGGGTCCCAGAACGCTATGTCCAGAACAGGTGGTCAGCCGTCGTAGGCGGGCTTGAGCACGTCCTCGATGAGCGCGAGCCGCTCGTCGAAGGGCAGGAAGGCCGACTTCATCGCGTTGACCGTCACCCGCCGCAGCTCCGGCACGCCCCACCCGGCCTGGTCCACGAGCAGCTGGGCCTCCCGGGTCATCGAGGTCGCGCTCATGAGCCGGTTGTCGGTGTTGAGCGTCACCCGGAAGCGCAGGGCGTCGAGCAGCCGGATCGCGTGCTCCGCGATGGAGGGGGCCGCGCCGGTCTGGACGTTGCTGCTGGGGCACATCTCCAGCGGGATCCGGCGGTCGCGCACGTAGGCGGCCAGCTCCCCCAGCGAGAAGGCACCCGGCTCCTGCTGAGCCCGGCCGATGGCGCCGGCCAGGTCGTCGGTGACCGGCGAGCCGTCCAGGCGGATGTCGTCCACGATCCGGATGCCGTGGCCGAGCCGCTCGGCCCCGCACCACTGGATCGCCTCCCAGATGCTGGGCAGACCGAAGGCCTCACCGGCGTGGATGGTGAAGTGGGCGTTGGCCTGGCGCAGGAACTCGAAGGCACCCAGGTGCCGGGTGGGCGGGAAGCCGTCCTCGGCCCCGGCGATGTCGAAACCGCAGACCTCCTCGGCCCGGTGGCGCACCGCGAGCTCGGCGATCTCCCGGCTCCGCGCCGCGTGCCGCATCGCCGTGAGCATCGCGCGGACCCGGATCGGGCCGGCCGGGGCGTCGGCGTCCCCGCGCGCCACCACCTCCTCGCCCTCGCGGAACCCGGCGTTCACCGCCTCGACCACCTCGTCCAGCCCCAGGCCGCCCTCGAGGTGCTGCTCCGGGGCATACCTCACCTCGGCGTAGACGACGCCGTCCGCGGCGAGGTCCAGCACGCACTCGCGGGCGGTCCGCCGCAGCGCCTCGGCCGTCTGCATCACCCCGACGGTGTGGGTGAAGGTCTCGAGGTAGCGCACGAGCGAGCCGCTGTCCGCCGAGGCCGCGAACCACCCCGACAGCGACTCGATGTCGTCGGCCGGCAGCGCGGCATACCCCTGCTCGCGGGCCAGCTCGAGCACGGTCGCGGGGCGCACGCCGCCGTCCAGGTGGTCGTGGAGGAGCACCTTGGGCAGTCGGCGGATCTGCTCGGTGCCGAGCGCGTCACCCATCGCGGTTCGCCCGCTCCAGGGTGAACGCGGGGGCGCAGACGGCGAGGTACTCCGCGCCGCCCGGCCCGGCCGAGTAGCGCACCCACTCCCCCGCACGGGTCAGGATGCACTCCCCGGCGCCGAGCTCGACCTGCCCCTGCTCGTGCTCGACCAGCAGGTGGCCGGCCAGGACGTAGGTGATCTCGTCGAACTCGGGCCGCTGCCCCGGCTCGTCCCACCCCGCCGGCGCGGTCATCCGCGCCACGGACACGGTGTCCTGCCCCGTGCTCGCGGCACCGGCCAGCTCCTGGATCAGCTTCTCCCCGGTCCCGGGCACCCGGACCGGCCGCAACATCGTCGGCATGACCAAGATCCTATTCTGGTGGGTATGTCGCACACGATCACCCCTGGCACCACGATGACCACGCAGGACGTCGCCGATCTCATCGACCACGCCCTGCTCAAGCCCGAGCTCACCCCGGACGAGGTCGAGCAGGCCTGTCGCGAGCTCGCGGCCGACGAGATCTGGTCGGTGTGCGTGCGTCCCTCCGACGTCCGCCTCGCGCTCGCCGCGGTGGACGGGCACCGGACCCGCGTCTGCACCGTCATCGGCTTCCCGCACGGCACCACCTCGACCGCGGCCAAGGTGGCCGAGGCGCGCCAGGCGCTGGCCGACGGCGCGACCGAGCTCGACATGGTCCTCAACATCGGCCGGCTGCGCGGGGGTGACCTCGACGCCGTCAAGCAGGACATCGCCGCGGTCGTCGAGGTCGGCCACGCCACCGACGTCCTGGTCAAGGTGATCATGGAGACCGCGCTGCTGGACGACGAGCAGAAGCAGGCCGCCTGCCGGGCGAGCCACGAGGCGGGCGCCGACTTCGTCAAGACCTCGACCGGCTTCGCCGGCGGCGGGGCGACCCTGCCGGACGTGCGGCTCATGCGGGCCACCGTGCCGGACAGCATGCAGGTCAAGGCCTCCGGCGGGGTGCGCGACATCGACACCCTCCTGGCGATGGTGGCCGAGGGCGTCACCCGCATCGGCACGTCCTCGACGCAGGCGCTGCTGGCCGGCGCCCGCGAGCGCGAGGAGGCCGGCACCCTCGTCGTGCCCGAGCCCGGGTCGGACGTCGAGGGGGCCGACGGGCAGGGCTACTGACGCCGGCCCGTACATCGCGCCGACCGGCGGGGCGCCGTCCGACCGCGCGTCCGAAGCGGTCCGACCGTGCGTCCGCTGCGCGGGTCGTCAGCTCACCCGGTCGATGACGATGCTGTCGGCCGTCTCCACCTCGTCGGCCGAGCCGACCGCCCACGCGCCGTCGAGGGCTGCGGCGGCCCGCTCGATGCGGCCGGCGTCGTCCGTGTGCAGGGTCAGGAGCGGCTGGCCCTGGCGGACCTCGTCGCCGGGCTTGGCGTGCATCACGACGCCGGCCGCGGCCTGCACCGGGTCCTCCTTGCGGGCCCGGCCGGCCCCCAGGCGCCAGGCCGCGACCCCGACGGCCAGGGCGTCGAGCCGGGTCAGGACGCCGTCGGCGTCGGCGACGATCTCCTGGCTCTCCTTCGACTCCGGCATCGGGGCGTCCGGGTCCCCGCCCTGCGCGGCGATCATCCGCCGCCACACGTCCATCGCGCGGCCGTCGGCGAGCGCGTCCGCCGGGTCGACGTCGCTGACGCCCGCGCCCTGAAGCATCTCCCGGGCCAGCGCGACGGTGAGGTCGACCACGTCCTGCGGTCCGCCGCCGGCCAGCACCTCGACCGACTCCGCCACCTCGACCCCGTTGCCGGCCGTCAGCCCCAGGGGGGTCGACATGTCGGTGAGCAGGGCCACCGTGTGCACCCCGGCGTCCTGCCCGAGGGCCACCATGGTCTCGGCGAGCTCTCGGGCGTCGGCCTCGGTCTTCATGAACGCGCCGGACCCCACCTTGACGTCGAGGACCAGCGTGCCGGTGCCCTCGGCGATCTTCTTGCTCATGATCGAGGAGGCGATGAGCGGGATCGCCTCGACCGTCCCGGTGACGTCGCGCAGGGCGTAGAGCCGCTTGTCCGCCGGGGCGAGGCCGGAGCCGGCCGCGCAGATGACCGCACCGACGCCCTCCAGCTGGTCCAGCATCTCCTCGTTGGACAGCGAGGCCCGCCAGCCCGGGATCGCCTCGAGCTTGTCCAGGGTGCCGCCGGTGTGGCCGAGCCCGCGGCCGGACAGCTGCGGGACGGCGACCCCGCAGGCGGCGACGAGCGGCGCCAGCGGCAGGGTGATCTTGTCGCCGACCCCGCCGGTGGAGTGCTTGTCGGCGGTCGGGCGGGAGAGGGAGGAGAAGTCCATCCGCTCCCCCGAGGCGATCATGGCCTTCGTCCAGTCGCTGATCTCCCGGCGGTCCATGCCGTTGAGCAGGATGGCCATCGCCAGGGCCGACATCTGCTCGTCGGCCACCACGTCACGGGTGTAGGCGTCGATGACCCAGGCGATCTCCTCGCCGCTCAGCTCCCCCCGGTCCCGCTTGGTCCGGATGATGTCCACGGCGTCGAAGGACTCGCTCATGCGCCCAGTGTGACGTATGCCGCGATCAGCCGTGGCGGCCGGTCCGGGCGAGCGAGCCGGAGGTCTGCACCACCCGCGCCACCTTGCTCCCGGCGGGCTCCTCGCCGCGGGCGGCGTCGACCTCCCGCGCCAGGCGCCGCAGCCCGGACTCGAACTCCTTGCGCCCGCTGCCCGGGCCCCCGTGGGCCCCGGAGAGCATCATCAGCGAGCGCTCGACGAGCTGGTCGATCTCCCCGAGCAGGCGCGCGACGTCCGCCCCGGTGCCGGTGCGTGCGGCGGTGTCCAGCTCCCGGCCCAGCCGTCCCAGGTGCAGCTGCCCCAGCGACACGACGGGGTCGGTCGAGGTGCCGGTCGGGTATGCCGCCGCGCCGTGGTCGTCGACGGCGCCGGAACCCTGCGGGGGCAGGGGTGGGGGCGGGGACTGGCCGGGGTAGCGGGGGACGTCGATCCGCGGCAGGTCTGAGGTGTCGCCCACGGGCTGCTGCGGGGTGGTGCCGGGCCGGTCGCCGGACGCCGGCCTGCCCCCGACGGACCCTGTGCGGCGCCCCTGGCCGGTGACCATGCTGAAGACGACGAGCCCGATGATGATGGGCACGATCGGCACGTCCCAGCCCGAGAAGACGTTGACGAGGACGACCAGGACCACGATGCCGAAGATCGGCACCCGGGTGGGCTTCTTCATACCTGTCTCCGCTCTCGCTGACCGGCCCTGGGTCGGTGTGACATCCTGGCCTGCGTGCTCATCGCTGACATCATGGCTCTCGTCGCGCCGCCGGTCACGGATCTGCTGCGGCGTTCCCGGAGTGTGACGCAGGACCCGCAACCGATGTTCCCCACCATCGTCGCCGTGCGCAACGACCGCGTCCTGGCGACGGTGTCGACCCTGCGCATCGAGGCGACGATGTCGGCCGCGACGACGATGGCCGTGGGGCTGGACCCGCAGGCGCTCGTGGTGGCCACCGAGGCGCGGCTGGACGACCGCCCGGCCCTGACCTACGCCGTGATGACCCGCGAGCGCCGCGCCCGGTGGGTCGTCCAGGAGATCCACGAGGACGGCCCGGAGGTCCGCTTCTCCGTCCCCGCCGACGGGGGCGAGCCGCGGGGACAGGCGGCCGGCACGCTGCGCGTGCTGGCCGAGGCCCTGGGCCAGCGTCCGATGGACGTCTCGACGGTGGCCCGCCAGGACCGCTCGGGCACCTTCGGCGAGGACACCTTCCTGCCGCCGGAGCAGGGGCGCGTGGTCGTCGACGCGGGCACGATGAGCACCCTGCACGAGCGGGTCGCCGAGATCGACGGCCAGGTGCTCTACCTCGCGCGCAGCCCGGAGGCCGGGCGGCTCGCCCTCGAGGCCGGCCTGCCCCGGGCCTGCCTGCTCTCGCCCGAGCCTCCCGCACGGTCATGACCTCCGCCCGCTACGGGGTGCGACCGCACTTCTGGCGGGTCATGGGGGGTGCCGCCGTCGTGGGGCTGCTCGCCGGCGCGGCCTGCGTGGTCTACCTCGCCGTCGAGCACGTGGTGACCCGGCTCCTCTGGGGCGAGGGGGGCACGCCGCTGGGCCTGTTCACCGGCTCGCTGGTGGGCGTGCTGGTCGTGCTGGCCGCGGGTGCCCTGGTCGGGTGGGTGCGGCACCGCACGGGGCTGACCGGTCCCGACCCCGACTTCATCGCGGAGATGATCGAGGGCGAGGTCCCGCTGCGGCGCGGGGTGCGCTACGGCCTCCTGGGCCTCATCAGCCTCGTCGGTGGCGGCTCGGTGGGGCCGGAGGCTCCGCTCGGCACGCTCGGCGGCGGGCTCGGCACCGCCGTGGGCCGGCGCTACGAGCGACGTGAGGAGGCCACGCAGGACCTCACCTTCGCGGGCATCTCCGGGGTGTTCGGCGCCCTGGGCACCTTCCCCTTCGCCGGGCCGATCGTGGCCTGGGAGGTCCACCACGACCGCTGGCACGAGGCACCGCACCGGATGCTGCCCGGCATCGTCTCGGCCACCACCGCGCTCGCGGTGGTCTACCCCCTGCTCGGCACGCCCTTCCTCTCCGTCTACGACCTGGGCGACTCCGACCTGCGCGTGTGGTGGATCGGCCTGGCCGTCGTGCTGGGGGTCGCCGGGGCGGCGCTGGGCGCGGTGTGCGTCCTGGCCATGACGCTCTCGCGGCGGTGGAGCGCCCGCGTCCCCCACGTGGTGGTCCGCGCCCTCGTCGGCGCCGCGGTCGTCGCCGCGGTGGGGTATGCCGTCCCCCTCACCCTCTTCTCCGGCCGCGCCCAGCTGAGCGGGGTCCTGGAGGGTGGCGTCGCCATCACGGCCGGGCTCCTCGTGCTGGTGCTCCTCGGGAAGGTCCTGACCTTCGTGGTCTCGATGAGCTGGGGCTTCTTCGGCGGTCCGATCTTCCCGCTGGTGTTCGTCGGCGCCGTCGCCGGGGTCCTCGTCCACCAGGTGGTCCCCGGCATACCGCTCGTCGTCGCCGTCCCGGCGCTCGCCGCCTCGGTGACGGCCGCCCTGGTGCCGTTGCCGCTCATGGTCATGGTCATCACGACCATGCTGTTCGGCCTGCAGCTGGAGCTCGGGGTCATCCCCGCGGTGGCCGTCGTCACGTCGACCGTGCTGGTGCGCGGCACCGGCCTGGCCGCGTGGCTCTCCGGTCCCAGCCGTCCCACCGGCACCACCGCGCGGGGAAACGAGCAGCGACCGGGGAAATAACCCGTGCCGCGGTACATATCCCCGCACGATGTGGCCGCTGTGGCTCGTGGGGCGCCGGCTCAGCGGCGCTCCAGGTCCTCCGGGCCGAACGCCTGCGGCAGCACCTCGTCCATGCGCAGCACCCCCTGGGGGGTCTGCAGGAGGCACTCCGCTCCGCCGTGCTCCCACACCAGCTGGCGGCAGCGACCGCAGGGCATGATCGTCTCGCCCCGGCCGTCGACGCACCACACCGCCACCAGCCGTCCGCCGCCACCGGCGACGAGGTCGGAGACCATCCCGCACTCGGCGCACAGCGTCACGCCGTAGCCGGCGTTCTCGACGTTGCACCCGGCCACCACACGACCGTCGTCGACCAGCCCGGCGACCCCCACGGGGTAGCCGGAGTAGGGCGCGTAGGCACGCTGGGTCATCGCGACCGCGGCGTCGTGCAGCGGCTGCCAGTCGATCTCGGACACGGGGGTCTCCTCGGGGGTAGGCGCTGGCCCGGCCCGGCTGACCGGGTCTGCCGCGGGCTCAGCTCTTGCTGTAGGGCACGCCCTCGGCGGCGGGCGGACGGACCCGCCCGACGAAGCCGGCGACGGCCAGGATGGTGATGACGTAGGGCAGCATGAGGAGCAGCTCGGAGGGCACGCCGCTGCCGATGCTGGACAGCACGTTGCCGAGGTTCTTGGAGAAGCCGAAGAGCAGCGCGGCCATGACCGCGCCCCAGGGGTTCCACTTCCCGAGGATCATGGCGGCCAGCGCGATGTAGCCCTGCCCGGCCGACATCTCCCGCCCGAAGGCGAGCCCCGAGCCGACGGTGAAGAAGGCCCCGCCCAGCCCGGCGATGGCCCCGCCGAGGATGGTGTTCCAGACCCGACGGACGTTGACCTTGATCCCCACCGTGTCCGCCGCCTTCGGGTGCTCGCCCACGGCCCTCGTGCGCAGGCCCCAGCGGCTGCGGAAGAGCATGAACTGCAGGCCGAAGATCAGGGCGTACATGAGGTAGACCAGGATCGTCTGGTTGAACAGCACCGGCCCGATGACGGGGATGTCCGCCAGCAGCGGGATCCGGATGCGGGGCAAGGGCATCCGGCTGTTCCACAGCGCCTTGTTGTCCGACAGCACGGTCGAGAACAGGAAGCCGGTCAGCCCGATGATGAGGGTGTTGAGCACGACGCCGACGATGATCTGGTTGACCCGGAAGGACACCGAGAACCACGCCAGCCCGGCCCCGACGAGGGCACCGGCGAGCGGTGCTGCGACGAGCCCGAGGTAGGCCGATCCCGCCGCGGAGGCGACGACGGCACCCATGAAGGCACCGAAGAGCAGCTGGCCCTCGATGGCGATGTTGATGATGCCCGAGCGCTCGCAGATGACACCCGACATGGCGCCGAAGACGAGCGGCACCGAGAGCGCGAGCGCCCCCGCGAGCAGCGAGACCATGGGGATGACCGTGCTGCGGCCGGCCCCGACGAAGGTGAGGAAGGCCAGGACGAAGGCGACCCCCACGACGACGTGCGTCCAGGCGGGCAGCGGCCGCCGCTCCCGCCAGCGCCAGAAGGAGAAGCCGGTGGCCGCGAGCATGACCACCAGCAGCACCACGAGGAAGCCCAGCGCCGGGACCGGGATGTTCGGGATGCTCACGACGTCGCCGCTCGTGCCGAACTGGAAGGTGGTGCGCGTGTCCGCGGGGGTGTCGAGCACCCAGGCGAAGAGGGTCACCAGGGCGGCGAGGGCGTAGACGACCGTCGCCTTGAGGCTCACCTTGGGGCGGGCCCGCTGGGGTCCCGCGCCCTCGGAGGGGGTGGCCTGCTGCGGCTGGGTGGCGGTGCTCATGCCGTCGCCTCCTGGGTCGTGCGGGTGTCGGCCTTGCGCCGTCGCCGGCGGTCGGGATCGGGCAGCCGGAAGACGGACCGGACCAACGGCGGCGCGGCGATGAACAGCACGATGAGCGACTGCACCACGAGCACGATGTCGATCGGGGTCGAGGTGAGCGACTGCATGAGGAAGCCACCGGCCTTGAGGGCGCCGAAGAGGATCCCGGCGAAGAAGGTCCCCCACGGGCGGGAGCGCCCCAGCAGGGCCACGGTGATGGCGTCGAAGCCGAAGGAGGCGGCCACCCCCGCCGTGAGCGAGCGCTCGGTGCCGAGGACCTGTCCGGTCGCGGCCAGCCCGGCGAGCGCGCCGGCGACGACCATGGTGATGATGGTGATCCGGCCGACCGACATCCCCGCCGTCCGGGCCGCGGCCGGGTTGGCGCCGACCGCACGGATCTGGAAGCCGACCGTGGAGCGCTCCATGAGCCACCAGACGAAGACCGTGGCCAGGATCGCCACGACGAAGCCCCAGTGCAGACGGAAGCCGTTGTCCGGCCAGAGCCACTGCGGCACGAGCAGCGGGTAGGTCGCGTCGGGGCTGACGGCCGGGCTCCGCTGGCCGGTGCGCCCCGGGTTGAAGCCGGGCTGCTTGAGGATGTAGCTGATGAGGTAGACGGCGATGTAGTTGAGCATGATCGTGACGATCACCTCGTTGGCCCCGAACCGCGCCTTGAGGACGCCAGGGATGCCTCCCCAGACGGCGCCGCCGATCGCGCCGCCGAGGATCGCGGCCAGCAGGTGGATCACCGGGGGCAGGTCGAAGGCGAAGCCCAGCCAGGCGGCCCCGATGGCGCCGACGATGATCTGCCCCTGCGCGCCGATGTTGAACAGGCCGGCGCGGAAGCCGACGGCGATGCCGAGGCCGGCCAGGATGAGCGGGACGGCGAAGACCATCGACTCGGTGAGCGGGTTCACCATGCCGGCGAAGGTCGCCGCCTGCCAGTCGAAGACCGAGCCGCGGAACATCGCGACGTAGGCCTCGGCCATGGCGCTCAGCCCGGCCGAGATGGTGTCGAAGGGCCGCGCGAAGAAGTAGGTCGCCGCCTCCCTCGTGTCCTCGTCGGCGAAGGCGATGAGGAGGCCGCCGATGAAGAGGGCCAGGACGACGGCGAGCACCGACATGAGGGCGCTGCCGCCGAGGATCTGCTGGAGGACACCGGGGCGCTCCTGCTCCCGCACGGTGGGTCCGCCGGTCTCGCTGCCCGCCTCAGCGGGAGGCGTCGCCGCGACGGACTGCTCCTCGCCGGCGTCGGGCCGGTTCTGCTCGTTCATGCCTGCTCCTCACCGAGATCGGCGGCACCGAGCACGGACCGGTGCTGCGCCGCCTGCTGCTGGGCGTCCTCGAGCGGGACGCCGGCCATCATGAGGCCCAGGACGTCACGGCTGACCGGGGTGCCGTCCTCCCCGACGGCGTCCACGATGCCGACGATCCGCCCGCGGTACATCACCGCGATCCGGTCGGCCAGCCCGAGCACCTCGTCCAGCTCGGTGGAGACGATGATGACGGGCGTGCCGCGGTCGCGCTCGGCGACGACCCGCCCGTGCACGAACTCGATGGAGCCGACGTCCAGCCCGCGGGTGGGCTGGGAGGCGACGAGCAGACGGAGCGGGCGGGACATCTCGCGGGCCAGCACCACCTTCTGCGCGTTGCCGCCGCTGAGGGTCGAGATCGGGTCGTGGACCGAGGTGTGGCGGACGTCGAACTCCTCGGTGCGCTGCTCGGCGTTCGCGGTGACCTTGGCCGGGCTCATGGAGACCCCGCGCGCGAAGGGCGGTGTGTCGTAGAGGTCGAGCACGAGGTTCTCGGCGATGGAGAAGCTGGAGACCACCCCGTCGGTCGACCGGTCCTCGGGCACGAAGCCGATGCCCGAGCGCAGGCGCTCCTTGACCCCGGTGCCCAGGATGTCCTTGCCGTCGAGGCGGACCGACCCGGAGTCGGCCTGCTCGATGCCGAGGATGACCTCCGCGAGCTCGGTCTGGCCGTTGCCCTGCACCCCCGCCACGCACAGGATCTCGCCCGCCCGGACGTCGAAGGAGATGTCGTCGACGAGGACGGTTCCGGTGGGGGCGACGACGGACAGACCCTCGACCTCGAAGGTCGCCTCTCCCGGCTGCGCCGGCTCCTTGTCGACGGTGAGGCTGACCGAGCGGCCGACCATGAGCGAGGCGAGCTCGGTCTCGGTCGAGGTCGGGCTGGCCTCGCCCACGACCCGGCCACGCCGGATGACGGTGATCCGGTCGGCGATCGCCCGGACCTCGCGCAGCTTGTGGGTGATGAAGACGATCGAGGTCCCGGACTCCTTGAGCTCGCGCATGATGCGGATGAGCTCGTCGGTCTCCTGCGGGGTGAGCACGGCGGTGGGCTCGTCGAGGATGAGCACCTGCGCGTCCCGGGACAGGGCCTTGATGATCTCGACCCGCTGCTGCACACCGACGGGCAGGTCCTCGATCCGGGCGTCGGGGTCGACCTGGAAGCCGAACCGGTCGGAGATCTCGCGCACCCGGCGGCGCGCCTCCTCCAGCCTGAGCACACCACCGGCGCCGGTCGGCTCGTAGCCCAGGGCCACCGACTCGGCGACGGTGAAGACGGGCACCAGCATGAAGTGCTGGTGCACCATGCCGATGCCGGCGGACACGGCGTCGCCGGGTCCCCTGAAGGTCGCGGGCGCGCCGTCGAGCAGGATCTGCCCGTCGTCGGGGTCGTAGAGCCCGTAGAGGACGTTCATCAGCGTCGACTTGCCGGCCCCGTTCTCACCGAGCAGGGCGTGGATCTCGCCGGGCTCGACGACGAGGTCGATGTGGTCGTTGGCGACCAGCGAGCCGAAGACCTTGGTGATGCCCTGCAGCTCGAGCTTCATCGCAGAACCTGCTTCATACATACCTCACGGGTGGTGCGGTCCGGGTCCCGGCGATCAGGGGGCGCCCGGGGGGTGCGGAGGGACAGCGTAGCGGCCCGGCCCGAGGTGGGCCGGGCCGCTGGCGGAGCGGGGTCTGCGCGTCGGTCAAACCGGTCCGGCAGACCCTCAGCTCACTGCTGCGGGCTGTTCGGCGACTCGACGGTGATCTCGCCGGAGACGACCATCTCCTCCAGCATCGCGACCGCCTCGTCGAGCGACATCTCCGCGCCGTCCGGCCCGGTCACCATCATGCCCTCGACGTCGCCGGCCATGTCGTGGTACTCGGCCAGTCCGACCCCGTCGTTCTCCAGCGTGCCGACGTAGGGCTCGTTGGTGAAGCCCCCGTCGACCGCCTCGGAGACGGTGGTCTCGACCGCCGCGCCGATCTCCTTCATGACCGAGGTGAGCATGAGGTCGGAGTACTCGGAGGCGGTGAGGTAGCCGTCGGAGTCCACCCAGATGATGTGCACACCGTCGGCCTCCGAGGCCGCCGCCGCCGCGCCGAGGCCGACCGGGCCGGCGACCGGCATGACGATGTCCGCGCCCTGGGAGATGAACTGCTCGGTGAGCGTCTGGCCCTGGCTCTGGTTCTCGAAGTCTCCGGAGAAGGCGCCCTCCTGGGCCTCCTTGTCCCACCCGAGCAGGTTGACGTCCGTGCCGTTGTCCTCGTTGAACTTGTCGACGCCGTCGGCGAAGCCGTCCATGAAGACCGAGACCGAGGGGATCTGCAGCCCGCCGAAGGTGGCGACGGTGCCGGACTCGGACATGCCCGCCGCGAGGTAGCCGGCGAGGTAGCTGGCCTCCGCGGTGTTGAAGAGGATCGGCTTGGCGTTGTCCAGCTCGACCGGGTTGAAGTCCGCGTCGCTGAAGGCCGAGTCGATGAGGGCGAAGTTGGTGTCGGGGTTCTCCTCGGCGGCCGCCTGGATGGCGTCCTCGAGCAGGAAGCCGACCCCGATGGTGATGTTGCAGCCCTGGGAGACGAGGTTGGAGACGTTGGTGGCGTAGTCGGTGTCCGCCTGGGACTCGACCTCGACCGGCTCGATACCCAGCTCCTCCGCGGCGGCGTCGAGGCCCTCCTTGCCGGACTGGTTGAACGACTGGTCGTCGAACCCGCCGGAGTCGGAGACCATGCAGGCCTTGAAGTCACCGGCGTCGCCGCCGGCGGCCTCGCCGTCCTCACTGCTCTCGGCGTTCTCGCCGCCACCGGCAGTGGTCTCTTCTTCGGAGGGGGCCTCACCGCACGCGGCAAGGACGAGGGTGGCCGCCGCACCGGCGGTGGCGAGCTTCAGGACCCGACGCACGGGATACTCCTTTGTCCTGTGGGTATGACGCGTCGATGGTAACCCTGGTGACTCACCGGTAGGTGCCTCGCCTCACGGGCGCGCGGCAAGACGTGACGAACTCGTGACCTGGGTCGTCACACCCGTCACACGCGTCCCCGCCCGGGTCCCCCGGACCGGGCCGGACCGGTCAGGGGTGCATCTCCCCCAGCGCGGTGAAGACCGCACCGGCCAGCAGCTTGGCGCCCACGAGCACCGAACGCTCGTCGACGACGAGGTCACCCTGGTGCAGCTCGTAGGTCGGACCGCCGGGTGCCCGGGTCCCGAGCCGGGCCATCGCCCCGGGCACCTGCTGGAGGTACCACCCGAGGTCCTCTCCCCCCATGGACTGCTTGGTGGCCTGCACCGACCCTGCCCCGAGCAGCATCATGCCGGCCTTGGAGAGCGCGACCACCGAGGCGTTCTCGTTGTCCACCGGGGGCACGCCCTTGGTGTACTCGACGGTCGCGGTCACGCCGTAGGGCGCCACCACCGCCTGGACGGTCTCGGTGAAGATGGGCTCGACGACGTCCCACAGCTCGGCGTCGAGCATGCGCAGCGTGCCGAGGGCCTCGCCACGCGCCGGGATGACGTTGGCCGCGGCCCCCGCACGCACCACGCCCCAGACGAGGATCGCGGCCGCCCGCGGGTCCAGCCGGCGGGTCAGCGCCGCGGGCACCTCGGTGACGACCTTGGCCAGGGCGTAGGTGATGTCCTGGGTCAGGTGGGGGCGGGAGGTGTGCCCGCCGCGACCGGTGATGACGACGCGGACCTCGTCCGACGCCGCGGTGATCGGCCCGACGCGCAGCCCGATGCGCCCGACGTCGACGGAGGGGTCGCAGTGGACCGCCAGCATCCGGTCGACGCCCTCGAGCCCGCCCTGTTCCATGACCTTGAGCGCGCCCCCGGGGTGGGTCTCCTCGGCCGGCTGGAAGACCAGCCGGACGGCCGCCTGCCGCGCCACCAGCTCCTCGGACAGCTCGTGCAGGGCCAACCCCGCCCCGACGAGCCCGACCGTGTGCACGTCGTGACCGCACGCGTGGCAGACGCCGGCGGTGGACGAGGCGAAGGGCAGACCGGTCACCTCGTCGATGGGCAGGGCGTCGAGGTCCGCGCGCAGGGCGATGCGGGTGCGCGGCTCGGGGTGCCCGATGTCGACCAGGGCGCCGGTGCCCGGCAGGGTGCGGACCTGCGCACCCGCCTGCGACAGCACGCCCGCGACGAGCTCGGTGGTCCGGTGCTCGGTCCAGCACACCTCCGGCTGCTGGTGGATCTGGCGCCGCCAGGCCAGCAGCTCCTCAGACCGGCCCTCGACGACGGCCTCGATCCGTCGCATCACCTCGGCGAGGGGGCGGGGGCCGCCACGCTCCCCCGAGCCGGGGTCGGGGGCGGCGGTCTCGCGCTGGGTGCGGGCGTCGGTGGTCAACGGCTCTCTCCGGACGGGGCTGGGGGTCAGCCTCGAGCATACGCGCGGCTCCCCCGCCATCCAGGACCCCCACCGGGCGCCGTGAATGGTTCCCCTCACCCCCACCGGACGCCGTGAATGGTTCCCCTCACCCCCACCGGGCGCCGTCCGGGCTCGTCGCGGCCACGGCGTCGGCGACGAGGGCGGGCCCGGCATACACGAGGCCGGTGTAGAGCTGGACGAGGTCGGCACCCGCGTCGACCAGCGCGGCGGCGTCCGCGCCGGTCAGGACGCCGCCCACGCCGATGACCGGCAGGTCGGTCAACCGGCGCACCCGGCCGACGACCTCCCTCGCCCGCAGCGTCAGCGGCGCCCCGGACAGCCCGCCGCTCTCGGCCGCCGCGCGGGCCGCGTCGACGTGTGCGACCCCCTCCCGGGAGAGGGTCGTGTTGGTGGCGATGAACCCCCGCGCACCGGCGTCCACGGCCACGCCGACCGCCTGCTCCAGCGCCGGCGCCGTGAGGTCGGGCGCCACCTTGACGAGCACCGGCACGTCGGCCGCCCGCACCACCGCGGTCAGCAATTCCGCGAGCGGGCCCGCGTCCTGCAGCGAGCGCAGGCCCGGGGTGTTGGGCGAGGACACGTTGACCGCGAGGTAGTCGGCGAGCCCGGTGAGCGCCCGCACCGAGGCGAGGTAGTCCTCCACCGCCTCCTCCACCGGCGTGACCTTGCTCTTGCCGATGCTCACCCCGACGGGCAGCCGTACGGACCCGGCCTCCCGCGCGGCACGGAGGCGGGCGGCGAGCGCCTCGACCCCCTCGTTGTTGAACCCCATCCGGTTGATGACGGCTCGGCTGGCCGGCAGCCGCACCAGGCGTGGACGGGGGTTGCCCGGTTGCGGCCGGGCGGTGACGGTGCCCAGCTCGACGTGCCCGAACCCGAGGGCCCCCCAGCCCGGCACGGCACGGCCGTCCTTGTCCATCCCGGCGGCCAGACCGACCCGGTGGGCGAAGCGCAGCCCCAGCACCTCCACCCCCGGACCTCGGGGGACCGTTGCGCCGCCCGCGGCGAGCAGCCCCCGGGTGAGCGGGCTCCGGCCCAGCGCGTCCACGCCGCGGACGGTGAGGTGGTGGGCCCGCTCGGCCTCCAGCCGCCACGCCACCGGCCGCAGCACCCCCCGGTAGCCGAGGCGCTGGGCCGCACCGAGGACCCGGCGCGGGGCACCGGCGGACGGCAGGGACGCTGGCATGGGAGCAACCCTAGACTGGCAGGGGTGAGCACCTCTCGCCGCGCCGCCGGCACCGCGGACGACGCCGTCGCCGACCTCACGGCCGTCGTCCCGGCCGGGGGCTCGGGCACCCGGCTCTGGCCGCTGTCGCGCAGCGCCGCCCCGAAGTTCCTCCAGGACCTCACCGGTTCGGGCCGCTCGATGCTCCAGGAGACGGTCGACCGGGTCGGTCGCCTGGTCGGCGGACGGGTGCTCGTCGTCACCGGTCAGGCCCACGCGGCGGCCGTGCGGCAGCAGCTGGATGGGCTGCCCGGGGACCGTCTGCTGCTCGAGCCCTCGCCGCGGGACTCGATGCCGGCGATCGGGTGGGCCGCGGCGGTGCTCGAGCGCAGCGACCCGGACGCGGTGCTCGGCTCGTTCGCGGCGGACCACGTCATCGACGACGAGGAGGCCTTCGCGGACTGCGTGCGCCAGGCGGTGGTCGCCGCCCGGTCCGGGTCCCTGGTCACCCTGGGCATCCAGCCCCGCTACCCCGCCACCGGGTTCGGCTACGTCGAGGTGGGTGAGCGACGGACCTACCCCGCCGCCCCGGACGTCCACCGGGTCGTCTCCTTCGTGGAGAAGCCGGACCGCGGCGTCGCCGAGCACTACCTCGAGGACGGACGGCACCTGTGGAACGCCGGCATCTTCGTCGTGCGGGCCGGTGTCCTCCTGGACCTCCTGGCCGTCCAGCACCCGGAGATGGTGCACCTCCTGAGGCTGCTCGCCCGGGACCCAGGACGGCTCGACGAGGTATGGAGCTCGCTGCCGGCGGTGGCCATCGACCGGGCCGTCGCCGAGCCGGCAGCTCGTGCCGGGATGGTGGAGGTCGTCCCCGCCGACCTGGGCTGGGACGACGTCGGCGACTTCGCCTCCCTCGCCACGCTGCTGCAGGAGCACCCTCGTCACCCCGGCGTGCGGGTGCTGGGCAGCCCCGATGACGTCCTCGCGCAGGACTCCACCGGGCTGGTCGCCGCCCGCGGAGGACGGACCGTGGTGACCCTGGGCGTGGAGGGGGTCGTCGTCGTCGACACCCCCGACGCCGTGCTCGTCACCACCCGCGAGCGCTGCCAGGACGTCCGCGCGCTGGTGGCCACCCTGCAGCAGCTCGGGCGGGAGGACCTGACGTGACGACGCGCCCGGGCACCCTGCGCTCTCCCCGACGCGCCCTGCGCGACGGCATCGGGCACCATCTGGTCACCCGCCGGCCACCCGACACACCCCCAGGGTCCGCCGACGACATACCCGACGCGCCGAGGATGGACCACGTGCGCGTCGCCATCGTCACCGAGTCCTTCCTCCCCGCCCTCAACGGCGTCACCACGAGCGTCTGCAAGGTGCTGGAGTGCCTGCGCGAGCAGGGGCACGAGGCGCTGGTCATCGCCCCCGGCACCAGCCCCTGGAGCCCGGTCATGACCCCGGAGCACTACGCCGGCTTCCCGGTCCACACCGTCACCAGCCTGCCCGTGCGCAAGTTCCGGGTCGGCCTGCCCTCCTACGAGCTCGAGACCGTCCTGCACCGCTTCCGGCCCGACGTGGTCCACGTCGCCTCGCCCTTCGTGCTCGGCGTCCGCGGCCTCGTCGCCGCGCGTGCGCTGGGGATCCCGTCGGTGGCGATCTACCAGACCGACATGCCCTCCTACATCCGCCAGCACGCCGGCCCCGCGGGCGACCTGACCGCGCGGGCCACCTGGCGCTGGATCCGGCGCATCCACGAGCAGGCCGACCTCACCCTGGCCCCCTCCACCTCCGCCCTGACCGACCTCGCCGCCCACCACGTCCCCCGGGTCGCGCTCTGGGGCCGCGGCGTCGACAGCGACCTGTTCCACCCCGACCACCGCCACGACCCCGCCGCGGACGCGCTGCACGCCACGCTGGCACCGCGCGGGGAGACCGTCCTGGGGTATGTCGGACGGCTCGCCCCGGAGAAGGAGCTGCACCGGCTGACCGAGCTCGCCTCGCTCCCGGGCACCCGGCTCGTCCTCGTGGGTGAGGGACCCAGCCGGGAGGTCCTGCAGGCCCAGCTGCCCGAGGCGGTCTTCCTGGGCCGTCGCGAGGGGGCCGACCTGGCGCGCGCCTACGCCGCCTTCGACGTCTTCGTGCACACGGGAACCCGCGAGACCTTCGGCCAGACGTTGCAGGAGGCGTCGGCCGCCGGGCTGCCGGTCGTCGCACCGGCCAGGGGCGGCCCCGTAGACCTCATCGAGCCCGGGGTGACCGGTGCGCTGTTCGACCCCGACGTGCGGGGTGCGCTGCGGGAGGCGGTCCTGCCGCTGGTCGGCGCCGGAGCGCAGGAGCAGGAGCTGCGCCGGCGGCTGGGCGCGGCAGGGCGCCGGCGGGTGGAGGAGCGGTCGTGGCCGGCGCTGGTGGACCAGCTGGTCGGGCACTACTCGCGGGTCGTGCACAAGGCCGCCTTCTCGGTGGCCTGAACGCCTCACGAGGGGGGACGGGCGGTGCCGAGTAGGGTGGGCCGATGACCATCGGCACCTCGTCCGACCCCGTGGTCGACCCGGCCGTGGTCGGCGTGGCCATCCCTGTCCCGGAGCCGTGGGGAGACCACCTCCAGCGCCTGCGGATCGGCTACGGCGAGGAGCGGGCGGCGCGGATCCCCACCCACATCACCCTGCTGCCGCCGACCGAGGTCGCGCCGGGCGTGGCCGACGACCTCGACGCGCACCTGAGCCGGGTGGCCGACTCGCACGCGGCCTTCGAGGTCCTGCTACGCGGCACCGGGACGTTCCGCCCCGTGTCCGACGTCGTCTTCGTCCAGGTGGCCAAGGGGGTCGCCTCCTGCGAGCTGCTCGAGCAGGAGGTGAGGTCGGGGCCGGTGCAGCGCCGGGTCGACTTCCCCTACCACCCGCACGTCACGCTGGCGCACGACCTTCCTGGCCCCGCCATGGACCGTGCGTTCAACGACCTCGCGGCGTTCAGCTGCACCTTCACCGCGGACGTCGTCCGGCTCTACGCCCACGACGGGGACGGGATGTGGCGCACGCGCACCGACCATCCGCTGACCGGCGGGTGACCCCGCCCGGGTCCTCGGTCAGCCCGCGTCGCGGGGCAGTCGGAAGACCTGGCCCGCGAAGATCAGCTCCGGGTCCGGGATGCCGTTGAGGCGGACGATGCCGTCCTCGTCGACGCCGTGCCGGGCCGCGAGGTCGGCCAAGGTGTCGCCGGGCTGCACCGTGGCCGTGGGATGACGTCCGGCGGAGTGCGCCGCCCCGTCCGGCTCGGCCGCGGGTGCGGCGTGCCGGTGGGTGGCCGCCGGGGCGGCGTCGTCGGGGGTGGCCGCCGGGTGCTGGCGCTCGGGCTCGGCCTCACGGCCTGCGACGGCGCCGGACGCGCCGGGGCGCCGGCCGCGCAACGCCCCTCTGATCCGGTCGATGAGTCCCATGGTCCACTCCGTTCCTGCGGCCGGGCGGGGAGGGCGCCCCGCACGCGACGGCCGTCGTGCCCGCGCACCGTAGCCCACGACCGCTGCGCCCGGCCACTCGGACGCGGTGGCCTGCGCGCAGGGTGCTAGCGTCGCTCGCATCAGCCGTTCGGCGGCTCGGCGCTGCCCGGCACCGTGCGTGCACGGCGCCAGTCCATCTGCACCCGAAGGAAGGTCCCCGCTCGTGAACACTCCCGTCAAGGTCGCCGTCACCGGAGCTGCCGGTCAGATCGGCTACAGCCTGCTCTTCCGCATCGCCTCCGGCGAGCTGCTGGGCCCGGACACCCCCGTCGAGCTGCGGCTGCTCGAGATCACCCCGGCGCTGGGTGCCCTGGAGGGCGTCGTCATGGAGCTGGACGACTGCGCCTTCCCGCTGCTCACCGACGTCCAGACCGGTGACGACGCCGACGTCGTCTTCGACGGCGTCAACGTGGCGCTGCTCGTCGGCGCCCGCCCTCGCACCAAGGGGATGGAGCGCGGCGACCTGCTCGAGGCCAACGGCGCCATCTTCACCGCCCAGGGCAAGGCCCTCAACAGCCACGCCGCCGACGACGTGCGGATCACGGTCACCGGCAACCCGGCCAACACCAACGCCCTCATCGCGATGAGCAACGCCCCCGACATCCCGACCGAGCGCTTCTCCGCCCTGACCCGGCTGGACCACAACCGGGCGATCGCCCAGCTCGCGGCCAAGGTCGGCGCCCCCGTCACCGACGTCTCGCACATGACGATCTGGGGCAACCACAGCGCCACCCAGTACCCCGATCTCTTCCACGCCCAGGTCGGCGGCCGCAACGCCGCCGAGGCCGTGGGCGACCAGCAGTGGATCGAGGACACCTTCATCCCCACCGTCGCCAAGCGTGGCGCGGCCATCATCGAGGCCCGCGGCTCCTCCTCGGCCGCCTCCGCGGCGTCGGCCACCATCGACCACGCCCGGGACTGGCTGCGCGGCTCGCCGGAGGGCGACTGGGTGTCGATGGCCGTGCGCTCCGACGGCTCGTACGGCGTCGAGGAGGGTCTCATCAGCTCCTTCCCCGTGACGACCCGCGACGGGTCCTACGAAATCGTCCAGGGCCTGGACATCGACGAGTTCTCCCGGGGCCGCATCGACGCCACGGTGGCCGAGCTGTCCGAGGAGAAGGCTGCGGTCACCCAGCTCGGCCTCGTCTAGTCCTCACCGGCCCGGGCGCCACGGCATACCGGTATGCCGTGGCCGGAGCAGAGAACGGGACGCCGGCGGCCGTGGCTCAGCCCAGGCGCAGGGTCGCGGCGACGGTCACCGTCGCCGTGCCCAGCAGGAGCAGTGTCGCGACGTCGGTGAGCCGGCTGCGCACCTCCAGGCCGCCCGCCCGGCCGGGCGGCAGGAACGCCCGCAGCAGGGCGAGCACGCCCAGGGTGGCACCGAGGGCGTAGCCGTAGGCGCGCAGGTTCGACGAGGTCAGCAGCACGCCGGAGACCACCAGGCCGAGCACCCCGACCCACCAGGCACCCAGCGGCTGCGTCGCGGCGCCGGACTCCCGCCGCAGCTCCTCCCCCGGCGCGCTGCCCATCACGCCGCGTCGAGGGTGCGTTCCGCGGCCTCCACGACATTGCTCAGCAGCATCGCCCGCGTCATGGGGCCCACGCCGCCGGGGTTCGGGGTCAACCAGCCGGCCACCTCCGCGACGTCCCGGTGCACGTCGCCGGCGATCTTGCCGTCCCGACGGGCGACGCCCACGTCCATCACGGCCGCACCCGGCTTGACCATGTCCGGGGTGATCATGTCGGGCACGCCGGCCGCCGAGATGACGATGTCGGCCCTCCGCGTGTGTGCGGCGAGGTCCCGCGTGCCGGTATGGCATAGGGTCACCGTCGCGTTCTCGCTGCGCCGCGTGAGGATGAGGCCCAGGGGCCGTCCGACGGTGAGGCCACGCCCCACCACGACGACCTCGGCACCGGCGATCGGCACGTCGAAGCGACGCAGCAGCTCCACGCACCCCACGGGGGTGCACGGCAGCGGCGCCGGCTCGCCCAGCACGAGGGCTCCGAGGTTCTGCGGATGCAGCCCGTCGACGTCCTTGGCCGGGTCGACCCGGGAGAGGATGGCGAACTCGTCCAGGCCCGTGGGCTGCTGGACCAGGAAGGCGGTCACCGCGGGATCGGCGTTGAGCTCGTCGACGGTGGACAGGACGTCGGCGAGGCCGGAGCCGGCGGGCAGCTCGCGCCGCACCGAGGTGATGCCGATCGCGGCGCAGTCCTTGTGCTTGGCCCCGACGTACCAGCGGCTGGCCGGGTCCTCGCCCACGAGGACGGTGGCCAGGCCGGGCACGACCCCCCGCCGGGCCAGGGCCTCGACCCGGGTGCGCAGCTCGTCCTGGATCGTCGCGTGCACGGCCTTGCCGTCGAGGATCGTCGCGGTCATGGCGTCGAGTCTAGGGACGTGCGGGCGACGGGGCTCACTCCCACTCCGTCTGGTCCTCGGCGTCGAGGCTGATGTCCACGAGGAGCTCGGCGGCCAGCTCCTCCAGGGCCCGCCGCAGGGCCGACAGGTCGGTGTCGGCCGGCGCACGCAGGCGCACCTTGGCGGCGAAGAGGTCACCGCCGGCCTGCGGGGCCGGCACGACCTTCGTCTGGAGGTCCTCCACGGACACCTCGTGCTCCGCCAGGATGCCGGTGATCTCCTTGACGATGCCGGGGCGGTCGTTGCCCACCAGGTCCAGGTGCAGCAGGTCCCCCTCGGGGCCCGCCGGGGCGGTGGCGACTAACTCGTCCTCCCCCACGAGGTGCACGGTCGTCTCCAGCACCCCCCCGAGACCCCCCAGGGCCTCGGCCAGGGACCGGGACCGGCTGTCGGGGACGTCCACGGTGACGATGCCGGCGAACTTACCGGCGAGCTCGGCCAGCTGGCTGCGCTCCCAGCTCCCGCCGTGCTCGGCCACCACGTCGGCCAGCACGGCGACCAGGCCGGGGCGGTCGTCGCCGATGACCGTGATCACGAGAGTCGCCATGGCGGGGAGCCTACCGGTGCGCGACCACCGCGGGCGAGGACGCGCGCCGACGTCGGGCGGGTCGGGCAAGCGCGGCCCAGACCGAGGCCGTGAGCGCCAGGGCGACGCCGAGGAGCAGCTGGGGGCCGAGGGCCGCACGACCCACCGGGTCCAGGGCGTCGAGCAGCACGCCCACCAGCAGCTGGGTCGTGATCGTGACCAGGGCGAAGACGAGGACGGGCAGGTGCTGCACCGCGTAGGCCGCGAGGGCGATGAAGACGATGCCCATGACCCCTCCGGTCCACGCCCACCAGGGCAGCCCGGCGTCCACGGCACTCGGTCGCACCCCGCCGGCGAGCGAGGCCACCAGCCCGATGAGCACCAGGGTCAGCGTCCCGGTGAGGAAGTTGACCCACGCGGTCGCGACCGGCGCCCTGCTCACGGTGGTCACCACGCCGTTGAGCGCCTGCTGCACCGAGGTGAGCGCGCCGGCGGCGCAGACCAGGACGAGCGCCACAGCGAACCCCACGCCCGCACCGGCCGCGGCACCGTCCTCCTGCGGCCGGGCCGTGGCAGCGACCGCCACCCCGACCACGGCGAGCGCGGCCGCCCCCACCCGACCGGCCCGCCACGGCTGCGCGGGTCCCGGGCCGAGACCGGCGCGGTCCACGAGCAGCGCGCTGACCGACTGCCCGCCGATCACGGCGACGAGGAAGGCGGTCACCCCGACCAGCGGCACGGCATACGTCTGGCTGGCGACGAGCAGCGCACCCCCGACACCACCGACCACCTGCCAGCGCCGCAGCCCCCCGGACCGCACCGCCACCCACACGGCCGCGGCGCGCCGGCGCAACGGGGCGAGCGCCAGCAGCAGCGTGAGCACGACCAGCCCGCTGCCGAAGGACAGCGTGGCCGCCGGGAGCGCCCCCACCTGCTCCGAGAGCACCCCGTTGACCCGGGACTGCACCGGCAGCCCCGCCCCGCAGCCACCGGCCGCGAGCAGCGGCAGGAGGGTCGTCACCAGGGGGCCTGCCCCGGCCGAGGACTCCTCGGCGAGGTCAGTGGGCAAAGTGCCGGGTGCCGGTGAAGTACATCGTCACCCCCGCACGCCCGGCCGCGGCGACGACCTCCTCGTCCCGGATCGACCCACCCGGGGCGACCACTGCCCGCACCCCGGCGTCGAGCAGCACCTGGAGCCCGTCGGCGAAGGGGAAGAACGCGTCGGAGGACGCGACCGACCCGGCCGCCCGCTCCCCCGCGCGGCGCACCGCCAGCTGGCAGGAGTCCACCCGGTTGACCTGGCCCATGCCGACCCCGACCGACGCGCCGGCGTCGGCCAGCAGGATCGCGTTGGAGCGGGTGGCCCGTACCGCCCGCCAGGCGAACTGCAGGTCGGCGAGGGTCGCGTCGTCGGCGGGGTCGCCGGCCACCAGGCGCCAGCGGGCGGCGTCGTCACCACCATCGTCCACCTGCGCGTCCACGGCGTCGACCTCCTGCACGAGCAGCCCTCCGGAGATGGGGCGGGTCTCGGTCCCGCCGGTCCGCGGCGGCGCGACCCGGAGCAGCCGCAGGTTCTTCTTCGTGCGCAGCAGCTCCAGGGCCGCCGGCTCGAAGTCCGGCGCCACGACGACCTCGGTGAAGACGTCGGCGACCTGCCGGGCCATCTGCTGGCTCACCGGGCGGTTGGTCGCGACGATCCCGCCGAAGGCGGAGACCGGGTCGCAGGCGTGCGCCTTGGCGTGGGCGTCGGCGACATCGGTCCCGACGGCGATCCCGCACGGGTTCGCGTGCTTGATGATCGCCACGGTCGGCTGGTCGCCGTGGTCGTGCGCGGCGCGGCGGGCGGCGTCGGCGTCGACGTAGTTGTTGAAGGACATCTCCTTGCCGCCCAGCTGCTCGGCCTGGGCCAGGCCGGGTCCGGTCGCGTGGCCGTCGGCGTAGAGCGCGGCCCGCTGGTGCGGGTTCTCGCCGTAGCGCAGCACCGCCGCCCGGTCCCAGGTCGCTCCCATCCAGGCGGGGAAGCCGGTTCCGTCACCGCTGTCGGCGAGCGCGTTGCCCATCCACGACGCGACGTGCACGTCGTAGGTCGCCGTGTGCACGAAGGCGGCGGCGGCGAGCCGCCGGCGCTGCGCGAGGGTGAACCCGCCGGCGGCGAGCGCGCCCAGCACCTCCGGGTATGCCGTGGGGCTGGTGACGACGGCGACGCTGCGGTGGTTCTTGGCGGCGGCACGGACCATGGAGGGCCCGCCGATGTCGATCTGCTCGACGCAGGCCTCCTCGTCGGCCCCGGAGGCCACCGTGTCGGCGAACGGGTAGAGGTTGCCGACGACCAGGTCGAAGCCCTCGACGCCGAGCTCGTCCAGCTGCCGCACGTGCTCGGGGTTGGTCGTGTCCGCCAGCAGCCCGGCGTGCACCCGCGGGTGCAGGGTCTTGACCCGGCCGTCGAGGCACTCGGGGAAGCCGGTGAGCTCCTCCACGCGGGTGACCGGGAGGCCGAGGCTCTCGATGCGGGCGGCCGACCCGCCGGTGGAGACCAGGGCCACGCCGGCCTCGGCCAGGCCGGTGACGAGCTCGTCGAGGCCGGTCTTGTCGTAGACCGAGACGAGGGCGCGACGGACCGGCCGGCGCTCGTCGGGCGGGGTGTCGCTGGAGGGGGTCGGGGTGCTCACGCGGATCGCTCCTCTGGTGCGGGCCGGGCAGCCGGTTCCGGCGCCCGGACGGACGGTGCGGGCACCCAGGCGGGCGATACCCACGCGTGCACTCCCCGGTGGTGTCCCACCCGCGCCAGTCGTGTGGCCCCAGTCTAGCCGCGAGTGACCACGCCCCCGGGCGTAGGTTCGGGACGTGGACGCACAGGACGCACGGCACGCACGGCACTGGGACCGGCTCGCCGGCCGCTACGACGAGGTGTCGGCCGGCGTGGAACGCCGCTTCCTCGCGGCCAGCCGCCCCTGGGTGGCGGGGCGCGCCCACGGGCGCGTGCTCGAGGTCGGGGTGGGGACCGGGGCGAACCTGGCCTTCTACCCGGCCGGCGTCGACCTCGTGTGCCTCGAGCGCAGCGCCCCCATGCTCGAGCGGGCCCGGCGGCGGGCGGCCGAGGTCGGCCGGCCGGCGACCTTCGTGCTGGGCGACGCGGGCGCCCTCGCCGTCGACGACGCCTCCGTGGACACGGTCGTCTCGACCTTCACCCTGTGCTGCGTGCCCGACCTCGGGGCTGCCCTCGCGGAGATGGTCCGCGTGCTGGGACCCGGCGGGTCGCTGCTGCTGGCCGACCACGTGGCCTCCGACCGCTGGTGGGTGCGGGCGCCGCAGGCGCTGGTGGACGTGGCCACCGTGCCGCTGGCCGGCGAGCACCTGGGGCGACGCCCCGCGACCCGGCTGGCCGCCCTCGGCCTGCAGGTGGTGGAGTCGCAGCGGACGACGCTAGGCGTCATCGAGCGGGTGCACGCGCGCCAGCCCGGGTAGGGCCGCGACGAGCATCTCCCGCTCGGCGACCTTGATCCGCTCGTGCAGGCTCTCCTCGGTGTCGCCGGCCAGCACCGGCACGGCGCGCTGGTCGAGGATCCGGCCGGTGTCGACACCGGCGTCGACCTCGTGGAGGGTGCATCCGCTGACCCTGACGCCGTGGGCGAGGGCGTCCCGGACCGCGTGCGCCCCCGGGAACGAGGGCAGCAGCGCGGGGTGGGTGTTGACGACGCGGTGGGCGGCCAGCACGGCCGGGCCCAGGATCCGCATGAACCCCGCGCTGAGCACGAGGTCGGGGTGGTGGGCACCGATCCGACCGGCCAGCGCGACGTCCCACGCCTCCCGGTCCGGGTGGGCGCTCACCGGCTCGACGAAGGTCGGCAGACCGCGCCGGCGCGCCCGCGCCAACCCCTCGATCCCGTCCCGGTCGGCGCCCACGGCCACGACGTCCACGGCGTAGGCGGGGTCGGTGCACGCCTCGAGCACCGCCTCCAGGAGGGTGCCGCTGCCCGAGACGAGGGCCACCACGCGGGGTCGGGGCAGCCCGCTCACCGGTGACCGGCCGGGCTCACCGGCGGCTCCGCAGCCGGCGCCGGCTCAGGTGCAGCGCGGTGACGACCACCAGACCGCCCGTCGCCAGCTCGAGCAGCAGCATCCCGGACACCCGCCACGGCTCGACGCCGACCGTCCCCAGCAGACCCGGCGTGAGCCCACCTGTCGCCAGCCAGGACAGCACCAGGACGACACCCGCGACGGCCACGCAGGAGGCCAGCATGATCTGCGCCTTCGTCCACCAGGAGGCCAACCGGGAGGCCGAGCCGACGGCGCGGTAGCCGATCCAGCCCCCGGCGACCAGGGGGACCAGCGCCAGGGCCCACATCCCGGGCGGCATGGCCCCCGGCTCGGGCAGCGCGCCCAGCACCGGCAGCATGGGCAGGTCGCCCGCGGTGGTGTCGGTCCACCCCACGTGGACGGTGCCGACGGTGACCCCCGATCCGGTCATCCAGGCCAGTGCCCAGACCATGAGGTTGGGCAGCGCCAGGAGTTGGCCGACCGTGAGCAGCGACGTGCCGACCAGTCCGGCGTCCAACGAGCCGTAGAGGGTGACGATCCGCTCGCCGCGCAGCACCAGCAGCCCCAGCACGAGGAGCAGCGCGACGGTGACCAGCCCGACCAGGACCTCGGCGACCGGCGGGAGGGCGCGGCGCACCAGGACCGGCGTGCGCGCCTCGAGGAAGGCCAGCCCGGCCCCGACGGTGGGGTGCTCCTCCCGGCGGTGCTCGCCCAGCCACACCAGCCCGAGAGCCACCAGCGGCACGAGCACGGCGCCCGGGACGAGCGTGAGCAGCCGCACCGGCGCGAGCCCGAAGCTCGCGGTGTGGGCGACGAGCAGGCCGGTGAGGAGGTAGCCGACGACGAAGGCCGTGCCGTCGGAGCCGCCGAGCGCGCTCCACGCCGTCCGCCAGCCACCGATCCGCGGGACCCGCGCGGTGAGGTGGTGCCGGCTCAGGACGACCTGGCGTGCGGCATACCAGCAGAGCCCGAGGAAGAGCAGCGTGAGCAGCAGCGGCGCCAGGACCACCTCGGCCGCGGGGGTGCTGATGCTCGCGCGGTGCGCGAGCGCCCAGACGTCGACCCCCACCCCGACCGTCTGCCAGAACGTCGCCGTGCTGCGCTCCTCGACGACCCAGGCCAGCACGGTGGGCAGGACCACGACGAGCAGCCCCACGAGCACGCAGACGACCCCGGCCGTCGCGGCGCCGAGCAGCTCACCGAGCCGTCGGACGGTCAGGACGGGCCCCCGCCCGGGCACACCCTCGTGCGCCGCCTCCGGGGACCTTCTGCCGCTCGTCCGCTCCACCACAGTCATCCCCACCATGGTCGGGGACGGCAGGCAGCGGCGTGCGGAGGCGCGCCGGTCCGACGCGGGCAGTCCGGTCGGACCGGCGCTCGCCCGGGCTCAGCCCAGGCCCGCGACGATCTCCCGCATGAGCTCGGCGGTCTCGGACGGGGTCTTGCCGACCTTGACCCCGGCGGCCTCCAAGGCCTCCTTCTTGGCCGCGGCCGTGCCGGAGGACCCGCTGACGATGGCACCGGCGTGGCCCATGGTCTTGCCCTCCGGCGCGGTGAACCCGGCGACGTAGCCGACGACCGGCTTGGTGACGTGCTCCTTGATGTAGTCGGCGGCCCGCTCCTCGGCGTCTCCCCCGATCTCCCCGATCATGACGATCGCGTCGGTGTCCGGGTCGTCCTGGAAGGCCTGCAGGCAGTCGATGTGCGTGGTGCCGATGATGGGGTCGCCACCGATGCCGACGGCCGTGGAGAAACCGATCTCGCGCAGCTCGTACATCATCTGGTAGGTCAGGGTGCCCGACTTGGACACCAGGCCGATCCGGCCGGGGCCGGTGATGTCGGCCGGGATGATGCCGGCGTTGGACTGCTCAGGGCTGATGAGCCCGGGGCAGTTGGGGCCGATGATGCGGGTGGTGCCCTTGGCCTGCGCGTAGGCGAAGAACTCGGCCGTGTCCTGGACCGGTACGCCCTCGGTGATGACGACGGCCAGCGGCATGCCCGCGTCCACCGCCTCGACGACCGCGGCCTTGGTGAAGGCGGGCGGCACGAAGAGGACGGACACGTCCGCGCCGGTGGCCTCCATCGCCTCGGCGACGGAGCCGAAGACCGGCACCTGCACGCCGTCCTCGAAGTCGACGGTCTGCCCGGCCTTGCGCGGGTTGACGCCGCCGACGACCTGGGTGCCCGAGCGCAGCATGCGCTGCGTGTGCTTCATGCCCTCCGAGCCGGTCATGCCCTGGACGATGACGCTGGAGTCGTGGGTGAGGAAGATCGCCATGGTGGTCTCTAGATTCCTTCGGTATGTCGTGTCGTCAGGGTCAGTTCGCGGCCAGCTCGGCGGCCCGCCGGGCGGCGCCGTCCATGGTGTCCTCGATGGTCACCAGCGGGTGGTCGGCCCGGGCGAGGATGGCGCGCCCCTCCTCGACGTTGTTGCCGTCGAGCCGGACCACGAGCGGCTTGGTGGCCTCGTCCCCGAGGATCTCCAGCGCCGAGACGATGCCGGTGGCGACCGCGTCGCAGGCGGTGATGCCGCCGAAGACGTTGACGAAGACGGACCGCACCTGGTCGTCGCCCAGGATGACGTCCAGCCCGTTCGACATGACCTCGGCCGAGGCGCCGCCCCCGATGTCCAGGAAGTTGGCCGGCTTGGCGCGGCCGGCGGTGTGCTCCTCGCCGGCGTAGGCGACCACGTCGAGCGTGGACATGACCAGGCCCGCGCCGTTGCCGATGATGCCGACGTTGCCGTCCAGCTTGACGTAGTTGAGGCCCATCTCCTTGGCCTTGGCCTCCAGCGGGTCGGCGGCCGCCGTGTCCGCGAGCGCGGCGTGGTCCTCGTGCCGGAAGTCGGCGTTGTCGTCCAGGGTGACCTTGCCGTCGAGGGCCAGCACCTGGCCGTCCTCGGTCTTCACCATCGGGTTGACCTCGACCAGCGTGGCGTCCTCGCCCTGGTAGACGTCCCAGAGGCGGACCAGGGCGGGGGCGATGGCGTCCACGTCGGCGGTGTCGAAGCCGGCCTCCTCGAGGATGTGACGAGCCGTGGCGTCGTCGATGCCGGTCCGGGCGTCGACGGCCACCCGGGCCAGGGCCTCGGGCCGCTCCTCGGCGAGGGTCTCGATGTCGACCCCGCCCTCCTTGCTGCACATCGCGAGCAGGGAACGGTTGGTGCGGTCCAGGAGGAGGGAGAAGTAGTACTCCTCGGCGATCCTGGCCCCCTGGGCGATCATCACGGCACCGACGGTGTGGCCCTTGATGTCCATGCCGAGGATCTGCTCGGCGGCCTCCACGGCCTCCTGCGGGCTTCGGGCGAGCTTGACTCCACCGGCCTTGCCCCGCCCCCCGACCTTGACCTGGGCCTTGACGACCACGACCCCGCCGCTGTCGGCGCCGACGCGCTCGGCCGCCGGACCGGCGTCGGCCGCGTCGGTGACCACCTCGGCGGCGAGCACGGGCACCCCGTGCTTCTCGAAGAGGTCACGTGCCTGGTACTCGAACAGATCCACAGTTGCGGTTCCCGTCTGTCGATGAGGGCCGGAGGAGCTCCGGCCTGCCGGTGGTCACCGCACGACCGCACGCAAGGGGCACCGTCGGCGGCACTGCGAGGCAGACTATCGCAGGCCGTCTCAGAGCTTGACCAGCGGAGCCACCCGCACCAGCAGCCGCTTGAGTCCGGCCTCGCCGAAGTCCACGTGCGCCATCGCGTGCTTGCCGGTCCCCTCCACGAGCACCACCGTGCCCATGCCGAAGCTGTCGTGGCTCACCTTGTCGCCGGCGGCCAGGCCGGCCAGCTCGGTCTCCTGCTCCGGGGTGCGGTCGCGCCTCGGCACGCTGCCGCGCGGGTCGAGCCGGACCGCCGCCGGACGTCCGCCGGTCGGCCCTCCGCGGCCCCCGGCATACCCACCGGACCAGCTCAGGCCTATCCCCTCGGCGGCCGACCGACGACCGCCCATGCTCATCCGGTCGGCGTCGGTGCGCTCCCAGGTGACGAGGTCGTCGGGGATCTCGTCGAGGAAGCGGGAGGCGGGGAACCACTGCGGCGCGCCGAAGGCCGCCCGGCTGCCGGCCCGGGACAGGTGCAGCTGCTCTCGCGCCCGGGTGATCCCGACGTAGGCCAGCCGTCGCTCCTCCTCGAGCTCGTCCGGGTCGTCGAGGCTGCGCTGGTGGGGGAACGTGCCGTCCTCGAGGCCGGTGAGGAAGACCACCGGGAACTCCAGGCCCTTGGCGGTGTGCAGCGTCATCAGCGTGACGACGCCCTGGTCCTGCGCCCGGCCCGCCTCGCCCTCGGCCGAGCCCTCGGGGATCTCGTCGGCGTCGGCGACCAGCGAGACCTGCTCGAGGAAGTCGACCAGCCCCCCTTCCGGGTAGTTGTCGTCGAACTCGCGGGCGACGGTGACGAGCTCGGTGAGGTTCTCCACCCGCGTCTCGTCCTGGGGGTCGTGGCTCGCGCGGAGCTCGGCGAGGTACCCGGTGCGGTCCAGGATCGCCTCGAGCAGCGCACCGATCCCCGACCCCTCCTCGGCGGCGAGGTCGCCGAGCTCCTCGAGCAGCGCCGTGAACCCGGAGATCGCGACGACCGAGCGCGAGGCGATGCCCGGCGCGTCACCCGCCCGGCCCAGGGCGGCGACGAACGGTATGCGCTCGCGCTCGGCCAGCGCGGTGACGGCGGCCACCGCGCGGTCGCCGATGCCCCGCTTGGGGGTGTTGAGGATGCGCCTGAGGTTGACGTCGTCGGCGGGGTTGGCGAGGACCCGCAGGTAGGCCAGGGCGTCCTTGACCTCCCGGCGCTCGTAGAAGCGGGTGCCCCCGACGACCTTGTAGGGCAGCCCGGTGCGGACCAGCACCTCCTCCAGCGCGCGGGACTGGGCGTTGGTGCGGTAGAACACCGCGACGTCACCGGGTCGGACGCCCCGCTCGTCGGCGAGCTCGTCGATGCGGCGGGCCACGAAGGAGGCCTCGTCGTGCTCGCTGTCGGCGACGTAGCCGACGATCCGGTGGCCCTCCCCCTGGTCGGTCCACAGGCGCTTGTCGCGGCGCCGCGGGTTGCGGGCGATGACGGCGTTGGCCGCGGTGAGGATGGTGCTGGTGGAGCGGTAGTTCTGCTCGAGCAGGATGGTGCGGGCCTGCGGGTAGTCCTGCTCGAACTCGACGATGTTGCGGATGGTCGCGCCCCGGAAGGCGTAGATCGACTGGTCGGCGTCGCCGACGACGCACAGCTCGGCCGGCGGCAGCTCGCGGCTGCCCCCGTCGACGATGTCCCCGGCGAACCCGACGAGCTCGCGGACCAGGGCGTACTGGGCGTGGTTGGTGTCCTGGTACTCGTCGACCATGACGTGCCGGAACCGCCGCCGGTAGTGCTCGCGCACGGCCGGGAAGGCGCGCAGCAGGTGGACCGTGGTGGAGATGATGTCGTCGAAGTCCAGGGCGTTGGCCGCACGGAGCCGCCGCTGGTACATCGCGTAGGCCTCGGCCACCTTGGCCTCGTAGCTGTTGGCGCCGACGGTGGCGGCGAAGGCCTCCTCGTCGATGAGCTCGTTCTTGGCGTTCGAGACCTTGGCCAGGAAGGCCCGGGCCGGGTAGCGCTTCGGATCCAGGTCGAGGTCACGGATGACCATCCCCATCAGGCGCTGGCTGTCGGCCGCGTCGTAGATGGAGAACGAGCTGCGCAGCCCGGCGGTCTGGGCCTCCCGGCGCAGGATGCGTACGCACGCGGAGTGGAAGGTCGAGACCCACATCGCCTTGGCCCGGGGGCCGACGAGCGCCTCGACGCGCTCGCGCATCTCGGCCGCCGCCTTGTTGGTGAAGGTGATCGCGAGGATCTGCCCGGGGTGGACGTGCCGCTCGCCCAGCAGGTAGGCGATGCGGTGGGTGAGCACCCGGGTCTTGCCCGAGCCCGCGCCGGCCACGATGAGCAGCGGGCTCCCCTCGTGGCGCACCGCCTCCGCCTGGGGCTCGTTGAGCCCGGCGAGCAGCTCCTCGACGGTGGGCCCGGAGGGGCCGCGGCCCGGTCCCGGCCCGGCGGGCGGCGCGTCGCCGGACACCGCCCAGGCGGGCACACCGCGGTCGTCGACGGACCCGTCGCCCCGGTGCGTGTCCGCGTGCCCGCTGGCCGCGGCCGCGCTCATCGAGGGGACCGGGTCGTCGAAGGGGAGGTGGTCGAAGAGGCCGCTCATCGCCGCCCATCCTAGGCAGCCGCACCGACGTCCCCACCCAGGTCGTCCACAACCCTGAGCCCTACCCTGGTGGCGTGACCTCCCGTCGACCGTGCTGCCGGTGCCTGTCGTGACGACCGGCTCCTCGGCCTACCTCGACCCCCCGACCCTCGCCGTGCTGGTGGGAGGCCTGGTCATCGCCGTCGTCTGCCTCCTCGCCGGGCTGAACGGCAGGTCCCCCGGACGGGTGACCGTCGGGCTCACCCTGCTGCTCCAGGCCGGGGTGGTCGCCTACTGCGCGAGCTACCTCGGTCGCCAGCTGGGCGGGGCGGACCCGGTCGGGCCCGGCTGGGAGCTCTGGGCCTACCTGGTGACCATCCTCATGCTGCCCGCCCTCGCGCTGGTGTGGGCCCAGCAGGAGCCCACCCGGTGGAGCACCTTCGTGCTCGCGGTCGCCGCCTTCACCGTCGCCGTGATGGCCGCGCGCAGCGCGCAGATCTGGTATGGCGTGGGGATGGCCGCATGAGCCGCGTCACGGCCGACGCGGGAGACCGCCGTCACGGCCCGGGCCGCGTCATCCTCGCGCTCTACCTCGTCTTCGTCATCGGGACGGTCTCCCGCTCGGCGGCCCAGATCTCCACCCGGTTCGAGCAGGCCCCCCTCGCCTACTCGCTGTCCGCGGTCGCCGCGGCCGTCTACGTCGTGGCGCTGGTCTCCCTCTCCCTGCGCGGACGCGCCGCGTGGTGGGTGAGCCTGGTGGCGCTGAGCGTGGAGCTGGCCGGGGTCCTCGCGGTCGGGACCTGGAGCTATCTCGCCCCCTCGATGTTCCCGGACCAGACGGTGTGGAGCCACTACGGGCAGGGCTACCTCTTCATCCCGCTCGTGCTGCCGGCGGCCGGCCTGTGGTGGCTGCTGTCGGCACGGGGGGCCCGTGCCGTGTCGCACCCGGCGCCGGACGGGGAGTCTGCCAGCATGGAGGGCATGACCCGGGGACAGTCGTGAGCGCGCAGGAAGGCGAACCCGCGCTGCGGCGACTGACCTGGAAGGACGCGGCTGCCTCGGTGCTCGGCACCACGGTGGCCGTGCTGCTCATCGCCGTCGGGCTGCCCTCCTTCCTCGACACCTCGTGGGCGCAGATCGGCGCCCAGCTCGGGCGCATCTGCCCGGGCACCGCGGTCGTCATGGCCGGGCTGCTCCTGGCTGGCCTGTTCAGCTACACCTGGGTGCTCATGGGGTCGTTGCCCGGCCTGGGCCACCTGCAGGCGCTCAAGGTCAACGCCGTGTCCGCCACCGCCGCCAACCTGCTGCCCCTCGGCGGCGCGCTCGGGGTGGGGCTCATGGTCCTCATGCTCCGCTCCTGGGGCTTCGCCCGGCGGGCCCTCTCCTCCAGCGTCGCCGTCGTGAGCCTCTGGAACATCCTCGCGCGGGTCGCGCTCCCGGTCATCGGGTGCCTGGTCCTCGTCGCCGGCCCCATCGACGCCCCGGACGTCGTCGTCCGCGGTGGCTGGGTGGCGGTCGCCGTGGGCACCGCCCTGGTCCTGCTCTCGAGCCTGGTCGTCCTCTCCGACCGGGTGGCGGACGCCCTGGCCGCCCTCGGCCGCCCCCTGCTGGCCAGGGTCCTGCCTGCGCGCCCGGGCCGCCCGCCGCTGGACCTGCTGCTGACCGACCAGCGCCGGCGGGTCGCCGGCGTGGTGCGCACCAGCGGCGTGACCATGACCCTGGGGATGGCCGGCCAGTTCGTGCTCCTCTTCGGGCTCTACTGGTATGCCGCCCGCGTGGTCGGTCTGGACCTCCCGCTGGCCGAGCTGGTCTGCGCCTACACCTTCCGCCAGTTCCTCACCGTGGTGGCCGTCACGCCGGGAGGCCTCGGGGTCACCGAGGTCGGGACGGCGGGGCTGCTCGTGCTGCTCGGGGGTGACCCCGGCGCCGCCTCCGCGACCGCCCTGCTCTACGCGATCTACGCGCACGTGGTCATCGTGCCCTTCGGCCTGGCCGCGGTGGCCGCGTGGTGGCTCTCCCCCGCCCGCACCGGCCGTCGAGGCGGCGGACTCCCCGCTCAGGAGCCGAGCAGCCTGCGCACCTGAGCCCGGTGGGCACGGTCGGCCACGGTGTCGTCGACCTCCGCCGGGAACCACCCGCCGGTGGCCCGTCGGGCGGCGACCTCCAGCAGCCCGTCCGCCAGGGCCGGGTTGGCCGGCAGGACCGGGCCGTGCAGGTAGGACCCGACGACGTTGCCGGTCCGGGCTCCCTCGTGACCGTCGGAGCCGTTGTTGCCGCGGCCGTGGCGGACCCTCCCGAACGGCTGCTGCCCCTCCCCCAGCACCGTGGACCCGGAATGGTTCTCGTAGCCCACGACCGAGCCGAAGTCGGTGTCGAGCACCACCGGACCGATCATCCGGGTGGCGTTGCCGCGGGTGGTGACGTCCAGGATGCCCAGTCCCGGCAGCCGCTGCCCCTCCACGGTGATGAAGGCCTCGCCGAAGAGCTGGTACATCCCGCAGATCATGAGCATGGGCAGGCCGTCGAGGGCGAGCTCGCGCAGCCGGTCCGCGTGGCGCGCCAGGTCCTCGGTCACCCGGACCTGTCCGCTGTCCTGTCCGCCGCCGCCGAGGATGATGTCGGCGCGCTCGGGCCACGGCGCCCCGGGGTGGTGGTCGTGCACCACCGGGCGGTAGCCGTGCCAGCGCAGGCGGGCGGCCAGACACCGGGTGTTGCCGAGGTCGCCGTAGATGCTCATCTCGCGCGGGTAGAGGTGGACGACGTGCACCTCGCCCTTGTCAGCCGGCACGTCGGCCAGCGCGGCGACGTCGTCCGGCAGGGCCTGCGCCACTCCCCGGTCCTCGCTCATGCGTCGGGGTCCTCTCCGAAGCGCGCCAGCGCGAACCGGTCGGCCAGCCGGCGCCGCAGGTGCATCATGGCGGTGTAGGTGCAGAAGATGCGCATCGGCCGGCCCCGGTGGTCCCCGAGGAACCGGTCCAGGGCCACGTCGAGGTCCTGCTCGACGTGGTCCACCTCGACCCCGTCGTAGCGCAGCCGCAGGGCCATGTCCCACGCGCGCACCCCGGAGGTGAGCGCCACCCCCCGCTCGCGCAGGGAGTCGAAGGACACGTCGTACAGCCAGGACACGTCGCGCCCGTCGGCGTAGTTGTCGTTGATGGCGACCATCGTCGCGACCGGCTCGGTGCCGTAGGTGCCGAGCGCCACGGTGAACCCGGCCGGGTTCTTCACCAGGACCAGCTCCAGGGGTGCGCCGTCGACGTCGATCACCTCGCCCCGGCCGAACGGCGGGGCGACGGCTTCCAGGGCGCGGGCGGCGGTCGGTGCGGAGAAGGACGGACCGAGCAGGTGGCGGGCGGTGGCCGTGGCGGCGGTGGCGTTGATCATCGCGGCCAGCCCCCGCTGGCGCAGCGTCAGCGGACCGACGTCCGCATCCGGGTCGCCCACGAACCGGACGGTGAAGGCCCGACCGTCCTCCTCGGGCAGCAGCAGCCCGTCGCCGGGACCCGGCTCCCGGGCCTGCTCGGCGTCCTCGTAGCGGACGTCGGCCTCCTGCAGCTCGGGCAGCCGCTCCGCGATGCTGGGGTCGACCCCGAACCACCGCACCTGCACCCCGTCGCCGACGTGCCCGCGGATCCTGGAGACGAAGGAGTCGTCGGCGTTGAGGACGACCCCGCCGGTCGTCTGCTCCGCCAGCGTGGTGAGCAGCCGCGCGGTGTGGTCGATCTCGGCGAACCGGTCGAGCTGGTCCCGGGCGACGTTGAGCAGCAGCGAGTGGGCCGGCGGCACCTGGGCGCTGAAGTGCAGGGCGTGCGCCTCGTCCAGCTCCACCACCGCCACGTCGGCGTCCAGACGGCCGGAGAGCCCCACCTCGCCCAGGAGGGAGGAGATGACCCCGCGGGTGAAGTTGGAGCCGGTGGGGTTGGTGAAGACCCGCAGGCCGTGCGCCCGGAGCAGGGCCACGAGCATCTTGGTGGTCGTCGTCTTGCCGTTGGTGCCGCTCACCACGACCACGCCCCGCGGCAGCGCCCCGAGGGTATGCCGCAGCACGGCCGGGTCGAGGCGCTCGGTCACGAGACCCGGCAGCGCCGACCCCCCGCCCCGCAGCCGGGAGAGGGCACGGGTCCCCTTGCCGGCCGCCAGGGCCAGGCTGGTCCTCACTCCCACTCGATCGTCCCGGGAGGCTTGCTCGTCACGTCCAGGGTGACCCGGTTGATCTCCTCCACCTCGTTGGTGATGCGTGAGGAGATGCGGGCGAGGACGTCGTAGGGCAGGCGGGTCCAGTCGGCCGTCATGGCGTCCTCGGAGGACACCGGGCGCAGCACCACCGGGTGTCCGTAGGTCCGCCCGTCACCCTGGACCCCCACCGACCTCACGTCGGCCAGCAGCACCACTGGGCACTGCCAGATGTCGCGGTCCAGCCCGGCGGCGCTGAGCTCCTCCCGGGCGATGGCGTCGGCACGACGCAGGATCGCGAGCCGGTCGGCGGTCACCTCGCCGATGATGCGGATCCCCAGGCCCGGCCCGGGGAAGGGCTGCCGCCAGACGATGCCCTCCGGCACCCCCAGCTCCAGGCCGACCTGACGCACCTCGTCTTTGAAGAGCGTGCGTAGCGGCTCCACGAGGGAGAACTGCAGGTCCTCCGGCAGGCCGCCGACGTTGTGGTGGCTCTTGATGTTGGCGGCGCCGGTGCCGCCGCCGGACTCGACGACATCGGGGTAGAGCGTGCCCTGCACGAGCCAGCGCACCGGGTGCTCACCCTCCGTGTCGTCGGCGTCGTCGCCGGCGCCGCTCTGGTGGGACCGGACCACGTCGCGGGCGGCCTGCTCGAACACCCGGATGAACTCCCGGCCGATGACCTTGCGCTTGGTCTCGGGGTCGGTCACCCCGGCCAGGGCGTCGAGGAAGCGCTGCCGGGCGTCGACGACGACGAGGTCCACGCCGGTCGCCGCCACGAAGTCGGTCTCGACCTGCTCTGCCTCTCCCTCGCGCAGCAGCCCGTGGTCCACGAAGACGCAGGTCAGCTGGTCGCCGACGGCCCGCTGGACGAGGGCGGCGGCGACCGAGGAGTCGACACCCCCGGAGAGCCCGCAGATGACGCGGTCGGGTCCGATCTGCTCCCGCACCTGCTCGACGAGCTGGTCGGCGACGTTCCCGCTGGTCCAGGAGGGCGTGATCCCCGCGCCCCGGGTGAGGAAGTTGCGCAGCACCTGCTGTCCGTAGGTGGAGTGCAGCACCTCGGGGTGCCACTGGACGCCGTAGAGCCGACGCTCGTCGTCCTCGAAGGCAGCCACCGGCGCGCCCGAGGTCCGGGCGGTGACCGCGCACCCCTGGGGGGCCGCCGTCACGGCGTCCCCGTGCGACATCCAGACGACCTGCTGGTCGGGCTGGTCGGCGAAGAGCGTGCTCGGGGGTCCGGCGACCGTCGCGTCGCTCTGGCCGTACTCGCGTCGCCCGGTGCGCTCCACCGTGCCGCCCAGGGCCTGGGCCATCGCCTGGAAGCCGTAGCAGATGCCCAGCACGGGCACCCCGGCCGTCACCACCGCGGTCTCCAGCGCGGGGGCGCCGTCGGCATACACCGACGCGGGTCCACCGGAGAGGATGATGGCCGCCGGGTCCCGGGCGAGCATCTGCTCGGCCGGCATGGTGTGCGGCACGATCTCGCTGTAGCAGTCGGCCTCGCGCACCCGTCGGGCGATGAGCTGGGCGTACTGCGCGCCGAAGTCGACGACGAGCACCGGGCGGGCGTCCAGGAGGGGGGCCGAGGTCACGCCGTCACCCTACCGGCGGCGGCCCCGGTGGCCTCGTCGCCCTCGATCTGCACCCGTGCCTGCCGGGCCACGCGGTGCTCCACCCAGAAGGACAGGAAGGGCACGCAGCCGGCGAGCATCACCCCCACCATCCTGCCCAGGCCCCAGCGCAGCTGGAACCCGAGCAGCGCCGTCGCCACGAGGTAGACCATGTAGACCCAGCCGTGCGGGGAGGGCCACCAGGCCAGCGCGTGGTTGCCGAAGCCGTAGCGGAGCACCATGTGCAGGACCAGCAGGAGCAGTCCCACGCCGACGACGAAGGCCATCACGCGGAAGAACAGCAGCTTGGCGCGAGGGGTCATGGACGGAGCTCCTTCACGGGCGGGGCGGGGGACGAGGGTGCGGGTGCGGGTGCGGGTGCGGCGTCCGGCGGGGCGGGCGGCCGCCGGGACGCGTCGAGCAGGAAGCGGAGGTACATGTAGACCGCGAAGCCGGCGAAGACGAACCACTGCAGGCCGTAGCCGACGTTGCGCCAGAGGACCCCGGACTCGCCGAAGGTCGGCGGGGGGACCGGCTCGACGGCCGCGCCGGTGAGGGCCGGCTGCTCCTGCACGAGGAACACGAAGGCGTCGTAGATCGGTGCGTCCCAGTCGTTGACGAGCTCGGCGGTGTCGATGGATCCGCGCTGGCCCTCGGGCAGTCCCCCCGGGCCCGGGGCCTCGCCGGGCGCCAGCGTGCCGGTGACCTCGACGGGGGTGCCCGCGGGCCGGTCCGCCTGCTGCGGGTCGGTGACGAAGCCGCGCACGACCGGCAGCAGCGCCCCGCTGTCCGCGACCTCCACCGGCGTGACCACCCAGTAGCCCTCCTCGCCCTCCAGCAGCCGCTGCGGGACGAGGAACTGCAGCTCCGGCAGGTAGCTGCCGGCCACCAGGACCGAGCGCCCGGCGCCGTCGTCGGGGAAGGTGGCCTGGGGACGGAGCGCCTCCGAGAGCGGCACCGTCGGCCGGGCCGCCTGCTCGGCCGCGAACTCCCGGGAGGCGGCGCTCGAGCTCACCCCGAGCTGCCACATACCGAGCTGGTAGAAGGTGACCACGACCACCACGAGCAGCGCGAGCAGCGCCAGCCAGGCTGGTCTGAGGGCGGTGCGGATCACCCCACCAGGGTAGGTGGTGCTCCTGGGTGTCAGAGCAGGCTGTCCTGGTCGTCGAAGACGTAGATCGACCCGCCGTAGCACGCCACCCAGACGGTGTGGGTGACCGGGTCGTAGTCGATGCCGATCGGGTTGGCGTCCACGCCGACGGTGTCGATGACCTCCATGTCCGAGGTCCGGACCTTGGACACGCTCGCCTCGTCGTAGTTGACGACGTAGAGCGCCTTCTCGTCCGGGCTCAGGACGACGCTGCGGGGCTCCGCCCCCGGCGCGGCCTCGTCGACGACCTCGTCGGTGGCGGTGTCGATCTTGAGGACGGCGTTGCCGCCGCTCGTCGTGAGGTAGAGGGTCCGCCCCTCGTCGGCGAGGTTGAGGTGCCGGGGCCGGGGCGGGGTCTGCATGACCACCTCCGCGGTGCCCTCGGCCAGGTCCACCTTGTAGAGCTCGTCGGCATACATCGCCACGGCGTAGACCGTGCGGTTGTCCGGCATGATCGCCAGTCCGCGCGGAGCGGCGGCCAGCTCGACGGTCCCGGTCTCCTCACCCTTCTCGGTGTCGACGACGCTGAGCGTGGCGTCGCACCAGTTGCTGACGAGCAGGGTCTGCTGGTCCGGGCTGAGCGCGAGGTACTTCGGGACCGCCCCCACCTGGAAGACCTGGTCCCACGCCATCTCCTCGGCGTCGAAGCGGTAGACGAAGGAGGCGCCGACGCCGCTGTCCCGGGTGCAGGCGTCGAAGCCCTCGACGCCGAAGTTCTGCCCGTACATCGTGTACTGGGAGACGTAGGCGTAGCGGCCGTCCTCGGTCCACACCGCCTCGACCGGGGAGCCCTGGGAGACGCCGGGGTGCCCCTCGATCCCGAAGGCCGCGAGCTCGACGCTGTCCTCCAGCACCTCGACCTGCTCCCGGGTCGTGCTGTCGAAGACGGTCGAGGTGTGCGAGTACATCATGTTGTTGGCGATCATCAGGCCGTGCCCGGACGCCATGACTGACTTGGGCGTGAGCCCACCGGTGAGGTAGTCGACCTGCTCCAGCGCCGTGGTGTCGCTCGGGTGCTCGGCCGGGGCGGGCTCGCGCTGCCACACCTGGTCGGCCTCGTCCCGCGCACCCGCCGGGTCGGTGGTGTCCTCACCGGACGTCTCCCCGGACGTCTCGCGGTCCGCGGCAGGCTCCTCCTGCGCCGCCCCCGCGGCGTCGGCGCCCGAGCCCTCCCCGTCCGCCGCGCCCTGCTGCGGCGCGGTGGCCTCCGTGGGCCCGGCCACGCTCTCGCCGTCACCGGCCGAGGAGCCGTTGCCGCCGAACACCTGGCCCATGCCCCAGCCGCCGAGGAGGACGGCTCCCAGCAGGGCGCCGGCGGCCAGCCGCCGGCGCCGCACGTGCACCGGGTCCCTGCTGACGCTCACCTCGGGCACCCCGGCCGGACGCGCGCGTCCGTCGGTCCCCTGCCGCGGGTCATCGCTCGCCATACGGCGCCACCACCACATCCACGCGCTGGAACTCCTTGAGCTCGGTATAACCGGTCGTCGCCATGGCGCGCCGCAGGGCGCCCATCATGTTGGTCGTGCCGTCCGCGGTCCGGGCCGGTCCCACGAGGATCTCCTCCAGGGTGCCGACCGTCCCGACGTGCACCTTCTCGCCCCGCGGCAGCTCCGGGTGGTGCGCCTCGCTGCCCCAGTGGTAACCCGCCCCGGGTGCCTCCTGCGCCCTCGCCAGCGCCGCCCCGAGCATGACGGCATCCGCACCGCAGGCCACCGCCTTGACGATCTCGCCGGACACGCTGGTCCCCCCGTCGGAGATGACGTGGACGTAGCGGCCGCCGGACTCGTCGAGGTAGTCGCGGCGGGCGGCCGCGACGTCGGCGATGGCCGTCGCCGAGGGCGCGTGGATGCCGAGGGCGGTGCGCGTCCGGTGGGTCGACCCGCCACCGAAGCCGACGAGCACGCCGGCCGCGCCGGTGCGCATCAGGTGCAGCGCCGCGGTGTAGGTGCCCGCCCCGCCGACGATGACCGGGACGTCGAGCTCGTAGATGAACCGCTTGAGGTTGAGCGGCTCGGCCTGGCTGGACACGTGCTCGGCCGACACGGTCGTGCCGCGGATGACGAAGAGGTCGACACCTGCGTCCACGACCGCCTTCCAGAACTGCTGCGTGCGCTGCGGCGACAGGGCACCGGCGACGGTGACCCCGGCCTCCCGGACCTCCCGCAGCCGGGCGGTGATGAGCTCGGGGCGGATCGGTGCGGCATACAGCTCGCGCATCCGGGCCGTCGCCGCCTCGCCGTCGAGCCCGGCGATCTCGGCCAGCCGTGCCGAGGGGTCGTCGTAGCGGGTCCAGAGCCCCTCCAGGTCGAGCACGCCCAGGCCGCCCAGGCGACCCAGCGCGATCGCGGTCTCCGGCGAGACGACCGAGTCCATGGGGGCCGCGAGGATCGGGAGGTCGAAGTGGTAGGCGTCGATCTGCCAGGTGATCGACACGTCCTCGGGGTCCCGGGTGCGGCGGGAGGGGACGACGGCGACGTCGTCGAAGGAGTAGGCGCGGCGGCCCCGTTTGCCTCGTCCGATCTCGATCTCGCTCACCACGTCAGGCTACCGTCCGGGGCGGGTGCTCCCGTCCCGCGCCACGCGCCCCGCGTGCTGCTCAGCCGTAGTTCGGTGCCTGCGCGGTCATCTCGATGTCGTGCGGGTGCGACTCCTGCAGGCTGGCCTGGGTGATCCGCACGAAGCGGCCTCGGGACCGCAGCTCGGGCACCGTGCGGGCGCCGACGTAGAACATCGCCTGGCGCAGCCCGCCGGCCATCTGGTGGACGACGGCGCTCGCTGCCCCGCGGTAGGCCACCTTGCCCTCGACGCCCTCGGGCACCAGCTGGTCGTCGCTGGCGACCTCGGCCTGGAAGTAGCGGTCCTTGGAGAAGGAGGTCTTGCCCCGCGAGCTCATCGCGGCCAGCGACCCCATCCCCCGGTAGCTCTTGAACTGCTTGCCGTTGACGAAGATCAGCTCTCCCGGGCTCTCCTCGCAGCCCGCGAGCATCGAGCCCATCATCACCGCCTCGGCGCCGGCCACCAGGGCCTTGGGGATGTCGCCGGAGTACTTCATGCCGCCGTCGGCGATGACGGGGACCCCGGCCGGCCCGCAGATCTGGGCCGCCTCGTGCACCGCGGAGAGCTGCGGCACCCCCACCCCGGTCACCACCCGGGTGGTGCAGATCGCCCCGGGGCCCACGCCCACCTTCACGGCGTCCGCCCCGGCGTCGACGAAGGCCTGGGCGCCGGCCCCGGTCGCGACGTTGCCGCCGACGACCTGGACGTGCCGGGTGGCCGGGTCCTGCTTCAGCCGGGCGACCATGTCCAGCAGCAGGCGCACGTGACCGTGCGCCGTGTCGGCGACGAGGACGTCGACCCCCGCCTCGACCAGGGTCGTGGCGCGCTCCCAGGAGTCCCCGAAGTAGCCGATGGCGGCTCCCACCAGCAACCGGCCGTCGCCGTCCTTGGAGGCGTGCGGGAACTGCTCGCTCTTGACGAAGTCCTTGACCGTGATGAGGCCCGACAGCCGACCCGTGTCGTCCACCAGCGGAAGTCGCTCGCGCTTGTGCGCGCGCAGGATCGCGGTGGCCTCCTCCCGCGACACGTCGGCCGGTGCGGTCACCAGCGGCATCGGGGTCATGACGTCGCTCACCAGGGTGCGGTCCCACTCGGCGACGGGCGTGAACCGGAGGTCCCGGTTGGTGCAGATGCCCATGAGGATGCCCCGCTCGTCGACGACCGGGAGCCCGGAGACGCGGTACTGCCCGCAGATCCGGTCCAGGTCCTCGAGCGTGGCCCCCGGGGCGATGGTGACCGGGTTGGTGATGCGCCCGGTCTGGGTGCGCTTGACCAGGTCGACCTGGAGGGCCTGGTCCTCGACCGACAGGTTGCGGTGCAGGATGCCGATCCCGCCCTGGCGCGCCATGGCGATCGCCATCCGCGCCTCGGTGACGGTGTCCATCGCCGCGGACACCAGGGGGAGGCGTAGCGAGATCTCCCTGGTCAGGCGGCTGCTCGTGTCGATCTGGTCCGGCGACATGTCGGTCTCGCCGGGTAGCAGCAGGACGTCGTCGTAGGTCAGCCCGAGCCGGGCGAACGGGTCGGCGGGGCCCTCGAGATCACCAGCGCTCATAGTGGCATTCTAGGCGGGCCCCCTGCGTGCCCCACCGCGCGGCACCCGCGGCTATGCCGCGCGCCGTGCACGACGTAGAGTGACGGGACGACGAGGTACTCGTCACGCCCGGACCCCTGGTGCTCTCGGCCCCTGACGGGGCGGGCTGGCGGGATCGGGCACCGCCCTCGAGAGGAGGAAACGCGTGGCCGAGGCCGCACATCAGCCCGGACCCGTGGCAGATCTGTGGGAGTGGCAGTTCGAGGGGGCCTGCCGCACCGCCAGTCCCGAGGTCTTCTTCCATCCCGAGGGGGAACGCGGCCCCGCTCGTCGCCGCCGCGACGAGCGCGCCAAGCAGGTCTGCGCGAGCTGTCCCGTCCTGGAGCAGTGCCGCGCCCACGCGCTCGCGGTGCGCGAGCCCTACGGCGTCTGGGGCGGCATGACCGAGGAGGAGCGGGCGGCCCACTACGAGCAGGTGGACGCCGCTCGCCCGCACCACCACTGAACCACCGGCCTCCACGCGTCCCGCGGCGGCCACCCCCGACACCGACGACCACGCCCCTCCGGGTGAACCCGGAGGGGCGTGGTCGTCTCGTGTCACGGGGAGGCCGGACGGGGCCCCCGCGCGCCGGACTCAGTGCGAGTGGCCGTGGCCCTCGTCGTCGTCCTCCGGCTTGTCCACGACCAGGGTGTCCGTGGTCAGGACCATGGAGGCGATGGAGGCGGCGTTGCGCAGGGCCGAGCGGGTGACCTTGACCGGGTCGATGACGCCGTCCGAGAACAGGTCGCCGTACGCACCCGTGGCCGCGTTGAGACCCTGGCCGGGGCTCATCTCCGCCACGCGCGTCGTGGCGACGTAGCCCTGCAGACCGGCGTTCTCGGCGATCCAGCGCAGCGGCTCCGCGGCGGACTTGCGCACGATGGCGGCACCGACCGCCTCGTCACCGGACAGGTCCAGGCCGTCGACCGCGGAGGCGGCGTGCACCAGGGCCGAGCCACCGCCGGCGACGATGCCCTCCTCGATGGCCGCCCGGGTCGCCGAGACGGCGTCCTCGATGCGGTGCTTCTTCTCCTTGAGCTCGACCTCGGTGTGGGCGCCGACCTTGATGACGCAGACGCCACCGGCGAGCTTGGCGATCCGCTCCTGGAGCTTCTCGCGGTCCCAGTCGGAGTCGGTCGCCGCGGCCTCGGCCTGCAGCTGCGCGACGCGGTCGGAGACCGCCTGCGCGTCGCCGTTGCCCTCGACGATGGTCGTGGTGTCCTTGGTCGCGACGACGCGGCGCGCGGCGCCCAGCACCTCCAGGCCGACGGAGTCCAGCGACAGGCCGACCTCCTCGGCCACGACCTGGCCACCGGTGAGGATCGCCATGTCCTGCAGCATCGCCTTGCGCCGGTCACCGAAGCCCGGAGCCTTGACGGCGACCGCGTTGAAGGTGCCGCGCACCTTGTTGACGACCAGGGTCGACAGCGCCTCGGCCTCGACGTCCTCGGCGATGATCATGAGCGGCTTGCTCTCGCCCACGACCTTCTCCAGCAGCGGCAGCAGGTCGGCGACCTTGGAGATCTTGCCCTGCACCAGCAGCACGTAGGCGTCCTCGAGGACGGCCTCCATCCGCTCGCTGTCGGTCACGAAGTACGGCGAGAGGTAGCCCTTGTCGAACTGCATCCCCTCGGTGAACTCGAGCTCCATCGCGGTGGTGGAGGACTCCTCGACCGTGATGACGCCGTCCTTGCCCACCTTGTCGAAGGCGTCGGCGATGAGCTCGCCGATCTGCGGGTCCTGGGCCGACAGCCCGGCGACCTGGGCGATCTCGTCGCGCCCCTCGAGCTCGCGGGCCGTCTCCAGGAGGCGGTCGTTGATGGCGGTCACCGCGGCGTCGATGCCCCGCTTGAGGCCGGAGGGGGCGGCGCCGGCGGCGACGTTGCGCAGGCCTTCCTTGACCATGGCCTGGGCGAGCACCGTGGCGGTCGTCGTGCCGTCACCGGCGATGTCGTTGGTCTTGGTCGCGACCTCCTTGGCGAGCTGGGCACCGAGGTTCTCGTAGGGGTCCTCCAGCTCCACCTCCCGGGCGATGGTCACGCCGTCGTTGGTGATGGTGGGGGCGCCCCACTTCTTGTCGAGGACGACGTTGCGGCCCTTGGGGCCCAGCGTCACCTTGACCGCGTTGGCCAGGGCGTCGACGCCCCGCTCCAACGCCTTGCGGGCGTCGTCGTTGAACTGCAGCTGCTTCGCCATGGGCAAAGAGCTCCTTTCTTGCAGGTATGCGGTGTGCGTCCGGATGCGCGTCGCCCCGGTCGCCCGAGGGGCGGCCGGGGCGACGCGTCGAGAGAGGTGGAGCGGTCGTCAGCCGACGATCGCGAGCACGTCGCGCGCCGAGAGGATGAGGTACTCCTCGCCGGAGTACTTCACCTCGGTGCCGCCGTACTTGCTGTAGATGACGCGGTCACCCACGGTGACGTCCATGGGGACCCGGTTGCCGTTGTCGTCGATGCGACCCGGACCGACCGCCAGGACCTCGCCCTCCTGGGGCTTCTCCTTGGCGGTGTCCGGGATGACCAGGCCGGAGGCCGTGGTCTGCTCGGCCTCGACGGCCTTGACGACGATGCGGTCCTCGAGCGGCTTGATGGAAACCGACACGGTTACCTTCCTTCTCGTTCAGGTGACGGGCCTGTGCAGCCCGCCAGGTGGTCTTGTGCTGGCCGTCACTCCCCCGCGATCACCCACCGCCGTCGCGGGGGTCGGTCGGCTCTCGCGGCTGGCACTGACGTGCCGAGAGTGCTAGGGACGAATCTAGGCACCGAGTTAGCACTCGGTCAAGCCGAGTGCCAACACGCCCGTGACCTGCGGCCGGCCCGGGTCGGTCACGCACCTGCTACAGCAGCACCTGCAGCGGCTGCAGCACCCGCTCGACGACCCGCGTCCCCACGCCCCGCTGGGCCCACGTCTCGAGGGTCAGCTCCTCGCACTGCTCGAGATCGGCGCGGAAGATGTCCTCCATGTGGGCGGCCTGGGCCTCGTCCACGATCTCCAGGTTGATCTCGTAGTTGCCCTGCATGGAGAGCCGGTCGATGTTGGCGGTGCCGATGGTGGCCCACCGGCCGTCCACGGTCATGGTCTTCGCGTGAACCATGACGTCCTGGTAGAGGAAGATCCGTACGCCACCCTCGAGCAAGGTCTCGTAGTAGGACTGGGCCACGACGTCGGCCAGGACGTGGTTGGAGGCCTCCGGCAGGACCACCCGCACGTCGACCCCCCGGGTGGCGGCGGTGAGCAGCCCGTGCAGGATCTCCCGGTCGGGGATGAAGTAGCCCTGGGTGATCCAGATGCGGTGGACCGCCCGGTCCATCCCCTCGAGGTAGAGGGCGCGCACCGGGTAGACCACCCGGCTGGGCTCGTTGCGCGCAGCCCGGATGGAGGTGTTCCAGTCCACCGTGCCGCTGTCCGGCAGCCTCGGGCGGCGGGACCCCTTGTGCCGGTTCCAGAAGTCGGCGAAGGCGTTCTGCAGCTCCCAGACGCTGTGCCCCTCCACCCGGACGTGCGTGTCCCGCCAGCTGGTGGCGTAGAGAGCACCGATGTTGTAGCCCCCGACGAAGCCCACGCGGCCGTCCACGACGAGGATCTTGCGGTGGTCCCGCCCGGAGGCGCGGACGTCCACGATGGGCAGGGCGGTGCGCAGCACCGGGAAGCGCAGCATGTGCACGCCGTCCGGGAAGCGGAGGAAGTCCCGCGGCACCACGAGGTTGGCGAACCCGTCGACGACGAGGCAGACGAGCACGCCCCGGTCCGCGGCCCGCACGACCGCCTCCTTGAACGCCTGCCCGACGTCGTCGGCCTTCCAGATGTAGGACGCGAGGTAGACGAAGTCCTGCGCCTGGTCGATCGCGGCGATCATGTCGTCGTAGAGGTACTGGCCGTAGGTGTACGTCGTCACCCGCGACCCCTGCACCGTGGTGCACACCGGGTCCTGGACGGGGGCGTCCCGGTCCACGTGGTCGCGTCGCTTGCGGACCGCGTCCACGGCCACCACCCCGGCGGCGAGCGTGAGCTGGCCGGCGAGGGCGACGCCGGCGGCGCCGACCGCCAACCGACGCCCACGACGCACCAGGCGGTGGACCTTGCGGCTGAAGACGCGGGGCATGCGCCCCAATCTACTGCCGCAGAATGGGGCGATGACCCCCGATCCCGCCGCCGACCTCCTGCGACGGCTCGCCGAGGGTCCGGGCGCCCGCCTGCTCGACGCCCTGCCGCCCTACGACGAGCAGGACGCGCTGGCGCTGCTGGCCCGGCTGCGCGCCGACGGGCACGACCCGGAGCTGGTCTCCGCCGCCCTGACCCAGTCCCGGCTGCGGACGCGCGGACGGCCGCGGCTCGGCCCGGGGGTGGAAGACCTGCTGCTCACCCAGGACGGGCTGGAGCAGGCCACCCGCCCGGCGGTGGCCACCCGACGGGCCGCGCGGCTGGCGCGGACCGGGGTCCGGCACGTGCTGGACCTCGGGTGCGGGCTGGGCCTCGACGCCATCGCCTTCGCGCGGGAGGGGCTGGAGGTGACGGCGGTCGAGCGGGACCCGGTGGTGGCCGCCGCGGCACGCGCCAACCTCGCCCCGTGGCCCGGGGCCCGGGTGCTCACCGGTGAGGCCCTCTCCCAGCCGGTCGAGGCCGGCGACGGGGCGTTCCTGGACCCGGCCCGTCGCGTCCCCGGGGTGGCGGACGTCCACGGCCGCACCCGGAGGGTGCGCGGGCTGGAGGGGCTGTCCCCCACCTTCGATCAGGTCCGGGACGTGGCGCGCCGGGCCCGCGCGACGGTCGCCAAGCTGGGCCCCTCCTTCGACCCGGACGACGTGCCGGCCGACGCCGACGCGGAGTGGGTGTCCCTGGACGGCGACCTGCTCGAGTGCGCCCTGTGGTGGGGCGCCGGGCCGCCCCGGCGCCGCGCGGTCGTCGGCCGCAGCCGGCCCGGGGTGGCAGCCGTCTGGGACGAGCTCGTCGAGGCCCCGGACCCGCCGGAGGCCCTGTCGGACGCCGCCGGGCTGCTCGGCCACCTGGCCGAGGTGGACGACGCGGTACGCGCGGCCGGCCTGACCGCCTCCCTGGCCTCCGCGGTCGACGGGCGGCAGACCGCGCCCGGGACCGGCTACGTCACCGCCGCCGCACCCGTCGACCACCCGGCGCTGCGCTGGTTCGTGGTCCGGGAGGTCCTTCCCCTGCGGGCCGCGGTGGTGCGGGCCTGGCTGCGGGAGCATCACGACCCGGCCGGCCCCGTCACCCTCAAGAAGAGCGGGGTCCGGCTCGACCCCGACGGCTTCCGCAGGGACCTGCGTCTGCCGAGGAGGGCGCGGGGCGGGGAGGAGGTCGTGCTCGTGCTGACGACCGTCGCCGGGTCCGCCCGCGCGCTCGTCGTGGAGCGGCTCGCGCCCTCGTCGCGGTCAGCGGTCGAGCACTGATCGGCGCTGCGGGGTCCGCGGGAGGGCGATGAAGCGCTCGACGTCGGCGATACGCCCGGAGACCACCAGCTCGTCGCCCTCCTCGACCAGGGTCTCGGGCACGGCATACGTGAACTCCTGCCCCGGCCGCTTGAGCCCGACCACGGTGATCGTGTGCCGGGTGCGGACCCCGGAGTCGGCCAGGGTCCGGCTCCACGTCTCGGCCGGTGCCGTGCAGCGGGCGATGGCGAACTCGTCGTCGAACTCCAGGTAGTCGGCCACCCCGTCGGTGACCATGTGGGCGACCCGCTGACCCATGACGTACTCCGGGTAGATGACGTGGTGCGCCCCGATGCTGGTCAGGATCTTGCCGTGCTTGCGGGTGATCGCCTTGGCGTAGATGCGCTCCACCCCCGCCTCGTGCAGCGTGATGACCGACAGGACGCTGGCCTCGATGTCGGACCCGATCGCGACGACCGCCCGGCGCACCGAGCCGACGTCGAGCTGGCGCATGGCCTCCCCGTCCGTCGCGTCGGCCACGACGGTGTGCGTCAGCTCGTCGGCGTACTTCTGCACCCGTCGCTCGTCGGTGTCGATCGCCAGCACCTCGACGCCCTGACGGACCAGCGACTCGCAGACCGCGGTGCCGAACCGGCCGAGGCCCACCACGAGGACGGTGTAGGCGCCGCTGTCGGCGGGACGCCTTCTCTTAGCCAACAATGGGTCTCTCCTCCGGGAGTCGGTAGTGACGGTGACGGGTGTTGAGCGCGAGGGCGGCGGCCACGGTGATGGGGCCGAGGCGGCCCAGGAACATCAGGGCCATGAGCACGAGCTGCGCGGCCGGGGGGAGGCTGGCCGTGATCCCCGTGGACAGGCCGACGGTCGCGAAGGCCGAGATGACCTCGAAACCCAGGTCGAGCGGCGGCAGGTCGGTGAGGATCATCAGGGTGATGGTGCTCACGATGACGAGCCCCACGGCGAGGAGCACCACGGAGAGCGCCTGCCGGACCACCGGCATCCCCACCCGGCGCCGACCGATGACCACGTCGGGCTCGCCGCGGACCTCCGACCAGATGACCGCGGCGAGGAGCAGGAAGGTGGTCACCTTGATGCCGCCGGCGGTCCCCGCGCTGCCCCCGCCGACGAACATCAGGGCCATGGTGATGGCCTCCGTCTCGTCGGTGATGGCCGCGTAGTCGACCGAGTTGAAGCCGGCCGTGCGGGGGAACAGCCCGCCCCCGAGCGCGCCGACGAGCTGCCCCCGCGGGCCCAGCTCGGCCAGGGTGCCCCCCGGCTGGGCCTCGAAGGCCCAGAACGCCGTCACCCCGAGGACCATGAGGACCGCCGAGCCCCAGACCGTGAGCCGGGTGTGGATGGTCCACGTCCCCGGCCGCCGACCGCGCAGGAGCTCGCGCAGGACGGGGAAGCCCAGGCCCCCGAGGACCAGCGCCGCGCAGATCGGTCCGATGATCCACAGGTCTCCCACGAAGCCGACGAGGCTGTCCTGGTAGAGCGCGAAGCCGGCGTTGTTGAACGCGGACACGGCGTGGAACAGGCCGTGCCAGAGGGCGGTGCCCCAGTCGTAGCCGTAGCCGAGGTGGAAGCGCAGCGTGAGCGCCGCCCAGGTCACCGCCTCGATGAGCAGCATGAGCTGCAGCATGCGGCGCAGGATGCCGCGGACGTCCCCCAGGGAGCGGCTGCGGGTGTCCGCCTGGGCCGCCAGCGAGGTGCTCAGCCGCAGCTTGCCCCGGACGACGAGGGCGATGAGGGTGGCGAGGGTCATCACCCCGAACCCCCCGATCTGGATGAGCACGAGCAGGACCACCTGGCCGAAGGGCGACCAGTAGCTCGCGGTGTCCACGGTGATGAGGCCGGTGACGCAGGTGGCGGACACGGTGGTGAAGGCCGCGACCATGAGGTCGGCCTCCGCACCCGGGCCGCGGGACACGGGGAGCATGAGCAGCGTCGTCCCCGCGAGGACCACCAGGACGAAAGCGAGGGTCACCGAGCGGGCCGGGTGGGCCCAGAAGACGCGCACGAGGGTCCATGGTGCGCCTCGACCCCGCGCCGGGCAAGTCGTCCGGGCTGCCGGCGGGTCGCGCCGGGGCCCGTCGGCTCAGGCCCGGACCTGCTCGACCGGCTGGGAGGAGTCGGCCGGCAGGTCGAGCCGGGACTCCGGGCGGCCCTTCATCACCATCTGCGCGCCGAGCGCCGCCACCATGGCCCCGTTGTCGGTGCACAACCCGGGCCGCGGCACGCGCAGCCGGATGCCGGCGGCGTCGCACCGCTCCTGGGCCAGCGCGCGCAGGCGGCTGTTGGCGGCCACGCCGCCACCGATGAGGAGGTCCCCGACCCCGTGCTCCGCGCACGCCAGCACGGCCTTGCGGGTGAGGACGTCCACGACGGCCTCCTGGAAGCTGGCCGCGACGTCCGCGACCGGCACCGGCTGACCCGTCGCCTCACGCGCCTGCACCCACCGGGCCACCGCGGTCTTGAGACCGGAGAAGGAGTAGTCGAACCGGTGCCGCTGCAGGTCCCGGCCGGAGGTGAGCCCGCGCGGGAAGTCGATGGCGACCTGGTCGCCGTCGCGGGCCACCCGGTCGATGTGCGGGCCGCCCGGGAAGGGCAGCCCCAGGACCCGGGCCACCTTGTCGAAGGCCTCGCCGGCCGCGTCGTCGATGGTGGCGCCGAGGGAGCGGATGTCGTCGGTGACGTCCGGCACGAGGAGGAGGTTGGAGTGCCCCCCGCTGACGAGCAGTCCCATGGTCGGCTCGGGCAGCGGGCCGTGCTCGACGACGTCGACCGCCACGTGCGCGGCCAGGTGGTTGACCCCGTAGAGCGGCACGCCGAGAGCGAGCGCCAGGGCCTTGGCGGAGGCCACCCCGACCAGCAGGGCACCGGCCAGACCGGGCCCGGCCGTGACCGACACGGCGTCGACGTCGGCCAGGCGCACCCCGGCCTCGCGGCAGGCGCGCTCGACGGTGGGGACCATGGCCTCCAGGTGGGCGCGGCTGGCCACCTCGGGGACCACTCCGCCGAACCGCGCGTGCTCCTCCACGCTGCTCGCGATGGCGTCGAAGAGCAGCGTCCGGCCGCGGACGATGCCCACGCCCGTCTCGTCGCAGCTCGTCTCGATGCCCAGGACGAGAGGTCCGCTCATGCGTCGAGCTCCTTCCTCAGGACGAGGGCGTCCTCGCCGGACCGGTAGTACCGTTCCCGGGTCCGCACCAGCTCGTAGCCGCGGGCGGCGTAGAGACGGCGCGCGACCTCGTTGCCGCTACGGACCTCGAGCAGGACGCTCGTGGCCCCGGCGTCCCGGGCCAGCTCGTGCAGGCGCCCCAGGAGCAGGGCCCCCAGGCCACGCCCGCGGGACCGGGGGTGGACGGCGAGGGTCATGACGTCGGCGACGTCGCCGGCCACGTCCAGACCGGCATACCCGTCGAGACCGTCGTGACCCTCACGGGCGGCGACGACGTAGGCGCGCCGCGGCCGGGACGCCAGCTCGGCCCACAGGCCCGCCTCGTCCCAGGGCTCGTCCGGGAAGGCCGCGCGCTCCACCGCCAGCATCGCGGGGATGTCGCGCCACGTGGCGGGGCGCATCAGCTCCGGCGCGACATCCTCGCTCATCGCGCCCTCGTCTCCACCGCGTCCGGCCGGCGCAGGTAGAGCGGCTCGGGCGGCAGCAGACCGGTGGCGCTGTCCGGGTGCGTCCCCTCGCGCAGGCGGACGGCGAGGTCGGCCAGGATCCCGGGAGAGACGTCCAGGGGGGCGCTCTCGAGCTGCCCGGTGAGGGACTCCGGGTAGAGCAGCCCGCCGCGCCCCACGGCGGGGAGCCTGCGGACCTCCTCGGGCAGCGACGAGGCGGGACCGACTCCCGGCCCTCCCACCCGGCGGGCCCCGGACGGGGTCATCTCGTAGCGCGCCCAGTAGACCTCGCGCCGCCGGGCGTCCGTCGCCACCAGCAGCTCAGGACCGGGTATGCCTGGTGCGCCGGCTGCTCCGAGGTGCGCCGCGTGGGCGAGGGCGTCGAGCGAGCACACACCCTGGGGCGCGGGAAGCCCGCGTCCCAGGGCCAGGACGAGGGCGGTGACCACGCCGACCCGCAGACCGGTGAACGGGCCGGGCCCTACCCCGCAGACGACCGCGGTGACCTCGCTCATCCGCAGACCCGCCTCGTCGAGCGCGTCGCTCACCGCCGGGGCGAGCAGCTCCCCGTGGCGGCGGACGTCCTGCCGGAAGACCTCGGCGCGGACCACGTCACCGTCGTGCAGGGCGGCGCCCACGGACCCCGTGGCGGTGTCGATCGCGAGCAGCACCCGCTCAGGCTAACGTGGTGGGTGTTGGAGTCCCCCGCCCGACCTACTGAAAAGGATGGCCGATGTTCACCAGGTTCTTCGCCCCCACCATCGAGGTCAGCGCCCACTGCGACCTGCCGTGCGGCGTCTACGACCCCGCCCAGGCGCGGATCGAGGCCGAGTCCGTCAAGAAGATCTGCGAGAAGGTCGCGGACAACGACGACGCGGACTTCCGCATGCGCGCCATGATCATCAAGGAGCAGCGCTCCGAGCTCGTCAAGCACCACCTCTGGGTGCTGTGGACCGACTACTTCAAGCCGCCGCACTTCGAGCAGTTCCCCGAGCTCCACGTCCTCGTCAACGAGGCCACCAAGCTCGCCGGCGCCTCGGGCACCAAGGGCAGCTTCGACGTGGCCACCGCGGACGAGCTGCTCGGCAAGATCGAGCGCATCGCGGAGATCTACGCCGAGACCAAGAAGGGCTGACCTCCCGCACCGACGAGGACCGACCTGCCGCTCCGGCGGGTCGGTCCTCGTCGTACGTGTGCGGTCAGCGGCTCAGCGACCCCGCCTGCCCGGTGGACAACGATCCCCGGCGCTCCAGCTGGTGGACGAGGACACGGACGACCTCGGGGTCGTACTCGTGCGGGGTGCTGCGCAGGAGCCGCTCGAGGGCCTCGACGGGGGCGCTGCTGCCGGCCAGCCTCGTGCCCCGGCCGGTGAGGTCGTCGTAGGCCGAGGCCACCCGGACGATGCGGGAGGCGAGCGCCACGTCGCCGCGCTCGACGGCGCGGTGGTGGGCGAGCCCGACGTCCGCGACCACGGACGCCAACCGGGACAGCTCGGCGGTGCGCCCGAGGATCGAGGAGCCGGTCGAGGCGATCTGGCGCTGGTCGCGGGCCGAGAGCTCCACCGTGGCGCCGCCGGGGACCGGCCGGCTCAGACCTACCTGGCCGATGTCGTGCAGCAGCGCAGCCGCCTCCACGTCACGCAGGTCGGCAGCCTCCACCCCCATGTCGCGGGCGATGGGCACGGCCAGCTCGGCCACCCGGGCGGCGTGGCCCGTCATCGCCAGCCCGGCCTCCTCCGGCAGGCGCGCGAGCGCGAAGATGGTCTGCCGCTGGGCCCGGCGGATCCGTCGCTGGCGGTTGACCGCGGGCTGGAGTACCAGGAGGGGCACCAGGAACAGCACCAGGCTCAGCGGGCCCAGCTCGGTCAGCGCCAGGGCCATGACGACCGCCGTGGAGGCCCCGGCGAGCGAGACGGGGCCCTGCCGCTCGAACTCCCCGCTCAGGGTGGCCCAGGCCATGCTCCGGCTGCGTACCGACGCGCGGACCCCGCGCCAGATGAGCGGGGCGGCGGCGGCGAGGACGGCGACCAGCAGCAGCAGGATCGCGATGAGCACGGGGGCGTCCTGGGCGTGCCAGACGCTCTCGAGCAGGGTGTCCCCGCCGGGCCCGGGGATGCGCACGAGCACCCCTGCCACGACCACGGAGGTCGCCAGCCGCATGAGCTCGCGCTGCGTGGAGCGCAGACGTCGACGCCACCCGGCGACGAGGAGCATGGCACCCGTCGCCAGCAGCAGGGGGCCGAGCATCCCGAGCAGGTGCCCGGGCTCGCCGGAGGCGACGGGCCAGGCCGTCGCCATGGCCAGGGCCATGGCCGTCGCCTGCGAGAGGGGGGCGTCGCGCGCCGGCCCGGAGGAGGTCTGGCGCCACACCTCGCTGAGGACCATGACCGTCACGCCCACGAGGGCGGTCCCCCAGGTGAGGATCACCGCGCCTCACCCGCGCCCGGGAAGAGGAGGTCGGCCGACTCGGGCTGCCAGTCGGCGAAGGCGTCGCTGATGCTGGGGTGGTCGTGGTCCGGCAGGAGCCGTCCGGTGCCGCCGACTGCCGACCGCCGCCCCCCGAGCCACGGGCTGCCCGGCCGGGCCAGCACCCCGGCGAGCGCCTCGACGACCTGCGGGTCGAGGTGGCTCCCGGCCCGCAGACGCAGCTCCTGGAGCGCCTCGGGGGCGCTGACCACCTCACCCTCCGGCGCGCCCGTCAGGGCGTCGAAGGAGTCGGCCACGGCGATGATGCGCGCGGCCAGCGGGATCTCCTCGGCGCGCAGGCCGGCGGGGTAGCCGCGGCCGTCCCAGCGCTCGTGGTGGTGGGCGATGGCGGGCAACGAGTCCTCCAGGAAGTCGAGTCCCTCGAGGACGTTGACCCCCGCCAGGGGGTGGGCGCTGAGCGCGCTGAGATAGGCGATCTCGTCCTGAGGGTCGGTCGGCAGGTCGGCGCGGACCACCATGATGCCGATGTCGTGCAGCAGCGCGGCGTAGCGCAGGTCCTCGGCCTCCGGGGCCCCGACGCCGAGCTGCTCGGCGAGGGCCTCCGCCAGGTCCGCCACGCGGGCGCTGTGGCCGACGGACGACGGGTCCGCCTCCTCCAGCGCGGCGACGAAGGTGGTGACGGTCTCCTGGTGCTCGCGACGGGCCAAAGCGTCCCGGCCGATGGCCCAGTGCGCGATGAGCAGCGGGCCGAGCACGAAGAGCGCCGACCCCGGCCCCAGGCCGACCGGCCCCCAGAGCACCACGAAGAGGAAGCCGATGGCGGCGTGCGAGAGGTACCCCCAGCCCAGGCTGCGCAGGACGGACTCCGCCACGGGCAGCACCCGGGTCCCCCTGCTCACCGCCGACACCAGGCCGATGCACAGGACGTTGACCGCGATCATCGCCACGTAGGCGACCAGCAGCGGGGCCCCCACCCGCAGCAGCAACGCCCCCGGGCCGGCCGGGATCTCGTCGACGAGCACCCCCCCGGTCGCCAGGTAGACGAGGGATCCGGCGGCGCCCATGGTCGCCGTCATACCGCAGTTGAAGAAGCGGGTGCGCCAGTTGCGGCTGCGGAAGTCCGTGAGGTACGGCAGGCCCGCGGCCACGGTCGTCCCCACCGGACCAGCGATGGGGATGGCGGCGGCCAGGACGACCGTGGAGACGGACACGCTCCAGTGGCTCATCCCCCGTTCGTGGATCTGGACCCCCAGGGTGACCAGGCCCATGAGGAGGAGGGTCACGCCCACACCGGCACCCAGGTCTGGCGCCCGGAGCAACCCCCCGAGGCCGGCCAGCGCTGCTGCGAGGGCGATGAGGGAGCCCGCCAGCAGCGTCACGGGCATGAACGAGGGGCGCGGATCGTTGCGATCCGCGCCCCTCGTTGAGTGAGTGGGTCGGCTCAGCCGTTCCACTGCACGACGTCGATGAAGCTGAACAGGGCGCTGAAGGCGCCCGAGGTGACGAAGTCGGTGATGAGCTGCAACATGATGGTGTCCTTCCGTAGAGACGCCCCCGACGGGTAGGAGCGACAGCCGGTGAGACCTCCGGCGTCCTTCTAATATGCCACACGCGTCACAGAGCAGTCCTCCCGAAGACGACCGCGACGGACAAAATTGAACAAACCTTTACCATACCCGTGACGACAGTCACAAGGACCTGGTCACGGAACGCCTGTGGGACACTGGGACCGTCACCGATCGTTGGGAGGACCCACATGAGCAAGCGAGCCCGCAAGCGCCGCGACCGCAAGAAGAAGGCGGCCAACCACGGCCGCAAGCCGAACGCCTGAGCGCCAGCATGACCGAGGGCCGCCCCGACCGGGGCGGCCCTCGTCGCGTCGCGTCCCAGCTCGGGACCTCGGGGCTACGTCTCGGTGCGACGGACGACGGTGACCTGGGTGCTGGTGATCCGGGTGAGGATCTGGCTGCGCAGCTCCGGGGGTGCGCTCTGACGTGCGCACGCCCGCCGGACCAGTGCCTTGAGCAGCAGGTCACGGTCGTACTCCGCCAGGCAGGATCCGCAGTCGTCCAGGTGCGCCTGGATCCGTGCGCGGTCCACCGGTCCGGTCTCGTTGTCCACGAACTCGAAGAGCCGCAGGAGCACGCCGGCGCAGTCGACCGCGTCCTCGCCACCCTGGGGGCGCTCGGCCATCACGACCCCTCCCCTGCTCGCGTGATGCCGCGCTCCGCGGCGTAGTCGGCCAGCAGCTCGCGCAGCTGCTTGCGACCCCGGTGCAACCGGGACATGACGGTGCCGATGGGGGTGTCCATGATGTCGGCGATCTCCTTGTAGGAGAAGCCCTCGACGTCGGCCAGGTACACCGCCATCCGGAAGTCCTCGCCGATGCTGGCGAGGGCCCTCGTGACGTCGCTGTCCGGCAGGTGGTCCAGCGCCTCCGCCTCCGCCGAGCGCAGCCCCGAGGACGTGTGGGAGGCCGCCCGCGCCAGCTGGTAGTCCTCGACCTCGGCCGCGTCCGACTGCAACGGCTGGCGCTGCTTCTTGCGGTAGCTGTTGATGTAGGAGTTGGTGAGGATGCGGTACATCCAGGCGCGCAGGTTCGTCCCGGGCCGGTACTGGTGGAAGGCCGCGAACGCCTTGGCGTAGGTCTCCTGCACCAGGTCCTCGGCGTCGGTCGGGTTCCTGGTGGTCCGCAGGGCCGCGCTGTACATCTGGTCCAGCAACGGCATGGCCTCGCGCTCGAAGCGCGCTGAACGCTCCTGCGGGCTCTCGGTCGCGACGTCGACGGTCGCGTCTGCCGCTGCCTGGGCGTCGATCTCCTCGACGGCCGGCTGGTCAGTACTCATCGCCGTCCAGCCTAGCCCGTGCGGGCTCGCCAGGGCGAAGTCGCCAGCCGCCTCACCGGGAGCGGTGGTGGTCCTCAGCACTCTCGTCTCCTCCGCAGTGTCGTCGCAACTGGGGGGTCAACGTGGGGATCGGGCGCGCGCATTCCCGGCCGCCGGTCCCGGGTGGGGAGGATGGGACGATGAGGGGGTGAACCCGAGCGCCCGTCCCGACCGACTCCGCCCGCTGACCCAGCCGGCGAAGCTGCAGAACGTCCTCTACGAGATCCGCGGACCGGTGGCGGCCCGGGCCGCGGCCCTGGAGGCCGAGGGGCACCGCATCCTCAAGCTCAACATCGGCAACCCCGCGCCGTTCGGCTTCGAGGCGCCTGACATCATCCTGCAGGACATGATCGCGGCCCTGCCCGGGGCGCAGGGGTACTCGGAGTCCAAGGGCATCCTGCCCGCCCGGCGCGCCGTCGTCTCGCGCTACCAGGACGAGCCCGACTTCCCCCCGCTCGACGTCGACCACGTCTACCTCGGCAACGGCGTCTCCGAGCTCATCATGATGACGCTCAACGCCCTGCTCGACCCCGGGGACGAGGTGCTGGTCCCGGCGCCGGACTACCCCCTGTGGACCGCGGCGACCAGCCTGGCCGGCGGCACACCGCGCCACTACCTGTGCGACGAGGCGGACGGCTGGAACCCGCAGGTGGAGGACATCCGGGCCAAGATCACGCCCCGCACCAAGGCCCTGGTCGTCATCAACCCGAACAACCCCACCGGGGCGGTCTACTCCCGCGAGGTGCTCGAGCAGGTCGTTGAGCTGGCCCGCGAGCACTCCCTGCTGCTGCTCGCCGACGAGATCTACGACCGCATCGTCTACGACGACGCCCGGCACGTGTCGATCGCCTCGCTGGCGCCCGATCTCCTGTGCCTCACCTTCAACGGCCTGTCCAAGACCTACCGGGTCGCCGGCTACCGCGCCGGGTGGGTCGCCATCACCGGACCCACCGCGCACGCGCGGGGTTTCCTCGAGGGCATCGAGCTGCTCGCGTCCACCCGGTTGTGCCCCAACGTGCCCGCCCAGCACGCGATCCAGGTGGCCGTGTCCGGTCACCAGAGCATCGAGGAGCTGATCGCGCCGGGGGGGCGCCTCGCCGAGCAGCGCGACCTCGCGACCGGCATGCTGAACGCCATGGAGGGGGTGAGCTGCGTCGAGCCGAGGGGCGCCCTCTACGTCTTCCCCCGCCTCGACCCGGAGGTGCACGAGATCCACGACGACGTCCAGCTGTGCCTCGACCTCCTGGAGCGGGAGAAGATCCTCGTCGTGCACGGCACCGGCTTCAACTGGCCCACCCCCGACCACCTGCGCGTCGTGACCCTCCCCTGGGGCGCGGACCTGAGGGCGGCACTGGAGCGGATGGGCAACTTCCTGTCCGCCTACCGCCAGTGAGAGCAGGGAGCTGCTGATGTGCGGACGGTATGCCGCGAGCGCCCACCCGGACGAGCTCGTCGAGGCCTACGACGTCGAGCTCGACGCCACCGGGGAGCGGTCGCTCAGCCTGTTGAAGAACCCCCAGACGCCACCGCCGGGTGAGGCCGACTACAACGTGGCCCCCAGCAAGCAGGCCCCCGTGGTGCTGACCCGCGCGCCCCGGACCGCGTCGGACGACACGCCCCGGACCGGCGCCGACCCGGCGCCGGTCCGCCAGCTGCGGCTGCTCACGTGGGGGCTCGTGCCGTCCTGGGCCAAGGACCCCTCGGTCGGGGCGCGCATGATCAACGCCCGCCAGGAGACCCTGCTCGAGAAGCCGGCCTTCGCCCGCGCCGCGCTGGCCCGGCGCGCCCTGGTGCCGATCAGCGGCTGGTACGAGTGGCAGGCCAGCCCGGTCGCGACCGACACCAGGGGCCGGCCCCGCAAGCAGCCCTTCTACGTCACCCGCGCCGACGACCGGCCGCTGGCACTGGCCGGCCTCTACGAGTTCTGGCGCAACCCGCAGGCCGGCCCCGACGGCGAGGACGCCTGGCTGGTGACCTACGCCGTCCTCACCACGGCCGCGGAGCCGGGTCTGGACCGGATCCATGAGAGGCAGCCCCTCGCCCTGGAGCCGGAGCAGTGGCACGACTGGCTGGACCCCGACCTCACCGACGCCGGCGACGTCCGGTCGATGGTCGACGCCGCGCAGGTGCCAGGACGCTTCACGGCCTGGCCGGTGAGCCGTGCCGTCGGCAACGCCGGGAGCAACGGCGCGGGTCTCGTGGAGCCCCTCCCGAGGACCGAGCTGGTCGGGGTGGTCGATCCTGCCAGCGGAGAGGTGATCGGCGGGTGACCCCACGATGAGGGTGGTGGTGGTCGCCATCGGCAGCAGAGGTGACGTCCTCCCCTTCACCCACCTGGCCCGGCGGTTCGCGACGGAGGGGCACGAGGTCACCCTCGTCACCCACGGGACGCTGGTCGACGGGGCCCACCCCGGCCTGCGGGTGGCGGAGGTGTCCAGCGATCCGGAGGAGCTGCTGGCCGGACCCGCGGCACGGGCCGTGAGCCGCGGGAGCCCACGGCAGCTGAGCCGCACCCGGCAGCTCTTCGCGGACTTCATCGACTCCGCGCACCAACCCGCGCTGGAGGCCCTGGACGGCGCGGACGTGCTCGTCGCGTCGACCTTCGCCATCGCCGCGGTGCACGAGGCCCTCGACCGGTCCGTGCCGGTGGTGCGGGCACACATGTGGCCGGAGTATGCCGACCTCCAGGGGCCCATGCCCCTGCTCCCCTACTCGTGGCTGCTTCCCGGGCCGCTGCGGCGCCTGGCCCGACACGGACTCCGCCGGGTCGAGCGCTACCTGGGTGGCGTGGACGGTGGGTGGCGTCGTGGTCGGCTCCACCTGGTCGCCCGCCACCCGGTGACGCTCACCACGTCCACGCACGGCTCCCTCTTCGCCTTCAGTCGCGAGCTCGTCCCCGACAGTCCGGCGCACGGCGTCGTGACCGGCTGGTGGACGGCGCCGGAGCGCTCGCGACCGGTCTCGGCACCGGTGGCCAGGGCCTTGGACGACGGTCACGAGTGGATCTACGTCGGCTTCGGATCGATGCACCAGCGCGACCCGGACGCCCTGCTGGAACGTCTGGAGGAGGTCTGCGCCCGGCTCGGGGTCCATGCCCTCGTCCAGGTGGCGGGAGCGGACACCAGCGACCACCCGCACCTGCTGGCCGTCACCGAGGAACCCCACGACGAGCTGTTCCGACGGGTGCGGGCCGTCGTGCACCACGGCGGGGCGGGCACCACGGGCGCCGCCGTCCGGGCGGGCACCCCGTCGGTCGTCGTGCCGCACCTCGCCGACCAGTTCTACTGGGGCCGGCGGCTGCACCTCCTGGGGGTGGCGCCACGCCCGGTCCCCCGGACGACGGCCTCCACCAGGATGCTGACGCAGGCGCTGGACGAGGCCATGTCGGCGCCCCTGCACCACCGTGCCGCGGTCCTGGCCCGTCGGGTCGGGGGCCAGGACGGGTGCGGGGCCGCCGTCCGGCAGGTCGAGGAGTGGCTGGCCCACGCGGAGCGCCGGTGAGGTCGAGGGCTGCGGCCCACGCCGACCCCAGCCCGCTCCGGGTGGCGGCGCCGCCCATGCTGGCGGTGGCCCTGGTGCTGCTCGCCGTCGCACCCCGCTACGGGCCGCACTGGGACGAGCTGTACTTCGGCATGCTGCCGCCCCGGTGGTGGTACGAGGACCAGCCCCCGCTGACCGTCTGGGTCACGTGGGCCCTGGGCAGGGTCAGCGACCACCTGTGGGTGCAGCGTCTGCCCGGGGTCGCGGCCGCGGTGACGGGGGCCTTCGTGGCGACCCTCTACCCCCGCGCCCTGGGGGCCTCCCCGCGGGTGCAGCGCCTGGCGGGCTGGGCACACGCCTTCACCGTCTACCCGCTCATCATGGGCCACCTGTTCACCACGTCGAGCCTCGACCTGCTGGCCTGGCAGGTGATCATCCTGTTCGTCCTGCGCGCGACCCTGGGCCACCCGCACGGGCTGCTCTGGGCCGGCACGGTCGCCGGGCTGGCCTGCTGGAACAAGCTGCTCGTCGTCGTCCTCGCGGCGGCCCTCCTCGTCGGGCTGCTGCTGACCCGGCGCAGCATCCTGCTCACCCGGGACGCCCTCCTGGGCTCCCTGGTCTTCGTGGCGCTCGGCGCCCCCCAGATCCTGCTGCAGCTCGGCCACGGCATACCGATGACCCAGGTCTCCAGCGGTCTCGTCGACCAGCAGGGGGACCTGGTCCGCCTCGCCCTGCTGCCCGCGCTGGCGTTGTTCGTCGGACCCCCGCTGCTGCTCGTCTGGGGCGGTGCGCTGCTCGCGCCGTGGCGTGCGGACCGCCCCGGTCGCTTCCTGCTGCCGACCTTCGTCGTCGTGCTCCTCTGGACCCTCGCCAACCCCTCGCAGCCCTACTACCCGGTCGGGGTCCTCCTCCCGGCCCTGGCCGTGGGGTGGGTGACCTCGGGGGCGGCACGACGGTGGAGCCCGCGCAAGAGCTCCCTGGTGGTCGCCGCCAACGGGCTGGTCGCCTGCCTGGTCTGCCTGCCGCTGCTGCCGCCGACCGAGCCCTGGCTCTCCGCGCTGTCGCGGCTCAACCCCACCATCCGTGACCAGGTGGGGTGGCCCGGGTATGCCCAGCAGATCACCTCCCTGCGCAGGGCCGGCGAGGACGTCGTGGTCGACACCTACGCCCTGGCGGGCGCCGTGCACCGCTACGGCACGGCTCAGGACCGGGCGGCCGTGCACTCCGGGCACAACGCGCTCTTCGACCTCGGTCCTCCCACGAGCGACCTGGTGCTGCTCGTCGGCGAGGACGCGGTGCAGCAGCGCGACGCCTTCGACACCTGCCGGTCGGCGGGGGCCCTGAGGACGGGCCCGGTCGTCCACCCCCAGCTCGTGCACGTGCCGGTGCTGCACTGCGAGGGGCCGGTCACGGACTGGGAGACCCTGTGGCCGCGCTTCCGCCGGCTGACCGGCTGACCGGCTGACCGGCCGAGCCGGATCGTGAGACCAGGACGCGCACCGACTCCACGAGCAGGGCGAGGAGCAGGCAGGAGACGATGACGATCTGCCCCGTGCCCTCCTGGACCAGGGCCGGGGGTATGCGGTTCTCCGCGCAGAAGAGCAGCGCCACCGTGGCCAGCGTGCCCCGGGCCCGGCGTCCGCGCCCCAGCCAGGGCGTCTCCGGACGCACCGCCGACAGGAGCAGCCCGCCGGCCGGCACCACCAGGGCCAGGATCACGCCCGCCAGGTGCACGGCCCCGGTGTCCCCGGCGGGAAAGACGGCAGCGACGACCAGACCCAGTCCCATGACCGAGACGCTGCCGGCCAACCAGCGGCCCCACCGAGCCGACAGGCAGAGCGCGGCGACGCCGAGCAGCACCCCGCTCAGCAGCAGCCCGAGGTTGAACGCCGCCGCGCCGGGCGAGCAGATCCATCGCCCGTCCCGAGGACGGCACGCCCCGTCGCCCAGGTCGCTGATCATGTTCACCGACCAGACGAAGGTCGTCCCGCTCGTGTGGATCGCGGCCCCCACCGTGGCGGCGAACAGCAGCATCGCGCCCAGCACGCCCGCCGCACCGAGGACGGACCGACGGTTCGGCACCGGGGAGCGAGTCATCTCGGGCAGTCCTTCGGCCTCGGGCGGCCAGGTGTGCGTCGGGCAGGTCCGCCGGCCGGGACGGACCGGGCCTGCTCGACCTGGACCAGGAGGAGCGGGACGGCACCCACCGACCGACGCGGGAACGGTAGCACCGCAGATCCGGCACGACGGCGGAGGCGCTAGGTTTGACCGGGACCGAGACAGAGACAGAGACCATGCCGAGGAGCCACCTGCGATGACCGACGCGCCGACCTGGGCCGCGCCCTGCGCCGACGGCCCGATCGACGCCCGGGTGCGGGTGCCGGGGAGCAAGTCGCTCACCAACCGCTGGCTGGTCCTCGCGCTGCTGGCCGACGGCCCGAGCACCCTGCGTCACCCGCTGCGCTCCGAGGACACCCTGCGCATGGTGGGGGCACTGCGGGCCCTCGGCGCGGACGTGGACGACGAGGACGCGCAGGCCTGGGTGGTCCGGCCGCCGGAAGGCGGGCCTCGGGGTGGCGTGGACGTCGACTGCGGCCAGGCCGGCACGGTCATGCGGTTCGTGCCGCCGGTCGCGGCCCTGGCCGACGGCCCGGTGCGGTTCGACGGGCACCCGAGCGCCCGCGCCAGGCCCGTGGGGCCGGTGCTCCGGGCGCTCAACGACATCGGGGTCCGCGTCCGCGAGAACGCGACGGGGACCTTGCCCTTCGAGGTCGTCGGCCCGCCGCGCGACGCCGGGGGCAGCACCCCGCACGTGCGCATCGACGCCTCCGCCAGCTCGCAGTTCGTCTCCGCCCTGCTGCTGGCGGGAGCGGCATACCCGGCCGGCCTGCACGTGGAGCACACCGGGTCGGCGCTGCCGAGCCTGCCGCACATCGAGATGACCCTGGACGTCCTGGCCGCGGTCGGTGTCCACGTCGCACGTCCGGACCCGACGAGCTGGCTGGTCCCCCCCGGCCGGGTGCGTGCCTTCGACGTGGCCGTGGAGCCCGACCTGTCCTCCGCGGCCCCGTTCCTCGCCCTCGCGGCGGCCACGGGCGGGCGGGTCCTGGTGCCGGGCTGGCCGGAGCGGACCACCCAGCCCGGCGATCGGATGCGCGAGGTCCTGGCGTCCATGGGCGCGGGCACGGAGGCCACCGCGGAGGGGCTGCTCGCGACCGGCGCGGCGGGCGGGCGGCTGTCCGGCGTCGACCTCGACCTGGCCGAGGTCGGCGAGCTCACCCCGGTGGTCGCCGCCCTCTGCGCCCTGGCCGACTCCCCCAGCCGGCTGCGCGGGGTGGCGCACCTGCGGGGGCACGAGACCGACCGCCTCGCCGCGCTGGCTGCCGAGCTGGGCCGCCTGGGTGCCCGCGCGCAGGAGCTCCCGGACGGCCTGGCCATCGAACCCGGCGACCTGGTCGGCGCGCGGGTGCGCACCTACCACGACCACCGGATGGTGATGTTCGGCGCGGTCGTCGGGGCCGTGGTCCCCGGCGTGGTGCTGGAGGACCCGGGGGCCGCCGGCAAGACCTTCCCCGGCTTCGACCAGGCCTGGGAGCGGGCGGTGGGCACGACCGCCGACGTGGACGCGGGATGAGCCCGTCATGAGCGGTCGCTACGACCACCTCGACGAGTCGGACGTGCGCGTCCGCCCCTCGCGCAAGGGCTCACGGCCCCGGACCAAGGACCGCCCGGCCCACGACGACGCCGTCCTCGGGGTGGTCACCGCGGTGGACCGGGGACGCTACACCGTCCGGGTGGCGGACCGGACGGTGGTCGCGATGCGGGCCCGCGAGCTGGGCCGCAGCCGCATCGTGGTCGGTGACCGGGTGGGCATGGTGGGCGACACGTCCGGAGGACCCGACACGCTGGCCCGGATCGTCCGGGTCGAGGAGCGCCGCACGGTGCTGCGCCGCAGCGCCGACGACTCCGACACCGTGGAGCGCGTCATCGTCGCCAACGCCGACCAGCTGGTCGTCGTGACCGCCCTCGCCGACCCCGAGCCGCGCGAACGCATGGTGGACCGGTGCCTCGTCGCCGCCTACGACGCGGGTCTGGACCCGCTGCTGGTCCTCACCAAGGCCGACCTGGCCTCCCCGGAGGCCTTCCTGCGGCACTACGCGGCACTCGACGTGCCCTCCGTGGTGACGGGCACGGTGCCCGGCGAGGGTGGCGGCGCGGTCGACCCGACGGCCCTCGAGAGGGTGCGCGCGGCCCTGCTCGGCCGCACCAGCGTGCTCGTCGGGCACTCCGGGGTGGGCAAGTCGACCCTGGTCAACGCCCTGGTCCCGGACGCGGCCCGCTCGACGGGTGTCGTCAACGCCGTCACCGGACGGGGGCGGCACACCTCCACCTCTGCCGTCGCCCTGGAGCTGGCCGGAGGGGGGTGGGTGGTCGACACCCCGGGGGTGCGCTCCTTCGGCCTGGGGCACGTCGACCCGGCGAGCTTCGTGGAGCACTTCGACGACCTCGCCGCCGGGACCTCGGGCTGCCCGCGCGGCTGCGGCCACGACGAGCCGGACTGCGCCCTGGACGCCTGGGTGGAGGAGGGGCACGCGGGGCCGGCCGGTGCGGCGCGGCTGGAGTCGCTGCGCCGGTTGCTGCGCAGCCGCACCGGTGAGGACCACGGCTGAACGCTGACCAGCGGTTACGGTGAACGGGTGCCTGGCTTCGACGACGACCTGAGACTCGCCCACGTCCTCGCGGACGCGGTGGAGCGCACCTCCCTCGAGCTCTTCGGGGCGCTGCAGGAGGAGGTCGAGGTGGACCCGGACGGTGCGCTCACCACGCCGGCCGCCCGCCGGCTGGAGGAGCTGCTGCGCCACCAGCTGCACCGCACCCGGCCCCGCGACCGGGTCGAGGGGCGCACCCTGGACCCGACCGGGCACGGCGCGCGTCGGTGGGTGGTCGACGCCATCGACGGCTCGGCCAACTACGTCCGGGGCGTGCCGGTCTGGGCGACGCTCATCAGTCTCGTCGTGGAGGACGAGCCGGTGCTCGGCCTCGTCGCCGCCCCGCTGCTGGCCCGGCGCTGGTGGGCCGGCGTCGGTTCGGGTGCCTGGACCGGCCGCACGCTCTCCCGGGCGCGACGCATCGAGGTGTCCGGGACCGAGGTGCTGGCCCACGCCTCGCTGTCGACCGACGACGTGGCCGGATGGCTGCACGGCGACCACGGCGGCGGGTTCGCGACCCTGACCGACCGGGTATGGCGCACCCGCGCCTACGGCGAGTTCTGGAGCCACGCCCTGGTGGCCGAGGGGGCGGTGGACCTGGGGCTGGCCGCCTGGGCCGACGGCTACCAGCTCGCGACGCTCGCACCGCTGCTGCGCGAGGCGGGGGGCACCGTCACCGACCTGGCCGGCGCCCCGGCGGCCTCCCCGCTGAGCTCGACGGCGCAGGCCCACCCGGTGGTGTCCACCAACGGGCGGATGCACGAGGAGGTCCTCATGATGCTGGGCCCTGGGGGCGGGGCCGAGGGCTGACCTCCGGCGGTCCGGCCGTCCGCACGGGTCCCAGACCGGCCTGCCCCACCGGGGCGATGGCGTCGGGGTCTCCGACGACGACCACGGTCCAACCCGGCCCGGACCGCACCTCCTCCCAGGCCTGCGCCGCCCGGCCCGTCGTGAGGTCGTGCACCTCACGCAACGTCCTGGTCACCGCCTCCGGGCCGAGCCCGTCGCCCACCAGCGAGACGAGCTCGTCGGCGACGCTGTCCGCGGTGAGGTAGCGCGCGGGCGCGGTCATCGCGACGAAGTCCGCCGCCGCACGGACCTCGTGCTCCTCCAGCGACTCCCCCGGGGCGCCGAGGATGCGCAGGGTCTCCTCGAGGGCGGGCAGCGTCGCGTCCGCGCGGACCGAGCCTCCGACCACGCACTGTCCCCCGACCCGCCGCGGCCGGAAGCCGAGGCGCATCCCGTAGGTCCAGCCGTGCTGCTCGCGGAGCACGCGGTCCAGGCGGGCGTGCGGAGCGCCGCCGAACATCATCGAGAGGGCCTGGTAGGTCCCCCACCCGTGCGGCGTCCGCCGGTCCGGGCCGGGGCGCGCGAGCAGCAGCTCGGTCTGGGCGGCGCCCGGCCGGGGAACGAGCACGACCTGGTCGGCGTCCGGCACCCGCTCCGCCCGGCGCGGCCCGCCGGGAGCGTCCTGCGCGGACGGCTCCCACGACCCCAGGGTGCTGGACAGCAGCCGGACCGGGTCCTGGACGGCCGAGAGGTCACCGGCCAGCACCACCAGCCCACCGCGCGGCCCCAGCACCCCGTGGCGCGCCCGGAGGACGTCGGGGGTGAGGGCGCCGACGGAGGGGGCCGTCCCACCGACGGGCACCCTGGCCCGGTCCCCGGCCGCGTAGTAGGCCTGGCGCAGCTCGTGGTGCGCCCGACCCGTCGGGTCCGCCAGCTCGTGCGCGATGTCGGTCAGGCGGTGTCGCACCTGCCGCGCCACCTCGGCCTCGGGGAAGGTCGGCTCGTCGAGACACTCGACGAGCAGGCCCAGGGCGGTGCCGAGGTGGCGCCCGGTCACCTCGACACCGAGATGGACGCCGTGCTCCCCGGCCCCGGCGCCCAGCGCGATGCCGTGGCGCTCGGCGAGCTCGGCGAGCTCGGTGGCCGAGCGCGAGCCCGTCCCCTCGTCGAGGCAGCGGGCCATCATGAGGGTGGAGCCCTCACGTCCCGGTCGCTCCTGGCTGATCGGCGCGGGGAGGGCGACGCGCAGCGAGAGCACGTGCTGGCCGGGCAGGTCGACGACCAGGAGGTCCAACCCGTTCGGCAGTCGGGTCTGCACCGGCTCGGGGAAGCGCCAGAGCGCCGGCTCACCCACCGCCGGGCGCCGGCGGACCCGGGCGGGGCGCGTCATACCTCCTCCTCCCAGCGGTAGACCAACGTGGCCATGGCCTCGGGCACCAGGTGCTGCGCGGCGGCGCGGCCCACCTGCTCCGGTGTCGCGGCCAGCACCTCGTCGACGTAGCGGTCGACCTGGCCGGGGTCGTCGAAGAGGAGGGTCGCCCGGCTGAGCAGGTCGGCGCGCTCGTCGTGACCGGACAGGGCCTCCAGCCACGACCGCTCCGTGTCCGCCGCCGACGCCTCCATCTCCACGGGCCTCGGGCCACGCTCGGCGAAGTCCTCCAGGATCCCGGCGAGCTGCTCCTCGACCGACCGGGGGTCCACGCCCTCGGTTACGTCCACGACGACGAGGCCGAGGGAGGTGCCGTCCCGCAGACCCAGCGCGCTCGCCGACGCCCCGCTGACGACCTCGGCTCCGCGGACCAGCCGCTGGTGGACCCGGGAGATGGACGAGGCGGCCAGCGCGTCCAGGGCCATGGCGCAGGGCAGGAAGTCCGGCTGGGTGACCCCGGGAAGGCGGGCCGCGAGGAAGATCCGCTCGGAGGGCAGCTCCTGACCGCCCACCACCACCTCGCGCGCCGGTGCGGGCAGCGGCGGGAGCGGAGGGCTCGACGGCGGCCGTGGCCTCGTGGCGTCCTGGAGGTGGCCGAAGTACGTCTCGGCGAGGTCGAAGCCTTCCTCGGCACCGACATCGCCGACGAGCGAGAGGACGCTGGTGCGCGGACCGTAGTGCGCCCGGTAGAACGCACGGACGTCGTCCAGGGTCGCGGCACGGAGGTCGGTCATCGAGCCGATCGTCGGGTGGTGGTACGGGTGCCCGGCGGGGAAGACCAGCTCGCCCAACCGGGAGAGCGCCGTGCCGTAGGGCACGCTGTCGTAGCGCTGGCGCTTCTCCTCCACGACGACATCGCGCTGGTTGTCCAGGGTCTCCTGGGTGAGCGCCGGCAGGAGGTGCCCCTGGCGGTCCGCCTCCATCCACAGCGCCAGCTCGAGCGCGTTGCGGGGGACGGAGGCGACGTAGGACGTGCGGTCGAAGCTGGTCGTCGCGTTGGCCCGCCCACCGCGGGCCATGAGCGCCGCCATGTGCTCGCCCTCGGCCACCAGCTCGCTGCCCTGGAACATGAGGTGCTCGAACAGGTGGGCCAGGCCGGTGCGCCCCGGCTCCTCGTGGCGCGACCCGACGTCCACCCACAGGTTGATGCTGACGCTCGGGACGGCGTGGTCCTCGCTGACGACGACCTGCAGGCCGTTGGCCAGGGTCCGACGGGCGACGGGCAGGTCGAGGGGCATAGGGCTGCCACCCTATGCGCCCTGTCGTCGTGCCCCTGACCCCCCGTGGCCTCCCGGCGACGTGTCCCCGGCCGGTGCGCGCGGGCCCGCGGACGCACGACGAAGGCCCGGACCAGATGGTCCGGGCCTTCGTGCGCGTCCGACGCGATGCGTAGCGGGGGCAGGATTTGAACCTGCGACCTCCGGGTTATGAGCCCGGCGAGCTACCGAACTGCTCCACCCCGCGTCGTGGTGAGCACTACTTTACGTGATGGCGAGTCGCTCACCAAATCCCGGTCGCAGGGACACCTCCGCCCTCGCTCAGGGCTCCTGCGTCTGGGCGGCTCCGTCGTCGGCCGCGTCCTCCTCGCCGCCGTCGACGCTCACCGACCCGCCGGAGGGGTCGGCGTCGACCGCACGGTCGATGGCGTCCCGCAGCCGCTCCTGGGCCTGGCCGTAGGCCTCCCAGTCGCTGTCCGCGAGCGCGGCCTGACCGTCGTCGTAGGCGGCCTGGATGTCGGCCAGCGCCTGGGCCAGGGCACCCTCGTCGACCTGCCCCGAGCCGCCGTCGCCCTCGTCACCGGACGCCCCGTCCCCGTCGGTGGGGGCGTCGCCGTCGGTGGGGGGGCCGGCGTCCCCGGCGTCCCCGGCCGTCGCTCCCGAGTCACCGCCGAAGAGCTCGTCCAGCGCCCCGTCGAGGGTGTCGGACCAGGCCAGGTCGTTGCCGAAGGCCACGACGACGATGCGCTGCAGCGGGTAGGCGTTGCCGCCCTGGGCCTGCACGTAGACGGGCTCCACGTAGAGCAGCCCGCCACCGACCGGGAGGGTGAGCAGGTTGCCCATCAGCACCTCCGAGGCCTCGGTGTTCCGGTTCAGGTTGAGGAACTGGGACAGCGTCTGGCCGAAGGCCTCGGAGTTGGCGTCCGAGGAGTTGATGTCGTTCTGGAACTGCCCGGGTCCGCGCACCGTGGTGTCCCGGGGCAGCACCAGCATCCGCATCTGCCCGTAGCCGTCGCGCCGTTCACCGGAGGTCGTCCCGGCATCGGCATCCACGGCGACGTAGCCGGTGAGGTTCTGCCGGTCGTTGCCCCGTGGGATGTAGGTCGTGGTGAGGCTGAACGTCGGCTCCTCCTGCCCGGGCATCGTCACCGAGAGGTAGTGCGGTGGCATGTCCGGCTGGTTCTCGCCCGAGACGGTCGGGTCCTCGGAGACCGCCCAGAAGTCCTGCCCGGTGAAGAAGGAGCCGGCGTCGTCCACGTGGTAGCGGGAGAGCACCTCGCGCTGAACCTTGAAGAGGTCCTCGGGGTAGCGCAGGTGCGACATGAGCTCCCCGTCGATCTCGGACAGCGGCTGCACGGAGTTGTCGAAGGCCGAGGACCAGGCCCGCAGCAGCGGGTCCTCCTCGTCCCAGGCATACAGGTCGACGCTGCCGTCGTAGGCGTCGACGGTGGCCTTGACCGAGTTGCGGATGTAGTTGACCTGGCCACCGCCGATGGAGCTGACGTTGTCAGCCGTCTGCAGCGAGTCGAGGGTGACCTCGCCCAGCTCCTCCATCTGGCTGTAGGGGTAGCGGTCGCTGACGGTGTAGCCGTCCACGATCCACTTCACCCGGCCGTCGACCACCGCCGGGTAGGGGTTGCCGTCCAGCCGCAGCCACGGCGCCACCCGCTCCACCCGCTCGCGCGGCTCGCGGTGGTCCAGCATGCGGGACTCGCTGTTGACCGAGTCCGAGAGCATGATCTCGATCTGGCGGTACTTGATGGCGTAGGCCGCGCGGCGCGCGAAGGTGCCCATGGCGACCCCTCCCCCGCCGCTGTAGGTGTTGCGCACCTCACCGGTGTCCTGCCCGCTGACCGGGTAGTCCAGCTCGCGCGGGGGCTGGCCCTCGGGTGCCCCGGCGATCGAGTAGTTGGGCGAGGACTCGCCGAAGTAGATCCGGGGCTCGTACTCCCCCAGCTCGCCGACCGGCGGGATGTTGCGCTCGTAGAGGATCGGCTCGCCCTCGGTCGAACGACGGTTGCCGTAGCTGGCCACGACACCGAACCCGTGCGTGTAGACGGTGTGGTCGTTGACCCAGTTGCGCTGGTCCGCGGAGATCCCTTCGAGGTTCAGCTCGCGGACCGCGATGACGGTGTCGACCAGCTCGCCGTCGACCTCGTAGCGGTCGACGTCGAGGGCCTCGGGGAACTGGTAGTAGTTGCGGACCCCCTGCAGCTGCCGGAACGTCGGGGAGACGATGGAGGGGTCCACGATGCGGATGCCCGGGATGGTGTCGGCGTCGCTGCGCAGCTGACCCGGCTCGGCCTCGGTCTCGGCGTTGTAGTCGGTCATCTCGATGTCCTCGAGCTCGTAGGCGCTGAGGGTCGAGTCGATCGCCCGCTGGATGTAGGGAGCCTCCAGCTGGGCCTCCGAGGGGTTCACCCGGAACTGCTGCACCAGCGAGGGGTATGCCCCGCCGAGCACCAGCGCGACGACCAGGAGACCGGCCAGCCCGATGACGGGCAGCCGCCACGACTTCGTCCAGATGGTGGCGACGAAGAACGCGGCGCAGAGCAGCGCCGCCACCGCGAGGATGCTCCGGGTCGGCAGCAGCGCGTTGACGTCGGTGTAGGTCATGCCGGTGATGCGGGCGTGCTGGGTCATGGAGAGCGAGAAGCGCTCGACCCAGTAGCCGGCGGCCCGGACCACGAGGATGAGCCCGAGCAGCACCGCCAGGTGGATGCGCGCCGCGGTGGTCGTGCGTTGGCCGCGGCTGGCCCCCTGCAGCTGGATGCCGCCGTAGATGTAGTGGGTGAGGAGGGCCCCGATGAGGCTCAGCCCCAGGACCAGGGTGGCGAAGGAGATGACCATCTGCCAGAACGGCAGGCTGAAGACGAAGAACCCGACGTCCATCCCGAACTCGGGGTCCACCTCGCCGAAGGGCTGACGGTGGATGAAGAGCAGCACGGTCTGCCACTGGGCGGCGGCGGCGGTGCCGGCGAACAGCCCGAGCACCGCGGGCACGGCGATGAAGACGAGCCGGCGCACCGGGTCCAGCGCGCTGCGGTAGCGGTCGAGGGCGGCCTGCTCCGGGGTCGAGGGTGCGTAGATGGGCCGGTGCCGCCAGCCGAGCCAGAGGCCGGACCACACGACGCCGGCGGTGATGGCCGCCGCCAGGACGAACAGCCCGACCTGGGTGAGGAGCCGGGTGACGAGCACCTCGCGGAAACCCAGCGCCTGGAACCACAGCAGGTCGGTCCACAGCGTCGCGCCCCAGCCCAGCAGGCTGAGCAGGGCGAGCACGATGAGCACGGTCGGCAGGACCCGCCCGCGCGGCAGCCCGCCGCCACGGCGGGACGAGCGACCGGGGCGGCCGCCTCCACCTCCGCCCCCACCACCGGAGGACGGGCGGCCGGGTCCACCCCCGCGAGCTCCGGGATCGGCGCCGGCGCGCTCCTGAGGCCCCCCCGACCAGGCCGGACCGGTCGGTCCGCCGCCCGTACCGGCGGCACCGCTGCCGCTCTCGTCGGGATCCGGGCCGGGCTCTGGCTCGCGCTCGCTCACCGTTCCAGCGTAACTGCCGCGGCCGCGCGCCCCCACGGCGACCCGGATGCGACCATGGCGACGTGCCCCCCACCGACCCTGACCCCTCCGTGGCCACCGACCCGTCCCGCCCGAGCGCCCTGCTGCGGGCCGCCGTCGACACCGAGAAGCACGTCGCCCGTTCCGGGTGGGACCAGCCGCCCCGGTTGTTCGCGCTCGTGCGCACCGCCCTGCTGCGCGAGCGGGAGCCCTCCCTCGCCGGCCAGCTCACCGACCCCGAGGACGACGGGTTCACCGCCGTCGAGCAGGAGCGGCTCCCTCCGACCGCCGACCTGGAGTCGCTGCTGGGCCGGATGGCCTGGCCGCCCGACGTCGAGGGCGTGGCCCTGTCGGTCGAGCGGATCGTGGTGCCCCCGGAGGCCGAGCGCGAGCTCCCGCGAGGGCCTCAGGAGGCGACGGACGCCCTGATGGCCCACCCCGACCGCAAGGACGTGCGGCTGCTGGCCGCCTGCCTGCGCGACGGCTCGCGCACCTGCCTGCTGCGTCAGCGCGACTTCGACGAGGACGACGCCGTGGCCGTCGGGCCGGACATCGCCCCCGGCCTGACCCACGCCCTCGCCTCCACCCTCGTCGACGGGACGGGCTGACTCAGCCGGTCTGCTCCGCCTGGTCCTCGAGCTCGTCGGCGCAGGTGGGGAAGGAGAGCTCGCTCGCGGACGTGCTCGGGGACTCCTCGAGCTCACCGATGACCGCCAACGCGTCGTCGAAGGTCCCGACGGGGACCACCGTGATCCCGCCGGGGTCGCTCTCGACGACCTCCGTGCAGTTGTCGCTGGGCGCGAGGAACACCTCGGCGTCGGCCTCGCGGGCGGCATACATCTTCTGGGTGATGCCCCCGATCCCCCCGACCGTCCCGTCGCCGGTGATCGTCCCGGTGCCGGCGATCGAGCGACCCCCGGTGAGCGCGCCGGGGGTGATCTCGTCGTAGACCGCCAGCGAGAACATCAGGCCCGCGCTGGGTCCACCCACGTTGCCGGCGTCGATGGTGACCTCGTAGGGGTTGTCGTAGACCGGCGCGAGGTAGACGCCCACGATCGTGCGGCCGCTCTCCTCGTCCAGGCGGGTGGGCACGTCCAGCTCGATCTCCTCGCCCCCGCGGCGGACCGTGACCGGGACCTCCTGCCCAGGCTCCACGGCCTGGATCTGGTCCCGGACGGCCGTGGTGTCGCTGACGTCCTGGCCCGCGACCCGGACGATCTCGTCCTCGACCTCGAGCACCCCGTCGGCGGGGGCGTCGGCGATGACCTGCGCCACGACCACGTTCTCCTCGATCTGCACGCCCTGCGCCCGCAGCGCGACGACGGCGGCATCGTCCTGGGAGTGCTGCATCAGCTCGGTGTTCTGCTCCCGCACCTGTTCGGCGGTGACGTCCTCGGGGAAGACCTCCTCACGCGGCACCACGGTCGTGGACGGGTCGATGCTGGCCCGCAGCGCCTCCCACGCGGAGACCGTGTCGCCCGGGCCGCCCTGGAGCCGGATGGTGGTGAAGTAGAGGTGGCCGCCGGTGTCGTCGTAGGTGGTGAGCTCGTCGTCCACGCTGACGATGTCCGCGCCGTCGATCTGCCCCAGGGTGTCGTAGACGGGCCCGGGGACGTAGATCACCCGTTGCACCGTGACGAGGTTGAGCACCGAGCCCGTGAGCACACCCGCCGCGACCACGACGAGCAGGGCCGCGGCGCTGACGCCGACGCGCGTGTGCGGGGGCTGGCCCGCCCGCCCCTCGGGCCCGGCCTGCACGTCCCCGCTCACAGACCCACCCACTCGTGCTCCTGGCCGTCGAACTGCTGCCGTTTCCAGATGGGTATGCCGCTCTTGAGCTCCTCGATGAGCGCGCGGCCGGCCTCGAAGGCCTCGGCGCGGTGCTCGGCCGCGACGGCGCACACCACGGCGAGGTCCCCGACCTCCAGCTCACCGACCCGGTGCACGGCATACACCCCGTGCACCTGCTCGTGCTGGGCCACCGAGGTCGCGAGCGCGGTCAACCGGTCGGCGGCCTCCGGGTGGGCCGAGTAGTCGAGCCGCGTCACCCCGGAGCGCCCCGAGTCGTGGTCGCGGACGGTCCCGACGAAGATGGTGACAGCGCCCGCCCTCGGGTGCCGCACCGCGCTCAGGGCCTCGTCGACGGACAACGGCGCCTCACGCACCCCGGCGACGATGCTCTGGTCCTCGCTCATCGCGTCATCATGCCTGATCCGCCTGACCGCTCCCCGGACCGCCCCGCACGGCAGCGGGAACTCTGCCGCCCCCGCCGGTGTTGAGACCAGGGAAGGGACAGCACGCACCACCGGCGCCCCGCGCCGCCGTCCGTCTCGTGACAGGCTGGGGCGCCGGAACCCCCGAAGGAGAAGGACGAGGACCGTGTCAGAACAGGACAACCCGGAGCGTCGCGACGAGCCCGACCCGCTCGAGGCGCTGTTCGGCGGGCCGGTCCCGCCCGAGCTGCGCGAGACCCTCAGCTCGATGGGCCTCGGGGACCTCGACCCCGACCAGGTGGCGCAGATGCGTTCCCAGCTCGAGATGCTCATGGGCGGCGGCACCAGCGGCGGCGACGACGGGCCGGTGAACTCCGAGCTGGCCCGTGACGTGGCCCGCAAGGCCGTGGCCGAGGACGACCCGTCGATCAGCGAGAGCACCCGGCGGGACGTCGAGCAGGTGGTCCAGGTGGCGACCCTGTGGATCGACCAGGTCACCGACCTGCCGCGACCGGAGGGCGCCGCGCTGGCGCTGAGCCGGGCCGAGTGGGTCGAGCGCACCCTCCCCCTGTGGGAACGGCTGACGGCACCGGTGGCCGAGGGTCTGCAGTCCGCGATGACCGCCGCCATGGAGCAGCAGCTCGGACAGCTGGGCGAGGAGGGCGCGCCCCCGATCCCCGGCCTGCCCCCAGGGATGAACCCGGCGGCGATGATGGGCCAGATGGCGCCCATGGTGCGGCGCATGTCGGCCAGCATGTTCGGCGGCCAGGTCGGTCAGGCCGTCGGCACCCTGGCCGGGGAGGTGCTCTCGGGCACCGAGGTGGGCCTGCCGATCCTCGGCGACGAGAGCGTGGCCATCCTGCCGGCCAACGTCGCCGACTTCGCCGACGGCCTGGAGGTCGACGCCGGTGAGCTGCACCTCTACCTCGCCGTCCGCGAGGCGGCCCGGGTGCGGCTCTTCGCCGGGGCGCCCTGGCTCGGACCGCAGCTGCTGACGGCGGTCGAGGAGTACGCCCGCGACATCCGGATCAACACCGAGGGGATCGAGGAGGCGGTCCGTCACGTGGACCCCCAGGACCCGGCGTCGCTCCAGGACGCGCTGGGGGACAGCCTGTTCTCCAACGACCACAGCCCCGCGCAGCAGGCCGCGCTCACCCGGCTCGAGACCCTGCTCGCCCTCGTCGAGGGGTGGGTCGACGTCGTGGCCGCCCAGGCCGTGGGTCCCCACCTGCCCCACGCCGAGGCGCTCGCGGAGGCGGTGCGCCGCCGGCGGGCGACCGGCGGTCCGGCCGAGCGGACCTTCGCCTCGCTCGTCGGGCTGGAGCTGCGACCACGGCGGCTGCGCGACGCCGCCAACCTCTGGGCGGCGCTGGAGTCGCGGCACGGGCGCGACGCCCGGGACGAGGCCTGGGGCCACCCCGACGTCGCTCCCACCGGTGCCGACCTCGACGACCCGCTGGGCTTCGTGGAACGGCACGGTGCGCTCTCGGAGGGGCTGACGGTCACCGACGAGGACATCGAGCGACTGCTGAGCGACGGCGAGGACCCCGGTCCGCGGGGGCCGACGGACACCTGAGGGCCGCGGCGGCCTGTGGACAGCCGGCCGCGCCAGGCTCTGCGCGTGGCAGGGTCGGTCCATGGCGGGCGCAGGTGAGGTCGAGGGAGGGTTCCCCTGGTGGCCCTCCGGCCAGAACGGCGCTCTGCAGCTCGGTGTGGGTCCGGGCGCCTGGGCGGTGGCCGGCGGACTGCCCCCGGGACCCGCGGAGACCCTGGGGTGGAGGGTGGTCGAACGGCTCGCGGCCACCCCCGGGCGCCGGCGCCGGGACGTGACCCCCACCGACGTCCGTGGTCCTGGCCACCTGGTCGGCACGCTGCGTGCGCACCTCGCGCACGGGGCGACACCTGTCCCCCCGACGGGTACGGGTCGCGGCGACCGGCCCGTGGGCCCCACCGCACGGCCCGCGTGGCCGTCCACGACCGGGCGTGCGGTCGTCACGGTGCACGACCACGTGGTGCCCGTCGGGACGGCTCGGCAACCCGGGTTGGCCGGCCGACGGGTCCTGCCCGTGGTCGCGCAGAGCACCCGGGTGGTGATCGGTCCGTGGACGGGCCTGGCGGGGGGACCGTGCCTGCACTGCCTGGACCTGCACCGCCGTGACCGTGATCCGACCTGGCCGGCCAGCGCCGCCGCCCTCGAGGACCCGCTCACCGCGCCGCTGCCACCGACCGTGCCCGACGAGGTGCTCCGCGTGGTGGTCGGCCTGGTCGTGCTGCTCACCGCACGGGTCCCGGCGACCGCCACCGGCGACGCCCACGAGGTGGGCCCGTGGCACCCGCACCTCGTCACCCGTCGATGGTCCCGTCACGCCGCCTGCCCGTGGCACGCGGGCACCGAGATCGGCTGACGGCCGACCTCGGCGCACCGCTCAGGCAGCCACCTCGTCCTTGCGGGGCCGGCCCCGGGGCCGCTTGCGCGGCACCACCCGACCCTGCAGCATCAGCTGCCCGCCCCAGACGCCCCAGGGCTCGCGCCGTTCGAGCGCCCCGGCGAGGCACTGCTCGCGCAGCGGGCAGGGAGCACAGAGCTCCTTGGCGTGCTCGACCTCCGCGGGGAGCTCGGCGAACCACAGGTCCGCCGGGTGCTCGTGGCACGGCAGTGCCGCACGGCCGAGCACGAGCTGAGGTGCGACGGTCTCGTGGGTGTCCTCGTGATCTCGACGCGCTGCGGGATGCACGGTGGTTCCTTCCTGATGTCGGTGCTGCTGGGGTCGGGGGCTGGTCGTCATGGCGGCTGTCTTCCGAGATGGTCGGATCCAGGACCGCCGATGACGCCGGCTGACCGGCGAGCAACGAGAACGGCCGCGGATCCTCAGGCGAGGACTCGCGGCCGGAACGGGAAGGAGAAGCCTTCTACGGTGTCCGTGCTGAGCCCAGGCCCTGGGAGGGGTCGGCAACGTGCGGGAACGACGTCTGCGCGGTTCCGGCACCGAACGGCGCGGTCGCGGACGATCCCACAGAGAGGACCGTGGCGCGGGGGCGGGCGGTCCGGAGGGTGAACGCGGCGTGCGTCGCTCGGGCGGGGAAGCCGCCGGTGACGATCGTGCTCTCCATCGTGATCCACCCTCCTCTCGGTGCGCGTGACCCCAGGGCGACGAGGCCGTGGGCTTGACTCGGTCACTGTATGCCCCCCTCCACCAGGGGCGCAACGCCTTTTCCGCCGTCGCCCTCAGCCGGTGGTCGGGGGCGCGCCGGACAGGATCCCCAGCACCGCGTCACCGTACATCTCCAGCTTGCGCTCCCCCACCCCCGAGACCTGCGACAGCGCGTCGCGGTCGGCCGGCACCTGCTCGGCGATCGCGACCAGGGTGGCGTCGGTGAAGACGACGTAGGCGGGCACGGCGCCCTCTGCCGCCACCCCGCGGCGCCACTCCCGCAGCGCGGTGAAGGTCGCCTCGTCGTAGGTGGGCGGGCACGCGCCGCACCGGCCGATCTTGCGCTCCCCCGCCGCCGCCAGGACGGCGCCGCAGGACCGACAGGCTCGCGGGGGCCGCGGGGGGCGTCGGCCCCCCTCGCGCCTGCCGGCCGTCCGCCGCCCGGGCTGCGCACCCGCCCCGAGGACCCCCGCGGCGGACGCGAGGAACGGCGAGACCGAGCGGCTCGACCGGGCGCCCGGGCTGCGCGCCCCGGCCCAGCTCACGGTGAGCCGGTGGCGGGCGCGGGTGAGCCCGACGTAGAGGAGGCGGCGCTCCTCCTCCACCCGTGCGGGCGTGTCGGCGAGGGTGATGGGCAGCAGTCCGTCGCTGGCCCCGACGAGGAAGACCGCGTCCCACTCCAAGCCCTTGGCGGCGTGCAGCGAGGCCAGGGTGATGCCCTGCACGGTCGGCGCGTGCTGCTCCTGGGCACGCCGGTCCAGCTCGGCCACCAGGTCCGACGTCCGGGCACCCGGGGCCTGCTCCGCGAGGGAGTCCGCCAGCAGCACCAGCGCCTGCAGGCTCTCCCACCGCTCCCGCACCGCGCCCGAGCCCTCCGGAGGCCTGGGTGCCCAGCCGGCCCCCGCCAGGACGTGCCGCACCTGGTCGCCCAGCGGTTGGGTGCCGTCGTCGGAGCGCACCGCCCCGCGCAGCAGCACGATCGCGTTGCGCACCTCGGCGCGGGAGAAGAAGCGCTCGCCGCCGCGCACGAGGTAGGGGATCCCGGCGCGGGCGAGCGCACTCTCGAGCACCTCCGACTGGCCGTTCGTGCGGTAGAGCACCGCGATCTCGCTGGCCTCCTGCCCGGCATCCAAGAGGGCCCGGACCCCGTCGGCGACCCCCGCCGCCTCCGCCTCGTCGTCGGGGTAGGAGGTGAGGACGGGCGTCGGGCCGTCGCCCGCCTGTGCCACCAGGTCGGCCGAGGTGTCCCGCTGCCGACCACCCGACGCCAGCACCAGGTTGGCCAGGTGCACGATCTGGGGGGTGCTGCGGTAGTTGCGGACGAGGCGCACGCGTCGGGCGCCCGGGTGCAGCCGGGAGAACCCGAGCAGGTGGTCGGCGCTGGCCCCGGTGAAGGAGTAGATGGACTGCGCGGGGTCGCCCACGACGCAGACGTCCTCACGCCTCCCCCGCCACAGCTCGAGCAGCTGCTGCTGGAGCGGGTTGACGTCCTGGTACTCGTCGACGACGAAGTGGCGGTACTGGTCGTGGATCGCGGCGGCGATCTGCGGGTGCTCGTCCAGCATGCCGACGGTGAGCAGCAGGACGTCCTCGAAGTCGATGACGTGGCGCTCGGAGCAGACCTCGTGGTAGGTCTCCAGGAGGCGGGCCATGGCGGTCGCGTCGAGGTCGGCGACCGTCCGACGCAGGGTGCTGGCCCGCGCCGCGTACGTCTGGGACGTGAGCATGGAGACCTTGGCCCACTCGATCTCGGACGCGACGTCGCGCAGGGCGGCCCGGTCCAGCCGCAGGCGGAGCCGACCGGCGGCCTCCGCCACCGCAGGGGCCTTGTGGGCGACGACCGTCGGCGGCGGCCCGCCGACCGCCTGCGGCCAGAAGAACTGCAGCTGGCGCAGGGCTGCGGCATGGAACGTCCGCGCCTGGACCCCGCGGACGCCCAGCCCGCGCAGACGGGTCCGCATCTCCCCCGCGGCACGTGCCGTGAAGGTCACGGCGAGCAGCCGGTCGGGAGGGTAGGCGCCGCTCGCGACCCCGTAGGCGATGCGGTGGGTGATGGCCCGGGTCTTGCCGGTCCCGGCGCCGGCGAGCACGACCATCGGCCCCAGCGGGGCGGCCGCCACCTCCCGTTGCTCGGGGTCGAGGCCGTCCAGGATGGTGTCGGGGTCCGGCGCGGTGCTCACCGGGGCACCGCGGGGCCGTGCCCCGGCAGCGGACCGCCGAACCACTCCTCGATGAGCCGGTGGGCGATGGAGACCCGGGAGGGCAGGGTGAACCGGCCCTCCCGGAGGCCCTGGGCCAGCTGGTCCCGGGTGTACCAGGCCGCGGACCGCAGCTCGCTCTCCTGGATCGTGAGGTGGGTCTGCCCGGTCCTGGCGCGGAAGGCGAGCATCAGCGACCCGGGGAAGGGCCAGGGCTGGTTGCCTCGGTAGACCAGACCGTCGACCTGCACGCCGACCTCCTCCTCCACCTCCCGGGCGACGGCCGCCTCCAGGGACTCGCCCGCCTCGACGAAGCCGGCCAGGACGGACAACCGCCCCTCGGGCCACGGTATGCCGGTGGCGAGCAGGAGCCGGTCGTCCGGGTCCGTGACCGCCATGATGACGGCGGGGTCGGTGCGCGGGTGGTGCTCCGACCCGTCGGTCGGGCAGCGGCGCAGCCATCCCCCCTGCACCACCTGCGTCGCTGCACCGCACCGGGGGCAGTGGCCGTGGCGGTCGTGCCAGGCCCGCAGCGCGGTCGCCGCCGTGAGCAGCCCGGCGTCGCGGTCGTCGAGGTCGGCACCGACCTCCCGGAGACCGACCCAGGTCACCTCCTCGGGGCCGTCCCCGTGGTCGCCGCCCTCCCCCGTGGCGCGCTCGACCGTCACCGCCACGTAGTCGACCCCGGCGTCCCGGCCGAGGAACCACGGCTCGTGGGCGGCGTCACCCTCGCGAGGCGCGCGCAGCCGCAGTCGTACCGGGTCGCGGAGGACCGCGACCGCGTCCCCGCGCAGCTCGAGCACGCGCGTCCCCGGGCGCTGGAGGAGAGCCCCCAGCTCGGTGCCGTCGGTCCGCACCCGCGCGAGGCGGTCCACCCGGGACCGGGAGAGGGCCAGGTCCAGAAAGGTCTCGTCGGCAGCGCTCACCCGGACACTGTAGGTCCCGGGACTGACGGTGCCGTGGCGCCGGGGGCGGGCCGCTTCCGGGACGTGCCGGTGGAATGACGCCCCGGGTGGAGGACACGGCATACGGTGGGGGGTGTGAAGCGCACCGACCTGGCCCTCGCTGCCCTCGCGAGCGCCGCCGTCCCGGGGATGAAGCCGGTGACCGTGGCCCGGATGAGCGTCGAGAGGGGGGCCGAGACCGAGCTCGAGCAGGCCGTGGTCGAGGACGCCACCGGTCGACGGTGGCTGGTCCGCTCACCCCTGACCGCGATCGCCGGGGCGCGGTTGCACCGCAACGACGAGCTGGTCCGCCAGCTCGCCAGGCACCTCCCGTTCAAGGTGCCCGCCGCTGCCGGCTACGCCGCGGTCGGTCGGGAGGGGCACGCTGCCGTCTACCCCCACGTGGAGGGCGCCACCCTTGACTTCACCCGGCTCCCGGCGGGGGCCGGGCTCGCGCACGCCGTCGGCCGCGCCGTCGCCGCCATCCACAACATCCCCGCGGCGGTCTTCGAGGAGCAGGACGTGCCCTCCTTCGACGCCGCCGGGTGGCGACAGCGCCTCATCGCCGAGGTGGACCGCGCCGCCGAGACGGGGCGTGTGCCCACCAGGCTCCTCGGCCGGTGGGAGGAGGCCTTCGACGCCTCTCCCCTGTGGCAGTTCGCCAGCACCCCGGTGCACGGCTCCTTCCGTGGCGCCACCGTCGTCGTGACCTTCGCCGACGACGAGGCCGACAGCGGGCGCGTGGTGGCGGTGACCGACTGGGACGAGGCGATGGTGGGCGACCCGGCGACCGACCTCGCCGAGGTCTACTCCCAGGCGTCCCCGGAAGCCTGGGAGTCGGTGCTCGACAGCTACGCCCTGGCTCGCGCCCAGCGCCCCGACCCCTACCTGCACGCCCGGGCCCGCTTCCTGTCCGAGACCGGCCGGCTGCGCGGGCTGGCCCAGCACGTCGCCTCCGGCGACGAGGAGTCGGCCCGTCGGGTCGTCGAGGTGCTGCGCCGCATGGACCGCCTGACCGAGGACGAGGACTCCCTGGTGCCGACCACCGCCCGCGCAGGTGGGGCCGCGGTCGCGGCTGCCGGCCACCCGGTGCGCGAGGAGCCGACGGCACCCACCGGCGGGCTGGACCCGCAGGTGGCCGGACCGGGGCTCGAGGAAGGCCGGCCCTGGCCCTCCGAGGAGCGTGGGCAGGAGGCGGCCGTGGACGACGAGGGGCCGCAGGTGGGCCGCGCCTGGTCCGGCGACGAGCGTGACGACTCCGTGCCACCGGAGGGTGGCGGGGAGCTGGACGAGGAGGACGACGACCTCGACGGCTACGACGCCGTCGCCCGGCCCGACCCCTATCTCGACGACGGCGACCCGGACCCGCATCCGGACGACCGGGCCCCGGGTCCCGTCCCGGACACGCCGTCCGGGACCGGAGACCGTGGCGACGACCCGGACATCACCACGGAGGTACCCGTCGTGCGGCCTGACGACGCCCCCCGTGACCCGGCCGACGGGACGGCACCGGCGGCGGTGCAGAGCACGCCTGAGGACGACACCCCCGAGGCGGTGGACACCCCCGCTCCGGGTGCGCCCGAGGGCGACGCCACGGACGCGCCGGGCCAGGACGCCACGCCGGAGGACGTGGAGCTCCTCGACGACGACACCCGGCTGCACGAGCTCTACGGCATGCCCTCGGAGGAGGGCCAGGACCGCTGACCATCGCCGGATGACTCCTGCTCGGTGACCGGCGGGCCCTCGTCCAGCAGGTGAGCGAGCTCGGCCTCCGTGGGCAGTGGTGGCCGGACCGTGGTGCCGGTCGCCGCGTAGAAGAAGGCCGCCCGCACCTGGTCCACCGGGAGCCCGCGCAGCCGCGCGTAGGCCAGGCGGTAGACGGCCAGCTGGACCGTCCGAGCCCGCTGCTGGGCCGGGCTCCCGGGCGTCCCGGTCTTCCAGTCCACCACCGTGACACCCCCGTCGGCGTCGCCGAAGACGGCGTCGATGCGGCCCGCCACCGTGCGCCCCGCCAGCGTCGTCTGGAGGGGCACCTCGACCGCCAGGGGGACCCGCTCTGCCCACTCGCTGGCCAGGAAGTGCTGCCGCAGCGTGCCGAGCCCGGACACCTGGTCGGCGGGGTCGGATCCGGTGTCCAGGTCGTCCAGGTCGACGAGGGTGGCCGCGGCGTAGTGCCGCTCCACCCAGGCGTGGAAGAGGGTGCCGACCCGCGTGCGGGGCAGGGGTGGCGCGGGCACCGGGCGACGGAGGTCGCGCAGGTATGCCTCACGGTCGGTCGCCAGCGCCACGACCGCCGACGTGGACAGGTGTCCGGGGAGCCGGGGGGCGTCCCGACGGGCGTGCCGGTGAGCGCGCTCCGCGAGCAGCAGGTCGACCGTCTCGACCCAGGGGTCCGTGGCAGCGTCGTCGTGACCCGCTGGAGGACCACCCACGGCCCCCGCGGCGACGAGGGCGGCCGCGACACCCCGGACCGTCTCCCGTCGGTCCTCGCGCTGGACCGGCCACCGCGCCGCCATCTGCTCGCCGAGGCGGGGGTTCATCATCTCCTCCCCGGGGTCGGGCATGTCCGCCCACGGCCCGACCACGGCCCCCGGCAGGCCCTTGACCTCGTCGAGGAAACGGGAGGTCACCCTGGGCTGCTTGCCCGTCGACCACACGGGCGCGGTCAGCAGCAGCTGCTGCCTCGCCCGCGTCGTCGCGACGTAGGCCAGGCGCCGCTCCTCCTGGACGCCGAAGCGTCCCTGGTCCAGGGCGAGCTGCTCCAGCGCTGCCCGCAGTGCTCGGGTGTCGGGGATCTGCGCCCAGGGCAGGTCCGGCCGGCCCTCGCGGTCACCGCGCAGCGGGGTCGGCAGGCGCCCGATGCCCGCCAGCCACCCGTTGTCGGTCCGCTCCTTGGTGTGCCATCGACCGTCCCGGTGCTCCGGCGTGACCCGCCCCGAGGGGAAGACGCCCTCGACCAGTCCAGGGACCGCCACCGCGTCCCACTCCAGACCCTTGGCCGCGTGCACGGTGAGGACCTGGACCGCCGTCGCGTCGACCGACACCTCGGCCAGCTCCGGGGTCTCGGCGTCCTCCAGCCCCCGCTGGTGCTCCCGCGCGGCGTCGAGCCAGTCCAGGAAGGCGCCCAGGCTGGCCCGGTCGGCCCCGTGGTCGAACCCGGCGGCGACCTCGACGAGAGCGTCGAGCGGCGCGCGCCCCCAGGTGGGGTGCAGGTCGGGGTCGGCGGCCACCTCGATGTCCAGCCCGAGCAGCTGCTCGGCCTCGGACACCAGGTCCGGCAGCGGGAGCCCGGTGAGGGAACGCAACCGGTGGAGCACCTCGGCCAGCCAGGACACCCGGTCGCGGCCCTGGGACGACAGCCGCTGCCCCTCCTGGCCCGTCCAGGACTCGCCCGGCACGTGCTCGAGGGCCTCGGCCAGCACCGGCGCGTGCTCGCGTTCCCGGGCCACCACGCCACCCGCCGCCCGGGCCAGCTCGCGGGCCCGGGCCCACAGGGCGTCCAGGTCCGCCGCGCCGAGACGCCCGACCGGTCCGGCGAGCAGGCGCATCACCTGGTCGCCGCGCGTGGGTTCCTGCGCCACCCACAGCAGGGCGACCAGGTCGAGGACCTCGGGCGTGTCCAGCAACCCGCCGAGGCCGACCACCTCGACCGGCAGCCCGCGCCGGCGCAGCGCGTCGACGACCGGCCCGAACTGCGCGCGGGTACGGCAGAGGACGGCCGCCGTGGCCCCGCCGGCCGACCGGACGCGCACCCAGTCCGCCACGTGCTCGGCCTCCGCCACGTGGTCGACGAGGCGGGCCACCTCCACCGCCCCGGACCCGGCTCCCGGACGCGGGCGCAGCGTGGCCACCGGCACCGCGGTCTCCTCGCGCAACGGCCCGGCCACGGCGTTGGCCGCGCCCAGCACCATCTCGTCGTTGCGCCAGGACGTGCTCAGCTGCAGGACCTGCGCCGGGTGCCCGTCGACGGCGAACTGCTCGGGGAACCGGGTGAGGGTCGTGGCGCTCGCCCCGCGCCAGCCGTAGATGGACTGGTGCGGGTCGCCCACCGCGGTGACCGGCATGGCCAGACCCGAGAAGAGCGAGGTGAGCAGCACGAGCTGGGCCTCGGAGGTGTCCTGGAACTCGTCCAGCAGCACGGCGGCATACCGGCTGCGTTCCGTGGTACCGACCACGGGCACGTCCCGGGCGAGCCGGGCGGCCAGCGCCATCTGGTCGCCGAAGTCCAGGGCCCCGCGCTCCGCCTTGGCGCGGCGGTAGGAGACCACGAGCGGGTAGAGGCAGGCCTGCCGACGCAGGGTCGCGGCGAGGTCCCTCCCGGCCTTGAGGGGCCGGCCGTCGTGCGGCAGGTCCTCGTAGCGCTCCGCCAGCTCCAGCAGCAGCTGCTCGGCGTCCTGCGGCTCCACCAGGTGCTCACCGAGCTCGCCGGACAGGGCGATCACGGCGCGGACCACGGTGCTCGGCGCCCGGTCCATCGGCGTCATGTCACCGTCGTAGCGGCTGACGACATCGTGCGCGAGCTGCCAGCAGGCGGCCTCGGAGAGCAGCACGGCGTCGGGCTCGACACCGAGACGCAGCCCGTGCTCGCTGACGAGGCGGCCGGCGTAGGCGTGGTAGGTCGAGATGGTCGGGAGGTCGAACCCGTCCCCGCCCCCTGGCCCGGTAGTCACGTCGGGACCGTCCGCGCCGGCCTCCCCGGACCAGAGGCCTGCCTCCCGGAGCCGTCGCAGCTTGCCCGTGAGCCGGGTCGTCAGCTCCACCGAGGCCTTGCGGGTGAACGTCAGTCCGAGCACGTCCTGGGGTGCCACCAGACCGTTGGCGACCAACCAGAGCACCCGCGAGGCCATGGTCTCCGTCTTGCCGGAGCCTGCCCCGGCGACGACGACGCCCGGCAGCAGGGGCGCGGTGATGACGGCCGCCTGCTCCGGGGTGGGTTCAGGGGTCCCCAGCGCCAGCGCCAGGTCCTGGGGAGAGTAGCGGGGCCCGGTCGACCCGCTCACCGTTCGCGACCCTCGGGCTGCAGCGGACAGGCGAACCGCGCCGGGCACCGGCGGCAGGCCCGCTCCTGGTCCCAGGCGGTGAACTCGGCCCCGGCCATGCGCGTGGCGGCGTCCTGGATCGTGGACAGCGCCCACTGGGGGTCGTCCCCGGAGGTCAGCGGTGGTTGCGACTGCTCGACCTTGCCCGGCGCCCCCAGCTGCACGAGCCGGGCCCCCCCGCTCGCGGCACCCAGGTCGGCGAAGGCTCCGTGCGACACCGCGACCTGGTATGCCGCGAGCTGGGCGTGCCGGTCCACGTCCGCCCGGGGGACGGGGGTGCGTCCCGTCTTGAGGTCGGCGACGACGAGCGCCCCGTCGGCCTGCCGCTCGAGGCGGTCCACCGCTCCCGTCAGCCGGGGCTCCCGGGCGTCCTCGCCCTCGCCGGGTGGCAGCGCCACCGACAGGTCCAGCTCGGCACCCACGAGCTCGCGCCCGGCGGCCCGGGCCTCGTGGACGTAGGAGACGTAGCGCTCCAGCATGCGGTGCGCGTCCTGACGGGTGCGGTCCGAGACCCATCCGTCCACGAGACCCAGGTCGGGCCACCGGCGGTCCAGCTCGGCGACCAGCTCGCCGGCCGGCGCGTCGGGCCGGGTGGCGACGATGTCGTGCACCAGGGTCCCCAACGCGGCGCCGGTGGCCTCCCCGGTCTCGGCTCCCCTCGAGGTGAGGAACCACCGCAGCTCGCAGTCCAGGAACGTCTGGAGCCGGGAGGGCGAGACACGGACCGGCCCCTCCGGCTGGACGGGTGACGTGCTCGACAGCTCCCGCAGGTCCCACCACGCCACCGGATCGGCCCCCGGGACCTGCTCCCGTGCCAGCCGCACCAGCAGCTCGACGGCGGCCGTCCGAGCGGGCTGGTCGCCGTCACGGTGGGCCCGGACGGCGCAGCGGCGCAGCTCACCAGCCAGGCCCCGCAGGGTGAGGGGGGGCGGCACCTCCACCGGGGGCCGGTCGCGGAACGCGGGGTCGACGAGGTCCAGCAGGGCGGAGGGCTGGTCGTCGGTGCTGGCCGTGGCCGTCACCAGCACCTCCTCCTGGGCACGGGTCAGCGCGACGTGGAACTGGCGCAGCTCGTCCGAGCGCACGGCTGCCTGTGCGTGCCGCCGTGCCTCCGTGCCCGTCACCGGACGGCCCTCGACAGCAGCCACCAGCGCCTGGGACCCCAGCAGCGAGTCTCGCAGCCGCAGGTCCGGCCAGACCCCCTCCTGCACGCCGACGACGGCGACCCGACGCCACCGGCGGCCGGCCGCCGAGTGGGGGGTGAGGATCTCCACGGCCTCGGGCTGCTGGGCCCCCACCACCAGCGTGTCGGCCGCCACCTCGGCGCCCCGCACGGTGTCGAGGAAGGTCCTGGCCCGGGCCCCCGGTAGCCGGTCCGCGTGGTCCTCCGCCGCGGCGAACAGGACGAGGACCGCGTCGAGGTCGCGGTCGGCCCGCGCGCCCAAGGGGCCTCCGGCGAGCGCCTGCCGGGACCACGTCCTCGCCAGCCCGCTGCGGGACCAGAGCGCCCAGAGGACCTCGTCCGGCCCCGGGAGGAGGCCAGGAACAGCGCGCGGTCGGTGCTCGGTCACGGGTGACGCCTCCGGCGCCCCGCCCGGCGCGGGCGGCACCACGACGTCGCGTCCGGCCTGCAGGACTTCCGCCACCCGCCGCAGGGCCAGCAGCTCGACGGGGACGTCGTGCGGGGCCTGCCGTCGCAGGTCCGGGTCGCCGAGACGCAGGGCGAGCAGCTCGTCCGCGCCCCGGCTCCCGCCGTCGGCCAGCTCGGCCGCCCGGACCTGCCTGCGCAGCCGGCGCAGCCCTACCGGGTCCAGGCCTCCCAGGGCGCCGGTCAGCAGGTCGACGGCCTCCTGGGGGGCGAGGGACCACCCTGGGTCGTCATCGGCCCCCCTGGTCACCACGTCCAGGGCCAGGAGCAGAGGACGCACCGCAGGGTCCGACCCGAGCGGCACCGACGACCGGTCCGCCCGCACGGGGACGCCCCCGGAGGCGAGCGCCCTGCGGAGGGTGGCCTGCTGCGCGCGGCTGCGGGCCACCACGGCGAGCTCCTGCCACGGCACGCCGTCGAGGAGGTGCGCCTGCCGCAGCCACCGGGCCACCAGCGCCGCCTCCTGGGCCGAGCTACGGGTCACGTGGACCCGGACCGCCCCGGGAGGCCCACCGTCGGCGGGTCGGCGATGGCCCCCGCCACCCACCACGCCGATGCGCTCGACCACCCGGTCGGCCGCCCGTCCGACGTCCCTGGCCACGCCGTGCCGCGTGCCCAGGGTCAGGGCCGTCGGCCCGGCCGCTCCCGACCAGCGACGGGCCAGCTCCAGGAACGCGCCCGGCACCGCACCGCGGAAGCCCTGGACGGCAGAGTCGGGGTCACCCACGAGCACGCTGTCCGCCCCCGGGGGTCGCACCGCGTCGAGCAGGCGGGCCGCGGACGCCGTGAGCTCCTGCGCGTCGTCGACGAGGAGGGCCCCCACCCGACGGTGCACCAGGGCGCGGAGGTCGGGGTCGCTCTCCAGCGCCTCCGCGGCGGCCGTGGTGATCCAGGCGGGGTCGTAGCTGCCGGGCTCCGCGAGGGCGGTGACCTGGTCGTACTCCTCCAGCACGGCGCCGGCGCACGCCCACTCCGGCCGACCGTGGACCTGCGCCAGGACCTCGAGGTCCTCGCGTCCCACGCCGTGCTCGACCGCACGCATGAGCAGGTCCCGCAGCTGGGCCCGGAAGCCGTCGGTGCGGCGGGCCCGGTCGAGCTCCTCGGGCCAGGGTGGGCCACCGCCGTCGGCCTCGTGCCCCGCGAGCAGCTCGCGCAGCACGGCGTCCTGATCCGCCCCGGAGATCAGCCGCGGCACGGGCCCGTCCTCGCGTGCCGCCGCCAGCCGCAGCACGGAGAACGCCAGGGACGCGGCGGTCCGCGCGAGCGGCTCGGTGTGGGTGGCCGCGAGGTCCTGGCCGATGACGGCGCGCAGGCGGCCGGCTCCCTGCCGGGTCGCGGCGAGGACGAGGCAGCGGTCCGGCTCCAGCCCCTCGCGCAGCCGAGCCTGCGCCTGCGCCACGACGACGCCGGTGCGGCCGGTGCCGGGGGCCCCCAGGACGAGGAGCACGCCACCCCGGTGCTCCACGGCCCGACGCTGGTCCGGGTCGTCGCCCGGCGGTGTCGGGGGTGCGGTCTGCGGTCGAGCCATGGGGCCATCACATCACCCGCCGCCGACAGACCGCCCCCGAGCGGTCAGGTGGGATTACGATGGGAGGATCGAGAAGGAGGGAGCCCCGTGACCAGCCCCCTGACCCCCGAACGACGAGTGCGCCTGCCCCGAGGGGAGCGCCGGGCCCAGCTGCTCGGCGCCGCCCTGGAGGCGTTCGCCGAGTCGGGGTACCACGCCACCGCCATGGACGACATCGCCGACCGTGCCGGCGTCAGCAAACCGGTGCTCTACCAGCACTTCGACAGCAAGCTCGACCTCTACGTCGCGATCGCGGAATCGGTGGCCGACGACGTCGTCCGGCGGATCGAGGCCGCGCTCGCGTCCGACGGGGGCAACCAGGCCCGGATCTCCGGGTGCCTGAGCAGCTTCTTCGAGTTCGTCGAACAGCCGTCGTCCGGCTATCCGGTGCTCTTCCGCTCCGACATGACGTCCGAACCCTCCGTGGCCAGCATCCTGGAGCGCACCCGCCGGGCCTGCGGCGAGTCCATGGGCCGGGTGCTGGCGGAGGAGACCGAGCTCAGCTGGGACGAGTGCGTCCTGCTCGGGACGACCATGGCCGGGATGGCGCAGGCCGCCGCGGTCGCCTGGTACGACCGCCGAGGGAGCCTGACCCGCGAACGGGTCCTGGAGCTGCTGTCGACCATCGCCTGGCGTGGCTTCGGCGCGGTGCCCCCGCGCGCCAGGGTGGTCTCGGTCCCGGGCTAGGCTGAACCCCGCCCCTCATCCGGGGTGCACCCACTGCCACTCGAGAGGGAGGAACCCACCGTGGAGGTCCGCATCGGAGTCCGGGACGTCGGACGCGAGGTCACCTTCGAGTCGGCGCAGACGCCGGCCGCCGTCCGCCAGTCCGTGACGGAGGCGCTCAGCAGCGGCTCCTCGGTCCTCGAGCTGGAGGACGAGAAGGGTCAGATGATCATCGTGCCGACCGCGACCATCGCCTACGTGGAGATCGGTGTGCAGGAGAAGGGGCGCGTCGGCTTCGGGACCCACTGAACCCCTTAGCCGGTCACGGGAACGTCACGAACGGGTCCGTCGCGTCGTGTCGTTTGGTGTTCCTGGCGCGTGCTCTCTACTGTGAGGGCGATCTTCGCGGGACAGTGCTCCCGCGTCGATCACCCAGAGGGCTCTCTCCTCCTGGGCTGACTTGTGCGAAAGGGTCATACCCATGATCACCACCATCATCGTCGCTCTCATCGTCGGCTGCATCGTCGGCCCCCTGGCCCGGCTCATCCTGCCGGGTGACCAGAACATCTCCGTCCCCATGACCATCCTGCTGGGCGCCGTCGGCTCACTCATCGGCTCCTGGGTCGGGGCCAGCTTCCTCGGGACCAGCGGTGCGCAGTTCAGCTTCTGGGGCCTCATCCTCGGCACGGTCTTCGCGATCGTCGCCGTGATGGCCTACATCGCGGTCACCCGCCGCAAGGCGGTGCGCTGACCACGCGCTGACCCCAGCCGGGCCGGACGGCGCGCCTCTCCCCGTGGGAGGCGCGCCGTCCGCGCGTCCGGTCCCGGACGGTCTCTCGGGTAGGCTGGTAGGTGTACACCGGTGCCCGGTCGGCCGTCATGCCACGATGGTCAGACGGTTGTTCGCGGGTCGGGCGAACGGCCCGACCCCTTTCATCGCCCAGTTCCCGATCGGCCCGGACCACCCCGACGTCACCTCGTCGGGAGTTGGCCGCACTCACCCGATCAGGGAGTACCCATGCAGGAAACCCGCACGTTCGCCGACTTCGGACTGCATCCGGACCTCGTCCGGGCGCTCGCCGACGGTGGCATCACCCACCCGTTCCCCATCCAGGCGATGACGCTGCCGGTGGCGCTGTCCCGGCACGACATCATCGGTCAGGCCAAGACCGGCACGGGCAAGACCCTCGGTTTCGGCCTCCCGCTGCTGCACAACGTGGTGGCCCCGCAGGACGAAGCGTTCGCCGACCTGGAGAAGCCGGGCGCTCCCCAGGCCCTGGTGGTCGCCCCCACCCGTGAGCTCGCCGTCCAGGTCGCCGGCGACCTGTCCAAGGCGGCAGCCCACCGCTCGACCCGCATCCTCACCGTCTACGGCGGCCGCGCCTACGAGCCGCAGATCGACGCGCTGAACCGCGGCGTCGAGATCGTCGTCGGCACCCCGGGTCGGCTGCTGGACCTCGCTGCCAAGGGCCACCTCACCCTCGGGCACGCGCGCACCGTCGTCCTCGACGAGGCGGACGAGATGCTCGATCTCGGCTTCCTGCCCGACGTGGAGAAGCTGCTGGCCCTGACCCCCGCCGGTCGCCAGACCATGCTGTTCTCGGCGACCATGCCCGGCGCCGTGGTCTCCCTGGCCCGCAGCTACATGACCCAGCCCACGCACATCCGTGCGGTCAGCGACGACGACGACGGCAGGCAGACCGTCGCAGCGGTCGAGCAGTTCGCCTACCGGGCGCACGCCATGGACAAGGTCGAGATGCTGGCCCGCATGCTGCAGGCCGACGGACGAGGGCTCACCATCGTCTTCGCCCGGACGAAGCGGACGGCCGCCAAGGTCGCCGACGAGCTGGGCGACCGCGGTTTCGCCGCGGCCGCGATCCACGGCGACCTCGGCCAGGGAGCCAGGGAGCAGGCGCTGCGGGCCTTCCGCAGCGGGAAGGTCGACATCCTCGTGGCCACGGACGTCGCGGCCCGAGGTATCGACGTCGAGGCCGTGACCCACGTCATCAACTACCAGTGCCCGGAGGACGAGAAGACCTACCTGCACCGCATCGGCCGCACCGGCCGGGCGGGCGCGACCGGTGTCGCCGTGACCTTCGTGGACTGGGACGACATGCCGCGGTGGGGCCTCATCAACAAGGCGCTGGACCTCGGCTACCCCGAGCCGGAGGAGACCTACTCCTCCAGCCCGCACCTCTTCGAGCAGCTCGGCATCCCCGAGGGCACCCGTGGGACGCTCCCCAAGTCCGCCCGCACCCGGGCCGGGCTGGGTGCCGAGGTGGTGGAGGACATCGAGGGCGCCTCGGGCCGGGAGCGGGGTGACCGGCGCGGACGCGGCCGGAGCGGCGGCTCAGGGCGAGGTGGTCAGCGCAGCGGCCAGGACGGCGGTCGGTCCGGGTCCCGCGAGGGGCACGGCCCGAGGGGCGGGTCCGCAGGAGAGGGCACCGGTGGCTCGGCGCGCCGAGCCAGCTCGACCGAGTCCGCTGGCTCCGGCGGCCGTCGCCGGCGCCGGCGTCGCACCAGTGCCGGTCACGGCGAGGCGCCCAGCAGCTGACCTCCGGTCCGCTCCAGCAGGGCGGAGAGGACCCGGGGCTGCGTGGTGTGCTCGCCCAGACGGTTGGGCTTGCCCGACCCGTGGTAGTCGCTGGACCCGGTCGGCAGCAGCCCGTGGCGCGTGGCGAGCCGACCGGCCAGGTCCCGTCCGGTCCCGTCGTGGTCGCGGTGGTCCACCTCGATCCCCGCGAGGCCGGCCTCGACGAGGTCACCCAGGAGCTCGCGCGGCACGGCCCGGCCGCGCGCGGCGGCGAAGGGGTGCGCGAGCACGGCCGCTCCTCCGGCGGAGCGCACCAGCTCGACGGCCCGGCGCGGGTCCGGGGCGTAGTGCGCGACGTGGAAGGGGCTGCTGGAGTGGAGCACGTCGGCGAAGGCCGCGTCGCGGTCCGGGTACCTCCCGCGCAGCACGAGGACGTCGGCGATGTGCGGGCGCCCCAACGAGGCGCCGGCGGAGGTCTGCTGCAGCACCTCCTCCCAGGACACCGGGAAGCCGGCCTCCGCCAACCGGTCGACCATCCTCCGCAGACGGCCGTCCCTGCTGCGCCGGATGCGCCCCAGCTCCTCGAGCAGGTCCGGGTCGGTCGGGTCCACGAGGTAGCCGAGCAGGTGGACGGACGCTCCCCCCACGCTGCAGGACATCTCCAGCCCGGGCACGACCACGACGCCTCGCTCCCGGCCCGCCCGGTCAGCCTCCTCCCAGCCCGAGACGGCATCGTGGTCGGTGAGCGCCACCACGTCCAGGCCGGCCTCCTGGGCCCGGCGCACGACCTGCGCGGGTGTCTCGGTGCCGTCGCTGTGCGTGGAGTGCACGTGCAGGTCGATCCGGGCGCTCGGCGCGAGACGGGGCATGAGCCCACCGTAGGCGGCGGCCCGGGCGGGCATACTGGAACCCCACTCCCCATCCGCGCGCGCCACCGGCGCGCCAGACACGAGACACCGAGGAGAAGCATGACCACGACCCGAGCCTCGCTCCGGACCGCCGGAGCCGCGACCGTGCTCGCCGTCCTGGCCCTGGCCGGCTGCGCCGAGGAGGAGCCGGTCGCGGAGCCCACGGCGACCAGCACCGCGACCGACGACGCCGCGACCAGCAGCGCCCCGGAGGACGCGCAGGAGGAGACCGCCTCCGACGACGCCGCGGCGGACACGGCCACGCAGACCGAGCAGGCGGAGGCGACCAGCGAGCCGGAGGATCTCGAGCTCAGCGCGAGCGACGGGTCCTTCACGGTCACCGTCCCGGCCGGCTGGGAGGACGCCACCTCGACGGCGCAGGAGCAGACCGAGACGGCCGTGCTGGCGGCCCGGGACGGCGAGCGGGTCGACTCCTTCTACAGCAACATCGTCATCACCCAGGAGGAGTACGTCGGCAACCTCACCTCCGCGGTGGAGAGCTCGGCGGAGCAGCTGGCCGGCGAGGACGGGGAGTACGAGCTGCTCGAGCCGGCCGAGGTGGACGGCAACCGGGCTCCCGGCTACACCCTGGTGCGCGAGGTCCAGGACGCGACCGTGCACCAGACGCAGCGCTGGGTGTCCCACGAGGGCACGCTCTACGTCGTCACGCTCTCCGCGGTGGAGAGTCAGGCCGAGGACGCCGAGCCGGTCCTCGAGGACCTGCTCGCGAGCTGGACCTGGGACGACTGAGGAACGACTGAGCGCCACACCGACCGAGGACGTCCCGCCCCGGCGCACCCTCCGTCGTCAGGCTGCCGCTCAGGCCCCGGCCACGTAGGTGCCCCGGGACCGGCGGCGGGCCCGGATCGCAGCCCGGTCCAGGCCGAGCTTGCGTCGCGCGAGGTAGCCACCGATGGCCAGCCCGCCCGCCAGGCCCAGCCCGGTCGCCACGGCGTCGACGAAGTAGATCACCGCCTCGGGGACGGTCTCCGCGTCGTTCTGCATGATGACGTAGAGCGCGCGGTAGACGGCCATACCAGGCAGCAGCGAGACGATGCCCGCCGTGGCGATCGCGGCCTCCGGCACGTGCAGCACCCGGTACGCGACGTAGGCCAGGGCACCGACCAGGGAGGCCGCGACGGCGACACCCGCCGGGGTGGCGAGGCCGACGTAGATCGCCACCTCGAGGGTCAGCCACGCCGGCACGGCCACCCCCACGCTCACCAGGATGGTCCGGGTGCCCGAGTAGGTGCTCAGGCAGAAGCCGAGCGCGATGAGCATCGCCCCGATGGTGGAGAGCAGGGGCGTGCCACCCAGCCCGAGGAGCGGGTTGGCCTGCATGGACACGCCGAACCACCGGGAGATGCCCAGCACCGAGGCCACCCCGACCGCGATGCCCAGGGTCATCATGATCACCTCGAGGCCCCGTGCACCCGCGGTGACGTAGTAGCCGTCGATCGCGTCCTGGGCGGCACCCAGGACGCCCAGCCCGGCGAGCAGCACGACGATGCCGGAGATGACGACCACGGACGGGCTCTCCCGGCCGATGGCGTACATGACGAGCGCGATGCCCGTGGGGATGGCGGCGCTGAGGACCTGCGTGAAGAACGCCGCGACCCCCCAGATGTAGAGCTGGCGCTGGACCCGGTCGACGGTGGCCGCGGAGATCGCGGCCACCGCCCACATGAGGGGACCCGCACCGAAGAGCATGACGACGCCGACCGACATGATCGCGGCCCCCACGGTGACGACCCAGCGACGGTAGGGGTGGGGCGACGCGAGCAGGGTCGACAGGTGGGACCGGGCGGCGTCGACGTCCAGCGAGGGACCCTCGCCGGAGCTCTCGGCCGAGCGGACGATCTCCTCGATGTGTCGCTGCACGGCCTCCAGCCGGGTGTAGTCCGGCGCCCGGTCGTTGATGACGCGCATCACGGTCAGGGAGTCCTCGTCCAGCCCCCGGTGCACCGAGACCGAGATCGAGGTGTAGGTGATGTCGACGTGCATCGACCGGATGCCGTAGGCGTGCCCGAGGCGCAGCACGATCGCCACCGTGTCGGCCGCCGAGGCCCCCGTCGACAGCAGCGCCTCGCCGACCCGCAGGGCCAGGTCGCAGACCGCCCGGGCGTGCCGCTGGCTCGCCTCGTCGCCACCGCTGCGCACCCCCAGCGCCGTGGTCGGGGGCGAGCTGGAGCGCACGACGTGCACGGCGGCGTGCTTGAGGTGGCGGCCGAGACGGGCCGCCGGGATCAGCTGCGGACGGGCGATCCGCTGGGGTCCGGTCACCTCGCCGGGCATCGTCGTGAAGGGGGTCTGCTCGCTCATCAGGACCCAGCGTAGGGCCCGCCGCTGACCGTCCGCTCGGTGCTCCCTGGGCACCGCCTACGATGAGCCGGGTGAGTGAGAAGCAGCACAAGGCAGAGCACCGGAACCGGCCGACGGGCGAGGCCTTCATGGCCTTCATGCGGGAGGGCTGGGCACCCCGGTCGGGTGAGCTCCCCGAGCTCACCGACGCCGCCCGGTATGCCGCGGTGCGGCGGCAGGCGCTGTCCGCCACCTTCCCCGGCGAGCGCCTGGTCGTGCCCGCTGGCGGGCTCAAGATCCGCAGCAACGACACCGACTACGTCTTCCGCCCGCACAGCGCCTTCGCCCACCTCACCGGCCTGGGGGCCGACCGTGAGCCGGACGCGGTGCTGGTCCTGGACCCGCTGCCCTCCGGGGACGGCCACGAGGCGACCCTCTACTTCCTGCCGCTCGCGGACCGCGACAGCGAGGAGTTCTTCGCCGACTCCCGGTCCGGAGAGTTCTGGGTCGGGTCCCGTCCCACGCTCGCCAGCGCCGCGGCCGAGCTGGGCCTCTCGACGCGCCACCTGTCCGAGCTCCCGGACGCCGTGGCCAAGGACGTCGGTCCCTCCGGGCTGGCGGTGCGGGTCGTGCGCGACGCCGACCGCGAGGTCGCGGCCACGGTCGACCGGGTCCGCGAGCAGTCCGGGCTGTCCTCCGGCGAGCAGGCGCAGGAGGCCGACCTGGGGCTCGCGCGCACGCTCTCGACGATGCGCCTGGTCAAGGACGGCTGGGAGGTGGCGCAGATGCAGGAGGCGGTCGACGCCACCGCGACCGCCTTCGACGCCGTGGTGGAGCACCTCCCGGAGGCGGTCCGGCGCGGGCGCGGGGAAAGGTGGGTCGAGGGGGTCTTCGGGCTGCACGCGCGCCACGCCGGCAACGGTGTCGGCTACGACTCCATCTGCGCTGCCGGCGACCACGCGACCACCCTGCACTGGATCCGCAACACGGGCGAGGTGAGGGACGGGGACCTCCTGCTGCTCGACGCCGGCGTCGAGACCGACGCGCTCTACACCGCCGACGTCACCCGCACCGTGCCGGTGTCCGGTCGCTTCACCGAGCCGCAGCGACGGGTCTACGAGGCCGTCCTCGAGGCCCAGGAGGCCGGTCTGGCCGCGGTGCGGCCCGGCAACAGGTTCAAGGACGTCCACGCGGCCGCCATCGAGGTCATCGCGCGGCACCTGCTGGAGTGGGGGCTGCTCCCCGAGGACGTCACCCTCGAGCAGACCCTCGACGCCGAGGAGGGACAGTTCCACCGCCGCTGGATGGTGCACGGCACCAGCCACCACCTCGGGCTGGACGTGCACGACTGCGCCCAGGCCCTGCGCGAGGACTATGTCGAAGGTGAGCTGCGCGAGGGCATGGTCCTCACCGTGGAGCCCGGGCTGTACTTCAAGTCCGACGACCTGCTCGTCCCGGAGGAGCTGCGCGGGATCGGGGTCCGCATCGAGGACGACGTGGTCGTGACCGCGGACGGAGCGCGCAACCTGTCGGCCGCGCTGCCGCGGACGGCGCCCGAGGTGGAGGCCTGGGTGCGCGACGCCGGTCGCCGACGCTGACCGGCGCCGGGTCGATCAGGACAGCCGGCCGTCCAGCAGCTCTCGGGCACGCTCGACCAGCTTGTGCTCGGTGAGCACCTCGTAGCGGGTGGCCACCACCTGGCTCACGGAGGTGAAGTCGCGACGGCCCCGGGTGAAGGCATAGCCGATCAGGCCCCAGACCAGACCGAAGACGGCACCGAAGCAGGCCGTCCAGATCACCGTCATCAGCGCGTCGCGCGGCCCGGCGAACAGGGCGAAGATGAGGCCGACGAAGAGCCCCAGCCACACGCCGGACAACGCTCCGCCGAGCGCCACGCGCCCCGTCGTGAGCCGGCCGGTGACCCGCTCCACCTGCTTGAGCTCGGTGCCGACGATGAGGACCTGGTCCACCGGGAACTCGTGGTCGGAGAGGTAGTCCACGGCCTCCTGGGCCTGGTCGTAGCGCTCGAAGACCCCGAGGCTCTTCGGGTAGTCGAGGTCCAGGGTCGGCCGGGGCAGGGACGTGCGGGGACCGGTCGGAGTAGTCACCCCCTCATTGTGCCCACCACCCCCGCAACCGCGCCATTCCGGCGCACCGCGCTCCCCGGGGGTCGCCGACCTCGTATTGTCCTGGGGGTGAGCACCCACCGTGTCTTCGTCGCCCGCCTCAACGGCCTGAGCGTCTTCGACCCGCTGGGGGACGAGGTCGGCCGGGTGCGCGACGTCGTCGTCACCCTCACCGCTCGCTCGGCCGCGCACGGGCCGCGGGTCATCGGTCTGGTGGTCGAGGTCCCCGGGCGGCGGCGCGTCTTCGTGCCGATCACCCGGGTGACGTCGGTGGACGCCGGACAGGTCATCAGCACGGGGCTGCTCAACATGCGCCGCTTCGAGCAGCGCGCCGGTGAGACCCTCGTCGTGGGTGAGCTCTTCGACCGGCAGGTCACCGTGACCGAGGGGTCCGAGCGCCGTCCTGCCGTGGTCGAGGACATGGCGATGGACCAGCAGCGGAGCGGGGACTGGCGCATCACCAAGATCTTCGTCCGCAAGGGTCGGGACGAGGCGCCACGGCGGGGGCTTCTCCGTCGGCGCCGCGGCGAGACGCTGCTCGTCGACATCGACGCCGTCGAGGGCCTGCAGGAGCAGGGGCCCCCGCAGGCCGCCACCGCCCTCCTGGAGGCCTACGAGGACCTCAAGCCGCAGGACCTCGCCGAGGCCATCCACGACCTGTCGGCCAAGCGGCGCGCCGAGGTGGCGGACGCCCTCGACGACGAGACCCTCGCGGACGTGCTGGAGGAGCTGCCCGACGACGACCGCCTCGAGATCCTCACCCACCTGCCGACCGACCGGGCCGCCGACATCCTGGAGGTCATGCAGCCGGACGACGCCACGGACCTGCTGTCCGACCTCCCGGAGGCCGTGCAGGAGGAGCTGCTGGCCCTCATGGAACCGGACGAGGCCGCCGACCTGCGGCGGCTGCTGACCTACGACGAGAACACCGCCGGTGGTCTCATGACGACCGACCCAGTGATCCTCGGGCCGGAGGCCAGCATCGCCGAGGCCCTGGCCCTGGTCCGACGGGAGGAGATGCACCCCGCCACCGCGTCGCTGGTCTACGTCACGCGCCCCCCGCACGAGACCCCGACCGGCCGCCTGCTCGGCAGCATCCACATCCAGCGGCTGCTGCGCGAGGCCCCGCACCAGCCCGTGGGGTCGATCCTCGACACCGACATCGACCCCGTCTCCCCCGGCGCCAGCCTCGGGGTCGTCACGCGGGCCCTGGCGACCTACAACCTCGTGGCCCTCCCCGTGGCCGACCCGGAGGGTCGCCTGCTCGGAGCGGTGACCGTCGACGACGTCCTGGACCACATCCTCCCCGGCGACTGGCGAGAGACCGACCTGACGGAGGCGGACGATGTCTGAGCCGACGCGCCACACGGCACGGGCCCGCGGGGGCAGCCGCCGGGCGGACCCGACCTCGACCGGCCCCCGTCTCGACCAGCCCCTGGCCAAGCAGTCGCGCTGGATGCCGCAGGCGCGGATGGACCCCGAGAGCTTCGGGGCGTTCGCGGAGCGGTTCGCGCGGTTCATGGGGACGGCGCGATTCCTCGTGTGGATGACGCTGTTCGTCCTCGTCTGGATCGCCTGGAACACCGTGCTCCCCGCGGAGGCGCGCTTCGACCCCTACGCCTTCATCTTCCTCACCCTCATGCTCAGCCTCCAGGCGTCCTACGCGGCGCCGCTCATCCTGCTCGCGCAGAACCGGCAGGACGACCGCGACAAGGTGCAGATGGAGCAGGACCGCACCCGGGACGAGCGCACGCAGGCCGACACCGAGTTCCTCACCCGTGAGGTGGCGGCCCTGCGACTGGCCATGCGCGACATCGCGACCCGTGACTTCGTGCGCTCCGAGCTGCGGGACCTGCTGGAGGAGCTGCGCGCCCAGGACGCCGGGGACGACCCGACCCCGGAGCGGCAGCAGCACGGCGACGGGGGTGCGGGGACCCGGCACGACCGCTGAGGGCGCCGTCGCCGGTGCCCCGTCCGGCGCCTACCATGGAGGTATGCCCACCCCCAGCGACGACGCCCTGCACGCTGCCCTGGCCCGCGTCAACGACCCGGAGATCAAGAAGCCGATCACCGAGCTCGGGATGCTCGAGGCGGTCGACGTCGCCGACGACGGCCACGTCCAGGTCACGGTGCTGCTGACCGTCCCCGGCTGCCCGCTCAAGGACACCATCACCCGCGACGTCACGGCTGCGGTGAGCGAGGTCGAGCACGTCACCGGGGTGGACGTCCGGCTGGGCGTGATGACCGAGGAGCAGCGCGGCGCGCTGAAGGACCAGCTGCGCGGTGGGCAGGCCGAGCGCGAGATCCCCTTCGCCCGGCCCGACTCCCTCACGACGGTGTATGCCGTGGCCTCCGGCAAGGGTGGCGTGGGCAAGTCCTCGGTCACCGTCAACCTGGCCGTCGCCCTGGCCGAGGAGGGCCTGCGGGTGGGGGTGGTCGACGCGGACATCTACGGCTTCTCCGTGCCCCGCATGATGGGCATCACCCAGGCACCCACCCAGGTGGACGACATGATCCTGCCGCCGGTCGCCGAGCCCAGCGGGGTCAAGGTCATCTCCATCGGCATGTTCGTCCCCGGCAACCAGCCGGTCGTCTGGCGCGGGCCGATGCTCCACCGGGCCATGCAGCAGTTCCTGGCCGACGTCTACTGGGGCGACCTGGACGTCCTGCTCCTCGACCTGCCCCCCGGCACCGGCGACATCGCCATCACCGTGGCCCAGCTGCTGCCGAGCAGCGAGCTGCTGGTCGTCACCACGCCGCAGCAGGCCGCCGCCGAGGTGGCCGAGCGGGCCGGCGCCATCGCGCTGCAGACCCACCAGCGGCTCGCCGGGGTCATCGAGAACATGTCCTGGCTGGAGCTGCCGGACGGCTCCCGCTCCGAGCTCTTCGGCAGCGGTGGCGGTCAGGCGGTCGCCGACTCGCTCTCCCGCTCCATCGGCGCGCAGGTGCCGCTGCTGGGGCAGGTGCCGATCGACGTGGCCCTGCGCGAGGGCGGCGACCACGGCACCCCCGTCGTCGCGGCCCAGAACGGCGCCGCCGACACCCCCGCGGCGACCGCGCTGCGGGGCGTCGCCCGGCAGCTGGCCCGACGGGGCCGCGGTCTGGCGGGGCGCAAGCTGGGCATCACGCCCACCGCTCGCGCCTCGTCCTAGGGACGAGGTCGCGGCACGTCCACGTCGGACGGCGAGACTAGGTCGCGTCGGTGTCGAACGGCGTGGGCCGTGAGGGATCGTGCCCCCCGCCCAACGCCGGGCGCATGCGGGCGGACACCGGCTTCTCCCCCTGCTCCCCCGCGTCGGCGCCCCCTCCCGCCCGGGCCGAGGACGACGTCGCGCCCCGGGGCTCGGTGAGGGCCTCGCGCACGATGCGTCGGGGGTCGTACTGCCGGGGGTCCAGCTGCTGCCAGTCGATGTCGTCGAAGCCCGGGCCGAGCTCGTCGCGCAGCTGCCCCTTGGCCCCTTCGGCGAGGTCGCGCAGGTAGCGGACACCGTGACCGAGCTTGGCGGCATACCCCGGCAGCCGGGTCGGGCCGAGGATGATGAGCGCGGCCAGCACCAGCAGCAGGATCTCGCCGCCCGCGAGGTTGCCGATCACGCTGTTCCTCCGCTCCGGGGGCCACCTCGTGCGGGTGGACGGGACACCGGTGTCACCCTACCTAGTCCCCCGAGCCGACCAGGGTGATGCTCACCATGCGCTCCTCGCCGGAGGCGGTCCGCAGCTCCAGCTCGACGCTGTCGCCCACGGCGTAGGAGCGCAGGACCACGATGAGGTGCTGGGAGTCCCGGATCGTCGTCCCGTCGACGGAGAGGATGACGTCGCCCGGTCGCACCCCGGCGCGGTCCGCCGGGCCGCCGGCGACCACCGGGTCGTCCTCGCCGGCCACCTGCCGCCGGACCCGGGCGCCGTCCCCGGTGTAGGTGAGGTCGACGAGGACGCCCATGACCGGGTACTCGCTGGTCCCGGTCTCGATGAGCTGGGTCGCCGTGCGGTCGGCCTGCTCGGCGGGGACGGCGAAGCCCAGACCGATGCTGCCCGACCTGCCGCCGAACCCCGCGGCCTGGGGCACCTGGGCGATGGCCGAGTTCACCCCGACGACGCGCCCGGACAGGTCGAGGAGAGGTCCACCCGAGTTGCCGGGGTTGATGGCGGCGTCGGTCTGGATGGCGCTGATGTAGCTCGTGCTCTCCTGCGTCCCCCCCGCGACGACCGGGCGGTCCTTCGCCGACACGATGCCGCTGGTGACCGTGCTGTCCAGCCCCAGCGGCGCGCCCACCGCGACGACCGTCTGACCCACCAGCACGTCGTCGGAGTCGGCGAACTGCAGCGGGGTGAGGTCTTCGCGCTCCACCTGCAGCACGGCGATGTCGTAGGCGGGGTCCGACCCGACCACCTCGGCCTCGAGCGGGTCCTCGCCGGGCAGCTCGACGAGGATGGGGTCACCCTGGCCCGCCCCCTCGATGACGTGGTGGTTGGTGACGAGGTACCCGTCGCGGCGCACGACGAAGCCGGACCCCAGGCCCAGCGACCCGTCCTCGCCGATCGAGATGAGGGCCACGCTGGGCAGCACCGCGCGGGAGAGCCCACTGATGGTGCCGTCGGCCTGGGCGGGCGGCACCTCGGGGCTGCTCTGCGCGGCGTCGGCACGGGCGGGCTCGTCGGCCGGGTCGGGCGGCTGGTCCTGCGAGGACGTCGAGGACGAGGCCACCGGCTCGATCCGGTCCGCGAGCACCGCGCCCCCCAGACCGCCCAGCGCGCCACTGACCAGGGCCACGAGCACCACGGGCACGAGGGAGCGTCGTGCCGGGCGACGCGCCGCGGCGCGACGGGGCGCCGGGCCAACGGATGGCGGGGCGGGGCCGTCGATGGGCCGCTCGGTCGTGGGATCGGTCATACCCACGGATTCTGCCAGCGCCGACGTCAGCCGAGCGCGGCGGCCGGTCGACCCAGCCCGGCGCCCGCGGGACGCAGCCCACGGCTGGGACGGCGGTGGGCGAGCGACTGACGCAGCAGCGCCCGGCCACGGTGGATGCGCGAGCGCACCGTCCCCATCTTGATGCCCAGGGTCTGGGCGACCTCCTCGTAGGAGAGGCCCTCGATGTCGGACAGGACCACCGCCGCACGGAACTGGGGCGGCAGGGCGTTGAGCGCCTGCTGGATGTCCCCGTCGAGGTGGGTCATGGCATAGACCTGCTCGGGGTCGGTGCCCGAGGCCCGCAGCGGCAGCCGGGCGGACAGCTCCTCGGTCAGGGCGTCGAAGCGGATCCGCTGCCGGCGGCGCATCTTGTCCAGGAACAGGTTGGTCGTGATGCGGTGGAGCCAGCCCTCGAAGGTCCCGGGACGGTAGGAGTCGAGGGAGCGGAAGACCCGGACGAAGACGTCCTGGGTGAGGTCCTCGGCCTCGTGCGGGTCACCGGTCAGCCGGTAGGCCAGGCGGTAGACGCGGGGAGAGTGCTCGCGCACGATCTCCTCCCAGCTCGGGGGCACCCAGTCCGGCGTCGACATGGACCAACGGTGTCAGGTCCGGCTGGGAGGAGGCTGGACGGTCCGGGCCGGGATAGGCTACGCCCCATGGCAGCACCCAAGGCATCCTCGGTCGCCTACGCCGAGGACTTCATCGCCCCCCACCCCGTCATCGAGTCGGCCCAGCGGCGCGGCGAGGAGCTCGGGGCGACCCCCCTCGGCAACGGTGCGGGCGCCACGCTGCGGCTGCTGGCAGCGGCGGTCCGGGCCGCCCACGTGGTCGAGGTGGGCACCGGCGCCGGGAGCTCGGGGCTGTGGCTCCTGCAGGGTATGCCGCGCGACGGGATCCTCACGACGATCGACAGCGACCCGGAGCACCAGCGGGCCGCGCGGGAGGCCTACGCGGCGGCGGGCATCCCGCCGCAGCGCACCCGGGTGATCAGCGGGGACGCCGCGGCCGTGCTCGGCCGGTTGACCGACGGTGCCTACGACCTGGTCCTGGTGGACGCCGACAAGGACGGCTATCCGGTCTACGCCGAGGCCGCGCTGCGTCTGCTGCGTCCGGGCGGGCTGCTCGTCCTCGACAACATGCTCTGGCACGACAAGGTCGCCGACCCGGCCGCCCGCGACGAGACCACCAGCATCCTGCGCGACCTCGGCAAGACCCTGCGCGAGGAGGACGGACTGGTCCCCGCCCTCCTCCCGGTGGGTGACGGGCTGTTCGTCGCGGTCAAGCGCTGAGCAACGTCAGAGCCCCCGGACGGTCTCGGCGTCCAGGGGCTCCGCGGCGGTGCGGGGGGCGGGTCGGTCAGCCCACGCAGTCCTTGATGGCGTCCCCCAGGGCGCTCGCCTCTTCGGCGTTCATCTCGACGACGAGCCGGCCACCGCCCTCCAGAGGCATGCGCAGGACGATGCCGCGGCCCTCCTTGGTCACTTCCAGCGGACCATCCCCGGTGCGAGGCTTCATTGCTGCCATGGTTGCCCTTCCTCGTGGCGCGGCCTGCCGCCGCTCCTCCGCCGCGGTGTCGACGGAGACATGTCACCGAATTATCCCCCCTGGCTGACGCCGTGCCTAATCGGGGTGACCCGACGTGCGGCACACTGTCCCCGTGCACGCCCGCTCCGCCGTCGTCGACCTCTTCGGCGACCACCTGCGACGACGTGGCTGGTGGGCGCCGGTCTCCGCGGTCCTCGCGCTCACCTCCGCGGTCGAGGTGGCCGGCCCGGCCACCCGGACGGCGATCTCCCGGCTGGTGGCCCAGGGGTGGCTCGAGGCCCGGGCCGAGGAGGGGGTCCGGGGGTATGCCGCGACCCCCCGGGCCCGGGTCCGCTGGGAACGAGCCCACGACCGGGTCTACGCTCCCGGTCCCCCCGTCTGGGACGGGTGCTGGCACCTGGTCCACGTCGACTCCGGCGGCGACCGCCGACGTCGTGAGCAGGTGACCCGGACCATGACCTACCTCGGCTACGGGCGGCTGGGCTCCGGCGGCTGGGTCAGCCCCCGACCGAGCCCCGAGCTCGAGCCCTCGTTGGGGCCGCTCGAGGTCGGCTGGGTGGCGGTGCACGGCCGGCTGGAGCCGACCCAGGACCCGGCCCGGCTCGCGGGCCGCGTCTGGGACCTGGACGGTCTGGCCGAGGAGCACCACCGGTTCGCGCAGACGCTCGCCTCCGCGCCGGCGGTGGCCGGGTTGCGTCCCGAGCTCGCCTACCGCGAGCGCACCGCCCTGGTGCACGCCTGGCGGCGCTTCCTCTTCCGGGACCCCGACCTCCCGCCCGAGGTGCTGCCGGTCGGCTGGCCGGGCCACCGCTCGCGCGAGCTCTTCCTCGACCGGGCGGCCGACCTGGCGCCCGCCGCCGACCACTACGTCGATGGCGTGCTCGCCTCGAGCGTTCGGTAGGTTGGGAGGATGAGCAGCGCCGCCTCCCCCGTCCAGGTGGACCACGACGCCGGCAGCGGCGTCGCCGTCCTCCGGCTCCACCGTCCCGAGGCCATGAACTCCCTCGACGTCGCGACCAAGGAAGCCCTGCTCGAGGCCCTGCGCACCGTCGCCGGCGACCCCGAGGTCCGGTGCGTCGTGCTCACCGGGACCGGTCGGGCGTTCTGCGTCGGCCAGGACCTCAAGGAGCACGTGCAGCTGCTCGGTGAGGACGCCGAGGCGTTGTGGCGGACCGTCGCCGAGCACTACAACCCCGTGGTCGAGCTGCTCGCCACCATGGACAAGCCGGTCGTCGCCGCGGTGAACGGCGTGGCGGCGGGAGCCGGGGCGGCCTTCGCCTTCGCCTGCGACCTGCGCTACGTCGCGGCCTCCGCCGGCTTCAACCTGGCCTTCACCGGCATCGCGCTGTCCTGCGACTCGGGGACCTCCTGGTCCCTCCCCCGCCTGGTCGGCACGGCTCGGGCCAAGGAGCTGCTGCTCTTCCCGCGGACCGTCCCGGCGGAGGAGGCGCTGAGCCTCGGGCTGGCCACCGAGGTCGTCCCCGACGAGGAGCTGCTCCCCCGTGCCCTGGACGTGGCACGGCGGCTGGCGGCCGGACCGACCCTGGCCTACGGCGCGGTGCGGCGGGCCGTCGCGTTCTCCGCCGGCCACGGCCTCGCCGACTCGCTGGAGGTCGAGGAGACCCTCATGGCCCGGACCGGCACCAGCACCGACCACCGCGCGGCCGTGGACGCCTTCCTGGCCAAGGAGAAGCCGGTCTACACCGGCCGCTGAGGCCCTCGGTCACGGCGGGTAGTCGCTGGGGGGCTCGAACCGGAAGAGGTACCACCCCCACCACACCTGCCACGCGACCATGAGGGCCGCCAGGACGGCGGTGCGGACCACCAGCAGCCACCGTGGCTGCTCGTGCTCCCGGGTGCCCGGCGCCCACCCGGCCCCGGCCAGCACGACGAAGAGCGGGAAGAGCAGCATGAGGTAGCGGTACAAGCTGGTCCACGGGTCCAGCGCCGCGAACAGGTAGAGCGCGTACCCGAGGCACCAGGTGCGCAGGGCCAGACCCAGCCCTGCCGCCCACGGACCGATCACGGCCAGGACGAGCACCCCGATGCCGGCCGCCAGGACGAGCAGCCCGGCGAGGTCCCCCCACAGCCACTGCGCCCGTTCGATGCTGGGCAGGAACGGCAGCACCTGCTCGCCGCCGCGCCAGGCGGACATCGTCGAGGTGTAGGCGTCCGCCTGGCCGGTCCGCACCCAGGCGATGGCCGGCCACAGCAGTCCGGCGAGCCCGCACCCCACGAGGGCGGCCACCATCGCGAGGTACTCCCGGGGAGGCAGCGGGCGCTCGCGCCTGCGGCGCCACCGCGCGACCACGACCACCAGGGCGACCAGCCCCAGCGGCAGCGCCACCGGGCGGGCCAGTCCGGTGAGCAGGGCGACGGCTCCGGCGGCCCACCACCGCTCCCGCACGAGCAGCCAGAGCGCGGCCGCCAGCACGAGCAGCGCGATCGACTCGGTGTAGGCGACCTGGAAGGTGGGTGAGCTCGGGTACGCCCCGAGGAGGGCCACCCCCGCCAGCGCACCGGCCGGGCCGACCCGGTCGCGCAGCAGGCCGGCGACGACGACGGCGGCGGCATACCCCAGGACCGTGGCGACGACGGGGCCGGCGACCGCGAACGGCCACCCGGTCAGCGCCATGACACCACGCGCGAGCAGCGGGAAGACGGGGTAGAAGGCCCACGGGTTCTGCTGGACGACGCCGTCCGTCCCGACGGGCACCTCGTCGGGGTAGCCCTCGGTGGCGATGCGTTCGTACCACTGGCCGTCCCACAGCGTCGCGAACTGGAAGTACAGGCCGACGCCGGGGTCGTCGTAGACGGAGGGGTCCTGGTGGTCGTGGGCCAGCCGGAGGAGGACCACCCCGCTGACCGCGCGCAGCAGGGTCCAGAGGAGGAGCACCGCCCCCACGAAGCGCAGGTCGAGCAGGCGGGCCGGCAGCGGGGCCCGGGTCGCCGCGCGGGTCATGAGGTGGCGCGCATCTCCGTCGGACGGAGCCCGGAGCGCGCCGAGCCGGCGCGGAAGCACCCGACGAGGTGGTCGTCGACCAACCCGCAGGCCTGCATCGCGGCATACAGGGTGGTCGGGCCGACCTGCTCGAAACCGGCCTTGCGCAGCCGCTTCGCGAGCAGCTCGGACTCGGCGCTCTGCGTGGGGACGTCGGCGAAGCGACGCGGCCTCGGCGTCGGCTCGGGCGCGTGCGTCCACAGCAGCTCCTCGAGACCGCCGTGCTCGCGCAGCCCCAGGGTCGCGCGGGCGTTCGCGATGGTGGCCTCGATCTTGCGCCGGTTGCGCACGATCGACTCGTCCGTGAGCAGGCGCCGCACGTCGGTCTCGGTGAAGTCGGCGACCACCTCCGCGTCGAAGCCGGCGAAGGCGCGCCGGAAGGCAGGCCGTTTGCGCAGGATGACCAGCCACGACAGTCCGCTCTGGAAGCCCTCCAGGCACAGGCGCTCCAGCAGCGCCGACTCCCCGTGGACCGGCTTGCCCCACTCCCGGTCGTGGTAGTCGCGGTAGTCCGCGTGCTGCAGCCCTGGCCACCCGCACCGGGCGACCCCGTCGGGGCCCACCGTCAGGTCCTGTGCTCGTGCGTCGTTCACCTCTCCCCCTCCGACGTCCGGTCCGGCCACTCTCCCGCCGCCGCGGCCGACCCCTCGCGCAGCCGGGCGATCTCGATGTCCCGTTCCCTCAGCTCGCCGGCGAGCCGGTCCATGACCTGGTCGACCTGCTCCATCCGGTAACCCCGCAGCGCCTGGTCGAAGCGGACCGCGCCGACCGCCTCCGGCGGGACCGGCCCCGCAGGCAGGCCACGGGCCGACTGCGTGTCGACCGCCGGGCCCACCCCGGGCACCTCACGACGGGCGACCGCCCAGGCCAGCACGGCACCGAGGGCGACCACCAGACAGACGACCCCGAGGATGATCACGGCACCGATCATGGCACGCCAGGACCCCGATGACCGACACCGCCCCGACCGTCTCAGACGTCGCGGTGCTCAGGCGCCACGCGCTGCTCCCGGTGCTCGCGGACCCACCGGACCGCCTCGTCCACGTCGTCGGTGACCTGCAGCAGGTCGAGGTCGCCTGCCGAGATCATCCCCTCGGCGAGCAGGGTCGAGGTCAGCCATCCCAGGAGGGGGGACCAGTAGTCCTCTCCGAGGAGCACGATCGGGAAGTTGGTGACCTTCCCGGTCTGGATGAGGGTGACCGCCTCGAAGAGCTCGTCCAGCGTGCCCATGCCTCCGGGCAGCACGACGAAGCCCTCGGAGTACTTGACGAACATCGTCTTGCGGACGAAGAAGTAGCGGAAGTTGACCCCCAGGTCGACGTGGTCGTTCAGGCCGGTCTCGAAGGGCAGCTCGATCCCCAGCCCGACCGACGTGCCCCCGGCCTGCGCCGCCCCCTTGTTGGCCGCTTCCATCACCCCCGGCCCGCCGCCGGTGATGACGGCGTAGCCGGCCTGGACGAGGGCGCGACCGACGCGCTCGCCCCAGGCGTAGTACGGGTGGTCCGTCCCCGTCCGGGCCGAGCCGAACACGGCCACCGCCGGGCCGATCTCGGCCAGCGCCCCGAAACCCTCCACGAACTCGGCCTGGATGCGCATGACCCGCCACGGGTCGGAGTGCACCCAGTCCGCAGGACCGGCGTCGTCGAGGAGTCGCTGGTCGGTGGTCGTCCGCGGCACCTGAGTGCCCCGGAGGGTCACCGGCCCCTTGTGGTAGTCGCGACGGGTCACGCGGACGACCCTACGCGAGGGTCCGCCGGAGCGCCGAGGAGGACTCCTAGACTGGACCGGTGCCCCGCTCCACCGTCAGCCGCCTCCTCGTGCCCGCGCTCGTGATCGGGCTGACGGCGACAGGGTTGGTGCTGGGGACCCGGTGGGCGGCGGCCGAGCTGGCCCCGGCCCGGTGCACCTTCAGCGCCGCCGACCGCGAGGTGCGGCTCACCCCCGAGCAGGCCGCGAACGCCGCGACGATCGCCGCCGTGGCCGTCCAGCGCGGGCTGCCGCCGCGGGCCGCCACCATCGCCCTGGCCACGGCCATCCAGGAGAGCAAGCTGCGCAACCTGCGGTACGGCGACGCCGACAGCCAGGGCCTGTTCCAGCAGCGCCCCAGCCAGGGCTGGGGCACCGTGGAGCAGGTCACCGACCCCGTCTACGCCAGCAACGCCTTCTACGACGAGCTCGTCGAGGTGCGCGGGTGGGACGAGGGGGTCGTCACCGAGGTGGCCCAGGAGGTGCAGCGCAGCGCCTTCCCGGACGCGTATGCCGACCACGAGGGGGAGGGACGCGTCCTGGCCTCGGTGCTCACCGGGCAGGAGGGGACGGGCACCGCCCTCGACTGCCGCCTCGGCGGTCGCGCCGGGGCCGGGTCGGCCACCGAGGTCGCCGACAAGGCCGCCGCACAGCTCGGGCTGGCCGGCCGGACGGAGGGACGTACGGTGCTGCTGGAGGCCGGCGACCCCGCCCGCGCCTGGGCCGCCGCGACGTGGGCCGTCAGCCACGCGCAGGCCGAGGAGGTCGTCCGGGTGCAGGTGCAGGGTCGGGCCTGGGACCGGTCGTCCGGCACGTGGTCCGACGCCGACGACGACGGCGCGACGAGCGGGTCGTCGACCACCGTCGTCGTCGAGGTGGGCTGAGCGGCGGTCAGCCGCGCTGGTCCACCGGGGTGTAGTCGCGGGCGCCCTCGCCGACGTAGACCTGCCGCGGGCGGCCGATCTTGGTGGCCGGGTCGTTGATCATCTCGCGGTACTGCGCGATCCAGCCGGGCAGGCGCCCGATCGCGAAGAGGACCGTGAACATGTCGGTGGGGAAGCCCATGGACTCGTAGATCAGGCCGGTGTAGAAGTCCACGTTGGGGTAGAGCTTGCGCTCGACGAAGTAGTCGTCCTCGAGCGCCTTCTGCTCCAGCTCCATCGCGAGCTCCAGCAGCGGGTTGCTGCCCGCCTTGGCCAGCATCTCGTGAGCGGTCTCCTTGACGATGGCCGCGCGCGGGTCGTAGTTCTTGTAGACCCGGTGGCCGAAGCCCATGAGCTTGACCCCGTCCTCCTTGTCCTTGACCTTGCGGACGAACTCGGAGACGTCGCCGCCGTCGGCCTTGATCTGGTCCAGCATCGCGAGGACGGCGCTGTTGGCGCCGCCGTGCAGCGGACCGGACAGGGCGTGGATGCCGGCGGAGATGGCGTTGTAGAGGTTGGCCTCCGAGGAGCCCACGAGCCGGACGGTCGAGGTCGAGCAGTTCTGCTCGTGGTCGGCGTGCAGGATGAACAGCTGGTCCAGGGCCCGTGCCACGAGGGGGTCCAGCTCGTAGCGCTCGGTCGGCTGGCCGAACGTCATCCAGAGGAAGTTCTCGACGAGGTTGTAGTCGTTGTTGGGGTAGAGGATCGACTGCCCCTGGCTCTTGCGGAAGGCGTAGGCCGCGATGGTCGGCAGCTTGGCCATGATCCGGACCGTGGAGATCTCCACCGCCTCCGGGTCGTGCGGGTCCAGGCTGTCCTGGTAGAAGGTGCCCATCGCCGAGACCCCGGAGGAGAGGACGGACATGGGGTGGGCGTCCCGGGGGAAGCCGTCGAAGAAGTTCTTCATGTCCTCGACGAGCAGGGTGTGCCGCCGCAGCCGCTGGTCGAACTCCTCCAGCTCGGAGGCGGAGGGCAGCTGGCCGTAGATGAGCAGGTAGCTGGTCTCCAGGAAGGTGGACTGCTCGGCCAGCTGGTCGATCGGGTAGCCGCGGTAGCGCAGGATGCCCTCGCCGCCGTCGATGTAGGTGATCTCCGACTGGCAGGAGGCGGTGTTGACGAAGCCCACGTCGAGGGTCACGTCCCCCGTCGTCTTGAGCAGCGAGCTGATGTCCAGCCCGTTGTTTCCCTCGGCAGCCGGCACGACCGGCAGGGACAGCTGGTGGCCGGCGTGGGTCAGGGTGGCCGGGGTCGTGCTGGTGGTGTCGGTCATGAGGTCCTCCTGGTCGGGGTGGGCCGGTGGGGGGTACGCGTCACTCGTCGTGGGACTGCGGGGGCAGCACCGCGACGACGGGGTGGTCCTTGGCGATGACGCCCATCTTGGCCGCCCCTCCGGGGCTCCCGAGGTCGTCGAAGAACTCGACGTTGGCCTTGTAGTAGTCCGCCCACTCCTCCGGGACGTCGTCCTCGTAGTAGATCGCCTCGACCGGGCAGACCGGCTCGCACGCACCACAGTCCACGCACTCGTCAGGGTGGATGTAGAGGGAGCGTTCCCCCTCGTAGATGCAGTCGACCGGGCACTCCTCGATGCAGGCCTTGTCCTTCAGGTCCACGCAGGGCTGGGCGATCACGTACGTCATGGGCACAGACTACGGCGTCCCAGGCCAGGACCGCCTCACGGGGTCCTCGCCCCGCACGGCACGCCGCGCAGGCTCACCGGCCCCCTGCGCGGGGGTTGGTGCAGACGATCTCGTCGGCCGCGGCGTAGGTCGTGGTGAAGTCGTCGCGGGAGACCTCGTCCCCGCCCTGGAGCAGGATCCGGATGTTGCGGATGGTGAAGCCCTCGGACGGTGCCTGGTCGACGCAGTCCTCGCTGTCGTCCTCCCGCCGCTCGCCCCGGGTGACGTCACGCCGCTCACCGTCCACGGTGCGGACGGTGTACTGCTTGTCGCCGAGGAGCACCATGCGGATCTCGTCCCCGGTGATCCAGGTGCGCACGACCACCGGGGTGTCCGTGTCGTTCGTCCACAGGTTGTCGATCCAGGGCAGGGCGAGGGTGGCCTCGCGCCCGGCCGGGTAGCGCGGGATGTAGAACGAGTGCGTGGTGTGGGCGTCGAGCTGGACGCCCGCGAACCACGAGGCGTTGAACACCACGGTGGAGATCTGCGACAGGCCGCCGCCGAGCCCCATGACCAGCTCCCCGTCGACGATGACGGGCGCCTCGGCATACCCGGCCTCCTCGCTGACGTCCCCCAGGGCGGCGCCGAGGCTGAACTGCTCCCCCGGCATGACCACCGTGCCGTTGACGTTGCTGACCCCCGTGCGGAGGTTGGCCGTGCGCGCCTCGTAGTCCGGACCGCTGGGGAAGACGGAGACGAAGGAGGACATCTGGGAGAAGGACCACTCGCGCGCCACGGCGTTGGTGATCTGCGGGCGGACGGTGTCGATGCCCGCCGCGACGGTCCGCTCCTCCCCGGTCTCGCGCAGCGCCGCCTCGACGGCGTCGACGAGGCCCTCCTCGACGAGGGCGTAGCCGACCTGGCCGCCGACCACCTCGACCGAGGACCCCTCCAGGCGGACCGTGGCGTCGCGCGGGCCGCGCTCGAGCCGGCCGAGGTCCTGCCGGACCCGCGCGAGCGTGGCCTCGGCGTCGATGCCCAGCGCGAGGGTGCCGTCCGCCTGCTCGACGGTGAGCAGCTGCAGCAGGTCCCGCCGCGCGAGCTCGGCGCTGGCCTCCTCCTCCTGCTCGCCCTCGCCCCGGGTCGCCTCCACCACGACGGGCGCCGCCAGCGCCGGGTCCAGGACCTCCTCGGTGAAGCGCTCGATCTCCGCGGCGGTCAGCTCGGGCCGCTGGCTCGAGGCGACGCCGGCGACCTCGCGGTCCAGCCCCTGCTCCTCCCCCCAGACCTGCCCGACCCAGGCCTCCTCCAGCTCCTGGACGGTCTCCTCGACCTGCACCGTCCGGCCGGCCTGCGCCTCGGTGACCTCCACCCCGTCCGCCGACAGGGCGACCTCGCCGTCGACCGGCTCGGTGTCGTAGTCGGCGGCCAGGCGGGTGACCTCCGCGCGCAGCGCCTCCTCGTCCACGCCGCCGTAGAGGGGCAGGTCCCGGTCGGCGCCCGCGACGTGGTCCCAGAGCCGTGCCGGGTGGAACGACAGCCCGGTCACCCCCCTCAGGGTGCGGTCCAGGTCGAGGGACAGCCCGGCGTCCTCGGGGACCACCTCGATCCGCTCGGCCCCCTCCGGCGTCCCCCCGTCGGGGCTCAGCGTGAGCACGATCGGCTCGGTGGTGCGGTCGCCGAACTCGCGGGTGAGCTCGGCCCTGGCCTCCTGGTCGGTCAGCGACCCGATGTCGACCCCGGCCACGCTGACACCCGCCGGCGGACGGTCCTGGAAGTAGAGCGCGGCACCGACGTAGACCGCTGCGAGCACGAGCAGCGCCGCGGTCAGACGGCCCACCACGGACCACCAGCCGCGGCCGTCGCCCTCCTCGCGGAGGGTCCCTGGTCGATCGGTGGCGTCAGCCATCAGCGCTCCGTCCCTGTCGTCCGGTCCCGGTCGTGGCGGGGGCGCCGCGCCCCGTGGTCACCGCAGCTCTCCCAACCGTCCACGGTAGTGCACCAGGGCAGGACGGTCGGTCGGCCTCGCCTCGAGGGCGACGACCTCGCCGAGGGCGAGGACGTGGTCACCTGCCTCGCGCAGGTCGACGGTCCGGCACTCGAAGCACGCGAGCGCGTCGTCGACGACCGCCATGCCGCTGACGGCACCGCGGTGGTGCGGCACCCGCCCCAGCTGGTCGTGCAGCGGCCGGCCGGTCTCCCCGAGCCACTCCGCCGTGCCCCGCTGGGCCGCGCTGAGCACGCTGACCGCGAAGTCCGCCCCTGCCTCGAGCCCCTCGAGCACACGCGCCTCCGGGTGCAGGCTGACGAGGAGCAGCACCGGCTCGAGGGAGACGCTGGTCAGCGAGTCCACGGTCAGGGCGACGTCGTGGCCGCGCACCTGGGACGTCACCACCGCGACGCCGCTGGCGAACCGGCTCATCGCGAGGCGGTAGGTCGCGGGGTCGAGGGCCCCGGGGGTGTGCGGAGCCGGCTCGTGCGCGCTCATGCCGGGGGCTCCCCCTGCGCCCGGGTGAGCGCCTCGCGGGACGCCGGCCACGCGGCATACCCCTCGCGACCGGGGAGCCGTGCGGCCACATCGTTCGACAGGGTGTACCACCCCTCGTGCAGGGTCACCTGGGTGGGGTGCTCGGCCAGCGCCGCCCGCTGACGGGGCAGCGCGCCCTCGTCCACGACGGCGTGCGTGACGAGGTCGTCGGCCACGACGTTCGGGGGGAGCGGGTCGTCGGTCTCGGGCACCCGCACCGTGCCGCCGGCGGGGCTGCGGGCACCGTCCGGGACGTGCGCGGCCAGCCAGCGCCGGTCCTCCCGGGCCCACGAGGCCGGGACGAGCGCGACGTAGAGCCGGGGCGCGGCGCCGGGGCTCTCCTCGGTGAGCAGCTCCACCGCCCTGGCGGTCACCCGGTGGGTCTGGACGTGGTCGGGGTGCGCGTACCCGCCCCAGGGGTCGTAGGTCAGCACGAGGTCGGCCCGCAACGGCTGCAGCAGGTCGGCGAGGACGCGCGCGGCCTCCTCGACCTCCGCGCCGGCGAAGGCCCGCGGGTGGGCGGCGGCCGACGAGCCGGCCATACCGCTGTCCCGCCACCGGGGCCGGGCGCCGCCGAGGACGTGGTGCTCCACCCCCAGCCGGCGCATCGCGCGGTCCAGCTCGCCCCGGCGGTGCGCGGCGAGCGCCGGCCCGTCCCCTTCCAGCGCGGCGAGCGAGGGGGTGATGACCTCGCCCTCCTCACCCAGCGTGCAGGTGACGACGTGGACGTCGTCACCGGCCTCCACGTGGTGCGCCAGCGCCAGCCCGGTGGCGAGCGTCTCGTCGTCGGGGTGGGCGTGCACCGCCACCAGCCGCAGCGGTCTGCCGGCGGGCAGCCCGTCGCGCAGGTCCGGGCGCACCGGCACGGCTCAGCCCTTCGAGCGGGCCGCCTTGGCCCGCTGGTTGGCGTCGAGGATCACCTTGCGCACGCGGACCGCCTCGGGGGTCACCTCCACGCACTCGTCCTCGCGGCAGAACTCCAGCGACTGCTCGAGCGAGAGCACCCGCGGGGGGACGAGGCGCTCGAGCACGTCGGCGCCCGCGGAGCGCACGTTGGTGAGCTTGCGCTCCTTGGTGATGTTGACGTCCATGTCGTCGGCGCGGGAGTTCTCCCCGACGATCATGCCCTCGTAGACCTCGGTCGTCGGCTCGAGGAACATCGTGCCGCGCTCCTGGAGGTTGAACATGGCGTAGGTGGTGGCGACCCCGGCCCGGTCGGACACCAGCGAGCCGGACTGGCGGGTGCGGATCTCCCCGAACCACGGGGCGTAGCCGTCGAACACGTGGTGCCCGATGCCGGTGCCCCGGGTCTCGGTGAGGAACTCGGTGCGGAAGCCGATGAGCCCGCGTGAGGGCACGACATACTCCATCCGGATCCAGCCGGTGCCGTGGTTGGTCATCTGCTCCATGCGGCCCTTGCGCGCGGCCATGAGCTGGGTGATCGTGCCGAGGTGCTCCTCGGGGGTGTCGATGGTGAGCCGCTCCACCGGCTCGTGCAGCTTGCCGTCGACCTCGCGGGTGACCACCTGCGGCTTGCCGACGGTCAGCTCGTAGCCCTCGCGGCGCATCTGCTCGACGAGGATCGCCAGCGCCAGCTCACCACGCCCCTGGACCTCCCAGGCGTCGGGCCGCTCGGTGGGCAGCACCCGGAGGGAGACGTTGCCCACGAGCTCCTTGTCCAGCCGGTCCTTGACCAGGCGTGCGGTGACCTTGCCACCCTTGACCCGGCCGGCCAGCGGGCTGGTGTTGGTGCCGATGGTCATGGAGATGGCCGGCTCGTCGACGGTGATGAGCGGCAGCGGCACCGGGTCGGACGCGTCGGCGAGGGTCTCACCGATGGTGATCTCGGGGATGCCGGCGATCGCCATGATGTCTCCGGGGCCGGCCTGCTCGGCAGGCTTGCGCTCCAAGCCCTCGGTGAGCAGCAGCTCGGTGATCTTCACCGACGTGACCGAGCCGTCGCGACGGCACCAGGCGACCTGCTGCCCCTTGCGGATCTCGCCCTCGTACACGCGGCAGAGCGCGAGCCGGCCGAGGAACGGGCTGGAGTCGAGGTTGGTGACGTGCGCCTGCAGCGGCGCGCCCGGGGTGAAGGTCGGGGCGGGAACCGTCTCGAGGATGGTCGCGAACAGCGGCTCCAGGTCGGGGCTGTCCGGCAGCTCGCCGTCGACCGGCGCCTGCAGGCTGGCGCGCCCGGCCTTGGCCGAGGCGTAGACGACCGGGAAGTCCAGGGCCAGCTCCACCTGGGCCGGGTCGTGCTCGTCCAGCAGGTCCATGAAGAGGGCGTAGACCTCGTCGACGACCTCGCTGATGCGGCTGTCCGGCCGGTCCACCTTGTTGATGCAGAGCACGACGGGCAGGTGCGCGGCCAGGGCCTTGCGCAGGACGAAGCGCGTCTGGGGCAGCGGGCCCTCCGAGGCATCGACCAGGAGCACGACGCCGTCCACCATCGACAGGCCGCGCTCGACCTCGCCCCCGAAGTCGGCGTGGCCCGGCGTGTCGATGATGTTGATCGTCATGCCGCCGTCGGGGGCCGAGGCACCGGTGTAGCGGATGGCCGTGTTCTTGGCCAGGATCGTGATGCCCTTCTCGCGCTCGAGGTCTCCGGAGTCCATCACCCGGTCCGGACCCTCCCCCCCGCGCTGCTGCTGGTCGGCGAAGGCACCGCCCTGGGTGAGCATGCCGTCGACCAGGGTCGTCTTGCCATGGTCGACGTGCGCCACGATGGCGACGTTGCGGATGTCTGCGCGCACTCCTGCGGGCAGGGCGGGGTCACGGTCAGCAAGGGGCATACGCCCAGTGTCTCACCCCGGGGGCGCCGGACCGACCTCACACCAGCGGGTCGGTCAGCGGTGCAGCAGCGGCCCGAGGTGACGCACGACCGGCACGTCGTGCTCCAGCCAGGGGACGCCCAGCAGGTCCTCGGGGCCCAGCCAGCGCAGCTCGCCGTGGTCCTGCAGCGGCCGGGGAGGGGGCTGACCGGGCTCGGGGACCGCCCACCACAACCGCATGGACCACGGGGGCGCCAGCGGCCAGTCGTCCCCGACCCGTCCCCCCAGGACCACCCGCACGCCGAGCTCCTCGCGCGCCTCCCGTACCGCGGCCGCGGCGGGATCCTCCCCACGCTCCACCTTGCCCCCGGGGAACTCCCACCCGCCTGCCAGCGCCGCGGGGGCGCTGCGGCACCCCGCCAGGACCCGCGTGGGTCGCGCCAGGGAGTCGCAGAGGGCGACGGCGGCGACGAGCTGCATCGGCTCATCTTCCCAGCCCGCCGGGATTGCCCCAGGGGCAGGTCACGGTCCCGTCACGAACGGCCCGTCACCCTTGGCAACCGGCCCCCGGTGTGGTGAGGTCACCCCCTATACCGGGCTATCCGCGTCCGGTCATGACGCTGTAGGAGGAACGATGAAGAACCGCAGAGTCGCGATCGCCGCGACCAGCGCAGCTCTGGCCCTCGTGCTGAGCTCGTGCGCCGAGTCCGAACGCGACGACAGCTCCGCCGAGGGCGACGGGGCCTCCGGGTCCGAGGACGCCGGCGGCGGAGAGGCCTCGGACGCCACCTTCGTGTTCGGTGCCGCCGGCGCCCCCACCACCTTCGACCCCTTCTACGCCAGCGACGGGGAGACGTTCCGCGTCACCCGGCAGATCTTCCAGAACCTCGTGGGCATCGAGCCCGGTGGCACCGAGTTCGTGCCGGAGCTCGCCACCGAGTGGGAGTCCTCCGAGGACGGCCTGACCTGGACCTTCCAGCTCCAGGACGGCGTGACCTTCCACGACGGCGAGCCCTTCGACGCCGAAGCCGTCTGCTACAACTTCGAGCGCTGGGCCGACCAGAACGAGGCCGGCCAGAACCCGTCGGCCGCCTACTACTACGGCAACGACTTCGGCTTCGGCGAGGACTCGCTCTACGAGAGCTGCACCGCCACCGACGAGATGACCGCCGAGGTCGTCCTGACCCGGGCCACCGGCAAGTTCCCCGGTGTCCTCTCGCAGAGCTCCTACGGCATCTCCTCCCCCGCCGCCCTCGAGGAGTACGACGCGAACGGCATCGAGGTGCAGGGAGAGGGGTTCACCTTCCCCGAGTACGCCACGGACCACCCGACCGGCACCGGGCCGTTCGTGTTCGACTCCTTCGACGGCACCAGCAACGTCACCCTGACCCGCAACGACGACTTCTGGGGCGAGCAGGCCGGCGTCCAGGAGATCATCTTCCGGATCATCAGCGACGAGACCGCGCGCCGCCAGGAGCTGGAGTCGGGCACCATCAACGGCTACGACCTGCCGAACCCCGTGGACTGGGCCGGGCTGGAGGAGGCCGGCAACCAGGTCCTCATCCGCGACCCCTTCAACATCCTCTACCTCGCGCTGAACCCGGTGGCCGACCCGCAGCTGGAGGACCCGCTGATCCGGCGGGCGCTCTACCACGCCATCAACCGGGAGGAGCTGGTGGCCAGCCAGCTGCCCGACGGCGCGGAGGTGGCCACGCAGTTCATCCCGCCGACGGTGGCCGGCTACAACGAGTCGATCGAGCCCTACGCCTACGACCCCGAGGCGGCGCAGGACCTGCTCGAGGAGGCCGGCGCGTCCGACCTGGAGATCGACCTCTGGTACCCCACCGAGGTGACCCGGCCGTACATGCCGAACCCGCAGGCCATCTACGACGCGGTCGCCGCGGACTGGGAAGCGGTCGGCGTGACCATCAACCCGGTCGCCCGCCCCTGGGCCGGTGGCTACATCGACGGCACGCAGCAGAGCCAGGCACCGGCCTTCTTCCTGGGCTGGACCGGCGACCTGAACTCGGCGGACAACTTCCTGTGCGCCTTCTTCTGCGGTGAGGACAACCAGTTCGGCACCAGCGCGCTGCCCTTCCAGGACGAGCTCCAGGAAGGCCTGCGCGCCGGAGACGCCGAGCCCGACGAGGACGCCCGCACGGCGCTCTACGAGGAGCTCAACGCGCAGATCATGTCCGAGGAGTGGCTGCCCGGCCTGCCGCTGAGCCACTCCCCGCCGGCGATCGTGGTCGGCCCGAACGTCGAGGGGCTCGTCCCCAGCCCCCTGACGGCCGAGGACTTCTCCACGATCACCCTCAGCGAGTGATCCCGCGGTGGCAGGACGGGAGACCGTCCTGCCACCGATGATGACGACGGGCCGACCTCCCCGGTCGGTCCGTCGTCATCATGGTCCCTGTTCCGCACCCCCGCTGGGCCGAGGAGTCCGCCGTGCTGAAGTTCGTCATCCGCCGCGTCCTGCAGATGGGGCTCGCGCTGTTCATGCTGAGCCTGTTGCTCTTCGCCTGGCTGCGCGCCCTGCCCGGCGGTCCGGTCAGCGCCCTGCTCGGCGAGCGGGGCTCCCCCGAGGCCGCCGCCGACCTGCGCGCCCAGCTGGGCCTGGACCAGCCGCTGCCCGTGCAGTACGTCCGCTTCGTCCAACGGGCGCTGGAGGGTGACTTCGGCATCTCCACCGGGGTGTTCCGCGGACAGCCGGCGCTCGACATCTTCCTGACCCGGTTGCCGGCGACCATCGAGCTGAGCATCTTCGCCCTGGCCATCGCCCTCACCCTGGCGATCCCCCTGGGCTACATCTCCGCCCGACGCCGGGGCGGTGTCCTGGACACGGGGCTGGTCATCAGCTCGCTCGTCGGGGTCGCCGTCCCGGTGTTCTTCCTGGCCTTCGTCCTCAAGTACCTCTTCGCGGTGCGCTGGGGCCTGCTGCCCCCGTCCGGCTACCAGACCGCCGGGATCGACGCCACCAGGGTGACCGGCTTCGCCGTGCTGGACGGCATCCTGACCCGGGAGTGGGACGCGTCCTGGGACGCGTTCCGGCACCTGCTGCTGCCGGCGATCGCGCTGTCCTCCATCCCGTTCGCGGTGATCTTCCGCATCACCCGGGCGTCGGTGCTCGACGTCATGGACGAGGACTACGTCCGCACGGCCCGGGCCAAGGGCCTGCGCGCCCCGGTCATCCGGGTGCGGCACATCATGCGCAACGCCCTCATCCCCGTCGTCACCATCATCGGTCTGCAGGTCGGTGCCCTGCTGGCCGGCGCCGTGCTGACCGAGAAGGTCTTCGCCTTCCCCGGGATCGGACAGGCGCTGGCCCTGGGGTTCGAGACCCGCGACTACCCCGTGCTCCAGGTCCTCATCATGATGGCCGCGATCATCTACATCGTCGTCAACCTGCTGGTCGACATCGCCTATGCCCTGATCGACCCGCGCGTGCGGACCAAGTGAGGACGCGGACATGACTTCCTACGGTGACACCAAGAAGGCACGGATCGACTCTCTCGCCGAGGCCGGGGCGCTCAGCGACGAGGAGGGGGTCAGCCTCTGGCGCTCGGCGTGGCTGCGGCTGCGCAGGGACCCGGTCTTCCTCATCGGGGCGACGATCATCACCGCCTTCGTCCTCCTCGCGATCATCGCCCCCTGGCTCGCCCCCCACGACCCCGCCGCGAGGCTGCTCATCGGTGAGGTGAGCCGTCAGTCCAACCCCGTGCCCGAGCCCCGGCCCGGCTTCCCGCTCGGCGCCGACGACCGGGGTCGCGACCTGCTGTCCCGCCTCATCGTGGGATCCCGGCAGACCCTCATCGTCGGCGTCCTGGCGACCGTGGGCGGCCTCATCGGTGGACTGACCCTGGGGATCCTCGCGGGCGGCATCGGCGGGTCGGTCGACGCCGTCGTCATGCGGGTGGTCGACGTCATGCTGTCCATCCCCTCGCTCCTCCTGGCCTTCTCGCTCGCGGCCATCCTCGAGCCGTCGCAGTGGAGCGTCATCGCCGCCATCGCCATCATCCAGGTGCCGATCTTCGCGCGTCTGCTGCGGGGTTCGATGCTCAGCCAGCGGCACAGCGACCACGTGCTCGCCGCGCGGGCCCTCGGGGTGCGACGCGTCCCGATCGTCTTCCGGCACATGCTGCCGAACGCCATCGGCCCGGTCATCGTCCAGGCCACCCTCGTCCTGGCCGTGGCCATCATCGACGCCGCCGCCCTGTCCTTCCTCGGCCTCGGCAACCCCGACGACACCAGGCCCGAGTGGGGCCAGATGCTCGGCGCCGCGCAGCCGTACTTCAACAGCTACCCGCACCTGGCCTTCTACCCGGCGATCTGCATCGTCACCGTGGCGCTGGGCTTCACCCTCATGGGCGAGTCCCTGCGCGAGGCCCTCGACCCCAAGTCCCGTCGCTGAGGAGCCCGGCCGATGACCGAACCATCTCTGACCCACCCCTCCGCGCGGACCGACGGCGGGAGCCCGCTGCTCTCCGTCAACGACCTGACCGTGACCTTCGGGAAAGGCGCCAAGGCCTTCACCGCCGTCGACCGGGTGAGCTTCGAGGTGCACCCCGGACAGACCGTGGGCCTGGTCGGGGAGTCCGGCTGCGGCAAGTCGGTGACCTCGCTGGCGATCATGGGCCTGCTCCCCGCGCGGGGCAACACCGTCAGCGGCGAGGTGCTCTTCGACGGCACGGACCTGCTCCGGCTGCGCCAGGACCAGCTCCGTGACCGACGGGGTCGGGACCTGGCGATGATCTTCCAGGACCCGCTGTCCTCGCTCAACCCGGTGGTCCCGCTGGGCGTGCAGGTGGCCGAGGTGCTGCAGCGGCACCGCGGGATGGGTCGCACCGCCGCGCAGAAGCAGGCGGCCGTGCTGCTGGAGAAGGTCGGTATCCCGGACCCGACCCGACGGCTGCGGGAGTACGCCCACCAGCTCTCCGGCGGGATGCGGCAGCGCGCGCTCATCGCCATGGCGCTCGCCTGCGAGCCCCGGCTGCTCATCGCCGACGAGCCCACGACCGCACTCGACGTCACCATCCAGGCCCAGATCCTGGCGCTGCTGCGCGAGCTCGTCACCGAGTCGGGCACCGCCCTGATCATGATCACCCACGACCTGGGCGTGGTGGCGGGGCTGTGCGACGAGGTCAACGTCCTCTACGGCGGCAAGGTCGTGGAGCGGGCCGAACGGCACGACCTGTTCGCCCGGCCGCGTCATCCCTATACCGGTGGGCTGCTCGCCTCCATCCCCCGGCTGACCGAGGACCGGGGCCGTCGGCTCAACCCGGTGCCGGGCTCGGTCGCCGACAACATCCCGTGGGAGGGCGGGTGCGCCTTCGCGCCCCGCTGCCCCTCGGAGGTGGCGGCGTGCCGGTCGACGACGCCCGAGCTGGTTCCCGACGAGGACGGGCTCGGTGACGGCCGGCTGCTGCGCTGCCACCACCCCCTGGCGGAGAACCCGTTGGACGACGAGAGAGCGCCCGAGCGCCACGAGGAGGACCAGCCGTGAGCACGACCGCCGGGGCGGCCGCCCCGCAGCCCACCGAGACCGAGCAGGACCTCCTCGTCGACGTGCGCGGCCTCAAGGTCCACTTCCCGATCAAGAAGGGCATCGTCTTCGACCGGACCGTCGGCCACGTCTATGCCGTGGACGGCATGGACGTGCAGATCCGGCGCGGGGAGACGTACGGCCTCGTCGGGGAGTCCGGGTGCGGCAAGTCCACCTTCGGCCGGGCGCTGCTGCAGCTCGAGCCGATCACCGCCGGCGAGGTGTACGTGGACGGCATCGACCTGTCCACCCTCAAGGGCGAGAAGCTGCGCACCCACCGCCGGCACATGCAGATGGTCTTCCAGGACCCGCTGGGCAGCCTGGACCCCCGGCAGACGGTGGAGCAGCTGCTGCTGGAGGGTATGCGCGCGCACGGCATGGCCTCGGACGGCAAGGCCGCGCGGAAGCGGCTCTCCGAGCTGCTCACCGCGGTGGGCCTGCCCGCGGCCGCGCTGTCGAAGTACCCCCACGAGTTCTCCGGGGGCCAGCGCCAGCGTGTCGGTATCGCCCGCGCCCTCTCGGTGGACCCGCAGCTCATCATCGCCGACGAGCCGGTGAGCGCCCTCGACGTGTCCGTCCAGGCCCAGGTGATCAACCTGCTCGGTGATCTCCAGGCGGAGTTCGGCCTCACCTACCTCGTCATCGCCCACGACCTCGCCGTGGTCCGGCACATCAGCGACCGGATCGGGGTGATGTACCTCGGCTCGCTGGTCGAGGAGGCCGACGGCCAGGACCTCTACGACACCCCGCTGCACCCCTACACCCGGGCCCTGCTGTCCGCGGTCCCCGTCCCGGACCCCACGATCGAGGACACGCGTGAGCAGATCCTGCTCACCGGAGACCTCCCCTCCCCGGCGAACCCTCCGACGGGGTGCCGCTTCCACACCCGCTGTCCCTGGCGCCAGGAGACCCGCTGCGACGACGAACGACCCCAGCTGCGGGTGGTCGAGATCGACGGGGTGCCCTCGAACCACCGGGTCGCCTGCCACTGGGCCGAGCAGATCGCCAGCGGCGAGCTGGAGCGGCACACGGTCGACCCGGTCGAGGACGACGAGCCGTACTGGTCCCAGACCGACGAGGAGGCCGACGGCACCGAGGCCGCCGCCCGGGACCTGCCCGGTTCCAGCGGGTGACGCACCGGCCCCGCACGGGGTCTAGCCTGTGCCCATGACCTCACGGGCGCTGGTCCTGCAGCACGAGGAGAAGGCACCTCCGGGCCTGCTCGCGCCGTGGTTGGCGCAGGCCGGGCTGGAGTGCGACGTCCTGCCCGCGCACGAGGGGTATGCCGTCCCTGCCGACCTCGGCGACCACGCCGCCCTGGTGGTGCTCGGAGGGTCGATGGACGCCTGGGACGACGACGCATACCGCTGGTTGCTCCCGACCCGGGCCCTCATCGCCGGCACCGTGTCGGCGGGCCGCCCCTTCCTCGGCGTCTGCCTGGGGCACCAGCTGGCCGCGCTGGCCCTCGGCGGCGGGGTGGGCCGTCAGCCCGGCGGCCAGACGATGGGGCTGCGCGCGTGGCGGCCCACTCCCGAGGGCCTCGCCGACCCGCTCACCAGCGCACTGCCGCCGGACACCGAGGTGCTGCACTTCAACTCCGACGCGGTGACCGGGCTGCCCCCGGGTGCGACGCCGCTCGCCCTCGACGCGGAGGGCACGGTCCAGGCGGCCCGCTACGGCCCCCTCGCCTGGGGGGTGCAGTTCCACCCCGAGGTGGACGACGCCCTCGTCCAGGGCTGGGCGACCGGCCGGCGGCCGGAGGCCGAGACCGAGACCGTCCGCGTGCTCCGGGAGCGGCAGGCCGAGCTGCACCCCGCCTGGGCCGGGCTCATCCACCGCTTCGGGCTGCTCGCCACCACGCCGCAGGCGCAACCCGCCTGAGGGCCGGGTGCCGGGGCACCCCCTCGGGCCCCACCGGTCCGGTGCCGGGCAGGCCCGCCACGGCCGTGGGAGACTGTGCCCCACCCGCCGCGGCCCACGCGAGGAGCCAGCCATGAACGACGCAGCGATCTTCATCGCCGCGACCTTCGCCGCGGGCCTGCTCGCCACCACGTTGCGCCTCCCGGCCCTGCTCGGCTTCCTGGTGGCCGGGTTCGCGCTCAACTGGATGGGCGTCGAGGAGCTGCCCTACCTCGACTTCCTGGCCGACCTCGGCGTCACCCTGCTCCTGTTCGGTATCGGCCTGAAGCTCAACGTCCGCAGCCTGCTGTCCCGGGAGGTGTGGGCCACGACCGTGGGGCACATGGCCCTCTCGGTCGCCGTCGGCACCGGCTTCCTGTGGGTGGTGGCGCTGCTCGGCTACCCGCTCCTGCAGGGTCTGGACCTGCAGACCCTCGCCCTCGTCGGCTTCGCCCTGTCCTTCTCCTCGACGGTCTTCGTCGTCAAGGTGCTCGAGGAGCACTCCGAGCTGCAGTCCTTCTACGGCCGCGTGGCCATCGGCATCCTGGTCCTGCAGGACCTCGCCGCGGTCGTCTTCATGACGGTGTCCGGCGGGCGGATCCCCAGCATCTGGGCGATCCCGGTCGTGCTGGCGCTGGTCCCGACGGCGTGGCTCGGACGGTGGCTGTGGAGCCACATCCCGCACGGGGAGATGCAGGCGCTCTTCGGTCTGGCCATGGCCCTCGGCCCCGGCTACGCCGCCTTCGACGCCGTGGGGCTCAAGGGCGACCTGGGTGCCCTGGTGATCGGCATGCTGCTGGCCGGGCACCAGGCCGCCAGCGACCTGTCGCACTCGCTCTTCCTCCTCAAGGACCTGCTCCTCATCGGGTTCTTCATCTCCATCGGCTTCATCGGCACCCCCACCGCCTCCTCGGCCGTGCTCGGCCTGCTCCTCCTGCTGCTCCTGCCCGCCCAGATCGCGCTCTACGTCTTCCTCCTCGACCGGCACAAGCTGCGCCGACGCACCTCGGTCAAGGCCGGCGTGCTGCTGGGCAACTACTCCGAGTTCGGTCTCATCGTCACGTCGGTGGCGGTGGCCAGCGCCATGCTCGACGAGGAGTGGCTGGTCGTGATGTCGGTCGCGGTCGCAGCCAGCTTCGTGGCCGCCGCCCTCGTCAACGAGAAGTCGGACGCGATCCTGCGCTGGGCGCGGCAGGTCATGCCCATGCACCCCCCGACCGACGTGCACCCGCACGAGCTGCCGATCTCCTTCGGCGACGCGCGGGCGGTGGTCATGGGGATGGGCCGGATCGGTCGGAGCGCCTACGCCGAGCTCTCCGAGGTCTACGGGCTCGCGGTGCTCGGGGTGGAGAACCTCCCGAACCGCGTCGCCCGGCTGCGCGAGAAGGGTCTGACCGTGGTGGAGGCCGACGCCGCGGACGGCGACTTCTGGAGCCGGCTGGAGTCCACCCGCCAGGTGGACATCGTCGTCCTCGCCATGCCCTTCCACGGCGCCAACCGGGTCGCGCTGGAGCAGCTCACGGCGAGCGACTACGACGGCGTCATCGCCGTGGTCGCGCAGTACGACGACGAGGTGGGCGACCTCGAGGCGCGCGGCGCGGACGTCGTCGTCAACCTCTACGAGGGCGCCGGGGCCACCATCGCCGAGCGCGCCGCCGAGGCCACCACCGGGGGCCTTTGACGCCGGCCCGCCCGGCCGGCTCAGGTCGAGCGGGAGACGACGACCGGGCAGGGCGCGGCCCGCATGAGGCGCTGGCTCACCGAGCCGAGCAGGCGCCCCCGGACCGCTCCGCGGCCGCGGCTGCCGACGACGAGGGCGTCCCACCCGCGCGCCGCCTCCAGCAGGGTGGGCACCACCGGACCCCGCCGCACCTCCCAGTCCACCGGCACCTGCGGGTATGCCTCGACCGCCGGCTGCAGCGTCCGCACCACGGCCTCGGCGTGGCGTCGCTCGACGGCGGCCCACTCCGGGCTGTCCGGCTCGGTCACGACATACCCGTCGACCACCTCGAGGAACCACGTGCTGAGGGCGGTGACCGCGGCTCCGGTCAGGTCGGCGAGCGCCAGGGCGGCACGGGCCGCGCGGGCGCTGTCCTGGCTGCCGTCGACCCCCAGGCCGATCTGGCCGTGGGTCAGCGCCCCGACATCGACCCCGGAGTTCACCACGGCCACCGGACGGTGCGCGTGGGCCGCCACCCCGAGCGAGGTGCTGCCGAGCAGGAACTCCTCCACCGCGCTCTTGCGACCGGTCCCCACGACCAGCAGTGCCGCGGCGTCCTGGTGCGCCAGGAGGGCCGCCACCGGCGAGCCGCGCGAGGTGTCCAGCCGCGCCTCGACCCCGAGTCGCTCACCCAGGGCCGCGACGTGCGCGCGCAGGTCCGCGACCGTCTCCTCCTCGGCCTCCAGCACCGCGGTCACGGCCACGGCCTCGCCGCCGGCCATCCGCGCCGCGAGGGCCTCCGGCTCGCTGGCGTGGACGACCATCAGGCCCGCCCCGGTCCTCGCGGCGGTGCGTGCCGCCCACTCCAGCGCGACGTCCCCCTCTCCTGTTCCCGCCACACCGACCACGATCGGGTGCTCCAGCCGAGTCGTCACCGACACCACCTCCAGGCCTCCGGGAAGAGTGCCTCCAGCATACCGCCGCAGCGCCCGTAGACTCGGGCGCGAAACGTCCCGACCGCGACTGACCAGGGAGAGGCATGTCCACGATCATCTACACCCGCACCGACGAGGCACCGCTGCTGGCGACCTACTCGCTCAAGCCGATCATCGAGGCCTTCGCCGGCGCAGCGGGGATCGACGTGGAGACCCGGGACATCTCCCTCGCCGGGCGCATCCTGGCGCAGTTCGCCGACCGTCTCGACGAGGACCAGCAGGTGGGTGACGCGCTGGCCGAGCTCGGCGAGCTGGCCACCACGCCCGAGGCCAACATCATCAAGCTGCCCAACATCTCCGCCTCCGTGCCCCAGCTCAAGGCCGCGATCGCCGAGCTGCAGGAGCAGGGCTACGACCTCCCCGACTACCCCGAGAGCCCCCAGGACGAGCAGGAGCGGGACGCCCGCGCCCGCTACGACCGGGTCAAGGGCTCGGCCGTCAACCCGGTCCTGCGCGAGGGCAACTCCGACCGCCGCGCCCCCGAGGCGGTCAAGAACTACGCCCGCGCCTACCCCCACTCGATGGGCGCCTGGAGCGAGGACTCGCGGACCCGGGTCGCCACCATGGACGCCGGCGACTTCCGGCACAACGAGGAGTCGGTCGTCCTCGACGCGGACGACACCCTCACCATCCGCCACGTCAGCACCGACGGCACCACGACGGTGCTCAAGGAGTCGGTCCCCGTGCTCGCGGGTGAGGTCGTCGACGCCACCTTCATGTCCGCCCGCGCGCTGGAGGACTTCCTGGCCGGGACGGTCTCGACCGCGGCGCAGGAGGACCTCCTCTGGTCGCTGCACCTCAAGGCCACGATGATGAAGGTCGCCGACCCCATCGTCTTCGGGCACGCGGTGCGGGTGTTCTTCGCCGACGTCTTCGAGCGGTATGGCCAGCAGCTCGCCGCCGCGGGCCTGTCGCCCAACGACGGGCTGGGCGGGATCCTCTCCGGGCTGGACGCCCTGGGCGAGCAGGCCCCCGAGGTCAAGGCCGCGGTCGAGGAGCGCCTCGCCGAGCTGCCCCGGCTGTCCATGGTCGACTCGCGCAAGGGGATCACCAACCTCCACGTGCCCAGCGACGTCATCATCGACGCCTCGATGCCGGCGATGATCCGCAACGGTGGTCAGCTGTGGGGCCCCTCGGACGAGACCGAGGACACGCTCGCCGTCATCCCGGACTCCTCCTACGCCGGGGTCTACCAGGCGGTCATCGAGGACTGCAGGGCGCACGGCGCCTTCGACCCCACCACCATGGGCTCGGTGCCCAACGTCGGGCTCATGGCCAAGAAGGCCGAGGAGTACGGCTCGCACGACAAGACCTTCGAGGTCGCCGCCGACGGCGCGGTCGAGGTCGTCACGGCCGGAGGCGAGGTGGTGCTGCGCCACGAGGTCTCCACCGGCGACATCTGGCGCGCCTGCCAGACCCAGGACGAGCCGATCCGTGACTGGGTGAAGCTGGCCGTCGGACGGGCCCGCGCCACCGGCGACCCCGCGGTCTTCTGGCTGGACCGGGAGCGGGCGCACGACCGCAACCTCATCGCCAAGGTGGAGGCCTACCTCGCGGAGGAGGACACCGAGGGGCTGGACCTGCGCATCCTCTCCCCCGTCGAGGCCACCCGGCTCTCGGTCGAGCGCATCCGCGCGGGCCAGAACACCATCTCGGTGACCGGCAACGTGCTGCGGGACTACAACACCGACCTCTTCCCCATCCTGGAGGTCGGCACCAGCGCCAAGATGCTCTCGGTGGTGCCGCTGATGAACGGCGGCGGTCTCTTCGAGACCGGCGCCGGCGGGTCGGCGCCGAAGCACGTGCAGCAGCTGGCGGAGCAGAACTACCTGCGCTGGGACAGCCTCGGCGAGTTCCTGGCCCTGGCCGAGTCGCTGCGCCACCTGGCCGACCGCGACGGCAACGAGCGGGCGCGGGTGCTCGGCGACGCGCTCGACGCCGCCACCGGACGGGTGCTCACCGAGGGCCGCTCCCCGGCCCGGGCGCTCGGGCAGATCGACAACCGGGGCAGCCACTTCTACCTCGCGCTCTACTGGGCGCAGGCGCTGGCCGAGCAGACGCAGGACGAGCGCCTGGCGCAGCGTTTCGCCCCGGTCGCGGCGGAGCTGACCGAGAAGGAGCAGCAGGTCACCGACGAGCTCGTCGCGGTGCAGGGCAGCCCGGTCGACCTGGGCGGCTACTACCACCCGGACGACGCCAAGGCGTTCGCCGCGATGCGTCCCTCGGAGACCTTCAACGCCGTGATCGACGCCCTGCGTGACTGAGGAGGGGCGCGGCGTCGCCGGCTCCCCCGCCGCGCGGCGCGCCGCCCCTCTCGGGCTGCTCACGCTGCTCGCGGTGGCCCTGGTCTCGGTCAACCTGCGTCCCGGCGCCACCTCGATCGGACCGGTCCTCGCCGAGCTCGAGGCCGGGGTCGGGGTCAGCCCGGCGGTCGCCGGGGTGCTCACCGCGCTGCCCGGCCTGTGCTTCGGCCTGCTCGGCATGGCTGCGGTGCCGCTGTCGCGGCGATGGGGGCTCACCGGCACCATCTGCCTGGGGTTGGGTCTCGTCGTGGTGGGGCTCGGGCTGCGGGTCCTGACCGGTTCCACCGTGCCCTTCGTCGTGCTCTCAGCGGTGGCGCTCGGCGGCATGGCCGTCGGCAACGTGCTCGTCCCGGCCTGGATCAAGCGCCAACCCGGTGCCGGCGTGCGCCTCATGACGATCTACAGCACCGGCCTCACCGTCGGCGGCGCATCGGGGGCTGCTCTCTCGGCCCCTGTCGCGGCCGCGGGACCGGGGTGGCGCGGCGCTCTGGGCGTGTGGGCCCTGGTCGCCCTCACCGCCCTGGTGGCCTGGCTGCTCGTGGCCCGCCGCGAGCGTGGGTCCCTGGTCCCGACGGGTCGGGGCGTCGCCACGGGTCGGCTGGTCAGGTCCCCGACGGCGGTGGCCCTCACCGTGCTCTTCGGCATGCAGTCGATGAACGCCTACGTCCAGTTCGGGTGGCTCCCGCAGATCTACCGCGACGCCGGGCTGTCCGCAACCTCGGCCGGGCTGCTCACCGGGTCCTTGACCGCGACCGGCATCCTGGGCGGGCTGCTCATGCCGACGGTCATCCACCGCTCCCGCACCCTGGCCCCGTGGATGGTGGCCTTCGGGGTGCTCGCGGTCCTGGGGTACACCGGGCTGCTCCTCGCCCCGGCGGCCCTGCCCTGGCTGTGGGTCGCCCTCCTGGGGCTGTCCGGCTGGGCCTTCCCGACGGTCATCGCCCTGCTCACCGCCCGGAGCCGCCGCCCCGAGGTCACCGCGGGGCTGTCCGGGTTCGTCCAGCCGGTGGGCTACCTCTGCGCGGCAGCGGGGCCCTTCCTCGTCGGCCTCATCCACTCCTGGACCGGGGACTGGCAGCTGGTCCTCGTCCTGCTGGCCCTCAGCGGCGTGCCGCTGGCCGTGGCCGGGGTCCGCGCCTCGCGCCCGGTCTACGTCGACGACGAGCTCGACCCCCCGGGCGTGCGCAGCGCCGTGGTCTGATCCCGGACCCGCGCGGCCGCCCGCCGTGCAGCGGGCTCGGCCCTCAGCCCCGCCGCCGGGCCAGGCCGGCGACGTACTCGGCCTGCCCCAGATGCTTCAGCGCGTCCTCGAGCACCGAGCACACCCGCACCCCCACCGTCACGGGTGGGTCCCAGGCGTCGTCGACCACCCGACCCAGGTCCTGGGCGTCCCACCCCTCGACGAGGCGCCGGGTCGAGGCGTGGACGGCCCCGGCATACCCGAGGAGGAGCCCGGTGTCGCGGAGCTCGAACCGGCCGACCTCGGCGGCCTCCTGCCCGTAGCCCATCGCGTCCGGCGGGTAGGGCAGGTCGAACCGCTCCCGCCACCCCTGGACCCAGTCCTCCTCCTGGCCGGCGAGCTGGGCGAGCTGGGCGTCCTGCTGCCGGAGCAGGTGCCACAGGAGCCACCCGACGGGGTTCGCCTCGTCGTCGGGCCGCCAGCGCAGCTGCTCGGCCGTCAGCCCCTCGAGCACGGCCCCCACCCCCTCCTCCACGCGGGAGAAGCCGTCGACGAGCAGGTCCTGGAAGGCGTCCATGCCAGGCACCGTAGCCCGGGAGCCGCCCCGCCCGCCCCCGGGCGTGGGGGGTAGCCCCCCGCCACCGAGGTGGTCCGCCCCCTGGCCGCGGGTGGGCAGGCGCGGCCACGATGACGGTATGCGCGTCCATCCCCTGGCCAGCCCGCACCCGCAGCCGGGGCAGCGCCGGGTCCTGCTGCTGACCGACTCCTACCGGCCCACCGTGAACGGGGTCGTCAGCTCGGTCGACGAGCTGCGCCAGGGGCTGCTCGAGGCCGGTCACGAGGTCCGCGTGCTGACGGTGGGGCCGACCCGCCGCACGACCTTCGACGGCCAGGTCTACCGGCTGCCCTCCCTGGACGCGAGCCACATCTACCCGCACGCCCGGCTGGGCCGGCCGGTCGACGGCCACCTGCTCGCCGACCTGGTCCGGTGGGGCCCGGAGGTCCTGCACTCGCACACCGAGTTCGTCGCCTTCTGGTGGGCCCGGCGCCTCGCGCACCGGTTGTCCGTGCCGCACGTGCACACCTACCACACGCTGTATGCCGACTACACCCACTACTTCTGCCCGCACGAGCGACTGGGTCGGTCGCTGTGCGCCTCGTTCGCGCGGCACACCCTCGACCGGACCGACCTCGTCATCGCGCCCACCGAGAAGATCCGCCGGCTGCTCGAGGGGTATGCCGTCCGCCCCCCGATCGAGGTCGTGCCCACCGGCGTCGACCTGGCGAGGTTCGCGCCGGGCGAGCGGTCGCCGGAGCTCCGGGCAGCGCTCGGCCTGGCCCCGGGCGTGCCCGTGGTGCTCAGCCTGGGGCGCCTGGCCACCGAGAAGAACCTCGCCGAGGTCGTCGACCTGCTCGCCCGCGTGCCGGACCCGTGGCAGCTGCTGGTCGCCGGCGACGGGCCGGAGGCGGGTCCGCTGCAGCGGCAGGTGAGCCGGCTCGGTCTCGGTGCCCGGGTGCGCTTCGTCGGGGCCGTCGAGCCGGCGCGGGTCCCCGAGCTCTACCGGCTCGCCGACGTCTTCGTCTCCGCCTCCCGCACCGAGACCCAGGGGCTGACCTTCCTGGAGGCCCTGGCCACCGGGGTGCCGGTGCTGTGCCGCGACGACGCCGCGGTGGACGGCGTCGTGGTGGCGGGCCGCAACGGGGAGCGCTACACCACCCCCGAGGAGTTCACCCGGTCGCTGACCCGTCTGCTGCGGGACCCGGACCTGCGCCGGCGGTGGAGCCGCGCGGCCGTCCGGACCGCGACCGGTCTCGGCCGGGACGGCTTCGTGGCCGCGGTCTGCTCCGCCTACGACCGGGCCGCGGGCCGGGGCAGGACGACGGTGGCCGCGTGAGCACCGGGCTGGCCGTGGCGCGGGGCGACGTGGACAGGATGGCGCATGCCCCGGGAGCTGCTGCCCCGGCGGCGGACGGCCCGCAGCGCGAGAGCGCGCCGGCCGGGCCGGCCCGCACACGGGTCTGGCTGCGCCGGGCCCGAGGGGTCGTGGCCCTCGGCTGGCTGGCCCTGGCCGTCGCCGTGCTCTGGGGCGTCGGGTCGGGGGCGCTCACCTCGGTCGCCGAGCTGCGCGAGCTGCTCTCGAGCCTCGGTGTCCTCGCCCCCGTCGTCTACACGCTGGTCGGGGCCGCCGAGGCGGTCTTCCCGGTCGTCCCGGGCTCGGTGACGATCATCGCCGGACCGGTCCTCTTCGGGCCGGTCGTCGGCCTGGTCGCGGCGTACTGCGCGACCTGCCTGGGCTCGGTCGCGGTGTTCGCCCTGTCCCGGTACCTCGGCCAGGACCTGCTCGCCGCACGCTTCCGGCCAGGGACCGTGCGGCGGTGGCTGGGTTGGCTGCAGCACCGCCGCTTCACCAGGTGGTTCGCCCTCGGGATCGCGCTGCCGCTGGCCCCGGACGACCTGCTGTGCTGCCTGGCCGGGCTGTCCCGGATGCGCTGGCGCACCTTCGTCCTGCTCGTCCTGCTGCTCAAGCCGTGGGCGCTGGTGCTCTACACCTTCGGTGTGCTCACCGTGCTGGACCGGTGGGTCCCGGGGCTGACCGGGTGACGGGGGCACGGATGAGCAGGACGGCGGCACTCGTGGTCAACATGGCGAGCGAGAGCGACATCAGCGTGCAGGGCCACGGCGTGCACTCGGCCTACGTCGAGATGGCGCGGGCCCTGGAGCAGCGCGGAGACGTGCAGGTGGTCCGGGGGGTCTACGGGCGGCGGGTCGGCTGCGACGTCTACCACCTGCACACCCTGGGCTGGGCGGTGTGGCCCAAGCTGCTCGACCCGCGCACGCCGACGGTGGTGTCGGCCCACGTCGTCCCGGACTCGCTCGTGGGCTCGCTGCGGTGGGCGCGGGCGTGGCGCCCCCTGGCCCGGTGGTACATGCGGTGGTTCTACGGTCGCGCGGACCGGGTCCTGGCCGTCTCCGAGGCCGTCGCACGGACCCTCGAGCGCGAGCTGCGCGTGCCGGCCGAGCGGGTCGAGACCCTGCCCAACACCGTCGACGCCACGGCCTTCCTCACCGACGAGACCGCCCGGGCCCTCGCCCGTCGACGTCTGGGGGCGGACCCCGGCACCTTCCTCGTGCTCGGGGTGGGCCAGGTGCAGCCGCGCAAACGGGTCGACGTCTTCGTCCGGCTGGCGCGAGAGCACCCCGACATCCAGTTCGTCTGGCTGGGGGGCATCCCGTTCGGCCGCCTCGGCGCGCAGCACGCTGCGATGCACCGGTTGATGCAGGACGCCCCGGAGAACCTGCGCTTCGCCGGGTCCGTCCCCCGGGAGGAGGTGGCGGCATACCTGCGGGCGGCCGACGTCTTCTGCCTGCCCGCCGAGCAGGAGAACCACCCGGTCTGCGTCCTGGAGGCCGCCGCCGCGGGTCTGCCGGTCGTCGTCCGTGACCTGCGGGAGTACGACGACACCTTCGGCAGCGACGTGCTCCGGTGCACCGAGGACGGCTTCGGCGCCGCCCTCACCTCGCTGCGCACGGACCCGGCCGGGTATGCGGCGGCCCGCCGGGGCGCCGCCCGGATCGCCGCCCGCTTCGGCAGCGCCGCCGCGGCCGAGCGCCTCGTCGGCATCTACCGGGAGCTCGCCGGCCCCGGCCGGGCGGCACCGACGGGAGCCCGCGCTCCAGGGGCTGGCTGAGCGCAGATTGCTCCTGGGCAGCGAGCCGGTTACCGTCAGGTGTCTCGTGAGTGGCCTGCGGGCCTCCGTCCCCGCACCCGCGGGTGAAAGGTATGGCCCCGGTGAAGCTGACGGAGTATCGCCAGATCGAGCACATCACCACCCGCGGTCCGGCCCAGCTCCGCCGGCTCGCCCTGGCCGCGGTCTTCCTGGCGGGGGTGATCGTCTTCACCCGCGCCCAGTTCGGCCACCTGGACCACGCCTGGCTGCTCATCGCCGCGGCGCTGATCGGTGGCTACATGGCGATGAACATCGGCGCCAACGACGTCGCCAACAACGTCGGACCGGCGGTCGGCTCCCGGGCCATGACCCTGGGGACGGCGATCGTCATCGCCGCCGTCTTCGAGGCGGCCGGCGCGATCATCGCCGGTGGCGACGTGGTGAGCACCGTCAAGAACGGCATCATCGACCCCGCCGACATCGGCGATCCCATGGTCTTCGTGTGGGTGATGATCGGTGCCCTGCTCGGCGCGGCCATCTGGCTCAACATCGCCACCTGGCTCGGCGCCCCGGTGTCCACCACCCACTCCATCGTCGGTGGCGTCATGGGCGCCGGCATCGCCTCCTCCGGGTTCGCGATCGTCAACTGGCCGGTCATGGGCGCCATCGCCGCCAGCTGGGTCATCTCACCCGTCGTGGGGGGGCTCCTGGCCGCGGCCCTGCTCTACGTGCTGGAGCGCAAGGTGCTGTGGCAGGTGGACCCGGTCCAGGCCGCCATCCGCTACCTGCCCTACCTCCTGGGGCTCATGGCCGGGGCCTTCACCACCTACATCGCCCTCAAGGGCGTGCAGAACGTCCTCGCCATCAGCAGCCCCGTGGCCTTCGGCCTCGGCCTGGTCGCCGGTGTCGTCACCTTCCTCCTCACCCGGCCCGGCATCGCCCGTCGGTCCTCCTCCCTGCAGCAGTCGCGGGAGGGCGTCAACACCTTGTTCACCATCCCGCTCGTGGCCGCCGCGGCGCTGCTGTCCTTCGCGCACGGTGCCAACGACGTCGCCAACGCGGTCGGCCCGCTCGCGGGGGTGGTCGAGGCGCTCTCCGGCGGAGGGGTGGGCGCGGACGGCGAGGCCGGCATCCCGCTGTGGGTCCTCGTCATCGGCGCCATCGGCATCTCGCTCGGGCTCGCGCTCTTCGGCCCCCGTCTCATCCGCACGGTCGGCTCCGAGATCACCGAGCTGGACCGCTCGCGGGCTTTCTGCGTGGCCCTCAGCGCGGCCCTGACCGTCATCGCGGCCAGCCAGCTCGGGCTCCCGGTCAGCTCCACGCACGTCGCGCTCGGCGGCATCTTCGGGGTGGGCTTCCTGCGCGAGTACCTCGACCAGCGGATGGCCAAGGCCGTCGAGGACGTGCTGCACAGCCACCAGGGCGACGAGCACATCGCCGAGGTCGAGCGGATGCTCTACACCTTCGTCAACGCCGACGCCGAGACCAAGCGCGACATGCTGCACCAGCTCAGCGACATGGGGCACGAGGCCGTCATCACCGCCGCCCAGCGGCGCAAGCTCAAGAAGGCGCTCAAGCGCCAGCAGGTGCGGCGCGAGCACCTCGTCCGGATCGTCTCGGCCTGGATCATCACCGTGCCGGCCTCGGCGGTGCTGTCCGCGCTGTTCTACTTCGCGCTGCGCGGGATGATGGTCTGACCCACCCACGCTCCGAGCGACATGTCCAGCTGGACGGCGTTGGCCCGGACCCTCAGGTGCGCTGACTCTGCGCCGGGCTGAGGCGTTCGCGCCGCGTCATGGCCAGCGAGATCATGAGGGGCAGGACCGGAGCCACCAGCACGTAGAGCCATCCGGTGGATCCCAGGACAAGCCCCTGGTAGAGCGCAAGCGCCACTACCGAGGAGAGGTACAGCAGGGCATGCGCCGGAGCCCACCACCGCCCTCGGGCTACGAGCGCGGTCAGGAAACCCAGGAGGAGCGGCATGGCGAACTGGCCGAGGACCTGTCCGTCCGAGCCGGAAGCCAGGTCGGTGCCGGCGCTGAAGGCGAAGGCCAGCGAGATCGCCGTGTAGCCGAGGAAGGCGATCGAGGCGACGACCAGAGCACCCATCACCCTGCGCGGACCGGCAGCCGTCGGGTGGGCCGGCGCGCGCAGCGTCCGGTGCAGCCACACGCTGAAGCCCAGGGTCTGCACCACCATCTCCGGCAGCCCGACGAGGTGGAACCACCACGGCAGTCGTGTGTAGACGACACCCTCGAAAGAGCTGGGCGCAGCCGCGGGCGTACCAAGGATCCCGATGACGACGAAGACCGACCACACCCAGAGCCATCCCCAGCGCGAGTCCGCCAGGACACCGCAAAAAGGCAGCAGCACCAGGCCGAAGAGCGCACCACGGAGGACCTGCAGCGCGGTGGAGGCCAGGAGGTCCGCCGATCCGTACGGCAGGTAGTAGTCGCTGATCACCGGCCGACCGAGAAGGTCGGTGTAGTCCAGTGCGCGGGACGCGATCAGCCCCACCAACAGGTAGGTCGCGACATGGATGAAGGCAGCCGAGGCCACGAAACGCGCCGGGCCGCGCGACCTGGCTGTTACGACTCCGGGGCGTGTGGCCATGCTCGGTCCCTCCGCCGCACCCGCGCCGGTCCGGGCAGGATCGTCGAGGCGCTGCAACGGCGACAGGATACTGCGCGACCGCCCCGGTGCGCAGATCTCGGACGGAGCTCAGGCGGCGGAGCGGAACTCCACCACGTGGCGTGTCCGGACAGTCGTCGCCCCGGATGAACGCCGCGTCGCGTTGGACTCAGGTGAGCTCAGAACCTCACCCGCTCCGACAGCGCCGGCATGAGGCTCTCGTCACCGACCAGCCGCGAGTCGTGGTCCAGCTCCTCGTGCTCCTGCACGGTCCAGGAGTGGCCAGTGAGGCGAGCGACATACCTGACGATCTCCGGGAAGGTCCATGCGTCGACGGCGTTGCTGTCGAGGTGGACGGTACCCGCACGCCCGGACGTCGCGAGGTCCACGAGCGCGGCCGCGGTGTCGTCCATCCAGGAGGTGGCGGGGCGCCAGAGCCGGCTCGCGCGGACCACTCCCCCGCCGGCCTCGGCCTGGGCGGCGAGCTGGGCCACCATGTTGTTGCCCACGCCGTCGGGGTCCGCCTGCCAGCCGATGCGCGCGACGACCGCCTGCGGGTATGCCTCGCGCACGGCCTGCTCGCACCGCGCCTTGTAGCTGCCATAGTCGTCCCGGGCGGTCGGGGCGTCCGAGGGCCGGAAGGGGCCGTCCGGGTCGCCGGGCGCGTCACCGAAGACCGAGACCGAGCTGGTGACGACGAAGGGCAGGTCGTGCTCGCGGGCGTGCGCCGCCAGCCGCCCGGCCCAGGCCTCGGCTCCCATGCCCAGGTGGACGATGCCGGCCGGCCTGACCTCGGCGAGGAAGGCCCGCCCCGCCTCCACGTCGTCGGGCGGCACCGCCGCGCGGTCCCAGCCGACGACCTCCCCGCCGAGCTCGACCACCCGTGCCGCGACCTTCGGCGCCACCGTGCCGTTCAGCCCCGTGATGAGCCAGGTCCCGTCCATCCGTGCCATGGCGGCACGCTACCGGTGCGACCTGCGCACCCCGGGCGGAGGGCATACCGTCGGCGCATGGGCAGGGTGCGCGTCGGGATCTCGGGCTGGCGCTACCGCCCGTGGCGCGGGGAGTTCTACCCGCCCGGGCTGGTCCAGCGGCGCGAGCTGGAGTATGCCGCGCAGCGCTTCTCCACCATCGAGCTCAACGGCTCCTTCTACTCCCTCCAGCGACCCGAGAGCTACCGGCAGTGGGCCGACCAGACCCCGGAGGGCTTCGTCTTCGGGGTCAAGGGCAGCCGCTTCATCACCCACCTGAAGAGCCTGAGCGACGTCGACCAGGGCCTGGCGAACTTCTGGGCCTCGGGCGTGCTCGCCCTCGGACCGAAGCTGGGGCCGGTCCTGTGGCAGCTGCCGGCCCGGCACCGCTACGACCGGGACCAGCTGCGCGACTTCCTCTCCCGGCTGCCGCGGACGACGGCGGCCGCCCTGGACGCGGCGCGAGGTCACGACGGCCGGGTGGCCGACCGCACTTGGTTGCAGATCGACGCCGACCGCCCCCTGGAGCACGTCCTCGAGGTCCGCCACCACGACTCCTTCGCGGGCAACGAGGAGTTCCTGGAGCTGCTGCGCGAGCAGCGGGTCGGCGTGGTCGTCGCCGACAGCGCCGGGCTGTGGCCGTTCTTCGACGCGGTGACCAGCCCGGTCGTCTACGTCCGCCTGCACGGCGACAGCGAGCTCTACGTCAGCGGCTACTCCGAGGACGCGCTGCAGACCTGGGCCGGTCGCGTCGAGAGGTGGCGCGAGGAGGCCGACGTCTACGTCTACTTCGACAACGACGTCAAGGTCCACGCGCCGTACGACGCCGCGCGCCTGGCCCGCCTGGTGGGGGTGGACGTCTCCCCGCCCTGACAGGGCACGCCCGATCGGCCATGCTGGGGCCCATGCGGACCACGACGCTGAACCTGCGGACGGGGGGCGACGAGGTCGTCCTGGACCTCACCCGGGAGTGCGAGAGCTTCGTCTCGGGGCTGGGCGACGGGCTGCTCCACGTCTTCGTGCCCCACGCGACGGCCGGGCTGGCGATCATCGAGACCGGCGCGGGCTCCGACGACGACCTGCTCGCTGCCCTGGGCGACCTGCTGCCGGCGGACGACCGCTGGCAGCACGCGCACGGCACGCGCGGCCACGGGCGCTCCCACGTCATGCCCGCGGTCGTCCCTCCCTACGCCACCGTCCCCGTCGACGGTGGGCGGCTCGCGCTCGGCACCTGGCAGAGCATCTGCCTCGTCGACCTCAACGTGGACAACGCCGACCGGTCGGTGCGCCTGGACTTCCTCGAAGGCTGACCCGCCGACCCGGCCCACCCCCGGCTCCGGTGCGGGGCGCGCCGGAGCCGTGTCGACCCCCCGGCTGGCTACCCTGCTCACCATGAGCTCCCACCTGCCCCGCTCCGCCGTGCTGGGGTACGCCGCCGGCAGCGTGGGCACCGGCGGTTTCAGCACCCTGCCCGGGCTGGTGCTGGCCTACTACCTCACCGACACCCTCGCGGTGCCGGCGCTGCTGGCGACGCTGGTCGTCATCCTCCCCAAGGTCTGGGACGTGCTCATCGACCCCGCGGTGGGCGCGCGGAGCGACCGGGACGCGACCAGCCGCGCCGGCCGCACGCGGCTCATGCTGGCCGGTGCGCTCACCCTGCCGGTGGGCTTCGTCGGCATGTTCGCCGTTCCCGACCCCCTGGGACCGGCTGCCGTCGGCCTGTGGGTGCTCGTCTTCTTCGTCCTCGCGACGACCTCGTTCTCCTGCTTCCAGGTGCCCTACATCGCCCTGCCCGCCGACCTCACCGACGCCTACCGCGAGCGCACCCGCATCATGGCGTGGCGGATCGCCGTGCTGGCACTGGCCATCCTGCTCGTCGGCGCCGGTGGTCCCGCCCTGCGCGACGCCGCGGGCGGCGGCCGGCCCGGCTACCTCACCATGGCGCTGGGCATCGCGCTGCTCCTCCTCTTCGGCATGGTGACCACCGTCGTCACGACCCGGGCCCACCTGCGCCGCCCGCCGACCGCGGCACCCGGCGACGCGGGCGGCTACCGTGCCGGGCTGGTCGCCTGGCGGGAGGTGGCGGCATACCGGGTCCTGCTGTCCGTCTTCGTGCTCCAGGCGCTCGCGACCGGGGTGATGCTCGCGGCCGCGCAGTACGTCGCGGCCTACACGCTGGGCGACCAGAGCGCGCTGACGCTGCTCTTCGCGGCCCTCGTCGCGCCCGCCCTGCTCGTCATGCCCCTGTGGACGCGGTATGCCGCCGCCCGCGGCAAGCGCAACGCGCTCACCCTCGCGTCGGGGGTCTTCGCGGTGGCCTGCCTCGGCCTCGCCGGGATGCCGTGGCTGGCCGGAGGGTGGATCTATCTCTTGGTGGGGGTGGCCGGGGTGGCGTACGCCGGTATGCAGCTCTTCCCGCTGGCGATGCTGCCCGACGTCATCGGCGCGGCCGGCCGCGGGCGAGGTGGCGCGATGAGCGGGCTGTGGACCGCGGGCGAGACGGCCGGGCTGGCCCTGGGCCCGGTCGTGGTCCTCCTCCTGCTCGCCGCCACCGGCTTCCGGTCGAGCACCGCGGGCGAGCAGCTGGCGCAGCCGGCGGGCGCGCAGGCCGCGATCGTCCTCGCCTTCTCGCTCGTCCCGGCCGTGCTGGTGGCGCTCAGCCTGCTCGTGCTCCGCCGCTACGCCGACCCGGCCCTCCCCCGCGCAGCCCCCGTCCCGACCCCGGAAGGCACCGCATGAGCGAGCACGACGAGCAGGTCCTGGCCCGCCTCGACACCTACCGCGCGCACGACGCCCCCACCCATGGGGGACGCGTGCTGAGCTACGTCTACGACAGCGGCCTCGCCGAGCTGGACGCGCTCGCCGGCCAGGCCGCGGCCCGCGTGCAGGCGGTGAACGGGCTCGACCCGACCACGTTCCCCTCGGTCGCGCTGATGCAGGCGGACCTGCTGGTGTTCGCCCGCGAGGTGCTGCACGGCCCGCCCGCCACCGGTGGCGCGGTCACCTCCGGTGGCACCGAGAGCATCATGCTGGCCGTCCTGGCCGCCCGCGAGCGCTGGCGCCAGACGCGTCCCGGAGACGGGCGCACCCTGCGGGTCGTAGCGCCCTCGACGGCGCACGCCGCCTTCCACAAGGCCGCGCACTACCTCGGGCTGGAGATGGTGACCGTCCCGGTCGACCCACGCACCGGCACCCTCGAGGCGGACCGCCTCGCGGAGCACCTCGACGAGACCACCGTGCTCGCGGTCGCCAGCGCACCGGCCTACCCGCACGGCGTCCTCGACCCGGTGGCCGGGATCGCGGCGGCCGCCGCCGAGCGCGGCATCCCCTGCCACGTCGACGCCTGCGTCGGCGGGTTCGTGCTGCCGTGGTGGGAGGGGACGCCGCCGTGGGACCTCTCGGTGCCGGGCGTCACCAGCATCTCGGCCGACCTGCACAAGTTCGGCTACGCCCCCAAGGGCGCCTCGGTGCTCCTCGTCACCGACCCCGCGCTGGACCGCGCCCGCTACTACGCGCTGACCGACTGGCCCGGCTACCCGGTCGTCAACCCGACCGTGCTCGGGTCGCGCTCGGCGATGTCCCTCGCCGCGGCGTGGGCGGTGGTCACCCGACTGGGGGCGCAGGGGTATGCCGAGCTCACGGCCGGGGTGGCCGGCGTCACCTCGGCGGTCCGGCAGGTCGTCGACGGCATCCCGGGGCTGCAGGTGGTCGGCGAGCCGATCGGGCCGCTGCTCGCCGTCGGCACCGACCCCGCGGTGCCGGACCACGTGCAGGTCGACCCGCACGCGTGGGCGCAGGCGGTGGCGGCGCGGGGCTTCGTGCTGCAGGGCCAGCCCGCCCTGACCCAGGCCGACGGGACCGTCCTGGCGCGCACGACCCACCTCACGCTCACCCCGGCGAGCGTCGGCGTGCTGGACGAGCTGGGGGCGGCGCTGCGCACCGGCGCCGACGACGTCCGCGGGCAGGCACCCCGGCACGCCGCCGCGCCGGCCGACGGACCCACGGACCTGCCCGACCCGGTGGCCCTCGCCCGGGCCGCCCGCGAGACCGGTGAGCTGGACCTGCCGGCGGTGCTGGCCCTCATCGAGACGCTGCCCCGCGCGCAGAGTGCGCGCCTGCTCGTCGACTTCCTCGCCGCCTTCACCGCCCCGCCGACCGGCCGGGCCTAGTTCGGGACGCCGCTCTCCTCCTCGTCGGCCTCCGCGGCCTCCGCGCGACGTCGGCCGTCCCACACGGCCGCGGCGAGCGCCGCGAGGAGCAGCACCAGCGCGGTCCCCAGCGCCGCCCGCAGCCCGGTGGCCGCGTCGTCGCCCCCGCCGGCGCCGACCTGGTAGGCCGTCACCAGCACCGCGGCCCCGATCGCCGAGCCCAGCCGCTGCCCGGTCTGCAGGGCTCCCCCGGCGGCCCCGCCCATCCGCTGGGGGACCTGCGCGAGGGTGAGGGTGAAGTTGGGCGAGACCACGGCGCCACCGCCCAGCCCGGCCAGCAGCAGCGGGGCCGCCAGCGCCAGCCACAGCCACGGGCTGTCCTGGGCGGGACCCACCAGGACGCCCAGCACGAGCAGGCCGCTCATCATGACCAGCAGGGCCCGCACGACCAGCGACCGGCCCACCCGGGTCACCGCCCGCCCGGCCCAGGGCGAGGAGACGGCCGAGCCGACCGCGAAGGGGGTGAGCAGCAGACCGGTCACCAGCGTGGAGTAGCCGAGGCCGTCCTGCAGGAAGATGGACAGGACGAGGAAGACCCCGGTGAAGCCGGTGAAGTAGAGCGAGCCCACGACGATGCCGTTGGCGTAGCCCGGGGTGCGCCGCAGCAGGTCGACGTCGAGCAGCGGCATCCCCCCGGTGCGGGCCAGCCGCTTCTCCCACGCCAGGAAGGCCCAGGCGAAGAGCGGGACGCCCACGAGCAGCACCAGCGCCCGGGTGTCCCCCGACTCCAGGGCGACGACCGGCAGCAGCAGGCACATGACGGCGGCCCCTAGCAGCAGGGCGCCGACCAGGTCCAGGCGCGGGTCCTGGTCCTTGCCGCGCAGGTCCGGGACGATGCGGGTGATGGCGACGAGGAGGGCCAGCCCGATGGGGACGTTGACGAGGAAGACCCAGCGCCAGCCGCCATCCTCCCCGGCGAGGGTGATGATGACCCCGCCGAGGACCGGCCCGATGCCGGAGGCCACCGACACGACCAGGCCGAACAGGCCGAAGGCCCGGCCCCGCTCGGCGCCGGTGAACAGGTCCTGGATGAGACCGGTGTTCTGGGGTGCCAGCAGCCCTGCGGAGAGGCCCTGCACGAGCCGGGCCGCGACGAGCACCCCGGCCGTGGGCGCCAGCCCGCAGGCCGCGCTGGCCAGCACGAACCCGGTGAGGCCCACGAGCATGATCCGGCGCCGGCCCCAGGCGTCCCCGAGCCGGCCTCCGGTGACGAGCAGGAGGCCGAAGGTGAGGGCATACCCCGAGACCACCCACTGGATGGAGGCGGCCGAGGTGTCCAGGCCCTCGCGCATCGAGGGGATGGCGACGTTGACGATCGTCACGTCCAGCAGCGACATGAAACCGACCGCGAGCGTCACGGCAAGGATGCGCCAGCGGGCCGGGTCAGGGTCGGGAGTGGTGTCGGTGCGGGTGGTGCGGTCAGCCGTCACGTCGTGCTCGTCCAGGTCACCGACCCATGCTAGGCGGGACCACCGACACCCGCCCCTCGACCCGGGCGCCCGCCCGTCGGCTCGTGCCGCTCCTCCCCTCGCGCGTCCGGCGGCCAACCATCAGCCGCCAAGTCAACCATCAACCGCCAAGTCAACCATCAGCCTCGTCGAGGAGGACGATGGTTGACGAACCGGCCGACGGTGGACCAACCCAGCCGACGGTGGACGAACCGGCCGAGGGTGGGGCCAGGAGACGCCGATATCCTGGCTTCCCCGACCGACCCGCGAAGGAGCATCATGCAGAACTCGTCCATGCCGCGCACCACCACCCTCCTCGGGGTCGTGCTCGTCGTCGTGGGGGTGGTCGGCTGGCTCGCCGCGGGGATGACGAGCTGGACCGCCCTCATCCCGGCGATCCTCGGCGCCGTGCTGGCGGTCTGCGGCCTGCTGGGCCGCAGCAACCCGAAGGTGTGGATCCACGCCGCCCTCGTCGTCGCGCTCCTCGGTGCCCTGGGGACGATCCGCAACGTCCTGGGTCTGGCCGACCTGGCTGGGGGCGACGCGGAGCGCCCGCTCGCGGTGGTCGCCGGCACCATCACCTTCGTGCTGCTCGTGGGCTACCTCGTCGTGGGTGTCCGCTCGTTCGTCGCCGTGCGCCGCGCACGCCGGCAGCAGGTCAGCGGCTGAGCCGCTCGCCGGCCCGCTCGCTGCCCACCTCCCCCGCTGCGACCTCCCCCCACAAGTGGTCCAGGGACACCCCCAGCACCGCTGCCAGGGCCGCCACCACGGGGAAGGACGGGGTGGCGATGCGTCCGGTCTCGATCTTGCGCAGGGTCTCCGGGGAGACCCCGGCCGCGAGCGCGACGTCGAGCACGGGCCGGTCGCCCCGGGCCTGCCGCAGCAGGGACCCCAGGCGCTGGCCGCGCTCGCGGTCCCGGGCGGTGAGCGGAAGTCTGACCATGGTGGGACGATCATACCGGTATAGTTATCGCCATGGTGGAGATCCTCAGTCCTGAGCAGCTGGACCGGGCTCGCGGAGCCGGCCGGCTCGTCGGCGAGATCCTCGCGACGGTGCGCGAGCGGGCCGGCGCGGGCACCAACCTGCTGGAGATCGACCGGTGGGCCGAGGAGATGATCCGCGGCGCCGGCGCCGAGTCCTGCTATGTCGACTACGCCCCGTCCTTCGGCAGCGGCCCCTTCGGGCACTACATCTGCACCTCGGTCAACGATGCCGTTCTCCACGGCCTGCCGCACGACGACACCCTCGTCGAGGGCGACCTCGTCAGCCTCGACCTCGCCGTCCTCCTGGACGGGGTGGCCGCGGACGCGGCGGTGAGCTTCGTGGTGGGCGGGTCCGCGCGCCCGGAGGACGCGCGGATGATCGAGACGACCGAGCGCGCCCTGGCCGCCGCCGTCGCGGCCGCCACCGTGGGCGCCCGGACCGGGGACGTCTCGCACGCCATCGGCACCGTCCTCACCGAGGCGGGGTATGCCGTGAACCTCGAGTTCGGCGGGCACGGGATCGGCACCACGATGCACCAGGACCCGCACATCGCCAACGACGGGCGCCCCGGGCGCGGCTACCGGCTCCGGCCGGGCATGCTCCTCGCGCTGGAGCCCTGGGTGATGGCGGACACCGACCGTCTGGTCACCGACCCCGACGGGTGGACGCTGCGCAGCGCGACCGGCTGCCGGACCGCGCACAGCGAGCACACCGTGGCCATCACCGACGCGGGTCCTGAGATCCTGACCGCTGCTCACCCAGGCTGAGGAGTAGGCTGCCTGCAGCGTCGCGTGCTGGTGGCAGACCGTGCCAGGCATGGAGGCGTGGGACCCGAAGGATGGTGGCCGCCATGTCACCCGTTTCTTCGCGCCCTCGTGACTGAGGGCGAGGGGGCCAGGCTGGTGGCCTGGGCCCGGGAGATGCGCCGCGTCCACGACCGGCTGCGCGAGGCGCTGCGGGTGACCCGAGAGGCGGTCGCCGCTGGCGCCCCGGCCGAACCGGCCACCCGAGACCTGCTGCTGTTCTGCCACGGCTTCTGCACGGCGCTGACGGCTCACCACGGCGGCGAGGACCGCGCGCTGTTCCCGGCGATCGCCGCCGCGCACCCGTCCCTGCGCGAGACTCTGCGCTCCCTGGAGCAGGACCACTCGATGATCGCCTACCTGCTCGGTGGCCTGCGGACGGCGGTGGACCAGCGGGCCGGCCCGTCCGAGCTCGACCGCCACCTCGAGGGCGTCGCGGCCGTCATGGAGTCCCACTTCGGCTACGAGGAGCGTCAGCTCCTGACGGTCCTGGAGACCCTCCGCCTGGACGCCGAGGTGCCCACCGTCCTCGGGCCGCTCTGAGGATCGCCGTCCGTCCGCGGTGCGACGTTCACACGTTGAAGCGGAACTCCACGACGTCGCCGTCGGCCATGACGTAGTCCTTGCCCTCGATGCGCACCCTGCCGGCCTCCTTGGCCTTGGCCATGGATCCCAGCTCGTCGAGCGCGTCGAAGCTGACGACCTCGGCCTTGATGAAGCCGCGCTCGAAGTCGGTGTGGATGACCCCGGCGGCCTGCGGCGCGGTCGAGCCCTGGCGGATGGTCCAGGCGCGCGACTCCTTGGGCCCGGCGGTGAGATAGGTCTGCAGCCCCAAGGTGTCGAAGCCGACCCGGGCCAGCTGGTCCAGCCCCGGCTCGGTGACCCCGACCGACTCCAGCAGCTCGCGCGCCTCGTCCTCCTCCAGCTCGGCGAGGTCGGCCTCCAGCTTGGCGGACAGGTAGATCGCCTCCGCAGGCGCGACGGTGGCCGCCAGCTCGGCGTGGAGCGCCTCGTCGGTGAGACCGTCCTCGTCGAGGTTGAAGACGTAGAGGAAGGGTTTGGTGGTGAGCAGACCCAGGCCGCGCGCGATCGCCGTGTCGACGCCGGCGGCCGCCCCCGCGGCATACAGCGTGTCGCCGCGCTCGAGCACCCGCTGGGCGGCGAGCGCGGTGTCGAGGATCTCCTTGTCCGTGCGCTTGCCCTTCACCTCCTTCTCCAGGCGGGGTATGGCGTTCTCCAGCGTCTGCAGGTCCGCCAGGACGAGCTCGGTGTTGATGGTCTCGATGTCGTCGCTCGGGCTGATGCGGCCGTCGACGTGCACGACGTCGTCGTCGCGGAAGGCGCGGACGACCTGGCAGATGGCGTCCGCCTCCCGGATGTTGGCCAGGAACTTGTTGCCCAGCCCCTCCCCCTCGCTGGCGCCGCGCACGATCCCGGCGATGTCGACGAAGCTCACCGTCGCGGGCAGGATCTTGGCGCTGCCGTGGATCTGTGCCAGCCGGTCCAGCCGTGGATCCTTGAGCGGCACCACCCCGATGTTGGGCTCGATCGTGGCGAACGGGTAGTTCGCCGCGAGCACGGAGTTCTTGGTCAGCGCGTTGAAGAGCGTGGACTTGCCCACGTTGGGCAGGCCGACGATTCCGATGGTGAGTGCCACGGGGTCAGCAGTCTAGTCGGCGCGGCGGGCAGTCAGGACCGTGGCCGGGCGGCCCCGAGGCCGGCGGCACGTCGAGCGCCCGGGCTCACTCGGCGCCGGGCCGACGGCGCAGCTGCTTGACCTGGGAGCGCCGCGTCTTCGCCTCGGCTCGGCGGCGCCGGGAGCCGCGGGTGGGCCGGGTGGGACGCCGCACGGTCGGCGGGGTCACCGCCTCCCGCAGCAGCTCCGCCAGGCGCCGACGGGCAGCGGCCCGGTTGCGCAGCTGGGCCCGGTGCTCGCTCGCGGTGACGGTGAGCACGGTGCCGGACAGCCGGGGTGCCAGCCGGGCCAGGACGCGAGGACGCTGGTCCTCGTCCAGGGCCGTGGTCGTGGCCAGGTCCAGGCTGAGCTGCACCCGGGTGTCCGCGGTGTTGACGCCCTGCCCGCCCGGACCGGAGGCGCGGGAGAACTGCTCGACGAGCTCGTCGGCGGGCACCCGCAGACCGCCTGGGGCACCGGGGCCGGGGGCCACGTCGAGGTCGTCCACCCGACCAGTCTGGCGCAGCCCGGCGTCGCGGTCAGCCGGAGGCCGGATCGTCGTGCCGCGTGCTCACGCCAGGTCCGCGCGCAGGTGCGGCAGCAGCTGGCGGACCCCGGGCGCACCGAGGACCACGGTGTAGTGGTTGACGTCCTCGACGGCCACCAGCCGCAGCGTCGGCAGCTCGCGCGTCCACCGCTCCCGGGCCGCGTCCGGGTAGAGCGGGGGCACCTCGTCCAGGAGCCCGCGGGGAGCGAGGTACCAGGTCGCCGGCCGCGACGGGACCCCCTGCAGCGCCGCCCGCACGGACGCACCGTCGACGAGCTCGCGGATGTCCTCCTGCAGCGCGGCCGGCCGGGTCGCGGGCGAGAGCGCAGGCTCCTCCCCCACCAGGTCGTAGTCGACGTAGGCCGTGACGAACTCGTCCTGGTACGGCCCCAGAGCCGGGTGGTCGGCCCAGAACTCGCGGTATGCCGTGCGGCTGGGGAAGGTCATCCGCAGCCGGTCCGCGGCCGGTCCCAGCACCGCGGCCGCCACGTCCTGCGGCGCGACGCCGGGCGGCGGGAGCAACGGCATACCCCCGTCGACGAGGTGCAGGCTGCGCACCAGGTAGGGGTGCCGGTCGGCGAGCACGAGCGCGACGAAGGCCCCCATCGAGTGCCCGACCGCGACCGCGTCGCGCACGCCCAGGTGGTCGAGCGCGGTGGCCACGTCGTCGGCGTGCCGCGACATGCCGTAGGGCGCCGGGAGGTCGCGGGAGCGTCCACGGCCGCGCAGGTCGGGGGCGACGAGACGGACCCCGGGCAGGGCCCGGGCGAGCGCCGCCCAGGACACGTGCGAGGCGGTGATGCCGTGGGTCAGCACCGCGGTGGGCGCCGCCGCACCCGCGGCGCCGGCGTCCTCGGGCTCCCACACGCCGACGTGCAGGTCTCCCCCCTCGACCGGCACCGCGACCGCGCGGTAGCGGGGGCCGAGGACGGCGGAGACGCTCTCCGGCAGCTGCTGGGTCGTGGTGCTCACTGGGCCGTCCACCCCCCGTCCATGGTGTATGACGTGCCCGTGACCATGGCCGCGTCGTCGGAGACGAGGTAGGCCACCAGGGAGGCGACCTCCTCCGGCTCGACGAGGCGCTTGACCGCGGAGCGGGTCAGCATGATCCTCTCGACCACCTCGTCCTCGCCGATCCCGTGGGTGGCCGCCTGGTCGGCGATCTGCGCCTCCACCAGCGGCGTGCGGACATAGCCCGGGTTGACGCAGTTGCTCGTCACCCCGTGCCCGGCCCCCTCCAGCGCGATGACCTTGGAGAGCCCCTCGAGCCCGTGCTTGGCCGAGACGTAGGCCGACTTGAACGCCGAGGCCCGCAGCCCGTGCGCCGAGGAGACGTTGACGACCCGGCCCCAGCCCCGGGCATACATCCCCGGCAGCGCGGCCCGAGCCAGCAGGAAGGGCGCCTCGAGCATGAGGCGGTGGATCAGCCGGAAGTCCTCGGGTGCGAGCTCGTGGACCGGCGCCACCCGCTGCACCCCGGCGTTGTTGACGAGCACGTCGCAGTCGACGGCACTCGACTCCAGCGTCGCGGTGTCCGACAGGTCCACCGTCCAGGGGCGGGCGCCGATCTCCTCGGCGAGCGCCGCCGCCCCCCGCTCGTCCCGGTCGGCGACGACGACGTCCAGGCCGTCCGCCGCCAGCCGGCGGGCGACCGCGGCACCGATGCCGCTCGCCCCACCGGTCACGATCGCTGTGCGGGTCATGTCCGCTCTCCGTCCGTCGTCGGGGTGGGCGCCAGCGCGCCCTCGATCAGGGCCATCAGCTGCTCGAAGACCGGCTCCGGGATCCGCCCCTCCCGCTCCCAGAGCACCCAGCGCATGCCGATGAGCTCACCGGCGCCCATGAGCGCCCAGGCCGCCACCTCCGGGTCGAGCCCCCGGATCTCGCCGCGCCCCATGGCGGCGTCCAGGCCCGCGGCATACCCCGAGCAGATGTCGTCGTAGTGCCTGCGCATCACCTCGGGCGAGACGAACTCCGCCTGCCGGATGATCCGGTAGAGCGCCGGGTGCTCGGCGGTGAAGGCGAAGAAGGCGCGGAAGCCCTCGCGCTCGGCCTGCAACCGGTCCGGGGCCGCCGAGGACGCCGCGCTCATCGCCTGACGGACCCGCCGGGACAGGTCGCGCACGACCTCGTCGAAGATCTCCTTCTTGCCGGTGAAGTGGACGTAGAACGTGCCGAGCGCCACCCCGGCCAGCTCGGTGATGCGCACGATGGAGGCGTCCGGGTAGCCGACGGTCGCGAAGACGTCCTCCGCGGCCTGCAGGAGCCTGGCCCGGGTGCGTGCTCCCCGGGCCGTGCGGGGGGCGGGTCGTGGGGTGGTCTCCTCGAGGCTCACCGGCGCTCCTCCTGGTGCAGGGCCCGCGCCAAGAGGGCGCGCACCGCCCCCTGGTCGGTCTTGCCGATCCCCACGGACGGCAGCTCGGGGACGGCGATGACCCGCTCGGGCACCTTGAAGGAGGCCAGCTGCCCGCGGCAGTGCTCGACGAGGTCGCGCTCGTCGGTCGCGACCCCGGGTCGCAGGACGACCGCGGCGACACCGACCTCGCCCCAGCGCTCGTGCGGGACGCCGACGACCGCCGCGGCCGCGACCGCCGGGTGCCGGCGCAGGGTGGCCTCCACCTCCGCGGGGGCGACGTTCTCCCCGCCGCTGATGTAGATGTTGCGCAGCCGGTCCACGATCCGCAGGTAGCCGTCCTCGTCCCGGGTGGCGACGTCGCCGGTCCACAGCCACCCGTCGTGCAGGACCGCCGCGGTGGCCTCCTCGTCGTGCAGGTAGCCGGAGAACAGCCCCGGCCCGGCCACGAGCAGCTCGCCGGTCCCGGCGCCCTCGACGCGCTCCCCGGTGGCCGGGTCGGCGAGCGCGACCTCGACGTGCGGGTAGGGCACACCGGCCCACCCGGCGCGCTGGGCGGCCTCGTGCGGGGGCAGGCACAGGACGTTGGGCCCGGCCTCGGTCAGCCCGTAGCCCTGGGTGAGCGCGACCCCGCGTGCGTGGAAGGTGCGCAGCAGCGGGGGCGGCATCGGCGCGCCGCCCACGACGGCGCTGCGCAGGCTGGAGAGGTCGGCGTCGGCGAAGGCCGGGTGCTCGGCGAGCAGGAGGTAGTGGGTCGGCACCCCCATCATCGTGCTCACCCGGTGCTCGGGGACGAGGCTGAGCACGCGGCCGGGGTCGAAGGTGCGCTCCAGCACGACGGTGGCGCCGGTCCACCAGGCGAGCAGCGGCTGGATGTTCCACCCCCCGGCGTGAAACTGCGGCAGCACGGACAGCACGACGTCGCGCTCGGTGAGCTCCAGCGTCCGGGACAGCGACAGGTTGGTCCACCAGCAGGTGCGGTGGGTCAGCACGGCCGCCTTGGGCTCGCTGGAGCTGCCCGAGGTGAAGACGACGAGCAGCGCGTCCTCGTCCTGCACCGGCTCCACGGGTGCGGGCGCCCGTCGGGTGAGCGCGTCCAGCACCCCTGGGCGCGCCAGCTCGGTGAGGTATGCCGTGGGCACCGGCTGCAGCAGCAGCGCACCGAGCTCGCGGGTCAGGGACCCCGTCTCCTCCTCGGCGACGAGCAGGACCGGGTCGAGCAGGCGCACCTGGCGGGCCAGCTCGACCGGGGCCAGGCGCCACGACAGCGGGGCGAGCGCGGCCCCGACCCGGGCGCAGGCGAAGAGCAGCACCACGTGGTCCGCGCTGTTGCCGACGAGGCTGGCCACCCGCACACCCCGTCCGATGCCGGCTCCCCGCAGGAGGGCGGCGAGCCGCTGCACCCGGTGCTCGAGCTCGCCGTAGCTCAGCGCCACCCCGCGGTCCACCACGGCCTGGTGCGCCGGCGCGATGCGGGCCCGGTCGGCGGGCCACCGGCCCAGCGTGTGCTGCCCGTCGGCCGGTCCGCCGCCCGGAGTCCAGGGGCTCATCGGCGGGCCCCGCCGGCCGTCGCCACCTGCTGCTCGTCGTCCACGTCCTCCAGCCTGTCAGCACCCTCGGTCGACCCGCCAGGCCCAGCCGTCCCGCGCCACCGGCGCACCCTCGCGACCGTCCCCGCGAGGCCGCCGGGCAGGAACAGGACGACGAGCACGAAGAGCGTGCCGAGGACGAACATCGGCTCCGAGAGCGGGATCCGCAGCGGCGCGGGCAGGTCGTGCACCCACGTCGCCTGGGCGAGCACGGTGAGACGCTGGTTGAGCAGGACGTAGAGGACCGCCCCCGCCACCGCGCCCCACCGGGAGCCGACGCCGCCGATGACCACCATGAGCAGCAGCGAGATGGTGAGCTCGGCGCTGACGATGTGCGGGACGGCGCCGGAGTTGAGCAGCAGGTGCACCATGCCCATGCCGACGGCGATGACCGAGGCGGCCACGAAGATCGCGAGCTTGACGAGGAACGGCCGCATGCCCAGCACCCGGACCCGCAGCTCGTTCTCGCGCACGGCAGCCGCGACGTGCCCGGCCCGGCTGCCCTGCACCCAGGAGACGAGCAGGAACGCCAGCACGAGGGCGGCCAGCGCGAGCCAGTAGAGGTTGCGCGTGTCGGCGACGCCCACCAGCGCGTCCGGCACCTGCTCGGTGGGCAGCCGCAGCCCCTCCTCACCGCCGGTGACCCGGCCGGGGTCGCGGCGGACCAGCACCGACCCGGCCTGGGCGAAGGCCAGGGTGACCATGGCGAAGGGGATACCGGTCACCCGCAGGCTGACGGCGCCGAGGAGGAGGGAGATGACGACACCGGCCACCAGGACCACGAGCACCGACGGCACGAGGCCCAGCTCGAGCTCGGACATGACGATGCCGAGCAGGTAGGCCCCCAGCCCGAAGTAGAGCGCGTGGCCGAAGGAGAGCAGCCCGGCCACGCCGAGCAGCAGGTGGTAGGACAGCGCCAGGGCCGCCATGACCATGGCGAGCGCCAGCAGGTGCAGGGTGCCCGGGGTGTAGGTCGGGCCGGGCAGCACCCCCGGCAGGCGCAGGTCGAGCAGCGGCAGGCAGGCGAGCAGCAGCACGAGGGCGGGCGGCGCCAGCCGGCCGACCCAGGCGCGGGCGCCACCCCGGTATGCCGTCGCGCTCGCGGGTGTCGAGGTGCTCATGCTCGCCTCCCCATCAGTCCGGAGGGCCGGGTCAGCAGCACGACGGCCAGCAGCACGACGACCGCCAGGTCGCCGGTGCCCCAGAGGTAGTAGTTGGCGAACTGCTGCAGGAGCGCCACCACCACGGAGGCGATCGCCGCGCCGGTGAGGCTCCCGAGCCCGCCGATGACGGTGACGATGAAGGCGAAGATGAGCAGCGTCTGCCCGAGCAGCGGGGAGACGTAGCCGAAGTAGTGGCTCGCCAGGACGCCCCCGAGACCCGCGGCGATGCCGCCGATGGTGAACACGAGGGTGAAGGCGGTGCGGACGTCGATGCCCAGGGCGGTCACCATCGCCCGGTTCTCCACCCCGGCCCGGATGATCATGCCGTAGCGGGTGCGGCGCAGGAACAGCACCATCCCGAGCAGCACGAGCCCGGCGACGAGGATCGCCACGAAGCGGTCGTTGGGCACGTTGGCGCCGAGGACCGAGGTCGTCCGACCCATCCAGGCCGGCCCGCTGATGAACCTCGGGTCGGTCCCCCAGATGCCGTCGAAGAGGGCGACCGCGGCCAGGCCCAGCCCGACGGTCACCAGCACCTGCTCGATGTGCCGCTCGTAGAGGCGCTGCACCAGCAGCCGCTCGGTCAGCGCGGCGAAGAGGGCCCCGGCGAGCGCTCCGACCAGCAGGGACGCGGCGAAGCCGGTCCACGTCGTCGCCCCCAGCCGGGAGGCCACCTCGAAGCCGAGGAAGGCACCGAGGGAGAGGAAGACGCCGTGGGCGAAGTTGAGGACGTGCATGAGGCCGTAGATGAGGGAGAGCCCGGAGGCGACCAGGAAGTAGATCGCCCCCAGCCCCACCCCCGTGAAGAGCAGCAGCACGACGGTGCTCATGCGGGTCCCTCCTCGTGGGCGGCCCGTCGCGGGGCGGCGCCCGCGCCGGCGCCCGCGCCCGTGTCCGCGCCGGAGTCGGCGCCGGTGTCGGTGTGGACCCCGAGGAGGCGTTGGGTGAGCTCCTCGTCGGCCAGCAGGTCGGCGGCGGGACCGTGGTGGACGCTGCGCCCGTCGGTCAGCACGACGGCGTGCTCCGCCAGGTCGCGGACGACCTGCAGGTTCTGTTCCACCAGCAGGATGGGGGCCACCTGCGCGGCTCGGGCGAGCACCCGGCTCACCTCCTGGACGAGTCGGGGCGCCAGCCCCTTGGTCGGTTCGTCGACGAGCAGCACCCGGTTCTCGTTGAGCAGGGCGCGGGCCAGGGAGACCATCTGCTGCTGCCCACCGGACAGCGTCCCGGCGGCCTGGGCGCCCCGCTCCTTCAGCTCGGGGAAGAGGTCGTAGACGAGGTCGTAGCGGTGCTCGCTGCCGCGCCGCTCGGCCAGACGCAGGTTGTCGGTGACCGTGAGCCCGGCGAAGACCTCGCGGTCCTCGGGGACGTAACCGACCCCGCGCCGGACGACGAGGTGGGTGGGCAGGGCCACGAGGTCGGTGCCGTCGAGCTCGACGGTGCCGGAGCGTCCGACGAGCCCGAGGACCGCCTTGATGGTGGAGGTCTTGCCGACGCCGTTGCGGCCGAGCAGCGCGGTCACGCCGACCGGCGCGACGTCGAGGTCGACGTGCTCGACGACCTGCTGCCCGGCCACGTGCGCGCGCAGGTCGCGCACCCGCAGGACCGGCTCGGCCGAGGACGGAGCGCCTGCCCGCGTGTCCTCGCGCGGCGACGTGCTCGTCATACCGACTCCCCGAGGTAGGCGCTCTGCACGGTCGGGTCGGCCATGACCGCCTCCGGCGTGTCGAGGGCCAGGAGGTGGCCGAAGTGGAGCACGGCGACCCGTTCGACCAGGCCCAGCAGCACCTCCATGTGGTGCTCGACCATGAGCACGGTGCAGCCGTGGTCGCGGTGCAGCCCGCGGATCACCTCGGTGAGACCGGGCACGTCGCCGGAGGCCACGCCCGCCATGGGCTCGTCGAGCAGGACCACCTGCGGGTCCGTCGCCAGCAGCATGGCGATCTCGAGCTTGCGCTTGTCGCCGTGCGGCAGGTCCGCGGCGCGGTGCCCGGCGCGGTGCGCCAGCCCCACCTCCTCGAGGAGCTCGCCGGCCCGCCGTGAGGCGGCGTCCCCGGCCCGGGGCCGACTGAAGAGCGAGAGCGCGCGACCTCGGGTCACCTGGGCCGCCAGGCGGGCGTTCTCGTGCACGGTGAGACCGGGGAAGAGCGAGGAGGTCTGGAAGGTGCGGCCCAGCCCGGCCACCGCCCGCCGGGTGATGCTGGTGCGGGTCACGTCCCGACCGGCGAGCAGCACCTGGCCGGACGTCGGCTGGTGCACGCCGGACACGAGGTTGAACAGTGTCGTCTTGCCGGCGCCGTTGGGTCCGATGACACCCACGATCTGCCCGGTGGGGACGGCGAAGGTGATGTCCTCCAGGATCTGCGCGCCACCGATGCGCAGCGAGAGGTCGCGGACCTCCAGGGCGGGGGCGGCCTCGGCGTCCGCCGCCCCCGGCGCGGGACCCGGTCGGGCGGGTGCGCTCACTCGCCCGAGGCCTCCGGCGGTGCCACCTCGTCGGCGGGGACGGTGTCGATGACCTCGGGCACCCACGCGTCCCCGTCCTGCACCAGGCGGGCGGTGAACATGTCCTGGACCAGTGCGTGGTCGCCCTCGCGGATGGTCGTGGTGCCCTTGGGGCCCTCGAACTCCCAGCCCTCGAGCGCATCGACCATGGCCTGGACGTCGTCGTCGCCCTCGGCCACCGCGTGCACGATCATCTGTCCGGCGACGAAGCCGTCCACGGTGAACAGGTCGGGGGTGCCACCGGCCTCGGTGACGTGGTCCACGAGGGCCTGGTTGACCTCGTTGTCGGTCGCCGACGGGAAGTAGTGGGACAGGAAGGAGATCTGCTCCCCCGCGTCGCCGTAGGCGGCGAAGGTGGCCGAGTCGGCCAGGCCGGTGACGACCGGGGCCGCGTCGAAGACGTCCTGCTGGCTCAGCGACTGCCACATGTTGCCCGCGGTGGCCCCGGCCCAGGCGACGAAGATGAGGTCCGGGTCCTCGTCGACGACCTGCCGCGCGAACCCGGTGAACTCGGTGGCGTCCTCGGGGACGAGCACGCTGGCCACGTCGGCTCCCTCCGCGCCCAGCACGGCCTCCACGGCGGCCAGGTTGCCCTGGCCGAAGGCGTTGTCCTGGGCCAGGACGACGACCTTGCCGGACTCGTCGTCGAGCATCGCGCCCGCGGTCGCGACGTCCTGGAAGCTCTGGCGGCCGGAGCGGAAGGTGAACTCGTTGACCCCGGTGATGGCGTCCGTCGCCGCGGGACCGGAGATGTAGAGCACCTCGTTCTGGGCGGCCTGCTCGGCCATGGCCGTCGCGATGCCCGAGACGACGGTCCCCCCGAGGATGCGGTAGTCCTGGCCGATGAGGTCCTTGGCGGCGGCCACCGCGGTGTCGGGGTTGCCCGCGTCGTCGCGGTACTCCAGCTCGATGGTCGTGCCGTCGACCTCGCCGGTGCCGTCGGTGGCGTAGTCGATCCCGGCCTCCAGGCCCTGCCGGTACTGCTCGCCGTAGGCGGCCAGCGGTCCGGTCTCGGAGTAGATGATCCCGACCGCGGCAGTGCCTCCCGACGACTCCTCGCCGCCGCCGGCCGCGTCGCCTCCGTCACCCCCCTCCGAGCTCGAGGGCGCGCATCCGGCCACGGCGAGGACGGCGGTCGCGGACATGAGGGCGATCAGGGGACGTGCGGACACCTCGGACACTCCTTCGTGCGGGCCAACATGAAAGGTGATTCATGTTTCGTTCAAGGTATGCGGCCCACCTCCCGTTGTCAACGAGGCCGCCCGACCTCGCCGGCGGCGTGGCGCCACTTGCCGGGTCTGACCCTCGGGCGGGTCGATCGGCAGGTCTGTCGGCGCCCCGTGCCACGGTGTGGTCATGAGCACCACCGTGCAGGGACTCCTCCCCCTCGTCCTGGTCCTCCTCGTCGGGCTCGGCCTCGGGTGGCTCGTGGGGTCCTCGCGGGTCGGCGCGCGCCTGGCCCGCGCGGACACCGAGGTCGCCCTGGCCCACGCCGACCGGGACCGCGAGCGCTCCCGCAGCGCCGAGCTCGAGCAGGCGCTGGCCGACGCCGAGCAGGAGGGCGAGGCCGATCGGCGCACCGCCGCCGAGCTGGCCCCGTTGCGCAGCGCCCTGGAGCGGGTCGAGCGCCAGGTGCGCTCCCTCGAGCGGGACCGCCTCGAGCAGTTCGGGCAGGTGGGCGAGCACCTCGACCAGGTCGTGTCGCAGACCCGCGCGCTGCAGGAGCAGACGGCTGCCCTCTCCGGCGCGCTGTCCGCGTCCGGCACCCGCGGCACCTGGGGCGAGGTGCAGCTGCGCCGGGTGATGGAGCACGCGGGCATGCTGGCCCGCTGCGACTTCGACGAGCAGGTGGGGGCGGTGAGCCGGCACGACGCGCGGGTGCGCCCCGACGCGGTCGTGCGGCTGCCCGGCGACAAGGTCCTCGTGGTGGACAGCAAGGCCCCGCTATCGGCCTTCCTGCGGGCCCAGGCGCCGCAGTGCCCTCCCGACCGTGTCGACGACCTCCTCCGCGATCACGCCGCCGCGCTGCGGGGGCACGTCGAGGCACTGGCGGCCAAGGACTACTGGTCGGCCTTCACGACCTCGCCCGAGCTGGTCATCTGCTTCGTGCCCAGCGACGCCGTGCTCGCGGCGGCGCTGCGGGCCGCGCCGGACCTCTACGACCACGCCCAGTCGCGCAAGGTGGTCCTGGCCTCCCCCGCCACGCTGCTGGCCGTGCTGCGCGCCACCGCCCTGGCCTGGCAGCAGGACGCCCTGGCCGGCAACGCCCGCGAGCTGCTCGCGCTGGGCACCGAGCTGCACCGGCGCCTGGGCACGGTGGGGCGGCACACCCGGGCGATGGGCTCCGCGCTGCGCCGCTCGGTCGAGACCTACAACCAGCTGGTCGGCACCTTGGAGTCCCGGGTCATGGTGACCTCCCGGCGGATGAGCGAGCTGGGCCTGGTCGACTCGGCGCACGACCCGCTGTCCGGACTGGAGGTCGCTCCTCGGCCGACCGGCGAGGACTGGCTGGCCACCGAGCTCGAGGCGGCCACCCCGAGCCGGGAGGAGCTGCCTGCCCCCACCTCGGACGGCGGTCGCCACGCGCCGAGCGAGTCTGCGCGCAGCCGCTACGCCTGACCGATCTCCTGCAGGAACGCCCGCCCCCGGGCGCTGCTGGGCTGCGTCAGCACCCTCTCCGGCGGCCCCTGCTCGGCGATGCCACCGTCGGCCAGCAGCACCACCCGGTCGGCGGCGTCGCGGGCGAAGCGCATCTCGTGGGTCACCACGACCATGGTCATCCCCTCCGAGGCCAGGTCCTTCATCACCTTGAGGACCTCCCCCACCAGCTCGGGGTCCAGTGCCGAGGTGGGCTCGTCGAAGAGCATCAACGCCGGGTCCATCGCGAGCGCCCGGGCGATCGCCACCCGCTGCTGCTGCCCGCCGGACAGGTTGTCCGGGTAGGCCTCCGCCTTGTGGTCCAGGCCCACCCGCTCGAGCAGGCCGTGCGCCCGGTCCCGCGCCTCCGACGCGCTGCGGCCGAGGACCTCCCGCTGCGCGACGCAGATGTTCTCCCGGACGGTCAGGTGCGGGAACAGGTTGAACGACTGGAAGACCATCCCGATCCGCGACCGGATGGCGTTCAGGTGCTTCTCGTCGTAGCTCAGACGCTGCCCACCGACGTCGATGGTGCCGCCGGTGATGCGCTCCAGCCCGTTGATGCAGCGCAGCAGGGTCGACTTGCCGGCACCGGAGGGCCCGATGAGACAGACCACCTCACCACGGGCCACGTCGAGATCGATCCCGTCCAGCACGGTCGTCGACCCGAAGGCCTTGACGATGCCGCGCAGGCTGACGACGGGCGCACCGCTCGTCGCCGTGCGGTCCTCGCTCGTCATCAGAATGCTCCTTCGCTCTTGACCTTGGCCTTCATCTGCACCTCGGGCCGACGGTGCTTGCTCAGGCGCGCCTCCAGCGTGTTCACCAGCAGGGTCAGCACCAGCACGATGGCGAGGTAGTAGATCGCCACCACCACGTAGGAGGTGAGCGGCTGGTAGGTGGACGCCGCCATGTTCTGCGACGTGCGGAACAGCTCGGTCATCCCGATGAAGGCGACCAGCGAGGAGTCCTTCACCGCGATGATGTACTGGTTGCCCAGCACCGGCAGGGTGGTGCGCAGCGCCAGCGGCGCCTGCACCCGCTTGAGGGTCTTCAGCCGCGACATCCCCAGCGACCGGGCCGCTTCGGTGAGCCCCTTCGGCACCGCCTGGAAGCCGGAGCGGATGATCTCCGCGATGTAGGCCGAGTTGTGGAACGCCAGCGCCAGTGCCCCGGCCCAGAAGGCGGGGAGGGTGACCACGTAGGCGAGGCCGAAGTAGATGATGAAGATCTGGGTGATGAGCGGGGTCCCGCGGACCAGCCCGATGTAGGCGGTCGCGAGCCACCGCAGCGGCCGCACCGCGCTCATCGCCAGCCAGGCGACGCCGGCACCCGCCACCATGGCCAGGACCAGGGACACCGCGGTCAGGCTGAGGGTGACCCAGGTGGCCTCCAGGAACAGCGGCGCGTACTCCACGAAGAGGGAGACGAAGTCCACGGTCCTGCCTCAGTCGTCGGACGAGCCGGCGACGTCACCCGAGATGTCCTGGCCGAAGTAGCGTTCGCTGATCTCCGCGTAGGTGCCGTCCTGGATGATCGTCTGGAGCGCCTCGTCGAGGTCCTCCGCCAGGGCGGTGTTGCCCTTCTTGACCGCGAAGGCGGGCTCCTCGGTGTAGAGCGGGTCGCCGCACTCGACGACGTCCAGCCCGGCCTCCTCGATCTGGTGCAGCCCGACCAGCCGGTCGGTCATCACCGCGTCCAGCCGACCGGTGCCGAGGTCACGCAGCGCCACCACGTCGGAGTCGAAGGTACGCACCTCCCCGACCCAGTCGCCGCCCTCCTCCTCGAGGTAGTCCTGGTACGTGGTGCCGGTGGCGACCCCGACCGTGGGGGCGTCCATCTCGGAGATCTCGGTGCACTCGGTGCCGGCCGGGACGAAGGCCTGGGCCCCGGAGCTGTAGTAGCCGCCGGTGAAGTCGACCGCCTCGGCGCGCTCCTCGGTGGGCGTCATGGAGGCGATGAGGACGTCGTACCGGTTGGCCTGGACGCCACCGATGAGGGAGGCGAAGGCAGCCGTCTCCGACTGCATCTCGAGGCCCAGCTCCTCGGCGACCGCCGCGCCGATGTCGTAGTCGAACCCGGTGAGCTCGTTGCCCTCGAAGTAGCTGAACGGCTGGAACTCCCCGCTCATCGCGACGACCAGCGTGCCGTCCTCGACCAGCTTGGGTTCTCCCCCGGCCTCGGACCCACCACCGTCGCCACAGGCGGACAGGGCGAGCGTGGCGGCGGCGAGCGCGCCGAAGAGGGTGGTGCGGGATGCGGTCATGACGATGAGCTCCTCATCGGGTCAGCGGGAGCCGCCGGTCTGCGCGCTCCCTCGGGACGCCAGGCCCGCCGTCTCCCCCGACGGGACCTGGGCACCCGACCACCATAAGCAGGCTCTACGGGCCGGATCGACGCTGCGGACCCGGGTTGCCCTCCCGCCCGACGGCTGCTACGCACGCGCGCGTCAGGGCTGCACCTCCGCCCGGAGGCGGTGAAGGGATCGTGACCCAACCGTGACGTGACCGACCGGTCAGCGCAGCGAGTCCTCGCGGCCGCTCGGGATCGAGCTGGGGTCGTGCTGCACCTTCTTGACCTCCTGGCCGGCGGCCTTGAGGTCGCGACGGATGTCCGTCGGGAGGGCGAAGAGCACGGACTCCTCGGCCGCGGTCACCGCCTGCACGTCCTCGAAGCCGCGGTCGGCGAGCCAGTCCAGGACGTCGCGGACCAGCACCTCCGGGACGCTGGCCCCGCTGGTGACCCCCACGGTGCGGACCCCCTCGAGCCAGGCCTCGTCGATCTCGTCGGCGTAGTCGACGAGGTGGCCGTCGCGCGAGCCGTACTCCAGCGCGACCTCGACGAGCCGCTTGGAGTTGGAGGAGTTCTGGGAGCCGACGACGATCATGAGGTCGCAGTCGGTCGCCATCTGCTTGACGGCCACCTGACGGTTCTGGGTGGCGTAGCAGATGTCGTCGCTGGGCGGGTCCTGGAGGTTGGGGAACTTCTCCCGCAGCCGGCGGACCGTCTCCATGGTCTCGTCCACGCTCAGCGTCGTCTGCGACAGCCAGACCACCTTGTCCGGGTCCCGGACCTCCACCGCGTCGACGTGCTCCGGGCTCTCGACGACCGTGATGTGCTCGGGCGCCTCCCCGGCGGTGCCCTCGACCTCCTCGTGCCCCTCGTGGCCCACGAGGAGGATGTCGAAGTCGTCACCGGCGAAGCGGACCGCCTCGCGGTGCACCTTGGTGACCAGCGGGCAGGTCGCGTCGATGGTGCGCAGCGAGAGCCGGGCGGCCTCCTGGTGCACGGCCGGGCTGACCCCGTGCGCGGAGAAGATGACCCGCGCACCCTCGGGCACCTCGTCGGTCTCCTCCACGAAGATGGCGCCGCGCCTCTCGAGGGTCCGCACCACGTGCTTGTTGTGCACGATCTCCTTGCGGACGTAGACCGGCGGACCGTAGAGCTCCAGGGCCTTCTCCACGGTCACGACGGCACGGTCCACCCCGGCGCAGTAGCCGCGCGGCGCCGCGAGCAGCACCCGCTTGGTGGCGGCGGAGGCGTCGGCCGGCACGTCGATCGCCTCGGTCGGTCGGGTCGAGGGCGTTGCAGAAGTCACCCTCTCAGTCTAGGTGCTTCCCCTGGGCGCTCCCCGAACCCCGGGTCAGCCCGACCAGCTCTGCTCCCAGGCCCGCCGGAGCGCGTCCGCGACCTGCTCGGGGTGGGTGGCCGGCAGGAGGTGCGAGGCTCGCGGGACGGTGACGACGCGCACCTGCCGGCACGCCGCGGCATACCGGTCGACGTGCAGACGCATCTGGTCGAACTGACCGTTGACCAGCGTCACCGGCACGTCGACCGAGGTCAGCAGCTGCGGCCCGGCACCCGACATCACCAGCTCCCAGGCCGCCGGCAGCGAGGCGTAGGCGGCGCCGTCGGGAAGCAACCGGGCGTGCTCGCCCCGGGCCCCCAGCACACGCATGACGGCGTTGACGGCCCGCGCCATCCGGTCCGGACCCACCAGGGGGAGGACGCGCGCGAAGCCGCGGTAGACGCCGGCCAGCCGGCTGCGCGGGTCGGCCGTCGCGCCGAGGAGGACCAGCCCGCCGAGCTGGCCGGGGTGCTGGTCGGCCCACATCATCGCCAGGTACCCGCCCAGGCTGTGGCCGCACAGGACGGGCGGGGTCCCGCCGGCCGCGTCCCGTGCCCGCCGCACGGCGTGCCCGATGGTGGCCAGGGCCGCCTGCGCGGTGAAGTCCTCCCCCACCCGCCGCCCGTGGCCGGGCAGGTCGACCGTGACGAGCTCCACGTCGGGCAGCAAGGGGCGGTAGGGCTCCCACTGCGCCGCGCTCATGCGGGTGCCGTGGACCAGCACCAGGGCGGGTCGTGACCGTGACCCGGGGTCGCTCGCGTCCATGGCCGGAGTCTGCCCTGCCCGGCCGGACGCACGCTGGGCGACCGGCGAACTCACGCCCCGGCCGCACCTCCACGGTCGGCGGGGCGCGCGGCATACCCTGAGGCGGTGCCCTCACCCCAGCTGCCGCAGACCGCCCGGGAGACGACCGCCTCCTCCCCGTGGCCGGTGCGGACCCTGTCGATGAAGATCAGCGACTACGTCGACAAGATGTCCCCGCTCTGGGTCGAGGGGCAGATCGTGCAGCTCAACCGTCGTCCGGGCATGTCCACCGCCTTCCTGACCCTGCGCGACACCGACGTCGACATGTCGCTCTCGGTCGCCATCCCGACCGGGGCGCTCGACGCGATGCCGGCGCCTGCGGAGACGGGCGCGCGGGTCGTCGTGCACGCCAAGCCGACGTTCTGGACCAAGCGGGGAACCCTGCAGATGGAGGCGCGACAGATGCGCCACGTCGGGGTCGGGGAGCTCCTGGCCCGGCTCGAGCACCTGCGTCAGCTCCTGCGCAGCGAAGGCATCTTCGACGCCGAGCGCAAACGACCGCTGCCCTTCCTCCCCCGCCGCATCGGCCTGGTGACCGGCCGCGCGACCGCCGCCGAGCGGGACGTCCTGGCCGGCGTGGCGCGACGCTGGCCGGCGGCCGTCGTGGACGTGCGTCAGGTCCCGGTGCAGGGCGCCGAGACCGTCACCGCGGTGACGGCCGCCCTGCGCGAGCTCGACGAGGACCCCGGGGTCGAGGTCATCGTCATCGCCCGCGGCGGAGGGTCCTTCGAGGACCTCCTCCCCTTCTCTAACGAGGCGCTCGTCCGCGCCGTCGCCGCCGCCCGCACCCCCGTGGTGTCGGCGATCGGCCACGAGAGCGACACCCCGCTGCTGGACTTCGTGGCCGACCTGCGGGCGTCCACCCCGACCCACGCCGCCGCGGCCGTGGTCCCCGACGTCGACGACGAGCTCGCCGGGCTGCGCACCGTCACCGCCCGCAGCCGACGCGCCCTGGTCACCCGGCTCGCCCGCGAGCGCGAACGTCTGCGGGACCTCATGGCCCGCCCGGTCATGGCCGACCGGGCGGCGATCGTGGCGCAGCACCGCAGCGACGTCGCCGAGCTGCACGCCCGTGGCCGGTCAGCCCTGACGTCGCGGCTCGAGCGCGAGCGGGACCGCAGCGACCAGCTGCTGCGCCACCTGCGGGCGGTCTCGCCGCAGCACACGCTCGAGCGAGGGTATGCCGTGGTGCGCCACGGCAGCGGCGCCATCGTCCGCGACCGGGACGAGGTGGACGCCGAGGAGCTGCTGCGCGTGACCGTCGCCCGGGGGGACTTCGCCGTCCGCCCCGTCACGCGGTAGAGCAGCCACGCCGGCACGGGACGCGTACGGTGGTCCGGTGACACCCGACGACAGCCCGACGACCGCCGACCTCGCCCCCGTCGGCGACCTCAGCTACGAGCAGGCCCGCGACGAGCTCGTCGCGCTCGTGTCCCGGATCGAGTCCGGTCAGGTGCCGCTGGAGGAGGCCATGGGCCTGTGGGAGCGGGGCGAGGAGCTGGCCGCCCACTGCCAGGGCAAGCTCGACGCCGCCCAGGAGACGCTGGACCGGGCGACCGACCGTGGCGAGGGGGTCGGCGACGACGGCGGCACCGACGAGACCGCGACGTCGCAGGCCACCGACCAGCCCTGACGCGCACCGACGACGCGGACTGACCGAGGCCGCTCGGGGGGCTCGGGCTGCCTAGTCGCGTGCCTCGACGCTGGCCAGCAGCTCGACCGCCTCGGCCTCCTGCGCCGTGCCGTGCACGACCACCGTCGTGCCGTCCGCGTCCTGCGGACCCAGCAGCCAGGCGTTCTCGGCGTTGCCGGACTCCGCCTCCCAGACCTGCCAGGGGTGCTCACCCGTGGGCCCGGTGAGGTCCGTCTCCCCGACGCGGTCGGCCCCGGCCAGCACCGCGTCCTGCCAGGCCTGGTCCACCCCGGCGCCCTGGTGCAGGGCGAGGTACTCCCCCTGCGGGGTGACGTAGGAGATGTGCCAGGTCGGCACCTGCTCCAGCGGCTCGTACCAGACGACCGTCGGGGTCCAGCCCTCGCCGGGGTCCGGCACCCACACCGGCCAGTCCGCCTGCGTCACGGCATACGAGGCCGTGCTGCCGACCTCCACCTCGCGGCCCTGCTGCTCGGAGGGGTTGTAGGTCAGCGACCACCACACGAGCACGACGGCGAGCACCAGCAGCGTGGAGTAGACCATGTTGCGCACCGTGTAGGAGGCCAGCCGCTGCCGACGCCGGTCCGGTGCGGGTCCGCCGGGCGGGGCGGGGGTGGTCGGCGACGAGGTGCTCACCCCTCCATCGTCGCACCCCCGGCTTCCCAGCGGGCATGCGAGCGCACCCGATAGGGTGACGCCAGCACCGTCTCGCCCAAGGAGGGGCCCATGGCCGACCGCTCACCGAAGACCACCGACCAGGTCCTCCCGGATCGCAACCTGGCTCTCGAGCTGGTGCGGGTCACCGAGGCCGCCGCGCTCGCCGCCGGCCGCTGGGTCGGTCGGGGCGACAAGATCCTCGCCGACAACGCCGCCGTCGAGGCCATGCGCAAGGTCATCTCGCAGGTCGCCATGGACGGTGTCGTGGTCATCGGGGAGGGCGAGAAGGACGAGGCCCCGATGCTCTTCAACGGTGAGCAGGTCGGGGACGGCCACGGGCCCGCCGTCGACGTGGCCGTGGACCCCATCGACGGGACGACCCCGACCGCCAAGGGCATGGACAACTCGATCGCGGTCATGGCCGTGTCCGAGCGGGGCACGATGTACGACCCCTCTGCGGTCTTCTACATGGACAAGCTCGTCGTCGGCGCCGATGTCGCCGACCGGGTCGACATCCGGCTGCCCGTCGGGGAGAACCTGCGGCGGATCGCGCGCGCCAAGAAGCGGTATGTCGAGGACCTCACCGTCATCATGCTCGACCGTCCCCGGCACGACCAGTACACCCACGAGGTGCGCGAGGCCGGCGCCCGGCTGCGCTTCATCACCGACGGCGACGTCGCGGCCGCCATCGCCGCCGCCCGCGAGAACTCCTCGGTCGACATGCTCATCGGCATCGGGGGTACCCCGGAGGGCATCATCACCGCCTGCGCCATGAAGGCCATGGGTGGGGTCATCCAGGGACGGCTGTGGCCCAAGGACGACGACGAGCGGCAGAAGGCCATCGACGCCGGTCACGACCTCGACCGGGTGCTGTCGACCGACGACCTCGTCACCGGGGACAACTGCTTCTTCGTCGCGACGGGCATCACCACCGGGGAGCTCCTGGACGGGGTGAAGTACGGATCCGGCACGGCCGTCACCCAGTCCCTGGTCATGCGCTCGCGCTCCGGCACCATCCGGGAGATCACCTCCCACCACCGGCTGGACAAGGTGGCCGCCATCGCCGACGCCCTCTCCCCGGACGCCGTCTGATGGCCGCCGTCCTCACGGTCGGTGAGGCGCTGATCGACATCGTCGTGCCCCACGACGGGGGCGAGCGCAGCGAGCACGTCGGGGGCTCGCCCGCCAACGTCGCCATCGGGCTCGCGGCGCTGGACCACGACAGCCGGCTCACGGCATACCTCGGGCCGGACGAGCACGGGGAGCGGGTGCGCCGCCACGTGGAGGGCTACGGGGTGACCCTGACGGAGGGTTCGCAGGACGCACCCCGCACCTCCACCGCCACGGCGCACCTCGACGCCGACGCGGTCGCCACCTACGACTTCGACCTCGCCTGGGAGCTGGGACCGCAGGACCTCACCGGCGTCGGCCACGTGCACACGGGGTCCATCGCCGCCACCCTGGAGCCGGGCGGGTCGGCCGTCGTCGAGCTCATCGAGAGGGCGCGTGAGGAGGCCACGGTCTCCTACGACCCCAACGCGCGGCCGACGATCATGGGTGCCCCGGAGGACGCCCGCGGGCGCATCGAGGAGTGCATCGGCCGCAGCGACGTCGTCAAGGCGAGCCTGGAGGACGTCGAGTGGCTCTACGGCGAGGCCGACCAGGCCGACGTCGTCGACGTCGTGCACCGCTGGGGTCAGCTGGGGCCGCACCTCGTGGTGGTGACCCGCGGCGGGGAGGGTGCCGTGGTGCACCTGTCCCGCGACGACACCACCCTGGAGCTGCCCTCGCTCACGGTGCAGGTCGTGGACACCGTGGGAGCCGGCGACTCGTTCATGTCCGGCCTGGTGAGCGGGCTCCTCGACGCGGGGCTGCTGGGCTCCCCCGAGGCCCGCGACCGCCTGGCCCTGGCCGAGCTGGAGGACATCGCGCCCGCGCTGGAGCGGGCGGTCGCCTGCGCGGGCTGGACCGTGGCCCGGTCCGGCGCCGCGGCCCCGACCCGGGACGACCTCGGCCAGTCCTGACCTGCGGGACCGGTCCCCTGCCCCCGACCCACTAAACTCCAGGGTCATGGACCCCACCTCTCCCGCCCGGGACGACGCCGGCCCCGCCGCCTTCGCCGACCTGCTGGCAGCCAACGAGACCTTCGCCACCGAGCACGCGGCCGAGCTCGAGGGCTTCGACGGGGTCGCCCGCGCCGGGGTGGCCATCGTCACCTGCATGGACTCCCGGATCCAGCCGCTGCAGATGCTCGGGCTCACGCACGGTGACGCCAAGATCTTCCGCAACCCGGGTGGCCGGGTGACCGATGCGGCGCTCGAGGCCCTGGTCCTCGGGGTCCACCTCCTCGGGGTCCGGCGCATCCTCGTCGTCCCGCACACGCGCTGCGCCATGACGCTCAAGACGGAGAACGAGCTGCGCGAGACCATCACCGGGCTCACCGGGATCGACGCGTGGTTCCAGCGTTTCCACGTGGTGCCCGACCAGGAGGCGGCCCTGGCCGAGGACGTCCACCGGGTCACCTCACACCCGCTCATCCAGGGCCGGGCCGAGGTGGGGGGCTTCCGCTACGACGTCGACACGGGGCGCCTGACCCAGCTGGTGTAGACCCGACCCGTGCCCCCAGCCCTGGCCCTCACGGCACTCCCCCTGGCCCTGGTCCTCGGACTCGCCGGCCTGGCCAAGCTGTCCGCGCCCGGCGCCACCGCCGACATGGTCCGCGCGCTGCGTCTGCCCGGCCCGCTGCGACCACCCGTGGTCGAGCGGGTGCTGCCCTGGGTGGAGCTGGTGAGCGCCACGCTCCTGCTCACCCCGTGGTCCGTGACGTATGCGGTGGGTGCCGCGTCGGCGCTGGCGCTCTGCCTCGTCTTCACCGCCGTGGTGGCCCGTGCCCTGCGCACGGACCCGCGACCGGACTGCGCCTGCTTCGGCAGGATCGGGGACCACCGCATCACCGCCCGCACCCTGGTCCGCAACCTGCTCCTCGTGGCGCTCGGCGTCGGTGCCGCGTGGGCCGCGCTGGGCGGCCGCACCGCCTGGGGCCTGCTGGCCGACTTCGGGGCCTCCGACTGGTGGTGGTTGGGCATCGCCCTCGTGACCTCGGCCACGGCGGCCCTCGCCCTGGGCCGGCCGTCAGCGCCGCCCCCCGACGAGGCCCCCGTCCCCACGGACGAGGTCCGGGCCGGAGAGGTCAGCTGGGCGAGCGCCTGGTCACCAGGACCGGTGCACGCGGACGCCGCGTGGTCGGTGCCGCTCGTGGACCGCGACCTCGACGTCGTCACCGCCCGGACCCTGGCGGTCACCGGCCCCCAGGTGCTGGTCCTGGTGAGCTGCTGGTGCGGGCCGACCTTCGACGTCGTCGGACGGTTGCCGCGGTGGCGGCAGGACCATCCGCGGACCGGGATCCACCTGGTGCACACCGAGCCGCCCTGGTCCGAGCCGCGGGTGCGCGACCTCGGCGACGTCTGGTGGGACCCGGGCGCTCGCCTGCACGAGACCTGGGGAGAGGGTGCGCGCCCCACCGGGGTGCTCCTGGGCGCGGACGGGCTGCTCGCCGGTCCGGTCACCGGGGTGCCCGAGATCGAGAGGCTGCTGGGCTACAGCGCCAACCGGTCGCGGACGACCTGAGCCAGCCGGTCGGCACAGGCCGCGGCCCGCTCCTCGGAGTCCGCCTCGACCATCACCCGCACGACCGGCTCGGTGCCCGACTTGCGCAGCAGCACCCGCCCCTGGTCCCCGAGCTCGGACTCGATCTCGGCGACGGCGGAGGCGACGCCCTCGTCCTGGCCCACCCGGTCCTTGTCGACCTCCTTGACGTTCACCAGCACCTGCGGCATCCGCGTCATGACGCCGGCCAGCTCGTGCAGCGCCCTCCCGGAGCCCACCACCCGCTGGGCCAGCGCGAGGGCGGTGAGGACCCCGTCGCCCGTCGTGCCGTGCTCGAGCATGATGACGTGGCCGGACTGCTCCCCACCCAGCGAGTAGCCGTGGGCGCGCATCTCCTCCAGCACGTAGCGGTCGCCGACCGCGGTCTGCACCACCCGCACCCCTTCCCGCTCCATGGCCTGGAGCAGACCCAGGTTGCTCATGACGGTCGCCACCAGGGTGTCGTCGCGCAGCTCGCCGCGCTCGCGCATGCTCAGCGCGAGGATGGCCATGATCTGGTCCCCGTCGACCTGATGCCCGCGCGCGTCGACCGCCAGGCAGCGGTCCGCATCGCCGTCGAAGGCCACCCCCATGTCGGCGCCCCGCAGCCGCACGGCCTCCTGCAGCTGGTCGAGGTAGGTCGACCCGGCCCCGTCGTTGATGTTGAGCCCGTTGGGGTCGGCGCCGATGACGTCCACGGTCGCCCCCGCCCGGCGGAACACCTCCGGCCCGACCTCGGAGGCGGCCCCGTGGGCCGCGTCGATGACGATGCGCAGACCGTCCAGCCGCCCGGGTGCGGCCTCCAGCAGGTGCTCGATGTAGAACTCGGCGCCCCGCTGGAACGGCCGGATGCGTCCGACCCCCGCTCCGGTGGGCCGCTCCCACCCGCCGCCCATCCGCTCGGAGATCCGGTCCTCGATCTCGTCGGCGAGCTTGTGGCCCCCGCTGGCGAAGAACTTCAACCCGTTGTCCGGCATCGCGTTGTGCGAGGCGGACAGCATGGCGCCCATCTCGGCGTTCATCCGCTGGGTCAGGAAGGCGATGGCCGGGGTCGGCAGCACGCCGGCGTCCAGCACGTCCACCCCGGCCGACGCGAGCCCGGCCATGACCGCCGCGGAGAGGAACTCCCCGGACGCGCGGGGGTCCCGCCCGACGACCGCGGTGGCCCGGTTGCCGCCGAAGACGCTGTGCCCGCCCAGCTCGTGCGCGACGGCCACCGACAGGTCGAGCGCCAGCTCGGCGGTGATGTCCTTGTTGGCGAGCCCGCGCACACCGTCGGTGCCGAAGAGTCGTCGTCCCATGGTCTGTTTCCTGTCTCGCTGTCGGTCGAGGGGCTGACAGAGCAGTATGCCGCACGGAGGTGACGGCGGGAGCGCTCCCCGCACGACGACGGCCCGCCCGCAGCCGAGCTGCGGGCGGGCCGTCGCGGTGCTCCGGCCGGGGCCGGGCTCGCGGATCAGCGCTTGCTGTACTGCGGCGCCTTGCGGGCCTTCTTGAGACCGGCCTTCTTGCGCTCGGGAACGCGCGCGTCACGGGTGAGCAGACCAGCCCGCTTGAGGGCGGGGCGGTTCAGCTCGGTGTCGATGCCGTTCAGGGAGCGGGCCACACCGAGGCGGACCGCGCCGGCCTGCCCGGACGGACCGCCGCCGTGCACGCGGACGAGCACGTCGTAGGCCCCGTCCAGCTCCAGCAGGGTCAGCGCCTCGGCGGCGATCTGCTGGTGCACCTTGTTGGGGAAGTACTCGGCCAGGGTGCGGCCGTTGATGCGCCACTGACCGGTGCCCGGCACGATGCGGACGCGGGCGACGGCCTGCTTGCGTCGGCCGGTGCCGGCTCCCGGGGAGGAGGCGCTGGGGCGCTGGGCCCCGGCTTCGGGAGCCGCAGAGGACTCGGTGGTGTACTCGGAGACGGCGTTCTCGTCGAAGTCGGCGCCGTCGGCGGTGTCGATGTCGTTGACAGTCATGGTGTCCTTCGGCTTCCTTACTGGGCGACCTGGGAGATCTCGAACGGGGCAGGCTGCTGGGCCGTGTGCGGGTGGGTACCACCGGCGTAGACCTTGAGCTTGGAGATCATCTGCCGCCCCAGCGAGTTCTTCGGGAGCATGCCGCGGACGGCCTTCTCCACGGCGCGGGTCGGGTGCTTCTCGAGCAGCTGCTCGTAGGACTCGGCCTTGAGCCCGCCCGGGTAGCCGGAGTGGCGGTAGGCCTTCTTCTGCTCCAGCTTGGCGCCGGTGAGGGCGACCTTGTCCGCGTTGATGATGATGACGAAGTCGCCGGTGTCCATGTGCGGGGCGAAGATCGTCTTGTGCTTGCCGCGGAGCAGGATCGCGGTCTGGGACGCCAGGCGACCCAGGACGACGTCCGTGGCGTCGATGACGTGCCAGGCGCGGGTGATCTCGCCGGCCTTTGGGGAGTAGGTGCGCATTCGCCTACCTTCTTCGAGAGTTGGTGATGGGCAACCGTTCTAGTCTACCGACCGCCCCCGGTCCACCCAACTCCGACGAAACCGCAGGTCAGAGGGGCGGTGTACCACCCGCGCCACCTCCTGCGACGACTCCTGTGCACAACTATTGTGCACCGGGGGCGGGTGCCGTAGCCTCGACCTCGTCGAGAGGAGCACGCCGTGCCCATCCTGCCTTCCCTCCGTCGGCGTTCGACCAGTCCCGAGCGAGCGCCGGTCGTGCCCCCGGCCCCTGCCCCGCCGGCGCCGGTGGACCCCTGGCCCCGTGCCGTGCTGGTGCTCCTCGGCATCGCCCTGGCCTTCGCGGTCCTGCTCGGCCTGAACCAGCTCCGGGACTACATCGCGCCCACCTTCCTGGCGCTCAACCTCGTCCTGGCGGCCGCCCCGCTCCAGCGCTGGCTGGTCACGGTGGGGCTGCCGAGCATCCTCGCCGCCATCGTCACCGGCGGTGCCATCTTCGCCTTCCTCATCGCCTTCTTCACCGCCCTCGGGTGGTCCGCGGCCGCCATGGTGGAGGAGCTCAGCTCGCAGGAGTACCGCCAGCGCTACACCGAGCTCTACACCCAGGCGGTCACCTTCCTCGAGGGCTACGGCCTGGAGCAGGACACCCTCACCCGGCAGCTGGAGTCCGTGCTCGACCCGGGCCGCCTGATCGCCGCGCTCGGCGGGGTCCTCGGCAACCTGGGGAGCATCCTCGGCCTGCTCACCACGACGGTCATCGTCATCTTCTTCCTCATGATCGACACGATGAGCGCCGGCCGGCGGATGTCCCTGGTCCAGGAGGAGCACCCCAACGTCGCGCACGCGCTGGTGAGCTTCGGCCAGGGCGTGCGCCGCTACTGGGTGGTGACGACGGTCTTCGGTCTCATCGTCGCCGTGCTGGACGTGGTCGCCCTGTTCTGGCTCGGTGTGCCGCTGGCCCTGGCCTGGGGCGTGCTGGCCTTCCTCACCAACTACATCCCCAACATCGGCTTCGTCATCGGTCTGGTCCCCCCGGCGGCGGTCGCGCTGCTGGCCAACGGTCCGGTCAACGCCCTGCTGGTCGTGGTGGTCTACAGCGTGCTGAACTTCACCATCCAGAGCCTCGTCCAGCCCAAGTTCACCGGCGACGCCGTGGGCGTCACCCCCACGGTGACCTTCATCTCCCTCATCGTGTGGGCCTGGGTGCTGGGCCCGGTCGGCGCGCTGCTGGCCCTGCCCGCCACGCTCCTGGTCAAGGCGGTGCTCATCGACGCCGACCCGCAGGCCCGCTGGGTCAACGCCTTCCTGGCCTCCAAGCCCGAGACGGCCCGGGCCGAGACCACCCGCGAGAGCTTCGGCCAGGAGTCCTGAGGTGAGCGAGCGCACCGCCCTGCGCGCCCTCGCGCACCCCCTGCGCAGCCGGCTCCTGGCCGAGCTGCGGGTGCACGGTCGCGCCACCGCCACCGAGCTCGCCCGGGCCCTCGACACCCACACCGGCGCCACGTCATACCACCTGCGCAAGCTCGCCGAGGTGGGGCTCGTGGAGGACACCCGTTCCGGCACCGGTCGGCGACGGATCTGGCGGGCGCTGGACCTGCCGCCCACCGCCGGCCTGGTCGACGAGCCGCTCGACGAGGACGACGCCCAGGCTGCGGACTGGCTGGCGCTGGACTACCTCGCCCACTTCGGCGAGAGGGCCCGCGACTGGCTCCGGGAGAAGGACTCCGACGATCCGGCCTGGCGGGAGAGCTGCGGGCTGGAGGACCACCCGGTGCAGGTCACCGCCGAGCAGGTCACCGCCCTGCGCGCCGAGCTGCTGGAGGTCCTGGAGCGCTACCGCCGCGTGGGCCAGGGCAACCCGCAGGCCAGGCGGGTGGTGGTCTACACCTGTGCCCTGCCGCTGCCGCCCTCGCTCACCGGACGAGCAGCGCCGCCGTGATGCCGGGCACCCGCAGCTGACCCTCGGCAAGCCGCCAGCCGGTGGACTTGACCAGCTCGTCGGCGCCGTCCCGCTGGACCGGTGAGAGCCGCCAGCGCTGGCCGGCCAGGCCGGGCACCGTCACGGTCCTCGTGTCCCGTGCGGCGTTGAGCACGACCAGCACCGCCTCGTCGTCGCCGGGTGCGCCGGCGGCCAGCGCGCGCCCGTCCACCAGCATGACCACGAGGTCTGGCGCCCCGTGCTCGGTCCCGGACACCGGGAAGGACGCGGCCGCACGGATCGCCTCGGCCGAGCCGAGCCGCAGGAGCGGGTGCGCCGAGCGCAGGCGCAGCAGGTCCAGGGCGCAGGCGCGCGCCAGCGTCATGTCCGCCTCGGTGGGCACGAGCGAGGCGTCCGCGAGCAGGGGGGCCATGAGCTCCCACCGCGGCCCGTTGTCGGGCTCCGGCGGCAGCCCCCGGGCGAAGCCGTTGTCGCGCAGCCCCGGGTCGTAGTGGTTGAACCAGTCGCCGGAGGCGTAGCTGTTGCGGTCCAGGCTCTTGCTGCGCAGCAGCTCGGCCCCGGCGTGCCAGAAGCTGATCCCCTGCGACAGGGTGACGGTCGCGAGGGCCAGGGTGTTGCGCCGCAGCCGCTCGGCCATGGGGGTGCTCGGGGGCAGCTTGAGCGTCAGGGTGTCCCAGAGGGTCTCGTTGTCGTGGGCGTCGACGTAGTTCACCACCTCCTCGGGGCTCGCGGCGTACCCGCCCGGCGCGCCCCCGTAGTCGACCTGCTCACCCACCACCTGCTGGCCCGTCTCCTGCGAGCGCAGACGCAGGCCGCGCAGACCGCCGGCCAGACCCACCTGCACCAGGTCGGTATGCCGGGGGTCGAGCCCCCCGGTGGCGAACCCCAGCCCTGACCGGGGGTCGGCGTCGTGGACGCTGCCGCCGCGCACCGCGTCGCGCAGCCGGTCGTTGAAGGTGCCGATGCCGGTGCCGTCCAGCTGCCCCTGGGTCGCCTGGTGGAAGCGGGCGTTGCCGGCCACCTCCCCGAAGTCCCACCCCTCGCCGTAGAGGTGCACCGCTGAGCCGTCCACACCGTCGGCCTCGGGGGTGAGCGCGTCCAGCGCGGCCCGGACCGCCTCCAGGTCCTCCCTGCTGTGATGACCCATGAGATCGAAGCGGAACCCGTCGACACGGTAGTGGCGCACCCAGAGCACGCACCCGTCCACCATGAGCGTGCGCGCCAGGGCGTGCTCGGTGGCGATGTTCTGGCAGCACGTCGAGGTCTGCACGTCGCCGTCGGCGTCGAGCCGGTGGTAGTAGCCGGGGACCACCCGATCCAGCACCGAGGAACGGTGGAGGCCCGAGTCGGTGGTGTGGTTGTAGACCTGGTCCAGCACGACCCGCAGCCCCAGCTCGTGCAGACCGGCCACCATCGTGCGCAGCTGCGCGGTGCGCGCGCCGCCGTGCGCCTGCCCGGGGGTGCTCGCGTAGGACCCTTCCGGGGCGAGGAAGTGCCAGGGGTCGTAGCCCCAGTTGAACGCGTCGCGCAGGGCGTGGGCCCGGATCCGCCGCTGCTGCTCGCTGCTGTCCGGTGGGAGGGCCGCGAGTGCACCGGCCGGCTCGACCGCCTGGGCGGCCGGGTCCTCCGGCACGGAGGTCAGGTCGAAGGTGGGAAGCAGGTGGACGCTCGTGAGGCCCGCGTCGGCGAGCCGTCGCAGGTGGCGCCGCCCTTCCCCGTCGGTGGCGAAGGCGAGGTAGGACCCCCGTTCCTCCGGCGGGACGGTCTCGTCGTCGCGGGAGAAGTCGCGCACGTGCAGCTCGTAGACCGCCTGGTCGACCGCCCGGAGGGCCGGTGGGACCGGTGCCTCCAGCCAGCGCCGTGGGGCGTGCGCCGGGTCGTCCAGGTCGACGAGCACGCTGTGACGAGAGTCCAGCGACAACCCGACCGACCAGGGGTCCGTGGCCCGCACCCGGCGGCGCTCACCCGTGCGCGGCAGGACGTGGTCCAGCTCGAGCCGGTAGCAGCGGTCCGCCCAGGAGGGCGTGCCGGTCACCGTCCACGCACCGTCCTCCTCGCGTTGCATCGGGACCCGCATCGGCTCACCGGCCGGCGCCCACGCCCGCTCACGGTCACGCTCGGGCACCCCCTCCCACAGCAGCAGCTCGACGGCGCGGGCGGTGGGTGCCCACACCGCGACGGTGGGCACCCGCCGGCCCCGCTCCCCCGCCCAGCTGACGCCGAGCACCCGGCCCGCGGCCGCCTCGGCATACAGGTCGTCGAGGACGCCGGGGACCTGCAGCGAGGTGGCCAGCACCCTCCGCCCGGTGCCGTCGCGCCCGAGCAGGGCGACCTGGCCCGTCAGCAGGGTCGCCGCCCTCCGCGCCGCGTCACCGTCCAGGCGCAGCGCCCGGCAGGCCGCCAGGTGCGGCCAGCGACGCGCGAGCCCGTCCGGGAGCGGGGCGTCGGCCAGGGTGAGCGTCAGCTCCTCCGCGGCCCCCTCTCCGCGACGGTCGATCCCGCCGTCCGGTGCCACGGCGAGGCTCCAGGCCACGTCCTGCGCCTCGGTGCCCTCCGGCAGCACCGCGGACGGGACGGCGAGGAGGTCGGCGGTCAGCCAGTGCGCGCGGGCACGGAGCAGGTCAAGGGGGTCGAGGTCCACGTGGTCCATCCTGCCCCGGACCTCACGGCTGGATGAAGACCGCCACGGTGCGGGCCGGCACCCGGGCCGTGCCGGACCCCGCGTCCCACGTCGCCGCCTTGACGATCTCGTCCGCACCGTCGGCCTGGACCGGTGAGAGCTCCAGCTGCTCGCCCTCCAGCCCAGGGACGACCTGCTCCACCGGCCGCCCGCCGGCGTTGAACACCACGACCAGACCGTCCAGCTCGGGGTCGACGTCGGCACCCACCGTGTCGTCCACCCGCATGACGACGACCTGGGCGTCTCCGGCGGACGTTCCCGAGACGGGGAAGGACACCTTCTCCTGGACCAGGGCGGGGTCGGCCAGCCGGAAGAGGTCGCTGGAGAAGCGCAGCCGCAGCAGGTCGGCCGCCATCGCCGAGGCCTGCTCGATGTCGGCCGGTCGCGGCGCGAGCGCCGGGTCGGCGAGCAACGGACGCATGATCTCCCACGTGTCCCCGTTGTCCGCCGCCGGTGGCAGACCCCGACCGAAGCCGTTGTCGGTCATGGTGAAGTCGAGCACGTTGAACCAGTCGCCGCTGTTGTAGGAGTTGCGGTCCAGGCTCTTGCTGCGCAGGAGATCGGCACCGCCGTGCCAGAAGCTGATCGACTGGGACAGGGCCGTGGTGGACAGGGCCACGGTGTTCATCCGGACCCGGTCCTGCATGGGCAGGTCCTGCGGCAGCTTGAGGGTGAGGGCGTCGAAGATCGTCTCGTTGTCGTGGGCGTCGACGTAGGTGACGACCTCGTCCGGATGCTCGGCGTAGCCCGCGGGCGAGCCGTTGTAGGAGATCTGCTCCCCGGTGACCACCTCGCCGGTCTCCTGGCTGCGCAGCTGCAGGTCACGCAGGTTGCCCGCCAGACCCACCTGCACGAGGTCGGTGTCGTTGCCGCTCGTGCCCCCGGTGGCGAAGCCCTTCTCGGCCCTCGGGTCCTCGTCGAAGGGCCCGCCGCCGCGGGCGCCGTCGCGCAGCCGGTCGTTGAAGGTGCCGATGGCGGTGCCGTCCAGCTGCCCCTGGGTCGCCTGGTAGAAGCGGGCGTTGTCCGCGACCTCGCCGAAGTTCCAGCCCTCGCCGTACAACGTCACCCGGCGGCCGTCGACCCCGTCCCGTCGGAGGGTGAGCTCGTCGAGCGCCGACCGGACGGCCTCCATGTTGGCGCGGCTGTGGTGCCCCATGAGGTCGAACCGGAAGCCGTCCACCTTGTAGTCCCGCGCCCACAGCACCACCGCGTCGACCATGAGCCGCTGCGCCATGGCGTGCTCGGTGGCGAGGTTCTGGCAGCAGGTCGAGGTCTCCACCTGCCCGACGTCGTTCAGCCGGTGGTAGTAGCCGGGCACGACCTGGTCGAGCACGCTCTTGTCGCCCTGGCCCGACTGCGCGGTGTGGTTGAAGACCTGGTCCAGGACCACGCGCATCCCCGACTCGTGCAGCCCCCCGACCATGGTGCGGAACTCGGCGACCCGGGCACCGCCCTCGGCGGCCGCCGTCGTGGAGGCGTAGGACCCCTCGGGCGCCATGAAGTGCCACGGGTCGTACCCCCAGTTGAAGGCGTCGGCATCCGCCTGGGCCAGGACGCAGGCCTGTTGCTCGGCGCTGTCCGGCGGCAGCGCCCCGAGGTCGCAGTCCGGGTCGGGCACGGCGTCCGCGTCCGCCGTCGTCTCCGGGATGGAGGCGATGTCGAAGGTCGGGAGGAGGTGCACCGTGTTCATCCCGGCCTCGGCCAGCGCCTCCAGGTGGCGCCGGCCGTAGCCGTCCTCGGCGAAGGCGAGGTATGACCCGCGCAGCTCCTCGGGCACGTCCGGGTCCGCCACCGAGAAGTCGCGCACGTGCAGCTCGTAGATGGTCTGGTCGACCTCCTCGCGCAGCTGCGGGGCCCGCGCCCGCTGCCAGGTGCGTGGCTGCCAGCGCCGGTCGGCGAGGTCGACGAGGACCGAACGCTCGCTGTCGAGGGTCAGGGCGACCGAGTACGGGTCGGTGACCCGGTTGGTCTCCACCGCCCCGGTCGCCGGCACGAAGACGTCCACCTCGTAGAGGTACTCGCGCCCGGTCCAGGACCGCATACCCCTCGCCTCCCACGTGCCGTCCTGCGACCGTCGCATCGAGGACACCTGGGGGTCACCCTCCCCACCCTGCGGCCAGGTCAGCAGCCGGACGTCCTGGGCGGTCGGCGCCCACAGACGCAGGCGGGGGTGGGGGCCCTGCCAACTCACGCCGAGGTCGGTGTCCTCCGCCCGGGCGGCGTAGAGGTCGTCGAGGACACCGGGGACCTGGACCCCGGTGGCGTCCCGCAACCGGCCCAGGTCGTCGTACATCGCGACCGCCACCTGGCCGGTGAGGATCTCGCCGGCGGCGCGGGCGCTCTGCCGGTCCAGCCGGAGGGCCAGGTAGCCCTCCAGGTGCGGGAACCTCTCCAGGACCGCGTCCGGCAGACCGTCCGGATCGAGGGTCAGGGAGGAGGAGGAACCGCCGGTGACCGTCTCGGCGTCCACCTCCAGCCCGCCGTCGGGCGACCAGTGCAGACGCCAGTCGCGCAGGCGCGGGTCACCCACCTCGTCGGCGGGCCAGGCGATGAGGTCCTCCGTCACCCAGAGGGCGCGCTGCGAGGCGAGGTCGGGGGCCACGCCCGCCTCCGAGGTCGAGACCGTGAGGACGTGGGAGGACAGCTCGTAGCTGAAGGTGGTCCGGACCCCGTCCGAGGGGACGGAGAAGCCGATGTTGGCCCCGCCCGGCGCGCCGTCGACCCCGTAGCTCTCGTCCCAGGTGAGGCCGTGCGCGACCTTCACCTCGTAGGCTCCCGCGGGGATCTGCGTGGTGGCGTAGGTGTAGGTGCCGTCGCCGTCGGGGTCGATGAGCCACGGCGCCATGCAGCCCGGCGACCAGTCGTCGGGGCACCCGAGCTCGCTCTGCATCGAGCCGGGCGCCGTGATGATCGGCCCCTCGGCGTCGGAGGTGGCGTAGTGGCGGGCGTGCTCGTAGTAGAAGCTCACCGGTCCGCCGTCGGCCGCGTAGGCGACGTTGGCGCCGCCGGGGGCCCCACCGGCGCCGTAGTTCTCGTCCCACGAGCGGTCGATCGCGGCCTTGTACTCGTAGTCACCGGCCGGGATCGTGCCGGCGTCGTAGGTCCGCTTCCACACGCTGTCGGCCGCGTCCAGCGAGAGCTGGGCCTGGTCGCAGTCGGGCTGCCAGTCACCCGGGCACCCCATCGCCGCGTTGTGGTTGCCCGGGACGCCCACGGCCCCGGGCTGCTCCACCGGGCCGATGGGATCGACACCACCGCCACCGCCGCCGCTGCCGGCGTCACCCACGATGCCGTAGCCGGAGGACCCGGACACGTTGCCCGAGTGGTCCTGCAGGACGGCGCGGTACTCCAGCAGCGTGCCGTGCGGCATACCGCTGACGTCGTGGAAGACGCGGTAGGGGGCGTTGTCGTCGGTGCCGAGCGCCGTCCAGTCCTCCATCCCGACGGGACGGTAGGCGAAGGTCACCTGGGCGAAGACGTTCTCCGGGACGGCGGCGGCGATCTCGGCACGGCCGCCGACCACCTCTCCGGCCGACGGGCTGCGCAGCGTCACCGCCGGCGCCTCGCGCCGCGGCCGCAACGCGTTCTCGGCGCGGTAGACCTCGACCGACAGTGGCGCGACGTCCACGGTGAGTCGGCCCTCGGCGCCGGTGATGATCCTGCCCCGCTCCCCGTAGATGGCGCGGTAGAGCGTCCTGGGCCCGTAGGTCGACAGCGTCGCCTGCTGCGGCTCGTCGGAGTTGTTCGCGACCACGAGGTATTCCACCTGCTCCTCGGCGTCGATCCGGGAGAAGGCGTAGACGCCCGCGTCGTCGCTCGCGTAGCGGTGGACCTGGGCCCCGTCGGCGAGCGCGGGGTGGGCAGCCACGAGGTCGCTCAGCGCGGCGATCTGACGGTACAGCGGGTGCCGGGTGTCGTAGCGGTCGCGCGCCCCGGAGGGGGCGCCGATGACCGCCTCGGTGGCGTACTGCTCGACCTGGGTCGCGAACATGTCCTGCCGGGCGTCCTTGTCACCCCCGCTGCCGACGAAGCCCTGCTCGTCCCCGTAGTAGACGACCGGCTGCCCGCGGGTGAGGAACATGAGGGCGTTGGTCAGCTCGACCCGTCGCTGGAGGTCCTGCCCGGAGTGGTCCCCGGCGAGCATCATCGCGGCACGACCCATGTCGTGGTTCCCGGTGAAGGTGGGCAGCTGGTAGGCGTTGGAGTCGGCGTCGGTGTAGTAGTCGTCCTGGGCGTAGAAGCTGCGCAGGTCGGTCGTGGCGCCACCCTTCGCGAAGCCGATGGCGCGGGCCTGGAACCCGAAGTCGATGACGGCCTGCAGCTCCCCCTCGGTGGTGAAGCCGGAGAGGTACTCCGGGCCTGCGTCGTAGACCTCGCCGAACATGAAGAAGTCGTCGTTGCCCGCCCGGGCGGCCTCGAGGACCCGCGGGCTGAACTCCTGCCAGAACTCGAGGTTGACGTGCTTGACGGTGTCGATACGGAAGCCGTCGATGCCCAGGTCGGCCCAGGTGGAGTAGATGTCGACCATGCCGTCGACGACCTCGGGGTTCTCGGTGAACAGGTCGTCCAGCCCGACGAAGTCGCCGTAGAGACTGGACTCCCCGGCGAAGGTGGAGTCGCCGCGGTTGTGGTAGAGCGTGGGGTCGTTGAGCCAGTCCGGCACCTTGACCTCGGCGTCAGCCTCGCTGCGGAAGACCGGTGTGTAGGGGAAGGACACCTCCGGGTCGAGGAGCGGGAAGGGCTTGCCGACGTAGTCGCGGTCGTCGAAGGCGGCGCCGGAGGCGTCGCGGTACGGCTCGGTGGCCTTGTCGACGTAGCCGTACTCCCCCTCGGCGTAGTCGATGACGTCGGCCGTGTGGTTGGTGATGATGTCGAAGTAGACCTTCATGCCCCGGGAGTGCGCCTCGTCGACGAGCGCCTTCATCTCCTCGTTGCTCCCGAGGTGCGGGTCGATCTGGGTGAAGTCGGTGACCCAGTAGCCGTGGTACCCGGCGCTGGCGTCCGCACCCTCGCCCTGGACGGGCCGGTTCTTGAAGCTGGGGGTCAGCCAGATCGCGGTGGTCCCCAGCCCCTCGATGTAGTCCAGCCTGTCCAGGATGCCCGCCAGGTCCCCGCCGTGGAAGAACCCCTTGTCCGTCGGGTCGAAGCCGTGCTGCAGCCGGTCGCCCTCGATGCCGGCCGTGTCGTTGGTCGGGTCGCCGTTGGCGAATCGGTCCGCCATGACGAAGTAGAACTGCTCCCTGGTCACCGGCGCGCGCAGGCTGTCCCCGGCCAGGGCGTCGTCCTGCTCGGTGTCCGGCGGCTCGAGCGCCGGCACCAGACCCACCTCGTCGGTGGTGTCGTCGAAGGAGAACTCGAGGGTGGCCGGCCCCTGGACCTCGAAGGAGAGGTTCTGCTCGGGGTATGCCTCGTCCCAGCCACCGTCGAGGGCCACCTTGTACTCCCACCTGCCCGCGGGCACCTCGAAGGTGGACCGGTACACCTCCGGGCTGCCGTCCACCGGGGTGAGCCTGGTGGCCTCGCACGCCGGCTCCCAGTCGGCGCCGCAGCCCAGCTCCTCCTGCAGGTCGCCCACCAGGGTGACCGCCCGCCCCTCCTGCGCGAGGGCCGCCGCGGGGGTCAGGGCCTGACCGGCCAGGGTGGCAGCGCCGGTGGTGGCCAGCAGCGTCGAGGCGAGCAGCATGCCGACAGCAGGACGTGGACGCATCATTGCGATCTCCAGGGTGGGGCAGGGACGGTGCGGGGGGATGGTGCTGCCCAACCTAGAACCATCCTGCACAGAACACAACAGGTCGCTGCAAGATCTTGCAGCCAGCCCACGGCCGGCGACTCAGCGGTCCCGACGCTCCCACGGCGAGCGGAACGGGAAGCGCTCCTCGAGGAAGCGTCCGACCCTGGCGTGGACCTCCTCGCGCAAACCCTCCGGGGTGTCCACGTCGTTGAGGCAGAAGCTGTCGATGGAGGTGGAGGTCAGCAGCCCCTCGAGCCGCCGGGCGGCGTCGGTGGAGGAGATGTTGACGTAGCGCATCCGCGTCGGCGCGGACACGGCCCGGCCGGTGAGGAGCGCGTAGTGGTGGTGCATGGTCGCCGCCGGCGCGACGTCGCCGGTCGAGCGGAAGCGGGTACGACTCGTCCGCGAGACCGGCTCGGCGTACCTCTCCTCCAGCTCGGCCAGGACCGACCGGAGCTGCGGGTGCGGTGCATGCTTGAACTTGTGCGTGATGCCCCGGGCGAAGTCCGCCTGGAACAACGAGCGGACGTTCTTGCCGGCCGAGTTGGGCGCCACCTCACCCTCGACCGGCTCACCGACACCGAGCTGCGCCGACGAGAAGGGGACCTGGGCGATACCGCTGGCGTGGAAGAAGTCCTCCGCCCGTCGCATCCGCGCCAGGAACACGTCGTCGTTGAGGTACACGTAGTGCTCCGACAGTCCCGGGATGTGGTGCAGCCGTGCCTCGATGGCATGGGAGTTGAAGGTGGGCAGTGCCGTCGGGTCGTCGAAGATGTCGCGGTGGTCGACGACCGTGATGCCGGCGGCGTCGGGGTCGAGCCAGGACGGCACCTGGTCGTCGGTGACCACGTAGACGTGGCGCACGAACGGCGCATACATGTGCACCGAGCGCAGCGAGAAGCGCAGCTCGTCGTGGCTGGTGTAGCGCGAGGCGTTGGCCCCCAGCCCCACGGGCGCCTCGCCGGCGTAGTGGGCCCGTCGCGCGGCGTGCCGGGGGTCGGCACCGTCCACCCACGTGTAGACCAGGTCGACGGGGAAGGTCACCTCGTCGGTGAGCGTCCAGGTGAACGGTTCGAACGCCGGGGCGCTGCCCGACCATGGCCTGCGCGGGCACCTGAGCCGAGACGGGGACGACGTCCGCCACCCGGTTGGGCCGCGGGGCGACGAGGGCGCCGACCAACGCCTGCTCCGGCGTCTGGCACCGCACCTCCTCCAGCCGCTCGCTCCCCTCCCGGACCAGGTCTTCCCCGTCCTGCCAGAACTCGACGTCGCACCCGAGCTCCAGCCCACCGATGACCCGCCCCGAGGGGGCGAGCAGCGGCTCGCCGAACCGGACCACGAGTCCAGACTTGATGCCGCTCCTCAACCCACCGTCGACGTACGCGCTCGCCAGCCCGACAGACCCGCCCGGGCCCGGCTTGACCGCCCAGAGGGCACTGAGGTCGTGGCGCGCCCGCATGGCCCGGAAGAGTGCCGGACGGTCACGCAGGTGCACGCCGAGCACGTGCCGACGCGCGGAGCTGCCGCGTACCAGGAAGTAACGGACCCCGGCCTCGTCGAGGACGTCGAGGACCAGCCGGAGGTTGTGCTCCTTGGCGCGACTGACGGTGAAGTCGGTGACCACCCGCCCGGGACCCTCCTGGGCACCCATCGTGACCAGGCGCACACCCGGCTCCGCGGCCAGCAGCGCGGCGCGTCGCTCGGCGGTCCGCTGTTCCCGACGTCGGGCAGCGGTCTGCTTCCGTCGCCGGCCGCGGCTCGCCCTGGCCCGCTCCGCCACCGGAGCGGGCAGGGTGCGCAGGGCCATCTGCGCCATGCTTCGCCGATTGATCGCCACCGACCCCATCATCCCCGTCCCTCCTCGACACTGCCCCCATCGTCTCAGGCCGCACCGTGCGTCTGGTGGTGGACATGCGGAAGGGCCCGCCCTGGTGGGCGGGCCCTTCCGTGAATGGTGGTCCGGCGGTGTCCTACTCTCCCACACCGTTCCCAGTGCAGTACCATCGGCGCTGTCAGGCTTAGCTTCCGGGTTCGGAATGTGACCGGGCGTTTCCCTGACGCTATGACCGCCGTAACATGATTGACCATGTCACAACCTGTTCGTGCTGGGTGGTTGTGGGTCAGGAACCGTGCAGTGGACGCGAG
>NZ_CANKYH010000008.1 GCF_947487915.1 uncultured Serinicoccus sp. | reverse complement strand
CAGGCTGCCCCGGTCAGGTACGCACAAGCTTGGCGCGGCAGCGATACTGCGCTCCGGTGAACATCCTGTACTGCCGCCAGTCGGACGATATGACTTTGGCGGTGAGGGTTCCCCGGGACCCTCACCTGTCGTCAAGAGCCGCAAGCGCGACACTGTGCAGTCGCGCTCCAAAGGCGGCCCACGCCCCGGTGGGGCGCTTCGCTGCTCGCCAGGCCGTGTCACGTGATCCCAGCAAAGGGCTGGCGTCTGCAACTATCGGGCATGGCGCAGAAACCGCAACCCCCGACCAGTCCGGCGACGGGCTGTCGATCTCCGGCTCGTGGTCGGTGCAGTGGCACTGGTGGACATCGGCTACGTAGCGGGCACAGCCTCTCCCTTCGGCGCCCAGCAGAGCCGGACCGAGAAAGGCCTTGCAATGCGCGCAAACGACGTGAATGGTCTGGCCCTGTTCACCTCAGACGGCGGGAACCAGATCTCCTTCTCCGTCAACGAGATCTGGTGGACCGACGGCTCGACACACGGCACCGGAAATCCGCCATGTCTGCAGACGCCGTTGGAGGAAGCCGGAGTCGATCTCGGTGTCATGTGGGTGGCCGCACCCGACGACGTCTCCTACGAACGGGCCGCTCGGCTGAGGTGCAACTAGCCGCACCACATGTTCACGCTCATGCCGCACTGAGCGTGGCCGCACGCTACTGCCGCGGGTGGTCAGACCACGCGCACGTCTACCAGGTCCTCAAGTCCGCCGAAATCATCCGGGTTGCGGGTGTACAACGCAGCGTCATGTGCGTGGGCGGTGGCTGCGATCAACAGGTCCATCGTGCGGCGGCGGGGTTGACGTCCGGCTTCGACGACCGCGGCCGCCAGGCGGCCGTAGCTGGCCGCGACTACCTCGTCGAGGGGGAGAGCATCGAATCGGCGTTGAAGAATACTCAGTCGCCGCAGGCGTTCGGCGCGCACCTCAGCGGACTTGGCAACCAGGACCCCGAAGTGCAGCTCCGCCAGCGTGACAGTGCTGATGGCCAGGACGCCGGGGATCGGCGTGACGCCCTCGGCAATCACCACGCTCGTGTCGAGTACGCCCCGCTCGTCCCCCGCCGTCTGCTCGGTCACTGCTCTGCCCAGGGGTCGCGAACGGCGTCCTCGACCAGCTCTCGGTCAGCCTTCCAGTCCGCATCGGCAGGGCCGGCGAACAGGTCCGTGACGTCATCCCAGCGCTGCCAACGGGTCTGTCGAGCTGGCACGAGTCTGGCGCTGGGCCGACCAGAGACGGTGATGATGATCTCCTCGCCGCCCTCCACGCGTCGCAGAAGTCCAGAGGCGTCCTGCCTCAGCTCACGAAGTCCCACCGTCTCCATGACGCCATGGTAGCGCTTGTGCTACACACTCGCTCATGCCGCGACGCGCGTGGGGTTCGAGCGTCGCTGTTGGTGGGTTCGTCAGGTGCGGATGTTGAGTGCGGTCGTGTCGATCCAGGCGCTGTCCTGGTCTGCGGGGTGGAAGCCCATGCCCGTGAGCAGTCGTGACTGCGTGGTGTCGACTTTCAGGCGCTCCGCGCCGTGGTTGCCGGCTTCGTAAACACAGACCGTGGCGAGGTCACGAGCTACGGAATCTGGCACATTCCTAGCGAGGTCCAGCACAGCAAGCTCCACGTCACCGTTCGCGAGCCTGCCGACAACGGCCTGGCCAACGACCGAGCCACCGCTCGCGCTGTTCACGTGAGCCTGCAGCCACGCCGTGAGCAACCCGCGCTCACCCAGCGTCCTGGCGATGCTGACGTCCCAGCCGCAGTGGGCCAACCATCCACCGTCGCCATATACCCGGGAGACGTAGTACCGGTGGTCTGGCTCATAGCTCGGACCGCGCAACTCGATGTAGTCGGGCGCACGACGACGCTGGGCACGTCCGACATAGCCGGTATCCAGCTCCTCGGTCAGCCACCATGACACCTCGGTGGCCCATTCCTCGGCCGAGCCGATGGGTTCCCCGGTGCTGCGGCCCACATGGGGCGTCCACGGGATCACGACGCCGAAGACGTGCCGGTTCCCGCGCCAATGGAACAACACCAAGACATCGGGACCCTGCGGACGGACCTCGACAAGGCGGAAACCATCGGCAACATGACGTCCGCGCAACAGGGGCCTGAGCGCAGCAAGGGCTTCCTCCTGCGAGTACGGCACTGCAACAGTCTGCCAGGACGTATCCGGCCAGGCGATACGCTGCCGTGACAGCTGGTAGGGAGGACGCGATGCCACAACGCACAGTGCGGGTTTTCTCGGTCCTTGCCCTCCTGCTGAGCCTCGTCGCCTGTGAGCGTGGCGGGGTTCACGATGTCACCCTGTACACCCATTGCGGCATCCACGAGTTGCAGTTCGAGGACCAATGGTACGAACGTGCGGGTGGCCCTCTTGATGACGGCTCCGGCAATCCCCCACCCGGCTGGGACAACCCAGAGCAGGAGGGCACCGTCACCCGGGTCGACGCATCGACTCTCCTCTTCAGTGACGAACCCGGGCACCGCGAAGAGTTCGTCCTACGCGAAGGGACCACCACCCCCAAGCAGAGTTGCGACTAAGGGGCGTTCGGTCACGAGCACATCCGAATCTGCCGCGAGCCGCGGGCTTGAACTAGTGCCACTGGGCCAGATGGCGGGCTGCCACCTGGTGGTCGGCCTGGCTGCTCGCGACGGCGATGACCAGGTCGTAGGCGTCGTCGTCGGGTGCTCGGAGATCGACGTCGTTGAGGCCGTAGAACACGACCACCGCGAGCCATCCCAGGCGCTTGTTGCCATCGATGAGCGGGTGGTTGACGACGATGGACTCCAGCAGTGCGCCGGCCTTGGCATCGATGTCGGGGTAGGCGTCACGTCCGAAGACGCTGGCGCTGGGGCGGTGGGCCGCGGAGTCCAATAAGCCGAGGTCCTGGACCGGACCGACGCCCAGGTCCGCTGCCAGGGTGAGCAGGTCCTCGGTGGCCAGGTACTCCAAGGGTCAGCGTCCGAGACGCTCGAGCAGGTCGGCGTACCGCTCTCGCCCACGTGCGGACAACTCGCGCACACGCTCCTCGTGCCCACGCCGTGCGGCCGCCTCCCGGATGGCGCGCACCGTCGCCTCTTGCTTGCTCACCCCTTCAGCCTCGGCCAGGGCCGCCAGGGCTCGCTCGTCCTCCGGGGAGAGTCGCAAGGTCATCGCCATCCCGGCATGGTATCACTCTGGTATCCAACGCTCATGCCGCTGCCAGATCCGTCCCTACTAGTCGCTCAGGTACCCGGTGGTGGGGTCGATTTCGGCGAGGAATGACCGGATGCCCTTCTCCAACTCCTCACGCGACTCCCACTGTTGATCGAAACGCCGCGTCGTGAAGCCGTAGCCCGCGCCCGGGCCGCTGACCCAAGCCACGTGCCACGTTCCTGGCTGCTCGGCGTCGGCTTGCGCGCGGAAGGTCTCACCATCGACAGTGAGGACAGCCGGTTCTGGAACGTTCATCCCCGAAGTCTCCCATCCGATTTTGCCGCTGGTCGTTTCTCACGCTGAGGGGGCAGGTAGAGATGCGGGGGAGTGTGCAGGTCGTCGTTGACGGGCGACCGAGTCTCGCGGCAGTCGCGAACTACGGAGTCAAGGTGTGGCTTCGAACCCGGTGTAGCGGATGAGTCTGGCGGGCACGCCGGCTACGACCGCGTTGGCCGGGACATCCTTGGTCACGACTGCACCGGCGCCGACGATCGCGCCGTCGCCGATGGTCACGCCTGGGACGACCGTCACCGCTGCACCGAGCCACACCTTGTCCCCGATCGTGACCGGAGCCGGGCTCATGTCGGCCCGGCGAGCGGGGTCTACCCCGTGGTTGAGGGTGGTCAGGCTGGTGCCGTGGCCGATAAGGGTGCCGTGGCCGATGACGATGCCGCCCGTGTCCTGGAATCGGCAACCGCTGTTGATGAAGATGTCCTTGCCCAACGTCAGGTTCTTTCCGAACTCGCTGTAGAACGGTGGGAACACAACAACCGACTCGTCCACGGTCTTTCCAGTCAGTCGCGTGAGCAGGGCACGCACCTCTTCGGGGGTGCGGTAGCCGGTGTTGATCTCCGCGACTGTCCGCAGCGCCTCCTGGGCAGCGCCGTGCATAAACCGGTGCTCTTCTGAGCCGCCTTCGATCAGCGCGCCTCGGTTCACGTGGTCCAGAAATGCGTGCAGATCCATCCTGGCGATCCTGCCACGCTGGTGCCGTGGACGCTCGCACCGGGCAGCCCGCCTGATCGGTCGCCGACGGGGTGGAAGCAGGCGGGCAGGCGCAGCACCGATGACCCGGTTCTGGTGCGACAGGTCGGATGAGTTGCCTACGGCCCGGGACGGTCGAGCGTAATCCGGTCGAGCACTGGTGATCTCGCGCGCCGGGGAGGAGACTTGTCTTGTGACGATCGACACGTGGTGGCTCAGGCTGTCGTCGGAGACGAGGGCTTGGTTGATGGCGAACAACGGGAGCCCGGTGCCGTCCACGATCGTCGAGCAGATTGAGCTGGTGGGTGGTCCAGCGGGCTCAGCCCCGTGGTGGACGAAGGACGACGACACCGCCGAACTGCTACTGCCCGACAGCGCAGTCGACTGGATCGAGGGATTCGCCAACTGGGAGTCACCACCGAAGCGCTGAAGACTCCGGTCAGCGCGCTCATTTGCCGCCAGGAGCATGTCGTGACTGCAAGCCTCTCCCTGTCGTCGGGTTTTCGTTATACGATTTGGCCATGGCGCGTGCAGATCAGGTGACGGACGAGCAGATCCAGAAGTGGGCTGACGAGGCCGAGGCTGGCTATGACGTCGAGGCGCTGAAGCGCCGCGGACGGGGTCGTCCCGGGCGCGGGGCCGAACCAACCCAGGTGATCGCCGTGCGGCTCACGGCCGAGGAGATCGCAGCGCTCGACGCGTATGCCGCCCGAGAGCACCTGTCTCGCTCCGAGGCCATCCGACGGGCGCTGGCCGGCTACGCCGCGTGAAGGTCCACCGCAGCGCACTCAAGCATGGAGTCCTTCCCGAGGATGCGGTCCAGGCTGCGACACTCAAGCGAGATTGCTGGAGACGGTCGTGCTGGTCTTCCCCAGTGGCGAGGAGATGGTGATTCACGCGATGCCGGCCCGCCGTCAGTTCTGGGACCTTCTGCCCTGACAAGCGCACGACTGTGCCGCCTTCCGCGGGCCAGTGGCTGGCGCACCTTACCGATGTGCGGTTACGTGGAACGCACCGTCCAGAAGCTGGGTCAGACCAGTTGACTTCGGCAACCGCCGCGCTCAGCTCGATGAAACGGGGCACTTTCGTGAGGCATACCAGCGTGGGAATGGTGCTGGCCACCACGGGGGCCGCGCTCCTCCTGGCTTCGTGTGGCGCTCAGGCACTTCCTGGCGACGTCGGAGCCAACGCGTCGACGGGGGCGACGGCGTCAGAGCTGATCGGAGACTGCGCTGCGGATTACCCGACCTACGGCACCGTAGAGAGCGCCCTCGTCGATACTGACGTGGTGATCCATGGAGTTGCGGAGTTGGAGGACGCTCCGAGCACGGCCGCTGGTGCGCCTCCGGGCGCGAGCGAATGGATCCTCGCCATCACTGATCCGCTGGGCGCGCCGCTCGAGGACCAGGTACAAGTCGTGGCAGCGGAGGCCCGTGCCGGAACCGACCCGTGCGGCCCGAGGATTACGCCAGATCAGCAGGCCATCATCTTTCTGGCCAAGGACGGAGACTCGTACTATCCCGTCGTCGTCCTCACCGAAACTGATGAGGGCACGTACCAAGACGCAGACCGACGGATGCCCCCGGTCGACCTCACGACCGTCACGCCACTTCTGAAGCAGCACAACGCTGGCGACTGACACCCGGCCGGCGCCGACTGTTACCAGCGGATACAAGCCGCCCCACAGAGCGTCGGCAAGCAGCCCGAGGCTCCAGGAGGTGGACGCACTCATCTGCACGCAGGAGCGTGGTCGCACGCTGGTGCCGCCGGTGCTGCTCAGGGCGGACGGGCGCTACTGAGGGCTGCGGTTGGTGGTGTTCGCGCGTGTGAAGACAACCGACAGGAGACCCGACCAGTCGCCGGATCTTGTCGACGTGCGCCCGCTGGCTACGCCACAATGGGCAGAGTTCGTCTGGCCCTAGGAGGCCCCGTGTCTACCGTCACCGACCTCGTCACCTGGGCGGGACGGTGCGCGACAGGCTCGGTCTATCCACCTATCCCGCTGCGGTCCGCTCGGGCCGTTGCGGTAGTCGGCTGTATGGACGCTTGGCGGCGAAACTGCCAGCCCGTGACCTTGAACCTGCTGACGAACCACATCACCTACCTCGTGGGCCCCGAGTTCGACCTGCCGGCGGTGCCCGGCGTCGACCTCCGGCCCACCGACGCCTGAGAGGCGGCGGCCCATGTCCAGGCTCAACTTCTACTTCGACCCGGTGTGTCCCTTCGCGTGGATGACCAGCCAGTGGGTGCGCTCCGTCGCCCGTCAGCGTGAGTATGCCGTTGAGTGGCGGTTCATCTCCCTGCGCCTCCTCAACGCTCACGTCGACTACGACGCCCAGTTCCCACCCGGCTACGAGGCCGGCCACACCGCAGGGCTGCGCCTGCTGCGGGTCGCCGCCCGCACCCGCGATGAGCACGGCCCCGACGCCGTGGGTGCGCTGTACGAGGAGCTCGGCCACCGCATCTTCGACGCTCCGCCCCACGACGCGGGCGCGGACGGTGTCGACCCTCCCGGCACGGCCGCGTTCCTGCGTCCGGTCCTGACCGAGGTCGGGCTGCCGGAGTCGTTGTCCGAGGCACTGGAGGACGACACCTGGGACGCCGTCGTGCGCACCGAGACCGACGAGGCCCTGGAGCTGGCCGGCCGGGATGTCGGGACTCCGATCCTGCACTTCGACCCCCCGGAGGGCGTCGCGTTCTTCGGCCCGGTCATCAGCCGCCTCCCCGCCGAGGAGGAGGCCGTGGCGCTGTGGGACCACGTCCTCGGGCTGGCCCGCTTCGCTGGCTTCGCCGAGCTCAAGCGCAGTCTGCGCGAACGACCACAGTTGCGGGCTATGGGAGTCGCGGAGGAGGAGATCGGCGTGACTGAGGACTGGCACGCAGGCAGCAGGCGCACGCACCGGTGATCACGTCGCGGTGTCAGTTTCTGACGCGCACCGCTCGTCAATGACTGGATCTTGGCGTTGACTCGCCGAGCCGTCAGTTCTGCGCCTCCCTGAGCGACGACCTGGCCAGGCGTTCGACGAGGTCGTCCGGGATCGGGTTGCGCGGCGAGAACGTGATGCCAGTCTTTGTCGCCTTGAGTCCGGCGGCCGCAATCTCGGGGGCATGTTCAGCGATGGCGCCCGGAAGAAGATACAGCCCACACTGCTTGCTGAACGCTGCGTAGCTTGCGACGACGGAGCCGCCGACTTGGAACCCTGGCATGCGGTAGGCCACGATCTCCTCCGCCTCCGGCAGGACACGGGACAGTATCACGCGCAGCAAGCAGGCCGACGCTTGCTGGCCTCGCTACCGCGCACAGGGTCCAGATCGACGAGAAGGATCTCACCGCGCAGCACTGGTGAGTCCGTCCGAGGACGTAGCGGCCCACGCCTCTTCATCTCCTGCGGTGGCCCACTCCTGCCAGGCGGCGGCATCGCCCGCCTCCAGTTGGGCGTCGTGCAAGCGCCGGGCGGCTGGAGTTCGTCATCGATAGACGTCCGAGCGGTACTCGATGGCGGGCGCTGCACCGAGGTCGACCCACTCCGCAGGCTCAGAGCACGCGCTCGAAGAGGTGGAACTGGTCCAGGTCGGTCCCCTCGTAGTGCAGTGTGTGGACCCCCAGGTCGGTGAACCCGCACCGTGGATACAGCCCACGAGCGGCGGCGTTCTCGACGTAGGTGTCCAGCCGTACCGTGCGGCATCCCCGGTCCCTGGCCACCTGCAGCGCGCCGTCGACGAGGAAGCGCGCGACACCCTGACCCAGGAAGTCCGGGCACACAGCCAAGGCGTGCACCACGAGCACCTCCCCAGGAGATGCCTCCACAGCCCACGTGGCGTGCAGGTATGCCTCGGGAGCCTCGTGGTTCAGTGCTACCACGCCGGCGATCCGTCCATCTCCCTGATCGAGAGCGAGATACAGCTCTCCGGCCGCAATCCACCCCGCGACCTCGGCTCTGGTCGGGCGGTTCTCGGTATGCCAGTGCGGGAAGTCCACGGTCGCGGCCAGGTGGTCGATGACCTGTCGGTAGGCGGCCTGCGCCGCGTCCACGTCGCCCGGCCCCGCCTGGCGGAACTCCAGGCGCACCGGCTCGTCGCGTTCCTCCACCGGGGCAATCTAGCGAGGACTACCCGACAGCCTCGAGGTCTACCTCGAGCAGTGCCCTCGGACGAGGTGCTGCTTCGGTCCAAGATCGATACGTTCCACCTCATGGCTACCTACCCCCAGCTGCTGCATACCGTCCTCGACACCCCTGAGGTCCGAGAGCTGGCCGAGTTCTACCGCGTCCTTCTGGGCCTGCAGTACCGGCCCGGCGACGAGCCCTCAGCAGATGGGGCCGGGGATGCCGACTGGTTGGTCCTCACCGACGCACAGGGCAACCGCACGCTGGCCTTCCAGCAGGTCGACCGCCTGGAGCGGACGACGTGGCCGAGGCCCGACGTGCCGATGCAGATGCACCTCGACCTCACTGTCCCCGACCGCGAGGCGCTCCAGACTCAGCACCGACGGGCCACCGACCTGGGAGCTGAGCTGCTCTTCGACCGCACGGACGACCCGGACGAGCCGTTGTACGTCTACGCCGACCCAGCCGGGCACCCGTTCTGCATCTTCGTGGCCTGACGGGCACTGGCCCGCACTCCCGCCTCGACCCCATCCCGACCGTGTCGTGGCGGCCGCATCATTCGACCCTGTCGTGGCGGCCGCATCATCCCGCCGTCAGGAGGCGTGGGGGCCGGCGATGTTGACCATCCAGGACACCCCGAACTCATCGACGAGCGTGCCGAAGGTGTCGCCCCACATCTGCGGCTCCAGGGGCATGGTGACCTCGCCACCTTGGGCGAGCCCGTCCCAGTAGCCGCGCAGCTCGGCCTCGTCGTCCCCGCTGAGGCTGAGCGACACGTTGCCGTCGGAGCCGGCGGCGGGCATCCCCGGGGGCGTGTCCGAGGCCATGAGGACGAGGCCGGAGGGGGTGACGAGCTGCGCATGCATGATGCCGTCGGCGCCCTCGCCCTCCATGCCGTACTCCCCGAAGCTGTTCATGGACAGGTCGCCACCGAAGACCCTCTGGTAGCGCTCCATCGCCGCCCTCGTGGTGCCGGCGAAGGAGATGTAGGGGTTGAGCGTGGACATGTCGAGACCTTCCTGGTCGCTGACGGCTCATCCGTCAGGGTGAGGCGCAACCTACTCCGGTGCACCGACAGGCTCGACCCTGTCGCCTCAGGGGGTGTCGGTGTCCCGGGCGTCCTCGTCCAGGCCGGAGCGGTCCGGGGAGTCGATCTCGCCGATGTGGACGAGGGCGTCACCCCGGTTGACCAGCGGCGCCTCGGCCCGGCCGATGACGACGCCGTCGCGGTCGGCCTTGACGATGGCCAACCGCTTGCCGAAGGAGTTGAACAGCTCGCCGAGCTTCTCGCCCTCGCTCACCCGCTGCCCCAGCGCGACGTCCATGTGGACGATGCCGGTGCGGCGCGCCCGGACCCACCCGCTGCGCCAGCAGAGGTCGCTCGGGCTCTCCGCCGGCTCCACCGCCAGCGCCTCGCCGTCGATCATCCCCAGGTGCGCCAGCACCCGCATGACCCCGTCGACGCCGGCCACGATCGCCCACTCGTCGAAGCGCCAGGCCTCGCCACCCTCGTAGAGCAGCACGCGCGCGCCCCGCTCGCGGGCGGCATACCGCAGCGAGCCGTCGCGGAGCTTGGCGTGGTAGGCCACCGGCGCGCCGAACGCCTCGGCGAGCGCCCGCGTCTGCTCGTCCTCGAGGTCGCAGCGGATCTGCGGCAGGTTGGAGCGGCGGTCGGCCCCCGTGTGCAGGTCGATGCCGACGTCGGAGGGGCCGATGACCTCGGTCATCATGAGGTGCGCGATGCGGCCGGCGAGCGACCCGCGAGCCGACCCCGGGAAGCTGCGGTTGAGGTCGCGCCGGTCCGGCAGGTAGCGGTCGCCCGACATCACCCCGAGCACGTTGACGATCGGCACGGCGAGCACGGTGCCGCGGATGGTCTTGGGGTCGAGCCGCGCCAGCACGCGCCGCACCACCTCGATGCCGACCACCTCGTCACCGTGGATCGCGGCGCTCAGCCACAGGGTCGGCCCGTCCTCACGACCGTGCAGCACGTGCACCGGCAGGCTCACCTCGGCCCCGGTGACCAGGCGCGAGATCGGCAGCGACACCTCGCGGCGGCTGCCCGTCCGCACCTTGACGGTGCCGATCGGGAACGACGGGCGCAGCGTGCGTCGGGCCGCGCTCACCGCTTGCCCCAGTTGCGCCGCCGGACGGCACGGTCCGGCCGGCCGCCGGCATAGCTCAGCGCCGGGTCGACGAGGAAGCCCTGCACCAGCGCCTCCCGCCCGACGAGCATCCGGAACCCCATCTCGTCGCGGTCGGTCAGCGTCACCTCCGCACGCACGTCGCGGCCACCGAGGACCAACGGGAGGAGCACGACATACCTCTGCTCCTCGTGCCCGGAGGAGGAGCGGACCGAGCGCGAGTCATGGACCGGAAGCTCGACTGCGACGGAGTCCTCGGCGCTGGCCTGCCACGGGTGGACGCTGAAGCTCACCCAGTCGCGACCGCCGCGGTCGAAGCCGCGCAGGTCGAAGGCGTGGACCGCCGAGGTCTTGGCGCCGGTGTCGATCTTGGCCTTGATCCACGGCACGTCGATCTGCGGGATCTGCACCCACTCCCGCCACCCGACGACGGCGCGATCTGTGGTGAGATGGTTGGACCCTGTCACCTGCTCATCCTCTCAGGACGCCTCGATGAAGCTCGCCATCCTGTCCCGTGCGCTGCGCGCCTACTCCACCCAGCGGCTGCGGACCGCCGCGCTCGAGCGCGGCCACCAGGTCAAGGTGCTCGACACGCTGCGCTTCGGCATCGACCTGTCCGGGGACGAGCCCGACCTGCACTTCCGCGGCCGGCCGCTGTCGACGTATGACGCGGTGCTGCCCCGCGTGGGCGCGTCGGTGACGTACTTCGGGACGGCGGTGGTGCGCCAGTTCGAGCAGATGGACGTCTACACGCCCAACACCGCCAACGGCATCATGAACAGCCGGGACAAGCTGCGGGCCACCCAGATCCTGTCGCGCCACAACATCGGTATGCCGGCCACCGCGTTCGTGCGCAACCGCGCCGAGATCCCGCACGCCATCGAGATGGTCGGCGGGGCGCCCGTGGTCGTCAAGCTGCTCGAGGGCACCCAGGGGATCGGCGTCATCCTCGCCCCGACGATGAAGGTCGCCGAGGCGATCATCGAGACCCTGCACGGCACCAATCAGCAGGTGCTCATCCAGCGTTTCGTCAAGGAGTCCAAGGGCAAGGACGTGCGGGCCCTCGTCGTCGGCGACCGGGTCGTGGCGGCGATGCGGCGCCGCGCGCAGGGCGACGAGTTCCGCTCCAACGTGCACCGCGGCGGGAGCGTGGAGCGCGTCGAGCTCGACCCGGAGTACGAGGAGATCGCCGTCCGAGCCGCCCACATCATGGGCCTGCGCGTCGCGGGCGTCGACATGCTCGAGGGCAACGACGGCCCGCTGGTCATGGAGGTCAACTCCTCCCCCGGCCTGCAGGGCATCGAGGCCGCCACCAAGCTCGACGTCGCCGGCGCCATCGTCGACTACATCGCCGACCAGTCCGGCTTCCCCGACATCGACGTGCGCCAGCGGCTCGCGGTGTCGACGGGGTATGGCGTCGCCGAGATCGCGGTCATGTCCGGCTCCGAGCTGGTCGGGCAGACGATCGAGGCCTCCGGGCTGTGGGAGAAGGACATCCAGGTGCTGACCCTGCATCGCGGCACCCGGGTGGTGCCCAACCCCTCCGGCGCCAAGGTGCTCGAGGACGGCGACCGGCTGCTGTGCTTCGGCAAGCACGAGCACATGCGCTCGCTCATCCCCGCCCGGTCGCGGCGGCCGCGGAGGGTCCGCAAGCTCCCCAAGACGCCGATCCTCGAGGACGTGCCGGCGGTCTGAAAGACGACGAAGGCCAGACTCGGTTTGCCCGGGCCTGGCCTCGCCGTCAGTGGCTCTTCGCCGTGCTGCCTGTCGGTCAGGCCGTGCCGGCGACCGCGTCGAGGGCCTGGCTGATCGGGGTGGACCCGCCCAGGAACTCGATCATCCGACCGGTGAGGTCGTCACGGTCCAGCGCGAGCGCGAGCACCGTGGCGACATCGGCACGGGGGACGTCCCGGCCCTCGGGGGTCTCGACCGCGCCGGTGCCGTCGCCCATGACCTCGATCTGGCCGGTGCCGGCGTCCAGGCTGAGGGCGCCGGGCGCGACGATCGTCCAGTCGAGCTGCGAGCCCCGCAGGTGCTCGTCCGCGGCGGCCTTGGCCTCGGCGTAGGCGAAGAACGGGTTGTCCTCGGGCACGCCGTGGTCGGTCCGGGCACCCAGGTAGCTCACCATGAGGTAGCGCTCCGCGCCGGCCTCCTGAGCGGCGTCCATGGACCGGATGGCCGCGTCCCGGTCCACCGCGTAGGTACGGTCCGGGTCACCACCCCCGGCGCCGGCCGTCCACACGACGGCGTCGTGCCCGCGGAGCAGCTCGGTCAGCTGCTCGCGGCTCATGGTCTCGACGTCTGCGACGACCGGTCGCATGCCGGCGGCGTCGACGTCCGGCCCGTGGTCCGGGTTACGGACCACCGCGTCGACGTCGTGCCCGGCCAGCAGGGGTCCCAGCTGCAGGGCGATCTTGCCGTGTCCTCCGATGATGGCGATACGCATACCCGGACCAACACCGCGCCGACCGCCGCTGTTCCTCCGCAGCCGCGTGCAGGGAGAGGGTCGGTATGCCTCAGGCGCGGGCGCGCAGCTCGACCACCACGGACTTGCTGGCCGGGGTGCCGCTGCGCCTGGAACGCTGCCCCAGCGGCACGAGCACGTTGGTCTCCGGGTAGTAGGCGGCTGCACATCCACGGGCGGTGTCGTAGGACACGATCCGGAACTCCTCGGCGACCCGCTCGCCGTCCTCCCAGTGGCTCACGAGGTCGACCTCCTGGCCGTCGCGCAGGCCCCGCTCCTCGAGGTCGTCGGGGTTGACGAAGACGACCCGTCTGCCGTTCTCGATGCCGCGGTAGCGGTCATTGAGTCCGTAGATCGTGGTGTTGAACTGGTCGTGGCTGCGCAGCGTCTGCAGCAGCAGCCGGCCTTCCGGGACCTCGGGGTAGGTGAGGACGTTGGTGGTGAACTGCGCCTTGCCGATCGTGGTGTCGCCCCACTCCCGCGTCCTGGCGGCGTGCGGCAGCACGAAGCCTCCCGGGTCGTTGATCTTCTCCTCGTAGTCCTCGAAGCCGGGGATCACGCGGGAGACCGCGTCGCGGATGCTGCTGTAGTCGTCCTCGAAGGCCTGCCAGTCGGCCACCGCGGCGACCCGCTCGATCGAGCGCGCCAGGCGGCAGACGACGGCGACCTCGCTCAGCAGGTGCGGGGAGGCCGGCGGCAGCGGACCGTGGCTGGCGTGCACGGCGGACATCGAGTCCTCGACCGTGATCCGCTGCGGACCGCTGGCCTGCTGGTCCCGCTCGGAGCGCACCAGGACCGGCAGGATGAGGGCGGTCTCCCCGGTGACGACGTGCGACCGGTTGAGCTTGGTCGAGATCTGCACCGTCATCGCGCAGGAGCGCAGCGCCTCCTCGGTCACATCCGTGTCCGGCGCGGCCCTGACGAAGTTGCCGCCCATGCCCATGAAGAACCTCGCGTGCCCGTCCCGCAGCGCCTCGACGGCGGACGCGGTGTCGTAGCCGTGCTCCCGCGGGCTGGCGAACGAGAACTCCGCGTCGAGCCGGTCGTGGAAGTCGGCGGGCATCTGCTCCCAGATCCCCATCGTCCGGTCGCCCTGCACGTTGCTGTGGCCGCGCACGGGGCACAGACCCGCACCGTCCCGACCGATGTTGCCCTGCAGCAGGATCACGTTGACGATCTCGGTGAGCATGGCCACCGAGTGCTCGTGCTGGGTCAGCCCCATCGCCCAGCAGACGATCGTCCGCCGGCTGCGCACGAGGCGGTCGGCGAGGTCCTCGATCTGCTGCCGTTCCAGGCCGGTCGCGGTGAGCACCTCGTCCCAGTCGAGGTCGGCGAGGTGCTCGCGGTATGCCTCGAGGCCGTGAGTGTGCTCGGCGAGGAAGTCGTGGTCCAGCACCGCACCCGGGTCGGCGGCCTCCCGCTCCAGCAGCAGCGCGCCGAGGGCCTGGAAGAGCGCCATGTCGCCGCCGAGGCGGATCTGCAGGAAGTCGTCGGCGAGGTCGGTGCCCGGGCCGACGGCCCTGATCGGGTTCTGCGGGTTCTTGAACCGCTGCAGCCCAGCCTCGGGCAGCGGGTTCACGGCCACGATGGCCGCGCCGTTCTCCTTCGCCCGCTCGAGCGCGCTGAGCATGCGGGGGTGGTTGGTGCCCGGGTTCTGCCCGGCGATGATGATGAGCTCGGACTGGTGCAGGTCCTCGAGCAGGACGGTGCCCTTGCCCAGCCCGATGGTGTCCCCGAGCGCCGCGCCGGAGGCCTCGTGGCACATGTTGGAGCAGTCCGGCAGGTTGTTGGTGCCGTAGGCGCGCACCATGAGCTGGTAGACGAAGGCCGCCTCGTTGGACGTGCGTCCGGAGGTGTAGAAGATGGCCTCATCCGGGTCGGCGAGCGAGGTCAGCTGCTCGGCGACCATCCGGAACGCGTCGTCCCAGCTGATCGGCTCGTACCGGGTGCTGCCCGCCAGCTTGACGACCGGGTGGACCAGCCGCCCCTGCTGACCCAGCCACCAGTCGCTGCGGGTGGCGAGGTCGGCCAGGTCGTGCTCCTCGAAGAAGTCGGGCCCGAGGGTGCGCAGGGTCGCCTCCTCGGCCACCGCCTTCGCGCCGTTCTCGCAGAACTCGGCGGGCGAGCGGTGGTCCGGGTCGGGCCAGGCGCAGCCGGAGCAGTCGAAGCCGTGCTTCTGGTTGAGCCGGGTCAGCGTGCGCAGCGTCCGCACCGTGCCCATCTGCTCCTGGGAGATCTTCAGCGCGTGGTAGACCCCGGGGATCCCGGCGGCCCAGTCCTTGCGCCGCCCGACCTCCAGGTCGTCGTCGGTGAAGTCCTGCTTGGGTGCGTCGGTGGCCACGGGGATCCTCCTGGTATGTCGTGGGGCGGCGGGTCAGCCGAAGAGCTGGGTGACCCGGGCGACGGTCTCGCCGATGCCGTAGAGCAGGCCCGCGCTGACGATCACCCACAGGACGACGGCCGCGGTGCGCCCTGCCGCGTCTGCGCCCTCGGGGCGCTCGGCGGTGCTGGACGGGGAGTCGCTCATGCGGGCGCTCCTTCGCTCTCGAGCTGGTCGGGGTCCGGTTCGGGCTCGTGGTGGCGCTCGTCGACCGGCTTGACGAGCAGGTTCGCGATGAACCCGACGACGAGCACGCCGACCATGATGTAGAGGGACAGCAGGTAGAGGTCTGCGCCCTCCTCGCCGCGCGCGGTCTGCAGGTCCTGGATGCCGGAGACGATGAGCGGTCCGGCGATGCCGGCCGCCGACCAGGCGGTGAGCAGCCGACCGTGGATGGCCCCCACCTGCAGCCCGCCGAAGAGGTCCTTGAGATAGGCCGGGATGGTGGCGAAGCCGCCGCCGTAGAAGCTGAGGATGACCACGCTCATGAGCACGAAGAGCAGCAGCGAGGACCGGCCGAAGGTCGCGACCCCGAGGTAGAGCAACGCCCCCACGCCCAGGTAGAGCATGTAGGTCGGCTTGCGGCCGATGACGTCGGAGGTCGAGGACCACACGAGCCGGCCGGCCATGTTGGCCAGGCTGAGGAGGCTCACGAAGCCCGCGGCCGCGGCCGCGCCGACGCCGGGGAAGAAGTTCTGCACGATGGGTGAGGCCTGCGCGAGGATGCCGATGCCGGCCGTGACGTTGCAGAAGAGCACCGTCCACAGCAGCCAGAACTGCGGGGTGCCCAGCGCGGTGCGGGCGCTCACGTCCGCGGTCGTGCGCATCGACGACTCGTCCGACTCCTGCGGCGGGGTCCAGCCCTCCGGCGTCCAGTCGTCCGCGGGGACCCGGATGACGTACGCACCCAGGCCCATGAGCACGGCATACACCACGGCGAGGGTGAGGAAGGTCGGGACCAGGCCGGCCACCACGTCCTCGCCGCCGTAGAGACCGAGGAGCCGGTTGCTCAGCGGGGAGGCGATGAGCGCGCCGCCGCCGAAGCCCATGATCGCCAGGCCCGTGGCGAGACCGGGTCGGTCGGGGAACCACTTGATGAGGGTGGAGACCGGGGAGATGTAGCCCAGCCCGAGGCCGATGCCGCCGAGCACGCCGTAGCCGAGGTAGACGATCCACAGCTGACCGACCGAGACGCCGAGCGCCGAGACGAGGAAGCCCGCAACCCACAGCGCGGCAGAGACGGCCATCGTCTTGCGCGGCCCGTTGCGCTCCACCCAGGTGCCCAGCACCGCGGCGGACAGACCGAGCATGACGATGGAGATCGAGAAGATGATCGACACGGCCGTGGCCGAGGCGCCGAAGCGCTCCTCGAGGGGGATGTTGAAGACGCTGAACGCGTAGACCTGCCCGATGGACAGGTGCACGGCCAGCGCCGCGGGCGGCACGAACCACCGGTTGAACCCGGGTCCGGCGACGGTGCGCTCGCGGTCGAGGGTGGACAGCATGGAGCGCTCCTCGGAGACGGGAGTGACGAGTGGGGACTGACCCAACCTCTCACGCCCCACCCTGGAAGGCATCTGGGAGCCGGACCCCCCGACCCCTCTGGCGTGCTCGTCAGGCGTGGGGGCCGCGCACCCGGGGCGGGGCATCCGCGCGGCCGAGGCCCGCGTGGGCCGAGCGCATCATCGCGGCGTGGTTGGCGCGCAGCACCCACCGGGCGGGCGGCAGCGCGGCCAGGTGGCGCAGGCCGGGCTTGGCCAGCAGCACCCGCTGCTCCCAGACGACGCGGCAGCCGCCGGGGGCCGGAGTGACCTGCACCTCGACATACCCGTGCAGGTCGCCCTCGATGCCGACCCGCAGCCGCCCGGCCTCCCGGTCCTCCTGCTCACGACTCAGGACCAGGTCGAGGGGGACGGGCAGCACGGAGCGCGCCCGGACCCGCGCCCGGTCCGGGCTCATCTGCTCGACGGAGCGCACCTGCCGCCACCACGTCGGGTATGCCCCCAGGTCGACGAGCCGCTCCAGCGCCACCGCGGGCTCGACCGGCAGGGTCCAGTCCTCGCGGAAGGTGAACCAGCCGCCCCGGTCCGGGGCCTGCGGTGGCGTAGGCATACCCGTCATCCTCGGGCACGTCGCCGGGGTCTTCTACCCAGGAGCTGTACCGGTGTCGTGATGACTCACGGCAGAGGAACACCTTCTGCGTGCGAGTGGTCCGAGGACTCGGCCACGGCCTCGCGGTAGCGGCGGACGACCAGGTCGCGGAGGAGGTCGTGGGTGCCGAGCGGCTCGGTGGCGACCGCACCCCCCGCCTCGGCGACCCGCTGGGCCTTCGTCGCGAAGTACCCGGGCGAGAGCAGGTGGGTGGCCAGCACGACGCGGGTATGCCCGGCGATCCGCAGCGCGGTGAGCGCGCACGCCGCCCGCGGGCCGGGGCCGCTGAGGAAGGCCGTGGCGGTCTCCGCTCCCAGCCGGGAGCCGACCAGCTCGGCGACCCGCGCCACCTCGGCGCGGGCGGCGTCGACGCTGGAGCCGGCCCCCACCACGAGGACCGCGTCGGCCTCCGCGTCGACCGCGCGGACCCGGTCGGCCAGGGCGTCGACGACCTCGTCGGCGGCACCGAGGGCCGGGGTGAGCGTGGATCCCGGCAGCGCCGCGAGCGCCGAGGGCACGTCGTGCCTCACGTGGTACCCCGAGGCGAGGAAGAACGGCACCACCACCGGGTCGGCGACGTCGGCCAGCACCTCGTCCAGGGTCGGTCCGCAGACGTCGACGTAGCCGACGAGGGCGGGGACCGGCATACCGAGTGCAGCGGCGGCACGGTCCGCGCACCCACGGACGACCGCCTGGCCCTCCGGGCTGGCGGTGCCGTGCGCGGCGACGACGAGGGGCCGGTTCATGCGACGACGAGGGTGAGCGGTCGAGGCAGGCGGGCGGAAGCCGACGCCGGGCTCATGCGACGGCGTGGGCGGCGAGGCGGGCCAGCCGGGCTGCCGTGTGCGCGTCGAGGGGACCGACGACCGGCTCGTCGCGGGGTCCGGCGCCGGGCCCGGCTGCTCCCTCGACCTGCTCCGCCCACCCGTGGGCCAGGGTGACGACGTCACCCACGACGACGACGGCGGGCGAGGTGACGCCGACCTGCTCGGCCCGGTCGGCGATGTCGGCGAGGGCGCCGAGGGTGACCCGTTGCTCGGCGGTCCAGCCACGCTCGACGATGCCAACCGGGCAGTCCCCCGGCCGCCCCGCCTCGACCAGACGCGCGGCGGTCTCCCGCAGCCCGGCGACGCCCATGAGCACGACCAGGGTGTGGTCGGTGCCGGTGGGCAGCCCGGGCAGCTCCTCGTGCCCGGTCACCACGGTGAAGCCACGGGCCACCCCCCGGTGGGTAACGGGGATGCCCGCGGCGGCGGGCACCGACACGGCGCTGGTGATCCCGGGGACGACCTCGACCGGCACCCCCGCCTCCGCACAGGCAGCCCGCTCCTCACCGCCGCGACCGAGGACGTAGGGGTCACCCCCCTTGAGCCGCACGACGCCATACCCGCGCAGCGCCTCCTGGACGAGGATGCGGTTGATCTCCTGCTGCGGCACCGGGTGGTGCTGCGGCTGCTTGCCGACGTCGACCACGCGCACGGTCTCGGGCAGCCGCGCGAGCACGGCCTGCGGCACCAGTCGGTCGGCGACGACGACGTCGGCCGCCGCCAGCAGGGTGGTGGCGCGGCGGGTGAGGAGCTGCTCGTCGCCGGGCCCGGCGCCCACCAGCGCCACCCAGCCGCCGTGCGGGCGCCGGGCGCGCAGGTCGACGACGCCGCTGGTCAGGTGGTCGGCGAGGTCGGTGCGGATGCTCGCGGCGCGGCGGGGGTCGCCCCCGGCGTGCACCGCCACCCGGACCTCTCCGGCCGGGGTCGGCACGGCGGCACGGGCCGGGACCTGCGCGCTCCCGGCGGCCGCGTCCCCGGCGCTGATGCAGAAGGTATGCCGTGCCTCGGCGTCCGCGGCGACCTGTCGGTCGGTCGCGGGGTCGCCGGTCGCGGTGTGCACGAGGAAGGCTCCGTCGAGGTCGGGGGCACCGGCATACCGGCGCGGGGTCCACGACAGGGTCGTGCCGTCGGACAGCAGCGCGGCCAGCGCGGGGCACAGCTGCGGCGCGACGACCTCGACGACGGCGCCCTCGGCGAGCAGGTCCGCGACCCGGCGGGCGGTGACGGGCCCGCCGCCCACGGCGACGACCCGCCGCCCCGACAGGGACAGCCCCAGCAGGAACGGTCCGCTCATGACGCCTCCCTCTCGCGCTCGTCGGCTGCCGGACCGCCGTGCAGGCCGCACTCGGTCTTGGTGAAGCCCGACCAGCGGCCCGCCCTGGGGTCCTCGCCCGGGGCAACCCTGCGGGTGCACGGGCCGCACCCGATCGAAGGGTAGCCCTGGTCCAGCAGCGGGTTGACCGGCAGGTCGTGGAGCTCGGCGTAGAGCGCGACCTCCTCGTCGCTCCAGGCCGCGAGCGGGTTGAGCTTGACGACCCCGAACGACTCGTCGAAGGCCACCAGCGGTGTGCCCGCCCGGGTCGGGCCCTCGGCCCGGCGCACGCCGGTGACCCACGCGTCGTACCCGGCCAGCGCCCGGCGCAGCGGCTCGACCTTGCGCCGGGCGCAGCAGGCGCCGGGGTCACGGTCGTGCAGCCGGGGTCCGAGCTCGGCGTCCTGCTCGGCCACGGTGCGCTGCGGCCGCACGTCGACGACGGAGACGTCGAGCTCCTGGGCGACCCGGTCGCGGGTGCGCAGGGTCTGCTCGAAGTGGTAGCCGGTGTCGAGGAAGAGCACGTCGACGCCCGGCCGGTGCCGGGAGGCGAGATGCGGCAGCACCGCCTCGGCCATGCTCGAGGTCACCGCGAGCCGGGCGCCGAAGGTCCGCGCGGCCCAGGCCAGCACGGTGTCGGCGTCGGCTCCGGTCAGCTCCTCCGCCGCGTCGGCGGCGAGGGCTCGCAGGCGTGCGCGCTGGTCGCGTTCGGTGGGGGACGCCAGGTGCAGGGTGGTCGTGCTCATGGTCACCTCGGGGTATGTCGCTGGGCTGGGTCGCGCGTCGAGGCGCAGACGGAGCCGTGGTCGGCCCCGGCGCTGCGGTGGGTCCGCGGCGACCCGGTGGGGACGGACGGGGTTCAGCGACAGCGGCGCATCAGCATGCTGCTGACGCGCAGGAGGTCCACTTCGTGGCAGGTCGTGAGGTGCCAACCCCGAGAGAGCATGCACCCATCATGCCCAGTTATCCGTAGGATCACAAGCCGTTGGGTACCCACCGCCACCGGCCGTCCCGCACCGGACGCGCACCGGACGCGCGGCAGGCCCGCACTGGACGCGCGGCAGGCCCGCACTGGACGCGCAACAGCGCTGCGCCGGATGCCCTGAGCGAGGTGGCTGCGCACGACCAAGAGCCTGAGCAGAGAAACATGCCCGACTCGCGAGTTATATCGCCCGCCTCGGGAGCCTTTCTCTGCTCAGGCGCGGCAGGCCCTGGCTGGGCAAAGAAGAAGTCCCGACTCAGGGGTTGCAGCACCTGCGTCGGGAGCCTTTCTCTGCTCAGGCTCGGCAGGAGGGGCCGGCGGTGTGTGCGGAGGGGCCGGCCGGGCCCCAGCAGCGAGAAGCCCCGCGCGCGGCGTCAGGGCCGTGGCGCCCCGGCAGCCGTGACCGGCACCTCGTCGCCGTCGAGCCCCACCGGGTCGAGCCCCACCGGCGCGAGGCCGGCGGCGGCAGGCCGCCCTCGCCGGGCTGCCCAGAGCACCCCGCCCACGACGAGCGCCCCACCGCTGAGCTCGAGCACCGTCGGGCGCTCGCCGAGCGCCCACCACGCCGCCGAGATGCCGACCACCGGCACCAGCATCGAGAAGGGCGCGACGACGCCGGCCGGGTGGCGGGCCAGGAGCCACACCCAGATCCCCGAGCCGACGACCGTGCCGAGCACGACGGTGTAGGCCAGCCCCAGCCAGGCCGGCAGCGCCGCGGTGGTGCCGGAGGTCGCGAGCGCGGCCCCGATCTCTCCCGGCCCCTCGACCAGCAGCGACACCGCCAGCATCGGCAGCGGCGGCACGACCGACATCCACAGCGTGAGGTGCAGCGGGTTGGGCGGGGCGGCGAGCCGGCTGGACAGGTTGCCGATCGCCCACCCGAACGCGCCGAGCACGACGAGCAGGAAGGGCAGGAGCTGCCCGGCGCTCCCGTCGGCCCGGCTCGCCCCGACGACGACCAGGCCCAGCACCGCGACGCCCACCCCGACGGCCCTCCGCGGGGTGAGCCGCTCCCCCAGCAGCAGCACGCCCAGCAAGACGGTGAACGGCGCCGACGCCTGCAGCACGAGCGAGGCCAGCCCGGCGGGGAAACCAGCGGCCATCCCGAGGTAGAGCCCGACGAACTGCAGCGTCCCGAACCCCAGCCCGTAGCCCACCAGCCACCGCACCGGCACCTGCGGCCGGGGCACCAGCAGCAGGGTCGGCACGGCCAGCACCGCGAAGCGCAGCGCGACGAGAAACAGCGGCGGGAAGTGCTCGAGCGACGCGTGGATGGCCAGGAAGTTCAGGCCCCACAGCGCCGCGACCAGGACGGCGAGGAGGGTGTGGCGCAACGGCATACCTGGAGTCTGCGGCTGTCGACCACGCAGGTCCAGCGAATCTTCGTGACGTCACTCATTAGGCTGGCTTCATGGATGTCCGTCATCTGGAGCTGCTGCGCGAGCTCGCGGTCCGCGGCACCCTCGCCGCCGTCGCCGAGGCGACCCACCGCACACCCTCCGCGCTCTCCCAGCAGCTGCGCACCGCCGAGCGCGACCTCGGCGTCACCCTGGTCGAGCCGGTCGGGCGCGGGCTGCGGCTGACCGCCGAGGGGCAGCTGCTCGCGGACGCCGCGGACGAGGTATGCCGTGCCCACGCCCAGGTGCAGGCGCGCCTGGACGCGGCGCGCGGCGAGCCGCGGGGCCGGGTCAGCATCGGCACGCTGCCCAGCGCCGGCGAGGCGCTGCTGCCCGACCTCGTCGACGCCCTGGCCGGCAGCGCGATCGACCTGACGCTGGACGACTTCGACCTCGCCGAGGCCGACTTCGCCACCCGCACCCTCGACGCCGACGTCGTCATCGCCCACAGCCTGCGCGGCGACGTGCCCACCGGGGCGCAGCAGCTCACCTCGCGGGTCCTCGCCCGGGAGCCGATCGACGTCGCGCTGCCGGCCGGGCACCCCCTCACCGGCCGGGACCGCCTCACCCCGGAGGACCTGGCCGGCACCACCTGGATCGGCGTGCCCGAGGGCTACCCCTTCGACACGATCCTGCTGGCCGCGGAGTCGCTCACCGGACAGCCGCTGCGCCGGGTCCAGCGGCTGCGCGACAACGCGCTCATCCGCTCGCTCGTCGCCCGCGGCGTCGGGCTCGCGCTGCTGCCCCGCTTCACCACACCGACCGACACGCACGTCGTGCTCCGCCCCCTCGTCGGCATCCCCGCGCGGCGTACGGTCGTGGCCCTGTGCCGGCCCGACCGCTACGCCCGGCTCGCCGTCCGCACCGTCGTCGACGAGCTGGAGCGCATCGGCGCCGGGCTCAGTTGACCTGACCGGTGCCGTCGGGCAGACCGAACGCGGCGGCATACTCGCCGCCGAGGTCGAGGTAGCCCTCCCAGGCGACGGTCGCGGGCCCCCCGGTCCGCACGGACTCCTCGAGCCGGTCGAGGTAGTACTCCCAGCCCGGGCCCACGTCGGTCACGAGCGACCGGTCGGTCAGGACCTGGGCGAAGCGCAGGGTCGTGACGCCGGCCGCCTCGGTGAGGCGCAGGTCGAGGGTCCACACCTGGGCGGGGTCGTCGTGCTCGTTGCGGACGCGCAGCCGGGTGGGCTCCTCGCAGACCTCGATGACGTAGGTCTCCGTGGGCATCTCCTCCTCGTAGGCCCAGGTCACCCGCACCCGGCCCGAGCCCGGGTCACCGGTCCAGGTGGCGAACCACCGGCCCAGCCGCTCGCTCTCGGTCACCGCCGCCCACACGGCCTCGACCGGCGCGCGGAAGGTGCGGGTGAGCACGAGGTGCTCCTGCCCGTCGATGGTCTCGGGTGCTCCGGTGATCATGCGGTCTCCTCGGTGTCGTCGGTGGCGGCGGTATGCGGTGCCTCGCCCGGGCGGTGCTCGCGCACCGTGCGGCGCACCTCGAGGTCGAGGGCGTCCAGGACGTGCTCGCCGACCGGAGGGGCGGGGGCCGTGCCGACCGGCGGGGCAGGGCCCGTGCCGACCGGTGGGGCAGGGCCCGTGCCGACCGGTGGGGCAGGGGCCCTGCCGACCGGTGGGGCAGGGGCCGTACCGCCCGGCGGGGCGAGCGCCGCACCGGCCAGCCGCCGGGCGTAGTCGACGACCTCGTGCAGCGGGGCGGCCTCGAGGCGGTAGTGCCGCTCACGGCCCACGTCCTGCGCCCGCACCAGCCCCGCCTCGCCGAGCACCCGCAGGTGCCGGCTCACGGCGGGGCGGGAGATGCCGCGGCCGGCGGTGAGGTCGGCCACCCGGCAGGCCCCCTCGTCGGCCAGCTGCACCAGCAGCGAACGCCGCACAGGGTCGGCGAGCGCGGCATACACATCCATGAAGATAGGTAACCATATGGTTACGAATAGCGCAAGACCCACCCCCACCCGCGCCTGAGCAGAGAAACAGTCCCGACTCGGGGGTTGCAGCCCCTGCGTCGGGAGGGTTTCTCTGCTCAGGCGCCGGTCGGGCTCAGGCGGAGTCGCCCAGCCCCCGGATGTGCTCGGGGAGGCGGGCGTGGTCGCCGTACATGAAGTGGTTCTGCATCTTCTCCGAGAAGCGGCTGGCCTCGGTCTCGAGCCCGACCGCCTCGGCCACCTGGCGGACGAGCATCGGGGAGGCGCCGCAGCAGACGCCGAGGTAGCTGACACCCAGCGCGTAGGCCTCCGCCGCGAAGGCGCCGACCTCGTAGCGGTTGCAGGCGAGCGGGTCCAGCGCCGTCGGGAAGGTCCGGCCGTGCGGCGAGGGCACGAGGACGCCGTTGTCGTCGGTGAGGTTGAAGAAGGTGGGCTCGGCGTCGGTGGTGCGGTAGGGGACGGGGAGCGCCGCGACGTGGCAGCTGACCGCCTGCCGGATCTGGCGCAGCCACGGCAGCATCGTGGCCGGGCCGCGGAAGCAGTTCATCCCCACGACGTCGGCACCCCCCTGCTCCAGCCGCTGGCACACCTCGACGATGCCCACCCCGTCGCGCATCTGCTCGCCGGCCATGGGCGCGACGGTCAGCACCACGGGCAGCCCGCTGGCCCGGGCGATCTCGAGGGCGGCCTCGGCCTCGCCGGCGTAGTAGAAGGTCTCGCCGATGATGAGGTCGGCGCCCTCCTCGATCGCCCAGCCGACCATCTCCTCGAACATCGCGCGCACCTCGCGCTGGGCCTCCGGGCTGTCCGGGTCCCACACGTTGGTGTTGGAGATGTTGCCCGCGACGAGGTTGCCGGGCACCTCGTCGGCGACCTCCCGGGCGATCTGCAGCGCGGCGCGGTTGAGCGGCTCGAGCAGCTCCTCCTTGCCGATGACCCGCATCTTCTCGCGGTGGCCGTTGTAGGTGAAGGCCTCGACGATGTCACTGCCGGCGCGCTGGAAGTCGCGGTGCAGCGTACGCAGCGCGTCGGGGAACTCCAGCGCCACCTCGGGGACGAACTCCCCCGCGGTGAGGTAGCCGCGGCGCTCCAGCTCGAAGAGGAAACCTTCGGCGCAGATCACCGGACCCTGGTCGAGGCGCTCGACGAGCCCGGTGGCCGTGGTCGTGGCGCGGGGATCGTCGGTCCCCACGGTCTGCGTCTGCGAATCGCTCATCGCTGCTCATCCCTCGCGAGCTCGTCGGTCACCGGGCCCGGGGAGACCCGCAGGTCACGACCGGTCTCCCCCGGTCAGGTCCGGGAGCCGTGCCGCGACACCGCGATGCTACTCCCGCACCCTCCGCCATCCAGGGCTGCGACGTCAGCCGCCCAGGTGTGCGGGCAGCGCGGGGTCCAGCCCCAGCCAGTCGGCCAGGTCGTGCACCTCGGCGAGCACGCGCTCGCGGCGGGCGGCGCTCCATACCCCGTCCTCGTGGAGGGCGTCGACCCGGAGCACGCCTCGCCGGCGGTCGGCGGTGGCGTCCAGCTTGCCGACCAGCTGGTCCCCGTCGAGGACGGGCAGCGCGTAGTAGCCGAACCTGCGCTGCGCCTTCGGCTTGTACATCTCCAGCACGTAGTCGAACTCGAAGAGCTCGGCCATCCGCACCCGGTCGAAGACCAGCCGGTCGATCGGGCACAGCAGCGCGGCGCGACCCGCGAACGCCTCGACCGGGTTGAGGTATGCCGGGTGCACGCGCCAGCTGCCCCGCACCCCCTCGACCACCGCCTCCTCGCCCGCGGCGCGGGCGTCGGCCGGCTCCGTGGGGCACTCCGGCCCGCGGGCGCGCAGGAGTCCCAGCGCGGCCAGGCGGCGTTCGTCCAGCTCGGCCCGCGCCTGCTCCAGCGGCACGGCGGGGACGTCGGGGTAGACCCGCTCGGCGAGGTCCCACAGCCGCTGGCCGCCCTCGCGGCCGCAGACGGCGACCTCGCCGCGGGCGACCATGAGGTCGAGCAGCCGCTGGACGTTCTTGTCGTTGGTCCAGCCGCTGGAGCGCCACGGCACCTCGGTGGAGTCCGGCAGGGCGCCGGTGGGGGTGGGACCCTCGGCCGCGAGGTGGGCGAGGATGTCGCGGCGTCCCCGGTCGTTGGCCTCGACCCACCGGGCCTGGCCCTCCTGCCAGGGGCGCAGCATGCCGTCCCGCCGCGACGGCGCAGGCCACGCCGCCATCTCGGCACGCCACAGGCCGACGTCCTCGGCAGGCCGGACGAAGCCCAGCACCTCGACGAGCGTCCGGTCGGCGAGCAGCCGGTCCAGCTCGCCGGTGTCGTAGGCGCTGCCCAGCCGGCTCCACAGCACGAGGTGCTGGGCGGGCGCCACCGCGGCGACCGGGTCGATCTGCAGCAGCGTCAGCTCGCGGACGGTTTCGACGACGTCGCCGGGCCGGTCCCGGATCAGCAGCTGGGCCCGCACGGCGACCCGCCGGGCGTCCCGGCGGGAGAGCCGGTGCGCGCTCACGGCTGCGGCGGCTGCGCCCGGGCGAGCGCCACCGCGGGCTCCCCGGCCAGGAGCTCCCGGATCCGCTGCGCCAGCCCCTCGTCGAACGCCATAGGTCGAGTATGCCGTCGCTCAGGTCCAGGCCGCGGGCGGCGACCAGTCCTCCGGCGGGTCCTCCCCGACCCGGCCGTCCACCGCCTCCCGGAGCAGGTCCGCGTGACCGGTGTGGCGGGCGTACTCCTCCAGGACGTCGAAGAGCATGCGCCGCAGGCTGAGCTCGATGCCCCACTCCTGGCCCCAGGCGATGATCCGGTCCAGCCCGTCGGCCGCGATCGCCTCGTGGTGCCGGGCCCGGGTGGCGGCGACCGTCTCGACGTAGCGCGCGTAGAGCTCCTGCGGCGGGTCGTCGGCGGCGCTCTCGAAGTCCCAGCCCGGTGTGGCCTGCCAGTCGACCTCCGCCCACGGGCTGCCGGGTGAGGAGCCGTCCAGCCGCCACGTCGCGGCGACCGCCTCCACGCCGGTGAGGTGCTTGAGCAGGCCACCGAGGGTCAACGAGGAGGCGCCGACCCGGGCCCTCAGCCCGGCGGTGTCCAGCCCCTCGGCCTTCCACCAGAAGGTCATCCGCTGGCGGTCGAGCGCGCCGAGCAGGTGGGCGGTCTCGTCGCCGGTGCGCGGCGGCTCCCACACAGGTGACGTGTTCATGACCGCGACGCTAGCCCTCGTGGCGGACAGGAGACGTCCGCCACGAGGGCCGGTGCGTGCCCGGGTCAGGCGACCATGCCGTGCGGGTCGATGACGAACTTCGTCGCCGCGCCCTGGTCGAACTCGGCGTAGCCGCGCGGCGCGTCGTCCAGGCTGATCGTCTGGGCGTTGACCGCCTTCGCGATGTGCGCCCGGTCGTGCAGGATCATGTTCATCAGCTGGCGGTTGTAGCGCTTGACCGGGCACTGACCCGTGGTGAAGTGCTGCGACTTGGCCCAGCCCAGACCCAGCCGCACCCCGAGGGTGCCCTCCTTGGCGGCGTCGTCGACCGCGCCCGGGTCGCCGGTGACGTACAACCCGGGTATGCCGATCCCGCCGGCCGCGCGGGTGACCGTCATGGCGTCGTTGAGGACGGTGGCGGGCGCCTCGTCGGCGCCCTGCCCGTGGCCGCGAGCCTCGAAACCGACGGCGTCGACGGCGGCGTCCACCTCGGGCTCTCCGACCACCTGGTCGATCTTGTCCACCAGGGAGCCCTCGGTGCTGAGGTCGATGCCGACGCACCCGAAGCTCTCGGCCTGCCTCACCCGTTCGGAGTTCATGTCGCCCACCATGACGACGGACGCGCCCAGGAGCTGCGCGGCGTGCGCCGCCGCCAGCCCCACCGGGCCGGCACCGGCGACATACACCGTCGACCCGGTCGTCACCCCGGCGGTGTAGGCGCCGTGGTAGCCGGTCGGGAAGATGTCGGAGAGCATCGTGAGGTCGAGGATCTTCTCCAGCGCCTGGTCCCGGTCGGGGAACCGCAGCAGGTTGAAGTCGGCGTAGGGGATCATGACGTACTCCGCCTGACCACCCACCCAGCCGCCCATGTCGACGTAGCCGTAGGCCGCGCCGGCGCGGGCCGGGTTGACGTTGAGGCACACGCCGGTATGCCCCTCGTGGCACATCCGGCAGCGCCCGCATGCGATGTTGAACGGCACCGAGCAGATGTCGCCCTCGTCGACGAAGAGCACGTCCTCGCCCTTCTCGACCACCTCGCCGGTGATCTCGTGCCCGAGGCTCTGCCCCACCGGGGCGGTGGTCCGGCCACGCACCATGTGCTGGTCCGACCCGCAGATGTTGGTGGTGACCAGCTTGAGGATCACCGCGTGCGGCGCCGCCTTGGTGATGCCGAAGTGGTCGGCCACCTCGCCGGGGATCTCGAGCTTCGGGTAGTCGACCGTATCGACGGCCACCTCTCCCGGCCCGGTGTAGACGACGACGCGATTCCCTGATGCCATGGTTCGACTCCCTTGTCCGGTGGTGGCGCACCGGCGGCGCGCCCCGTGCAGCCACGGCAGGCCGTCGGACGGGAGCATCTCCCCTCGTGCGGCATACCGTCCGCACCTCCTCCATGCTGGCCCTGCCCGCCGCTCCCCGCAACCGTCCAGCCGGACCTGGCAGGCTCGTGCCGTGCTCCTCGACCTGTGGGACCGTGCCACCACCACCCAGCCGCCGCTGACCTGGCCGGTCAGTCTGCTGCTGGGAGTGGTCGCGCTCGCGCTCACCTGGAGCCCGGCGGGCTACCGGCTCGTCCGCCACCTCGTCACCCTCGTGCACGAGGCCGGTCACGCGCTGGTGGCCGCCCTCGTCGGTCGGCGCCTGACCGGGATCCGGCTGCACTCGGACACCTCGGGCGTCACCGTCTCCCGGGGCCGCCCGCGCGGGCCGGGCATGGTCGCGACCGTCCTCGCCGGCTACCCGGCGCCGGCGCTGGTGGGGCTCGCCGGGGCATACCTGCTCGGAGCGGGGTATGCCGCGGGCCTGCTCTGGGGGCTCGTCCTCACCTGCGCGCTCATGCTCGTGCTCATCCGCAACCTCTACGGGCTGTGGGTCGTGCTCGCGACCGGTGCCAGCGTCGCCCTGCTGTCCTGGTCGGTGAGCGGACGGATGCTATCGGCGGTGGCCTACCTCGTCGTCTGGTCGCTGCTGCTCGCCGCCCCCCGCTCGGTGGTCGAGCTGCAGCGGCAGCGCCGCCGGCGCGGCGAGCGCGGCAGCGACGCCGACCAGCTGGCCCGGCTGACCGGGCTGCCGGCCGGGCTGTGGATCGTGCTGTTCTGGCTGGTCTGCGCGGTATGCCTGGTGCTCGGGGCGCGGGAGCTGGCTCAGGGCCTCGGGTAGTCGAACGTGCTGAAGTCGCGCTTGTAGAACCGGCGGACCATGCGCCGGGTGGCGCCCGAGATCTCGACGTCGGAGGAGCGCCGCGGGCCCGAGCTGCTGTCCTTGAACTGCTCCGGGCCGCCCTCCAGACCCAGCCCGTGGGCGTCGCTCAGCCGGCGCAGCCCCTCGGCGAGGCCGTCCTCCAGCCGCAGCACCTCGGTGCCCGGGACGAGGAACTCGTGCTGCGGGCGCAGGTGGTTGTCGAAGAGATAGGGGTTCGAGCGGGAGCGGCGCACCGACCGGCGGAACCACGACGCCACCGCCGACCCGCGCAGGTCGACCTCGTCCTTCTTGCGGTGCCGCCAGATGTACTCCGAGCGCAGCCGCGCCACCGGCTCGCGGACGACCGTGAAGACGAGGTCGAAGCGCTCCAGCCGGAAGAGCTGCTGCAGCGGCTCGCCGTGCAGGTGCTGGGGGCCGCAGACCATGAGGTGGTTGAGGGTGCCCTGGCCGTACTTCGCGCTGAAGAAGCCCTGCTCCCAGCCGTTGGCGCGGAAGAGGTGCTCGACCGAGGTGCCCCCGGTCTTGGGGACGTGGATGAACAGCACGGAGCGGCCGTCCTTGCGGTAGACGGGCACGAGGGACTCCTCCGGGTCGGGGTCGGGCGAGGTTCAGGCTACGACGGCCCCGGCCCCGGACGGGTGCGGCTCACTCGGACGGCATGATGATCCACAGCACGAGATAGGCCAGGATCTGCGGGCCCGGCAGCAGCATCGAGAGCAGGAAGAGCACCCGGACGAGCGTCGGGCTCATGCCGAAGCGGCGGGCGAGGCCGGCACAGACGCCCGCGAAGACGCGTCGGCGGGGGCGGACGAGGGCGGGGGAGGAAGCCATACCTCCACGGTAGGGCGCCTCGCACGCCCGGACCATCCGGGAGCCCACCCGGCGAGACGGGGGCCTCCCCCCGGGGCGAGGCGTGAGGGCCTGGGGGCGCCTGGCCCCCGGGGCGTGGGGAAAGGGACTCCGGTCGCTCAGTCGGGGCCGAGCGCGTCGACCGCAGCTGCGGGCTGATGGCGTGGCACCCGGGCGAACCGGGCCACCTCGTCGGTCGGCACCTCCTGAGCCTCGCTGGGGAAGCGCTCGGGGACCGCGTCGGCCACCCGGTAGACGCCGTCCGCCCGCTCCAGCCACCGGTAGTCGACGAGCTCACGCCGCAGCGCCGCGACGTCCTCGTGCGCGGTGGCGAGGAGGGCGTTGACCTCGCGCTCGGCATACTCCCGGCCTCGCTCGAACCGCAGCAGCAGGTGCATGAGCACGGCCGCCCGCGGTCGGCGACGGGTGGGGATCGAGCGCAGCCGATCACCGTCGACGAAGGTGGCGACCGCCCGGTCGGCGGTCAGGTCGGTCTCGGCGACCAGCGCGCGCAGCGGGAGCGGCTCGGTGTCGGCACGCGGCGCACGTGGCGGGGGCGGCTGGGCGAGCAACGCCTCCCTGGCGGCGGTGTAGGTCTCGCCGGTGCGGGTCATCCGCTCGCGCACCCGGGCCTTGAGGTCGGCATCGGTCGTCATGGTCGTGCTCACGCATCCTTCGCGGACCGCACGCCCCAGCCGCGGCAGGCCCTGGTGCGGTGCTCGACGGGTATGCCGTGTCCCACCGCGAGGATCTGCTCCCCTCCGCCCTGGTGACCGGCCGGCTGGGGACGGGTCGGGCTGGGCGCTGCGGCGGCGCCGGAGAAAGCGTACCGCCCGAGCCGCTCGGGACCCCGCCGCTGGTCCTCCCGCTGGCCCCTCGAGCCATCGCGCGTCCCGTCATCGGCAGGTCGCGTCGAGGCACTTTGGCCCCAGGAGCCACTGGCGTCCCCAACTGCGGGGAAGATGACATCTGCCGGCGGTATAACCCCGTCGGCTGGACATGTCCCCGCACCGTGAGGCGCGTGGGGCGGCAGGTGCTCCTGCGACCGACCCTGCGACCCCGACCACGGCACCGTGCGGACTTCTGCGTCGGGCCGCAGGGCTCAGCCGGGGCGCGGACCGGTGTAGACCCCGCGCAGCCGGAACCGCATCCCGGGCTCGTCCAGCTCCTCGATCGCGTGCGCCATCCACCCCGCGGTGCGGGCGCACGCGAAGATCGCCGGCCCGGCGTCCCGCGGCAGGTCGTGGGAGAGCACCATCGCGGCGAGGGCGAGGTCGACGCTGAGCACCCAGCCGCGCCGCTCGGCCAGCTCCGCCTCGAGCAGCGCCACGGCGTCGCGCAGGTCACGGCCGGAGTCCGGCAGCACCCGGTCCAGCAGCAGCCGGGCCCGCGGGTCGACCTCGGTGTAGACCACGTGCCCGAAGCCCGGCGGCGGCCCGTCGGTCAGGGCCGCGGCCAGGGCCCCGCGCGGGTCCGCGACCGCGCCGCGCAGCCAGTCCAGGGCTCGCACCGAGGCCCCCACGTGCACCGGGCTGTCCGCGGCGGCCAGCCCGGCCAGCAGCGCGGAGTACCCGTCCGCGCCGGCCGAGACCGCCACCCGCACCGCGGTCGTCGACACCGCGAGGTCGTGGTCGGCCAGCAGGACCAGGGCGAGGTCGACGAGGTCGACCGGGACGCCGAGGTATGCCGCGAGCGCCGGGCCGAGGCGCTCGTCGCCGGTCCCGCCGACCGCCTCGCCGGACCCGTCGCCCGCCTCGCGGGTCTGCTCACCAGCCTCCCCGGGCCCCCTGCCGCCCAGGGAGGTGCCCACCGCCGCCACCATCGCCTGCGCGGACCGGGCCCCGGCCGCGGCGAACGCCCCGGGGCTCCGGTCGTGCCGGCCCAGGTCCAATGCCCCGGCCACGAGGACGGCGTGCTTGCACCGGTCGAGGACTCGCGTCCCCCGCGGCAGCGCGGCCATGACCGCGTCCACCGACGCGCGCGGCGACGTCGGCGCCGGCGTCGGCGCCGGCGTCGGCGTCGGCACCGCCTCCGCGCGCACCCCGGTGAGCAGGTCCCGCACCTCCTCGAAGGTCCAGGCGCCCGCGAGGTCGCGCACGTCGTGCCCGCGGTAGGCCAGGGCACCCGGGCCGACCTGCGTGATCGCGGTCCGCACGTCGTCGCTGGTGGCCCGGGAGGAGGCGCGCCGCCCCGACCGGCCGCCCCCGAGCGCCTGCACGTCGTCGAACGCGAAGACGCTCCCCGCGCCGGGCTCGCGCCGCAGCGGCGAGAGCACGCCCCGGCTGACGTAGGCATACACCGTCTGCGTCTTGACCCCGAGGTAGTCGGCCACCTGAACGGTGGTCAGCTCCCCGCTCATGTTGACTCGATCAACGTTGACACGACATCAACCCTAGCGGCACGCTCGGCGCATGAGCACGCAGATCGCCCCGCCCGGCCTCAAGGGCCTCGTCGTCGCCCGCACCCGGACCGGGGACGTCCGAGGCCAGGAGGGGTTCTACCACTTCCGCGAGTACTCCGCGGTCGACCTCGCGCGGCACCGCAGCTTCGAGGACGTCGCGCACCTCATGGTCGAGGGGCACCTGCCGGACGAGCGCGCGTCGGCCGCCTTCGCAGCCGAGCTGGCCGCCGCGTCGACGCTCCCGCACGAGCTCCTCGAGCAGCTGCTGGCGATCGCCCGGTCCGGCCCGGACCGGGGTTCGCTGGCCCGGCTGCGCACGGCCATCTCGCTACTGGGGTCGGTCGAGGCGTTCCCCGCGACCTACGGTGCGAGCGCCGATCAGGTGCGCGCCGGCGTCGTCCGGCTCATCGGGGTCGTCCCCGTGCTGCAGGCGGCGCTCTTCCGCCTGCGAGCGGGTATGCCGCCGCTCGAGCCACGTCCCGAGCTCGGCGCCGGCGGGAGCTGGCTGTGGATGCTCACCGGGGAGAAACCGGCGCCCGAGCACGCGGCGGCGGTGACGGCATACCTCACCAGCACCATCGACCACGGCTTCAGCGCGTCGACCTTCACCGCCCGGTTGGTGACGTCGGCCGGCGCCGACGTCGCCTCCGCCGTGTGCGGCGCGATCGGGACCTTCTCCGGACCGCTGCACGGTGGGGCGCCGGACCGGGCGCTGGACTCCCTCGACGAGATCGGCACGCCGGACCGGGCACGGGCGTGGGTGCGGGAGCGGGTGGCCGCGGGCGAGCGGATCATGGGCTTCGGGCACGCGGTCTACCGGACCACGGACCCCAGGGCGGTCCTGCTGCGCGAGCACGCGCAGGCGCTCGGCGGGCCGCTCGCCGAGCTGGCGGTGCAGGTCGAGCGCGAGGTCGTCGACGCCCTGGCCGAGCTCAAGCCGGGCCGCGAGCTGCACACCAACGTCGAGTACTACGCCGGCGTCGTCATGGAGCAGTGCGGGATCCCCCGGGAGATGTTCACCCCGACCTTCGCCACCGCCCGGATCGTGGGGTGGGGCGCCCATATCCTGGAGCAGTCGGGTGACCCGCGCATCATCCGACCGGCGGCGGAGTACGTCGGTCCGGAGGCACCCGCGCCGCTGCCCTGAGAGGAGGCCACCGTGACCGGACGCGACGAGGTCCCCCGCGTGCGGGGCCGCCGCGTGCCGTGGGTCTGGGGGGCCTCGGCGGCCGAGGTCGCGGCGCGGTATGCCTGCGACCGGCTCGTCGACCCGATACCAGGAGCGCGCGAGGGCGAGTCATGGGCCGTGGACGGCAGGGACGGCAGGGACGGCAGGGACGGAGTGAAGGCCGGGCCCGAGCGGCTGGTGCGCGCGATCGGGGTCGCGGCGCCGGTCGGCACGGTGTGGGCCTGGCTGGGCAACCTGCGGCTCGCGCCCTACAGCTACGACTGGCTGGACAACCTCGGCCGTCGCTCGCCCCGGACGCTGGCCCACCACCTGGGCCCGCTCGAGCCGGGGCAGCGGGTCATGACCATCTTCACGGTGATCGACGTGCACCCGGGGTCCGAGCTGACGATCCGGACCCGCGAAGGACTCGGGACGCGGCTGTTCGGACAGGTGTGGGTGTCCTACCGCGTGGTTCCGGTCCCGCCCGGCCGCTCCCGCCTGATCGCCGTGCTCCGGCTGGGTGGCGGCCCAGGTCTGCTCTCGCGCTGGCGGGCGCGGGCCCTGGCCTGGGGTGACCTGCTCATGATGCGCCGGCAGCTGCGGACGCTGCGCGACCTCGCCGAGGCCACACCCCGGTAGTCTCTCGCCGACCGCCCGCCTCCCCGTCTCACCTCCTGAGGAGCCGCATGCCCGAGCATCCCCCCGGCCCCACCACCGTCACGCTCCTCGCGTCCGGCATCCGCGTCGACCTCCTCAGCACCGGCGCGGCCATCGCCCGGGTGGAGCTCACCGACGAGCACGGGGACGGCCCGGTGGACGTCGTCCTCGGACACGGAGACCTCGCGGCCTACGGGCAGGTCCGGGACTTCCAGGGCGCCACGATCGGTCGGGTCGCCAACCGCATCGACGGTGGCCGGTTCCGGCTCGGCGACCGCCCGGTCGAGGTGCCGCTGGACCCGGACGAGCCGCACGCGCTGCACGGCGGACCGGAGGGCTTCGACCAGCGCGAGTGGGCGCTCCTCGAGGCGGCCGAGGACCACGCGACGTGGTCGCTCACCTCCCCGGACGGCGACCAGGGGTTCCCCGGCGAGGTCGAGGTCGAGGTGCGGTATGCCCTCGCGCCCGGCCGCCTCACCGTCGAGCACCGCGCCACCACCGCGGCGCCGACGCCGGTCAGCCTGACCAACCACAGCTACTGGAACCTCGACGGGGAGGGCGGGGGCGACATCCTGGACCACACCCTGCAGGTCGACGCCGACACCTACCTGCCGGTGCGCCCCGACCAGATCCCGACCGGCGAGGTGCGCGACGTCAGCGGTTCCCCCTTCGACCTGCGCCGGCCCGTCGTCCTGGGCGAGGCGTTGGCCGTCGACGACGAGCAGCTGGAGATCGGCCAGGGCTTCGACCACCACCTCGTCGTGCCGGGCGGGGGCCGGCGCCGGCACGCGGTGCTGGTCGGCGGATCCGGCCGCCGCATGGAGGTGTGGAGCGACCGGCCCGGGCTCCAGGTGTATGCCGGTGCCCACTTCGACGGCACCGTCACCGGGCCGCGCGGGGTCGCCTACCGGCCGCGCGCCGGGATCGCGCTGGAGACCCAGGCCTTCCCCGACGCGGTCAACCAGCCAGGCTTCCCGTCGGTCGTGCTGCACCCGGGGCAGACCTACGCCTCCACCACCGAGTGGCGGTTCTCCTGACCCTGGCCCCGCCGGCGGGTCAGCCGACCGGGACGTCCCGGCGCCGGAAACCGACGAGCCCGACGGCGAGCAGCCCGAGGCCGAGCACGGACAGGACGACGAGGGCGGTGGGCTGCGGCCCCTCCCCCACCACGTCCTGGCCGACGGCCAGGAACGGCGTGGCGTCGAGGAGCCAGGACGGCAGGTCCAGGCCGGGGCCGAGGTAGGCCAGGACCGCGGCGAGCGCGAAGGCCGCCCAGCCCGCGGCGACGGCCCGGGGGAGCCACCCGAACAGTGCCGCGCCCAGCCCGAGGAAGACCAGGACAGCCGGGAGGTGGGCCGTGGCGGCGCCGAGCACCTCGCCGACCCACGTCCCGTCCTCGAGGGCGGCCGCCGCGCTCGAGCCCAGGGCCAGGGCACCCACGGCACCCACCGCGAGGGCGCCGAGCGTGACCACGAGCAGCCGCGGGCCGAGCCACCCGCCCCGCGAGCGGGGCGCCGAGAGCTCGACCTCCAGCCGACCTCTCTCCTCCTCACGGCGCCAGGAACCGACGCCCACGAGGACGTAGGCGCTCACCAGCAGGGCCAGCATGACGAGGAAGGTCGACATCATCGGCGGCAGCACCAGGTCCGCCGCCCGGCCCTCCGCCTCGGGGCCGGCCGCGAAGAACGCGCCGAGCGAGGGGTTGTCGAGCACGGCGTCGACGATCTCCTGGGCGAGGGACCCGAAGACGGCCATGAGGGCCGCGGCGCCCAGGGCCCATCCCACCACCACCGTCCGCTGCTGGTGCCAGGCCAGCCCGAGCGGGGTCTGCAGGGCCGCCGAGGCCCGGGGTCGCGCCCGAGGCGGCCGGAGCAGGGCGCCACCGACGTCCCGCCGGGCGCGCAGCCGGACGGCGAGCGCGACGAGCCCGGCCCAGAGCACCACCGGCAGGACCAGCGGCCACCACCGGGCGTCCTCGCCGAAGGCCCGGACCTCGTCGACCCAGCCGTGCGGGCTGGCCCAGACCAGCGCGCCCTCCCGCAGCGCCCCGACCCCGCGGAGCAGGAAGGACACCAGGGTCACCGCGAGCCCGATGCCCCAGACGGCCCGGGCGTGCTCCACCACCTGAGCGGCCGCGGCGGCGACGCCCACGAAGACCAGGCCGAGCCCCGCGACCGCCAGGCCGTAGCGCAGCGCACCCGCCGGGTCGGCGCCGAAGGGCACCATCGCCGCGCCCACCCCCGCCCCGGTGACGACCATCGCCGTGCTGGTGAGGAGCACCGCCGCCGCGAGCGGTGCGTGGCGACCGATCCGCGCCGCGAGCAGCAGCTCGAGCCGTCCGGTCTCCTCCTCCCTGCGGGTGTGCCGGGTGGTGAGCGCGATCGCCATGACCGGGACGCCGAAGGACAGGACGAAGCCGAACTCGTTGGCCAGCACCCCGCCCAGGGTGTCCAGCCCGGCCACCCGGCCGTTGATGACGGCGAGAGCGTCGCCGCCGAGGCTCTCGGCATACCCCGCGACCTTCTCCGGGGTGTCGTAGAGCGCGCTGATCGAGGACCCGGTGAGCACCATGACCGCGACCAGGCCGACGACCCAGGCGAGCAGCGTCCGCCAGCCGGTGCGCAGCGCGATCCCGGTCATGGTGCCGACGCCGGTCACGGCGCTCATCGCGCGTCCACCCGCTCGTCGTGCCCGGCGTAGGCCCGGAGGAACAGGTCGTCCAGGCTCGGCGGGGTGACCGTGAGGGTATGGATCCCGGCGTCGTGCAGCGCGCCGACGAGCCGGCCGACGGCGTCCGGCTCGACGGCGGCGGCCACCTCGGTGCGACCCTGGTCGTCGGTGCCGGTCTCGACGTCGCCCACGCCGGGCATACCCTGCAGCGCCGGTGCCCGGTCGGTCACCGCGCGCACCGCTGAGTGGGTATGCCGGCGCAGGTCCGTGAGGGTGCCGGTCGTCACCGTCCGGCCGGCCCGGATGATCGAGACCCGGTCGGCGAGCGCCTCGACCTCGCCCAGGATGTGGCTGGAGAGCAGCACCGTGGTTCCCTGCTCACGACGCTCCCTGACGACCTGCTGGAAGACCTCCTCCATCAGCGGGTCGAGCCCCGAGGTGGGTTCGTCGAGCACGAGCAGCTCGGCGTCGGTGGCCAGGGCCGCGACGAGCGAGACCTTCTGCCGGTTCCCCTTGGAGTAGTCCCGCGCGCGCCTGGTCGGGTCCAGGTCGAAGCGCCCAACGAGGTCGGCGCGACGGGACTCCTCGATCCGGCCGTGGGCCCGGGCGAGGATGTCGATGCACTGACCCCCGCTCAGGCCGGGCCAGAGGGTGACGTCGCCGGGGACGTAGGCCAACCGGGAGTGCAGCTCGACGGCATCGGTCCACGGGTCGCCGCCGAAGAGCCGCGCGGTGCCGCCGTCGGCGCGGATCAGGCCGAGCAGGACGCGGATGGTCGTGGACTTGCCGCTGCCGTTCGGGCCGAGGAAGCCGTGCACCTCGCCGCGCTCGACGACGAGGTCGAGGCCGTCCAGGGCCGCGACCGGGCCGAAGGTCTTGCGGAGCCCGGAGATCTCGACGAGGCGGTCCGAGGAGGTGGTCATGACGGGCGTCCTTCCGGTGGCGGTGTGTCGGTGAGCATGAGGGAGAAGAAGGAGTAGGCGTCCCGCCCCCAGCGGTCGATGCCGCCGGAGCCGAGGGGGTCGAAGCCGAGCAGCTCGGTGAGCGGGTCGCGCAGCAGCACCCCGCCGAGGTCCATGGCCAGCAGCAGCGCGGCGCGCACCTCCGGGTCGGGGCCGGGGTCGAGGACCCCGGCGTCGCGCCACCGGGTCAGCAGGTCGACGGTCATCCGATGCCATCCCCGGAGCACCTCTCGGGCGCGCTCGTCATCGGCCAGGAGCATGCGCCGCAGGTAGGGCAGGACCGGTGAGTCGTCCGGGAAGACCTCGGCGAAGGACCCGAACTTCGCCTCGGCCGAGGCGTCGAACACCTCCGCGGCAGGGCGGTCGGCCAGGGCCCCGGACTCCTCCGGGGTGGGCATGAGCTCCTCGGTGAGACCGAGGATGTGGTCGTCGCACGCCGCCCGCAGCCCCTCCTTGGAGCCGTAGTGGTGCAGCACCAGGGCCGGCGAGACCTCCGCGGTGGCGGCGATCCGGCGCACGGTGACGGCGTCGAAACCGTGGTCGGCGAAGAGACGCAGCGCCGCGTCCCTGATCCGCGCCTTCGGGGTGAGGTCTGAACGCATGTTCAGTATGCTAAACGAATGTTCAGTACGCTGTCCAGCCCCTCCCGCCGACCGGCGTCCCGGGGGATACTGAGGGGGTGAGCAGCTCGAGCCTGGCCCCCTGGCGACGCGACGCCCCCGAGACGATGCGACGCGTCATACCCGTGCTGCTGCTGGTGGCCCTCATGTGGCTCAGCGAGATCGTCGACCTGGTGCTGCCGCTGAGCCTCGACCAGTTCGGGATCCGGCCGCGCGACCTCGGCTCGCTGCCCGGCATCGTGCTGAGCCCGTTCCTGCACCTGGGCTTCGGCCACCTCATGGCCAACACCCTCGCCCTGCTCGTGCTCGGGTCGCTCCTGGCGCTGACCACCCGGCACCTGTGGGTCGTCACCGGCGGCGTGGTGCTCGTGAGCGGCCTCGGCGTGTGGCTGCTGGGCGGCCCGGGGACCGTGCACATCGGCGCCAGCGGCGTCGTCTACGGGTATGCCGCGTTCCTCGCCGTCTACGGCTTCGTCTCCCACCACCTGTGGCGGGCGCTGCTCGGAGTGCTGGTCATCCTGGTCTACGGCTCGATGATCTGGGGGGTGCTGCCGCTGCGCGAGGGGGTCTCCTGGCTCTCGCACCTCTTCGGTGCCGCCGCCGGGGTCGGGCTGGCTCTCTGGCTCGGCCGCCGCGACCGGGTCGCCCGGCGCTGACCGGCGCTGACCCGCGCTGACCTGCGAATCCTCGCCGGGGCAGCGGTTCCACGGTCAGCCAGCCCCGTCGGCGGAATGCCCCGGACGGGCCAGGTCGTTGACGTGTCCATGAAACGCATCGGCTTCCTCTCCTTCGGGCACTGGACCCCGCACCCTCAGTCGGCCACGCAGTCGGCCTCCGACGTGCTCCTGCAGTCGATCGACCTGGCGGTCGCCGCGGAGGAGCTGGGCGCCGACGGCGCCTACTACCGCGTGCACCACTTCGCCCGCCAGCTCGCCTCGCCGTTCCCGCTGCTGGCGGCGGTGGGCGCCCGCACGAAGCGGGTCGAGATCGGCACCGGCGTCATCGACATGCGCTACGAGAACCCGCTCTACATGGCCGAGGACGCCGGTGCGGCCGACCTCATCTCCGGCGGGCGGCTGCAGCTGGGGATCTCCCGCGGCAGCCCCGAGCAGGTGGTCGAGGGCTACCGGCACTTCGGCCACCACCCTGCCGAGGGGGAGAGCGACGCCGACCTGGCGCGACGGCATACCGCACGCTTCCTGGAGGTGCTCTCCGGCGTGGGCTTCGCCCAGCCGAGCCCGCGCCCGATGTTCCCCAACCCCCCGGGGCTGCTGCGCCTCGAGCCGCACAGCGAGGGCCTGCGCGAGCGCATCTGGTGGGGCGCCGGGACCCGCGCGACCGCCGAGTGGGCCGGGACCCAGGGGATGAACCTCATGAGTTCCACCCTGCTCACCGAGGACGCGGGCGTGCCCTTCCACCAGCTGCAGGCCGAGCAGATCCACGTCTTCCACGAGGCGTGGCGGGCCGCCGGGCACGCCGGCACCCCGCGGACGTCGGTGTCCCGCAGCATCTTCCCCCTGGTGGACGAGCGGGACCACGCCTACTTCGGGCTGGAGCGGCGCAGCACCGACCAGGTGGGCGTCATCGACGGCTCACGGTCGACCTTCGGCAAGACGTATGCCGCCGAGCCGGACGAGCTGGCCCGCCAGCTGGCCGCCGACGAGGCGATCGCGGCGGCGGACACGCTGCTGCTGACGGTCCCCAACCAGCTGGGCGTCGACTACTGCGCGCACGTCATCGAGGGCGTGCTGGACGTCGCGACGGAGCTCGGCTGGCGCTGAGCGGCCCTCGTGGGGTGTCGGCCCCATGAGCCGGCCCCGCGGACGCCCGGCGATTCCGGCTGGTCCGAGGACTCGTACGCAGACGATGCTCCTCCGTCGTGATGCATCACCGCGGCGGAGCATCGTCTGCGTAGGAGTGGCGAGCGACGTGCGTCCGGGTCGCGGCCGAGCGGCTCCGCGGCAGCGTCATGGCGTCGGGCGCCTCAGTCGCCGACGCGGAAGGCCGCCACCTCACGGTGCGTCAGCGCGACCCAGGCCCCCACCGCCAGGCAGCCGAGCGCCCCGAGCAGCGCCGACCAGGCCGGGGTCGTCAGCCCGGCGACCAGACCGGCGCGGGCGTTGCCGATGTCCGGACCGGACACGCCGATGACGTGCTCGACCGACGACACCCGGCCCAGGTGGCTGTCCGGCGTCGCGAGCTGGACCATCGCGGCCCGGCTGGTCACCGAGACGGTGTCCGCGGCGCCGGCCACCACGAGCGTGGCCAGCGCCACGCAGGCCAGCCCGCCGAGCGCGGCGAGGCCGAAGCCGAGCAGGGCCACGCCCCATACCCCCACCGCCACCAGCTGGACCACGCCCAGCCGCGCCCGCCGCGTGACCAGCCCGGACGCCAGGCCCGCGCTCACCCCACCGATGGCCACGCAGGTGAGGAAGAGGCCGAGGGTGCGCGGGTCGCCACCGAACAGCTCCTGGTTGACCATGGGGAAGAGCGCCACCGGGAAGGCCAGCAGCGTCGCGGCGAGGTCGAGCAGGAACGACCCGCGCAGCACGGGGTCGCGCCGCACCGTGTCGACCCCCTCGCCCAGCATGACGAGCGCGGTGCGGGTGCGACGGCGCAGCCGGGCGAGCGGGCTGGTCCGCACCTGCGGGTATGCCGTCGGCGCCCGCCCGTGCTCAGCCGCTCGCCCGGTGCCGGTCCCCGTCGGAGCGACCTGGGCAGAACCCAGCGCGGCGGCTCCGCCCGCGGGCGCCGTGGCCCCCGTGGGCGCCTGCGCGCCGGGCGGCGCCTGACGCTCCGGCGGCATCGGCGGCAGCGCCCGCACCGTCCACCAGCTGATGCTCAGCGCGGCGGCGTTGACGAGGTAGCAGACCGCCGGGGAGGCGACGCCGAGCAGCAACCCGCCCACCGCAGGGCCGACCATCATCGCGGCCTGGAAGCTGATCATGTGCAGGGCGATCCCCGCGGCGACCTGCTCGCGCGGCATGAGCCGGGTGATGAAGGTCCGTCGCGACGGCGCGCCCAGGGCGTTGCACGCCGTCTGGACGCTGAGCAGCGCCAGCAGCAGCGGGAGGGGGTAGAAGCCGAGCGCCAGCTGGGCGCCCAGCGCGAGCGCCGCGACCGCCTGCCCGCCGGTGGCGGCCAGCGCCACCCGTCGACGGTCGAGCACGTCCGCCAGCGGTCCCCCGACCAGGCCGAGCACGATCATGGGCACCGCCTGGGCGATGCCGATCGTCGCCACCCAGAACGGGCTGCGCGTCATCTCCCACACCTGGAAGAGCACGGCGACGACGGCCACCTGGTGCCCCAGCCCCGAGAGCGCCCCGCCGGCCCAGAGCCGGCGGTAGGCCGCACTGATCCGCAGCGGCGTCAGGTCGAGGAACGCGCCCCCCGGGCCGCGCCCCCTCACCTCACCCACCGGGCGTCGACCGTGGTGGCGTGGGACGTCATACCCGGTCCCCCCCGAGGTGGTCCTCCAGCCGCTCGGCGAACGACCGGCGCCCCAGCGCCTCGGCGACGTCCGCGGCGACCCGGCTGAGGGCGTACGGCAGCTCCTCCTCGAGCTCGGCGACCGCCGCCTCGGTGGCGCGCCACTCCGCCTCGGCCAGCGGGACGAGCGCGCGCCCGCGCTCGGTGAGGGTGACCACGCGGGTGCGTCCGTCCTCCCCGGCCTCGCTGGTCACGAGGTCGGCCTGGCGCATCTGGGTGATCGTCTGCGACAGCGCGGAGTGGGTCCGGTCGAGCTCGCCCGCGAGCTGGGTGATGGTCATCGGCCCGAGATGGGCGAGGCGCACCAGCGGCAGCACGAACCGGCTGCGTACCTGTCCCTGGCCGCGCTCCCGGTAGGCCTCGTTGATCGCCGCGTCCATGTCGGCGAGCACCGCGAAGAGCTGCCGCAGCCTGCTGCTGCGCGTGGGGTCGGTCGATGTCACAGCGCTAATATAACAGCGCTGTCAGGTATGCCGTGCCCGTGCCCGGTCCAGGGGGCGATGACTTCGACCGGCGCGGGCGGTCGTATCCGTATGACCACCGACGACACCCCCCTCACCGACCTCGACCGCGTCTTCAACGGCTTCTCCGTCGACGACCTGGACGCCGCCGAGGCGTTCTACCGCGACGTCCTCGGCGTGCCCGTCGAGCGGGACGACGAGCCGATGGGCCTGCTGCAGCTTCGGCTCGGCAACCGGCAGGTGCTGGTCTACCCCAAGGGCGAGGCGCACCGGCCGGCGTCCTACACCGTGCTCAACTTCCCCACCGACGACGTCCTTCGCACGGTGCGGGCGCTCGCCGACCGCGGCGTCGAGTTCCTGCGCTACGACGGCATGCCGCAGGACGACCTGGGCGTGGTGACGTCCGGGGAGGGCCCGCCTATCGCCTGGTTCGCCGACCCCGCGGGCAACGTGCACTCCGTCATCGAGCTCGGTCCGGAGCCGGGCGGCGGCGACGACTCGATCAACGAGACCGCCGGCGTCGGCCCGGGACCCGGCTGACGGGCAGGTGGTAGACCTGCCGTATGCGCATCCTCCTGCTCGGCGGCACCGCCTTCCTGTCCCATGCGACCGCGACCGAGGCGGTCCGCCGCGGTCACGAGGTCACCTGCCTCGCCCGCGGCTCGGCACCCGCACCGGAGGGGGTGCGCTTCGAGCGGGGCGACCGGGACGAGGCGGACGGGCTGGCGCCGGTCCGGGAGCAGCGGTGGGACGCGGTGGTCGACGTCTCGCGGCAGCCCGGGCAGGTGCGGCGGGCCGTCGCCGAGCTGGACACGCCGCACTGGGTCTTCGTCTCGACCGCCAACGTCTACGCCCTGCCCGAGGAGGGATCGGCAGGGGCGGCCCCGACCGAGACGGACCCGCTGCTGGAGCCGCTTGAGGCGGACGCCATGTCCACGATGGAGGAGTACGGGCCGGCCAAGGTCGCGTGCGAGCAGGCCGTGACCTCGCAGATGGCACGGCAGGGAGGCACCGCCACCCTGGTGCGCGCCGGGCTCATCGGGGGGCCGGGCGACACGTCCGGCCGGGTGGGCTACTGGCCCTCGCGGTTCGCCCACCCGAGCGGCCCGGACGTCCTCGTGCCGGACGACCCCGACTTCCCCGTCGCCTTCGTCGACGTCCGTGACCTCGCCGCCTGGTTGGTGGAGGCGGCGGAGCAGCGGCTGGACGGCGCCTTCAACGCGACCGGGCCGGTGGTGCCGCTGGCCGAGCTGCTCGAGGCGGCTCGGGAGGTGGCCGGGGCGCAGGTCCCCGCGCGGCCGGTGCCGCCGGCCCGGCTCGCCGCGCTCGGCGTCCACCCCTGGATGGGCCCGCGGTCGCTGCCGTTGTGGATCGACGACCCGGCCCTGCGCTCGTTCGCCGCGCTCGACACCGCCCGCGCGCGGGCTGCGGGCCTGCAGACCCGGCCCGTGGAGGAGACGCTGCGCGACACCCTGGCCTGGGAGGAGACGCGGGAGACGCCCCGGGCGGCCGGGCTGCGCGACGACGAGGAGCAGGAGATCCGGGAGGCGCTGGACGCTCGGGCCTGAGCACGGGTCAGCCCGGTCGATGAGGGGCAACCATCTGCGGCGCCCGGTCGATGTAGGGGCAACCATCTGCGGCGCCCGGTCGGCCCGTGGGCAACCACATGCGACGCCCGGTCGATCAGGGGCGACCATCTGCGACGCCCGGTCGGCCCGTGGGCAACCACATGCGACGCCCGGTCGGCCCGTGGGCAACCACATGCGACGCCCGGTCGATGTGGGGGCAACCATCTGCGACGCCCGGTCGGCCCGTGGGCAACCGTCTGCGGCGCTCGGTCAGACCTGCAGGGAGCGCGCCCAGTTGGCGCCGTGGCCGGTCTCGGCCCGGGCGACCTCCATGAGCAGGCCCGCCTCGTCGACGGCCACGAGCGCGACCGCGGTGTCCTGCTCGCCGGTGACGAGGGCATACCGGTCGTCGGCGAGCACGAGGAAGCCCCGGGGCTGCGCGACCGTGCCCACGATGGAGACCGCCTCCCCCAGGGAGCCGTCGGGGTTGACCGGCAGGCAGGCGAGCGTGGACTCCGAGCGTTCGCTGGCCAGCAGGTAGGCCCCCTGCCGCGCCAGGTGCAGGTCGGCGCCCCAGATGAGGTGGCCCTCGACCGGGTCGGCCCCGAGCTCGCTGTGCCGCAGGCCGCGGTCCTGGGCGTAGGCGGGCACCGACCCGCTCAGCGTGAGATCGCCGCTGGCGTCCCGGTCGTAGGTGAGGGCCTCGCCGGAGAACTCGGTCATGACGTAGGCCCGCTCCTCGGCCGCGTCGAGCACCAGGTGACGCGGCCCCGAGCCCTCGGGCGCCTCGGCGGTGGGCGGGACCAGCGGCGTGAGACCACCGCCGGGCGAGAGCGAGTACTGCGCGACCACGTCGGCCCCGAGCGAGACGACGTAGAGGTGTCGGCCGTCAGCGGCGAGCGCGACGCAGTGCGCGTTGGGCCACGAGACCTGCGCGGTCGGCTCCTCGACGTGACCCTCGTCGCCGACCGGGAAGACCTGGGCGTTGCCGCCGCCGTAGGACGCCCCCACCAGCAGGCTCCCGCCGTGCGCGAGCGCCAGGTAGCTCATCGAGCCCTCGACGTCGGTGCGGTCCAGGTGCTCGAGCCGGCCCGTCTCCCGGTCGAGCGCGAAGACGTCGATGCCGGGCGGGTCGCCCTTGGCGGCGGCATACACGAGGTCGCGGTCGGCGTCGATCGCGAAGGTGCCGCAGCCCTCCCCCACCTCGCTGACGGCGATGCGCTCGAGGGTCGGGGGGTGCGCTGCGGTGTCGACCCGGAAGGTGCTGATCGTGCTGTCGGCGGCGTTGGCCACGAGGACGAGTTCGGTCATGGCTCCCACGGTATGCCGTGCCGCCGACACGAGCAGGTGCGGGCGCCCCGGCCGGGTGGCCCGGGCAGGGCAGGCCACCTGGCGGGCGGGCCGGCGGGCCACCGGGCGGGCGTGCCGGCGGGCCACCGGGCGGGCGTGCCGGCGCGCCACCGGGCGGGCCGGCCGAGCACGCGGGGGGCCGTACCCACGGTTGGAAGCGCCTGAGCAGAGAAGCAGGCCTGACGCATGGGTAAGAACCCCTGCCTCGGGCATCTTTCTCTGCTCAGGCTGCCGACAGAAGCCCTAGGACATGCACAGAGTGCGCTCGACGTGCACAGACCCTGCCCGATCGAACCCGGCCGGCCACAGCACAGGTGCGGGTGGCTCAGCCCCCGGAGACCCAGCGGAAAGCCTCGCCGTCCGGCCCGGTGACGGCGACCGAGGCCGTGGGCGCGAGGGTGATCTCCACCCGGAGCCACTGGTCGTCGTCGCCACCGGAGGAGACGTAGGCCAGCTGCTCGTTGCTGCGGTCCTCGACCTGGGTACGGGCCCGGGCCAGCCACGGGTGACGGCGGCGCAGCCCGAGCAGCTCACGGTGCAGCGAGAGCATCCACGCCCCCTCCTCCCCGAGCTCGGCGGGCGTCGCCGGGAGCGCCGGCCGGATGGCGTCGTCCCCGCCGAGCCGCTCCTCCTTGAGCCCCCGGAAGGCGCGCTCGTCGCCGTAGTAGAGCGACGGCATACCCCCGACCGTCATGAGCACGGCCAGCCCGAGCGCCGCCCCGTCGTCGCCGACCTGGGTGGCGATGCGGGTGACGTCGTGGTTGCCGACGAAGGTCTGCGGCACGAACGAGCCGAGCAACGCGTCGTGCTCCTCCAGCGCGTGCGCCAGCTCCCAGCAGTTGGTGTCGGCGACCGAGCTCCAGAGGGCCTTCCACAGCATGTACTGGGTGACGGTGTCCACGCCGCTCGCCTCCACGAAAGCCGCGTAGTCGCCGTGGATGACCTCGCCCACGAAGAGCGCGTCGGGGAACTCCTCGCGGACCCGGTCGGTGACGCGTGCCCAGAAGTCGGTGGGCACGGCATACGCCACGTCGAGGCGCCACCCGGCGATCCCGCGCCGCAGCCAGCGCAGCATGACGTCGACGACCAGGTCCTCCACCCCGGGGTGGCCGTGGTCGAGCTCGACGAGCCCCTCGTGGCCCTCCCAGGACGCCGGGCGGCCGTCCTCCCCCAGCTTGAGCAGGGAGGAGGCCTGCGGGTCGCGCACCATCGGGTGGTCGGCACCGACGTGGTTGAAGACGCCGTCGAGCAGCACCGACAGCCCCCGCTCGCCGCACTGCTGCAGCAGGCTGTCCAGATCGGCCTCGTCGCCCAGCCGGGGGTCGATCCGGGTGTGGTCGAGGGTGTCGTAGCCATGGCTGCGGGAGGCGAAGACCGGGCCGAGCAGGACCCCTGAGCAGCCGAGCTCGACGGCGTGGTCGAGCCAGGCCTCGAGCCGCGGCAACCGGTGCTCGACGGCGGCGTCGGCGGGGTCACCCTCCAGGACGGCCGGCGCGCCCACGGCGCCGAGGGGGTAGACGTGCCACCAGATGGCGTGGTCCAGCAGGCGGTCGGCACCGGGGGCGGGGGGACGCGACATGGGTCCAGTGTCCCAGTTCGTGCCGTGAGCCGCCCAGCAGCCGGTGCAGCCCGGCGGGGCCCGGGACTGCCGGACCCCGCCGGGGCGTCACCACCGGTGGGCGACGTCGACCACCAGTCGCTGACCGGCCCCGGGGCCGTCGAGGACGAAGACCCGCATCGGCAGCCGGGCGCGCACGCCCAGGCCGATCGAGGTCTGCCCCTCGAAGCTGCCGCCCAGGCGCACCTGGCGCAGCGTGCGGTAGCCCGCGGTGCCCACCAGCTCGGCCGGGTTCGCCGGGTCGTAGACCGCGTCGCCGTCGTCGTCGTAAGCCGGGTTGCCGACCAGGACCTCGATCTTCGCACCGCCGCGCAGGGAGAGCGCCTGCCCGCTGCCCGGGGCGCGGTAGGTGGTGACGTAGCGGACGGCATACTCCCCGGCGTCGCCGGAGACGTCGACGACGACCCGGTCGAAGCAGGTGTGCCGGCCGGACCGGACATTCGTGATCGGGGCCTGCGCGGTGTCGTAGCCGGTCACCTTGGGCAGCGAGCCCCAGGTGATGCCGCAGTAGGGGGCGGCGTGCGCGGCCGGGGCGACCGCGGCCACCGGGGTGAGCGCACCGACGGCCAGCAGGGCGCCCGCGAGCAGCGTGCGCGGGGTGGCGCGCAGCGGGGCGCGGGGGGTGGTGCGGGTGGTGCTCATGGCGACCTCCTTGTCGGGTGACGTGTGCGTGCACGTCCACCCCTCAGAGCACGGGGAGCCCAGCCAGATACCGTCCCCGGCGCAGCGTCAGGTCGCCCGTCGGCCCCTGGCTACCCTGTCCTCATGCCCGGCCCCAGCGCGTACCCGCACCTGCTGAGCCCCGTCCGCCTCGGCCACCTCACGCTGCGCAACCGCGTCGTCATGGGCTCGATGCACACCAAGCTCGAGGACCGCGCCCGCGACACCGACAAGCTGGCCGCCTTCTTCGCCGAGCGCGCCCGCGGCGGGGTGGGGCTCATGGTGACCGGAGGGTATGCCCCGGGCTGGCGCGGGTGGCTGCTGCCGTTCGGCTCGAGCATGGTCCGGTCGGCGCAGGCCCGGCGGCACCGCACGGTCACCGACGCGGTGCACGGGCACGACGGCCGCATCCTGCTGCAGCTGCTGCACGCGGGGCGCTACGCCTACCACCCGTTCGCCCAGGGCGCGTCCGCGAAGAAGTCGCCGATCACGCCGTTCCGCCCCTCCGCCCTGTCCACCCGTCAGGTGGAGCGCACGGTCGAGGACTTCGCCCGCTCGGCCCGGCTCGCGCAGGAGGCGGGCTACGACGGGGTGGAGATCATGGGCTCCGAGGGCTACCTCGTCAACCAGATGCTCGCCGCGCGGACCAACGACCGGAGCGACGCCTGGGGCGGGTCGGCCCGGGCCCGCATGCGCTTCCCGGTCGAGATCGTGCGGCGGACGCGGGAGCTGGTCGGCGAGGACTTCGTCGTGCAGTACCGCATGAGCCTGCTCGACCTCGTCCCCGACGGGCAGGACTGGGCCGAGACGGTCGACCTCGCGCACGCGCTGGAGGAGGCCGGCGTGACGTGCATCAACACCGGCATCGGCTGGCACGAGTCGCGCGTCCCCACCATCGTCACCTCCGTGCCGAGGGCGGCCTTCACCTGGGTGACGGCGCGGCTGCGGGCGGAGATCGGCATACCGGTCGTCGCGTCGAACCGGATCAACCGGCCCGAGGTCGCCGAGCAGGTCATCGCCGACGGCGAGGCCGACCTGGTGTCGATGGCCCGGCCGCTGCTGGCCGACGCCGACTGGGTGCGCAAGGCAGAGGAGGGGCGCAGCGCCGAGATCATCCCGTGCATCGCCTGCAACCAGGCCTGCCTGGACCACACCTTCGCCAACCGGCGCGCGACCTGCATCCTCAACCCGCGGTCGGCGCACGAGACCGAGCTGGTGCTGGCGCCGACGCGCCGGGTCAGGAAGGTCGCGGTGGTGGGCGCCGGGCCGGCCGGGCTGGCGGCCGCGGTCGAGCTCGCCGGGCGCGGCCACCGGGTCGAGCTCTTCGAGGCGCAGGACCATGTCGGCGGGCAGTTCCGGCTGGCCGCGCAGATCCCGGGCAAGGAGGAGTTCCGCGAGGCGCTCGCCTACTACGAGCACCTGCTCGGGGTGCGCGGTGTCACGACGCACCTGGGGGTGCGGGTCACCCCGGAGCGGCTGACCGGATTCGAGGAGGTGGTGGTCGCGACCGGCGTCGTGCCGCGGGTGCCCGACATCCCGGGGGTGGACCACCCGAGCGTCCTGAGCTACCCCGAGGCGATCCGCGACCCGGGCCGGGTCGGCGCACGGGTGGCGGTCGTCGGGGCCGGCGGCATCGGCTTCGACGTCAGCAGCGCCCTGCTGCACGAGCCCGACGAGACGCTGGCGCAGTGGCGTGGGCGCTGGGGGGTCGCCGACCCGTGGGAGGTCCGCGCCGGCCTGGGGGAGAAGCGGCAGCCACCGGCCCGGCGCGAGGTGCACCTGGTGCAGCGCAAGACCTCCCGGCACGGCGCCGGGCTGGGGAAGACCACCGGGTGGGTCCACCGCACCGAGCTCGCCGACGCCGGGGTGCGCCTCGTCGGCGGCGCGCAGTACGTCCGGATCGACGACGACGGGCTGCACCTCACCCTGCCGGTGGACGACGGGACGGAGGACGAGCGGGTGCCGCACGTCATACCGGTCGACACGGTGGTGCTCTGCGCCGGACAGGAGTCGGTGACCGGGCTCGTCGAGCCGGTGCGCGCGCTCGGGGTGCCGGTGCACGTCATCGGCGGGGCCGACGTGGCCGCCGAGCTCGACGCCGAGCGGGCGATCCGGCAGGCGACCGAGCTCGCCGCGCGCCTCTGAGGGGGGCCCGGGCCGGGCGGGGTCGTCGGCCGGGGTCGGCAGGGCGTCCGGCTCGCCCCCGGCTCACCTCGGGGGCGGGTATGCCGCGCGCGTCGCGACCACGGAGCCCGGCACGGGGGCGGTCGTGCCCGGGGTCGGCTCCGGGGGCCCCGCCGTCAGCGCCAGCGGGACGACCCCCGTCCAGACGGCCGGGTCCTCGCTGGGCCCGGCGCCGCCGGTGCGGGCCTTGAGCAGCCAGGAGCCCTCGACGATCGGGAGCGCCAGGCAGGCGGTGGCCCGCAGCTCCTTGCCGGTGCTGGCCCGGACCTCCGAGGTCCGCCCGGGCAGCAGCCGGTCGGTCAGCCGCTCCAGCGCCCGGCGCGACTCCTCGGGACCGAGCTCCACCGGGTGCCCGCGCAGCACCGCGCTGCGGTAGTTCGCCGAGGAGTCGAAGGCGGTCTCGGCCACGACCAGCCCGTCCAGCGCGACGACGGTGAGGGTCACCGGGACGCCGGCAGCGACGTGGCGCAGCGCTCCGGCGCCGGTCGAGCCGTGCAGCAGGACCCGGTCGCCGTCCCGGGCGACGAGCAGCGGCACCGACCACGGCTCCCCGTCGACGACGGTGGACAGCACGCCCACCGGCATCGCGTCGAGCAGGTCGTCGAGGGCGGCGCGCTCGCCGAGGTAGCGGTCGGGCTTGCGGGTCGGGGTCGAGAGGTCCGGCATACCCTCATCCTGCCGCAGGGCCGGCCACCCGACAGGCGCCGGCACCCCGTCGCGCCGTGCGTCCCCGGCCCGCGCTAGGACGTCTCGAGCAGGTCCACACCGAGCACGGCGAGGGCCCCGAAGGCGACGCCCCAGAGGATGATCGACAGGACCTGCCACCCGATGACCCCCCGGGTGCTCGCCCCGAAGGCCACGAGCGCTCCCGAGGTGATCTGGCTCGGCAGCACGGTCTGCCCGAGCAGGCTCACGCCCGGGACGCCGAAGCGGTCGAGCATCCGGCGCAGCCGCTGCTTGCGCGGCGACATCTCCTCGATGGGCTGCACCCCGCGGCGCGCGCGCAGCCGGTCCGCCGACAGCACGACGAGCACCATCGAGAGCACGTTGCCGACCACGGCGGCCAGCACGGCCACGACCGGGTTCATCCCGGCGACGACGCCGATGACCGACCCGAAGTAGCTCTCGACGAACGGGATGGCGGCGGCGAGCATCACCCCCAGCCACTGGAGCAGGGCGGGCAGCCCGGCGGTGAAGTCCTGCAGGTTCTCGATCATGGTCTCCCCTTGATGGATGCGGTCGCGATAGTACGCTGTACTAACACGTAGATTAGCACGCTGTGCCAGTACGGCGTACCACCGAGGGAGAGCCATGAGCCAGGACCGTCGCGAGCAGATCGTGCAGGCCGCGCGCGAGGTCGTCGCCGAGGGGGGTCTCGAGGCGGTCAGCGTGCGCACCGTCGCGCGGCGTGCGGGGATCGGCGCCAGCACGCTGCGGCACTACTTCCCCACCCAGCGCGACCTCTACGAGGAGGTGCTGCGCCCGGCCCTCGAGCACGTGGTGTCCGATCTGCACGTCGAGGACCGTCAGCTGCCTCCGCGCGCCCGACTGCACGAGTGCCTCGTGCAGTTCATCCCTCGGGACTACCGGGACGCCGACACCCTCTCGCTGTGGCTGGCGTCCTACGCCGCCGCCGTGGGGCCGAACGCCAGCGAGTCCGAGAGCCGCACCCTGGAGTCCCTGGCCGCCCTCAGCCGCGAGCGCGTCGATGCCTGGCTGGCGGTCCTGGACGAGGAGGGCGTCCTGCTGCTGGAGCGAGGGGACGCGCTACGCCTCGTGCTCTCCGTGCTGGACGGCATCTGCCTCCAGCTCCTCACGCCCGGGGCCGTCGTCCTGCCCGAGCACGTCGAGCCCACGATCGCCCACGTCGTGGCCGCCATCGTCCGGGAGTGAGCCGCGACGGGCCTGGTCGGACCGCTCTGCGTGCGGGCCGGGCCTCAGTCGAGGTGCCAGGTGCCGTCCTCGGCGCACCGGACCACCCGGTCGGGGGCGTCGGAGCGCTCGCGGATGCGGCGCGCGTTGGCCTCGTCCACCCGCTCGACCCACGCCTCCGCCTGCTCCTGCGTCTTGCCGAACTCGACGTGTCGCGCGACCAGCTGGGTATGCCGTTGCTCCTCGTCGACCTCGACGCTCCACACCTCGGCGAGCCGGGCCCGCGCCGCGCGCCACCGCGCGTCGGGGTCGAGCAGGTAGTTGCCCTCGGTGACGACGAGCCGCGCCGTGGGCAGGACCACGAGCGCGGCGGCGATCGGCTGCTCGAGGGTGCGCTCGAAGCCGGGGGCGTAGACCGGGTCGGTGGTGTCCGCTCCCAGGCGGGCCAGCAGCGCGGCGTACCCCGGCGCGTCGAAGGTCTCGGGGGCACCCTTGCGGTCGGCCAGCCCGAGCCGCTCCAGCTGGACGTCGGCGAGGTGGAAGCCGTCCATCGGCACGTGCCCGACCCAGTCCGGCCCGTGCCGCTGCGCCAGTGCCGCGATGAGCTCGTCGGCGAAGGTCGACTTGCCCGACCCGGGCAGCCCGACGATGCCGAGCAGCCCCCTGCCCTCCTCGGGGACGAGGTCGGCGGCGAGGTCGAGCAGGTCGGGAGCGACTGTCATACGCCTCACTCTGGCAGATGAGGTCGATCGGGTCCGGAGCAAGCGCCCTACAGGCTGCGCCGCACCTCGTCGATGGCATCCATCAGCGCCCCCAGGGTCTCGTCCGACAGCATGCCGGGGTTCTCTCGATGGACCCGGAGGTAGGCCTCCTCCAGGATGTCCACGAGCTCGTGCTTGGTGAGGAACTCCAGCCGCCGCAGCATGCCGCGGACACCTTCGCGCTGCACCATCTGGAAGCCGAACTCGCGGAACTCGTCGACCCTGGCCATCCGGGCGGCCACCCGGTCCGGGACCAACATCTCGTCGAGCACGTCGTTGAGCAGTCGGTGCAGCCGCGCGTGCACGATCCGGTCCAGGTCGACGAGGGTCTGCGGGAAGATCTCGTCCACGATCTGCCGGAAGCCTTGCCCCGCGGACTGGGTCAGGGTGCTGGCCGGTCGCCCGGTGCGACGGCTCGAGATCGCCCGCAGCAGGTAGACGAAGACGGTGTGGTGGCGCTCCAACCAGTCCGAGCGCGCCAGCCCGCTCTGGATCAGCTCGTCAGCGAGGTCGACCGCCTCATCGGCCGTGTGCCCGGCCCAGTCCGAGATGCTTCGTCCGCCGCCGGAGAGCAGGTCGTATTCAGCGCGGTCGGGGCGCATCGAGGACATCATCGCCAGCGGAGGTCCCCCAGCGGTCTGCAGGGCCTGGCCCGGTGCCGAGAGCGCCTCGTCCACCACCCGCAGCCCGGAGTCGATCATCTCCTGGACCGTCCTGTAGGCCTCGTCCAGCCTGGCCTGCGACTCGCGAGCGACCTGCTGCAGCCGACGGGGCAGCGGCCCCAGCTGATCGAGGAGAAAGCCGGGCACCCTGCTGATGGCACCCAGCACGCGATCGACCTTCTGCCGCCAGGCACGCTGCCCGCTGCGAACCCACCCGCGCCAGTTCCGCCGGATGTACCGGGCGAAACCGGCCAGCGACGCGGACCCGGAGCCGAGCGCGCGACGGGCGAGGGCGAGCAGCTCGTCCGCGTGCCGCAGCGCGCTGCGGCCACCCGCGATGAGCAGCTTGCTGGCGCCCTTGATCGCGCTGCCGACCTCCGGGATCAGCCCGATCAGCGTGAAGGCCAGGCCGACCCACCGCATCGGTCGTGCCACCTCGCCGTCCCGTGAACCGAGGTACCACAGGTGGGCAGACAGGTCCCGAGCATCGGAGACCTGGTCGAGGACCGGGATCAGGCTCACCCCCAGGTCCACCCCGATCTCGGCGAAGGACGGGTCCTCGTTGAACTCCCCCATGAGGCCGCCGCCGATGGCCTCCAGCACGCTCATGATCGAGTCCGCCCACGTGTCGTCGTCGTCCAGGCCCAGGACGGCCGGCCCGGCTGCGGTGCTGGGGAGGCGGCTGACCCCGGCGCCCTCGGCGGCGTGCGCCTGCGCCTCACGCTGCGCCGACGCTCGCGCCGGTATGTGGCTGCCCGGCCCACTGCCCGGGGCCGCCCCCGACGCGTGCTCGGCCTCGTGCCGCAGCAACCGGACGCCCGCCGCGGTGCCCGGGGCCGGCGCGTGCGCGCCGAGGTAGATGTGGCGCCCTACGGTGAAGGCCCGCGCTGACATCCGCCACGCGACATCCTGGCCGACGGGGTCGGAGTGGACCGCGATGCCACCGATGTCGGGTCGCGCGGCCGTCTCGGGCAGCAGGACGCTCAGCGGCCGACCGCCGGCCCGGGGGAGGCGCTGCCACGTCTCGTGCAGCGACTCCCGGTGACGGGAGGGGTCGCTCACGGCGGCTGCGCGGGCGGGTGTCATCGGGCTCGCGCCTCGGTCAGCACCTCCGCGACCCCCCCGGGCGGCAGCGGTCGGGTGAGCCGTTCGGCGGGCACCAGGAGCGGGTCGGTGCTGGACATGTCGACCACCCTTTCGCAGGTCAGGGGACGGGTATGAGGTTGCGGGGCGGGAAAGCCACCCGGGATACCTGGCCCGGCCACCGTTCCCGCCGTCCCGGGTTCACTGGTCGAGCCCAGCCCGATGGCCAGTCCCGCGCGGGTCGCCACTGCCACTGTCAGGTGGCCGGCCACGTTCTCCAGCTCGGCATGGGTCTGGGCCATCAGCATGTCGCGACCGACCACGTCCCCCGTGGTGCCGACGCCCCCGACACCGTCGCGCTCGGTCCTGGCACCAGGATCGCGGTGGTGAGCACTGCGCTCGGCCGCCAGCTCCTCGGACGCGGAGGCAGGGGCGGGCACCCGGTGGCCCGGGCCGCTGCCCGGTGGGCGCCGGACGGTGGGGACCACGTCGGAGATCGCGCGGCCGCCGCTGCGTGGCAAGGCCGACCATGCCTGGGCGCTGGCGCGCGCATCGACGGGGTTGCTGCGAGGGACCGCGACTCTGCTCATCGCCGCTCCCGGGGCGCGGTGCGACCGCTCTTGCCGAGCTCGACGCGAGCCGCCTCGCGCAGGTGGTGCGTCTGCACCGGCTCCCCCGCGTCGGCGGCACGGTAGGCAGCACGCAACGCCGCGGCGGCGATGTCACCGCCGCTCAGGTCCAGGGCGGCGAGCCGGTCCAGGTCGAGGACGCCGCGCGGCATGTCCTCGGGCAGGCTCACCTCCCACAACCGTCGCCGGGCTGCGGCGTCGGGGTAGGGAAAGGTGATGACGGTCGAGAGACGTCGGGTGAAGGCGCGGTCCAGGTGGCTGCGGGCGTTCGTCGTGAGGATGGCCAGGCCGGTGAAGGCCTCGAGCCGCTGCAGCAGATAGCCGACCTCGAGGTTGGCGTACCGGTCGTGGCTGTCCTTGACCTCGGAGCGCTTGCCGAAGAGGGTGTCGGCCTCGTCGAAGAGCAGCACCATGCCGCCGTCCTCGGCGGCGTCGAAGAGCGCCCCGAGGTGCTTCTCCGTCTCGCCGATGTACTTGTCGACGACCTGGCTCAGGTCGACCTGCGCCAGGTCCAGGCCGACCTCGTGGGCGATGACCTCGGCAGCGAGGGACTTGCCGGTGCCGCTGGGGCCGGCGAAGAGGGCCGTGGTGCCCAGACCGCGCCCGCGCCGACCGAAGCCCCACTCCTCCAGCACCGTGCCTCGGTGGCGCAACGACGCCACCAGGTCGCTGATCTGGTCGCGGACGACGTCCGGCAGGACCAGGTCGTCCCACCCCTGCTGCGGCGTCCGCACCGTGGCCAGGGCACCCACCTGGTGCCGGTGCCGGCGGCGGCAGGCGCTGCGCAGCGTCATCCCCAGAGCCACGTCGTGCGCCGCGTCCATGACGCTGTCCACGGACAGGTCGTGGGACCCGGCGACCGCGTCGATCTCGGCCCGGTCGGCGCGGGCACCCACGGCCTGCAGCGCCGCCTGCCAGAGCCAGCTGCGTTCGGCGAGGCCGCTCCTCGGAACGGTCAGCGACGGCATCTGCGCAGGCGCACGGCCGGAGCCGAGGACGACGACCGTCGGTGCGTCCGAGGCAGCGAGCCCTCGTCCGATGGTCGCGAGGTGCTCCTGGTCGGTATCGGTGGCGTCGATGATCCAGGCCCACTGGCTCAGCACCGTCTGCCGGGTCATGGCGCGCCGTACCTCGGCGAAGCCCGGCCCGTCGAGCGGCAGGTCGACGGCCGCGACGCGACGTGGCGCCAGTCCCGCCATCCGGGCCGCAGCCGTTCCGACGAGGTGCGCGTTGGCCTGCTGCGGACCGTTCAGCCCGACGGCACGCCCGGCGTCCCAGGCCTCGATGACGGCATGGGCGACCTCTCGCAGGGACGGGGGCACCAGGACGACGGGTTCGACCGGGACGCTGAGCGTGGTGAGGTCGGCGTCCGGGGCGTCCACGCCGACGAGGTAGTGCAGCACGCACTCGGCGAGGCGGACCGGGCTGTCCAACGGCGCGCTCGCATCGACGCCCTCCAGGAGCCGCCAGTGCCGCAGCGGCGACTGCGGGAGCACGGCGTCCCAGTGCGGGTCCGGCAGGACCGCGAGCGCGGTGGACAGGGAGGGCCGCTGGCCCCCGAGCACCGATGACAGGTCCGCGCTGAAGGACCCCACCAGATCCGGGGCGGCGGCGAGAACCACCGCAGCCCGCTCGAAGCGGGACAGCCCGAAACCGGTCTCGATGTCGTCCAGCGGGCGCGGCCCCGGATAGGCCTCGCACAGCGTCGCCAGGGTCTGCTCGGCCTCGTCGGTGTCCTCGTCGAGGATCCGCCGCCGCAGCACCTCGATCTCGGCCCGGATCAGCTCCGTGGCGGTGGCCCTCGCCTCGGGCCCGAGGGGCCGGGAGCCGCTCGCGTAGGCGGGTGTCGTGGCGTCGGTGAGGCTCATGGCACGGTCACGGCCGGGCCGTCGTAGGTATCTCCCACCATGGTGGGGATGGAGATGACCCCGTCGACCTCGACGCGGACCAGCCAGGTGCCGGGGCCCAGGTGGACCGCCGGGACGGTCAGCTCGGTGACGGGAGCGACCCCCTCGGCGACCGGGGGGAAGGTGATGGCCAGGTGGTCGGGGTCGCCGGGAGTTCCGCCGCTCAGCCGCCCTACGGTCAGGGTGGCCCGTTGGCCGGGGCGCAGCGCCGGGCTGACCGGGACCGAGACGTCTGTGCCCGCCATTGTGGGGATGCCGACCGTGGGTGTGATCGGCCAGGCCAGCGCGTTGGAGCGTTGCTCTACCCGCTCCGGCTCCCCGGTCATGGCGTCGGCGGGGCTGACCTCGATGACCCGCAGCGCGTGGATGCCGCTGCGGACGGTGTCCGGCACCGTCGCCACCAGCTCGGTGGTGGTGGAGTCGGTGGCGTCCGGGGCGATGCGGTCCTCACCGAGGGTGATGGCCGTGCCGGGCCCCAGCAGGCCGGCGCCCCGCAGTCGGAGCCGGGCGCCGACGACACTGGGGCCACCGCCCTCGATCTCGGCGCTGACCAGCTCGACGCGCCGGGTCGGCGCGACGCCGAGCGAACGGGTCCGCACCGGCGCCGACGGGCGTGGCGCGACCGGGGCCTCCATGAGGACGGCCGTGACGGCATACCCGAGGGAGAGGAGGTAGGGCGTGCCGAAGCTGCCCCACAACGTCGAGACCTCCTCCAGGCTCAGGGGAGCCAGCGAGACCTTCACGAGCTCGCGCTGGTCAGCCAGGTCGGCGGCGGTGAGGAACGCGGTGTCGTCGATGCCGTACTTGGCCATCGCCGCCTCGATGACCTCTCGGGTGAAGACCGGGGTCGCGGCCAGCGCCAGGCTGGCCCGGGCGAGCAGACGCTGCGGCTCGAGCACGGCGTCGTCGCCGTAGGCGGTGACCAGGTAGTGCAGGTCGAGAGCCGCGACGGGACGCCGGGCGAGACTGCCGTCCGAACGTCGGGTGGGCAGGTCCTGCAGGTTCCCGGCGTGGTTCGGGGTCACCTGGTAGAGGTAGACGTTGAGTCCGCTGGCCCCGTCGCCGATGGTGTCGACATCACTGAGCTGCGCCGGACGGTAGGTCGTGACGTCGGCCGCCCCGACCGGCCCCGGCTCGGGGACACCCAGGCTCTCGTGCACGACGTGGCGCAGCGTCGTGGTGACGGCAGCGATGGCCAGGCTGTTGCTCACCGCCGCCACCGGTCCCGCTGCCGCGCGAGATAGGCGTCGTGGGTCGCGGCCCCGGTCGCCGGCCCGGTCGCCGCTGCGGCCGCTGGTGCGGGCAGAGCCCCGGAGGCCCGTGCCCCTCCTCGCTCCGGGTGGATGACCTGCACCCGGTCGACGTGGAGATGGACCTCCTCGTGGGCCGGCACGTCGATGTCGTCGACGCCGACGGCGAGGCGGCCGTCGCGTCGCGGCGCCGGGGTTCGGCCGGGGGCGCTGGGCACCGCGACCACCTGCCGCGCCTCGCGGTCGTCCAGCACCCCCCGCTCCCGCAGCACTGGCACGACATGCTCCAGCACCAGGGTCTCGGCTGCCAGGTGCCGGGTACGGGGCCGGTCCGGCAGGGGCTGCGGGGGCGTCGGTGCGACGATCGGGGCCGGGCCGTCGAGCGGGGGCGGTGCGGCGACGAGCGGGGCGCGACCGTCGAGCGGGGTCGAGCGGTCTCGCTCGTCGCCCTGGGCCGCCCTGACCCTGGGGTGCCCGGGCAGGATCGACGGCTGCTCAGGCCGGGCGGATGGCTCGAGGACCTCCATGTCGAGATCGGTGGAGGACGCCCTCAGGTGCGCTCGGGAGCCGGCCTGCGAGCGCGACCCTGCGGGTGTGGTCGGGGTCGAGGGGACGGCATCCACCTCAGACGGGACCGCGCCGACCACGTCGTCGGCCCCGCTCACCGAGGACCCCGGATCCGCCGGGAGAGACACCGGCGGATGCGGCGTCGGTGCCGGGTCCTCGGGCGTGGCGGCCTGCTCGCCGAGCCCCCGGACCGCGGCCTGATCCGGCGCGGCCAGCACGGGGCCGCGCGGGCTGACCGTGCGCTCCGCAGGGTCTGACACCGACCCCTGCGGCTCGGTCACCCCGATCTCTCGCCTGCCCTCCCACGGCGTCGAGACGAGGGCGGCGGACTCGAAGGCGGTGGTCCGGCGCAGCGTCAGCCGCGGGCCGGGGTCGGTCGCCCGTGCCGTCAGGCGGGCGAAGATGTCGCTCATCGCCGGCGCCCGCGGGCCATCGAGAGATAGGCCGCGCGACGAGCGGGAGAGAGGCGGAGGATGTCCGCCTCCCGCCACCCGTAGGCGGCGGCGAGGCCGGCGACGTCCCGCAGCAGCTGCGCCGCGTCCATGGCCACCTGGTCCGCGAGCAGCGCGACGGGGTCCACGTCGACCGAGGAGCTCCCGCCGCAGTCCGGGCAGTCGACGCGCACCGACAGCGCGGCGGCGCCGCACAGATCTTCGGCCACCGCCAGCAGGGCCGCCCGCTCGTGCTCGGTCACCCCGTCGTCGAGCTGGACGCAGGACGCCCGCAGAGACGCATCCGGGTCATCGGTGGTCAGCGCTGCTGCCACGTCGCGCGTGGTGGGTGAGCGGACGGTGCGACCGCCCACGGTGCTGGCGGCCGGTAGCGCGCTGGCGTGCTCGTCCAGCTGGCGCAGCGGGAGGAGAACCTCCAGACGAGCGCCGCACGACGGGCAGGCAGCGAGGGTGTCGAGGTGGTCCCCACACCGCTGGCGGAGCTGACGGAGGGCCATCGCCGCGGCTGCCGCCAGCGGAAGGTCGCAGGCCGCTGCGAGGCTGGGAGCCTCGCCGCCAGCATGCAGCAGGGCGGCGCCGGCCAGCACCGGGGAAGCGCCGGCCAGAGCTTCCCAGAGGACGAGCGTGTCCGCCGATCCGGTCACGGCTCGGTGAAGGTCGGCTCGGTCGGTTCGGTGACGGCGTAGTCCCGCTCCCAGCCCTCGTTCTCGAGCTTGATGGAGGAGATCGCCACCCCGTTGCCGTTGGCGTCCAGCTCGGGAAGCGGCTGGTACTCCGAGACCCAGCACCGGAAGACCATGTAGGAGATGACCACCTGACCGGCCTCGTTGTAGACCTCGATGATGAGATCCTTGCGGAAGTCCGCCAGCGAGGTCTCCGTGCCCAGTCCCGAGCCGAAGTTCCACACCTTGTTGGCCCACTGCTCGAAGTCCTGGTCGTGGGTGACCCCGCGCTCCAGGGTGATCGCCTCGAACTCGCTGCGTCCGGGCGACTTCCGGCTGCTCGAGGGGTCGCCCCCGGCACGGTGCTTGACCACCTCGGTGGTCCGCTTGAGCGCGCCCACCTTGCTCACCCCCGCGACGTACCGGCCGTCCCACTTCACCCGGAACTTGAAGTTCTTGTAGGGGTCGAATCGGGTCGCGTTGACCGAGAACTCAGCCATGGTTCCTCCTAGGACGCCGCGCTGGCGGTCTGTTGCTGGATCGAGATGACGACGAACTCAGCCGGCTTGAGCGGTGCGAAGCCCACCTCGATGTTCACGACGCCGCGGTCGATGTCGTACTGCGTGGTGGTCTCGGAGTCGCAGCGGACGCTGTAGGCCTCGGCCGGGCTGCTCCCCTGGAAGGCCCCCTGCCGGAAGAGGTCCTGCATGAAGGCACCCAGGGAGAGCCGGATCTGCGCCCACAGTGGCTCGTCGTTGGGCTCGAAGACGACCCACTGGGTGCCGCGGAAGAGACTCTCCTCCAGGTAGAGCGCGAGCCGCCGCACCGGGACGTACTTGTACTCGTCGGAGAGCACGTCGGCGCCGCGGAGGGTTCGAGCTCCCCAGGCGACCGGTCCGACCCCGCGGAAGGTGCGCAGCGCGTTGACGCCTGCCTGGTTGAGCGGTCCGTTCTCGTGATCGGTGAGATCCGCCGCGAGGTCGACGACCCCGGTGAGGCCGGCCTCCAGCCCGGCCGGGGCCTTCCAGACGCCGCGGCTGGCGTCCGTGCGGGCCATCAGCCCCGCCACCCCACCGCTGGGGGCGAAGGTGTCGATGCTGCCGCCGCGCAACGGGTCCGGGCGTCGCACCCGGGGGAAGTAGACCCCCGCGTTGCGGGCAGCGAGCCCGGTCAGACCCACGCTGCTCGCCCAGCCTGGCGCCGCGCCGGTGGTGAGCGTGCCCGGCGGGTCGACCACGAGGAAGGCCCGACGCCGGACCGCGTAGGCCATGGCCTCGGGCCAGACGCTGGCCGGCAGGTCCCCGGTGGGCGTCGGCGGCGGGATCACGATGAGGTTGACCAGGTCCGTGTGGTCCAGCGCGAAGAGGCCGCGCTTGGCGTCGGCGAACCCGGCCCCGATGTAGTCGTCGGCGTCGAGCGCACCCCCGTCGGAGCCTTCGTCAGCCAGGGCCACGGTGGTCGTGCCGGGCCCGGGTCGAGCCGCCGGGAGGGCACCGACGACCGAGACCAGCAGCGAGGACTCCAGCACCCGGTCGAGTCGTCGCGGGCCGTCCACGACGGTGACGCTGCGATACGTCTCGGTCGCGCCGCCATCGGTCACCGACAGGGTGAAGAGGTCACCGCCGGTCACCCCACCGCCCTGACCAGCAGCGATGTCGTCCGCGTCCGCAGTGGTCGGATGCTCCACCGCCACCGCCAGATCGTTGCCCCAGGCTCCCGGGCCGGTGGCCTCCAGCGTGATCCCGCCGACGGCCAGTCGTGCGGTGTCCGCGTCCGGGTGCGCGATCCGGACCACCACAGCCTGACCACCGCCGCCGAGGAAGAAGTCACGGACGGCATACCCCAGGCCGCTCTGGCGCCAGAGCCCTCCGAAGTGGCGCTCGAAGTCCCCGACGCTGCTCAGCGCGAGCGGGGTGTCGACGGGTCCGCGGGCGGCCGACCCGACGAATGCGGTGATCGATGTCGCGACGCCGCTGACGGTGCGGCCGCCGCCGGGGACCTCGGTGATGTAGACACCGGGGTACGTCGGGGTGATGGTCATGACGGGACTCCTTCGCCGGGCGCAGTCCTGTCGGACGATGGACCTGGCCCGTCACCGGGACGTCACTGCCGTGTCACCGTGCCCCGTCCGGCGCCGCACCACGGTCCCGGCGGTGGCGTGACGCACCGGTGATGGACCCGTGACGCCCGTCCCGGATCGTCGCTGGCGAGCTCACGAGAAGTCCGGAACCGCCGGGCACGGGCGAAGGAGACGGCCATGGTGACTCTGTCCCTGACAGCGACGGTGAGCGTGGCCGACGGCCCGATGCTCCCGCTCGGGACCGACCTGGAGGCTGACTCCTACGTCGTGGCCGACCTCACCCTGGGCGCAGCAGGATCGGGGTCGGAGTCCCAGGAGGTGGCACTGCTGCCCGACGGAGGCGCGATGACGCTGCTGGCGATCAGGGCCACGAGCGGCGGCGACCTCGTGACCGTCACCGTCACGCCCAGCAACGGCGGGACCGACGGCGACGACCTCACCGTCGACGGCGTCCTGGTCGTGGCCAACGCAGGTGTCCTGGAGGCCCTGGTCGCCGGCGGTCCGCGAACCGTGACGATCGAGAACACCGGAGCCGCCGAGACGAGGGTGAGCGTGCTCGCCACGCTGGACTGACCGCACCGGGGCACGACGTCCACCAGCACGGGGCGCCCGCGCGGCGGGGGTCGCGTCACCCGATGCCGGCCAGCTCCCGGTCGATGCCGGCGGGCTCCGGCGGCACGGCCCGTTCGACGAGGTCGGCCAGACCCTGCGACGGTCGGATACCGAGCTCTGCCTCCAGGAGGTCACGGCACGCCTCGTAGGAACGTCTCGCCTCTGAGACGTTGCCCTCGGCCAGATGGATCTCGACGACCAGCCGGTGTGCGGACTCGCGGAGCCGATCGGCCTGGAGCGCGGTGAGGGCGAGATCGAGGGCCAGTCCGTAGCGGCCGAGCCTGGTCAGTCTGCGAGCCTCGGCATCCATGACGTGCAGGCGCAACTGCCGCAGCCGCTCCCGCTCCGGCTCCAGCCACTCGTCGTCCCAGTCCTCCAGCAGCTCACCGGCGAGGGTGCCCTGCTCCCAGCCGTCGTCGTCGGGCGGGTCCTGACCGTCCAGCACGAGGCGCGAGCGCTCGACCAGACGCTGCAGGTCGACGTGTGGCTCGAGACCGAGACGGACCGTCCCGTGATCGCTCAGCACGAGGCCGCAGGCCGCCTGGTTGGTGCGCCAGATCCCGGTCCGCAGGCTCGCGAGCGCGCGGTGCTCGGTCGCCTGGGGCCACAGCATGCCCGCCAGCCGCGAGCGCCCGATCCGGCCGCGCACCACGAGCATCGCCACCAGCCGCTGAGCGCCGGCCGGGAGCGAGACGTCCTGGCCCTGCACCCGCAGCGAGAAGGATCCGAGCACACCGATGTGGATCGCGATGTCATCGGTGGTCGATCGCCACGTCGGGGGAGTCCGTGTCGTCACCGAGGGTCCTTCCGTCAGGCCCTGTGCCGTCCTGATGGGCGACTACCGTGCCACAGGTGTGGCGTCCTGAACAGGGCGGGCGAGATCACCCTTTCGGGTGGTGGCGTCCGTTCAGAGACACCACGGGCCGGCTGGATACGTCGGCCGGTGGTGTCGTGGTGAGCGGGCGGACGCGTCGCGTGACGCCTCTGTGACACGGCAGTGACGCCGGCGCCACAGGGTGAGCCCCATGGGCACCTTCCCCGGCTCGGCACGCACCGTGCCGGGCGCGATCATCGGCGTCGAGCCGACGAACCCGCTCGCCCGGATCGTGCTCTTCCAGTACAACCCCGACGAGGTCACCCGCACCATCACCCCGCGCGCCGCTCCCCACGGCGGGTCGGGAGCCTCCAACGCACAACGGCTGTGGGGCAGCCCCTCCGAGTCCATCTCGCTGACCCTCGACCTGGACGCGACCGACGGCCTCGAGGTGGGCGACCCGATCGCCGCCACGGCAGGCGTGGCCGGGCGCCTGGCCAGCCTGGAGATGCTGCTCCACCCGCCGACCGCGACCACCATCGCCAACACCGCGTTGCTGGCCGCGGGGACCATCGAGATCCTCCCGCCCGACGGTCCGCTCACCGTGCTCGTCCTGGGCCCGACCCGGATCGTGCCGGTCACCGTCACCAGCCTCACGATCCGGGAGCAGGCATACTCCCCCGCGCTGTCCCCGCTGCGGGCCAGTGTCGACGTCGACCTCTCGGTGCTGACCGCGAGCGACCTGTCGCCCACGGACGCGGGCTTCGCGCTCTCGATCGCCCACCAGGTGGTCAAGGAGAGCCTCGCCTCGGTCGCCGCCGTCGCCTCCGCCGGTGCCGCCGCCTCCGTGTCGATCGGTGGCTGAGATGGGACGCTACGAGGACGTCCCCCAGGCCGAGCTCGAGGTCACCGCCGTCGACGGCACCCGCAGGCGGGTGCGGTACTACCGACGCCGCCCGCTGCCGGACCCGCGGGACCTGAGCACCCTGGCCACCCACACCGTCGCTCCCCGGGACCGGCTGGACCTGGTCAGCCACGCGTACACCGGAGATCCGCTCGGGAGCTGGCGACTGACCGACGCCAACGCCGCCCTCGACCCGGACGACCTGGTGGGCGACGAGGCGGTCGGCACCGACCTGCGCGTCCCCAGGCCGGGGGTGGGTGGGGTATGACCGCCCTCGGCACCCGCCTCACCATCCTCGCCGGGCCCACCATCCCGATGCCGCTCACCCCCGACCTCACCGCCCGGGTGCGCGAGGTGACGGTGACCGAGTCCGACGAGGGGCGTTCCGCCTTCACCATCAGCCTGGACGCCGGACGCAGCGGCCCGATGGCGGCGCTGGACACCCCGGTGCTCGGGATGACGGCACTGCGCGCCAACCACCGCGTCGTGCTCGTGCTGACCCTGGGGGTGATCCCGCACGTCCTCATGGACGGGATCGTCACCGAGACCGAGTACGTCCCCGGCAGCGCACAGACACAGGCCGGTGTGCGCATCACCGGGCAGGACCTGTCGCTGCTGCTCGACCGGCACGAGGTGTCGGCCGAGCACGTGGGGCTCACCGACCACCTCCAGGTACTGACCATCGCCGCGCGGTATGCCGCCACCGGACTCATCCCGTCCGCGCTCCCGCCCCCGGTGAGCGAGCCACCGCTGCCGATCGAGCGCACCCCCACCCAGCAGGGCACCGACTGGTCCCACCTCCAGCAGCTCGCCGACGTCAACGGCTTCGTCTGCTACGTCGACCCTGGCCCGGTGCCGGGGGTCAGCACGCTCTACTGGGGGCCGCCGGTGCGCGCCGGGGCACCGCAGAAGGCACTGTCCGTCGACCTCGGGCCGGACACCACCGTCCTCGGCGCCCCGACCTTCCGGGAGGACGTGCTCGGCCCGGAGGTTCTCGACGGCCAGGTGCAGGACCCGCGCACCGGAGTCGTCATCCCGGTGCGCACCTTCGGAGCCACTCGACCGCCGCTGGCCGCGATGCCCGTCTGGGCCGTGCACGCTCCGTCCGTCCGCACCCGCGCCTACCGCGACACCGGTGTCAGCGCGGTGACCGCCCTCGCCCATGCCCAGGCCCGGACCGACGCGGCGATGAACTGCGTGACCGCGACCGGACGGCTGGACGGTGGTGTCTACGGCGCGGTCCTGCGGCCGCGTGGCCTCGTCGGGATGCGCGGTGCGGGTTGGTCGCACGACGGTCTGTGGTACGTCCAGCAGGTGGTGCACCAGCTGCATCCGGGCGGCTACACCGCCGACTTCACGTTGACCCGCGAGGGCTACGGCTCGACCGTCCCGGTGGTGAGGGTCTCATGAGTGGGCCGGCGTTCTTCGGGAAGTACCGCGGCACCGTCGAGAACACGCTCGATCCGCTCGGCCAGGGCCGGGTGCAGGTGAAGTGCCCCGCCGTGCTGGGCGACGGCACGATGAGCTGGGCCATGCCCTGCGTTCCGTACGCCGGGGACGGGGTGGGGATGTTCCTGGTGCCTCCCCAGGGCACCCACGTGTGGATCGAGTTCGAGGGCGGCGACCCGGACAAGCCGATCCTGGGTGGCTGCTTCTGGGGGGTCGGGCAGGCACCTGCGGTCCCACCGGTCGAGCAGATGAAGGTGCTGAAGACCGACACCGCCACCGTCGAGATCAACGACCTCATCGGGATGCTGACGATCACCGCGAGCACCCCGCTCGGCGCCGCCACCATCGAGGCCGGCCCGGCCGGGCTGACCATCAGCCTGGGCACCCAGCAGATCACCGTCGGGCCGGTCTCCGTCTCCGTCAACAACGGTGCCCTGGAGGTCATGTGATGCCTGGCTTCCTGCTCACGCAGACCGCCGCTGTCGCCTGCGCCCACCAGGGCCGGGCCACCCCGACCACCGTCAATCCACGGGTGAAGCTCGGCGGCACGGCCAGCGTCCAGCAGGTCACGACGTATGCCGTCGCCGGGTGCCCCTACCCGCCCGCGAGCGGTGGCCCCTGCGTCACCGGCATGTGGACCACCGGTACCACGCGCGTCACCAGCATGGGGATGCCGTTGGCGATCCTGGCGGCGCCCGGCACCTGCGCCCCGACCGGTGTGCCGCTCCTGGCGAGCGCCACCCAGACCCGGGTGCGGGCGACATGACGACCTCCCCGCAGCGGGCCTACGCCCCGCGACACCTGGCCTTCCCGCTCCGGCTGGACGGGCGGGGCCGGACCGAGCGAGCGGACGACGAGCAGTACCTCCGCGGGCTCGTCGAGCAGGTTCTCTTCACCCAGCCCGGCGAGCGCGTCAACCGCCCGACGTTCGGCAGCGGAGTGGCCGGGTTGGTCTTCGCGCCCTCCGGTGACTCCCTCGCGGACTCGACGCAGGCCCTGGTGCACGGGGCGCTGCAGCAGTGGTTGGGCGACCTCATCGCGGTCGAGCGGGTGAGCGTCAGCGCGACCGAGGGCCGGCTGGACGTGACCGTGGTCTACCGGCCACTGCACCGGACCACCGACCAGCCGCGCTCGCTGGAGGTCAGCGGAGGTGTGGGCGGATGACGGCCGACCTGCCGCTGCTCGCCGACGTGGACCGGGAGGCCCGTCGTTCGCTCATCCGCGGCCGCAGTGACATCGACGGCATCGACCGGGTGGAGGTGCTCTCCAACCATGTCGGCCGGCCCGGACACGTCGCCGGCGCGCCCGCGCAGCGGACCCTGGTGGTGCACCTGGTGAACGGCCCGGTGCCGGTGGGCTGGGGGGCCGGCGAGGTCCGGGTGCTCGGTGGCGTCCGGGAGGACCCGGCCCTCAATCCGGTCGAGGTCCTCTGGGCGCACGGTGCGCTGAGCATCGCCGGCGCCTCCGGTCAGCCGCCCGTGGCGCTGCCCGAGGTCACCGCCGCCGATCGCGACCTGGTCGCCGCGACCGTGCCCGAGGAACGACGCGGTGCCGCCTTCGTGCTGCGCACCTCCTCCAGCGGTGACTTCTCGACCTACCAGGTGCGGCTGCTGGGCCCCGGCAGCGGGAGCGCCCCGCCGGGCATCGACGTGCCGCTGTCGGTCTCTCCGGTGCGCTTCACCGTCGACTGTCCCGCTGACGACGACTGCGCCCTGCCAGCCGCCATGGTCCCGGTGGTGGACGACCTGCTGCCCGGGGACTACCTCGCCCGCGACTACGAGGCGCTCCGGATGCGGCTCCTGGACCGGCTGTCGACCGTGCTCCCCGAGTGGACCGACCGCTCCCCCGCCGACCCCGGTGTGATGATGGTCGAGCTCTTCGCCTCCGTGGGCGACCGGTTGGCGAGCTGGCAGGATGCCGTCGCCGCCGAGGCATACCTCTCGACGGCCCGCCGCCGCACCTCCGTGCGCCGCCACGCGCGGCTGCTGGCCTACCAGATGCACGAGGGCTGCTCGGCCCGGACGCTGCTGTCGTTCAGCGTTCCCCATGCCCTCACGGTCCCTGCAGGAGTCGCGGTGACCGACCTGCCGCCGGCCGCCGACGTCACCGACGCCGCCGACGCGGCGGAGGTCGGTGGCACCGTCTTCGAGACGGCCGCCGCCGCGACCCTGCGGCCCTCCCGCAACGCCATGCCGCTGCACGCCTGGGGCGACCCGGACCATCGCCTGGAGCCCGGGACGACCGCCGCGTACGTCGTGACCGCCGTCGGCACGGACCCCGGTCTGGTCGCCGGCGACCTGCTGGTGCTCGCCGAGCGGCCGGTCGGTGGTGACGTCTCCCAGGGCGACCCGAACCGGCGTCACCCCGTCCGGCTGACCAGCGACCCTCATCGACACGACGACGTGCTCGAGCCGGGGCTGTGGGTGTGGGAGCTGCGCTGGTCCGTGGCGGACGCGCTCGCCGGCCCGCTCCAGGTGACGCTGCCGGGCGCCGCCCAGCCGGTCGCCGTGGCGTTGGGCAACATCGTGCCCGCCGACGACGGTGCGACCGTCGCGCGCCGGCCGCTGATCCCGCCGACCGTGGGCATGGGTGCCTACCGGCCACGGGTCAGCCATCCCACCATCGCCAGCATCGACCGGACCTATCCCGCCGACGCCCCTGCCGCCGAGCTGCTGCAGCCCGACCCGCGCGCCGCCCTGCCGTGGCTGGAGCTGGACGACGGGGAGCACACCTGGACACCGCGGCAGGACCTGTTGGCCAGTGGCCGCCTGGACACCCACCTCGTGGTCGAGCCGGAGCCGGGCGGGGTCGCCCGGGTGCGCTTCGGCGACGGCGTGACCGGGCGGCAACCGACCCGGGGGACGACCTTCGCGGCGTCCTACCGGCGCGGCGGCGGGCGACGAGGAAACCTGGCCGCGGACCGACTGGTCCGACACCTCGCCGCTCCGGACGGCACGGACCCCTTCGGGGGGCTGTCGGTGCAGGTGTGGAACCCGCTTCCCGCGACAGGGGGCACCGACCCCGAACCGATGGAGGACGTGGTGCAGCTCGCCCCTGCCGCTTTCCGGACCCAGCTGCGGGCGGTGACCTCGCCCGACTACGCCGTCGTCGCCGAGCAGCACCCGGGGGTGCAGCGGGCCGTGGCGCGGCGGCGATGGAGCGGCTCCTGGTACACCCAGGCCGTCACCCTGGACCGGGTCGCCGCGTACGGCGACGGCCCCACCGTCGCGCAGGAGGTCGCAGCCGCGCTGGAGGTCCGGCGGATGGCGGGGATCGACGTGACGCTGGAGCGACCGCTCATGGTCGCCCTGAGCATCGCACTCACCGCCTGCCTCCACCGGGACACGCCCCACGCGCCGACCGAGGTCGCGCTGCGCCGTGTCTTCACCAGCGGCCTGCACGAGGACGGCACCCCCGGCTTCTTCCACGTCGACCGGTTCACCTTCGGCCAGCAGGTGAGGCTCTCCGGCGTGGTGGCGGCGGCCATGGGCGTGCCGGGGATCGCCTGGGTCGAGGTCACCGCCTTCTCGAGGGCCACCGCGACTCCCTCGGCCGCTGCGCAGACCCTGGCCGCGGGAGTCATCGAGGCCGGCTCGCGAGAGGTGCTGCGCTGCGACAGCGACCCCAGCAACCCGGAGCACGGGCGGCTCGAGCTGACGGTGCGAGGCGGGACATGAGCGTGGACGACGCGGCCACCCCGGACGGCGGGCCACCCGCCCTCACGAACCCGGCCGGGCAGCGCACGCTGCGGTGGCGGGCCGCCCCCCACGGTCAGGCCCTGGCGCGGATGCGCGCCTACCTCGCGGATCCGGCGCAACCCCTGCCGGTCCGGTCGATCGCGCACGACGCGACCACCGATCCGGCCATCGCGCTGCTGGACTCCTGGGGCGTGGTCACCGACATCGTGTCCTTCTACACCGAGCGCATCGCCCAGGAGGGATTCCTGCGGACCGCGACCGAGCGTGGCTCGGTGCGTCAGCTGGCCCGCACCCTCGGGTACGAGCCACGGCCCGGCGTCAGCGCCGAGGTCGAGCTGGCCGTGGAGGTCGAGACGGCGGCGGGTGCACCCGCGACGGTCCAGGTCCCGGTGAGCACCCCGGTGCAGACCATCCCCGCGCCCGGCGAGCTGCCCCAGATCTTCGAGACCTCCGAGCCGCTGGAGGCCCGTGGCGCCTGGAACACCCTCTCCGGGGCGGTGTCGGTGCCGCAGGACATCCCGTACGGCACGGACACGCTCTGGCTGGCGGGCACGGCCACCGGCGTGCGGGTGGACGACCACGTCCTGGTGGTCGGCTCCGAACGGCGCGGGGTGACCTCCACCGAGGATCACTCCGCCGACCACGAGAAGTGGGACGTCCGCCGCGTGGTCGAGGTGACGACGGACCCGGCCTACGCCGTCGGCTGGACCCGCCTGCGGCTCGACCGGGGCGTGGGGTTCACCAGCGCGCGACCGCTCGTCGCCGAGGACGAGCTCGTGGTCCACCACCTGACCCGCCGGTTGAACCTGTTCGGCTGGACCTCCCCCGCTCCCGAGCTGCTGGACGACGAGCATGCCGGGCAGTGGGACGACTGGGACATCGACGCCGCACAGCGGCTGCTGGAGATCGACGGTGACGTGCCCGAGCTGGCCGTCGACGGGTGGCTGGTGCTCGACCAGCCGGGACGCACCGAGTGCTACCAGATCACCTCGGTGACACCCTCCGGCGCGGCGAAGTTCGGCATCGCCGGGAAGGTGACCCGCGTCGGCGTCGACGTGTCCCACCACCTGGACGGCTTCGACCGCCACCAGGCCATCGTGCTCGGCGTGAGCCGTCCGTTGGCCGCGCAGCTGCGCCCGGATCTGGGCCTGGTCGGAGCGGCCGAGGACGGCACGCCCGGAACGACCCTGGCCGTCGTGTCCGGGGACCCGGCTCTCGAGGCCGACCGGCTGGTCCTCGTCGAGGGCATCACGCAGGACGGCACCCGCCAGGTCGAGGCCACCACCGTGACCGCCGTCAGCGCCACGACCACCGGCATGGCCGGCACCAGCGCGCCGGGCACCCTCGAGCTCACGGTCGACCCGCCGCTGGCCCACCGCTACCACCCCGGGTCGGTGACCGTCCGCGGCAACGTCGTGCTCGCGACCCACGGCGAGACCGTGGAACAGGCACTGGGCAGCGGGGACGGCCGCATCGAGTTCCCGGCGGTGGCGCTGCGCCGCGCACCGCTGACCCACGTCCGCAGCACCACCGACCCGACCGGCGCCAGCCCGGAGCTGACCGTGTGGGTCGAGGGAGTCGCCTGGTCACCGGTGGAGTCGCTCCTCGTGGCCGGGCGCTCGGACCAGGCGCACACCATCCGTCAGGCCGAGGACGGCACGACGTCGGTGACCTTCGGCAACGGCACCCACGGTGCCCGGCTCCCCACCGGCGTGGAGAACGTCACCGCGACCTACCGGGTCGGCATCGGCGAGAGCGGGGCCGCAGAGGCCGGGCAGGTGAGCCTGCCGATGCGCAAGCCGCGCGGCGTCAGAGCGATGGCCAACCTCCTGCCCAGCCGGGACTGGGCCCCGCCGGAGGGACTGGAGGAGGCCCGCACCAACGCCCCGCAACGCATCCGGACGCTGGACAGGGTCGTCAGCGTCGAGGACTACGCCGACTTCGCCCGCGGCTACTCCGGCGTGGGCCGCGCCCGCGCCGACCTGGTGTGGACCGGGCAGGTCGAGGCGGTGGTCCTCACCGTGCTGGACGCCACGCTCACCCCGGCGTCCACGTCGCTCATCGGCGACCTGCGGGACACGATCGACGGGGCCCGTGAGGAGCGGGCGGTCCGCGTGGTGCTCCCCGGGGACGTCATCGACATCGGGGCTGCGCTGAGGATCGAGGTCGACCCCCGGCACGAGGAGGACACGGTGCTGGCCGCGGTGCGCGCGGCCCTGCTGGAGGCCTTCGGCGGCCTCGACCTGGCGCAGCCGCTGGCGGCGTCGGCCGTGCTCGTGGTGGTCGCCGCGACCGCGGGGGTGAGGACCGTGACGATGCCGAGCTTGAGCATGCCCGGCCGGGCTGGGGCCGACCCCGACCTGCTGGTCGCCGAGCCGGCCCGATGGGTCGGCGGCGGGTCGGGCAGCAGCGGCAGCGGCACCGATGTCGCGGGCGAGCTCGTGCCGGCTCAGGCCCTGGCCCTGCGCGAGGACCTGCTGACCGTGGAGGTGGACCGATGACGGCCTTCGCCGAGCGCCGGGCGGACCGGGCGGACTACCTGGCGGCACGGCTCCCCGGCCACGTGCTGGTCCGCGACGAGGAGTCCGGCGGCCTGCTCCGCGCCCTGCTCGACGCTGTCGCCGGTGAGCTCGGTGTCGTCGAGCGTGACCTGGAGACGCTCTACGACTCCTGGTTCGTGGAGACCTGCCCGGACTGGGTCGTGCCCTACCTGGCGGACCTCGTCGGCCTGGCCGGGCTGCCCGACGACCTCGGTGCCGTCAGCGGTGCCGGTGTCAGCCGCCGCACCATCGTCGCCAACACGGTGGCCTACCGGCAACGCAAAGGCACCGTCGCCGTGCTGGAGCAGATCGTCCGCGACGTCACCGGGTGGCCGGCCCGGGCGGTCGAGTTCCACCGGCTGCTCGGCACCACGGCGCACGCGCGCTACCCGCGGCTGGACCGGCCCGCCTGGGGATCAGTGCGACACGCGGCCGACGCCGAGACGGAGTCGCTGCCGCTGGCGGGGGGCTGGCTGAGCTCTCACGCGCACACCGCCGAGGTGCGCTCCATCGAGCCGGGGCCGTGGGGCGGGCACGGGCGACACGGCATACCTCACATCGGGGTGGTGGTGACCCCGTTGCGGGTCTGGGAGGGCACGGGTCTGCCCGCCCACCCGGTCGGGGGCACCTGGTTCGCGCACCCGCTCGGCTGGGAGGGTCCGTTGTTCGCCAGGCCTGCCACCGAGGAGGGGATCGAGCACCTGGCAGGTGAGGCCGACCTCGCGGTGCCGGTGCGGCCCCGGCGGTTGCTGGCCGCACTCCAGGCTGCCCGGTCGTCGGCGCCGGGCGAGCCGGTACCGCTGGCCGTGCGGGTCGACGGGGTGGACCTCGACGCCGAGCGCATCCGGGTGTGCGGGCTGGAGGACCTGGCCGAGGACGGGGCCGGCGGCCCGCTCCCGGGCTGGCAGGTGATGGTGGACGCGGTGCGGGGGGTGCTGCACACCGCGCAGGACGGGGTGGGCGACACCCCTGGAGAGGTGATCGTCGACTGGGGTAGCGGCAGCGTCGCCGACGTCGGGGCCGGCCCCTACGACCGAACGCTGGAGCACGACGCGGCGCTGACGGCCGACCCCTTTGTCGGTGACACCGACACCGGCGGCGACACGGTCACCGGGCAGCAACCGGTGCTGGCCGGGTCGACCACGGTGGGCACCAGCCCGACCCTGGCCGACGCGGTGACGGCGGTGACGGGTGCCTGGTCGGACCCGGCGGGTCGAGGCGGCACCCACGTCATCTCCATCGGTGACAGCGCGCGGTACGTCGATTTGGTCGCCCTGACCGTCCCGGCCGAGTCGCGTGCGGTGCTGGTGGCCGCGCACTGGCCCGGTCGGCAGACCGTCCTCGGCGACATCCTGCCGCCGGTGCCGGGGGTCTACGCGACGCAGGGCGTGCGCCCGACGATCACCGGCGGCCTGAGCGTAGGCGGTTCAGCGGGGTCGAGCGTGCTGCTCGACGGGCTGGTCGTCGACGGCGACGTCGTGGTGCGCGCCGGTGACCTGGGGTCGCTCACGGTCAGCCAGTGCACCATCGCCGGCCAGGTGCGCGTCGAGGGCACCGCCGCCGGGCCCAACCGGTCGTGCGTCGTCACGATCCGCCGCAGCGTGGTGGGGGCGGTGGTGCTCGTGGACACGGTGCCCGAGCTGCGACTCTCCGACAGCGTCGTCCACCCTGCGCTCAGCGGCGGCGGGGACGCCGTCGTTGCCCCGGTCGCCCACCTCGACATCGCCGGCTCCACCGTCCTCGGTGACGTGGGCGGCCGGACGCTGACGGTGACGTCGAGCCTGTGCGACGGCGTGGTCAGCATCGTCGACCGGCAGGTCGGGTGCGCGAGGTACAGCTATCTGGCGCCGGGCAGCCGGACCCCACGGCGCTACCGCTGCGTGCCGCCGCAGGACACCACCGCGGCCCCGGCCCCGAGCTACGTCTCGCTCGGGCCCGGCTCCCCCTGGTTCGCCAGCCTCGCCCCCGGCGCGGCCGAGGTGCTGCGCACCGGGGGCGAGTTCGGGGCAGAGATGGGTGTCCACCACCACCTCCGGCGCCCGGTGCGTCTCGACGCGGCCCGACGCCTCGTCGCGCCGTACCTGCCCGCCGGGATGCAGATCGACGTGTTTGGGAGCTGACCATGAAGGCTGACCTGTCCCGATGGACCTTCGACCCCACGCAGGGCTACCGCTCGGTGGTCATGCAGCAAGGCCGCGTGCTCCTGGACGCCGAGTGGAACGAGCAGGGCTCGATCGCGGCGCACCACGACGAGGTGCGCACGCACGACGTCGTGGGCAGGGCGGGCGGCCCGCTGCCCAGCGACGGTGGCGCCGGGCCGTTCGCCCTGGTCGATGTCTCCGATGCCAGCGTTCCTACCGGGGTGCCGTGGGAGCGGCTGGGGGTGACGCCGGGGCGGTATTACGTCGACGGCGTCCTCGCCGAGTCGGCGCCGGACGAGGACAACCCCGCCGGCGCAGGAGCCTGGTCGCTGGCCGATCAGCCGCACCTGCGCACCATCGGGGCCGGGGTGGCTGCGGACCCGGGGTTGGCCGAGCCGGGCGGTGGGGACGGCCGGTGGGCGGCCTACCTGGAGGTCTTCGACACGATGGTGAGCGCCGACGAGGACCCGAGGCTACGGGAGTCCGCGCTCGGCGGGCCGGACACCGCAGTGCGCGAGCAGACGGTCTGGCAGGTGCGGCTGCACGCCGTCGGTGCGCAGGTGTGCTCGCAGATCCAACCCGTCCCGCGGGTGCCGCGGCAGATGGCGGCCGGGCTGCGCGAGGCCGCTCCCGGGGCCGACCCGTGCGAGATCTCGAGTGGCGGCGGCTACACGCTGCTGGACAACCAGCTCTACCGCGTGGAGGTCATCGAGGCGGGCGCCACGCCGAGGTATGTGTGGTCGCGGGAGAACGGGTCCGTCACGGCGGGGGTACTCGCGCTGGCGTCGAGCCCGGAGCCCGGGATGGACTCCGCCCTGACCATGGATCGCGTGGGCCGCGACGAGACGCTCTCGGTCCGTGAGGGTGACCTGGTCGAGGTGACCTCCGCCGACCGACAGCTGCGCGGGGTGCCCGGCTACCTGGCGACGGTGGGCCCCGTGGTGGACCTGGTCGCCCACGTGGCGTGGTCAGCCGGAGCCCCGACGTCCGTGGCTGCGCTGGGCAGGGCGCCCGTGGTGCGCCGCTGGGACGGTGGGCCACGCGCGCTGTCGAGCGCGACCCATGACCTGGAGGGCGGCATCACGGTCCGTTTCCCTGCCGGGGGTGAGCCGGCGGTCGGCGACTACTGGCTCATCCCGGCACGGACCGTGCGGCTCGGACATGGCACCGCGGTCCGGCAGGGCACCATCGACTGGCCGACGGACGGCGGGACCCCGCGACCCCAGGCCCCGGCCGGGACGGTGCACCACCAGGCGACGCTCGGCATCCTGGTGCGCAGCGGCGGCGCGTGGACTCTCGATGCGGATTGCCGCACGCTCTTCCCACCACTGACCGCGCTGACCAGCATCGATCTCGCCGGCGGCGACGGCCAGGAGGCCATGCCCGGCGACGAGCTGGACGAAGCGATCCGCGTGGTCGTGCGTCGTGGTGGGGTGCCGGTCGCCGGCGAACCCGTGCGGTTCACCGCCTCCGGGGCTTCGCTCACCCCAGGCGTCGCGTCGCCCGTGGTCGTGACGACGGACGCCGAGGGGGTGGCGCAGGTCAGGTGGGCGTTGGACCCGGCAGGTCCCACCACGCAGACCCTCACCGCGCAGCGGCTGGACGACCTGGCGGCCGGGGTCGATGTCGAGCTGGTGGTCACCGGACGGCTGAGCGTGGCCCGGGAGGTCGCCTGGGAGGCGCCGTGCGAGGGATGGGCGGACGCACGCACCGTGCAGGACGGGCTGGACGGTCTCTCGGGTATGCCCATGGCGCGGCTCCTCGGCGGTGACGGCCAGCGGGTGCGGCGGCCGGGTGCCGTGGCTCCCGAGCTCGTGCGGATCGTGGTGGACTCCCCCTGTGGCCCGGTCGAGGCCAAGCTGGAGGTGCGGGCCTCCGCAGGTGCCATCGTCGAGGCAGTGCCGGACGGCACCACGCCCGTCAGTGCGTCCTTCGGACCGACGGCGGGCCAGGTGATCTCGGGCACGGTCGATTCCGCTGGCGTGATGGCGCTGGTCTGGCAGCCGGAGCTGGCAGCGGGATCGGAGCAGTCGGAGAGCGACAGCCTGCAGATCCGCCTGGATGGGCATGCCCCCATCATCGTCACCGCGCACCTGGACGTGCCGGGCGACCGTACCGGCGGGTTGCACGTGGAACGGGTCCGCGTCGGGGGTGAGGTCGACCTGCAGCTGGGTTCACTGATCGGGCCCCGCCTGCTGACGAAGGGCATCGACCTGATGCTCGACGGAGAGGCCGATCCGGCCTCGGTCGACGACCTCCAGGTGGGGCGGTTGATCGTGGAACGACCCACGGGTGACGGCGGCTTCCTCCAACGTCTGACCGTCAGCGGGGCGATGAGCACCAGCGGCAGACGACTGCGGTGGGCGCCGAGCCGGGAGGCACAGGCGATGTTGGTGCAGTGGGCCGAGCAGCTCGAGACGAGTCCTGAGCTGCGCGCGACGGCGTGGTTCCAGGTGGACGGCTGGCTCGTGGTCGACCGCAGCAGTCCCGAGCAACACCTGAACGGGCACGTCCAGGTGAAGGCCGACGACCGGGGTCCCGTCATGGTGCTGCCCACCACCGACGAGGTCACCGGGGGCCGGTTCGAGGTGTGGTTCACCATCGGCCAACGTCGGGAGATCCCGCCGCTGGACGACTTCCGGGGACGGACGTTGGGCTTCCTCCGGCGCCGGATCGAGGCAGCAGGGTGGGAGGTCGAGATCGTCGAGGAGGACGCGCCCGGTGTGCGGGGCAACACCGTGCTGGGCACCACCCCGGCCGCCGGTGAGCCGCTGGTGCCTGGTGAGCCGGTCGTCGTGCGGGTGGCGCGCGGCGTCGACTAGCGGTGGGCGCCTCGGTCCTTTCGCCAGACCGAGACGTGGCTCTCCGAGTCCGCGGTGAACGGCTCCCGCGACCAGCCCGACCAGCGGGACTCCAGCGACATCCCCGCCAGCCGGGCCATGAGGTCGAGCTCGCCCGGCCAGACGTAGCGGAAGTGGTGGGGGGCGTAGCGGTAGGACCCGTCCTGCTGTCGCGAGTAGTGGTGCGAGGTCGCCCGCTGGGTCACCGGGTCGTAGGTGTCGAACCCGACGTGCTCCTCGCTGACGTCGAAGGGCACGGCTGCCTGCCCCGGCGGCAGCCGCCGCAGGGCCGGCACGCCCACCTCGACGACGAAGCGCCCGCCGGGCTCCAGGTGCCGCGCCGCGTTGGCGAAGCAGGCGACCTGCTCGTCCTGCGTGCACAGGTTGCCGATGGTGTTGAACACGAGGTAGACCAGCGCGTACTCGCCCTGGGCCCGGGTGGTCGCCATGTCGCCGACGGTCACCGGCAGGTCGGGACGCCTGCGGTGCAGCTGCTCGACCATCGGCGCGGACAGCTCGATGCCGGTGACGTCCACGCCCCGCTGCGCCAGCGGTATGCCCACCCGCCCCGTCCCGATCGCCAGCTCCAGCGCGCGACCCTCACCGGCCAGCCCGGCCAGCAGATCGACCGCGGGGTCGAGCACGGCGGGGGCGAACATCGCGGCGCTCGCCTCGTCGTAGCGGGCGGCCGTCTCGGCGTCCCACAGGTCGCTGGAGGTCATGGACCCCACCCTCTCGGGCCCGCTCCCGCCCGGCAACGGGATATCTCCGACCGCGGCCGGGCGGCGTCGCCCACGACGGGGCACACTGGTCGCATGGGCAGCTTCACCGGCATCCCGCACGCCGCGACCGACTTCTACGCGCGGCTGGAGGAGGACAACAGCAAGGAGTTCTGGGCCCGCCACCGGGACGACTTCGAGGCTCACGTCCGGGGTCCGATGGAGGCGTTGCTGGCCGAGCTCGAGCCGGAGTTCGGCGCGGCCAAGCTCTTCCGGCCGCACCGCGACGTGCGCTTCGGCCCGGACAAGAGCCCCTACAAGACGCACCAGGGGGCCTACGTCGCGGCCGCCGAGTCGACCGGGTGGTACCTCCAGGTCTCCGCCGACGGGCTCATGCTCGGCGGTGGCTGCTACCGCATGGACCCGGCGCGGCTGCGCTCCTTCCGGGCCGCCGTGGACTCCCCCGGCACCGGCCAGCAGCTCGAGCAGCTGGTCGAGCAGCTGCGCGACGGCGGGTGGGAGATCGGCGGCGAGCAGGTGAAGACCGCCCCCCGCGGGTGGGACCGCGAGCACGAGCGGATCGCCCTGCTCCGGCACAAGGCGCTGACCGGTATGCGGTGGGTCGAGGACGGCGACGTCGTCACCACCCCGCGCCTGGTCGACGAGGTGCGGGGCCGATGGGAGCAGGTCCGTCCCCTGGTGGAGTGGCTCGCGGCGACCGACCCCGGCCCGACGGTCGGTGCCGCTGAGGGCGGCGCCACCACCTTCGACCCCGGGCGCGACGTCGCCGGCGACCTGCCGTGATGATCCGCCCCGCCGAGCTGGCGGCGATCCGGGCCGGGCAGGTCGACCTCGCGTTCCGCCGCTGGGACCGCCCGCGGGTCAAGGTCGGCACCCGGATGCGCACCGCCGTCGGGCTCGTCGAGGTGACCTCGGTCGAGCCGGTCACCCTCTCCGCGCTCCGCGCCGACGACGCGCGACGCGCCGGGGCCGCCAGCCTGGCCGCGCTCAGGGCGGCGCTCGCCGACCGGCCGGGGAGGACGGCATACCGTGTCGGGTTGAGGTATGCCGGACCCGACCCCCGCACGCAGCTGCGCGAGCAGGTCCCCGACCCGGCGGAGATCGAGCGCCTCCGCGGCTGGCTGGACCGGCTCGACGCCGCCTCCCCGCACGGCCCGTGGACCCGCGCCACCCTGCGCATCATCGACGCCCACCCCGAGGTGCGGGCGCCCGAGCTCGCCGCCCGGCTGGGGCGGGAGACGGCCTCGTGGAAGGCCGACGTCCGCAAGCTCAAGGAGAAGGGGCTCACCGAGTCGCTGGCCATCGGCTACCGGCTCTCGCCCCGCGGTGAGGCCGTCCTCGACCACGGCGGCCCGCCCCGCGAGCGGGCGCCGCGACCGGGAGGGACCCCGCTACCCCGGGAGATCGGTGCCCCGGCCACCCGGGCGCTGCGTGATGCCGGGTTGACCAGCCTCGAGGCGGTCGCCGACCGCGGCGAGGACGAGCTGAGAGCCCTGCACGGCGTCGGCCCGGTGGCCGTCGAGCGGCTGCGAGCCGCGCTGGCCGACCTCGGGCGGGGCTTCGGCGGCTGAGCCCGGGTCGTCCGGCCGCGTCAGGCCAGGGCAGAGCTCCGGCGGTCGAGCCGTTGGCCGAGCTGGGCCTGAGCCGCGGCGGTTGAGCCACCAGGGGTTCTGCGGGGGCCTGGCGAGGGCCCTCGACGGGTCAGGGGAGGCACGGGGCGGGCCGGCGGACCTTGAGGTGCGTCACTCACGTCACGGCAGCCGCTCGCGCACCACTGTGCGGGAATATGTCCCGCAACCGGGGATATATCCCCGGCAGATGACCATGTCTCCGCGGTGTGCGGCCCGTGGGGCTGGTGGGCTTCGTGGGGTTCAGCTGAGCAGCCTGACCGGCGCCCCGGCGACGGACAGCCCGCCGACGCCCTCGGCCCAGGAGCGCGACCTACCCCCGGCGGTGCTGGGGCCAGCGCGCCGGGTCGTCCTCGAGGGCGACCCGGTCCCACCCACCCAGGTCGGCGGCGGCGGCATACGTGTCCTGCAGGAAGCGGCCGAGCGCGGCGTCGGGGTCCTCCGCGTCGGCGACCACCTCGTACGGCAGCAGGAACTGGCCGAAGTCGGTGCTCCAGAAAGCACCCTCGGGCCCGACCTCGGCGACCTCGAAGCCGGCGGGCTGGGGGTAGGCGTAGGCGTAGAACGCGCCCTCCTCCCCGCCGCCCGGCCAGAAGCCGCAGCTGCTGAGCTCGCGGGAGTAGCCCTCCACCATCACCCAGTCGCCGCAGTTGGGCGCGCCGCCGGGGTGCTCCGGCGCGGGCCTGCCGGAGAACCGGGTGCAGGCCAGGTCCATGGCCCCCCAGAAGAAGTGCACCGGGCTCACCTTGCCCACGAAGTGCGACCGGAACTCGCCCAGGACCCGGTCGGCCTGCACCAGCTGCTGCCAGAAGAGGTGCGCCGCCTGCGGGTCGTATGTCGCGTGCTCGTAGTCCTCCGCGAACGGGATGGCAGGGTCCACCTCGTTGGGGGTCGCCTGGAGGCGCGGCGTCAGGCCGAGCCGCTCCAGCGCAGCCAGGGTCTGCGCGTGGAACTGCGCGACCGGCATGGGCTCGAGGGCGAAGGCCTCCTCCGCCCCGGTGCTCAGCCGCATCCGCAGCCGGTGCTCGACGAGGTCGAGCTCGATGTCGAGCGCCCCGGCCGGCGTGGGGACCGTCCCCGTCGTGAGGCCGCGCGGGCTGACGTAGAGGGTGACCTGCCACCAGTGGTTGACCAGGGGGGCGTAGGCCATCCGCACCTTGCCGACGATCTGCGTCCACAGGTGGAGGGTGTCGCGGGTGTCGGTCCAGTCGGCCACCTTGAGGCGCGGCCACGGCTGTCGGCTCATGAGGGTTCCTTCGCTGGGAGGTGATCACACGCTAGAGCGTGTGCCGGGCGGACGCCAGAGGGTGCACGGCGTCGCTGCCCGACGGCGGGTGGGCGACGCAGGTTGCGGGTACCCGGGCGGGTCGGCGCGCCGCCCGGGGGGGACAGTTCCTAGAGTCCCTGGAATGACCCCGCGCCACCCGGACGGCTCCGGCGACGACGACCTGGTCCTGCACCTCGGGCGCGAGGAGCTGGTGGTCCGCCAGCGCTTCGAGACCCTGAGCATCGCCAACGACGTGCTCATCGGGCTGTGGTTCCTCGTCGGCAGCGTGCTCTTCTTCAGCGAGTCGACGGCGACCGCCGGCACCTGGCTCTTCGTCATCGGCTCGGCGCAGATGCTCATCCGGCCGGTCATCCGCCTGGCCCGCCGGGTGCGCCTGCAGCGATACCGGCCCGGGGGCGGGGGCTCGGAGCACGCCTTCGACTTCTGAGCGACCTCCGAGGACGGTGGGGCGGGGGTCCCGACCATCTGGCCCTCAGCCCCCGAGCGCCTCCCAGGCCTCGAGAACCTTGCCCGGGGTGAACGGCAGCTCCCGCAGCCGCACCCCGGTCGCGTCGAAGACCGCGTTGCCGATGGCCGCAGGCACGCCCACGATCCCGACCTCGCCGATGCCCTTGGCGCCGGTCGCGCCCATCCACGGGTCCGGCTCGCCGACCCAGCCGACCTCCAGGTCGACCACGTCGGCGTGCGCGGCGATGTGGTAGCCCGCCAGGTCACCGTTGACCACGTGGCCGAAGCGCGGGTCGCGGTAGGACTCCTCGAAGAGCGCGCCCGAGATGCCCATGGTCATCCCCCCGATGAGCTGGCTCCGGGCGGTGCGCGGGTTCATGATCCGGCCGCCGTCGAAGTGGCCGTACATCCGGCGCACCCGCACCGCCCCGGAGATCTCGCTCACCGCGACCTCGGCGAAGTGCGCGCCGAAGGCCATGCGAGTCACCCCGCGCACACCCTGCGGCATCCGCGTCCGCGCCCGCGCGGTCGCCCCCTCGGCCGGCTGCTCGCCGTGCTGGGACCGGAAGGCCTGGGCCGCCTCGACGACCGCCGAGCCCCACCCGAAGGTCCCGGTGCTGCCGCCGGCGATGACCGCTGCCGGGGCGTCGGTCGTGCCGATCCGGGCCTCCACCGCGTCCTGCGGCACCCCGAGCGCCTGCGCGGCGATCTGCGCGAGGACGGTCCACGCCCCCGTCCCGATGTCGCTGGCCTGCATGCTCACGACGTAGCGCCCACCCGTGAAGGTGATCCGCGCCAGGCTCGGGCCCATCGACATCTGCGGGAAGCTCGCCGCGGCGACGCCCTGGCCGACCCACCACTCCCCCTCGCGCCGGCCGCGCCGCTGCTGCTCGAAGCCGAAGATCCGGGCGCCCTCGGTCAGGCACGTCGTGACGTGCCGGCTGCTCCACGGCCGCCCCGACTCCGGGTCGGCCCCCGGCTCGTTGCGCAGCCGCAGCTGCACCGGGTCGAGCCCGGCCGTGTGCGCCAGCTCGTCCATGGCGGTCTCCAGGGCGAACATGCCGGTGTACTCCCCCGGGGCGCGCATGAACGTCCCGGGGGCGATGTCCAGGTCCTGGGTGCGGTATGCCGTGCGCCGGGTGGTCGAGGCATACATCGACAGCGTGGGGCCGGCGCTGGGGTCCATCCAGGGGATCACCCGCGACACGGGGGCGAAGACGTCGTGGTCGATCGCGGTGAGCCGGCCCTCGTCGTCCGCGGCCAGGGCGACCCGCTGCCGGGTCTCGGGGCGGTAGCCGGTGCCGGCGAACATCTGCGGGCGGGTGAGCGCGACCTTCACCGGGCGGCCCGGCAGCAGCTTGGCGGCCATCACCGTGGCGACCGTGTGCGGGTGCGGGACCCCCTTGGTGCCGAACGACCCGCCGACGTAGGGCGAGACGACCTCGACCTGGGTCGGCAGCAGCCCGAAGGCCCCGGCGACGACGCCCTGCGGTGCGAGCACCCCCTGGTTGGTGTCCCACAGGGTCAGCCGCGTCGTGCGCGGGCCGGGGACCCGGCCGGTGCCGCGGTGCCACAGGGCGGTCAGCGCGTGCGGCTCGATGGGGTTGTGGTGGTTGACGGGCGTGGCATAGGTCCCCTGCACGCGGTGCCGCGCCCCGGCGAGCGCGCCGTCGACGTCCCCGTCGCGGTGCCGACCGGGGTAGATGGCCATCACCCGCCGCAGCTCGCGCACGTCCGGACCGTCGGGGTCGGGGCGGGTGGCGGCGTCCTCGGGGGCGTAGTCGATGCTCAGCAGCGACGCGGCGTGCCGGGCCGTCGCGAGGCTCTCCGCGACGACGGCGGCGACGATCTCCCCGCGGTAGCGCACTCGGGGCCGGCGCAGCACCGCGAGGGTCGGCAGCGTCGGGCCGATCCGCGGGGAGTTCTGGTGGGTGAGGACCAGCCGCACGCCGGGCACCGCGCGGGCCGCCGCGTCGTCGATGCCGGTGATGCGGCCCCGGGCGATGGTCGCCAGGACCGGGGCGAGGAAGAGCGCCCCGTCGGTCGCGTGCTCATAAGCGTAGGGCGCGAGGCCCGCCACCTTGAGGGGCGCATCGACGCGGGCGCGGTCGCGGGCGTCCTCCATGGCCGCCTCGCTCATCCGCGCTCCCCCTGCCGGTGGTCGGTGAGCTCGCGGAGGACGGCGGGGACGACGCGCCGCAGCTGGCTCACCTTGTAGCGGTTGTCCTCCCCGGGCCGGGACGGCGCCAGCTCGGCGTCGACGGCCGCGACGTACGCCTCGGGCGTCGCCGGCCCGCCCCGCAGCGCGTCCTCGGCCCGGTGCGCGCGCCACGGCTTGTGGGCGACGCCGCCGAGACCGATCCGCACGTCGGCGACGTGGCCGTCCCGCACGTCGAGGGCTGCGGCGACCGAGACGGTGGCGAAGGCGTAGGACGCGCGCTCGCGCAGCTTGCGGTAGCGCGAGTGGCGCGCGAAGCCCGGCCCGGCGACCTCGATCGAGGTGATGAGCTCGCTGCGCTCCAGCGTGGTGTCGGCCTCGGGTCGGTCGCCCGGGAGGCGGTGCAGGTCGGCGAAGTCGATGCGCCGCTCGCCGAGCGGACCCTGCGCCACCACGGTGACGTCGAGCGCCGCGAGCGCCACGCACAGGTCGGAGGGGTGCACGGCCACGCACGACGGCGAGGCCCCGAGGAGCGCGTTGTAGGTGCCGAACCCCTCGATCGCCGAGCAGCCGGACCCGGGCTCGCGCTTGTTGCACGGGGTCGAGGCGTCCTGGAAGTAGACGCAGCGGGTGCGCTGCAGCAGGTTGCCGCCCATCGTGGCCATGGACCTCAGCTGCCCGGAGGCGCCGGCCAGCATCGCCGCGCTGACCAGCGGGAACGCGGTCCGCACCAGGGGGTGGGCCGCGACGTCGGAGTTGCGGGCCAGCGCACCGATCCGCACGCCGCCGCCCTCGAGCTCCTCGACCTCGGTGAGGTCGAGGTGGCTGACGTCGATGAGCCGGTCGGTCTCCCGGATCCCGAGGCGCAGGTGGTCGACGAGGTTGGTGCCGCCCGCGAGGTATGCCGCCCGCTGCCCGTCGGTGGACGCCGAGACGCTGCGGCGCAGGGCGTCGGTGACGCTCGTGGCGCGCTCGTAGGTGAACGGCCTCACGCAGGCTCCTCCCCGGCCTGCGCCCGTCCGGACGCGGTGTCGCGGATGGCCGCGACGATGTTGACGTAGGCGCCGCACCGGCACAGGTTGCCGCTCATGCGCTCCCGGATCTCCTCGTCGGTGAGGTCCACGACCGCGTCCGGGTCGGCGAGCGCGTCCGGGTCGGTGACGTGGCTCGGCATACCGGCGGCCGCCTCGGCGAGCATCGCCTGAGCGGAGCACACCTGCCCCGGTGTGCAGTAGCCGCACTGCAGCGCGTCGCGGTCGACGAAGGCCTGCTGGAGGTCGCTGAGGTCGTCCGGGCGCCCGAGCCCCTCGGCGGTGACGACCTCCGCGCCGTCCAGCGAGGCCGTCAGCGACAGGCAGGAGACCACCCGGCGACCGTCGACCAGCACGGTGCAGGCGCCGCACTGGCCGTGGTCGCAGCCCTTCTTGACCGAGGTCACCCCCAGGTGGTCGCGCAGCGCGTCCAGCAGGGTCACCCGCACGTCGTGAGTGAGCTCCTGCGGCGCGCCGTTGACGACCAGCTTGGTGGAGATCTCGGTCACGCCGGCGGTGTGGTGCATCACCTCATCATGCCGCTCAGGGATGCCGCTCGCGCGTCGAGCCCGTCAGCGCCCCGACCAGGTGGTCGGACGCGAGCCGGTGCCAGGTGGGGGCGTGCCGGACCAGGCCGTGGGTATCGTCCAGATCGGTGCGCACCCGCACGTCCGCCCCCAGCCGGCGCAGCCGCTCGGCGGCCGCGAGCGTGCCCTCGGGCGAGGTCACCTCGTCGCGTGCCCCGTGCAGCATGAGCACCCGCCCACCCCGAGGCGGGCGCAGCAGCGGCAGGTCGGCCCGGTCGACCCAGGCGGCGGCGGTGACCACGGTCTCGACCTCCTCGGCGAGCCGGAGGGCGGTCCGGCCGCCCATGGAGTAGCCGAGCAGGCCGGTCGGCAGCGCCGGGTCCTCCTCGCGCAGCCGACCCAGCGCCCACCGGGCGTCCCGCAGGGGCGCGCCGTCGTTCCACCCGCGCACGGCATACCGGAGGAGGACGACGTCGACGCGGTGGGGGCCGCCGGCCCGGGCGAGCGCCGAGGCGAGGACCCGGCTGCGCAGCACCGACAGCTGGCGCCAGGTCGTCGGGTCGGTGCCGTGCTGCTGGCCGCCGTGCAGGACGAGCACCCGCGCGGCCGGGTCGGTGTGCCGCCGGACGGGGACGAGGCGGGCGCTCACAGGACGTAGGCGTACATGAGCAGGAAGTGCAGCGCCGCGGCGATCATGACGAGCAGGTGCCAGATCTCGTGGAAGCCGAAGACCCCCGGCACCGGGTTGGGCCGCTCGAGGATGAAGATGACGAAGCCGACGCTGTAGACCACGCCGCCGGCCGCCATGAGCGCCAACGCACCCAGCGGGAGGGTGAGGCCGGTGAGCACGAGCACGACCGGCATCCAGCCGAGGACGATGTAGAGGGTGTTGGTCACCCACTTGGGCAGATCGGTCCAGACCGAGCGTGCGGCGATGCCGATCCCGGCGATGCCCCAGACCGTGCCGAGCACCGCCCACCCCGCGACGGTGCGCTCCAGGACGAGCACGATCGGCGTCACCGTGCCCGCGATGAGGCCGAAGACCGAGGTGTAGTCCAGCGTGCGCAGCAGCTCGTTGACCCGAGGGCCGCGGTCGAGGCCGTGGTGGGCGGTGCTGGCGACGAAGAGGGTGACCAGGCAGGCGGCATACACCGACAGCCCGACGATGCGCCACGGGTCTCCCGTCGCGGCCGCCTGGGCGATGAGCAGCGCCGATCCCAGCAGCGCGAAGCAGGAGCCGACGAGGTGGGAGATCGTGTTGATGCGCTCGTCGGTGACGTGGACGCTGCCGTCGCGGCTGCGGTGGACGGTGTCCATCACTCACCTTCCGAGGTCGTATGCCGTGCGGTGCCCAGGGTAGTCGGGGTGCGACGACTTCGGGACGGTCGGCGGGTCCCACCCCGCCCGCGGCACCGAGGCGATGCTGCCGGTGGCGCACCTGATGGACCGCACGGCATACGGCCGTCAGCAGGACGGGGAGGACAGCCCGCAAGCTGGCTGCAGTACCCGACCTACGGTTGGGGGCTGCGCGGTGGGCGGGCCTGCGGGTTGCCTGACCCGGGCGAGCACCCTGGGCCGGGCGGCTGCCCCACGCCGCTCTCTCGTCACAGGCGTCACATCGTGCGAGGACATGTGCAGAAGCACGGGATATATCCCCGGCATCGGTGCACGTCTCCGCACTACGGTGCCGGCGTGCCTGCTGTGACTGGCGGTATGCCGCTCCGCCGCCGAGGTGTCGTGCTCAGCCCCCGGGCGAGGGCGGGCTTCAGCCCTCGGGCGAGGGCTGGCTTCAGGCTCCGGGCGAGGGCGGGCTCAGCCCCGGCGCGCGAGGGACCGGGCGAACGCGGCGCGGAGCTTGCGCTCCACCACGCGCGGGTCGGCGAGATCGGCCCAGGTGAGCCGGACGACCTCGTAGCCCAGCTCGCGCAGGCGGTCCTCGCGGCGCTTCTCCTGCCGCAGGGCCTCGGGGTCGGCGTACTTCAGCATCCCGTCGAACTCCACGACGACCTTCTCCGCGCGGTAGAGGAAGTCGACCCGCGCCACGAACAGCCCGTCGCGGTCGACGACCTGGGCCTGCTGCTCGGGCAGCGGCAGGCCGAGCGTCAGCAGCAGCCATCTGGTCCGGGACTCCCCCGCGGACTCGCTCAACGCCGACGCGAGCTCGGCCGTGCGAGCGGCGCGCAGCTGCCCACGGCCACCGCCCAGGACCGGCAGCGCACCGTCCAGCTCCGCGCGGGTCGCCCGGCCCTCCCGCAGCGCCGCGTCCGCGCTGACCAGCCCGGACTCCACGCCGAACCGGGCGGCCACCTGCAGGACGGACAGGGCGACCTGCACCGCGGGCCCGCACTCGAGGTCGACCACGAACTCCCTGGGCACGCGGCGGTGCACCACGACGACGGCGTCGTGGAAGGACCTCCCACCGTCGGTGCGGCACAGGTGCGCCCGGTCGTCGACCCCGTGCACACCCAACCCCTGCGTGACCAGGGCACTGTGCAGGCTCAGCGCCACGGCGGCACCCGGACCGAACGTCCGGAGCACCGCCCGGGCCCGGATCTCGTGCCGGTTCCAGGGTGCGGCCGCACGCCATACCGGTCCCTCGACGAAGGTGCCGCGGCGCAGGCGCACCAGGACACCGGCCCGCACCAGCGCCTGCGTCTCGCGCGGCCCCACGCCCAGCGCCGCCAGGTCCGCCGTGGCCGCGACATGGCCGAGGCTCCCCAGCACCGTCATCACGTCCCCCTCCATCGCGCCAGGATGCCCGGATCCGAGGCAGGCCGGCCGCCGTCGTCCACAGGCAGAGCCGTGGCAGGCCGCGGCCGGACCTCTCGTGCATCAGGCGTCGCGTCGGCACCGGACGACGGGGAAATCGCGCTGACGCGCAGAAATAACCCCGGCGGATGGACACCTCTCCGCGCGCTGATGCTCGTGGGGCCGACGGGACGCGTGAGACCGCGGCCATCGCGACACCTCCGGCGGACCACGCGGCCCGACGGGCGGGCGTGCCCTCAGGACGGCAGCGCCCGCCGCCCGTCCCAGGTGCCGTGCTCGGACAGCGGCCGGAAGCGCAGGGTGGTGAACTCGTGGTGGAAGTCTCGCCGCTCGCGCTCCTGCATGGCCCGCGCGTGCCGCCCGCCGACCTCGCCGCCGTGCCGGCCGTCCGCCGACGCGTCGCGGCCGTGGACCATGCCGGTCATCTCGCGGGCGCTGCGCCATACCGAGAAGGTCGAGACGGTGCGCGGCGGGCGGTATGCCGCCAGCGCCAGGGTCGCAGCGGGGTGGTCGCGGACCTGGCGCTCGACCGGCCGGCCCCAGTGCACGAAGCGCGGCACCTCCGGGACCCGCATCCGTGCCACCGTCACGGCGACGACCGGCTCGGCGGGGTCGGACCGCCCGGCGATCTCCGGCAGCGGGCCCAGCCGCCGCACCTGCCCCCACCGGCGCAGGAACTCCAGCCGCACGTGCCACCCGTCGGCGAGGGTGCGCCCGAGCCGGTCCGCCGCGAGGAAGCGCTCCAGCGCCGCCTCGTCCTCCCAGCGGGCGAAGACGGCGAGGCGGTGGACCTGCAGGCGCTGCGGGGAGACGACCGGCGCGCCCAGCGTCATCGTCGCCATCACCTCGACGTGCCGCAGGCCGTGGACGTCCTCCGGGGGCCGGGCGATCGCCCGCGCACCCACCCGGGCCGGGACCCGCGCGAGGTGGAAGGAGTGCATGCCGGCGAACCTACGCGCCCCGGAGCCGAGGTGTCTCGGCGCCGCGAGGAGACGAGACGTGCCCAGGCCGCAGGCCCTGGCCGTGACGCACCGCGGCGGGCCATGATGGGGACATGGATCCGGCCCTGCGTGACATCCTCGTCGCCGGCTCGAACGGCGCGCTCACCACGATCAAGCGCGACGGCCAGCCGCAGCTCTCCCTGGTCACCTACGTCGTCGACCCGGAGGCCTCGCTCGTCCGGGTCTCCACCACCGACGGTCGGGCCAAGGTCGCCAACCTGCGCCGCGACCCGCGCTCCAGCCTCTTCGTCACCAGCGCCAGCGGCTGGTCGTACGCCGTGGCCCAGGGCACGGTGGAGCTCTCGCCGACCGCGCAGGACGAGCACGACGCCACGGTGGAGGAGCTCGTCGCGCTCTACCGCGACGCCCAGGGCGAGCACCCCGACTGGGACGACTACCGCCGGGCGATGGTGGCTGACCGGCGCCTCGTCGTCCGGCTCCGGGTGGAGCACGTCTACGGCGTCGCCCAGGGGTAGCGGGCCGGGCTCCGGCCCGCCTGCCGGTGCCCCGTCCCGAGCTCGCCGCTCCGGACCGGAGGCACCGCGGTGCTCAGAGGGTCTGCACGTCGGCCAGCAGCAGGAAGGCCGCCGGGCCCATCTCCACCTGGGTGAGGAGCACGGCATACCTGCCGGTGTCGGGGTCGACCCAGAAGTCCGTGCCGAGGCCGCCGGACCAGCCGAACCGTCCGGCGTGCTCGCCGCCCACCTCGAGGCCCACGCCGTAGCCCCAGCCCGAGCTCTCCCAGAAACCGGGGAAGAAGCCCGCCGGGTCCTTGGCGGCGGCCGGCACCTGGTCGGTGCGCAGAGCGGCGAGCAGCTCGGGGTCGACGACCTGCGCGCCCTCGTGCACGCCCCCGGCCGCCAGCATCCGGGCGAAGGCGGCGTAGTCCGCGAGGGTCGAGACCAGCTCGTCGTGGCTGCGGTCGGCGGTCTGCCCGGCGACGTAGTGACCGGCGCCGGCCGGTTCGACCTGCACGAACCCGCCGTCCTCCAGCCGACGGTATGCCGCGGGAAGCCGGTGCGCGCGGGCGGCGGGGACGGCATACCCGGTGTCGGTCATGCCGAGGGGGAGCAGGAGGTCGTCGCGCAGGTGCTCGCCGAGCGGCCGCTGGGCGACCCGGGAGAGCAGGATCCCGAGGACGCCGAAGGAGTGGTGGTAGCGCCACGTCCGCCCCGGCTGCGCGACCAGCGGCAGGCTCGCGAGCGCCGCCAGCCACTCGTCGGCCGTGAGCGCGACCGGCTCGGGGCCGGCCTCGACCCCGGCGTCGGCCATCGCCCGGCGGAGCGGTGTGTCGTCCAGGACCACGCCGTAGCCGCTCGTACAGGTGAGCAGGTGCCGCACCGTGATCGGGCTGTCGGCGTCGACGGTGTCGTCCACCGCCGCACCGGGGGCGCGCAGGACCCGACGGTCGGCGAGCTCGGGCAGCCAGCGGTCGACGGGGTCGTCCAGGCCGAGCCTGCCGCGCGCGACGAGGCGCAGGGCGGCGACGGCCACGACCGGCTTGGTCATCGACTGGATGCGGACGACGGCGTCGGTGTCGAGGTCGCCGGCCGCCGCGACCTCGAGGTGTCCCCCGGCATCACCGAGCGCGGCCACGATCCCCGGTGCTGCGCCCTCGCGCACGTGTCGTTCGACGAGATCGGTCAGGTCGCTCATGCTTCTCCCCGTCTGTGTGCCCTGCGCTGGTGGTCTCTGATGGTGGACCCTGCCGGGCGGCATCTCTCATCGCTCCGAGGGCAGCCAGCCCGCCAGCGGAAGTTACACGGGTGTCGTTCTCCACACCTTGTGCACCGTCTGTGGACAACCGGCCGCCGCACGACCGCGCGTCGCGTCACGACCGCGCGTCCGGTACCGGGGACGAGCGTGCGGCTCAGCGGGCGCGGATGGCGCCGCGGCGCAGGGCACGGTCGGCGACGCGGTAGCCGTCGCGGGCGATGGCGCGCCACACCTGGACCCCGACCACCGGGTCCTCGTCGGCGAGCCGGGCGAGGTCCTCCGCCGTGAGCACGAGCAGCTCCAGCTCCTCGACCGCCCGGATCGTCGTCTGCTGCTCGCCGTCGGTCCCCAGGGCCAGCTCCCCGAAGGACGTCCCGGGGCCCATGGTCACGAGCGTCACCGACTGCCCGTCCGGCCCCGTCCCGAGCGCCTCGGCGCGACCGCGCACGATGAGGTGCACCCCGGCGAACGGGCCGCCGGCCTCGAGGACCGTCTCCCCGTCCGGCACCACCCGGCGGGTCATCGCCGCGCGCACCGCCTCGGCCGCCGACGCCTCGAGGTCCCGCATCAGCGGGTGGTCCTCGACCGGGTCCGGCTCCGGGCGGGGCCCGCAATGCGCGCGGATGAGCTCGCGCTCGCACCACTCCACCGCCGAGGCCAGGTCGGGGAAGATCGGCGACGCGAGCTCGGTCCCCGCGTCCGGGTCGGGGAAGACCCCGGCCGGGTCGACGGCCACCGCCTCTGCTCCGACCTCGCGCAGCCGGTCCCGCAGCGCCAGCAGGGTCACCCGGCTCACCTGCGCGATCTCGTTGACCTGGGTGAGGTCGAAGACCGCCACCTCGGGGGCGTCCTCCACGACGGTCCGGGCCACCGACTCGGCACCGGAGAAGAGCAGGTCGCCGTGCAGCTCGTAGACCCGGGCTCGACCGGCGACGCGGTCGAGCACCTCCTCGTCGGCGCCCTGCCACCGGGTCCGCGAGCGCGCGGTCTGCAGCGAGTAGCTGCTGCGCAAGGCGCTGCGCGACCCCCGGCTGACGTGCATGAGGTGCATCTCCATGTCCCGCGACATCCGCTCGAAGAGCGCCACCCCCCGGGCGCTGTTGCCGTGCGCGTCCAGCCGCGGCGAGAAGACCGCGACCCCGACCTGGCCCGGCAGGACGCCGATGATGCCGCCGCTCACCCCGCTCTTGGCAGGCATACCCACCGCGCTCACCCAGTCACCGGCGGCGTCGTACATGCCGCACGTCGTCATCACCGAGAGCACGTGCTCCACGAGGTGGGCCTCGAGCAGCTGCCGTCCGGTCCGCGGCTGCCGCCCGCCGTTGGCCATCGTCGCGGCCATCAGCGCGAGGTCGCGGGTGTCGACGGCGATGGAGCACTGCCGGACGTAGCGCGCCAGCACCTCCTCCGGGTCGTCCTCGAGGATCTCGAACTCCCGGAGCATGTGGGCGATGGCGCGGTTGCGGTGCGCCGTGGCCAGCTCGGAGCCGTAGACCGCCTCGTCCACCTCGAGCTCACGCCCGGCGAAGGCGCCGAACCAGTCCAGGGCCCGCCCGAACCGCTCCTGCCCGTCCTCCCCCCCGACGAGCGAGGTCGCGGTGATCGCGCCCGCGTTGATCATGGGGTTCTTCGGCCGGCCGCTGCCCGGGGCCAGGCTGATCTCGTTGAAGGCATCGCCGGAGGGCTCGACGTCGACCTTGCGCGCCACCGTCTCGAGGCCCTGGTCGTGCAGCCCGAGGGCATACGTGAAGGGCTTGGAGATCGACTGGATGCTGAAGCGGTGCTCGGCCTGCCCCACCTCGTAGACCTGGCCGTCCACGGTCGCGAGGCACAGCGCGAACCGGTCCGGGTCGGCGGCCGCGAGCTCGGGGATGTAGGCCGCGACCTCGCCTCCGGCGGCGCCACACTGGTCGACGATGTGCTCCAGGTAGTCCTGGACCGGGTTGCGCATCAGGCTGCTCCTCGGGGTCGGGCCGTCAGCACCGAGCCTATGCCGCCGACGCAGCCGCGCGGCAGGTGCCAGGATCGGACCCATGGACACCGACATGGGCAGGGCCACCGGGCCGGCATCCGCCGTCCGCCGGTATGCCGTGCGCTTCGACTCCGACGTCGTCGCCGGCCCGGGCGTGGGGTCCGGGCTCGGGGCGTGGCTACTGCTCGCGCTCGTCGCCGACCAGGCGGAGCCGGCGGACCGCGCCCTCCTCGAGGAGGAGCTCGGGCTCCCGGCGGGCGAGGCGGCGACGACGCTGGCCGCCCTGCTCGCGGACCCGCACCCGGCGGTGACGACGGCGGTGGCGCGGTGGGCCGACGCCACGGCGCTCACGGCGGGCTTCGCCGACTGGGCGGTGCCGGGCGCGGTCGAGGACGGCCCCCTGCCCGACCAGGCCGGGGCCGACGGGTGGGCGGCCGAGCGCACCGGCGGTCTCATCGAGACCTTCCCGCTGGAGATCACCGAGCTGACCCGGCTCGTGCTGGCCTCCGCGCTGGCCACCAGGATCTCCTGGCGCGCCCCGCTCGAGGAGCTCGACGACGGTGGCCTCGGCACCGACGCGGCGACCGCGCGCCACCTGGTGGTCCGGACCGCGGCTGCCGGGCCGGTCGGGGTCATCGCCCCGACGACGACCTCCGGGCTGACGGTGGTCAGCGTCGTCGCGGACCCCGGGGTCCCGCGGGAGCAGGTGGTCGCCGCGGCGCACGAGGTCGCGGCCGGGCTGGCCTCTCCCCGGCTGCCCGCGGCCGTCGAGGTGGTCGAGGACGGCCACGCCTGGACGGTGAGCGAGCACCGGGAGGTCCGCGCCGCCTTCCAGGACGTCGTCGAGGAGTGGAGCGGATGGGTGCCGTCCTGGCGGCTGACCTCGCAGCACGACCTGGCCGACGCCCCGGGCTTCGCCACCGCGCTGGCGTCCCTGGCGCGCTACGTCAGCCCCGAGGAGCAACCCGCCGAGACCGAGGCCCGGCAGGCCGCGGTCGCCGCCTACTCCGCCACCGGGTTCGAGGCGGCCGCCGTCACCGGCATGGGGGTGCGGGCCACCGGGATGCCGCAGGAGCAGGAGGTGCTCGTCCGCCGCATCCACCTGCGGCTGGACCGTCCGCACGCCGTCGTCGCGGTCGCCCTGGACACCGGCCGGGGCGGGGCGGCCTGGCACGGGATCCCTGTCTTCACCGCCTGGGTGGACCCGACCTCCGGGTGACCTGCGGCTACATGCTCCCGAGGTGCCCGGCGAGCTGCTGGTGGCGGGCGCGGCTGGCGTCGTTGAGCCCCTCGATCTGGACCGTGGTGCCGTGCGCGGCATACCGGCGTTCGATGGCGTCCAGCGCGGCGACCGTCGAGGCGTCCCAGATGTGCGAGTCGCTCATGTCGATGACGACGGTCTGCGGGTCGCCGGCGTAGTCGAACTGGTGCACCAGGTCGTTGCTGGAGGCGAAGAAGAGCTCTCCGACCACGCGGTAGCGCGCCGTCCCCGCGTCGCCGCCCTCCACCCGGACCACCTGGGTGAAGTGCGCGACCCGGCGGGCGAAGACGACCATGGCGGTCAGCACCCCGACGACGACGCCGATCGCCAGGTTGTGCGTGGCGATCGTCGTGCCGACGGTGGCGAGCATGACGAGGTTCTCGCTCTTGGGCATCCGCCGCAGGGTCGCGGGGGCGATGGAGTGCCAGTCGAAGGTGGCGACCGCGACCATGATCATCACGGCCACCAGGGCGGCCATGGGGATGGAGGCGACGACGTCCCCGAGGGCCACCACGAGGACCAGCAGGAAGACCCCGGCGAGGAAGGTCGAGATGCGGGTGCGGGCGCCGGAGACCCGGACGTTGACCATCGTCTGGCCGATCATCGCGCAGCCACCCATGCCGCCGAAGGCCCCGGTGACGAGGTTGGCGACCCCCTGTCCCCAGCCCTCCCGGGTCTTGTCCGAGCCGGTCTCGGTGATGTCGTCGACCAGCTTGGCGGTCATGAGCGACTCCATGAGCCCGACCAGGGCCATGGCCAGGGCGTAGGGGCCGATGATCTGCAGCGTCTCCCACGTCAGCGGGACGTCGGGGACGAAGAACGCGGGCAGGCTGTCGGGCAGCTGGCCCTCGTCACCGACGTCGGGCAGCCGCCAGCCGGCGAGCAGCGCCATGCCGGTGATGAGCACGATCGCGACGAGCGGTGCCGGGACGGCCGTGGTCGCCCGGGGCAGCAGGACCATGACGGCGATCCCCAGCCCGACCAACGGGTAGACCAGCCACGGCACACCGACGAGGTAGGGGATCTGCGCCAGGAAGATGAGGATGGCCAGGGCGTTGACGAAGCCGACCATGACCATGCGCGGGATGAAGCGCATGAGCCGGGCGACACCCGCCACCGACAGCACGATCTGGAGCAGACCGGCGAGGAGCACGGTCGCGATGAGGTAGTCGAGGCCGTGCTGCGCCATCACCGGGGCGATGACCAGGGCGATCGCCCCGGTCGCCGCCGAGATCATGGCGCGGCGGCCGCCGACCACGGCGATGGTCACCGCCATGGTGAAGGAGGCGAACAGCCCGACCCGAGGGTCGACGCCGGCGATGACCGAGAAGGAGATGGCCTCGGGGATGAGGGCCAGGGCCACGACGAGGCCGGCGAGGATCTCGGTGCGCAGGCGCGCCGGGGAGCGCAGCGCGGCACGGACCGAGTGCGGGTCGGGGGTGCTGGTGGGCGCGGAGGCAGGCAGCATGGACAGGGCGAGTCCTCGCAGGATCATCAGTGGTGTCAGGAGGTATGCCGCTGCACCGGTCCGGGGGCGGACGCACGACGAGCGGCTCCTCCAGTCTAGCGGGGGCCGACGCGGGCGTGGCCGACCCGCCGGGCGGCCGGTAGGGCCGGCCCGGCCTGCGGGTCAGGCCTGCGCGGCGGCGACCTCGGCGAGCCGGTCGAGGGACGCGTGGAGCATGTCGGCGGTCGTGCTGCGGGCCCGGGCCACCCGGGACTCGTCCGTCAGCCCGGTCCAGTCGTAGGTGTGGGTGACCCGGCTGCGGCCCTCGCCCAGCGGCTCCACCTCCCAGACCCACTCGTGCCCGGCCGGCTCCTGGCCCTCGCTCGCGGGACGCCAGGCGATAAGCCGACCCTCCTCGAAGGTCACGACGTGGTTGTCGCGCACCTTGTCGTTCGTCGTGCGCATCGAGAAGACGTCGCCGACGGCCCGGACCCGCTCGCCGCGGACGATCTCGGCCAGGTTGTCGTTGCCGTCCCACTCCGGCTGCCGGGCCGGGTCGGCGATCAGCTCGAAGACCACCTCGGCGGGGGCCTCGATCTCACGGGTGGCGCTGACGACTCGCTGCTCGGTCTGGTCCGTCTGCTCGGTGCTCATGGGGCCAGTCAACCGTGCTCGGGCTCGTCGCGTCGAGGGCGATGAGTCCGGCGCACCTGCGGTGTCTCACTGTGCAGAGCACGACCACCCACCTGGACGGGACGGACCCATGACCGCAGCCGCACGCAGGACCCTCACCCGCACCGTGGACGAGGGCGAGGACCTCATCACGTATGACGTGCACGGCCAGCTCGCGGACGCCTCGCCCGACCGGCCGGTGCTGCTGGCCTTCGCCTCCCCCATGGACGCGGCCGGGTTCGCGGCGCTGGCCGAGCTCATCGACGACCGGCCGGTGGTCACCCTCGACCCGCGGGGTGCGGGCCGCAACCCCTCCGGCACCAGCCCGCTGACCCCGGAGCAGCACGCGCAGGACCTGCACCGGGTCGTGGCGGCCCTCGGGGGCGGGCCGGTCGACGTCCTCGCCTCGAGCGGGGGTGCCGTCAACGCGCTGGCGCACGCCTCGGCATACCCGGAGGATGTGCGTTGCGTGGTCGCGCACGAGCCACCGCTGGCCGCCTTCGTGCCGGACCGCGAGGTGGTGCTCGCCGCGTGCGAGGACGTGCGGCGGGCCTACGAGCGCGACGGGCACGGGGCGGCGATGGCACGGTTCATCCCGTTGGTGATGGTCGACGGCGAGCTGGACGACGCCTACCTGCGACGGCCGGCGCCGGACCCGGCAGCCTTCGGCCTGCCCGTGGTCGACGACGGCACCCGCGACGACCCGCTGCTGCGCAACCTTCGGTCCTGCACCGCCTACGAGCCCGACCTGGAGCGGTTGCGCGCCCTGGGCGACCGGCTCGTGCTGGCGGTGGGCGAGGACTCCGGCGAGACGCTCGCCGCCCGGGCCGCCCGGTCGGTGGCCCGCGCGCTCGGCGGCGAGGCGGTGGTGGTGCCGGGCGACCACGGCGGCTTCATGGGCGAGCTCCACGGCCGGCCCGCCGGCAGGCCCGCGGAGTTCGCCGCCGCGCTGCGCGCGATCCTCGGCTGACCACCCTGGTGCAGGAACGGTGCGGCACATCTGTCGTCAGGGCGACGGACGTGCCGCACCGTTTCTGCACCACCATCGAGGTCACCCCTCGAGGACCGCCTTCATCCGCTGCAGCGTGGTCCGCATGCCCTGCTCGTTGGTGCGGCCGCGGGCGCGGCCGAGCACGGCCCAGTAGAGCCGCAGCGGGAGGATCGGCTCGAGCCGGAAGTACTCCGTGACCTCGGTGCCCTCCCCCGAGGGCCGGAGCCGGTAGCCCCAGTTGTTCACGACGACCTTCTTCGTCCCGACCGAGAACTCGAAGAGGCGCTCCGGCTCGCACCGGGTCACCCGGCACGCGGACCAGTAGGTCGGCCCGACCCCGTTGCGCACCACCTTGCCCGCGAAGGTCGCGCCCACCTCCGGGCCGGTCGAGCCGCCGGTCCACCGGCCCGCCACGGTCTCGGGGCTGAACTCCCCGATCCGGGTCACGTCGCTCACCAGCGCCCAGACCTGCTCCGGGGGTGCGTCGACGTGCAGGCTCACCTCACCGCCGAGCTCTGCCACGGCTGCCTCCTCCTCCGACCGGTCGAGCACGATTGTCGGTCGCGTCCGCACCACCCTAGGTCTCGACGGTCGCGACGGCCTCGACGGTCGCGACAGCCCGGCCCGGCGGGCCCGGTGGCGGAGCGGGCGCTACCCCTCAGGCCGGCGCCCGGAGACCCACATCGTCACGGCGTTGGCGGCCACGACCAGCGCCATGCCCACCCACTCGTGCAGGGCGAGCGGCTGCCCCAGCAGCACCATCCCCACCAGCGCCGCCAGCACCGGGTGGGCGCTCATCGCGACCCCGAACACCGGCGCGGTGACCCGGCGCAGCACCAGCAGGTCGAGGGAGTACGGCACCACCGTGGAGAGCACGCCCGCCACGACCGCGAAGCCGAGCGCCGCGGGGGTGAACCGGTCGGTCAGGGCCAACCAGACCAGCACCGGCAGGTATGCCGTCGCCGACACCGCCGTCGCGAGCGCCGTCCCCTGCACCCCGGGCAGCGCGGCACCCACCGAGCGGTTGGCGAGGATGTAGCCGCCCCAGCACGCCGCCGCGCCCAGCCCGAAGGCCACGCCGAGGTAGTCGCTGCTGGGCCCCGGCAGCACGAGGACGTAGACCCCGACCCCGGCCACGGCCGCCAGCGCGAGGTCGCGCACCGACCTCGACCCGAGGAGGCCGACCGCCAGCGGGCCGAGGAACTCCAGGGTCACCGCCAGCCCCAGCCCGATCCGCTCGACCGCGGCGTAGAGCCCGAGGTTCATCCCGGCGAACATCGCCGCCAGCCACACCACCCGTGCCCACTGCCCCCGGGTCAGCCGGCGGACGTCCGGCCGGGTGAGCGGCAGCAGCACCACGGTCGCCACGAGCTGACGCACCGCGACCACCCCGGCCGGACCGATCGCCCCGAAGGCGTGACTGCCCCAGGCCGCCCCGACCTGCGTGCTCGTGGCCGCGGTCACCATGAGCAGCACGTCGCGCGGGCTGGTGCGACGCGGTGCGGTCGCCGGGGCCGCGGCGGACCCGGCGCCCTGCGCACTGACGGGGGTCTGGGTGATCGACATCCCCCGAGTCTCCGGACCCGCGAGGCATACGAAAAATGCACGGCGTGCACGCTGCATACACTTCTCGTATGCCGATCCCCGAGGTGTCCCTGCGCGACCTGCGCTCCTTCCTCGCCGTCGTCGAGGAGGGCACCTTCACCGACGCCGCCATCGCGCTGGGCACCACGCAGGCGTCCGTCTCCCGGCACGTCGGCGCCCTGGAGCGCACGCTCGGGGTGCGGCTGCTGCAGCGCGGCGGCCGCGTGGTCACCGTGACCACCGCCGGGCGGCGCGTGCTCCGGCACGCGCGGGCCAGCGTCGAGGAGGCGCGGGCCGTGGTCCGGGCCGCGCACGACGAGGGACGCGAGGTGCGGGTGGGGTATGCCTGGGCGGCCCTCGGCGCGCACACCGCCACCGTGCAGCGCGAGTGGGCGCGGCGGCACCCCGGTTCGGAGCTGTCCTTCGTCAACACGACGACCCGGTTCGCCGGGCTCAACGAGGGCACGGTCGACCTGGCCGTGGTCCGCCGCGACCCGCGGGTCTCCCAGATCGCCACGGCCGTGCTGGGGCGCGAGTCCCGGATGGCGGCGCTGCCGGCCGAGCACGACCTGGCGGGACGCCGCAGCCTGCGCCTGGCCGACTTCGCCGGGCGCACCGTGGCGCTGGACACCGCCACCGGGACCACCACGACCGACCTGTGGTCCGCGGACCAGGCTCCCGGGTCCTGGCGCGAGGTGCGCGGCACCGACGAGTGGCTGACCGTCATCGCCGCCGGCCGCGCGGTCGGGCTGACCTCGCAGGCGACGGCGGCGCAGTACTCCCGGCGCGGCGTCGTCTTCCGCCCGGTCCGCGACGCCCCACCCGTCGAGGTGCTGCTCATCTGGTGGCGCGAGGACCCGCCCAGCGTCCTGGACGAGCTGCTCTCCCTGGCGCGGGAGGCCTACGCGGGCTGAGGGGCGGCCGGCCCCGTGCCGGGTCGGCGCCGGGGAGCGGCCACGTCCTCCAGCGCCCGGAGCGCGGCGGCCACCGAGGGGTGGCCGGCACTGCCGCGACGGATGCCGGTGCGCAGGTGCCGGGCCGGGGCGGGGTCGCCGTGCAGCGGGACCCGGACGACCGGGTAGGCCGCGGGGACGTGCGCGAGGCGCGGCACCAGGGCGATGCCCAGGCCGGCGCCGACCAGGGCCGCGCCGGTGTCCCACTCGGCGGCGTAGTGCGCGACGGACGGCGTGAAACCGGCGCCGGTGCACGCCGTCTGGAGCAGCTCGTGGTAGGGCCGCCCGGGACGGTCCATGATCCAGCGCTCGGCCGCCAGGTCCCGCAGGGCGACCGACTCCTGCCCCGCCAGCGGGTGGCCTTCCGGGACGAGCAGGTCGATCGGGTCGTCGAGCAGGTGGCGCTGCTCGAAGCGCGGGTCGGTGCTGGCCGGCAGCGTGGCGACCGCGACGACGACCGCCACGTCCGCGCGCCCGGTGAGCAGCAGCTCGAAGCACTCCTCCGGGTCGGCCTCGACGATCTGCACCTCTCCCCCGAGCTCGGCGCGCACCCGGGCGGCCACCGGCGGCAGCAGCGCGGAGGCGGCAGTGGAGAAGCCGGCCAGTCGCAGCACCCCGCCGCCGGTCTCGGCCACCCGGGCGACCTCGGCGCGGATCTCCTCCCACCGGGACACCAGCTCGTCGGTGCGGTCCAGGAGGACCTGGGCCGCCGGGCTGAGCCGGACCCCGCGACCGTCGTGGACGAGCAGCTCGACCCCGAGCTCCCGGCCCAGGGTCCGCAGCTGCTGGGAGACCGCGGAGGGGGTGTAGCTCAGGGCCTCGGCGGCGCCCGTGACGGTGCCGCGCTGCGCCACCATCCGCAGCACCTGCAGGCGCCGGTCGATCATGCAGCCAGTGTGCACGACACCGTGCACTTTCCGGCGCTGGTGCGCACGACCGCCCGCGCCGCAGACTCGCGGTATGCGCACGCTGGACCCGCTCCTGGACCCCTTCACGATCAAGGGCCTCCGGCTGCGCAACCGGGTCGTCAGCACGAGCCACGAGCCGGCCTACGCCGAGGGCGGGCTGCCGCGCGAGCGCTACCTCGCCTACCACCTCGAGAAGGCCCGCGGCGGGGTCGGGCTCACCATGATCGGCGGCTCGGCCGTCGTGGCCCGCGACAGCCCGCCGGCCTTCGGCAACCTCGAGCTGCACCGCGACGAGATCGTGCCCTGGATGCGCCGCCTCACCGACGCCGTGCACGAGGAGGGCGCCGCCGTCATGTGCCAGGTCACCCACCTGGGCCGGCGGACCAGCAACTACACCGCCGACTGGCTGCCCACGGTCTTCCCCTCGCCGCTGCGCGAGCCGGCGCACCGGGCCTTCCCCAAGGTCGCCGAGGCGTGGGACCTCGACCGGATCGTCGACGACTACGTGAGCGCGGCCCAGCGCTGCGTCGAGGGCGGCCTGGACGGCATCGAGCTGCAGAGCTACGGGCACCTGCTGGACGCCTTCCTCTCCCCCGCGACCAACCACCGCGACGACGAGTGGGGCGGCTCCCTGGAGCACCGGATGGCGTTCCCGCGGCGGGTCGTCCGCGCGGTCCGCGCCGCCCTGGGGCCGGAGCCGGTCCTGGCGATCCGCATGTCCATGGACGAGGACCGGCCCGACGGGCTGCAGCGTGAGGAGGCGCTCACCGCGCTGCGGGCGTTCACGCAGGACGGCGTCGACCTCCTCAGCGTCATCAAGGGCACCATCGAGAGCGACGCGACGCTCGCCCGGGTCATCCCCTCGATGGGCACCCCCTCCGCGCCCTTCCTCGACTTCGCCGGGGAGATCCGGCGCGAGGTCGACATCCCCGTCATGCACGCCTCGCGGATCACCGACGCGGCCACCGCCCGGCACGCGATCCGCGACGGGCTGCTCGACCTCGTGGGGATGACCCGCCCGCAGATGGCCGACCCCTACCTCGTGGCCAAGATCGCCGCGGGCGAGGAGGACCGGGTGCGGCCCTGCGTCGGGGCCAACTACTGCCTGGACGCGATCTACGAGTCCGGTGACGCCAAGTGCCTGCACAACCCGGCGACCGGGCGCGAGCTCACCCTGAGCCACGTCGTCCCCCCGGCACCGGCGCGTCGCAAGGTCGTGGTCGTGGGGGCCGGTCCGGCCGGCCTGGAGGCCGGCCGGGTGCTCGGCGAGCGCGGGCACGACGTCGTCGTCCTCGAGGCCGACGACCTGCCCGGGGGGCAGGTCAAGCTGGCCTCGCGACCCGGCCGCCGGCGCGACCTCATCGGGGTCGTCGACTGGCGGGTCAGCGAGCTCAAGCACCTCGGGGTGGACCTCCGCCTCGGCGTCTACGCGGAGGTGGAGACGGTGCTCGCGGAGGAGCCGGACGTCGTCGTCGTCGCCACCGGAGGGATGCCGAACCACGAGTTCCTCCTCGAGGGCGCCGGGCTGGTGAAGGACACGTGGGACGTCATGGCCGGGGAGGTGCCTGCCGGGGGCACCGTGCTCGTCTACGACGACAACGGTGCCGAGCCGGGGGTGGACGCCGCCGAGCTGCTCGCCGCCCGGGGGGCGCGGGTGGAGTTCGTCACGCCCGAGCGGATGCTCGCCCCGCTGGTCGGCGGGATGAACTCCCCGGCCTACCTGCGGGCCTTCGACGAGCACGCGGTCGCGGTCACCCTCGCCACCCGGCTGGTCGGGGTCACCCGCCACCCCGAGGGCGGCCTGGTCGCGCGGCTGCGCCACGACTACTCCGGCGCGGAGGTGTCGCGCCGGGTCGACCAGGTGGTCGTGGAGCACGGCACCCTGCCGCTGGACGACCTCTACCACCAGCTCGTGCCGCTCTCGGTCAACGCCGGCGCGGTCGACCACGCCGCGCTGCTGGACGTCCGGCCCCAGCTGGTCGGGGCCGGCGCCGCGGGGTCCGCCCTGCCCACCGGCCCCGCCCGGGGCTTCCAGCTCTTCCGGATCGGCGACGCGGTCGCCAGCCGCAACATCCACGCCGCGATCTACGACGCCCTGCGCCTCTGCCTGGCCGTCTGAGCGGCATACCCGAAGGAGGACCCCATGACCACCCTGACCTCCGCCCCCGAGGCGACCGACCTCGCCGGGCTCGTCGCCCGCCGCGCGCCGGGCTTCAGCCTGGACGCCGCGTTCTACACCAGTCAGGAGGTCTACGACGCCGACCTGGCAGCGGTGTGGGCCCGCTGCTGGATCTTCGTGGCGACCGAGGCCGAGATCCGCGAGCCCGGCGACTTCGTCACCGTCGACCTCGGCCCGCACTCGGTGATCATCGTGCGCGACGACGACGAGGAGGTCAGCGCGCTGCGCAACGTCTGCCGGCACCGGGGCTCCCGGGTGCTCACCGAGCGCTCCGGATCGGTGGGCAACATCGTCTGCGGCTACCACCGGTGGACCTACGCCACCGACGGCACCCTGCTGCACGCCGGCGACCAGGCCCCCACCTTCGACCGGTCCTGCTTCGGGCTGCGGCGGGTGCACGTGCGCACCGTGTCCGGGCTGGTCTTCGTCTGCCTCGCCGACGAGCCGCCGGCCGACGTGGAGGAGCTGACCGGCACCATCGCGCCCTACCTCGACCCGCACATGCCGCTGCGCACCAAGGTCGCCGCCCAGCACGACCTGGTCGAGCACGCCAACTGGAAGCTGGTGATGGAGAACAACCGGGAGTGCTACCACTGCGAGGGCGGGCACCCCGAGCTCACCTGCACCTTCTTCCCGACCTACGGCTACGACCCGGACCGCATCCCGGCCCGGCTCATGCCGGCGCACCAGCGCTACCTCGCGGCCGAGGCCGAGCTCGAGACCGCCTGCCTGGAGCGCGGGATGGCGTTCGCCGAGGTGGAGGCGCTGGAGGAGCAGCGGGTCACGGCGTTCCGGGTGCAGCGGGAGGCACTGGACGGCGCCGGCGAGTCCTACACGCTCGACGGCACGGTGGCCAGCCGTCGGCTCCTCGCCGACTTCGACACCCCGCGGCTGGGCCGCGCCTCGGTGCACACCCAGCCCAACGGGTGGTTCCACTTCCTCTCCGACCACGTCGTGACCTTCGCGGTCCTGCCGCTGGCGGCGGACCGGACGCTGGTGCGCACCACCTGGCTGGTCCACGAGGACGCCGTCGAGGGAGAGGACTACGACCTGGAACGGCTCACCCAGGTCTGGGACCACACCAACGAGGAGGACGCCGAGTTCTGCGCCCGCGCCCAGCAGGGCGTGGCCGACCCGGCCTACGTCCCCGGCCCCTACTCGCCCAGCGAGCGCCAGGTGGAGTCCTTCGTCGCGTGGTACGTCGCGCGGCTGCGCGAGGAGCTGGCGCGATGACCGAGGTGCTGGTCCGGGAGACGGTCGCCACGGCATACCGCGACCACGTCGACGAGCAGCTGGTGTGCGTCCACGTCGAGCAGGTCACCCACGACGTGCGCAGCATCACGCTGGCGCTGCCGGAGGGCGCGGCGCTGGAGTTCCGGCCGGGGCAGTACGTCACGGTCACGGCGGAGGTGGACGGCCAGGAGCTCAGCCGCTGCTACACCATCGCCTCCTCCCCGCTGCAGACCGGCACCCTCACGCTCACGGTGAAACGGCAGGGGCCGGTGTCGACGTGGCTGCACGACCGGCTGGGGGTCGGGGACCAGCTGCGGGTCAGCGGGCCGATGGGGGTCTTCAGCACCTACGAGCACCCGGCGGCGGCGCACCTGTTGCTCTCCGCCGGCAGCGGCATCACCCCGCTCATGTCGATGCTGCGGACCCTCGTGGGCACCGAGGGGCCGCACGACGTCGTGTTCGTGCACAGCGCCCGGACCCCGGCCGACATCGTCTTCCGCCGCGAGCTCGAGGACCTCGCGGCGGCCCTGCCGTGGCTGCGGGTCGCGGTGGTCTGCGAGGGCGACGGCGAGGACGAGGTATGGCGTGGCGCCCGCGGGCGGCTCACCGCCGGGCTGCTCGCGGAGCTGGCGCCCGATGCGGCCGCCCGAGAGGTGTTCACCTGTGGGCCGGCGCCCTACATGGACGCCGTGCGCGACCTGCTGGCCGGGCTCGGCTGCGACCCGGCGCGGTGCCACCAGGAGTCCTTCGTGCTCGACCCGGCCGGCGCGGTGCTCCAGGGTGACGGCGGGCTGGACGACCAGGGGCGGGCCGACGACGCGGCCGGCCACGGCGACGCCCCCGCGACCGGCGCGCGGACGCATACCGTGACCCTGACCCGCAGCGGCCGGGAGGTGCCCTGCGCCCCCGGACAGACCATCCTCGCCGCCGCCGCGCAGGCGGGTCTCAGCCTGCCGTCGTCCTGCGCGGAGGGGGTGTGCGGCACCTGCAAGAGCCAGCTGCTCGCGGGCCGCGTCGACATGCGGCACGGTGGCGGGATCCGGCCCCGCGAGATCGCCGCCGACAAGGTCCTGCTGTGCTGCTCCACCCCGCTGGAGGACTGCGTCGTCGAGGCCTGATCCGTGCGGCGGGCCCGAGGGCCGGCCTCCGACAGCGCATCATGGAAGCATGCCGTCGCCAGACCAGCGGCCCGCTCGGCTGCAGCCTCACGAACCCCACGGGCCACAGGCTGCTGAGATCTGTCCATCCGGTCGCGTTATTTTCCGGGCGGACGCACATGTCCCCGCAGAGTGCTACGCGTGGTGCCCGAGCCACGCACGTGGCGGGGGCGACCCGAGCGGGTGACGGGCTGCAGGTCGGTGAGGTCGCACCCCCACCGCCCTGCCCCGAGGCGTCGTCCTACGTCGACAGCTCCTGGAGCCGCGGCCGCAGCTCGTCGGTGAAGAAGCGCATGAAGCCGTCGACGTCCGGCCCGGCGCTGATGAGGGCGAGCCGGTCGAAGCCCGCGTCGGAGAACTGCCGAGCCACCTCCAGGTGACGCTCCACGTCGGGGCCGCAGGCGAAGACCTCGCGCATCGAGTCCGGGGTGATGAACTGGGTCGCGGCGTCGAAGTGAGCTGGGTTGGGCAGCTCGCTGTTGACCCGCCAGCTGCCGAGGCCGAAGCGGAACATGCGGTGGGCGGACTCGGCGGCCGCCTGTGCGTCCGGGGCCCAGGCGAGCGGCACCTCGGTGTAGCGCGGCCCGGAGCCACCAGCCTGCTCGAAGGCCTCGATGAGCGAGGCGTCGGGGTCGGTCGTGAAGATGCCGTCGCCGTGCTCGGCGGCCAGGCGGGCCGCCTGCGGCCCACCGATGGCCACGATGATCTCCGGCAGGGTCTCGGGCAGGTCGAAGACGCGGGCGTCCTCCAGGGTGAGGAACTCCCCACGGTAGGAGTGGTAGCCGCCCTGCCAGAGCAGCCGGATGATCTCCAGCGCCTCACGGAGCAGCTGGTGGCGGTCCCGCACCTCCGGCCAGCCCTGGCCGACGACGTGCTCGTTGAGCCGCTCGCCGGAGCCCACTCCGAGGGTGAAGCGCCCACCGGAGAGGATCTGGGTGGTCGCGGCGGCCTGCGCGATGATCGCCGGGTGGTAGCGGATCGTGGGGCAGGTGACCCCCGTCGCCAGGCCGATGCGCTCGGTCGAGGCGGCGATGGCGGCGAGCACCGACCAGGCGAACGGGGAGTGCTCGTGCTCGGGCAGCCAGGGGTGGAAATGGTCGCTGATCTCGACGAAGTCGAAGCCGGCCCGCTCGGCCTCCACGGCCTGCCGGACGAGCTCGGTGGGGGAGAAGTTCTCGGCGAAGAGCTTGAATCCGATCTGCATGACCCCACCGTAGGAGGCGCCGGCACACGGCGCGCGGCGTGCTGCCCCGGTCGGCGCCGGCGGGCGGAAACATGTGGTGTGCTGGTGCGTTGAGCAGGTGACAGTTCCGTCACACCCGTCGAGCAGAGGTTCCCGTATGCCGTTCCGCAAGATCGCCGCCCTCGGCGCCGCCGCCGACGCGGCCCGCCGCTTCGCCCGCAAGAATCCGGAGAAGACGCAGTCCTACCTGGACAAGGCCGCCGGCTTCGCCGACCGGCAGACCAAGGGGAAGTACTCCAGCCAGATCCGCTCCGCCTCCGACAAGGCCGGGAAGGCGGCTCTCGGCGACGACGAGCAACGCGCGTGAGGAGCCTGCACGACTTCACCGCCGAGACCCTCGCCGGAGAGCAGCGGGACCTCGGCGACTACGCCGGGCGGGCCGTGCTCGTGGTCAACACCGCCAGCGGGTGCGGCCTGACCCCGCAGCTCGCCGGCCTCGAGGAGCTCTACGCCGAGCTGGCCGACGACGGACTGGTGGTGCTCGGTTTCCCGTGCAACCAGTTCGGCGGTCAGGAGCCCGGTGATGCCGAGGAGATCGGCGACTTCTGCCACCGCAACTACGGCGTGACCTTCCCGATGTTCGCCAAGGTCGAGGTCAACGGCTCTGGCGCGCACCCCCTCTACCGGTGGCTCAAGCGGCAGAAGAAGGGGCTGCTGGGAGGGCGGATCAGCTGGAACTTCACCAAGTTCCTCGTGGGCCCGGACGGCCAGGTGCTCCAGCGCTACGCCCCCACCACCCGTCCGGCGGCGATCCGCGCGGACCTGACGAGGATGCTGCCCCTCGTGCCGTGATCCGCCCGTCGGCCCCCTGGCGGCTGAGCGCGCGCGACGGCACCGCGGTGGCTAGCGTCGAGGGAGTTCGTGCCGCCGGCTGTCGACGTCGCCGGGGCACGCCCCGACGACCGAGGAGATCGACATGGGCCACCGCGACGGCGACGCCGCCACCCCGACATCCGCAGCGCACCGGCACCAGCCGGCCGCGCCCTCCTACCCGCCGGCACCGGAGGTGCCCCGCCCGCCGACCCCCAGCACCGCGGGTCAGGCCGCCGACAACCCGGTCTACACGGAACGGACCCAGCCGGGGCAGGGCGGCGAGCTGCACCAGCAGCCGGGCCCGGACCAGCAGGTCCTCACCACCGCTCAGGGCCTGCCTCTGGCGGACGACCAGAACTCCCTCACGGCGGGGCAGCGCGGTCCGACCCTGCTCGAGGACTTCGCGCTGCGCGAGAAGATCTTCCACTTCGACCACGAGCGCATCCCGGAGCGGGTGGTCCACGCCCGCGGGTACGGCGCCCACGGCACCTTCACGGCGGCCGAGGACCTCTCCGACCTGACCTGCGCCTCGCTGTTCGCCGAGGCGGGCAAGCAGACCCCGGTCTTCGTCCGGTTCTCCACGGTCGCCGGCAACCTGGGCTCCTTCGACCTCGCCCGCGACGTGCGCGGGTTCGCGGTGAAGTTCTACACCGACGAGGGCAACTGGGACCTCGTGGGCAACAACATCCCCGTGTTCTTCGTGCAGGACGCGGTGAAGTTCCCCGACCTCGTCCACGCGGTGAAGGAGGAGCAGGACCGGGGCTGGCCGCAGGCCCAGTCCGCGCACGACACCTTCTGGGACTTCGCCGGGCTGATGCCGGAGTCCACGCACATGCTGCTGTGGCAGATGTCGGACCGCGCCATCCCCCGGTCGTTCCGCTTCATGCAGGGGTTCGGCGTGCACACCTTCCGGTTCGTCGACGCGGACGGGCGCAGCACCTACGTGAAGTTCCACTGGGTCCCCCGCCAGGGCCTGCAGTCGGTCGTGTGGAACGAGGCGGTGAAGATCAACGGCGCGGACCCCGACTTCCACCGCAAGGACCTGTGGCAGGCCATCAACAACGGTGACCTGCCGGAGTGGGAACTCGCCGTGCAGACCTTCGACGACGAGTTCGCCGACCAGTTCGAGTTCGACGTCCTGGACGCGACCAAGGTCATCCCCGAGGAGCAGGTACCGCTGCGGGTCATCGGCACCCTGCGCCTGGAGAAGACGGTGGACAACGTCTTCAGCGAGACCGAGCAGGTGGCCTTCTGCACCCAGAACATCGTCCGCGGGATCGACTTCACCAACGACCCGCTGCTGCAGGGCCGCAACTTCTCCTACCTCGACACCCAGCTCAAGCGGCTCGGCAGCCCCAACTTCACCCAGCTGCCCATCAACGCCCCCCGGTGCCCGGTGGCCCACTTCCAGCGGGACGGGCACATGCAGACCGGCGCGCAGTCCGGCCGCGCCACCTACGAGCCCAACTCCTTCACCGGGGCGGCCGCCGGTCCTCGCGCGGACGCCGAGCGGGGCTACCGCAGCGTGGCCCGGCACGAGAGCGGCGACACCCGACGCACCCGGCCGGAGTCCTTCGCCGACCACTACTCCCAGGCCGGGCAGTTCTGGCGCAGCCAGAGCGCGACCGAGCAGCAGCACATCCGGATGGCCTTCGTCTTCGAGCTCTCCAAGTGCGAGATCCCGCAGATCCGCACGCGGGTCGTGGCCAACCTGCGCAACGTGGACGAGGAGCTCGCGGCCGGCGTCGCCGACGGGCTGGGCATGGAGCTCCCGGAGGCCACCGAGGCGCACCGTGCCCCGAGGCACGACCTGCCGGAGTCCCCGGCGCTGAGCATGATGACGCGGGCGCCGGAGAGCTTCGCCGGGCGCAAGCTCGGGATCCTCGTGACCGACGGGGTCGAGGCCTCGGTGCTGGACGGGCTGCGGGACACCTTCGAGCAGGGCGGGGCCCTGGTCGAGACCATCGGCCTCAAGGTGGGCGGGGTCACCCTCGCGGACGGCGCGCGCCGCCCCGTGGACCACAAGATCGACGGCGCCCCCTCGGTGCTCTTCGACGCGGTGGCCCTGCTGGGAGACGGCGCCGGCGCCGAGGAGCTGGCCGGCCACCCGGCCACGCGAGACTTCGTCTCGGACGCCTTCAGCCACTACAAGGTCATCGGCCACCTGCCCGGTGCCCAGGCGTTGCTCGAGGCCGGCGGTATCGACGGCAGCCTCGACGAGGCCTGCCTGGACCTGGGGACCGTCGGCCCCCAGGACTTCCTCGAAGCCTGCGGTGCGCTGCGCCACTGGGCCCGCGACGTCTGACCCGACCACGCTTCCTACGCTCCCCAGGAGAACCATGACCAGAGCAGACCTGTCCGCACTCCCCGGCCAGCACCAGGACTGGCCGGGCCGGGTCGCCGACCTCGACCCGCAGCCCGACCACGGCGAGCAGTCCTGGACCGGCCGGGACCGCCTCACCGGCCGGCGGGCGCTCATCACCGGCGGCGACTCCGGCATCGGTCGCGCTGTCGCCCTGACCTTTGCGCGGGAGGGGGCGGCCGTCGCGGTGGCCCATCTGCCGCAGGAGCAGGACGACGCCGAGCGCACCCGGGAGCTGGTCGAGGCTGCGGGCGGCACCTGCCATCTCTTCGCCGTCGACCTCACCCGACGGGACGCCAACGAGCAGCTGGCCCGGGACGCCGTGCAGGCCCTCGGCGGGCTCGACGTGCTGGTGGCGAACGCGGCATACCAGATGACCCACGACCTGCTCGAGGAGTTCCCGCCCGAGCAGATCGAGCAGACCTTCGCGACCAACGTCTTCTCGCCGTTCTGGTTGGTCCGGGAGCTGGCCGAGGAGCTGAGCCCGGGCGGGTCGATCATCGTCACGACCTCGATCCAGGCCTACTCCCCGTCCGACCACCTGCTCGACTACGCCGCCACCAAGGCCGCGCTCAACAACCTCGTCGTCAACCTGGCGGCCGAGCTGGGGCAGCGGGGTATCCGGGTCAACGCCGTGGCTCCCGGCCCGATCTGGACCCCGCTGATCCCGGCGACCATGTCCGCCGACAAGGTCGAGGGCTTCGGCTCGGACACCCCGCTGGGTCGCGCCGGGCACCCGGTCGAGGTGGCCGCGGCCTACGTCTTCCTGGCCTCCGACGAGGCGAGCTACGTCTCCGGCACGGTGCTCGGGGTGACGGGGGGCAAGCCGGTCTTCTGAGGTCGCGTGGGCACGCCCCGCCATCCCCAGGTCCTGTCCACGCCACGCCTCTCCTGCGGGGCCGGCCCGGATGAGAGGGTAGGGCCATCGGACACGGAGGAGGCGCAGCCATGGCGGACGGGCTCGACCCAGGGGAGCGGGAGCAGCTGACCTATGCGCTCGACTCGCGCCTCGGGCCGCACCTCGAGGCGGCGACCGCCGCCGTGCGCGAGGCCCAGCGGGCGTTGACCGACGCCCAGGAGCGGCGGGCGGCCGCCGAGCAGGCGGTGGCCCAGGCGGCCTACACCTCCGACCCCTTGCCCTTCATGCGCCAGGGCGTGGAGGAGGAGGTCGACGGTCTGGCCCGCAAGACCACGGAGAAGAAGCTGCGGGCGTCCTACCGGTTTCTGGTCGACCGCGCGGTCGACCTGGCCGCTGCCGAGGTCCAGCGCTACGGGGACGACCGGGTCGAGGACCGGAGGGAGCGCGAGGAGGGCGTGGAGGCCTGCCGTGCGGCCGAGCGGCGCGCGGCCCAGGACCTCGGGGCGGCTCAGCAGATGCTCGAGCGCGTGCGCCTGGCCGAGCAGGCCGCGCGCACGGGCCTGGACGTCCTGGTCGCCCGGCTCAGCGACCCGCCGCAGGACGGCTAGCAGTACCGCTAGCCCGCGACCAGCAGGTCGGCGAGCTCGCCGATGACGGGCCAGGCCCCCGTGGAGGTGTTGCCGAGCACGCTCAGGGTCGCCCCCGTCCCCGGGTCGTGGGTGGACCGGAACGACACCCCGGCGTCACAGCCCTCCATCACCAGCAGGGGTGCGGTGGCGTGCAGCCAGACACCCGCCGCGTGCCGCAGCCCTTCGTCGGGGACGTCGTGCCGAGGCGTGGTGAGCAGCTCGAGCAGCTGCGGACCCACGACGCGACCCTCGAGCAACCCGCCCCAGAACCGGTGCAGGTCCGACGCCGTGCTGAAGATGCCGCCGTCGCCGTTCCCGAGGACGGGCAGGTGCAGGACGTTGGTGCGCAGACCGGTGGCGTCGAGGTAACCCCGGGCCGCGTCCGCGGGGAGCTCGTCGCTGCGGAGGAAGCCGGTGCTGTGCACCCCGGCCCGCTCGCAGACCTCCTGCTCGACGAACCTCTGGTAGCCCTGGCCGCTCACCCGCTGCACGACCAGCGCCAGCACGACGTAGCCGCCGTTGCAGTAGGCGAAGCGCTCTCCAGGTGCGAAGGCCTGCGGGTAGCCCTCGAGCACCGGCAGGAAGGCCTCGGTGTCGACGAGGGTGTGGACGGGAACAGGCAGCACGTAGTCGTCGACCTCCCACCCGGCCGACTCGTCCAGGTAGTCACCGATGCCGGAGGTGTGGGTCAGGAGGTGCAGGGGCGTCACCGCGTCGTCCACGAGCGGCAGATCCTCGCCCAGCACCCCGCGCACCGGCTCGTCCAGACGCAGTCGCCCCTGCTCCACCAGCCGCAGCACCGCGAGAGCGGTGAAGGTCTTGCCGCCGCTGGCGAGGGCGTAGCGGGTCGAGCGGGTGTGCGGCACCTGGAACGCGCGCTCGGCATACCCGTAGGCGCGGGTCACCGGATCGTGCCCGGGGACGTCGAGGCTGACGAGACCGCTGAAACCGTCCTCCGCGGCGGCCGCCGCGAGCACCGCGTCGTCGAGGCTGGGTGTCGTGGTCATCGCACTGCCTTCCTGGCCTGCCGCACGGGTCCGCGCGACAGACCCAGGATGACCGGGTCCCCGCCCGCTGTCGACGGGTTTGTGGGCCGCCGATGTGTGGTGCGACGACGACGAGGGTGCGGTCAGCGGCTCGGGTCGATGAGGGTCATCCCGGCGACCACCGCGCGGTCGAAGCCCGGCAGCAGCTCGGCCGCCTCCTCCAGCCCGACGACGCGCTCGACGAGCCGCTCGGGCGCCAGCGAGCCCCGCTCGATGAGGGCGAGCATCGCCGGGTAGTCGACGGCCGGCATACCGTGGCTGCCCAGCAGGTCCAGCTCCCACCCGATGACCCGCTCCAGCGGCACCCGGGGGTGGCCGACCACCCCGGGCAGCAGCCCGACCTGGACGTGGCGCCCCCGGCGACGCAGACCCAGCAGCGCGTCGCTGCACGTCTGCTCGCTGCCGACCGCGTCCACGGCGACGTGGCTGCCCCCGCCCGTCAGGTCGTGGATCACCGCGGGCACGTCGCTGCCGTCCGCGAGGACCGTGTGCTCGACCCCCAACCCGGCGGCGACGGCCAGGGCCTGCGGGTTGCGGTCGACCGCGACCACGCGTGCCCCCACCGCCCGGGCGATCATCGCGACGCTGAGCCCGACGCCGCCGGCGCCGACGACGCTCACCCACTCCTGCGGCGCCACCTTCGCCCGGTCGACGACGGCTCGGTATGCCGTGGCGAACCGGCACCCCAGACTCGCCGCGGTCGTGAGCTCGATCGTCGGGGGCACGGCGACGAGGTGGGTGTCGGCCGCATGGAGGGCCACCAGCTCGGCGAACGACCCGTCATGGGTGAAACCGGGCTGCTGCTGGTCCGGGCAGACCTGCGCCTGGCCCGAGCGGCACCACGGGCACCGGCCGCACCCGCACACGAAGGGCACCGTCACCCGGTCCCCCTCCCGCCACCGCCGCACCTGCGCGCCGACCGCGGTCACGACGCCGGCGACCTCGTGGCCGGGCACGTGCGGGAAGGCGATGTCGTCGTGACCGGCCCAGGCGTGCCAGTCGCTGCGGCACAGCCCGGTCGCGTGGACCTGCACGACCACACCGTCCGGCGGGGCGACCGGCTCGGGCACCTGCTGCACCCGAGGCGTGGAGCGGGCGGCGGGCAGGACCATGGCGCGCATCCGGCGAGTCTGCCAGCCCGTCGGTGCTAGACGTGCAGCCGCGCCAGCCGGGCGGTGAGGAGCTCCTGGCGGTGGACGTTGCCGTGCAGCGCGACGTAGCGCTCGCCGTAGACCGACAGCAGCGAGTCGTCCAGCCGGCGCACGGCGCCCGGGGGGTAGCGGTACCCCATCCGCGCGTCGATCACCGCGTCGTCGACCCCCCGCAGGACCTCCCTCAGCTCGGCCAGCGAGGTGACGCCGAGCTCCAGCAGCAGACCGCTGATCCAGGCGTAGTGGTCGGTGCGCGACCACCCGGCATCGGCGAACTGGCCGGCGAGGAACGCGGCGAGGTCGGTCGCCCCGATCCGGGGGTCGTCGTCCGGGGCGTCGGCCGGGGAGGTCAGCTCCTGCCGGTGCCGGTCCCGGATGGCGGTGAACTGCTGGTCCGCAAGCTCGAGCAGCCCGGCCGCCAGGGTGAAGCGGCGGTCGAAGTCGTGCGCGTGCTCCTCCGGCACCGACCCCTTGTAGCGGATGTCGTGCTCGAACTCGGCCCATGCGTGCTGCAGCACCGTGCGGATCTGCACGGACGCGGGCCGACCCACCGGGATGCCGGCCGCGCGGGCGCGCTCGTCGTCGACGGCCACCAGGAGGTGCCGGCTGGCGTAGCCGAACCGGCCCTCGGCCGCGGTCTCCTGCCCCATGTCGCGGTCGTCGCGGATCTCCAGCTGGGCGTCCAGCAGCTGGGCGACGGCCTCAACGTCGGACTGCACGTAGGTGACGACCCGCACCCCGATCTGATCGGTGATGTCGGTGAGCGGCTTCGGGAAGGCCAGCCGGCCGCTGCTCGTCCGTCGGGCAGCCTTGCCGGCGAAGGACTCGACGGTCTTGGTCCGGCCGGTCACCGCCAGGTAGTTGATGCCCGCGTCGTCGAGCAGCTGGGTGACCAGCCCGACGTAGGCGTCGGTGGCGGCGCGCAGGGCCCCGTGCCCCGCGGCATACCGCGTCACCGCCCTGCGGATCCGGACCGACTGGTTGCTCGCCACGGACCCCAGCCTGCCGCAGGTCCGCCGCCACTGCTGCGGCGGGTCGCAGCCGGCGGTGGAGACCACCCTGACTCTCGTCCGAACGGGTGGACGATCACGAACGCAGGCCGAGCAGCCTGACCCCGAGGGCGTCGTTGACCCGGGTGGGCAGCACCGTCTTCATGGCGACCATGGCCCGGGCCTGCGCACCTCCGGCGTACCGGGCGCGCGGACGACGGGTCGTCAGGGCCCGCTCCACGACGCGGGCGACGACGTCCGGCGGCACGGTGCGGGACCCGAGTGCCCCGACCAGGGCGAGCATCCCCCTGACGTGCTGTGCGTACAGCTCGCGGTGCTCGCGTGTCATGCGATGCTCCATGTCCTGGAAGAGGCCCGTGATCTCCCGCCAGGGACCGGTGTCGGTCGGGCCCGGCTCCACGACCGACACCCCGATCCGCCAGGGCGCCAGCTCGACGCGCAGCACGTCCGCCAGTCCTTCGACCGCGAACTTGGAGGCACAGTAGGCCCCCTCCATGGGGACCGGCGACCGACCACCGGTCGAGGAGATGAACACGATGCGGCCGTTCGCCGCCCGCAACCGAGGCAGGACGGCCTGGGTGACGGCGACCTGTCCGAAGACGTTGACCTCGAACTGTCGGCGGAAGTCGGGGATGCTCACCGCCTCGACCGGACCCAGGACCCCGATACCGGCGTTGTTGACCAGAGCGTCCAGGCGGTCGGGCACCTGGTCCGGCAGAGCAGCGAGGTGCTGCCCGTCGGTGACGTCCAGCCGGACCGGGGTGATCCGGTGGTGCTGGGCCACGAGCAGGTCCCCCGCGGTGTCGTCCCGCACGCCGGCGAAGACGGTCCATCCGGCGCGGGAGAGCCGCAGAACGATGGCCTGACCTATCCCGCGCCCTGCCCCGGTGACGAGTACTGATGGCATGTCGGACGATCCTTCCCGATGAGGTCCGCCCTCGACACTACTCCTGTAGTGACCGCCTGTCACTACATTTATAGTGTGGGTATGACGTCCTCCCGCGACCGTGCCCTCGACGCCTCCATCGACCTCCTCGGCACGCAGGGACTGAAGGCGTTGACCCACCGGCGGGTGGACGAGCGGTCAGGCCTGCCGCCAGGGTCGACGTCCAACTACTTCCGCACCCGGGAGGCTCTTCTCGACGGGGTGGCGGACGCGATCCTGGAGCGTGAGGTGCGGGGCATGGGGGCCGCCTTCGCACCCCGCTCGGCGCGCGAGATGGTCGACGCCCTGGTCGAGCTGCTGGACCGCACCACCGGGGAGCAACGCACGCTCACCAGCGCGCGCCTGGTGCTCTTCCTCGAGGCCGGCCACCGACCGGCACTCCGGGCGACGCTCGGACAGGGCAGGCGGATGCTGGAGGCGGCGCTGCAGCGCGCGCTCGTCGACCTCGGAGCCCGCGACGCCCGGGCTTCGACCCAGGCAGTCATGGCCTGCGCCGAAGGGTTGATCCTGCACCGCGTCGCCCGCCACGACGACACCGACGTCCGGCCGGTCGTCGATCTGGTCGTCCGGGCCGCTCTCGCCTGAACACCCCGATGTGCGGCTACCCGCGGGCGTGGCGGCGCTCCCGCGCCATCGCCAGCAGCCCCAGGACCGGACCGGGCAGGAGCAGCCACGCGACCGCGGCGCCGAGACCGGCATACGTGGCGGAGACCAGCAGGATCGACCCGGCGCTGAGCGCGAAGCCGAGGCTGTTCTGGATGGCCAGGGCGCTGCCGACCAGGTGCTGCGGGCAGGCGCGGGCGCTCAGCGCGGAGAACTGCGGCGAGTCGGTGATGACCGCGACACCCCAGACCAGCAGCACGGCGAGCACCAGCCAGGCCGGTCCCGCGACGAGCAGCGGGTATGCCGCGCACACCAGGCCGGAGGCCGCGAGCGCCACCACGGCCACCCGGCCGCTGCCCCAGGTCGCCGACAACCGCCCCCCGACGACGCACCCGAGCGCGCCGACGCCGATGACGGCGAAGGACCACGCCGGGACGGTGCCACCGCCCGGAGAGAGGGCGTCGGCCACCAGGAGCGGGACCAGGGTCCAGAAGGCGTACAGCTCCCACATGTGGCCGAAGTAGCCGAAGGCCGCAGAGCGGTAGTCGCGGACGGTGAACGCGCGCAGCACCGCCCCCCAGCGCAGGCCGCCGGGCCTCGCCGGGGGCAGGTGCGGCCCGTCCCCCAGGGCGAGCACGAGCGCGGCAGCGCCCAGGGAGAGGACCGAGGAGGTGAGCATCACCTGCGTCCAGTCGACGCCGACGCCGACGGCCCGGATCCCGTGCGGGAGCGCCGTCCCGAGCGTCAGCATGCCCACCAGCCAACCCAGGCTCGCGCCCGCCCTGCCGGGGTCCCAGGAGACCACCATCTTCATCCCCAGGGGGTAGACCCCGGCCAGGGCCATGCCGGTGACGAAGCGCCACGCCATGCCCTCGAGCGGTCCGGTGGCGAGCAGCGCGAAGCCCGCGTTGGTGAGCGCGGCCACGACGGCGGAGACCGCGAAGACGCGGCTGGCACGGAAGCGGTCCGCCAGCCCGGACATCGCCATGCCGACCGTGCCGAGCGCGAAGCCCAGCTGCACCGCCAGGGTCAGCGCTCCGATCCCGGCGGCGTCCAGACCCCACTCGACGCGCAGCCCGTCGGCCGCGCTGTTGGCGCTGAACCACACCGAGGTCCCGAGCAGCATCGCCACCACGATCGTGACGACGGCGCGACGGGGGGTGGTGGACGCCATGGGGTGACCCTAGGTGGTGGCGAGCGGGCGGCCGCGTGCTCCGGCCACCTGGTCTTGCGACCGGACCGGACCGGACGCAGACTCGGATCGGCGACCCGGTGTCGAGAACGCCGCCTCGGCTCCGTCCCCCGGACAGATGGCGGCTACCAGGGCCGTCACGGACACCAGGAGGACGTCATGGCCAGGTACCTGTTGCTCAAGCACTACCGTCGCAGCTCGGGCCCCGACCCGCTGCCGGGGACGGATGTGCCGATGGACCGGTGGACCGAGCAGGAGGTCGCCGACCACCTGCGGTTCATGGACGCGTTCGCTGACCGGCTGAGGGAGCGCGGTGAGTTCGTCGACGGGCAGGCGCTCGCACCCGAGGGCACCTTCGTGCGGCACGGAGGCGAGGGGAAGCCCCCGGTCACCGACGGGCCCTTCGCGGAGACCAAGGACCTCATCGCCGGGTGGATGGTCATCGACGTGGACACCGAGGAGCGGGCCTACGCGGCGGCCGCCGAGCTCTCCGCCGCACCGGGGCCGGGGGGAGAGCCGATCTACGAGTGGCTCGAGGTGCGCCCGTTCCTCGGCCAGGAGCCCCCGACGGACGCCTGAGGAGGCGTGGCGTGGAGGACCTGCTGAGGCAGCTCGGACCCCGGGCACTGGCCGCCCTCGTCCGGCGCGGAGCGGACTTCGCGTCAGCCGAGGACGCGGTGCAGGAGGCGATGATCGAGGCGTCCGCCCGGTGGCCGGAGGGTATGCCGTCCGACCCGCAGGCATGGCTGGTCACCGTCTCTGGCGCCGGTGGCTGGACCACGTCCGGTCGGAGACGGCGCGGCACCGGCGCGAGCAGGCGGACCTGGACCAGCCGGCCCCCGGGCCGACCGAGCAGGCCGACGACACGCTGCTCCTGCTCGTCCTGTGCTGCCACCCCTCGCTCAGCCCGGCCTCGGCGGTGGCGCTGACGCTACGGGCCGTCGGCGGGCTGACCACCCGCCAGGTGGCCGCGGCATACCTCGTCCCGGAGGCGACCATGGCCCAACGCATCAACCGGGCCAGGCGGACGATCGCCGACCAGGGGCTCGGGGCGGGGAGCGCCCGGGACCTCGGCCGCGTCCTGCGGGTCCTCTACCTGATCTTCAACGAGGGCTACCACGGGGAGGTCGACCTCGCCGCCGAGGCGATCCGGCTGGCCCGGCAGCTGACCACCGCCGCCGACGACCCCGAGGCCATCGGGCTGCTGGCGCTCATGCTCCTCCACCACGCCCGGCGCGCATCCCGCTTCGCGCAGGACGGCTCCCTGGTGACCCTGGAGGACCAGGACCGCTCGCTCTGGGACACGGCTCTCATCGCCGAGGCGGTCGAGCTGCTGCAGCCGGCGCTGGCCACCGACCGGCTCGGGGAGTTCCAGGCCCAGGCCGCGATCGCCGCCCTGCACGCCGACGCCCCGAGTGCGCAGGAGACCGACTGGCCGCAGATCGTCGGCTGGTACGACGAGCTGCACGCCCTCACCGGCAGCCCCGTGGTGGCCCTCAACCGGGCGGTGGCACGGGGACAGGCCGACGGCCCCAAGGCCGGGTTACGGGCGCTCGCAGCAGTGCCGGACGGCATACCCCGCCGCACCGCGGCGCAGGCGTTCCTCCACGAGCGAGCCGGTGAGCCCGCACGGGCCGCCGAGCTGTACGGCCGGGCGGCCCGGGAGGCGTCGAACACGGCCGAGCGGGACCACCTCGTGCGCCAGGCGGCCCGGCTCCGGCAGCCGGCTGGTCAACCCTCCGCCGGCACGTCAACTGTCAGCCGCGTCGAGGAGGCTGACGGATGACCTGCCGGCCGAGAGCTGACTGCAGGGACGCCAGAGTGCCTCCTCAGCCCTCCCGGACCGCCCGCACCACCACGTCGTCGACGTGGTGGGTGGAGGCGGCACCCGCCGGCCGGGGCCGGGTCTCGAAGACCTCCACCCGCCATCCCGCCTCCGCCTCGAGGGCCGCGGCGACCTCCTCGGCACCGACGTAGGCGCCGGGGTCGAACATCCGGGTCTGCTCGGACGGGTCGACCGGATCCCGCAGCGGGGACAGGTCGTGGCCGACGACGAGCAGCGTCCCCCCGGGCGCGACCGCACCGAGCAGGGAGCGCAGCCCACGCTGCTCCGGGGTGCGCAGGAAGGAGCCGTACTGCAACGAGACGAGGTCGTAGGCACCGGTCTCGAACGCCCCGGGGGCGTTGGCGTCCCGGTGCAGCAGGGTCACCGCCAGGCCGCGGCGGCTCGCCTCGGCCCCCAGGTGCTCCAGCGCGGCACCGGAGATGTCGCTGGCGGTGACGTCCCAGCCCTGCTCGGCAAGCCACAGCGCGTCGCCACCCTCTCCGGCGCCGACGTCGAGCGCCCGGCCGGGCGGCATACCCTCGACCTCGGCGACCAGGGTGCCGTTGGGGTTGCCGCTCCACATGCGCTCCCCCGTGCCGTAACGGGCGTCCCAGTCGCCCTCCTCACCGGAGGTGCGCTGCGCCGAGCGCAGGTCCTCGTCGGCCAGGCTGAAGGCGATCATCGCACCGACCCGGCTCCCGTGGGCGGCCGAGGGCAGCACCTGGAGGGAGGGGTCGGTGAGGTTGCCCGCCGCATACACCCCGGCGACGGCGGTCTGACCGGTCATCGGGTCCACCTGCAGCACCTCACCCAGACCGGTGGGGTGCGCGCTCGCCTCGATCCCGAGCGGCGCGAGCACCTCCAGACGGGCGTGGAACCGGGTGCCGACGAGCACCGCGTCGGCACCCACCACCGTCCCGTCGACGAGCTCCACACCGGTCACCCCGCCGTCCGGCCCGGTGGCGACGCGCCGCACGTCGGTGCGCACCACGGGCACGCCGACGGCCTCGAGACGGTTGACGGTCGCCTCGGCGCCAGAGTCCCACCCGGTCACGTCGTGCAGCACGACCGTCAACCGGTCGGTGAGGTGACGGAGCACCGCCGTGGGGTGCAGGCCCATCGGATGGGTGACGACCTGGACCAGCCGCTGGTCGCGCACCTCGTAGCCGTGGCAGAACGGGCAGTGGATGACGTCCTGACCCCACCGCTGGGCGACGCCGTCGATGTTGGGGAGCTCGTCGACGATGCCGGTCGCCGCGAGCACGCGTCGGGCCAGGAGGGTATGCCCGCCGCTCAGCTCCACGCGGAAGCGCCCGTCCACCGCGGGGTGGACGGCGAGCACGCGACCGGTGAGCACCTCGCCGCCGTAGCCGCGCACCTCCTCGCGTCCGACGGCGACCAGCTCGGAGGGCGCTGCACCCTCCCGCCCGAGGTAGCCGTGCATGTGGTCGGCCGGGGCGTTGCGCGGGGTGCCGTCGTCGACGGCGATCGCGGTCCGTCGCTGGCGGGCCAGCTGCAGCGCCGCGGCCAGGCCCGCCGCGGACGCGCCGATGATGGCGACATCGCAGTGGCGCTCCATGGCGGGTCCGGAGCTGTGGTCGTGCTGGTGGAAGTCGTGGTGCGTCGTCATGCTGACCACGGTAGACCTGCTGTGCACTATCAGGGAATGAGTTTGCGGAATTCGCAACATCTGCGAGACCCTGGTCTCATGAGCCCGATCACCGATGTCGAGACCCTGGCCCGCACCCGGCTGCGCAGCCTGCGCAGCACGCTGGGCTACTCGCTCGAGGAGCTGGCCGAGCGCACCCATCTCAGCCCCTCGACGATCAGCCGCATCGAGACCGGCCGACGGACCCTCGGGCTGGACGTCCTCGTGCCGCTGGCGCAGGCGCTGGGTGTGAGTCTGGACGCGCTCTTCGAGCGGCCGGGGGACGACGACGTCGTCATCCGGCCCGCCCCGCACAGCTCCGGGGGCCAGACGACGTGGCCGCTCAGCCGCCCGGACGGACGGACCGTGGCGATCAAGATGCGTCTCGAGCCCTCGCCCCGGAACCCCGACCAGCGGGTGCACCCCGGCCACGACTGGTTCGTCGTCATCGAGGGCCGGGTGCGGCTGCTCCTGGGCGACCGGGAGATCGAGGTCGGCACCGGCGAGGCGGCAGAGTTCTCCACCATGACCCCGCACGCCATCCGCGCCCTGGACGGCCCCGCCGAGCTGATCATGACCTTCGACCGCGAGGGGCAGCGGGCGCACGTGCACCAGTGACCGGTGCACCCGGAAGGGGTGCTACCCAGGCTCACCCGGGGCCGGGCGAGCCGGTCACATCAGCTCGGGCGACCCGCGCCAGGCCTCGACCAGCGGAGCCATCCCCGGCCCGAGCTCGGGCACGGAACGGACGAAGGTGTGGGCGGCCACGAGCTGGACGTTGCGGGCGACCTCCATGAGGCCGAGCCGCTCGGGGTCGGGGACCGCCCCTCCTGCCGAGGTGTAGGCCTCGATCATCTCCTCGGAGCATCCGACGAGGTCCCACTCCAGCGGGGTCAGCCCCACGTGCTCGAGATCTCCCACGAGCGTGCCGTGCGGCGTGACCAACGCGTTGTAGTAGGGGGCGTCGCCGTGGGTCGGGACGAGACCGTCGAGGCCCGAGCAGCGCTCCCGCACCACAGCAAGCTCCCGCCGGGCCCTGGCGACGTCCTGCGCGGGCAGGACCCCGGACGACTCGACGCCGTCCAGCATCGACTCGCACCCGTGCAGGGGCACCCACTCCGCGAGCGCTCCGGGATAGCCCGCCAACGCACGGTGCAGGTCGGCCACGAGAGGCATGCGCTCGCGGAAGACGACCGGATCGAAGCCCTCGTCCCGGTGCTCCACCCAACGCCAGGCCGTGATGGCCACGTCCTCGACCACCAGCACCTCCTCCGGCACCAGGTCGCTCGGGGGGACCACCGGGAAGCCCTGCCCGACGAGCCAGGCCGACACCTCCATCTCCCGTCGTCGCTGGGCCACGTCCTCCGCGAGGGGGAGCACCGTCAGCGTCGGCACGCGCAGCACCACGGGGGCCGGCGCGAGATGGACGATGACGCTGAACGAGTCGTGCAGGACCCGCAGGTCGTCGGCCGGCAGGCCGTGGTCCCTCGCCACCGTGGCCGCCAGCGACAGGGCACGCCCGGCGCGCGGGGAAGGGGTGCTCATCCGGCGGGCACCTCGATCGACATCACGCAGTTCCTCAGGCCCTTGGGGCGCACGTAGGTGAAGCCCAGGCGCTCGTAGAGCCGGCGGGTGCCGTTGTAGAGGAAGGAAGACGACATCTTCTTCGTCTGGTGCGTCAGGTCGTGCGGGTAGGCCTCGACCACTCCTCCACCGTCCTGCGCGATCAGGTCGAGGGCACCGCGGATCGCGATCTCGGTCAGGCCGCGGCGGCGGTAGCGCCGGTCCACGAACACGCAGGTGATGCGGTAGTCCGGGTCGGCGACCTTCTCCGTGTCGTACTGCTTGCGGTGGTGGATGTTGGGCAGCTCCTCCGGGGTGCCGAACTCGGCCCACGCCACCGCCTCGTCCCCGTCCATGACGAGAGCGGCGTGCGCGAGCCCGGACTCGACAGACTCCCGCTTCATCGTCCTGCTGCCCTCGGCCCCGGGCAGCCGGTCGGCGCACGAGGGCTGGAAGTAGGTGCACCAGCACCCGCCGAAGATGCCATTGTGCCGGAGCACCAGGGCGTCGAAGGCCCGCCACGTCTCGGGCGTGAGGGCTCGGACCTCGAGCTGGGCGACCTCGCCGGTGTCGGTGCTCATGGCCTCAACCTAGGGGTATGCCGGACACGTCGCGTCCGTCAGCCCACCAGCACCTGCGTCGCCATGGGCCCGCCGACGTGTCAGGCTCTGGGCATGAGGAGCCGCCACATCAGCCGGGTGATCAGAGCGGACCGCGACCGGGTCTACGACGTGGTCGCCGACGTCGACAACCTGCCCGCGTGGGCGCAGGGCCTGGCCTCCGCCGAGGTCACCCGGGACGGTGACGACCTGGTCGTGGAGTCACCCATGGGCCAGGTGCGCGTGCGCTTCGTCCCCCGCAACGAGCTCGGGGTGGCCGACCACGACGTCCTGCTCCCGTCCGGCACGACCGTCACGAACCCGCTGCGGGTCCTCGCTCACCCGCACGGCAGCGAGGTCGTCTTCACCGTGCGCCAGCTCGAGCTCACCGACGAGGAGTTCGAGCGCGACTGCCAGATGGTGGCCGCGGACCTCGACCGGCTGGCCGGGCTCGTCGACGACCACGCCCGCGGCTGACGGGCGAGCATGCCGCGCCAGGTCGTCGGGTGGTGGGACGCCCACCAGGTCCCGCTCCTCCTCGCGGCGATCGCTCTCGGCGCTGCCGTCGGGGTGGGTCGCCCCCAGCTCGGACCGGTGCTGGACCCGGGCATCCAACCTGCGCTCATGGCGCTGCTCTTCGCGACCTTCCTGGGCGTGCCCCTCGTCGAGGTCGGCCGGGCGCTGCGCGACGCGCGCTTCCTCGGCAGCGTCACGGTGGCGAACTTCGTCGTGGTCCCGCTGGTCGCCGGGGGGTTGTCGCGGTTCGTCGCGGACGAGCCCGGCCTGCTCCTGGGCGTGCTGCTGGTGCTGCTGACCCCGTGCGTCGACTACGTCATCGTCTTCACGGGGCTCGCCGGCGGGGCCCGTGATCGCCTGGTCGCCGCCGTCCCGCTGCTCATGGCGCTGCAGGTCCTGCTCCTGCCGCTCTATCTGCTCGTGCTCGCCGGACCCGAGGTGCTGTCGGTCGTCGAGGTGGCGCCCTTCGTGGAGGCCTTCCTGCTGCTCATCGTCGTTCCGCTGGCGGCGGCCGCCCTCGTGCAGTCGCTCTCCCGCCGGCACCGCGCCGGCCGTCTGGTCGAGGAGGCGATGGCAGCAGCGATGGTTCCCCTGCTGATGGCCACGCTGGCGCTGGTGGTCGGCTCCCAGGTCGCGAGGCTGGGGCCGCAGGCGGCCGAGATCGCCCGGGTGGTGCCGATCTACGTGGCCTTCGTCGTCGTCGCCGTCGCCGTCGGGATGGCCGTGGGTCGCGCCGCGCGTCTCGACGTGCCGTCGACGCGGGCGGTGGTCTTCTCCACCGCCACCCGCAACTCCCTGGTCGTGCTGCCGCTCGCGCTGGCGCTGCCGGCGTCGTTGGCGATCGTCCCGCTGGTCGTCGTGACCCAGACGCTGGTCGAGCTCGTCGCCATGGTGGTCCTCGTCCGCCTGGTGCCGGCCCTCACGGGCGGGTCGACGGACCGCACGACCACGGCGCCCGCCGCCGACGACGGCGATTAGACGTTGCTCGCCGTGGTGGTGAACCGACTGTCGTGAGACGTCCCCCGGGTCTCGGATCTGGAGGGGGTCAGACGACACCGGTCGACAGCGCCGCCATGACGTGGGGAGCGACGCCCGCGGCGGCCTCATCGCTGACTCTGGCGGCGATCAACCCCACCTCCAGCACGGTGACCGCGTTCGCGACCGCTTCCGAGTGACCCCGGGAGCGCAGCTCGGTGACCCGAGGGGCTTCGTCGGGACGAGCAGGGGGACGCCCGCACGGTGGTGGCACCACCAGCGGCAGATCCGAGGTGTACGTCGTCGCGCCGACCTGATGGAACCCCTCCGCAGCTCGACCCGCGTCCAGCGCGGTCGCCAGGCCGAAGAGCCACCCCAGAGGGACGCCGCTGCGCACCGCGTCGCCGACCTCTCGTGCCGCCTCGGGGTCGACCTCCATCGGCGGTCTGACGAACATCAGCCCAGGCTCGTCGGAGATCGGCACGGGTCGGCCGATGACCCGCGCGCCGCGTACGCAGCCGGCTCCGAGGTTGAGGAGCTCCACCGTGCCGCCATCGACCAGCGAGCGGAGGACGAGTCGGCACCCTCGCAGACCAACCACCTCGAAGGCGCCCATCCGAGCGCTCGTGCGCGGGTCCTTCGCCAGGAGCATCGAGCGGTAGGCGAGGTCGACGCACCACCGTGAGTAGGCCCAGGGCGGTGCCTCCTCGCCATGGTCGATGAGGTCCTGGAGGATGAACCGGGCCGGGGACTCCAGGACGATCGTCCTGTCGAGATCGTGCGCCTGGCTGGCCACCGCATCGCCCCGGGCCCCGGCTTCCAGGGCCAAGGTCAGAGACCGCAGATCGTGCTCGTCGGGCAGGTCGCGCTGATCGTCGGAGAGTCTCGCCGTGGGCACCGCCCACGGCCATCCGTCCGGACGCCTCGCTAGAAGTTGCTCGCCATGTTGGTGAACCGGCTGTAGTGCCCCTGGAAAGCGACGACCACGGTATCGGTGGGACCATTCCTGTGTTTGGCTACGATGACGTCCGCTTCACCTTCACGGGGCGATTCTCTTTCATACAAAGATTCGCGGTGCAGAAGGATGACAACGTCCGCGTCCTGCTCGATACTACCGCTTTCTCTCAAATCACTCATCTGCGGCTTCTTATCTGTCCTCTGCTCTGGGCCGCGGTTCAGCTGAGACAGTGCGATGACCGGAACTTCCAATTCTTTGGCCAAGAGCTTCAGCGCCCGGGAGAACTCGGCGACCTCCTGCTGGCGCGACTCCACGCGCTTGCCCGAGCTCATGAGCTGCAGGTAGTCGATGATGACCATCCGCAGGTTGTTGCGCTGCTTGAGCCGGCGGCACTTGGCCCGGATCTCCATGAGCGACATGTTGGGGCTGTCGTCGATGAACAGCGGCGCATCGGTGATGCGGCCCTGCGTCTCGGCGAGCCGGGTCCAGTCGCGGTCGCGCATGTTGCCCTTGCGCATGTTCTGCAGCGGGATCTCCGACTCCGCCGAGAGCAGGCGCATGGTGATCTCGGTGCGGCTCATCTCCAAGGAGAAGACGACCGTCGCCATCTGGTGCTTGATCGCTGCGGCCCGGGCGAAGTCCAGTGCGATGGTCGAGTTGTGGGTCGGGATCATGGACCGACCAACGAGATAGAGATGGTCGTCAGCAGCAACCTGCACGCAGCGGACCGGGACCGACTCCACGGAGCGGATCTCACGGATCGCCCAGGTCGCCGGTTGGTCTCCGCCTCGTCCGATCTGCAGACTGTCTCCGGCTTCCAGAGCGGTGACAGCTTCTCCGGTCGTCAAGACGCGGTGCCCGTCGCCGTCAGCACATGCCCACAGATGCTCCTCGTCGGCCACGATGACCGACCCGTCGGAGAACTCCACCTCGTAGCAGGGACGGTCGTGCATGACCTCGGTCGCCGCGACGACAGAGGTCGGCCGACCGTCAGCCCCCAGCAGCTCGTCACCGACGGTGACCTCGCCCATGGTGGTCCAGCCAGCGGGCGTCGGCAGCGGGGTGTCCAGCGCGAGGGCCTTTCCGACAGCCGGGCGGGCGGCGATGATGACCATCTGCCCGGGGTGCAGGCCGTTGGTCAGCTCGTCGAGCTCGGCGAAGCCGGTCGGCACGCCGGTCATCTCCCCCGAGGACCCGGCCGCGTGCTCGATCTCGTCCATCGTGGGCTCGATGAGCATGCCGAGCGCCTGGTAGTCCTCGCCGCCGCGCTTGTCGGCGACGGCATACACCTCCGCCTGGGCGGCGTTGACGATGTCCTCGACGTCACCGCCCTGGTAGCCGATCTGGACGATCCGCGTGCCGGCGTCGACCAGCCGGCGCAGCACCGCGCGCTCCGCGACGATCTCGGCGTAGAACGCCGCGTTGGCGGCCGTCGGCACCTCGGCGATGAGCTGGTGGAGGTATGCCGTGCCCCCGATCCGCTGCAGGTCGCCCCGCTTGGTCAGCTCGTCGCCGACGGTGATCGCGTCCACCGGCTCGCCGCGCGAGTACAGGTCGACGCAGGCCTCGAAGATCGTCTCGTGCGCGGGGCGGTAGAAGTCCTGCGCCTTGACCATCTCCGAGCACTCGGCGATGGCGTCCTTCGACAGCATCATCGAGCCCAACGCACTGCGCTCGGCGGCGACGTCCTGCGGCGGCAAGCGGTCCTCCGGGCCCCCACGCGTGCCCTGGTCCGGCGGTCCGTAGACCTCCATCTCGCTCAGCGCCATACCGGCCTCCCGACTATCGAACTCCTGTGCGGATCAGTCCAGCACCGCCCACCGACAGACCCTCGCGCGAAGTCGCCGACGGCCCACCGTACGGCCCACGGACCCGGCCCGCAGCACTGCCCTGTGGAGGACGTGTGGACACCCTGGGGACACGATGGGGACGACAGGTTGGCGCGCCGCGCGCGGGTGTGGACAGTGTTGTGGACAGGCCAGAAACTTGCGTCACACCACCGCGCTGACCTGCAGGGACTCCCCGCACACCCTGTGGAGGAAAAGTCGCGGTCATCCCCCCGGGAAGGTTGACACCCCCACCCGCGTTTAGCACTCTATAAGCACGAGTGCTAACGCACCCGCGTCGAGACAAGGAGGAACCCTGATGAACCGCTTCGACCCGCTGCGCGAGATGGACCGCCTGATGTCCGAGCTGCGCACGGCCCCGACCACCGCGTCCGCCATGCCGATGGACCTCTACCGCTCGGGGGACCACTTCGTCGCCCGCGTCGACCTCCCCGGCGTCGACCCGGGCTCGATCGACATCGACGTCGAGGACCGCACCCTCACCCTGCGCGCCGAGCGCCGGGAGCAGACCGATGTCGAGCAGTGGCTCTCCCACGAGCGTCCCGCCGGCACCTTCGCCCGGCAGCTGACCCTCGGCTACGGGGTGGCGCTGGACCGCATCGAAGCCGACTACACCGACGGCGTGCTCACGCTGACCTTCCCCGTCGCCGAGGAGGCCAAGCCGCGCAAGATCAACGTCACCCACCGCGGCCAGCAGAGCATCGAGGGCGAGCGCGTGCCGGAGGACGCCGCAGCCCGATGACCGGGGGTGTCGTGCCCCGGTGACACACTCGGGCGGGTGAGCGCCACCGCACCGCGGGACGGCCAGGCCAGGGAGATCCTGCGCCTGGCCGTCCCGGCCTTCCTCGCCCTCGTGGCCGAGCCCCTCTTCCTGCTGGCCGACTCGGCCATCGTCGGCTACCTCGGCACCTCCGCCCTGGCCGGTCTGGGTGTCGCGAGCGCGGTCCTGCTCACCGCCGTCAACATCTTCGTCTTCCTGGCCTACGGCACGACCGCGGTCGTGGCCCGTCGCCTCGGGGCCGGCGACCAGCGCGGCGCCGTCAGCGCCGGCATCGACGGCATCTGGCTGGCGCTGCTGCTGGGGACGGCCGGCGCGGTCGTCACCGCCGTCCTGGCGGGGCCGCTCGTGCAGCTCTTCGGCGCCGGTCCCGACGTCTCAGCCGAGGCGGTGACCTACCTGCGCTGGTCGGCGCTCGGCATCCCCTCGATGCTCGTCGTGCTGGCCGCGACCGGCGTCCTGCGCGGCCTCCAGGACACCCGCACGCCGCTGGTCGCCTCGGTGGTCGGCTTCTCCGCCAACGCCCTGCTGTCGCTGCTGCTCGTGCACGGCGTCGGGTGGGGCATCGCCGGCGCCGCGATCGGGACGGTCCTCGCCCAGACGGGTATGGCGCTCGGTCTCGTCCTCGTCGTCGTCCGGGGGGCGAACCGCCTCGGGTCCTCGCTCACCTTCCACGGCGCCGGGGTGCTGCGCGCGGCGCGCGGCGGCATACCCCTGCTCGTGCGGACCGTGGCCCTGCGCGCGGCGCTGCTGCTCACCACCTGGTCGGCGGCCGGGCTGGGTGACGAGCAGCTCGCCGCCCACCAGGTCGCGATGACGGTATGGTCCACGCTCGCCTTCGCGCTCGACGCCCTGGCCATCGCCGCCCAGGCACTCACCGGCAAGACCCTCGGCGCCGGCGACCGGGAGGGCACCCGCGCGGCGACCACGCTCATGATCCGGTGGTCGATCTGGTTCGGGGTCATCCTCACCGGGGTGATCCTGGCCCTGCACCGGGTCATCCCCCTCGGCTTCAGCCGGGACCTCGACGTGCGGTCCGCCCTGGGCGCGGCGCTCGTCGTCGTCGCGGTCGGGCAGCCGATCGCCGGCATCGCCTTCATCCTCGACGGGGTGCTCATCGGGGCGGGGGACACCCGCTGGCTGGCGTGGGCGCAGACCGCCGCGACCGTGGCCTACCTCCCGATGGTGCTCGGGGTCCGGCTCAGCGGGGTGGACGGCACGACCGGCCTGGTCTGGCTGTGGGTCGCCTTCACCGGGTTCATGACCGTGCGTGCCCTCCTCCTGTGGCGGCGTGCTCGCGGGGAGACCTGGATGGTGGTGGGCGCCGAGCGCTGAGCCACGGACCTCAGCGCCGCAGCCGCTCGCACCCGTCCAGCGCCACGAGCAGCTCGGCCAGGCCCGGGTAGCGCGCCGGCCTGCCCTCGACCGGGGCGTCGGTGGGCTCGACGCTGCGCCTGCACTGGGCGACCGCCTCGTCCACCCCCTCGCCCAGGGAGTCGAGCATGTCCTCCCGACTGGCCGGCGATAGCACCCAGCCCAGGGGTGCCTCGACCGCGGGTCGGCTCGCCTGGGTGACGACGTAGACCGTCGGGACGTCGGGGCTGAACGCGCCGGTCAGCTCGCGGGCCCGCTGCAGGAGCGCAGGGGTGTCCTTCTGCGTGAGCGCGGCGCTGCCGTTGCCGACCAGCGGGACCAGCACCTCCGCCACCGGCTCCGGCGGTGGCTGCACCAGGTCGCTGCCGCGGCCGTTGTCCAGGTAGACGACGATCGGCACGACCCGCGCGGACGGGTCCTGCCCGGCCACCTCCGCCAGCAGCCGCGGCGCCAGGTCGACGACGGTGCCCAGGCCGCTCCCCTCGGCGTAGCCACCGTCGATCAGCTGGGCCTGCGGCGCGTCCCCGCAGGGTCCCACCACCCCCGAGGGCGTCACGTAGGGGAAACGCGCGGAGGTCATCGAGGCCGTCGACGCGGGGACCGACCCGACGCACGTCTCCGCCCCGTCCGGTGCGGAACCTTCGCCGGCGGGGACCGGGGGCAGGTAGTCGGCGTAGAAGTCCCGGCTGTAGGCCAGCGGCGATCCCAGGTCCGCGCAGTCCGAGACCTGGCCCGAGCCCAGGTCGACCTGGCTCACCAGCACCCGGCAGCCCGACGAGGTCGCCGTCGAGTTGAGCACCAGGGCGGCACTCAGCTGACCCGGAGGGCGATCCTGGGGCGGCTGCAGGAAGTCGACCGCGAGGCCCGGGGAGCTCTGCTCCCACGCCATCTCCATCAGCGCAGCCCGGTCGTGCCAGCCCTCACCCGGTGCGTCCGACCCCGCGGGCAGCCCGGTGACGGCGTAGGCCGGGTCACGGACGAGGAGACCCAGGCTGGCCTGGGCCAGCGCGTCCGGGGCGCCCATGGCCCAGACCTCGTCGACCGCGCCGGCCTGGTCGTCGGCGAAGCGGCTGACGGCCAGCCCGACCGAGCCGCCGCTGACGCCGCTCGCGAGCAGGACCGCGTCCAGCCCGCAGGGGTTGTTCACCTTGATCTCGTGGAGGGCGGCGGCGCTCCAGTAGGCCGCCCGGATCCCGCCGCCCTCGGCCGCCACGAGGATCATCGGCCGCGCCGAGCCCTGCGGTGTCTCCACGACGCAGTCCTCGGTGCGCGCCAGCCAGGCGGCCACCGCGTCGGACAGGGGCGCGGGGCGGGCGACCGCGCCGGGCACCTGCCCGGCCAGCGACCCTCGGATGCCGTGGACCTGGTGGCTGCTCCCCGGGACGAGGGCCGCGACCACGACGGCGGTGAGCAGGAGGGCCACCGGAGCCTCCCGCAGCCGCAGGGCCGGCCACCAGAAGAGCTGCGGAGGGGCGTAGAAGTGGTGGAGCACCACGCTCGAGCCCACCAGCAGCATGAGCGCACCCAGGCCCAGCATGACGACGCCGATCACCCCGAGGAGGGCGGACAGGCCCACCGGCCAGACCGCCAGCGCGACGACCACCGCGGTGCTCGCCCAGATCAACGCCCACGCCAGCCACCACAGGCGCCGCGACCCGGGCTGCGTGGGCCGCCCCCACGGTCCGATCTCGTCCTCCCCCACCACGGTGCTGGTGCCGGCACCGGGGGTGAACAGGTCACCGACCCAGGGCAGCCCCTGGAGCCGGTCGATGGCCCACGGCCCGAGCCACCACACGACGATCGCTGCGGCCAGCGCCAGCAGCGGCACGCAGCGCTGGAACGGCGTGCCCTCGCCCAGCACCGTGAGCACGAGGTGCGAACGGATGAGCGCCAGGGTGCCCACGACCAGCCCGCTCAACGCCAGGATGTCGCCGACGCGACGGACCTGGGCGGCGGTCGCGCCGTCATAGGTGCTCGGGGGAGGAGTCGCCAGGGCCGGGGCGTGCCGGGTGGTGGCCCACGACCCCGCGACGATGAGCACCGGCACCGCGACGAAGGCCAGGGTCCAGCCCCACCGCACCTCCCCGGTGCCCGCCAGCCTGGCCCACCCCCACAGCACCATGACGACCGCCGGCCCGAAGAGCCACTGCCGCAACGCCGGCGCGGGACGGGGCGCCAGATCGCTGGCGTCCACCACCCGGCGGGCGACGTTGTCGGCGATCAGCCGACCCAGCAGCACCAGGCCGAGGGTGATGAGCAGCAGCAGCACCGAGGCCAGGAGGGCGTGCACCCAGCCGGGCACGGCGGTGCGCCCGTCACCGGTGGCGAACCACGTGCGCTGGATGTCCGGCAGCTGGTCCAGGATGCCGCTGCCCGGCACCAGGGCCAGCAGGGCGACCGGCGCGAAGGCCAGCGCCGAGAACCGCTGGGCGTAGACCGCCCGGCCACGGCGGGAGAGCCACGCGCGGCCGGCCGGGGTGCCGAGCAGCGCGTATCCGAGCTGCCCCGCCACCGCCAGCAGCAGCACCCACTTCAGGGCGCTCATCCAGGCGGTGGCACTCACGAGGAGCGCCGGTGGCGCCTCGCTGGCCGGACCCAGGACCAGCAGTGCCAGCAGGAGGTTCTCCACCACGTCAGCGGCCACGGCGAGCCAGACCATCCACGGACGGGGCCAGGTGAGCATCCGCAGGGGAGCCCCCGGCTGCACGGCCCCGCGCTCCACGACCCGGGACAGCAGCGACCACAGGAGCAGCCCGTAGGTGATGGCGAGGACCACGTCCACCCCGAGCCACAGCCCGACGAGCAGGTCGGCCTGCGCCCTCGCCCCGGCCTCGCCACCCATGCCGAGCTGGTGGATCGCCAGCCACGGCTGCGACGTCGGGCCGGGCGGGGGCAGCGGCAACCGCGGCGAGCTCACCTGCGCCATCCCGAGCGAGAACCCCTCCGGCCCGGCCTGGACCATCCGGATGAGCCGGTCGATCTCGGTGAGCGAGATGAGCAGCGCGCCGCACACGGTGAGCAGGATCAGCCTGCGGCGGGGCAGGGTCGTCGGGTCCATGATGCTCCAGGTCGTGTGCGCGGCGGGGCCTGCTGGACAGAGCCGACGTCGGCGCGGCAGATACCTGGGCGGTTATCCCTGCGGTGGGTCGTCCCCGTCCCCGTCGCGCTGCCCCAGGTGGATGTGGGCCGGGGCGATCTGGCCGGTGCGGAAACCGGCGCGGCCCACCATGTGCGATCCCGCCGGGATGGTCAGCAGCTGGAACAGCCCGATGAGCACGAGCATCCCGATGTCGAGCCCGGAGCGCGAGCGCAGCCCGACGCCCAGGATGACGAGGAGCACCCCCAGCACCTGCGGCTTGGTCCCGGCGTGCATGCGGGTGAGCAGGTCGGGGAAGCGCAGCAGGCCGATGGCTGCCGCGAGGCACAGCAGGGCCCCGAGCAGCAGGCACACCAGTCCCAGGACGTCCAGCACGTCGACCGCGCTCATACCGATCCCTCCCCCTCAGGGGTGCGACGCCCTCCGGCGGGAGGCTGCGGCCCGGCGTCCCGTCCGCCGACCTCGAGCCGGTCCGGCACCGGCTCGGCCGCCGGCGTGTCCCGGTCCCGTGCCACGAAGCGGGCCACCGCGACCGAGCCCAGGAAGCCGACGAGGGAGAGCGAGATGAGCAGCGGCAGCGTGGTCCAGGCGTCGCTCAGGGCGGCGTAGGCCCCCAGCGCGCAGATGACGATGGACACGAGGACGTCGGTGGCGACCACCCGGTCCAGCACGCTGGGGCCGATGGTGATGCGGATGAGGGTCAGCGTGGCGGAGACCGCCAGCAGACCACCGACGATCCAGGTGAGGACGAGCTCGACGAGATCGATGCTCATGGCGTCTCCTCCGTGGTCGTGGACTCCGGGGCCTCGCCCCGGCTCCCGTTCCGGTGCCGACGAGGGTCCAGCACCGAGGCGGGGTCGGGGTGCAGGGCCCGCAGCACCCTCGCCTCCTGCGCACGCACCTTGTGCCGGACCTGCTCGGCCTGGTGCCGCGTGCGCACGTTCAGCGCGTGCAGCGTCAGCACCCGGTTGCCCGGGTCCAGCTCGATCACCACCGACCCCGGCACCAGCGAGACCATCTCCGCCGTGAGTGTCTGCAGCAGCGGGTCGTCGGTGGCCAGCTGCAGGTCCATCACCACCCCCGTGGCGACCGGCCCGGGCCGGACCGAGAGCCAGGCGACCTCCACCGAGGCGCGCACCAGGTCCAGGAGGAAACGACCGAGGAGCACCAGCAGCCCCAGCGGACGCACCCGCAGGTGCAGGTCCACCCTGGGGAGCGGGAAGAGCACGAGCACCAGCAGCGCCACGAGCAGGCCGCCCAGGAGGTTGAGCACGTTGAGGCTGCCCCACAGCAGCACCCACACGACGGTCAGCCAGAGCAGCCCCCAGGGGGACACGGGGGGCAGGAGGCGCCGCACGCCCTGCCGCCGCAGCCGGTCGACGCCCGTCACGGCCCGGCCTCCGCGCCGACCCCGAGCACCGCGTCCAGGTAGGGCTCGCGCAGCACGAGGTCGACGGCCGACCTCGTCGTGATGTCGAAGAGCGGACCGGCCACCACGGTCAGCGTGAGGCCGACGGCGACCAGGGCCATGGTCGGTGCCAGCACCCCCAGGCCGAGGGCGTCGTGGTGCCCGCCGCGCACCGGTCCCTGGCCGGTGATGCCGCGGGCGTTCTCGGACCAGAACGCGCGCCCCCACACCTTGGCCACGGCATACAGGGTGAGCAGGGAGGTGAGCACCGAGCCGGCCACCAGCAGCAGCGCCAGCCAGGACCCCTCGGCCACCCCGGCCTGGACCAGGCCGACCTTGCCGAGGAACCCGCTGAAGGGAGGGATCCCCGCCATGTTCATCGCCGGGATGAAGAACAGGACCCCCACCAGGGGTGAGATGCGGGCCAGGTCACCCAGCCGGGTGCTGTCGGTCGAGCCGCCCACCCGCTCCACCAGCCCGAGCACCAGGAAGAGCGTGGTCTGGACGGTGATGTGGTGGACGACGTAGAAGATGGCCGCGGCCAGCCCGTGGGTGCTGCCCAGGGCGATCCCGAAGAGCAGGAAGCCGATGTGGCTGACGAGGGTGAAGCTCAGCATCCGCTTGATGTCGTCCTGGGCGATCGCGCCGAGGATCCCGACGATCATGGTGAGCAGCGCCGCCACCAGCAGCAGGTCGGAGAAGGGGGAGCCGGGGAACAGCAGCGTCTGGGTGCGGATCATCGCGTAGATGCCAACCTTGGTCAGCAGCCCGGCGAAGACGGCCGTCACCGGTGCGGGCGCCGTCGGGTAGGAGTCGGGCAGCCACCCCGACATCGGGAACACCGCCGCCTTGACGGCGAAGGCGACGAGCAGCATGAGCTGCAGCAGCGCGGCCGTGCCGGGTGCGATCTCCCCGAGCCGCTCGCTGAGCAGGGCCAGGTTGATGGTGCCGGTGGCGCCGTAGGTGAGCCCGATCGCCGCGAGGAAGATGATGGAGGACAGCAGGGAGACGAGGACGTATGTCGTGCCCGCCCGGACCCGCTCCGCGGTGCCGCCCAGCGTCAGCAGCACGAAGCTCGCCGCCAGCAGCATCTCGAACCCGACGTAGAGGTGGAACAGGTCACCGGAGATGAAGGTGGTGGTCACCCCGGCCGCGAGCACCAGCAGCGTCGGGTGGAAGACCGGCAGCGGGGAGTGCCCGTCGCTCTCCTCGTCGAAGCCGCTCGCACCCTGACCGATGGAGTAGGCGAGCACCGCCAGCGTGACGACGGTCGAGACGATGACCATCAGCGCCGCCAGCCGGTCCACCACGAGCACGATGCCCTCGTTGGCTGCCCAGCCGCCGACGAACATCACCTGGGGGCCCTGGGTGTCGCTCGCCCACAGCAGCACGCCGGCCAGCACGGTCATCCCCGAGAGCGCGGTGACGCTCACGACCCGCTGCACGGCGGTCCGTCCGGCCGCGGCCAGCGTCAGTCCGGCCCCGATGAGGGGCAGCAGGACGAGCAGGGGCACCATCCAGGCGTAGCCGTTGCTCACGCGGTGCCCCCCTCCTCGTCCGTGGCGCCCTCGTCGCGCCGGCCGTGGTGGCCCCGCTCCGAGCGCTCGGTCTCGGCCGCGATCTCCTCGGCCTGCTCACGTGCCCCCGGCTCGGAGCCGAGGTCGTCGGCCTCGGCCCGGGCGTGGATGCGCGCGGACTCGGTGTCGTCGGCGACCAGGTCGTCCCGACCCACCTGCCAGCCCCGGTGCGCCAGGGCGAGCACGAAGGCCGTCATCGCCAGGGTGATGACGATGGCGGTCAGCACCAGCGCCTGGGGCACCGGGTCGGCCATCGGGCCGCCGTCGTCGGCACCGACGATGGGCGGTGAGCCGGCCGGGCCGGAGCCGATGATGAACAGCAGGTTGACCCCGTTGCCCATGAGCAGGAAGCCCATGAGGGCACGCACCAGCGACCGGGACAGGAAGAGGTAGGCCCCGGTGCCGACCAGCACGCTGGCCACGAGGATGAGGGTGAGGTTGACGCTCACGGGCCCACCTCCGCCTCGGCGCGCTCGCTCTCGCGCTCCCGGGCGATCTGGGCGTCGATGCCCGAGCCCAGGCTGCGCAGCACGTCGAGCATGAGGCCGATGACGACGAGGTAGACGCCGATGTCGAAGAGCAGGGAGGTCACCAGGTGCACCTCACCGACCAGCGGGATGGTGAGGTAGGCGTCCCAGGTCCGCAGGGCCGGGGAGCCGAAGAGCATGGGGATCACGGCGGAGCCGGCGGCGATGAACAGGCCGCTGCCCAGGAGCACGGCGGGCATGACCGGGAGGGCGGCCCGCAGCTCATACCCCCGGCCACCGAGGTAGCGCAGGCAGAGGGCGAGCCCGGCCACGATGCCGGCGGCGAAACCGCCACCGGGCTGGTTGTGGCCGGAGAGCAGCAGGTAGACCGACCAGAGCAGGATGGTGTGGAAGACGAGCCGGGTCACCACCTCCAGGATGACCGAGCGCCGCTCCGGGTCCAGGGCGAGGATGCCGGTGATCCGGCGGCTGGGCAGGATGGCGCCCGTGGTCTCGGAGGTGCCCGCCCGCATCCCCGCCCGGTCACCGCGGGCGCTGCGCAGCCCGGCGCGCACCCGGTCCATCGCCTCCTCGCGGAGGAACACCAGGCTGGCGACACCGGTCGCGCAGGCGAGCACCACGGACAGCTCGCCCATCGTGTCCCAGGCGCGGACGTCGACGAGGATGACGTTGACGATGTTGCGGCCGGCGCCGTAGTCGACCGACCGTTCGGCCAGGTCGACCGCGGCCGGGGGGTGGACCCGGCTGGCGGAGACCACCAGCGTGGTCGCGCCGACGACCACCGCGACCGCGACGCCGAGCAGCGCCCTGAGCCGACGGGTCAGGGCGCTCGGGTCGTCGGGGAACCGACCGGACAGCCGGCGCAGGACCAGCACCAGCACCACCAGCGAGACGGTCTCCACGAGGATCTGGGTCAGCGCGAGGTCGGGGGCCCCGTGGAGCAGGAACAGGAGGGCGGTGCCGTACCCGGTCACCGCCACGAGGAACGCCGCCCGCAGCCGGCGCCGGGCCCGGGCGGCCAGCACCGCCGAGGCGACGACCAGGGCCGCCACCGCGACCTGCGCCGCGCTGTCGGCGATCCGCAGCCCGTCGACCCGCGGCCACCGGTTCTGCCCGAGCAGGAGCTGGGTCCCGGGCAGCAGCACCAGCACGGTGAGGATCGTCCCCAGCAGGACCGGCAGCGAGCCGCGCTGCAGGAAACCGGTGGTCTCCAGCGCGAGCCGGTCCAGGCCCCGCGTGAGGCCGTGGTAGGCGCGGGCCGCGTCGAACGGCGAGAGCGGGATCGGCACCTCGGCGGGGCGGCGCGCCTGCAGCCAGAACCAGAGCCCGCCGAGGGCCCACACCCCGACCGAGACGAGCAGCGGGGCGGTGACCCCGTGCCACAGGCCCAGGTGCACCTCCGGCCCGGCGGACGGCATCTGCTGCACGGTGGCGGAGTAGCCCGCCAGCCCTCGCTCGAGCCAGACCGAGGCCGGCCCGAGCAGCAGGCCGGCGACCGCCAGCACCAGCGGGATCCCGACGAGCACGGAGCCGGGGGCGTGCCACGCGTGGGCGCGCGGCGCGACGGAGACCGGCCCACCGGCCGGTGGACGGGCACCGTCGGTGAACGCGCCCCAGACGAACCGCAGCGAGTAGGCCATGGTGAGGACCGAGCCGAGCACGAAGGACACGGCGGCCGCACCCTGCAGGGAGGACCACCCGGCCGCCGGCGTCAGCAGCGCCGTGAGCGCCGCCTCCTTGCCCACGAACCCCAGCAGCACCGGCAGCCCGGCCATCGAGGCGGCGGCCAGGGTCCCCGCCACCATGAGCCAGGGTGCGCGCCGACCCACCCCGCGCAGGTGCCGTATGTCGCGGGTGCCGGTGGCGTGGTCGATGGCCCCGACGGTGAGGAAGAGCGCGGACTTGAACAGGGCATGGGCGAGGAGCAGGGTGAGCCCGGCCAGCGCGGCACCCTCGGTGCCGTAGCCCAGCAGGAGGACCAGCATCCCGAGCTGGCTCACCGTGCCGTAGGCCAGGAGCAGCTTGAGGTCGAGCTGGCGGGTCGCGCGGAGCCCGCCCAGGAGCATGGTGCCCGCCCCGAGCCCCAGCACCATGACCTGCCAGACCGGGAGGTCGGCATACCCGGGGGCGAACCTGGCCACGAGGTAGACGCCCGCCTTGACCATCGCCGCGGCGTGCAGGTAGGCGCTCACCGGGGTCGGGGCGGCCATCGCCCCGGGGAGCCAGAAGTGGAACGGCACCAGAGCCGACTTGGTGATCGCGCCCAGCAGCAGCAGGCCGACGCCCCAGGCGACCAGCGGGCCGGTCGAGGTGACCGGATCGCCCACCAGCTCGCTGATGAGGTAGGTCCCCGCCGTCTCGCCGAGGATCACGACGCCGACCAGCATCGCCAGCCCCCCGCCGGCGGTGACCACCAGGGCCTGCCGGGCGGCGCGGGTGCTCGCGGCGCTGGTGGTGAGGTAGCCCACCAGCAGGTAGGACAGGACGGTCGTGATCTCCCAGAACACGTAGAGCGCCAGGAGGTCGTCCGTGGTGACCAGGCCCAGCATCGCGCCGGCGAAGCCGACGAGCGCCCCGCCCAGCAGGCCCGGGCTGCCCCCCGTGGAGCGCAGGTCGACGTAGCGGGAGCAGTAGAGCAGGATCAGCGCGCCGACGACCGTCACCACGAGGGCGAGGACCATCGACAGGGTGTCGAGCCGGAAGGCGAGGGCCAGGCCGAGGTCCGGGACCCAGGCGACGGACTCCTCGTGCACGGCGCCCCTGCCACCGGCGCGGGTCGCGAGCCAGGCGGCGGAGGCGGCGGGCACGAGGGCCAGCACCGCGAACGCCCGGCCCCCGAGGGCCCGCATGAGGGAGGGCGCCACGACAGCTGCGGCGAGGTGCGCCCCCAGGAGAGCCAGGATCACGCTGCTCTCCCCTCGGTACATGACGCGTCCCCCCAGTCTATCGGCGCGCGGCCCCCGGTCCTAAATGGTTGACGGGCGCTCCGACCGTGCCCCTGCTGCCGCGGCGGCGCTCCGCCGGTCAGCGGGTGGACCGACCACGCTCACCTGTGGACAACCTCGGGGCGAGGTGGCGAGCACGACGCAGACTGGGATATGCCGACGACGCGCGCCGAGCGCCGGACGACCCAGGCGCTCGAACGCGCCCGGCGGCACCGGCTCGCGCGTGGGCTGGCCGAGCCGCACGACGGGGTGGTCACGAGGCGGATGCTCCTGGAGGCCGGGCTGACACCGGGGCAGATCGCCACGGAGGTCGACCACGGCGCGTGGAGCCGGGCGGGCGCGCATACCCTCTGCATCACCTCGGACGTGCCGACCGGCCGGGCGCTGTGGTGGTGGGCCGTCTGGGAGTCCGGGAGCCGCAGCGTCCTGGACGGCGTGACGGCGTTGCTGGTTGCCGGGCTGCAGCACTGGGACGAGCCGGTGATCCACGTCGCCGTGCCCAACAACGCCACGGTCCGCCGACTGGAGGGGGTCCGGCACCACCGGCTGCGCGACCTGGGGCCACGCACCACCTCGGGGCTTCGTCGCACACCGACCGACGTCGCGGTGGTCCGTGCGGCACGGTGGGCCAGGACCGACCGGCAGGCGGCGACCGTGGTGGCGATGACGGTGCAGCAGGGACTGGTGACGCCAGACGCCCTGCTCGTCCACTGGCAGCAGACGCGGAAGGGCTCGGCGAACTCGGTGCTGGACGACGTCGTCAGGGACGTCTGCGACGGAGCCCACTCGCTGAACGAGCTGGACTTCGCCGCCGAGTGCCGCCGCCGCGGCTTGCCCGAGCCCACGCGGCAGGCGGTGCGGACGGGCCGGAACGGGAGGGTCTACCTCGACGTGTTCTGGGAGGAGCTCGGGGTGCACGTCGAGATCCACGGGGCCCAGCACTTCCAGGGCACCGCCGGTCTCGACGACGCCCTGCGGCACAACGACCTACAGCTCAGGGACCGCTCGATGGTCAGCCTGCAGATCCCGGTGCTGGGCCTCCGGACGACGCCCGAGCCCTTCTTCGCCCAGGTCGGGCAGGCCCTCCGCGCGGCCCACGCGCGTCGCCAGCACACCAGCTGACGACGCGGGCGGCCCCCTCCGTCGCCTGACCGTCGAAGTGCCGCCCCGGCAGCGCTTCCACGGTCACCAGCCCACCCGAGCAGGCACCCGACCGGCACATCGCTGCCCTGGCAACACTTCCACGGTCACCGACCGCCCGAGCAGGCACCCGACCGGCGAAATGCCGCCCCGGCAACATTTCCACGGTCAGCGGGACGACGGAAAGGCCCCGCCTCCCTCGTGGGGAGACGGGGCCGTCCGCTGCGGTGTGCGCGCAGCCGTCGGTCAGCCGGCGACGACGCTCACGGTGAGGTCGGCCGCGACGTCCTCGTGCAGACGCACGTGCACGGCGTGCTCGCCGACGCTGCGGATCGGGGTGCGGACCTCGATGCGGCGCTTGTCGACCTGGGGACCGCCACCGGCGAGGATCGCGTCGGCGATCTCACCGGGGGTGACGGCGCCGAAGAGGCGGCCGCCGGAGCCGGCGCGCGCGGCGACGGTGATCTCGGCGCCCTCGAGCCGGGCCTTGGCGGCGGCGGCGTCCTCGGCGCTGCGGACAGCACGCTTGTCGCGCGCGGCCTTGATCGAGTCGACCTGCTTCTGGCCGCCCTTGGTCCAGGGCGTCGCCACCTTGCGGGGCAGCAGGAAGTTGCGCGCGTAGCCGTCCTTGACGTCGACGACGTCGCCGGCGTCACCGAGGCCGGTGACGGGCTGGGTGAGGATGATCTTCATCTGAGTGCTCCTTCGCCGACTCAGCGGGCGGAGCTGCTGTAGGGCAGCAGCGCCATCTCGCGGGCGTTCTTGACGGCGTTGGCGATGCGGCGCTGCTCCTGGACGGAGACACCGGTCACCCGACGGGCACGGATCTTGCCCCGGTCGGAGATGAACTTGCGCAGCAGCGCGGTGTCCTTGTAGTCGATCGACTCGATCTTCGCGGACTTGAGCGGGTTCGCCTTCTTCTTCGGCTTACGCATGACGGGCTTGGCCATCGTGGTGCTCTCCCCTTTCGTGAGAGCCCGAGCTCATCGCTCGGGATGGTGGTGGTTGAACGGTGTGGTGCTGGTGGTGGAGGTCGGCTCAGAAGGGCGGCTCGTCGTAGGACGGCGCGCCGCCCCACCCCGAGCCCCCACCGGAGCCGCCGGATCCCCCACCGGGGTTGTTGCTGGCCCCGCCGGTGGCCCAGGGGTCGTTGGCCGGGGCCGGCTGGCCACCGGACTGCTGGCCACCGGACTGCTGACCACCGGACTGCTGACCGCCGGACTGGCCACCCTGGCCGCCCTGCTGACCGCCGGAGCTACCGCCCCAGCCGCCCTGCTGGCCGCCGGACTGGCCACCCTGGCCGCCCTGCCAGCCGCCTCCGCCGCCACCCTGGCCGCGCTGGGCCTTGGTGACCTGGGCGGTGGCATACCGCATGGACGGACCGACCTCGTCGACCTGCATCTCCATGACCGTGCGGTTCTCGCCCTCCTGGGTCTGCCAGGAGCGGGAGACGAGCCGGCCGGTGGCGATGACCCGGTCCCCGCGGTGCAGCGACTCCGAGACGTGCTCGGCAGCCTCACGCCAGACCGAGCAGCGCATGAACAGCGTCTCGCCGTCCTTGAACTCGTTGGTCTGCCGGTCGAACTGCCGCGGCGTCGAGGCCACGGTGAAGTTGGCGACGGCCGCACCGCTGGGGGTGAAGCGCAGCTCGGGGTCGGCGGTCAGGTTGCCGACGACGGTGATCGGAGTCTCTCCGGCCATGTCAGGTGCTCCTTCGCGGGTCGTGCGGTCGGGGTATGCGGCGGGCGCGGCTCAGACGTCGCGGCGCAGCAGCTTGGTCCGCAGGACGGACTCGTTGAGCCCGAGCTGACGGTCCAGCTCCTTGGCCGTGGCGGGCTCCGTGGTCAGGTTGACCACCGCGTAGATCCCCTCGGCCTGCTTCTTGATCTCGTAGGCCAGGCGGCGCCGGCCCAGGACGTCGATCTCGTCGATCGAGCCACCGTCCTGGGGGACGACGGCGAGCATCTTCTCCAGCGTGGGCTGGAGGGTGCGCTCGTCGGTCTCGGGGTCGAGGATGATCATGAGTTCGTACTGACGCATGGTGAGGACCCACCTCCTTCGGTCTGTAGCGGTCACGGTCTCTCCGTGACAGGAGGGCTTCACACGTCTCACCGCTTCGCTGCCAGCATGCCATCGTCTCGACACGCCCGCAGGAACTGTCCACAGGGCCCCCGGGGTCGGGGGTCGTGGACGGCGGTGAACCCGACCACGATACCGACCGCGGCGGACCCACGCCTAATCCCCGCCCCACCGCCTCATGATGTTCTCACCCGCGCCGCGACATACTGGGCGCCACCGACCCGAAGGAGAGGCATGAAGATCGCCATCGCCGGCACCGGATACGTGGGGCTCTCCCTCGCCGTCGTCCTGGCCCAGCACCACCAGGTGTCCGCGCTGGACATCGACCCGGCCAAGGTCGCGCTCATCAACGAGCGGCGCAGCCCGATCCACGACCCCGAGATCAGCGCCTACCTCGCGACCCGGGAGCTGGCCCTGCACGCCACCACCGACGCGCAGGAGGCCTACGCCGACGCCGACTGGGTGGTGGTGGCGACGCCGACGGACTACGACACCGAGACCAACTTCTTCGACACCCGCAGCGTGGAGGCGGTCGTCGCCGACGTCCGCGCCACCAACCCCGACGCCGCGATCGTCATCAAGTCCACCATCCCGGTCGGCTACACCGAGCAGCTGCGCGCCGAGCACCCCGGCGCGACCATCATCTTCAGCCCGGAGTTCCTGCGCGAGGGTCGCGCCCTGCACGACAACCTGCACCCCTCCCGGGTCATCGTCGGCGACACCGGCGAGCGCGGCCAGGAGTTCGCCGACCTGCTGCTGGAGGGCGCGCTGGACACCGACGTCCCGGTGCTGCTCACCCACTCCACCGAGGCCGAGGCCATCAAGCTGTTCGCCAACACCTACCTCGCGATGCGGGTGGCCTACTTCAACGAGCTCGACACGTATGCCGTGACCCGGGGCCTCGACACCCGGCAGATCATCGAGGGCGTGGGTCTGGACCCGCGCATCGGCGCGCACTACAACAACCCCAGCTTCGGCTACGGCGGCTACTGCCTGCCCAAGGACACCCGGCAGCTGCTGGCCAACTACGGGACCGTCCCGCAGACCCTCATCACCGCGGTGGTGGACGCCAACACGACCCGGATGGACTTCATCGCGGCCGACATCCTGGACCGGCACCCGAGCCGGGTCGGCATCTACCGGCTCATCATGAAGGCGGGGTCCGACAACTTCCGCGCCTCCAGCGTCCAGGGCGTCATGTCCCGGCTGCAGGCCCGCGGGGTGGAGATCGTCATCTACGAGCCGTCCTACGACCGCGACACCTTCCAGGGGTGCCGCGTCGTGCGCGACCTCGACGCGTTCACCGACACGGCCGACGTCATCATCGCCAACCGTCTCGACGAGCACAGCGAGCACTTCGGCGACAAGCTCTACACCCGCGACCTCTACGGGCGGGACTGACCGCTCCTCGCGGGTGACCCTCCGGGCGTTTGGCACGATGAGCCCATGCCGCGCCCGGACCCCACCACCGCACCGGGGCGCGCCCGACGGCGGGACATCGAGGGCCTGCGCGCCGTCGCCGTCCTCGCGGTGCTCCTCTACCACCTGCGGGTCCCGGGCCTGGGCGGCGGCTTCGCCGGGGTCGACGTCTTCTTCGTCATCTCCGGCTTCCTCATCACCGGCATCCTGCTGCGCGAGATCGACCGGACCGGCCGGGTGTCGCTGGGTGACTTCTGGGCCCGCCGGGCCCGGCGGCTCCTCCCGGCGGCCCTGGTGGTCGTCGCGGCGACCTTCGCCGCCGGCTGGGTCGTGCTGCCGACGAGCAGCCGGCCGGACCTGATCGCCGACGTGCTCGGCTCGACGCTCTACGTCGTCAACTGGGTCCTGGCCGCCCGCTCGGTCGACTACCTCGCCGAGGGCGCGGGCGTGTCCCCGCTGCAGCACTACTGGTCGCTGGCCGTGGAGGAGCAGTTCTACCTCCTGTGGCCGCTCCTGGTCGTCGCCGGCCTCGCGCTCGCCGCGCGCCGGAGAACGTCCCCGCGCCGCCCCCTGGCCGCCCTGCTCGGCCTGGTCACGGTCCTGTCGCTGGGGTGGTCGGTGGTGGCGACCGCGCAGACGCCGCAGACCGCATACCTCGTCACCCCGACGCGGCTCTGGGAGCTGGGCGCCGGCGCCCTCCTGGCCTTCACGGTGCCCGCCCTGCGGCGGCTGCCGGCCTGGGCGGCACAGGTCGCGGCGGCGGCCGGGCTCACCCTGGTCCTGCTCACGGTGCTCCTCATCGGTCCGAGCACCCCCTGGCCGGGGTCGGCGGCCCTGCTCCCGGTCGCCGGCAGCGCGCTGCTCCTCGCCGCCGGGACCTGCGCCACCCCGACGCTCGTGGGGCGGCTCCTCTCGGTCCCGCCGATGGTGTGGGTCGGCGGGCTGTCCTACGGCATCTACCTCGTCCACTGGCCATTGCTGGTGCTCGTCGAGGAGCAGCGCGGCCCGCTGGGGCCGGCCGGTCTCGCCCTGGTCGGTGTGCTCACCGTGCTGCTGGCCTGGCTGCTGCGCCTGCTCGTCGAGGACCCGGTGCGCTTCAGCTCCCGCCTCGGCGTCCGCCCCGCGCGCTCGTTGCTCGCCGCCGGCACCGCCATGGCCGTGGTGACCGGGGCCGCCGGCGTCGCGTGGGCCGCCCGACCGACCCTGGGTGCCACCACGGCACCGGGCCCGGCCGCGCTCGTGGCCGACCCCTCGGCCGACGTCTGGGAGCCGGTGGGGCTGCCCCGGCGGGCCTACGACCGGGCGGGCCCGGTCCAGCCCGACCCGTCGCTGGCCCGGCAGGACGTGCCCGGCTACTACGCCGACGGCTGCCAGGTGCAGCAGGGGGTCGCGGTGCCGGACCCGACCTGCGTCTACGGGGACGTCGACTCACCGACGCGAGTCGCCCTGTGGGGCGACTCCAAGCTCGGGCAGTACGCCTCGGCCCTGGAGGCGATCGCGCAGGCCGAGTCCTGGCGCCTCGAGCTCTACCTCAAGAGCGCCTGCTCGCCCACCGTGGCCGGCGCGACCGAGCCGGAGTGCGACGCCTTCGGCCAGGAGGTGGTGCGCCAGCTGCTGGCCGACCCGCCGCACCTCGTGCTCCTCGGCTCCGGCGGTTTCGAGGCGGCGGAGCGCGAGGGCATGGTCGAGGGGGCCCGGGCCCTCACCGACGCCGGGATCGACGTGGTCGTCGTCGACGACAACGCCCACCCCGACCACCAGGCCTACGAGTGCGCGGCCGAGCACCCGCAGGACCTGCTGGCCTGCGAGCGTCCCCCGAGGGGCATCTACGGACGGCCGCACCTGCGGGCCGTGCACGAGGCCACCGGCGCCCCGGTCATCGACCTCAACCCCTGGATCTGCCCGGAGGAGAGCACCTGCCCGGCCGCCCTGGGCGGTCAGCTGGTCTACCGTCAGGGCAGCCATCTCACCGACACCTACGCCCGCTCCCTCACCCCCTTCCTCTACCGCGAGCTCAGCGCCCTGGGTCTCACCGAGGCGGCGCCGGGAGACATCGCGCTGGACGACGTGCCGCGCCAACCCTCCGGAGGGACCCCGTGACCGCCGCTACCGCGCCCACCTCCAGGGTCGTCTCCCCGGCCCCGGGGTCCACCCGCCTCCGCGGGGACATCGAGGGTCTGCGCGCGATCGCGGTCCTCATGGTCCTCGCCTACCACGTCGGGCTGCCCGGGTCGGGCGGCGGTTTTGCCGGCGTCGACGTCTTCTTCGTCATCTCCGGCTACCTCATCACCAGCCAGCTGGTGCGCGAGGCCCGGCGGGACGGGCGCATCTCGCTGCCCCGGTTCTACGCCCGCCGGGCGCGCCGGCTGCTGCCGGCGGCGTCGCTGGTGCTCGTGGTCACGACGCTGGCCGGGTGGCTGCTGCTCCCCCGGGGCCGGCACGCCGACCTCGGCACCGAGGTCCTCGCGGCGACGGGGTATGTCGTCAACTGGCTCCTCGCGTGGCGCGAGGTCGACTACCTCGCCGAGGACCAGAACCCCTCGCTGGTGCAGCACTACTGGTCGCTGTCCGTGGAGGAGCAGTTCTACGTGGTGTGGCCGCTGCTCATCATCGCCGTGCTGTGGCTGGTCCGGCGGCAGAGGCTACGGCTGCTGCCGGTGCTGACCCTGGCCCTGACGGTCGTGGTGCTCGCCAGCTTCTGGTGGTCGGTCGTCCGGACCGCGGCCTCGCCGGGCGAGGCCTACTTCGCCACCACCACCCGGGTCTGGCAGCTGGGGGTCGGTGCGCTGCTCGTGCTCCTCACCTCGCGGCTGGAGCGCCTGCCGCAGGCCGGTCGGACGGTGCTGGCCGCCGCCGGGGTGGTCGGCATCACCCTCACCCTCGTCACGGTCGACACGGCGACCCCGTGGCCGGGCACCGCCGCCGCGCTGCCCACGCTCGCGACGGCGGCCGTCATCGCTGCCGGCATCCACCCGGGCGGCTCACCCGTCGGACGGCTGCTCGGGGTCGCGCCGCTGCGCCTCGTCGGCGGACTGTCCTACGGCCTGTACCTCTGGCACTGGCCGCTGCTGCAGCTGCTCGCCGAGCGGGTGCCGGAGGCCGGGCTGGCGGTGCGCCTGGGCGTGGCGTTCCTCGCGGTCCTCTTGTCCTGGCTGACGCTGCACCTCGTCGAGAACCCGCTGCGCTACTCCCCGGCGCTCAGCCGCTCCCCCGGACCGGCCCTCCTGGCCGGCGCCGCGGCCATGGCCACCTCGGCGGCCCTGGCCGCCGCGCTCGTGGCGAGCGCCCCCTCCCTGGAGGAGCCGGACGCCGCGGCGGTGCAGGGGTCGGTGGGCGCCCTCGCCCTGGTCGACCCCGGCAGTCGTGGTGCCGCACAGCTGCAGCTGGTCGAGGACCCGGGGGCCGTCACCGGCCAGGTCGACCAGCCCGTCCCCGACCCGGCCGTCGCCGACGAGGACATCTCGCTGGCCTACCGCGCGGGCTGCCAGGTCAGCACGAGCGGCACCGAGCTGCCCAACGCGCAGGACTGCACCTTCGGCGACCCCGACGGAGGCGTCGAGGTCGCCGTCGTCGGCGACTCCAAGATGGAGCAGTGGAGCTCGGCGCTGCACGCCATCGGGGTCCAGGAGGGGTGGCGGGTGCGGTTCTACACGAAGTCGGCGTGCGGCTTCGTCGCGGAGGGCCGATCGCCGGAGTGCCACGACTACAACCGGATGCTCGCGCAGCACCTCGGGGAGCCCGAGCACGCCCCCGACCTCGTCCTCACCTCGGTCGGCCAGGGCTACCCGGCGGAGCTCGCCGGGTCCATGGTCGACCTGCTGCGTCCGGCCACCGACCAGGGCGCCCGGGTCGTGCTCGTCGCCGACACGCCACTGCCCGAGCCGCGCGGGGTCGCCGAGGGAGTCAGCAGCTTCGAGTGCCTGGACCAGCACCGCGAGGACATCACCCCGTGCTGGAGCCCGGCCGCCCCCGCCTCGGGGACCCGCCTGCTGAGCGAGGTGGCCGGGCGGCTCGACGCCCCGCTGGTGGAGCTGCTGCCCTGGGTCTGCCCCGCGCCCGAGCGGCTCGACGGGTGCGCGCCCGTCGTCGGTGGCGTCGTCGTCAACCGCCAGGGCAGCCACCTGACTGCGACCTACGTGCGCTCGCTGACCCCCGTGCTCCACCACGAGCTCACCCGGCTCGGGGTCACGACGACCCCGCCGGAGGAGATCAGCTGGGAGCTGCCGCAGGACCCGGCGCCCGGGCGCTGAGCGGGCTCATCCGCACTGCGCGCACGGCACGACCCGCGGCGCCCACGCCCCGGGGTCGGCCGAGCGGCTGACGTGCCCCTCGGGGTAGAGCTCGGGCACGGGGTGCTCGCCGTGCAGGATGCCCGGCGGCCGGCCGGCCACGAGGTCGAGCTCGAGGCGGCTGGCGGCCGCCTCCCACCCGAGACCCATGCGTTCGTCGTGGTCGGCGCGGAACGGCTGGCGACCACCCGGGGTCCGGGTGAGCTCGCCGAGCACGGCCCCCCGCTCGGTGCCGTAGAGGTCCACCCGGATGAAGGGCAGCCCGGTCGCGAGGGACAGGTGCCGGGCCATCTCCACCATCTCCGGCAGGTCCGGCGGCACCGGGACGGCGCGGTCGTCCTCCCGGCCGATCATGACCGCGCCCAGCTCCGCCCCGTCCGCGTCGACGTAGCGGTACCCCATGGACCGCAGGTGACCGTGCCGGGAGACGCGTCGGAGCATGACGTGCAGCACCTCCCCGTAGCTGACGTTGATCTTCACGTCGTCCGGGATCGGGCCTCCCCCGGGCTGACGGAGCACCTCCTCGGCGAAGAAGGGTCCGCTAATCCGGCCCTGCGCCGCGCGGGAGGTGAAGTGCTCCCGCACCTCGTCCGCGCTGAGCGAGCGCACCCCGTCGAGGGTCTGGTACCCGCCTCCGGCGACCCGGCGCAGCGGCAGCACCCCGTGGCTGCCGGCGCCCCCGTCGGACTTGACGACCACCTCGTCGGGAAGGGCGTCCAGGTCGATGCCGGCCGGGTCCTCCCACACCCCGAGGATGCGGGGGGTGGGGATGCCGTGGCTGGCGGCGAGGCGGTAGTTGCGCAGCTTGAACGGCACCTGGCGCAACGGGTGGCGGCGCTCGGGGTCGAGCTCGCGCAGCGCGACGGTCACCCGGCGCAGGGTCACGAGGTGCTGGGTGAAGCTGGATCGCCGGGCGAGCTCGGCGGGGTCGACCAGCGTGGCGGCATGGTCCCGCTGCGCGTCGAGCTCCTGCTCCAGCCCGGTGCGCTCGGCCTCCAGCGCGCGGATCCGCTGGTTGCGCCGGCGCAGCTCGGCGTCCCGCTTCTCCAGGGGTGGGATGCGCCGGATGACCTCACGTCGCAGGTTCATGACCTCTCCTCGGTGGTCGGGGCCGTCGTGGCCTCGGTATGCCTGGGGGCCGCCCGCCACACCCAGCCCGGCGGCGGCGCGTCCCACAGCCGGTGCGCGAGGGCCGTCGCGGCGCCCCCGGCCGGGTCGTCCGCGCCGGCCGGGTCGTCCGCGCCGGCCGGGTCGGGCACCGGCGTGTCCCCCTCGGCGCGGTCGGCGGACAGGGTCAGACCCCCCTGCTGCAGGAGCACGCGACGGACGCCGGAGGGTGCGCCGGCGAGCAGCGGTCCGGGGGTCCACGTCGGCCCGGGCGGGTCGGGCACCTCGCGGCCCAGCCACCCCCGCAGCTCGGTCTCGGTGAGCCCGACGTGCTCCACCACGAGCGCGTCCGCGCGGGTGCCGTCACCGGCGCTGCGCAGCGGCACCCGGACGGGCGAGGCCATCGGTGCGTCCGCCCCCTCCGGCCCCTCGTCCACCGGCCCCTCGTCCGCCCCGGACAGGTGCGGCCGCAGACGGTCCACGAAGCCCGCGTGGCCGTACCGCTCTCGCACCAGGGCCGCCGTGCGCTCGACCCGCTCGCGGTAGGCGCCCGGGTCCGCGGTGTAGCGCGCCACCAGGGCCTGCGCCTCCCCCGGTGCCGCGTAGTCGAGGAGGTCGCCGAAGGTGGGTCGGTGCTTGGGGTGGGCGATGACGAGGACGCCGCTGGCGGCCGCCTCGAGCAGGGTGCGGCCGAAGGCCTCGTGGGCGTCCGGGTTGTCGAGGTAGACGTAGAAGTCCAGGCCGGCGAGGAAGGGCCGGACGTCCTCGGTCGTGGCCGGCAGGACCGTCCACCTGGCCGGCTCCTCCCCCGGGGCGTCGGCGGCGGCGCGCAGCGCGGCGACGGTCTGCTCCCCGCCGAGGACCCGCACCTCGTGCCCGGGACCGAAGGCATACCCCCGCCGCAGCTCCTCCCACGTCGGCGGGAACTTGATCCGGTCGTCCCGGGAGTGCCGCCCGACCACCACCGTGCCCGACGCACCGGGGGGCCGGTCGGTGGGCCGCACCGCCCAGGCGTCGGCGTCGATGAGCCCGGGGTTGTCCCAGGAGGTGAGCACCACCGCCGGGTCCTGCTCGCGCAGGACCCGGCGGATGGTCGGGCTCTGCGGCACCCAGGTGACCGGCGCCCCGAAGAGCTCGCCGGCGCGCCGGGTGACGTCGGTGACGACGTACCGCTGGTCGCTGCCGTCGGGCTCCAGCGGTCCCTGGTTGGCCATGACGAGGAGCTGGCGCACGCGCGCGGGGCGGGCCAGCACCGGGGGGTACTGCAGGATGGGCGGGTAGCGGACCAGCAGCACGTCGATGTCGACGTCGTCGTCCGGCAGCACCCAGGTGACCGCGCCCGAGCGCACCAGGTCGGTGAACGGGACGGCCAGCGGCTGGTCCTGGGCGGACATGAAGCGCAGCGCCTCCAGGTGCATGACGCCGACCCGCAGCCCGGCCTCGAGCGCCGCGCGGATCTCCTCCATCATGGAGCGCTGCGGGCCGCCGAACTTGCGCCAGTCCCCGGCGACGACGAGATCGAGCCGGGCCGGCCGGGCCTCGAGCAGCGGGTGGGTGGGCCGGGTCCAGCGCAGCGGCTCCGGGAAGCGGCGCGGCAGCTCGGGGTCGAGGTATGCCGCGTCCTCACCGCCGCGGACGGCGTCGTGCCAGGGCGTGTAGAGCGCCTTGTAGAGCTGGCGTGCCGGGTGCCGGTAGCCGTTGGCGAACTCCTCCGAGGACAGCGTCGGGGCCCCGCCGCGCAGGATGGTCGTGGTCTCCTCGACGTCCCGGACCACCGGCCCGAAGGCGGCCTCCAGGCGGCGGGTGAACTCGGTGTCGGCGCCCTTGCGGGTGGGGTCGAAGAAGCCGATGCGGTTCATCACGGGCAGGCGCCGGAAGAGCACGGTCGCGGCGGAGGCGAAGCGGGGCAGGTAGCCGGGCCGGGTGAGGACGAGGTCGGGGGTGACGCGCACGCCCTGCGCCCGGGTCGCGAGCAGACCGGGGTCGGCCAGCAGCGGCGCCACGCAGACCTCGAGGGTCTGCGGGTGCCACCAGTCGTCGGAGTCGACGACGACCACGTAGTCGCCGCGGGCCAGGCGCAGGGCGGTGTTGCGGGCGCGGTAGGTGCCGCCGTTGAGCGCCTTGCGGACCACCCGGACGCGGGGGTCGAGCCGTTCGACCTCGGCCAGCAGACCGGCAGTCTCCTCGTCGCCGGAGGCGTCGTCCACGACGAGCAGCTCCAGGTCGGCCCAGCTCTGCGCGAGGACCGAGCGGACGGCCGTGAGCAGCGGCGGGCCGGGGCGGTAGCTGCTCATGAGCACGGTCACCAGCCCGCTCCCGCTCACCGGCTCGACCGCCCGGGTGCTCAGCGTGTCGAGGTCCGGTGCGGCACCACCCTCGGGCGCCCGGACCGGCGCGAGTCGGCCGCTGCCGAGCGCGGCGGAGAAGGCCGCGGCCCAGCGCTCGCCCTGTCCGGCGGCGCCCGGGTCGAGCCGGGGGTGCAGGGCGTCGGCCCGCACCGACGCGGCCACGCCGGGCCGGACCCGCCGGTCGGCGGCCAGGTCGACCGCACCGCCGGGGTCGCCGCCCAGGACGCGCAGCTGGGCCAGCATCTCGACGTGCTCGCGGCGGAGCGCCGCACCGTGCGGGGAGGCGAGGAGCTGCTCGAGCAGCCCCCGACCGACGGTGACGTCCTGCGGGTCACCGGTCTGGACGGCGAGGACGCGGGCGTGGTCGGCCAGACCGAGCGGGTCGGCGTCGTCGGGGACCCCGGCCCGCGGGCCGCGCTGCGCCCACGCGGCCAGGTCGGCGGGCAGGTGACCGGGCCAGGCCGCCTCGGCCAGCACCTCCCGGCCGTGGACGGACCGGGTGCGCAGCGCCGTCGCGACCAGCGCCCTGGAGCGTCGGCCGGCGATGCGCGCGTGGTCGGCCGCCACCCCCCTGGTGGTGGCGCTCCGGGCCGTGCTCACCGCGGGTCGTGGTCGGCCCGCGAGCCCGTCCGGGCCAGCGCGTCGTCCAACGCCGCCTGCATCCGGTCCAGGCGCCCGGTGTACTGCGCCTGCAGCAGCTGCACGGCTCCGAGCAGGTCGGCCTCCGAGGGCCCCGCCGCTCCCGTGGGCTGGGCGGGCGCCCGGCTGGCCCGGATCTCGTCGCGCAGGTAGGTGCGCAGGCTCCGGACGCGACGCCAGGAGTCCAGCTGGACCGCAAGCACGGCCGTCCCCAGCAACCCTCCGGCGACCGCTGCGAGGACCGGGCTGCCGATCGCCGCGCCGATGACCAGCACCACGGTGAGGACGAGCCCGAGGGCGCTGCCGACGACGGGAACGAGGCGGACGGGCACGCGACAGACCTTCCTGCACGGGGTGGGGTGTCGGGGTTCCGGCACCGGGCCAGACGGTGTTCACTGTACCCCGGGGCCGGGCGCCCCGGCCCGGCACGACGCACCCGCGAGCCCACGAGGGAGAGCTGTCCACCCCATGAGCACCGATCCGGTCCCGTCGTGGCTCGCCTGGCAGCTGGGGCACGGTCCCGCCGGGGACGACCCGGCCGCGCTCTTCCACCTGGCCCTGCGGCACCGCTCGCCGGACGCCCTCGAGGTGCTCGCCGGCCGGGCCAGCACGGGGCGGCACACCGCGTCGACCCTGCTGGCGGCCGTCCTGGGCGAGGGCGTGCCGAGCGTGTGCCTGCGCGGCACCCCGCAACGGCGGGCGCTGGCGGGGGTCGCCTTCGTGTGGGCGGGCCTGCTGCGCTCCCAGGAGGAGCTGCGCGCGGCGGCCCTGGTCGTGGAGACCCTGTGGCGGGGTGAGGGCCTGTCGTGGGTCTCCCCGCAGCTGCGCATGACCGCGCTGCAGACGCTCTACCTCGCCGGTCGCCACGAGCAGCTGCGGCAGCTGCTGGCGGACGCCGAGGGTCTGCACCCCGACGCCGAGCTCTATCTGCGGGTGGACCTGGCGAACCCGCACGGAGCGAGCACCGTGGCCCTGGCCGAGACCGCCTGGGAGCAGCTGCTCGGCACCCGCTTCGCCGAACGTGGGCTCGCCACGCCGCGGTTGCGCGAGGTGGACCGGGACGACGCGGTCGACGGCGCACCCTGCCCCTTCGACCGGCTCGCGGCACCGGGGCCGGTGGCCGGCTCGGCCGTCGCCGGCGAGCTCGTCACCGTCATCATGCCCAGCTGGCGCCCGGATGTCGGGCTGCTCACGGCGGTGCGCTCCATCACCGAGCAGACCTACCCCGAGCTGGAGATCGTCGTGGTCGACGACTGCTCGGGGCCCGACTTCGCGGAGGTCTACGCCCGGGTGGCCGCGCTGGACCCCCGGGTCCGGGTCCTGACCATGGAACGCAACGGAGGGTCCTACCTCGGCAGGGCCGCCGCGATCGAGTCCTCGCGGGGCAGTCTCATCACCTTCCAGGACGCCGACGACTGGTCGCACCCGAACCGCATCGAGCACCAGGTGCGGGCCCTGGACGACGCTGGTCCGCAGACCCCGATGAGCCGCAGCCTCGCGGTCCGGGCGAAGGACGACCTCACCCACCAGTGGCTGGGCTACCGCGCGGTGCGCGAGAACGCCTCCTCGCTGCTGCTGCGCCGCAGCATCCTGGAGCGGACCGGCGGGTTCCTGCCGGTGCGCAAGGGGGCCGACTCCGAGTTCGCCGAGCGGGTGGCCCGGCTGCACGGCCAGATCGTCGACGTGGAGCTGCCGCTGGCGGTGACCCGGCTGCGGGCCGGCTCGCTCTCGCGGGGCGACTTCACCTTCTCCTGGGCCGCCCCCGAGCGACGTGCCTTCCGCTCGAGCTTCATGGCCTGGCACCGCCGCCTCAGCAGGCGCCGGCGCGACGAGGGCGAGGCGAGCGTCGACGACGCCACCCTCGGCGCGCTGCCCTTCCCCGTCCCCCGGGGGTGGACCCGGGGGCTCCCCGTCGGCGCGCTCGTCCCGGGCCGGCTGGCCACGGCATACCTCGGCTCCTTCTCCGCGCCCCCCACCACCCGCGCGAGCGGGTGGCTCCAGCGACGGCTGCGGACCGGCCCGCCCGAGCAGCGGGTCGGCCTGTGGCACCAGGAGGGCCACGCCGCGGCGGGGGTGCGCCGAGCCGAGCTGGACCGGGGGCTCGACGACGCCCTGCTGGACGGTCGGGCCTGGCTGCTCTCCCGGACCGACGACATCGCCGTGGACCGGCTCGTCGTCCTCGACCTCTCGGTCCTGGCCCTGCTGGCCGGGCAGGGCGTGCGCGTGCAGGCCGGTGCGGTGGAGGTCTGGCTCGGCACCGAGAGCGTGCGGCCCGGGCCCTCCGGCCTCCCGGAGGACCTCCTCGGGGCCGGTGACGTGGTGCGCTCCTGGTGGGGGGTCCGGCCCCGCTGGGTCGTCGCCCCGTGGCTGGACGAAGGCGAGGAGGCCGAGCTGCGGCGGGCGCTGCCCGGGCTCGACCTGCACCCGCACGGGGGCACTGCGCAGGACGTGGGTGGCCCGCCCGGACCGACCACCACCGGGTCGCCCCGGTCCGTGGAGGTCGCCCGCACGCCGACGTCGGAGGTCCACGGTGCCGGCTGACCCGGTCGCCGGGCAGCCCGACCAGCCGGCGGTCCTGCTCCTCGTCGGTGGCGACCCGGACCAGCTCGCCGCCGCGCTCGGCCGCGACCTCGGGGTCCTGCTCCCCTCGCTCACCCTCCCGCAGACCGGGCCCGGCGCGGCGCCGGTGCCGGGCCGGACCGTCCTGCGGGCCGGGCACGGACGGCCTCGGTGGCAGCGGACACCGCTGCGGGTGACCGGGCTCCTGCCCGCCGGCCCACGGGCGGCCCTGGCCGCCCGGCTGGACCCGCGGCTCGTCCCGGCCGCGCGCTCGGCGGACCTCGTCCTGGTCCTGGGCCCCGGCGCGGAGGCGGTCGCCGCCAGGACGCGGATCCTGGCCCCGACCACCCGCGTCGTCGTCGGACCGGGACCGGTGCGGACCGCGGCCGCCGAGGTCGCCCGGGGCTGGCTCCCCGCCGGTCCTCCGAGACGCCGGGCGAGCCTGCCGCAGGACGAGCTGGACGCGCTGTGCGCGGCCGTGCGCCTGCTCCGTGAGGACCTCCCACCGGGGCCCGAGGTGCGCGAGCGGGCACGACGGGTGCCCTGGACGACCCTCGACGAGCACCAGCGGCAGGTCCTCCTCGAGGCCCTCGTCCCGCTGCTCGGGGCGGACGACGTCGTCCTGCGTGCCTGGGCGGCCCTCGCGGGGAGCGGCAGCGACGCGCAGGCCGTCGAGGCCGGGACGGACCTGCTCGCCGCCGCCGACGGCCTGCTGGACGGCGATCCCGGCACCGCCGCACGCTGGGCGGCCCTGGCGCTGCGCCTGCTGCCTGCCGACGGGGGGACGTCGTCCCGCGACCTGCTGCGGGGCAGCCGGACGGGCCGGGCGCTCACCGACCCCGTCCGCGACCGCGTGGACGCCGCAAGCATGGCCGACGCGGCGGACACAGCGAACGCAGCGGGCGCCGAGGCCGCGCCGGCGCAGAGCTCGCACCACCGGGTCCTGGTGCTGCCGAAGGACGGCTCCGGCCCGCCGCTGCGCACGACCCTGCGGGTCTCCCCGGTGGTGGACGTCACGCTGCTCGGCGCCGGCGACGGCGCCGTCCCTACCCCGTTGCGCGGCGCGGGCGTTCCCGACGCCCTCGTGGAGGCCCGGCTGCGGGCCGGTCTCGGGAGGCCGGGCCCGGCCTACCCCTCGTTCACCGCGGCGGTGCAGGACGGGCCGCCCGACGTCGTCCTCGTCGACGGCGCCGACCAGCGCGCCGTCCTGGCCTCGCTCGTCGCCCCCGTCACGGCGCGGCTCCTGGTTCTGCTGCGCCCGGGGGACCTCGACGCGCCGTGGCTGCCGATGCTGGAGACCGGTCGCATGGAGCGCCTGCTCGTCGAGGACGACGCGTCCGCCGGCCGGGTCCGCGAGCTGGCGCCGGGAGCGGTCGTCGAGGTGGTGCCCGGGCTCGGCTCGCTGCGCGCGGAGACGTCGACCGGCGGCGCCGCCACGACCCTGCGCGAGGCCGTCCTGGGTGACATCGGGCGGCTGGCCGACCGGACGAGGGCCGGCGAGCACGAGGCCGCCATGGCGCTCGTCCACGAGCTGCTCGCCCGTCCGGACGACGCGGTCGGGCCCGCCGTGCTGCAGCAGGCGGCCCTCACGGCCACCAAGGCCGGGGAGCCCAGCGCCCGGCTGGCCGTCCTGCGTCGCTGGGCCGCGCGGGACGACCGGGCCCTGCTCGCGACGCTGGTCCGCGAGCAGGAGGGGCGGTTGCGCGAGTTCGACCCCGGCTGGTGGCCCGGCGACCTCGCACCCCGACCGGTCGACCCGGTCCCCGGCCGGGTGCTGCACCTGCTCAAGGCCTCCCTCCCGCAGCGCACCAGCGGGTATGCCGTCCGCTCGTTCTACCTCCTGCGGGAGCGGCGACGCGCCGGCGAGGACGTGCTGGCCGCCACCGCCCTGGACTTCCCCGACGAACCGGCGCCACCGGTGCAGGACGTGGGCGGCGTCCCCCACCTGCGGCTCACCCGCACGGACGTGCCGGACCGGGAGGCTCCCGACCAGCACCTGGACGTCTTCGCCCGCCACCTGCTCGACGTCGTCACCGAGCACCGGCCGGCCGTCCTGCACGCCCACTCCGGGCACCGCGGCTACGAGCTCGCGCTGGTCGCCCTCGCCGTCGGCCGCGCCACCGGCATACCGGTCGTCTACGAGGTCCGCGGCCTCTTCGAGGCGGTGTGGACCTCCGACGTCGGGCGGGCCACGCGCAGCGAGCTCTACCGGCTGCGGCGCGAGCTGGAGACCCGGGTCCTCACCGAGGCGGACGCGGTGGTGACGTTGAGCGAGTCCATGCGCGAGGACATCGTGCAGCGGCCCCCGACCCGGGCCGGCCGCACGCCGGACCCGGCGCGGGTCGTGGTCGTCCCGAACGGGGTGGACGCCGAGGCGATCGGGCCGCGCGACCCGCGGGCCGACCTGCGCGAGCGGCTCGGGCTCGGCGAGGGCGGCTCACTCGTCGTCGGCTACGTGAGCAACCTGGACCACCCGCGGGAGGGCCAGGAGACGCTGGTGGAGGCGGTCTCGGTGCTGCGCGGCCGCGGGCTCGCCGTGACCGTGCTGCTCGTCGGGGGCGGCGAACGCCAGGAGGCCCTGGAGCGGCTGGCCGCCGAGCGCGGCGTCGCCGAGCACGTCGTCCTCACCGGGCAGGTCCCGCACGAGGAGGTCGGCGACTACTACGCCCTCCTCGACATCTTCGTCGTCCCCCGGATCGACGAGCGGGCGGCACGGCTGGTGACCCCGCTCAAGCCCTACGAGGCGATGTCGATGGGCCTGCCGCTGGTGGTCTCGGCGCTCCCCGCCCTGCTGGAGGTCGTCGGCGGAGGGGAGCGCGGCGCGACCTTCCCGCCGGGGGACGCCGAGGCGCTCGCCGACGTGCTCGCCGACCTCCTGCACGACCCCGCCCGCCGGGCGGAGATGGCCCGGTCCGCCCGGGCGTGGGTGCGCGAGCACCGCACCTGGTCCGCGATCGCGACGCGCTACGACGAGGTCTACGAGATCGCCACCGGGGCGCGACCGCCCTCAGCGGGGCGCGTCGGCGAGCCGGTCCATGGCGTCGACGAAGGCGCGTGAGTGCACGGCCCAGTCCAGCTCCCGGGCGGCGAGGGCGTGCCCCTGACGGCCCAGGGCCGCGGCGGCCGCCGGGTCCTCGACCCAGCCGAGCAGCGTCTGCACGGTCTGCTCCACGTCGTGGAAGGGCACGACGACACCCGCGGCGCTGCGCTCGACGAGGTCGACGGCCCGCGGCAACGGCGTCGTGACGACGGGGACGGCGTGGGCGATGTACTCGACCACCTTGGTCGGCATGCTCGGGCGGAAGTTCGCGACGTCGTGCAGCAGCGACAGCCCGGCGAGGGCTCCGTCCAGGCGGGCCAGCGCCTCCCGCGCCGGCAGGAACCCCGTCCACTCCAGGTGCCCTCGCTCCCGGGCCGCCTCGAGCTCGGCGGTGACGGCGGCGCCGTGCGCCGGGCCGACCACCTCGAGCACCGCTCGTCCGCCGGTGCGCCGGTGCAGCTGCTCTCCGACCGCGACGAGCTCGGCGACGCCGCGCTCGCGGGCCAGGCTGCCGAGGTAGACCACGCGCAGGCGCCCCTGCTCGTCCGGGGTCCCGGCCGGGGGTGGGTCGACCGGCACCGGGGTGGTGTTGGGGACGACGAGGTGCGCGCGGGCGAACCGGTCGGCGTACTCCTCGTCGGCCAGGATGAGGACCATCCGCCGCTCGGCGCTGCGCTCGAGCGCGGAGGCCACCGAGGCCAGCGGGCCGCGCAGCCGGTCGGGCACCCAGGAGCGCAGGGCGACGACGGCCCTCGTGTCCTCGTGCACGTCCCACACCGTCACCGGGAGGGAGATGCCCAGGGTGGCCGGGACCAGCTCGGGGTCGTGCAGCATCACCACGTCGTGCCGCGGCCCGAGCTCGCGCAGGACCCGGCGGGCCTCCCGCTGGGCGGCCACCCGGCGGCGACCGGTGGACCGGGTGACGTCGACGGTCCGCAGCCCCTGCACGTCCGTGGGGCGCTCGACGCCGTGACCGCCGAACGGCGCGGCCAGGGTGACCTCCCACCCGGCCTCCAGCAGGCTGGCGACCTGGCGGTGCCGGATGCGCGCGTCGTCCGGGTGGTGGACGACGGTGACGACGAGGATCCGGCGTGGGCTCACCAGTTCCCCTCCGGCTCCCACCTGCGCAGCAGCTCGCGGGCCGCCTCCGGGCCCTGCTCGGTCATGACCCGCTCGATCTGCTCGTAGCGTTCCTTCCACACCTGGCGGTGCCGGCCGTACTTACGGCCGTAGAGGCCGTTGACGACCGAGGGGCGCCCGTCCCCGAGCAGCCGTCCGTCGTCCATCCACAGCACCCGCGTGCACAGCTGGTTGATCCGCTTGCGGCTGTGCGCGACGAGGAAGACCGTCCCGGCCTGCTGCCGGATCTGCTCGATGCGTTCGGTGGCCCTCGCCCGGAAGTGCTCGTCACCCGTCGCCAGCGCCTCGTCCACGATGAGGATGTCGGGGACCACGGCGGTCGAGATCGCGAACCGCAGCCGGGCCGCCATCCCGCTGGAGTAGCTGCTCATCGGCAGGTCGATGAAGTCACCGATGTCGGCGAACTCGATGATGTCGTCCATCCGCCGCCGGACCTGCGCCGGGGTGAGGCCGAGGGCCTGCGCCCCGATCCAGATGTTGTCGCGGCCGCTGAGCTTCTTCTGCAGCACGGCGTTGACGCCCAGCAGGGCGGCGCGGCCCCCGAGCCAGATGGTCCCGCTGCTCGGCGGCACCAGGCCCGCGACCGAGCGCAGCAGCGTCGACTTCCCCGACCCGTTGCGGCCGATGATGCCGATCGACTCCCCGCGGTAGGCCACGAACGACACGTCCTTGACCGCGTGCACCTCCTGCACCCCCAGGCCCGCCTGGTTGCCCCGGCTGAGGAGGCGGCGCACGGCGCCCTCCTCCTCGCTCTCCTCCGGGCGCTTCGGGCTGCCGTAGATGCGGTAGCGGATGTCGACGTGCGACACGATGACCGAGGGGATCCGGTCCTCCTCCGCGGCGGGCGTCGCGGCGGTCCGCGCGCCGGCGTCCTCAGGCACGGCCATACGTCCCCTCCCCGCGCCAGAAGACGATGAAGCCGCTGACGAAGAGGACGACCGCCCAGCCCGCGGCCACCGCCCACGTCTGCCAGCGCAGCTCGAAGCCCTGCAGCAGGGTCTCCCGGACCAGCGTGAGGCTCACCGCGACCGGTTGGTACTCCAGCAGCAGGCCCACCCACCGGGGCGCGTCGTCGATGCTGGCGAACCGCACCTGGATGGAGAAGAACACCCCGGAGACGTAGCGCAGCAGCCGGGTGATGAGGGGCACGATGTTGGCGAGGTCCCGGACGGCGTGCACGGCGCGGGAGATGAGCATGGAGATGCCCAGCCCCATGACGACCACGATGAGCAGCGCCACCGGGAAGAGCAGCCACTCCCAGGTGACCGGCTCCTTGGTGATGAGGGCGATGACCACGAGCACGAGGAAGGCCGGGATGTTGTTGACGAACTCGGAGATGACCTTGACCACGGGCAGCAGCACCCGGGGGAAGGCCAGCGAGCGCATCATCCCGACGTTGCCGAGCAGGGAACGCGCCCCGGAGGTGAGGGTCGCCGAGATGAAGGAGAAGGTGAACAGGCCGACGGTGAGGAAGGCGACGAAGTTGTCGACGTCGCGGTCCAGGCCGAGCAGGACCCCGAAGATGAGGTAGTAGGCCACGCCGAGGAGGATCGGGTTGATGACCGACCACAGGACGCCGAGGTAGTTGTCCCGGTGCTGGCTGACGACCTCGCCCTTGGCGAGCGACCACATGAGGTGGCGGTAGCGCCAGATCTCCCGGAGGTAGCCGCCCAGCGAGGGTCGCACCGCGACCTGCGTCATCCCGTGGCGGCGTGCCAGCTCCGCGGCCTCGGCGTGAGGCATCACCGTGGGCTGGTGGCGCGGCTCGGGCCCGAGGTCGGAGCTCACAGCCGGACGACCTTCTCCCCTCCGGTGGCGGCCCCGCGGGTGTCGAAGAAGGTCCGGGAGGCGTCGGCGAGGGCGTCCACGTCGTAGCCGCGGTGGTTCTGCACGAGGATGGTCAGGTCGGCCTGGGCCGCCGCGTCGGCGGCGTCCTGCACCCGTTCCGCCTCGGGCACCGCGTGCCACTCCTGGACGTGCGGGTCGTGGAAGAGCACCTGCGCGCCCTTGGCGGCCAGCTGCCGCGCCAGCGGGACCGCCGGGCTCTCGCGCTGGTCGGCGATGTTGGGCTTGTAGGTCACCCCCAGCAGGAGCACGCTCGAGCCGTTGAGCGCCTTGCCCTCGGTGTTGAGGATGTCCTGGGCGCGGGAGACGACGTAGGACGGCATACCGGCGTTGATCTCCTGCGCCAGCTCGACGAACCGGAACGGGTAGCCCAGTCGGGCGCGCACGTTGTGCGACAAGTAGTTCGGGTCGATCGGGATGCAGTGCCCACCCACCCCGGGTCCGGGGTAGAACGCCTGGAACCCGAACGGCTTGGAGCTCGCCGCGTCGATGACGTCCCACAGGTCGATCCCGAGCTGGTGGCAGAACCGGGTCATCTCGTTGACCAGCGCGATGTTGATGTGCCGGTAGGTGTTCTCCAGCAGCTTGGCCGTCTCGGCCTCGCGGGTCCCCTTGGTGCGCACCACCGTGTCGACGAAGGTCCCGTAGAACGCGGCCGCCGCGTCGCTGCACGCCGGGGTGTGCCCGCCCACCACCTTGGGGGTGTTCTTGGCACCGAAGCTGGTGTTGCCCGGGTCGATGCGCTCCGGGGAGAAGGCCAGGTGGAAGTCCCGACCGGCGACCAGGCCGCCCGCCTCCAGCGCCGGCCGCACCACCTCGTCGGTCGTGCCCGGGTAGGTCGTCGACTCCAGCACGACCAGCATCCCCGGGCGCAGGTTGCGGGCCACCGCCGCGACCGCCGACTCCACCGCCCGCAGGTCGGGTCCGCCGTCCGCGGACAGCGGCGTCGGCACGCAGATCACCGCCGTGGAGGCCTCGGCGATCCGCGCCTCGTCCGTCGTCGCCTCGAAGCCCCCCTCGCGCATCTGGGCGATGTCGTCGTCGGCCAGGTCGTCCACGTGCGACCGGCCCGCGTTGAGGTCGTCCACCACGCCCTGGTGGATGTCGAAACCCAGGACCCTCATCCCGGCGCGGGTCGCCTCCTGCGCCAGGGGGAGGCCCACATATCCCAGGCCGATGATGACAGCGTCGACAGCCACGGTGGCCAGTCTCCTTCGCGACAAGAGGGTGGGTCGGGGCGCCCGCCGGGCGCGTCCCGAGCATAACGCCCTGTGCCATGATCGCCGGTATGTCCTCGGTGCTCCTGCTGTCCAGCAACGGCGCGGGGATGGGCCACCTGACGCGGTTGCTGGCGTACGCGCGCCGGATGCCGCCGGAGGTCCGCCGGCACGTGGTGTCGCTGTCGCAGGCGGTGCCGGTCGTGGAGGCCGAGGGGTTGCCGTGGGAGTACCTCGCGTCGCAGGGTGCCTCCGGCCTGCGCCCGGCGGCGTGGCGGCGCCTCTTCGCCGAGCAGGTCGGCGAGATCCTGCACCGGGTCGACCCCGACGTGCTGGTCTTCGACGGCACCCACCCCTACTCCGGGCTGGACGAGGCTCTGGCCGCCCACTCCCGGACCCGCGCCGTGTGGTCGCGACGGGGGATGTGGCGTGCGGGCCGCAACACCGACCAGCTGGAGAAGGCCGCGTGGTTCGACGCGGTCGTCGAGCCCGGCGACCTGTCGGCCGCCGCGGACCGCGGGGCGACGGCCACGGTGCCCGACGAGGCGGTCCTGCGGGTCCCGCCGGTCACCCTCGTCGACGCCGGGCAGGCGCACGCCCGGGCCGCCTCGCGCGCCGCCCTCGGTCTGCCGGCGGAGGGCACCCTCGCGCTGGTCTCGCTGGGTGCCGGCAACATCAACGACACCGATGACGAGGTGGGGGCCGCCGCCGCGGCCCTGACGGAACGGGGCGTCGGAGTCTGCGTCACCGCCCCCGCGATCGCCGAGCGGGCGTATGCCGGTGACGTCCACCTCGTGCGGCACTTCCCGCTGTCCGAGCACTACCGGGCCTTCGACCTCGTGGTCGCCGCGGCCGGCTACAACTCCTTCCACGAGTCCCTGCGGCTCGGGGTGCCGACCCTGCTCGTCCCGAACCGGCAGACGTCGCTCGACGACCAGGAGGCCCGGGCGCGCGAGGCCGCCCGACAGGGCTGGGCGCTCGTCGCCCCCACCCTCACGGGTGGCGCGGCCGGACCCCTCGTCGACGAGCTGCTGGCGCGCGGCGGGGAGCTCGCCGCGGCCGCGCTGGACGCCGACCCCGGCAACGGGGCGCAGGCCGCCGCCGACCACATCCTGGCCGTGGCGGGCGCGGCATGACCCCCACCCCGGTTCAGCGGCGGCGCCAGCAGACGCTCGCCCGGTGGACCCGGAGGCTGCCCGGCTACCGGGTGGCGCTGGAGGAGGTCCTCCCCCGGGTGCGCCGCAGCGCCACCCTGTCCGACCTGGCGTGGCGCGTCTTCGCCCCGCGTCACGGGGCCGGCCAGGTCGACGTGCCGATGCGGGCCGGGCGCGCCGTCGGCGGCGCCGACGTCTCCCGGCTGCCGGTGGTGGGGATCCTCGCGACCGGGTTGGACGAGGCCGCGGCGGAGCTGCTCGTCGACCAGGTGTGCACCCTGCAGCGCGAGCTGCTGTCCTTCCGGCCGCTCTTCGTGCTCGACGTCCCGGTGTTCGGCGCGGCCCGCCGGCACGACGTCCCGGTGGAGCTGGTGGTGCCGCAGGCGGTCTTCGCCCGAGGTGCGCACGGTGACCCCGAGGGCTGGGAGGAGCACGTGGCCAGGCGGGTGGCCGGCATCGTGGACCACTACCAGCTCTGGCACCTCGCCCGGGCCGACGAGGGCGGGCTGATCCCGGCGGACGAGCGGCTCCTGCGCGTGCTGGGCGAGCGGCTGCCGCGCGAGCTCCAGGTGCACGCCGCGGACGAGGGACAGGGGCCAGGGTGACCGGGCGCCCGCTCGTGCTGCACGTCACGGGCGCCCGTCCCAACTTCCCCAAGGCGGCGCCGGTCATCCAGGCGCTGCGTGCCCATGACGTGGAGCAGCTGCTGGTGCACACCGGGCAGCACTACGACGACCGGATGAGCCAGGTCTTCTTCACCGAGCTCGGGCTGCCCCGGCCGGACGTCGACCTCGGCATCGGCTCCGGCACCCACGCGGGGCAGACGGCCGCGGCCATGGTGGGGCTCGAGGAGGTCATGACCAGGCGGCACCCGGCCCTGGTGGTCGTCTACGGCGACGTCAACTCCACCGTGGCGGCGGCGCTCGTGGCCGCCAAGCTGCACCTCCCGGTCGCGCACGTCGAGGCCGGGCTGCGCTCCTTCGACCGGACGATGCCCGAGGAGGTCAACCGGGTGGTCACCGACCGGCTCAGCGACCTGCTGCTGGTGACCTGCGCCGACGCGGCCGACAACCTGCGTGCGGAGGGGGTCGACCCCGCCACGGTCCACCTGGTGGGCAACCCGATGATCGACACCCTCCTGCGTCACCGGGGGCGGCTGGACCAGCAGCGGGCACGCAGCGAGGTCGGGCTGGCCGAGGAGGGCGACTACGTCGTGGCCACGCTGCACCGCCCGGGCAACGTCGATGACCGGGAGCACGCCCGGCGGGCGGTGTCCACGCTGCACCAGGTGGCCGACCACTGCCCGGTGGTGCTGCCGATGCACCCGCGCAGCCGTCCGCGGCTGCTCGACGTCGGCCTGCTCGACCACCCCGGGATCCGGCCCGCCGACCCGCTGGGCTACCTCGGCTTCCTGTCCCTCGTGCAGGGCGCGTCCGTCGTGGTGACCGACTCCGGGGGCGTCCAGGAGGAGACGACCGTGCTCGGGGTGCCCTGCCTCACCCTGCGGCCCAACACCGAGCGGCCGGTGACGATCACCCACGGCACCAATGCCCTGACCACCCACGCCGAGCTCCCTGCAGCGGTGGCGAGCCGCCTGGCCGCGGGGCGGCAACCCGCCGGGAGCACGCCGGTGCCCCCGCTGTGGGACGGCCACGCCGGTCCGCGGATCGCCGCCGTGCTGGCCGGGTCGCTGGGGGCGGCCTGAGTGCAGGTCGACGAGGCGGCGGTCCTGCTCGGGGCCCACCCGCACGGCTACCTCCTGCTCGTCGGGGACGCCCGGGGATCGGCGCCACCGGAGTGCCGGGGGTGGCGCGAGATGCCCGGCCTCCTGCCCGGCAGCACCCTGCACCTGCAGCCGCGCACGGTCCTCGGCCACGCCCGGGGCCCCCTCCACGACCGCGACCTCGTCCTGCTGGGACACCCGGTGGACGTCGCAGCCGGCCTCACCGACCCGACGGTGGTCGCGGGACGGCTCGCCGCGACGTGGGTCCGGTGGGGGACGGACGCGATGGTCCGGGAGGCGGCCGACCTCGGCGGACGCTGGACCCTGCTGGCCGGTCGGCAGACGGCGCCCGAAGGCGACACCGGCGCGGCCGACGGACGCGCGGCCGCCGGCGGGCAGGTGGAGCTCCTGGTCGTCCCCGACACCCACGCCACCCAACCCGTCCACGTGGGCCGCACCGCACGCCGCGCCGCCGTCGCGAGCGCGCCCGCGCTCGTCGCCGGTGCCCTGGGCCTCGACCGGGACGAGCGGGCGCTGGAGCTCCTCGACCTCCTGCGCGAGCGCAGGTCCGGCCGGGTCACCTACCTGCCCGGGCTGCGCACGGCATACCTCGGGGTCGAGGCGCTCGTCCCCAACTCGCTGCTGCGGCTGAGCCTCGACGCGGACAGCCTCGAGGTCGAGCAGCGGCGGTTCTGGCCCTTCCGTCCCCGGGTGGCGACCGAGGACGTGGACGCGGTGCATGCCGCGTTCCGGGAGCGCCTCACCGCGCACACCGCGTTGCTCGCGGGTCTGGGGCGACCCGCGGTCAGCCTCACCGGCGGGCTGGACAGCCGGGTGACCGCCGCCGTGGCCGCACCCGCCCTGCGGTCCGCCGACGGGTTCGCCTTCACCTACCTCAACCCCCGGGACGCCGCCCGCAGCCCCGCCGCCGTCGAGGACGTGACCGTGGCCCGCGAGGCGGCCCGGGCGCTCGGCCTGCCGCACCGCGTCCTGCGCTGGCGACAGCCTCCCCGGCACGGGACCTTCGACGTCCTGCACCGTCGCACCTACGCCCCCCAGCTGCCCTCGCGCGGCGCGGCGCACGCCATGTGGGCCGACCTGCCCCCCGACCTCGTGCAGCTGCAGAGCAACGGCGGGGAGACCGGGACGACCTTCGTCCGGCACCGACCAGAGCACGTCCTCACGCCGCGGCGGCTCACCGAGCTCTACCTCGGCAACAGCGCCGACGTCGGAGACGACCTCGTCGAGGAGCTCTACGGTGACTACCTCGACCGGGTGCCGATGGACGCGGCCGCGCTGCTGGGCTTCGACGACTACGACGTCCTCTACTGGGAGCAGCGGATGGGGCGGTGGGGGTGGCAGAAGTTCGTGGACGGGGACTTCGGGCACCGCATCCTGCTGCCCTTCAACGACCGCGTCCTGCTGGAGACCATGCTGTCCCTGCCCTACGCGCTGCGCCACGACCGCGTGCTGTTCGAGCGGCTCCTCGCCGAGGCCGGGGTGCGGCACCTCCCCGGGGAGGCGCGGGTCACCGGCGCCCGCCCGAGCCGCACGCGAGCCGCCCGTGGTCCTCGCCCCGGGCCGCTGCGGGCGGGTGTGGGGCGGCTGCGCCGGACGGTGCGACGTCGGCTCGGGGCCACGCCACCGGCCGGGCCCCACGGCGGGACGGCGGCCACCGTCCGGACGGACCGGTCCTCCACCCCTCACGACCCCTCGTCCGGCGCGGGCGCGTGCTCGTTCGCCGTGCTGCCGTCCGGGTCGGCCGCGCGGCCCCCCGGCGGTCTGCGCCAGCACCCGTTGCCGGTGCGTGGGCTGAGCCTGTGGGTCCACCCTGGCCTGCCCCGCGCCGTCACCGGAGACGCCTCGGCGTGGGTGCTCGTGCTGGGTGACCCCGTGGACGTCCCGGACGGGCTCGACGGCGCCGCGGCGGTGGCGCACCTGCTGCACCGGCTCCTCGCCCACGGTCCCGGCCTCACCGCCGCGACCGAGCGGGCCGCGGCGTTGTGCGGGTCGTGGACCGTGGTGATGGTCGGGCCGGAGGGTGGTCGGGCGATCACCGACCCGCTACCCACCTCTGACCTGCGCCTCTGCGCCGACGGGACGACGCTGGTGGGTGACCCCGCCCTGGCGGCGGCCCTCGGGAGCGGGGAGGGGGGGCCGGTGGGCGGCGACCGGCTGGCGCGCACGCCTCCCTCGGGCCCGGGGACGCCGTGGCGGGTGGGCCCGTTGCCTGGCCTGCGTGCCCACGCCGCCGCACAGGACGTCGACGCGGCGCAGCGGCTGGCCGCGCACGTCCGGCTGCTCGCCGGGCGCGGCCGGCCGGTCCTCGGGCTGGGCGCCGAGGCCGGCCTGCTCGCCCTCGCCCCCTCGCTCAGGGTGGCCACCGGGGGGTCCGGCGCTCCGGGGTCCACGGTCGAGGCGGTGACGTGGTGGCACCCCGCCGACAGCGACAGCACCAGGGCCATGATCAGCGGTGGGGACCGCGCCTTCCGGGCCGGTGTCGACCAGCGGCTGGTCCTGGTCGACGACGCGGACCCGGCCGAGGTGGCCCGTGCCCTGGACCGGGCGCTCGCGGCCGATGCGGTCCTCTGGCTCGGTCACCGCCCGGGCGCGGCCACGGACCGGCGGACACGCGGTCTGCTCGCGGCGCTGCCACCGACCCGCCGGGTGGCCCTTCCCTGGAGCGACCGTCTCCTGCCCCTGCTGCCGGGAGGCGCACTAGAGTGAGCGGCGATGGCTGACACGAGCGCGCCGGGCCTCGGCCACGACCCCGAGGGCGGCGGGGCCCCGCACGGCCCGGCGGACGCGGCACCGGCGGCGCGCGACCTGGTCGTCTCCTACTGCTTCCCGCCGTTCGTCGACACCTCCGCGATCGTCGCCGCCAAGCGGGTGCGCGAGATGGGCCGGCCGGTCGACGTGCTGCAGAACCGCATGTCGGCCGAGCGCCGGACCGACCGGGGCCTGGCCCGCATCGCCGACCACCTCGTGGTGCGCCGCCAGCAGCTGCCCAGCCCCACCCTCTTCTCCTCGTGGCGCGGGATCACCGGCTTCACCCGGCGCGGGGTGCAGCGGGCGCTGGAGTGGGACCGTGCGGGGGAGGGCTACCTCCGGATGTACAGCCGCGCCCACTTCACGGCCAGCCACGTGCTCGCGGCCCGGCTCGCCATGCTGCGCCCCGGCGTGGAGTGGACGGCGGAGTTCTCCGACCCCCTCTCCCGGGACGTCACCGGCGCGGTCCGGCACGCCCCGGTCCGGGAGGACGCCCTGCTGGACACCCTGCGCGAGGGTATGCGGTCGGCGGGCTTCACCCCGCCGGCCAGCGGCAACTCCTTCGAGTGGGCCGAGCAGCTGGCGTTCGCCCTGGCCGGCACCCTGGTCTTCACCAACGAGCACCAGCGCGAGCTCATGCTCGAGCGGGTCGAGGACGCCGAGCTGGTCGATCGGGTCCGGGAGCGAAGCCGGGTCTCCCCCCACCCGACCCTCCCCGAGGAGTTCTACTCGATGGCCGACCCGGAGTACCCGCTCCCCGGTGACCGGCGCCACATCGGCTACTTCGGCAACTTCTACGCCACCCGGGGTATGGGGAGCGTGCTCGCCGCCCTGGAGGCCCTGCCGCAGCGGCTGCGCGACGAGGTCTGCCTGCACGTGTTCGCCGGACGGCCCGACGAGGTCGAGGAGGAGGTCCGTCGGCGGGGCCTGGAGGACTGCGTGCGCACCGGGCCCTTCCTCGGCTACCTCGAGTTCCTGGCGATGTGCCGGCGGATGGACGTCCTGCTGGTGAGCGATGCCGTCACCCAGGGCCTGCTCGCCACGAACCCGTTCCTGCCGAGCAAGTGGAGCGACTACCGCGGCAGCGGCACCCCGGTGTGGGGGATGGTCGAGCCCGGATCGGTCCTGGACGCCCAGCCGCTGGACCACCGCTCACCGGTGGACCACACGTCGGCCGCCGTGCAGGTGCTGGCCGACATCGCGCGCTCCTGACGCCTCACCCGCCCAGGACGAGACCGGCGAGCACGTCCCGGGTCGCCCCGGCGGCGAAGCGCTCCTGCACCACCGTGCGGGCCTGCGCGGACGCGGCCGACCACGCGGGCTCCTCCGCGAGCGCGTCGACCCGGGCCGCCGCCTCCTCGACGGAGCCGACCACCCAGTCGTCCGGGAAGAGGCTGCGGGCGCCGTCGAGGGGCGCGAAGATCGGCCAGTCGCGGACCACCGGGACGGCACCTGAGGCGGCCCCCTCGACCAGCGCGAGACCGAAGGACTCCCGGCGGCTGGTCGAGAGGACGAAACCGGCCGCGGCCAGGTGCGGCGCCAGGTCCCGGGTCCAGCCGACGAAGGACACCGCACCCCGGACGTCGTCGTCGGCCAGCCGGCGGCGGAAGGCCCGGGCGTAGTCCTGCTGCGAGGCGACCGTGGTCTCCGGGAAGTCGACGCCGACGAGGACCAGCCGCCAGGTCGGGTCCTCCCGGCGCAGCAGGGCGAGCACCTCCAGCGCCCACAACGGGTCCTTGACCCGCTGGGCCCAGCCGACCATGAGCAGGGTCCTGCGGTGCCCCGGCGTCTTGCCGCTCGGGATGCGGGCCGGGTCGAGCACGTTGCCCACCACGCGCACCTGCGTGCCGGCCAGCCGGTCGCCCAGCAGCGCCACGACGACCCGGCGCAGGTGCTCGCTCACCAGGACCAGCACGTCCACCCGGGTCCAGTCCAGCAGGTGGATCCAGGGGGAGAGCGCGTCCATGCTGTGGATGCGCAGCGTCACCCGCACCCCCGAGGGGGCACCCATCACGGCGGCGACCGAGCCGCGGTCGGCCCAGTCGACGAAGAGCGCGTCGGCGGCCTCCAGCTCCTCCAGCAGCTCGTAGTCCGGCACCCAGGCCTGCCCGACCGCCTGCCGCAGCCGGGCCGCGACGAGCTCGCCGCGGGTGCCGAGTCCGCGCAGCTGGTCCTTCGCCCGCAGGTCGAGGACCCGGACGTCCGCCCGCCGGGTCAGCTCCTCCACCACCGGCGTCGCGAACTGGGGGTAGGACCCGGGCGCGACCACGACCCGGGGCGCGCGGCTCCCGCCCGGGGCCGGGTGCGCGGCGGCCGTCCGCGGGTGGGGTGGCAGCCGCGGCACCGGCGCGGCCAGCAGCTCCCCCACCCGGGAGGCCCGCCAGCCGGCCAGGAAGGTGTCCGGATCGGAGACGAGCGGTGATGCGAGGCCGTCCGCGTGCAGCTCGCGGTGGAAGAGCAGCTGCAGGGCGAGCGTGGTGGCGCGGACCGCCTCCTCGGGGACGTCGTCGACGTCCTCGCCGAGGGCGGCGTCGGCCCGGGCGAGCACCGCGCGGACCGTGGCGTCGAGGTCGGCGGGCTGCTCCCCGGTGCGGGAGAGCTCCACCAGCGTGCGCAGCGCGCGGTGCACCGCCGCCTCCGGGCTGTGGGCGGGATCGGCGTCGAGCCACCCCGCGAGCCGCGCGGCCAGGGCGTACTCCCCGGTGCCGTGCAGCGCCACCACCAGGGGCAGGAGGAGGGCCTGCCGCCGGGGAGGTATGCCGCCCCCGCCGGCTGGGAGCTGCGCGAGCACCTCGCGCGCCAGGTCGGCGTCGAGGCGGGCCCCACCGGCACGAGCCCGTCGGTGCAGGGTGGTCCACACCGCGGGCTCCCCCGCCCGCCCCTCGAGCTCCTGCAGCTGCAGCAGGGGGGCGGGTGCGGCGCCGGCGCGGTCGAAGAGCCGGCGCGCCTGCGGGCCCACCGGCACGACGGAGTCCGCGCCCTCCAGCGTGCGCCGTGCCCGGGGATCGGCGCGCAGGGCCCGGGCGAGGGGACCGCGGTCGCGGAACCACGCGGCCGGGCCCGGCCGGCGCAGCCGCCCGGCGAGCTCACGGGGCGTGCGGGGCGGACGGGCCCGGACCGGCACCCGCGCCCGGAAGGAGCGCAGCGCGTGGCCAGGCTCGCCCCGGCACCACAGCAGGACCACCTGGTGACCCTGGTCGGTCAGCGTGCGCAACCGGTCCGCCGCCGCGTCGAGGTCGGCCGCGTCCAGGGCCACGGCGGCGATGCGCTGCCGGTCGCGTCCGGTGTCGGTCATCCCGGCGGCGTCAGGAGGGCGGTCGGACACGCCCCGACCCTACGCGAGCCGTCAGCGGGGGTCAGCCCCGGATGAAGGCCTCGACCTCGGCGCGCCCCTGGTCGTCCGGCATCTGCACCGGCGGGCTCTTCATGAGGTAGGCGCTGGCCCCGACGACCGGCCCGCCCTGCCCCCGGTCCTGGGCGATCTTGGCCGCCCGGATGGCGTCGATGATGATCCCGGCCGAGTTGGGGCTGTCCCACACCTCGAGCTTGTACTCCAGGTTGAGCGGCACGTCGCCGAACGCGCGTCCCTCGAGGCGGACGTAGGCCCACTTGCGGTCGTCCAGCCACTGGACGTAGTCCGAGGGCCCGATGTGCACGTCCCGATCGGCCATGGTGCGGGCCATGTTGGAGGTCACGGCCTGGGTCTTGGAGACCTTCTTGCTCTCCAGCCGCTCGCGCTCCAGCATGTTCTTGAAGTCCATGTTGCCGCCCACGTTGAGCTGGTAGGTCCGGTCGAGCGCTACCCCGCGCTCCTCGAACAACCGCGCCAGCACCCGGTGGGTGATGGTGGCTCCGACCTGGCTCTTGATGTCGTCGCCCACGATCGGCACCCCGGCCGCCTCGAACTTCGCGGCCCACTCGGGGTCGCTGGCGATGAAGACGGGCAGCGCGTTGACGAAGGCCACGCCCGCGTCCAGGGCGCACTGCGCGTAGAACTTGTCCGCCTCCTCGCTGCCGACCGGCAGGTAGGACACGAGCACGTCGACCTCGGCGTCGCGCAGCACCTGCACGACGTCGACCGGCTCGACCGGCGACTCCTCCACGGTGAGGGCGTAGTACTTGCCGAGCCCGTCGAGCGTGGGCCCGCGCTGGACGGTCACCCCGGTGTCCGGCACCTCCGCGATGGAGATCGTGTTGTTCTCCCCGGCCTGGATGGCCTTGGCGAGGTCCTGGCCGACCTTGGCGGAGTCGACGTCGAAGGCCGCCACGAACTCCAGGTCGCCCACGTGGTAGTCGCCGAACGACACGTGCATCAGCCCCGGGACCGACGCCGAGGGATCGGCGTCGCGGTAGTACTCCACACCTTGCACGAGCGAGCTGGCGCAGTTGCCCACGCCGACGATCGCGACCCTGACCGATGACATCCATGCTCCTTGCCGACATACCACGGGCGGCCCAGCGGGCCGCCCCTTCACGTCCGGGGAACGCCGCCGAACGCGGACGCATTCCGGCTGCCCCCCGACGAGATGGGCACAATAGGGGGCGTGAGCCGATCCAGCACCGCCTCCGCCTCCCGCCCTCCCGCCGGCCGCCGGTCCTCCCGTCCGCGCCGCGGGGGGAGGTTGCGTCGGGTCCTGCTCTGGCTGACGGGCCTCGGGCTGCTGGCGATCCTGCTGGCCGTGGGGGTCTTCGCCTGGGCCTACAACCGGACCGACGTCCCGGAGCCCAACGACTTCGCCGAGGCGCAGAGCTCGATCCTCTACTACGCCGACGGGGAGACCGAGCTCGCGCGCTTCACCGGTGGCTACGACCGCGAGGCGGTGCCGCTGTCGGAGGTGCCCGAGCACGTCCGCTACGCGATGCTCGCGGCCGAGGACCGCTCGTTCTACGAGAACGAGGGGGTGTCCATCACCGGCACGGCGCGGGGCGCCTGGCGCACCCTGACCGGCGACGGGCTCCAGGGCGGGTCCACCATCACCCAGCAGTACGTCAAGAACTACTACCTCACCGCGGACCAGACGCTGCAGCGCAAGTTCACCGAGATCATCATCGCGGTGAAGATCGACAACGAGTTCTCCAAGGACCAGATCCTGGAGAACTACCTCAACACCATCTACTTCGGTCGTGGTGCCTACGGCATCCAGACCGCGAGCCAGGCCTACTTCGGCAAGGACGTCTCCGAGCTGTCGGTCGAGGAGGGCGCCTTCCTCGCCGGCGTCACCAACGCCCCCTCGCTGTTCGACCCCGACTACGCCGAGGGCAACGAGGAGCGGGCCGAGGACCGGGTCGCCTACGTCCTGGACGGCATGGTGGAAGAGGGCTGGCTGGAGCCTGCGGAACGGGAGGGCCGGGGCCTGCCCGAGATCCAGGAGCCGAGCCCGTCGACGGCGGCGCAGGGGGTGGAGGGCTACATCGCCGAGCAGGCGCGCAGTGAGCTCCGGGAGCTCCTGGGGGTGGACGACGCGGAGATCGACGGCGGCGGGCTACGGGTCACCACCACGATCGTCGAGCGGCACCAGCAGGCGGCGGAGGAGGCGGTCGACCTCTACCGTCCCACCGGGCAGGGCACGGACGACATCACGGTCGCCCTCACCGCCGTCCGACCGGGAGACGGCGCCATCACCGCGATGTACGGCGGTGACGACTACCAGGAGACGCAGCTCAACGCGGCCACCGACGCCCGGGTCCAGGCCGGCTCCCTCTTCAAGCCGGTGACCCTGGTCGCCGCCGTGGAGGACGGCGTCGACACCCTCCAGACCTACGAGGGCCCGACCCCGATGACCTTCGGCGAGGACGAGACCGAGGTCAACAACTTCCAGGACCTCTCCTTCGGCCTCATCGACCTGCGGGTCGCGCTCGCCGAGTCGGTCAACACCATCTACGTGCAGCTCAACGAGCAGATCGGCCCGGACCGCACCCGGGAGGCAGCCGTCGACCTCGGCCTGCCGGAGGACACCCCGGGCCTGGACACCGACCTGACCAACGTCCTGGGGACCGCCTCGCCGACCCTGCTGGAGATGACGAACGCGTATGCCACGCTCGCCGCCGAGGGCGAGCGCGCCACCCCCTACCTCATCGACCGGGTCGAGACGGTGGGCGGCGAGGTCACCTACGAGGCCGAGCCCGAGACCGAGGCCGGTGTCGAGCGCGACGCGGCGGTGGACACGACCGACGCGATGACCTACGTCATCAACCAGGGGTCGGGCATGGCCGCCGGGGATCTGGGCCGTCCGACCGCCGGCAAGTCCGGCACCAGCGAGAACAACGTGTCGGCCTGGTTCGACGGGTTCGCCCCCCAGCTCGCGGCCGGTGTCGTGATGTACAAGGGGGACGGCACGGTGCCGATGCAGGACGTCGCCGGGCTGGAGCAGATCACCGGTGGGACCTTCCCGGCGCAGGTGTGGGGAGAGTTCATGCGGCTCGCGCTCGACGGCGAGGAGGTGCTCGAGTTCGCGCCACGGGTCGGGACCGGGGGGCCGACGGACGACACCCCCACCACGCAGGAGCCCACCACCCCGGCGCCCGCCCCGACGAGCGAGGAGCCCACCACCGAGGAGCCCACGACCACCGAGCCCACCGAGGAGCCCACCACCACGGAGCCCACCGAGGAGCCCACCGAGACGGAGCCGGATCCGACCAGCCCGGCGCCGGAGCCGACGAGCCCCGCCCCGACCGTCCCGGACCCGACGACGCCGGCCCCGACGCAGACGCAGCCCGCGCCCCCCGGTGACGGCACGGAGCCCGAGCCGACGGGGTGAGCCTCCCGTCCGACCCGCGCACGGCGGGAGGGGGTGATGACCGCCCCTGGCAGGTGCCGTCCTGGGTGGACCCGGTCGTCGCCAGGGCCACGGGGGTCATCGGCGGGCCGCTGGGCCGGTATGCCGTGGTCGGCGGGCGGGGGTTGGCCGGGGTCGCGGCCGCCCTCACGCTGATCGGCTCGCTGGTGCTCGGGCTCGGGGTCTGGCAGAAGGGGCACTGCCTCCTGAAGGGCTGGAGCACGCCGGACCAGTTCTGGCGGGCGTGCTACTCCGACCTCCCCGTGGTGCACGTCAGCTCCCCGCTCGCCCAGCGGTCGCTGCCCTGGGCCGCCGAGGGCGCCGCGACCGGGACCGCCCCGCTGCCCGGTGCGGTGATGTGGCTGCTGGCCCGGGTCTCGCCCCGCGCCGGGGACGGTCTGGCGGCCCAGCAGTGGGTCTTCTCCCTCTGGGCGCTGGTGTCCGTGGTGCTGGTGACCCTGGCCGTGCTCGCGCTGGTGAGCCTCACGCCGGGGAGGCCGTGGCAGGCGGCCCACCTGGCCGCGAGCCCGGTGCTGGCCCTGCTCGCCCTCGTCTCCACCGACCTGCTCGGGGTCAGCCTCCTGCTGCTCGGCCTGTGGGCGTGGCGCCGCGAGCGCAGCTGGACGGCCGGCGTCCTGCTGGGTCTCTCCTGCCTCGTCCGGCCGTTCCCGCTGCTCGTGCTGGCCGCGGTCGTCCTCGTCGCCTGGCGGCGCGGCCGGCTGCTGCCCGCCCTGCAGACGGTGGTGGGCGCGGTCCTCGGTGCGCTGCTCGTGCTCCTGCCCCTGGTGACCCTCCAGCCCGAGGCGCTCTCCGCGGCGCAGCAGTGGTGGGGCCAGCCCGCGGGCTACGGCGCGCTCCAGATGGTGCCCCGCCTCGTGGGGGTCACGGTGCCGACGGCCCTCACGACGGCCGTGGCCGTGGGTGGGTGGCTGCTGGCCCTGGGCCTGGGGGTGCGGCTGTCGGCACCCCGACGACCGGGGGGAGGGCGCGGGGTGGTCCAGCTGTCCGCTCTCATGCTGCTCGTCGTCGCCCTGACCGCGTCGTCCCTCTCGGTGCAGTCCGGCCTGTGGGTCCTCCCCTTCCTGGCCCTGTCCGCCGTGCGGTGGTCGAGGCACCTGCTGTGGGCGCTGGCCGAGTCGCTGGTCTTCCTCACGACGTGGTTGCACATCGCCTTCGCCAGCGACCCCGGTCGTGGTCTGCCGGGGGATGCGTATGCCCTCGCCGTGGTCCTGCGGGCCGTGGCCTGGTCGTGGGTCCTGTGGGAGGTCTCGCGGGTGGACCGACCGGCCGCTCAGCGACCGGTGCCGACCTCTACCCCGGACCGCACGGCCTCCCCCAGCTGGTCGGCGAGCACGACCGGCGACACCTGCTCCTCCACGGCGTCGCGCAGCGACCGGACGTAGGTCGCGGACAGGTGGTTGCTGTCCCGCCACACGACGACCTCGCCGACGATCGGGCTGCAGGTGCGGCCGGGGCATACCGCGTCGGTCAGGTCCAGGACCGGCAGCGCGGGGCGCTGCTCGGCCAGCAGGTCGTGCCCCGTGCCCGAGGTCGCCAGCCCCTGCTCCCGGTCGAACGCGCACCGCGGGACGTCGTCCTCGTTCTCCAGCAGGCAGGCCGGCACGTCGAAGGGCGCCCGGGGCACGTCCCGGACGAGGGCGGGCCGCATCCCCTCCTCGCGCAGCATGTCGATCCGCGCCCCCAGGCCCGCGGCCACCTTCTCGTCCCCGGTGGTGCCGTAGGACGCGCTGGAGAGGAGCACGACGTCCGGTGACTCGCGGACGAGCGCCTCGTCCAGCCGCTGCTGCCAGCGGGTGCACTGGCGGTAGTCGCCCGCCTGCCCGGAGCGTTCCACCACGAGGCCACGGGCCGGCGGGCACGACGACTTGGTCATGGCGATGACCCGCCACCCCCGGTCCCGGCCGATCGCGTCCATCGCCGTCATCCACATCCCCGCGTGGCTGTCCCCGATGAGCGCGACCGTGAGCTCGCCCTCCGGGTCACCCCCCTCGCACACCCCGACCCGGGTGCCGCCCAGCGCCACGAAGCACTCCTCCGGCTCCAGCACCGGCACGTCGTCGGGCACCTGGCCCAGCGGCACCGCGAGGTCACCGACCTGCTCGGGGATCTGCACGACGGGAGGGGGCTCGCCGAGCACGTCGGAGGCCCCGCTGCCCGCGGACGCGGCCACGACCGGGCCCGTCCCCCCGCCGGCCGCCGCCGGCGCCGGGTCGTCGACGCCGACCGCGAGGGTGTCGGCACCCACCGGGGACCGCAGCTGCTCCACCACGTCGGGGGTCCGCCAGCGGGCCGCCTGCTCGGTCTCCGACTGCGGGGCCGCCAGCAGGAGCGCGAGCCCCAGCGCCGCACCCGCCAGGGTGCAGTTCACCCCGAGCCGCAGGGTGCGCCGGACGACCACGCCGGGGGGCAGCTGTGCCGCCAGCACCCGTCCGTGCCGGCGGACCGGATCCTCCACGAGGGCGAACGACCACCAGGCGGGCAGGACGGACAGCCCGACCGCCAGCAGCCCCCAGTGGACGGGGAGGGTGTCGGGGCCCCCGCGCCCGACGTGCACCATCTCGGCCGCGACGGCGACGAACGGCCAGTGCCAGAGATAGAGGCTGTAGGACAGCCGGCCCACCCACTGCAGGGGCCGGGCCCGCAGCAGCGCGACCGGTCCCAGACCGCCCGCGGACGGGCCCGCCACCAGCACCAGCGCGACGCCGACGGTGGGCAGCAGCGCCCACAGGCCGGGGAAGGGGGTCTGGGCGGTGATGACCACGAGCGCCACCCCGACCATGGCCAGCCCCAACCAGCCGAGGGCGGCGGCGACGGCGCGCGGCAGCCGTGGCCACGCGCGGGCGCCCAGGGCGACGACCGTCCCGAGCATGAGCTCGTGCACCCGGGTGGGCGTCACGAAGTAGGCGGCCGGCTCCTCCAGGGTCCAGCGCCAGGAGAGCACCAGGGACCCGGCGAACAGGCCGAGGGTGAGCACCCACGTCAGGGTGCTGAAGACGCGGGCCCGGCCGGCGGCATACACGAGGATCAGCAGCAGGAGGACCGGCCACACGAGGTAGAACTGCTCCTCCACCGACAACGACCAGTAGTGCTGCAGCGGGCTCGGGGCCCGCTCGACGTCGAGGTAGTCCACCGAGCGCCAGGCCATCCGCCAGTTGACGACGTAGGTCGCCGACGCGAGCAGGTCTCCACCCACCTCGCCCCAGCGGCCCCGCGGCAGGAACAGGACGGTCATCAGGGCGGTACCGGCCAGCGCGGCCAGCGCCGCCGGCAGCAGTCGCCGGGCACGCCGGGCGTAGAAGCGACCGAGGTCGATCCGCCCGCGTGCGCGTCCCTCCTCCAGCAGTAACGAGGTCATGAGGAACCCGCTGACCACGAAGAACACGTCGACGCCGACGAAGCCGCCCGGCAGCAGCGGCACCCCGGCGTGCCACAGCATGACGGCCAGCACTGCCAGGGCGCGCATGCCCTCGATGTCGCTGCGGAAGTCGCGCGGCACGGGTGGCACCCGCAGCGCGTGCCGGGCCGCGTGCAGGGCCCGCGCCCGGCGCCGGGTGAGCGGTGCCTCGAGACCGGTGCTCACGCGACCCCCGAGGGCTGCGGCGACGGTTGGTCACCGAGCCACGCCCGGTGGGCGGCCTCGACGCGCACGGCCACCGCCAGCAGCCCGGCCGCGACGAGGAGCCACAGGAGACCCCGGTCGTCGACGGGCTCCGTGGGGACCCGCGCCCCGTGGGTCAGCTCGGTGCCGTCGGCGCGCTCCTGCACCGTGAGGGCCGCCGCGGTGTCCGCGGCGAGCGCCGCCAGCCTCGGGTCGGGCGCCGTGGCCTCGAGGTGCACCTGGCGGTCCTCGGCCTCGTGCCGGACCGCGAGCCGCACGCTGCCGGACAGCTCGGGGTCCAGCTCCACGGCCCGCTCGACCTCAGGTCGCAGGGCCGGGTCGGTGAGCTGCACGGACAGCTGGTCGGCGGCGCGCTCCGTCGGTGCGGTCAGCGTCGTGCTCGCCGCGTAGGTCCGCGGCTGCACGAGCTCGGCGGTGCCGACGACGAGCACCGACAGCAGCACCAGGGTGACCCAGGGCAGGCGGGCGAGGAGGTGGGTCCAGCGGCGGGGTGCGGGGTGGCTGCGACGGTCCGGGCGGTGCCTACCCACCGGGCGTCTCCTGCTCCGCCCACCACCTCAGCAGCTCGGCACGGGCTCCCTCTTCGCCCAGCGGTCCTTGGTCCAGCCGCACCGCGAGGAGGTGCTGGTAGGCCCGACCGAGCTGCGGACCGGGCGGGATGCCGAGGATCGCCCCGATCTGGTGCCCGTCGAGCTCGGGCCGGACCGCGCTGAGCTCCTCCTCCTCCCGGAGCCGCTCGATGCGCTCCTCGAGGTGGTCATAGCTCGCCGAGAGGCGGGCCGCCTTGCGCCGGTTCCGGGTGGTGCAGTCCGATCGGGTGAGCTTGTGCAGCCGGCCCAGGAGCGGCCCGGCGTCGGTGACGTAGCGCCGCACCGCCGCGTCCGTCCACTCTCCCGAGCCGTAGCCGTGGAAGCGCAGGTGCAGCTCGACCAGCCGGGTGACGGCGCGCACCGTCTCCTTGTCGAAGCGCAGGGCCCGCAGCCGGGCGCGGGTCATCTTGGCGCCGACCACCTCGTGGTGGTGGAAGCTGACGCCCCCGCCCGGCTCGAAGCGCCGGGTGGGGGGCTTGCCGATGTCGTGCAGGAGCGCCGCCAGCCGCAGGACGAGGTCCGGTCCCGGCACACGGTCGGGGTCCTCCTCCCGCGCCCCCGGCTCGTCCTCGAGGCCGATCGCCTGCTCCAGCACGATGAGGCTGTGCTCGTAGACGTCCTTGTGGCGGTGGTGCTCGTCGACCTCCAGCCGCAGGGCGGGCAGCTCGGGCAGCACGTGGTCGGCGAGCCCGGTCGTCACCAGGATCTCGAGCCCGGCGCGGGGGTCGGGGGCGAGCACGAGCTTGACGAGCTCGTCGCGGACCCGCTCCGCGGACACGATCGAGAGCCGGTCGGCCATGTCGGTCATGGCGTCCAGGACCTCGGTCGTCGGCCCGAAGCCCAGCTGGGCGGCGAACCGGGCCGCCCGGAGCATCCGCAGGGGGTCGTCGGCGAAGGACACCTCGGGCTCGTGGGGGGTGCGCAACCGGCGTCCGGCCAGGTCGGCCAGACCGCCGTGCGGGTCGACGAACGTGAGGTCGGGCAGGCGCAGGGCCATGGCGTTGACCCGGAAGTCGCGGCGGACGAGGTCCTCCTCGAGAGAGGTCCCGAAGGCGACCACGGGCTTGCGGGTCTCACCGTCGTAGGCGTCGGCGCGGTAGGTGGTGAACTCCAGCGTGTGACCGCCCCGACGCGCGCCGATGGTGCCGAAGGCGCGACCGACGTCCCAGGTGGTGTCGGCCCAGCCGGCCAGCACCTGCTCGATCTCCTCGGGCCTGGCCGACGTGGTGAGGTCGAGGTCGGTGGAGGGCCGGCCGAGGAAGGCGTCCCGGACCGGTCCTCCGACGAGCGCCACCTCGTGCCCGGCGGTGCCGAAGAGCTCACCGATCTCGGTGAGCAGCCCCATGGCCGGGGTCAGCTGGCGCAGGGCGCGCAGGAGCAGCGCGCCGTCGGTGGTCATCTCGGTGGCGGACATCGGATCTAGGGTAGACGGCCCCCGCGCCGGGCTGGGTCGTCGTCCGGGCCGGGCCGACCCCACTCGTTACAGTGGGTGGATGACCACCACGCCTCCGCGCCAGCACCATGGCGCGCGACGGCTGCCGTCGGTCAACGAGACCTCCGCGGGGGGTGTGGTCATCGACGTCTACGAGGGGCAGGCGAGGATCGCCATCATCGCGCGCCGCAACCGGTCCGGTCGGGTCGAGTGGTGCCTGCCCAAGGGTCACGTCGAACCCGGGGAGACGCTGGTGCAGACCGCGGAGCGGGAGGTCGCCGAGGAGACCGGCATCGAGGGTCGGGTCCTCGTCACCCTGGGCACGATCGAGTACTGGTTCACCACCCCCTCGCACCGGATCCACAAGATGGTCCACCACTACCTCCTAGAGGCCACCGGGGGCCGTCTCACCATCGACAACGACCCCGACCAGGAGGCGATCGACGCCATCTGGGTCCCGCTGGACCAGGTCCACCGCAAGCTCACCTTCCCCAACGAGCGTCGGATCGCCCGGGAGGCCTGGCTCCGACTCACCCGGAGCGCCTGAGGGACCACGGCGTTGACCACCATCCCCCCTCGCCCGCAGCGGGCGCCACGTCCCCGGAGCCTGCCCGCCTCGGCCCTCGCTCTCGGGTTGTGGGCAAGCCTGGTCCTCGCGCCCCTGGGCGGGGCCCTCGGGGGTCCTGCGGCGGCCGTGGCGGCCGTGGCGGCCGCACCACCCTCGGCGACGGAGACCACCGAGGTGTCGGTGCTGCTGGACGAGGTCGATCCCGTCGTGCTCGTCCCGGGTGAGCCCGTGACGCTCACCGGCCGCCTGCTCAACCACGGGTCCGTGCCGCGCCGGTTGACCTCGCTCACCGCCACCCTGTCCCAGACCTCGCTGACCTCGCGGGACCAGGTGGGCCGGTGGCTCGACGGCGACCTGCCCCGAGGGCCGGAGCTCATCCTCGGGGACGACACCGTCGGACCGGTCGTCCCGGCCAGCGGTGCCGTCCCCTTCCAGGTGGAGGTCCCCGGCTCGGTCACCGAGGACCTGCCGGACACCGCCGGGGTGCTCCCTCTCGTCATCGGCGCCACCGAGGACGACGACGACACCGCGGGGACGCCGGCCGGGGCCGAGCTGCGCTCCACGCTCTCCAGCGCCGGCCGCGAGGACATCGAGAACCCGCTCGAGACCGCCTGGGTGGTCCCGCTGACGCTGCCGGCGGACCCCGGCCTGTTCAGCCCGGTCGACGACGAGCACGCCGAGGCCTGGACCGCCGCCATCGGTCCGGGGTCGACGCTGACCGGGTGGTTGGAGGGACTGGACGTGCCCGGCACCACCTTCGTCGTCGACCCGGCGACGGTGCTCGCCCAGCAGCCGGCACCGGCGATCTCCACGCCCCGGGAGGGCACGGTCGAGCAGCCGCCGACGCCCACCCCGGAGCCGCCGGCCACCGCCACGCCCGCCCCGGGCAGCACCGGGGGTGCCGACGCGACCGCCCCCGACGAGACGGTCCCGGCCCCCGTGCCCGACGACGGCTCCGCCACCACCACCGCGCCGGAGCAGACCGCGCCGCCCGACCCGTCCGGAGCCGGCGCCGAGGACGTCCGTTCCGCGGCCGCGACCCTGGCCACCACGCTGGCCGGGCTGCCCGACGACCAGCTGTGGTGGTTGCCCCGGCACGACCCCGACCTGGACCTGGTCCGCCGCCGCCAGCCCCCCGTCGACGTCGTGGCCGACCTGTTCGCCCCGTCCGCCTCCGCCGGCCCGCTGGTGCTGAGCACCGGCCGGCACGACGTGGCCTGGCCGGTCGCGGGGGACCCCGACCCGGGGGAGATGGCCCAGATGACGGCACTGGTGCGGGGCGTGGACGGGGACCTGCGGGTCGTGGTCCTGCCGCGGGAGAGCCTCACCGCCGACTCCGCCGCCCTGCCGCGCCGGGGTGCCGTCCCGCTGGAGCGTCCCGGCGACCTGGTCGCCCTCGGTGCCGACTCCTGGACCAGCGCCCTGGTCGCGCAGGGTGCGCAGGAGGCCGAGGAGCGGGGCGCGGGCGCCGCCGCCCAGCACCTGCTCGCCCACACCCTGGGCACCCACCTCGAGGACCCCTCGGAGGTGCGCGAGCTCGTCGTCGCCCCACCGCGACGGACCTCCGCGAGCGCCGAGGTGCTCGAGCAGCTCAGCGACGGCTGGCGGGAGGCACCGTGGCTGCGGTCCGTGTCGGCCCAGGACCTGCTGGACCGGGCGGAGGGCACCCAGCAGCTGCGCCTGACCGGGGAGGGGCCCCAGGAGGCCGTGCTCGGTGACCTCGTGCAGCACCTGAGGACGCCGGCGAGCCCGGTCGACCCCGAGCGCGCGGAGGTGCTGGCCGTCAGCGCCGAGCAGCTGGACGACCTGGCGGTGGTGCTCGCGGACACGACGGCGCTGGACTCCTGGCGGCCGGTGCTCGACACGCTGTGGTCGGGCGTCTGGCGGGGTCACGAGGAGGGGTGGCTGCAGACCCGCACGGTGGTGCGCGACGACATCCAGTCCACCCGGGACGGGGTCTGGGTCACCCCCAGCACCATCAACTTCCTCACCAACCAGGGCGACATCGGCATCACCGTCGTCAACGACCTCGGGGTCGCCGTCGAGGACGTCGCGCTCGAGCTGGTCGCGACGAACGGCCGGCTCCAGGTCATCCAGCAGCCGGACCCCGTCGACATCGGTCCCGACAGCCGGGCCACCGCGTCCGTGGCCGCGCGCTCCATCACCCGAGGTGAGACCACGCTCATCGCCCAGCTGAGCACGCCGGACGGCACGACCCTCGGCGAGCCGGTCGCGATCGAGGTGCGGGTCCAGCCCACCGGCCTCTGGGTCTACTGGGTCCTGGGAGGCGTCGCCGGCCTCGTCCTCGTCCTCGGCCTGGCGCGGGCGCTGCGCAGCTCGCCCCCGGGCCCGACCGCGGGTGGCGGCCCTGCCCGGGAGGGAGCTCCGTGAGCGGCAGCGCCGGCACCGGGTCCAGCTCGTCCCTAGCCCGGTCCAGCGTCATCATGGCGGGCGGCACGTTGGCCTCCCGGCTGCTGGGGATGGCGCGCATGGCGCTCCTCGGCATCGCCATCGGCGTCCTCACCCCGGCCGGGAGCGTGTGGGACACCGCCAACACCATCCCCAACACGATCTACCTCCTGCTGGCGGCTGGCGTCTTCAACGTGCTGCTGCTGCCGCAGCTGACCCGGGCGATGACCCGCGGCAGGGAGGGCCAGGAGTACAGCGACCGGCTCATCACCGTCTCGGTGGTCATCCTGCTGGTGGGCACCGTCGTGTTCACCGCCGCGGCCCCCCTCGTGACCAAGGTGTATGCCGTGTCCTGGGCCTGGGACGACCCCAAGCTGCAGCTGGCGGTCGTCTTCGCCTACCTCTGCATCCCGCAGATGCTCTTCTACGGGCTGCACACCCTCATGGGGCAGGTCCTGGCGGCCCACCACCGCTTCGCGGCGTTCATGTGGAGCCCGGCGCTGGCCAACGTCATCGCGATCGCCGGGATCGCCGTCTTCATGCGCCGCTACCCGGACGCCGGCGCGCTGCCGCTGCAGGACTGGACCCCGGGGATGATCGGGCTGCTGGCCGGCTCGGCGACGCTCGGCATCGTCGTCCAGGCGCTGGTGCTCGTGCCCGCGGTCCGCGCCACCGGGTTCCGGTGGCGCCCGCGGTGGGGTCTGCGGGGGGTCGGCCTCGGCACGGCCGGGGTGATGGCCGGCTGGGCGCTGGCCGACATGGCCGTCTCGCAGGGCGGGATGCTCGTCGTCACCAACCTGCTCAGCGATGTCATCGACCAGGTGCCGGACGCGCCCGGCAAGATCACCTACACCTACGCCTTCTCGCTCTTCGTGCTCCCGCACTCCCTCATCGCGCTGTCCCTGCTGACCGCGATCTACCCGGTCCTGTCCAAGGACGCCGCCCGCGACGACCTCACCGCGATGGCCGACCACACCTCCCGGGGGCTGCGCCTGCTGGGGTCGGCCATGGTGCCGATCGCCCTCGGGATGATCCTCTTCGCGCCCCTGCTGGTGCGCGTCGTCTACTTCGGCAGCACCCCCGCCGAGCACGCCGCCATCGCCGCCATCGTCGTCGCCATGGTGGTCGGCCTGGTGCCCTACGGCGTCTACCTGCTGTGCTCGCGCGTCTTCTACTCCTTCGAGGACGCCCGCACGCCGTTCCTCTTCCAGGTCGCCATCACCTCGGTCCTCCTGGTGGTCTGCCTGGCCGCCGCCTTCGCCGCGCCGGCCCGGGTGGCCATCCTGCTCGGCCTGGGCCAGGCCCTGGGCCAGACGACGGCCGCGGTCCTGGGGCTTCGGGCGGCCCGCCGCCGCCTGCCCGCGCTGGGCCTGCGGTCCACCGGGGCCACCTACCTGCGGGCGGCCGCCGCGGCGCTGGTGGCACTCCTCCCCGCCTGGCTGGCCATGCGACTGCTCGACCGTGGCGCGCCGCCCGACCCCACCTCGACCCAGCCGCAGGGGGTGGACGCCTTCGTCAGCGCGACGGCGACCCTGGCGGTGGCGGGGACCCTCTTCCTCGTCGTGTATGCCGTGCTCGCCCACCGCTTCGGGGTGCGTGAGGTCGGTGACGTGGCCGCGCCCGTGCTCCGTCGGATCCCGGGGCTACGCCGGCTCGCCCCCCGCGGGGCGACGGCAGCGGTCACCGCCACCGATCCGGTCCGGGTCGACACCGCCGCGGCCGCGGACGCCGCCTCCTCGCTCTCCGGGCTGGAGGAGCCGCCGGCAGGCGGCCCGACCGCGGATCCACCGGCCCGGGACGGCGCGGCGACAGCAGCCGGGCCGGGGGATCGCGGCACACTAGGGTGGGACGACCACCGCACCCGCCCAGGAGAGGACACCAGCATGGATCGGCTCGAGGTCGGCACCCGCCTGGGTGACCGCTACGTCCTCGACGAGCTGCTGGCGGAGCGCGAGGGCGGTGGCCTGGAGTACTGGTCGGCCAAGGACAGCACCCTCGGGCGCCTCGTCGCCGTCACCGTGCTGCCCTCCGAGGGAGCGTCGGCGCAGGTCGCCGCCGCCGTGCTGGACGGTGCCCGGCGGGTCGCCTCGGTGGACGACCCCCGGCTCGTGCGCGTCCTGGACGTCGGCGACGAGGACGGCCTCTGCTGGATCATCGAGGAGGGGTTGTCCGAGGCGGAGTCCTTGGCCTCGCTGGTCGAGGAGCATCCGCTCCCGGCGGAGGAGGCTCGTCGACTGGTCGGGGAGAGCGCGGCCGCCCTCGAGTCGGCCCGGCGCCGCGGGCTGCACCACCTCTACCTCAACCCGCACTCGGTCCTGCGCACCAGCGAGGGCGCCGTCAAGGTCTCCGGTGTCGGTGTCGCCTCGGCCCTCGAGGGCACCGACGACGTGACCGCGGACGAGGCCTCGCTCATCGACTCCGCCGACCTCGTCTCGTTGCTCTACACCGCCCTCACCGGCCGGTGGCCGGGCGAGGACCTGGCGGGCGTCCGCCCGGCCCGGAGGCTCGCCGACGGCACCCTCCCGGCGCCCTCGGAGCTGGTCTCGGGAGTCCCCGGTGACCTCGACGCCCTGTGCCGGCTGGCGCACGGCTCGGAGGCGGACCTGCACGCGGCCCCGCACACGCCGGGAGAGCTCGTCCGGCAGCTCTCACCCTGGTCACCGGAGATGGTGCGGGGAACGCCTCCGGGGGAGCTGGCCACCCCCGCCACGCCCCGTCCCCGAGGTGGACAGGCCGACGACGCGCTCCGCGGGGCGGCCGGTGCCTCCGCCGCAGCCGGGGCGGCGGCCCACGGCACGGCCACCGGTGGCCCGGAGCCCGGCAGCACGACCGCGGACGCCACCGACGAGGTCCCCCGCCCCTACTACCGCACGGAGGCGTCCACGGCAGCTCCCGACGCGGCCCGACCGGCGCGGTCGGACGACACCATGGGCGGTCTTCTGCGCGGTGGTGAGGCGAGCCAGGCCCGTGCCGAGCAGGCGCGCACCACGACGACGGCCCAGGCACCACGCCCGACGGCGGGTGCCGGTGCGGGTCTTCCCGAGGAGCGGGGCACGGGGGCGCAGACCGCGATGGTCCTGGTCATCACCCTGGCACTGCTCGTTATCGCCATCTTCCTCGGCTGGGGGGTCCTGCGCGGCCTCGGTGGCTCGGAGGAGGATCCTGGGTCCGCCGGAGCCACGAGCTCACCGACCGAGCAGCAGCCCGAGGAGGGCGACGACGCGGCCGCGACGAGCGACGCCCCGCCGCAGGACACCGAGCAGGCGGAGCCGGCGCCCGCACCGCAGGGGCCCGTCAGCATCGAGGGGATCACCTCCTTCGACCCCGAGGGCGACGGCGACGAGCGCAACGACCTGGCGCCGCTGGCCGTCGACGGCGACGAGGGCACCGAGTGGACCTCGCACACCTACCTGTCCGAGGGCTGGGGCTCGCTCAAGAGCGGCACCGGGCTCGTGCTCGACCTCGGGGATGAGACCGAGGTGTCCGAGGTGGAGGTCGTCCTCGGGGAGGGCGACGTGGGCGCGACCCTCTACGTCGCGGACACCCCGACGCTGGAGGGCGCCACCGAGCTGGGCAGCGAGGACTCCGCCGAGGGGACGTGGACCGTCTCCCCCGACGACCCGGCGACCGGGCGCTACGTCATCCTCTGGTTCACCCGGGCCTTCGCCGGACCGGACGGTGAGATCGTGCGGGTGGCCGAGATCACCGTCCGGTGAGCCCGACCGGCACCGTGAGCAGCGCCTCCGAGCTCGCCGGGCTGGACGACCTCACGCTCCTGCGCCGCCACCAGGACGGGGACCACGACGCCTTCGGGGAGATCTTCCGCCGTCACCGGGACCGGATGTGGGCGGTGGCCCTGCGGACCACCCGCGACCCCGAGCTCGCCTCGGACGCCGTCCAGGACGCCTTCCTCAACGCCTTCCGGCGCGCCGGGTCCTTCCGCGGCGACGCGCAGGTCACCACCTGGCTGCACCGCATCACGGTCAACGCCTGCCTGGACCGCCTGCGCCGGAGCCGACCCACCGTCGAGCTCGAGGGGCACGAACCGGTCGACCCCCGGGACCGGCATACCTCGGTGGAGGTGCGCCTGGACGTGCAGGACGCCCTCGCCCGCCTCCCGGAGGGCCAACGCCTCGCCCTCGTCCTCGTCGACATGCACGGCCTGAGCATCGCCGAGGCGGCCGACGTCCTGGAGGTCGCCGAGGGCACCGTGAAGTCCCGGTGCTCCCGCGGGCGTGAGGCGATGGCGCGACTGCTGCACCTGGACGTGCAGGGCGAGGGGCGGTGAGCGACGTGGCGCCGAGCCGGCAGGGAACCACGCCCCGGTCCTGCTCGTCGTATCCCCGTGGGCCGCACCAGAGGCCCTGGTCCAGGCGCGAACCCGCACCTGACGCAGCCGCGACGCACGAGGAGAGGAGGTTCTTGCGCCATGCCCACCGTTGACCCGCCCGAGGGCCACGATCCCGACGCCTACGAGCACGAGCACGACCCCACGGGCGTCCGCGCCCTGCTCTCCGGGCTGCCCGACCCCGGGCCGATGCCCGAGCACCTCGTGCACCGCATCCAGACACGTCTGGCGGTCGAGCGGGAGCACCTCCTCGACACCAGCTCCGGTCACCCGCTGGCCGGGCCGGCGGACCGGGTGGTCGACCTCGCCGCCGAGCGGGGGCGGCGACGCCCCGGTCGGACGCTGGGCCTGCTGTCCGCCGCCGCGGCGGGGCTGGCGATCACCACGGTGACCTTCACCCAGCTCCTCGGGGGGACGGGCACCGGCGACAGCGGGGCGCTGGCGCAGTACCCCTCCCGGGCGGAGTCCGGCGACCACCAGGAGGAGGGCGCCCTGGAGAACGGCGACACCTCGGGCGGCGCGGTCGAGGACGGGGCGGGGGCCGACGCGGCCGCTGAGGAGGACACCACGGCCTCGACCCAGGAGGAGGGGGCCGCCGGGGCCGGTAGCCTCGGGACCCTGAGCGAGGTCGCCACCCCCACCGTCGTGCCCGACCTCGGCGTCGTGGTCCACGACACCTACGCCGCGCGCATCATGGGGGCCAGCGCGACGGGTACCGCAGCTGATGCCCCGACCGCGCTGACCACGGCCCAGGCCACGCAGTGCTGGGGCGGGCTTCCTCCCGCGGTCGCGTCCCGGTGGGAGCAGCGGTTCGCCGCCCCCGCACGGTTGCGGGCCGGTGAGGACCAGCAGGAGGTCGTGGTCCTGCTGGGCCGGGCCCCGGACGGCAGCGGACATGCCTGGATGGTGCCGTACGCCTGCGTCCAGCAGCCGGGCATCGCCCCCATCGAGCCCGAGGGCGACCCGGTCGCCGGTCCCTGACCCGTCGCGAGCACACCCCCCTCGGCCCGTCACCGCGCCGCCCGGACCCCTGGAACAATGTCGTCCTAGGATCAGTTGACCCCCACGTCCGGACCATCGATCCGCCGTGCGTCCCCCGCGAGGAAGGCTTTCATGACCATCGACCTGCTGCCCCGCCCCAGCGGCTCCGGCGGTGGTGACGCCACCGCCCTCCGCGAGGTCATCATCATCGGCTCGGGCCCGGCGGGCTACACCGCCGCCGTCTACGCCGCCCGGGCCAACCTGGCGCCGCTGGTCTTCGAGGGCAGCGTCACTGCCGGCGGCGCCCTGATGAACACCACCGAGGTGGAGAACTTCCCCGGCTTTCCCGAGGGGATCATGGGTCCGCAGCTCATGATGGACATGCGGGAGCAGGCGGAGAGGTTCGGTGCCGAGCTCGTCCGCGACGACGTGGTGGAGGTCGACCTCAGCGGGTCGGTGAAGCGGGTCACGGACGCGGAGGGGACGGTCCACGAGGCGCGGGCGGTCATCCTGGCCATGGGCTCGGCCTATCGTGAGCTGGGCCTGCCTCGCGAGCAGGAGCTGTCCGGGCACGGTGTCTCCTGGTGCGCCACCTGCGACGGCGCCTTCTTCCGTGACCAGGACATCGTCGTCGTCGGTGGCGGCGACTCGGCGATGGAGGAGGCGACCTTCCTGAGCCGTTTCGCCCGGTCCATCACCGTGGTCCACCGCCGTGACGAGCTGCGGGCCAGCCGGATCATGGCCGAGCGCGCCCAGGCCGACGACAAGATCTCCTTCGCCTGGAACTCCGCCGTGACCGAGCTGGAGGGCTCCCCCAAGCTGACCGGGGTCCAGCTGGCCGACACGGTCACCGGAGAGCAGCGTCACGTCCCCGCGACCGGGCTCTTCATCGCCATCGGCCACGACCCCCGCAACGAGCTGATCCGCGGGCAGGTGGAGCTCGACGACGAGGGATACGTCGTGGTCCAGGGCCGCGGGACGGAGACCAGCGTGGAGGGTGTCTTCGCCTGCGGTGACCTCGTCGACCACACCTACCGCCAGGCCATCACCGCCGCCGGCACGGGGTGCGCGGCGGCGCTGGACGCCGAGCGCTACCTCGCTGCCCGCGACCACGCCCAGGGCATGACCCACCACCTCGCAACCGCTGTGACACAAGGAGATTCATGAGCATCAGCAACACGTCCGACGCCACCTTCACCCAGGACGTCCTGCAGCACGACGGGCCGGTGCTCGTCGACTTCTGGGCTCCCTGGTGCGGTCCGTGCAAGATGATCGCCCCCATCCTCGAGGAGCTCTCGCAGGAGTGGGGGGACAAGCTCAAGGTCGTCAAGCTCAACACCGACGAGAACCCCCAGACCACCCAGAGCTACGGGATCACCGGCATTCCGACGATGCACGTGTACTCCGGGGGCGAGGTCGTCAAGACCATCGTCGGGGCGCTGCCCAAGAAGAAGCTGGCCAACGAGCTCGAGCCGTTCACCGGCTGACCACACCTGCACCCTGACGGGGGCGCAGCGCCCGTCATCCACAGCCGTCCACGGGGTTTGTCCACAACCCTGTGGACGGCTTCGTGGTGGCGCGGCAGACTTGGTGGCACGTCGGTGATCAGCGATGATGGGGTCCTCATGACTGATGACGATGGAGCGCTCGGCTGGCCGGGCGAGGACGAGGACGACCGCGCGGACGTCATGGACGGGTTCGCTGTGACTGCTCTCGGGTGGCCCACCCTGACACCTGGCGACGATGCCGACGAGCAGGCCGTTCCACGTGGAACCGCCGCCACTGCGCCACCCGGAGCCGACCCCGTCGTTCCACGTGGAACCCCTGCAGCCGCGAGCGTGGGCGCCACGCCTGACCCCGCCCTTGATCACGCGCCTGGCCCCGCAGCTGGTCCCGCGTCTGGTGACGTTTCACGGGAAACCCCATCGGCTTCTCCACCCCTCGACCACCAACGCCGCACGGATCGGCCCTGGCGCGGCACCCGGATCATCACCGTGTCCAACCAGAAGGGCGGCGTCGGGAAGACCACGACCACCGTCAACCTCGCTGCTGCCATGGCCGGCAGCGGGCTGCGGGTGCTGGTCATCGACATGGACCCGCAGGGCAACGCCAGCACCGCCCTCTCGATCCCGCACAGCAGCGGGACGGCGGGCATCTACGACGTCCTCATCGACGGCGTGCCTCTGGCGGAGGTGGTGCAACCCTGCCCCCAGGTCCCCGGACTGTCGTGCGCCCCGGCCACCATCGACCTGGCCGGTGCCGAGATCGAGCTCGTGCCTCTCGTGGCCCGGGAGAACCGTCTGCGCCGGGCCGTGCAGTCCTACCTGGAGTCCGCACCGCAGCCCCCGGACCTCGTCCTCATCGACTGCCCGCCCAGTCTCGGCCTGCTCACGGTCAACGCCTTCGTGGCGGCGCGCGAGCTGCTCATCCCCATCCAGTGCGAGTACTACGCCCTGGAGGGGCTGAGCCAGCTCCTGAAGAACGTCGACCTCATCCAGCAGCACCTCAATGCGGACCTGCACGTGTCCACCATCCTGCTGACGATGTTCGACGGGCGCACGCGGCTCGCCTCCGACGTGGCGGACCAGGTCCGTGAGCACTTCGGGGACCGGGTCCTGCGGACCGCCATCCCCCGGTCTGTCCGCATCAGTGAGGCACCGAGCCACGGGGAGACCGTGATGACCTACGACCCGACCAGCACGGGCGCCCTGTCCTACGCCGATGCGGCAGCGGAGATGCGCCGCACGAAGGAGATGTCATGACCGACCGACGACCTGGACTCGGCAGGGGCCTGGGGGCCCTCATCCCGCAACAGCCGGCAGGCGACCTCGACCGTCCTCGGGACGTCTTCTTCCCGCGGGGAGAGGGCACCGCACCGGCCCTGGAATCCGGAGGCGCGAGCACCGTGGGAGGCAACGGCGCGGAGGACGACCCCGCGTCCGCTGGTTCCACGGGAAACGACGACACCCCCCGAGGGGGTCACGACGTAGTCGCCACGGCGGCCGACGCCCATGGTGACGGGCTCGCACCGGTCCCGGGGGCGTCGTTCGCCGAGATCGACCTCGACCAGATCCGGGCGAACCCCCGTCAACCGCGGTCCGTCTTCGACGAGGACGACCTCGCCGAGCTGGTGAGCAGCATCCGCGAGCTCGGCGTGCTGCAGCCGGTCGTGGTCCGACCTACCGACCCGGGCGAGGTGGCCACCGGCGAGCCGCCCTTCGAGCTGGTCATGGGTGAACGCCGCCTACGGGCCTCTCGCGCGGCGGACCAGTCGACGATCCCGGCCATCGTGCGCGCCACCGACGACGAGCACATGCTGCGGGACGCCCTGCTGGAGAACCTGCACCGCGCGCAGCTGAACCCGCTGGAGGAGGCTGCGGCATACCAGCAGCTGCTCGAGGACTTCGGGTGCACCCACGACGAGCTGGCCGGGCGCATCGGCCGGTCCCGCCCCCAGATCAGCAACACGATCCGGCTGCTCCGGCTCCCCCCCATGGTGCAGCGGCGGGTGGCGTCGGGGGTGCTCAGCGCCGGGCACGCCCGGGCGCTGCTGGCCCTGGCCGACGGGGCCGCGATGGAGCGGCTCGCCCAGCGGATCGTCGCCGAGGGACTGTCGGTGCGGTCGGTCGAGGAGATCGTCACGGTGGGTGACGAGGACCGTCCGGCCCGGCGCCGGGCGGCCGGCTCCCCACCCCCTCCCGAGCTGGAGCAGATCGCCAGCTCGCTCTCCGGCCGTCTCGACACGCGGGTCCAGGTCTCCATGGGTCGTCGCAAGGGCAAGATGGTCATCGAGTTCGCGGGACAGGACGACCTGGAGCGCATCCTCGACCTGCTGGGGCGCGACGACCTCAGCCCGTCGTCGACGACGGGCTGACCGCCCGCTCCGCCCTCCCCGGCCCTGGGCGGACGATCTCCACGACCCGGACCGGGCCGGCGGCCGTCCCCTCCGCCAGCACATGCACCTGCGCGCTGCGCACCCCGTGCCGACGCAGCACCGGCTGCGCCTGCTCGAGCTCGGAGGCAGCCGCCTTGCCCTTGAGGGCGAGCAACCGACCGCCGGCGGCCAGCAGGGGGAAACCCCACGTGACGAGCTTGTCCAGGGAGGCCACCGCGCGCGCGGTGACGACGGGAGCCTGCAGGTCGACCTCCTGGGCCCGCCCCCGGTGCACCGTCACGTTGTCCAGGCCGAGCTCGGCGACGGCGTGCTCCAGCCACGTCGTGCGACGCAGCAGCGGCTCCACGAGGTGCAGCCTCAGGTCGGGCCGCGCGATGGCCAGGACCACGCCTGGCAGGCCGGCCCCCGACCCGATGTCGACGACCTGGGCGTCCGCCTCGCAGAGGACCTCCACGACGGCGCAGTTGACCACGTGCCGATCCCACAGCCGATCGGTCTCCCGCGGCCCGATGAGCCCGTGGCTGATGCCCGTGGTGGCCAGCAGCTCGGCATACCGCACAGCCACCGGCAGCCGCTCGGCGAAGATCTCGCGCGCCTGGTCCGGGGGCGGGGGGGCGGCAGCGGTGGCCGGCACGACGTCAGTCAGCCGGCAGGATGACCACGTGGCGCGAGGGCTCCACACCCTCGGACTCCGAGGTGAGCCCTGCCGCCAGCACCTCGTCGTGCACCACCTTGCGCTCGAAGGCGGTCATCGGCTCCAGGTCCCGGCGCTCCCCGGACTCCTTGACCTCCGCGATGGCGCTGCGGGCCTGGCCCACCAGGGCACTGCGACGGTCCGCGCGGTAGCCGGCCACGTCCAGCATGAGCCGGCTGCGCTCCCCGGTCTCGGCCTGCACGGCCAGCCGGGTCAGCTCCTGGAGCGCCTCGAGGACCGACCCGCCCTGGCCGACCAGCCGGCGGGGCGCCGCACCGTCCTCGGAGTCGACGAGAGCCACGGCGGCGCGGTCACCGTCCACGTCCACCTCGAGGTCTCCGTCGAGATCGGCGATGTCGAGGAGGGTCTCCAGGAAGTCCGCCGCCACCTCGCCCTCACGGACGAGGTCGGGCGAGGCGCCACCCTTCGCTGTCTCCGCCGAAACCTGAGATGTGACCTGCGTCACATCCGAGGCGTCCTCGGACTCCGCCGTGCCGCCCTGCTCCTCGGTGGCCGGCCCGTCCTGGGCGGGCTCCTCCGGCGTGGGCTGCTCGGTCACCGCCTGCTCGTCGGTGGTCGCACTGTCGGTGGTCGCGATGTCGGTGTCGTTCGTGGTGCTCATCTGCACTCCTGTCTCGAGGGCGGTCGGGTCGGTCGGGGCCGCGCGGGAGGGGCGGCGCGCGGTCAGCGCTTCTTGCGGCGCTTCTTGCTCTTGGGCTGGGCCCGCTGGCCGGCCACGCGCGCCTGGACCTGCGCCTGGGCCGCCTCACGCTCGGCCATGAAGTTGGGGTTCTTGAGCTGGACGCCCAGGGCGGTCTTGCCCTTGCGCGCCATGCGGGCCTTGTACTTCTCCTCGGCCGGGGTGTTCGGCGCCGGCATGTTGCGGATGACGAAGAACTGCTGCCCCATCGTCCAGAAGTTGCTGACCGTCCAGTAGATGAGCAGCGCCACGGGGAAGTTGACGCCGGTGACCGCGAAGACGACGGGCAGGACGTAGATGAGGATCTGCTGCTGCCGGGCCATCGGGCTGTTGAGGGCCTCGGGCGACATGTTCTGCCGCATGAGCTGGTGGCTGGTGATGAACTGCGTCCCCGACATCACGATGATGAGGACGAGGGAGAGGATCTTGGCCGACAGGTCCTGGTCGTGCAGGAAGGTCGAGGTGAGGCCGGCGCCGAAGATCTCCGACCCGGCCATCTTGCTGGCCAGCTCCCGGGTGAAGAGGCCCAGCGGCTCGATCTCCCCCCGGGAGACGGTCTCCGCGGTGTTGAGCAGCCGGAAGAGCGCGAAGAAGAACGGCATCTGGATGAGGATGGGCAGGCACGCCCCGAACGGGTTGGCCCCCGCCTCCCGGTAGAGGCCGAAGGTCTCCTCCTGGAAGGCCTTCTGGCTGGCCTGGTCCTTCTTCCCCTTGTACCTCGCCTGGATCTTCATCAGCTCGGGCTGGACGATCTGCAGCCGTCGCTGGCTCTTGATCTGCCGGATCATCAGCGGGGTCAGGAGCGCGCGCAGCGTCACGACGAGGCCGACGATGGCCAGCACCCAGGTCCACCCGCTGGTGTCCGGCAGACCCAGCCGGGTCAGCAACCACTCGAACCCCACGAGGATGGCGGAGTCGAACCAGATGAACGGGAAGAGGAGGGTGTCGAAGAATCCCATGCGGTCCTCAAGGTCGGCGGTGCGCGGCAGAGCCGCCCACCGAGGTGGAGGGTCCGGGGCGGTCCCCGGACGGGTCAGGCGTGGAGGCGTCGGTATGCCGTGGTGGCACGTGGTCGACGCCACCGGCCGCCCACGGGTGGCAGCGCAGGATCCGGCGCACGGTCAGCCAGCCGCCACGCGCCAGGCCGTGCCGCTCGAGCGCCGTCACACCATAGGCGCTGCACGAGGGGTAGTACCGGCATACCGGCCCCAGCAGCGGTGAGACCGTCCACTGGTAGATCCGCACCAACCACACCAGAGGACGAGCGAGGACGCTGCGGCGTTCCCCGGGTCCCACCCCGCCGCGGTGGACGTCACGCAGCTGCTCACCGGTGCCACCGGCCGACCGGCCGGTCATGAGCGCCTCGTCAGAGCACGCCCGAGAGCCTGGTCGAGGGCGGCCCCGAGCTCGGCCGACGTCGCCCCCGCCGCGGGCGGCAGCGCCCGGACGACCACGTCCGCGGCCGGAGGGAGGTCGCCGACCCGGTCCGCCACGAGGTGCCTCAGACGACGCACGGTGCGGTGGCGGACGACCGAGTTGCCGACCGCCTTGGAGACGACGAACCCCACACGCGGGCACGGGCCGACGGACGCGACGGCAGTCGCGTCGGGTCGGGGCAGGCAGACGTGCACGACGAGGAGGTCGGTGCCGGCCCGCTGGCGCCGTCGCCCGTCACCACGCCCCCGCAGGACCGAACGGAAGTCGTCTCCCGAGGTCAGGCGGTGGCGGCGCGCAAGCATGGACGCAGCGCCGGCGGTGCCGACGGCTCAGGCCGAGATGGAGGAACGGCCCTTGCGGCGACGAGCGTTGAGGATGCTGCGTCCGGCACGGGTGCGCATGCGCAGGCGGAAGCCGTGCTTCTTGGCGCGACGGCGGTTGTTCGGCTGGAAGGTGCGCTTGCTCATCACTACTCCGGTCGGTGCTGGCGGTACGGTCGGCAGGGCCGGGTCGGCCGCCAACGGGAGCCCGCGCACGAGGGCGGAGACGTCCAGGCACGGGCAGGCGAAAGCGGCCGAGAAACGGCCTGCTCCACGGTACGGGAGGGCGTCCTCGCCGGTCAAACTGCGCCGGGTCGCGCCGATGACGCAGGGCAAACTCCGCATCTTGCCGATGACCGGCACGGCGTCGTCGACGACACGCCGGGAGGAGCGCGATCCTCCACCCCGCCACTTGCGGGTCACGGTCGCTGCTTGTTAGCGTCGGCGCTTCCGGCACATCTCCACCGCTTCGTCCACATCCTGTGGATAACACTGTGGACGAATGCCACCACGATCGTCTTCGTCCGTTCGAGAGGGGGCTGAGCCCACCCATGTCCTCACCCTCGACCGACGCGGACGACACCTGGGGGCGGGTCGTCTCGGCGCTCGAGGCCAACGGGCTGGGGGCCCGGGAGAAGGCGTTCCTGCGGATCACCCGCATGGTCGGGGTGCTGGACACGACGGTGCTCCTCGCGGTGCCCTACCCGCACACCAAGGAGCTGCTCGAGACGCGCCTGCGCCAACCGATCGTGGACCTGCTCTCCCGCGAGCTGGCGCGGGAGATCCGGTTGGCCATCACCGTCGACGACGACCTCCGCCAGCAGGTGGAGGAGGAGGCCGACGACAGCGACGACGACCCCCTGAGTCGGGAGTCGCTCACCCGGCCGGCCTCCCAGCCCAGCTCGTCGGCAGCGGCACCCGCGTCCGCGGCGGCGCGCAACGGCGCCGGAGCGGCCGCCTCGGGCAACGGCATCCCCCGCCCCGCGACCCCGGCCGGTCCCGCAGTCACCGGTGCCGCGGACGAGGCGCGGCTCAACCCCAAGTACACCTTCGACACCTTCGTGTCCGGTCCGTCCAACCGGTTCGCGCACGCCGCCTCGCTGGCGGTGGCCGAGTCGCCGGCCCGCGCCTACAACCCGCTGTTCATCTACGGGGAGTCCGGGCTCGGCAAGACCCACCTGCTGCACGCCATCGGTCACTACGCCCGCAAGCTCTACCCCGGGGTGCGCGTGCGCTACGTGAACTCCGAGGAGTTCACCAACGACTTCATCAACTCCATCCGTGACGACAAGGCCGGGGCGTTCCAGCGCCGCTACCGCAACGTCGACTTCCTGCTGGTGGACGACATCCAGTTCCTGCAGGGCAAGGAGCAGACGGTCGAGGAGTTCTTCCACACCTTCAACACGCTGCACAACAGCGAGAAGCAGGTGGTCATCACCTCCGACCAGCCGCCCAAGCGGCTGTCCGGGTTCGCCGAGCGCATGCGCAGCCGCTTCGAGTGGGGACTGCTCACCGACGTGCAGCCACCGGACCTCGAGACGCGCATCGCCATCCTGCGCAAGAAGGCGGCGCAAGAGGGTATGCAGCTGCCTGACGAGGTCCTGGAGCACATCGCCAGCCGCATCACCACCAACATCCGCGAGCTCGAGGGCGCCCTCATCCGGGTGACGGCCTTCGCCTCGCTGTCCTCCCAGCCCGCCGACGCCGACCTGGCGGCCCACGTGCTCAAGGACATCGTCCCGGGCAGCGAGACGGCCCAGATCACCGTGTCGACGATCATCCGCGAGGTCTCGGAGTACTTCCAGATCACCATCGAGGAGCTGTGCGGGACCTCGCGGTCCCGGACCCTGGTCAACGCCCGGCAGATCGCGATGTACCTGTGCCGTGAGCTCACCGACCTCTCGCTGCCCAAGATCGGCCAGGAGTTCGGCGGTCGCGACCACACGACGGTCATGCACGCCGAGCGCAAGATCCGCGGCCAGATCGGCGAGCGACGCGCGCTCTACGACCAGATCGCCGAGCTCACCGGACGCATCCGGCGCGCCTCCCAGCGCTGATCCTCCGCCCACCCCTCTGTCCACACCTGTGGATAACCCTGTGAGTTGCGGCTCAGCGTTCACCGCCGCCACACGCGTTCCTCCCCCCACCGCTCCCGCATGCCCGAAGACCGGTGATCCGGGTGTGCACGAGGTGTGGAGAAGCTGGGCATCGACGCAGGTCAGCATGGGGAAGGACGGTGCAGGGCCGCCGGCTGCCTGGGGAGCGCGCCGATCCGTCCCCAGGCAGCACCTCGTGCTCCACCGGTCCCTGCACGTGGTGTGCACAGGGCCGCCCCCTGCTCGGCACGCCCGCCCACCTGCGTCGACAGGCTCTCGAACCCGGGTTGTCCACAGGATCCACAGGCCCGATGACGATGACGAACACTCTCCTCCCCGATGATGATCCTCCTACGTCCCTGGGGACGTGCTGCAGCGGGACCGGGGGGTTCGTGGCAGAGTTGCCCCGAAGACCACACAGTGCGGAAGGTTCCAGGTGTCGTGAAGTTTCGTGTCGAGCGCGATGTGCTCTCCGAGGCGGTGGCGTGGGTCGTACGCGGCCTCTCCAGCCGTCCCCCCGTACCGGTGCTGGCCGGTGTGCTGCTGACGGCCGACCCCGAGGGCACCCTGACGTTCTCCGCCTACGACTACGAGGTCTCCGCCACGGTCACCGTCGAGGCCGAGGTGTCCGAGGGTGGTCAGGTGCTGGTGCTCGGCCGGCTGCTGGCCGACATCGCCCGCAACCTGCCTGCCAAGCCGGTGGAGGTGTCCACCGACGGCGCGAAGGTCTCGCTCACCTGTGGTTCGAGCCGGTTCGCCCTCATCCAGATGCCGGTGGCCGACTACCCCCAGCTGCCGGCGCAGGCGGAGACCAGCGGGTCGGTCCCCGGTGACGCCTTCACCCAGGCGGTCAACCAGGTCTCCATCGCGGCCGACCGCGGCGACACGCTGCCGATCCTCACCGGGGTGCGGGTCCAGATCGACGGCGAGCGGATCACCATGCTGGCCACCGACCGCTACCGCCTGGCCCAGCGGGAGCTGACCTGGTCGCCGGGCAGCCCGGACGCGGACCACGTGTGCCTCATCCCCGCACGCACCCTCTCCGAGACCGCGAAGTCCTTGGGCGCCAGCGCGGCGGTCGAGCTCTCGCTCGGGGCCGCGGGGCGGGGTGACGGCCTGGTCGGCTTCGAGGCGGGCCGTCGCCGCACGACCACCCGGCTGCTGGACGGCGAGTACCCCAAGGTCACCTCGATCTTCCCCTCCTCCGTCGACAGCGTCGCGGTCGTGGACACCCAGTCCTTCATCGAGGCGGTGCGCCGCGTCGCGCTGGTGGCCGAGCGCAACACCCCGGTGCGGCTGCGGTTCACCGACGGCCAGCTGGCCATCGAGGCCGGCACGGGCGACGACGCCCAGGGCAGCGAGGCAGTGGAGGCCACCCTGGAGGGTCCGGAGCTCGAGATCGCCTTCAACCCGCAGTTCCTCCTCGACGGGCTCGGGGTCCTCGGACAGCCCTACACCCGGCTGTCGTTCACCCAGCCCTCACGCCCGGCCGTGATCTCCGGCCAGGCCGAGCTCGACGGGGATGCCGACGACTCCTACCGGTACGTCCTCATGCCGGTACGTTTCGCCGGCTGACCCGACGCCACCAGATCACCACCCACCGAAGGAGCAGCAGATGAAGATCGGCATGATCGGCCTGGGCAAGATGGGCAGCAACATGCGCGAGCGGCTGCGTCGCGCCGGGCACGAGGTCGTCGGGTTCGACCTCGACGAGAGCCTCCGGGACGTGGACGACGTCGAGTCGATGGTGCAGGCCCTGGAGCCCCCACGGGTGGTGTGGGTGATGGTCCCCCACGGCAAGCCGACCCGGTCCACGGTCGAGCAGCTCGGGGAGCTGCTCGGCGAGGGCGACCTCATCATCGAGGGCGGCAACTCCAAGTACACCGAGGACCGTGAGCTGGATGCGCTGATGGAGCCCAAGGGCATCGGCTACGTCGACTGCGGCGTCTCCGGCGGCATCTGGGGCCTGGACAACGGCTACGGCCTCATGTGCGGCGGACGGGACGAGGACGTCGAGAAGGCCATGCCGATCTTCGACGCGCTGCGCCCCGAGGGGCCCCGTGAGGAGGGCTTCGTGCACGCCGGCGAGGTCGGGGCCGGTCACTACGCCAAGATGGTCCACAACGGCATCGAGTACGGCCTCATGCACGCCTACGCCGAGGGCTTCGAGCTGCTCATGGCCAAGGACATCGTCACCGACGTCCGTGGGTGCTTCCAGGCCTGGAGCCGCGGCACGGTGGTGCGCTCCTGGCTGCTGGACCTGCTGGTCAGCGCCCTCGGCGACACCCCTGGGCTCGAGGGCATCGACGCCTACACCACCGACTCCGGCGAGGGGCGGTGGACGGTCGAGGAGGCCATCGACAACGCGGTCCCGATGCCGGTCATCAGTGCCGCGCTCTTCGCCCGCTTCGCCTCCCGCCAGGAGAACTCCCCCGCCATGCAGGCCGTCGCCGCGCTGCGCGGCCAGTTCGGCGGGCACGACGTCCGGATGCTCGACGACGCCGACCTGGAGCAGGACCAGAAGGAGGTGCACGGTGGCGCCGAGCCGAAGAAGAAGGACTCCGACAGCAAGCAGCGCCCTGGTGCCCGTCAGGAGGGTGACGAGGCGGCGTCGTCGCCCGACGCCGGGCCGTCCTCCGGCTCCGGTGCCACCGAGGACGCGTCCGGGCCGACCTCCGGCACCGGCGACACGCACTGAGCCGATGCGAGAGCGGTGCACCTGACACACCTGGAGGTCAACGACTTCCGTAGCTACCCCGCCGCCGAGATGGACCTGGGGCCCGGGGTGAGCGTGCTCCTCGGGCGCAACGGGCAGGGCAAGACCAACCTCGTCGAGGCCGCTGGTTACGTCGCGACCCTGAGCAGCCACCGGGTGGCGCAGGATGCGCCGCTGGTGCGCGCCGGCGCGGCGGGCTCGGCCATCGTGCGGGCCACCGTCGTGCGGGACGGCCGGGAGTCGCTGGTCGAGCTGGAGATCGTGCCCGGGCGGGCCAACCGGGCCCGGCTCAACCGCGCTCCGGTGGGCCGCCAGCGCGACGTCCTGGGCACCCTGCGCAGCGTGCTGTTCGCCCCGGAGGACCTCGCGCTCGTCAAGGGGGACCCGGGCGAGCGGCGTCGGCTGCTCGACGACCTCCTCGTCGCCCGACAGCCGCGGTGGTCCGCGGTCCGGGCCGACTACGACAGGGCGGTGCGCCAGCGCGGCGCGTTGCTCAAGCAAGCCGGGCACCTGTGGCGCGCACCCACCCGACGGTCCGGTGGGCCCCGGCTGGCCCCCGGGGAGACCCTCGAGGAGGCCCGCGACGGCGCCCTGGCGACGCTCGCGGTCTTCGACGAGCAGCTCGCGCAGATCGGCGGCGCCCTGCTCTACGCCCGGCTCCGGCTGCTGCGGGACCTGCGCCCCTACCTGGAGCAGGCATACCGGACCCTGAGCGACAGCGACACCCGCGCCGGGGCGACCTACCGCAGCAGTCTCGACCCCGGCACGGACGTGGCGGAGGCCGTCGCCGCCGGAGAAGTCCCGACCCAGGAGGAGCTCACCGCGACCATCCTCCAGTCGATCGAGGCGGTGCGGACGCAGGAGCAGGAGCGGGGGGTATGCCTCGTCGGACCTCACCGCGACGACCTGGTGCTGGCACTGGGCGAGCTGCCGGCCAAGGGCTACGCCAGCCACGGCGAGTCCTGGAGCCTGGCCCTGTCGTTGCGGCTGGCCGGCTTCGACCTGCTGCGGCACGACCTCGGCACCGACCCCGTGCTGGTCCTCGACGACGTCTTCGCCGAGCTGGACTCCGGCCGCCGCGAGCGGCTGGCCGGGCTCGTCGTGGACTGCGAGCAGGTGCTCGTGACCGCAGCGGTGGCCGAGGACGTGCCCGGTCGGCTGCTGGGGCCCGGGAGCCGGGTCTTCGACGTGACCCTCGGCTCGGTGACCGCCCGGGCCTCGGAGCCGGCTCAGCCGGCCGCCGAGCAGCCGGGCGCCGAGGAGACGGCCGCGCAGCCATGACGGGCGCAGGACCGCCCGCGGGGCCGGGAGACGGGGACGGGGAGGCCGCCCCGGCCGAGCCGGCGATGGACGCCGCCCAGGAGGCGCTCGCGCGCGCCCGCCGGACCGCGCGCGACAAGGGCCTGCGACCCGGCTCACCAGGACGCTCGCGGCGACGTCGCGGTGGGGGCGCCGGCGAGGAGCCCGACCCGCGGGCCCGCCGCGACCCGCAGCTGCTCGGCGAGGAGATGGAACGGCTCGTCGCCGGTCGCGGCTGGGCCGGAGAGGTGCAGGTGGGCGGTGTCGTCGGCCGGTGGCGCGCGATCGTCGGGGACCAGGTGGCCGACCAGGTGGAGGTGGTCGCCTTCGAGGGCAGCACCCTCACCGTCCGCGCCCGCTCCACCGCGTGGGCCACCCAGATGCGGCTGCTCACGTCCACGGTGCTGGCGCGGATCGACGAGCTCGTCGGGGAGGGCGTCGTCGCCGAGATCGTCGTGCAGGGGCCGGCCGGGCCGCACTGGCGCAAGGGGCCGCTGTCCTCCGGGGGTCGTGGGCCGCGCGACACCTACGGCTGAGACGCGCTCCTGGCGTCCGTGACCCCGGGCGCGTGGGGGGATGCCTGATGCGGGGTCGCTGCGCTCTCGTCGGCGTTGGAACGCCGCAGACGCCGGGGCACACGCCGGGAAACTCGGATCCGCCTGGTGGAAAGGGTAGACTGAGACGTCTTTGACACATCCACCCGAGGAGCCCCCTTGTCCAGTGCCGGACCAGAGCACGGAGCGAGTCCCGACGCCAGCGGTGAGCCGGCCATGCCGGAGCTCCCGAAGGCGGCACCCCCGTCCGGTGCACCGGACTCCCTCGCGACGGCCTCGGCCTACGACGCCTCGGCGATCACCGTCCTGGAGGGCCTCGAGGCCGTCCGCAAGCGGCCGGGGATGTACATCGGCTCCACCGGGGCCCGCGGCCTGCACCACCTGGTGTGGGAGATCGTGGACAACGCGGTCGACGAGGCGCTGGCCGGCGAGGCCGACCGGATCGACGTGGCCCTGCGGGCCGACGGGGCCGTGCGGGTGCGCGACAACGGGCGCGGCATCCCCACCGACATCCACCCGGTGGAGAAGAAGCCGGCCGTCGAGCTCGTCCTCACCCAGCTGCACGCCGGCGGCAAGTTCGGTGGCGGCGGCTACAAGGTCTCCGGCGGCCTGCACGGCGTCGGGTCCTCGGTGGTCAACGCGCTGTCCGAGCGGCTGGACGTGGAGGTGCGCCAGCGCGGCAAGGTCTTCACCCAGACCTACCACCTGGGCGTGCCGCAGGCCCCCCTGTCCGAGGACGACCCCGCCTCGGACGCCGACCGGCAGACCGGGACGACCATCACCTTCTGGCCCAGCCCGGACATCTTCGACGCCGTCGACTTCGACTACGAGACCGTCCGGGCGCGGTTCCAGCAGATGGCCTTCCTCAACAAGGGCCTGACCATCGCCCTCACCGACGAGCGGCCCAGCGAGGTGCAGGTCGACGTCGACGCCCTGGACGACGACCCCATGGACGGAGAGGGCGAGGCCGACGAGGACGGCACCACTCCCGGCCTGGAGCGCGGCGGCGCGGGATCGGGGTCGGGCACCGGCCGCTCGCACACCTACCGCTACGACAACGGCCTGCTGGACTACGTCACCTACCTCAACAAGTCCAAGCGCAGCGAGCCCGTGCACGCCGAGGTCATCGCGTTCGAGAGCACGGACGAGAGCCGCATGCTGAGCCTCGAGGTCGCCATGCAGTGGACCGGCGCCTACACCGAGGCCGTCCACACCTACGCCAACGCCATCAACACCCACGAGGGCGGGACCCACGAGGAGGGCTTCCGGTCGGCGCTGACCCGCATGGTCAACGACTTCGCCCGCGACCAGAAGCTGCTCAAGGAGAAGGACCCCAACCTCACCGGTGACGACATCCGCGAGGGGTTGACCGCGGTCATCAGCGTCAAGCTGGGCGAGCCGCAGTTCGAGGGCCAGACCAAGACCAAGCTCGGCAACTCCGAGGTGCGCGGCTTCGTGCAGACCGCGATGTACGAGGAGTTCGGGCACTGGCTGCAGGCGCACCCTCGCGAGGGCAAGGAGATCGTCGGCAAGGCGGTCCAGGCCGCCACGGCGCGGATCGCCGCCCGCAAGGCCCGGGACGCCACCCGGCGCAAGGGCCTGCTGGAGTCCGGGGGACTGCCTGGCAAGCTGCGCGACTGCCAGTCCAACGACCCGACGATCTCCGAGGTCTTCATCGTCGAGGGCGACTCGGCCGGCGGCTCGGCGGTGCGCGGCCGCAACCCGCACAACCAGGCGATCCTGCCCATCCGGGGCAAGATCCTCAACGTCGAGAAGGCCCGCCTGGACAAGATCCTGGCCAACCAGGAGGTGCAGGCCCTGATCAGCGGGTTCGGCACCGGCATCGGCGAGGACTTCGACATCTCCAAGGCGCGCTACCACAAGATCGTGCTCATGGCCGACGCCGACGTCGACGGCCTGCACATCCGGACCCTGCTGCTGACGCTGCTCTTCCGGTTCATGAAGCCGCTCATCGAGGCCGGCTACGTCTACCTCGCCCAGCCGCCGCTCTACCGGATCAAGTGGACCAACGCCGAGCACCAGTTCGCCTTCACCGACCGCGAGCGCGACGCCCTGCTCGAGGACGGTTCGGCCAAGGGATGGCGCCTGCCCAAGGACACCGGCGTGCAGCGCTACAAGGGTCTGGGCGAGATGGACTACGGCGAGCTGTGGGACACCACGATGAACCCGGACACCCGGGTGCTCCTGCAGGTCTCGCTGGAGGACGCCGCCAAGGCGGACGAGATCTTCGCGATCCTCATGGGCGAGGACGTCGAGTCCCGGCGGGCGTTCATCCAGCGCAACGCCCGGGACGTCCGGTTCCTGGACATCTGATCATGCGAGGGCTCCGCCCCCCGTACACCCCCCGATCCGCGTGACTGCACCCCGAAGGACCCATGGCTGACGACCAGACCCCCGACCTGCCCGACCTGCCGGAGATCCCGGACGCGTCCAACGCCGCGCAGAGCGCCGACGCCGCCCTCGAGGCGGCGGTGGCCGGCACCGGCGACCGGATCGAGCCGATCGACATCAACGCCGAGATGCAGCGCAGCTACATCGAGTACGCGATGAGCGTCATCGTCTCCCGGGCCCTGCCCGACGTGCGTGACGGTCTCAAGCCGGTGCACCGGCGGGTGCTCTACGCGATGTACGACGGCGGCTACCGCCCGGACCGCGGCTTCAACAAGTGCTCTCGCGTCGTCGGTGACGTCATGGGCCAGTACCACCCGCACGGTGACGGCGCGATCTACGACGCCCTGGTCCGGCTCGTGCAAGACTGGTCGATGCGGCATCCGCTGGTGCAGGGGCAGGGCAACTTCGGCACCCCCGGGGACGACCCGGCGGCAGCGCCCCGCTACACCGAGTGCCGCCTGCACCCGCTGGCCATGGAGATGGTGCGCGACATCCGCGAGGACACCGTCGACATGGTGGACAACTACGACGGCAAGACCCGCGAGCCCGCGGTGCTGCCCGCGCGCTTCCCGAACCTGCTGGTCAACGGCTCGGCGGGGATCGCCGTCGGGATGGCCACGCAGATCCCCCCGCACAACCTGCGGGAGGTCGCCGCGGGGGCGCAGTGGCTGCTGCAGCACCCGGACGCCTCCCGGGAGGAGCTGCTGGACGCGCTCCTCGGGATCATCAAGGGGCCGGACTTCCCCACCGGCGCCCTGATCATGGGCAAGAAGGGCATCGAGGACGCCTACCGCACCGGCCGCGGCTCGATCATCATGCGGGCCGTCGTCGAGGTGGAGGAGATCCAGGGCCGCACCTGCCTCGTGGCCACCGAGCTGCCCTACCAGGTCAACCCGGACAGCCTGGCCAAGAAGATCGCCGACCTCGTCAAGGACGGCAGGCTCAGCGGTGTCGCCGACCTGCGCGACGAGACCTCCGGGCGCACCGGGCAGCGCCTCGTCATCGTGCTCAAGCGGGACGCCGTCGCCAAGGTCGTGCTCAACAACCTCTACAAGCACACCCAGCTGCAGCAGTCCTTCGGCGCCAACATGCTGGCGCTCGTCGACGGGGTGCCGCGGACGCTCCCGATCTCGGCGTTCATCCGGCACTGGGTCGACCACCAGGTCGAGGTCATCGTCCGGCGCACGCAGTACCGCCTGCGGGAGGCCGAGAAGCGGATCCACGTCTACCGGGGCTACCTCAAGGCGCTGGACCAGCTGGACGCGGTCATCGCGCTCATCCGGCGCAGCCCGTCGGCGGACGAGGCGCTCAACGGGCTCATGGAGCTGCTGGGCATCGACGAGGCGCAGGCCCGGGCCATCCTCGACCTGCAGCTGCGCCGGCTGGCCGCCCTGGAGCGGGCCCGTATCCAGGCCGATCACGACGAGCTGGAGGCGCAGATCCTCGAGTTCGAGGCGATCCTGGCCAGCCCCGCGCGGCAGCGCGAGATCATCTCCACCGAGCTCGCCGAGATCGTCGACAAGTTCGGCGACGACCGGCGCACCACCATCGACCTCTTCGACGGCGACATGTCCATGGAGGACCTCATCACCGAGGAGGACGTCGTCGTCACCATCACCCGGGGCGGCTACGTCAAGCGGACGCCGGTGCGCGAGTACCGCGCGCAGCACCGGGGTGGCAAGGGTCGCCGGGGTGCGGCGCTGCGGGCCGACGACGTGGTGCAGCACTTCTTCGTCACCAGCACCCATCACTGGATGCTCTTCTTCACCGACCAGGGCCGGGTCTACCGGTCCAAGGCCTACGAGTTCCCCGAGGGGGGGCCGACCGGCAAGGGTCAGCACGTGGCCAACCTCATGGCCTTCCAGCCCGGGGAGAGCATCCGCTCGGTGCTGCCGCTGCGCGACTACGAGCAGGCGCCCTACCTCCTGCTGGCGACCAAGAACGGCCTGGTCAAGAAGTCGCGGCTCACCGACTACGACTCCCCCCGCTCCGGTGGGCTCATCGCGGTCAACCTGCGGGAGGGCGACGAGCTGGTCGGCGCCGCCCTGGCGCACGGCAGCGACGACGTCCTGCTGGTCTCCCGCGGTGGGCAGTCCGTGCGCTTCCCGGCCTCCGACGACATGCTGCGGCCCATGGGCCGGGCCACCTCGGGCGTGACCGGGATGAAGTTCCGCGGCGACGACCAGCTGCTCGCCATGCAGGTGGTCGCCGAGGGCACCGACCCCTACGTCTTCGTGGTGTTCTCCACCGGGATGGCCAAGCGCACCCCCGTGTCGCAGTACCGCGTGCAGGGTCGTGGCGGGTTGGGCATCAAGGTGGCCAAGGCCACCGAGAAGGCCGGGCCCGTCGTCGGTGCCCTGCTGGTCGACGAGTCGGACGAGGTGCTCGTGCTCACCGAGCGCGGCAACGTCGTGCGCTCGGGGGTGGGTGGCGAGCGTGGGGTCCGGGTCACCGGTCGCGACACCAGCGGTGTGCGCTTCGCCAACCCCGGACGGGGCGACGCGGTCCTGGCGATCGCGCGCAACGCCGAGGCGGCCGGCGAGGAGGAGCTCGAGGAGGCCGCCGAGGCGGTCGAGACCCTCGCGCCGGACGACGGCGCGGATGCCGCGGTCCGCGAGGCCGATGGCGTACCGTCGGGTCAGAACGAGGACACCCTGCCGGCCGGCGAGCATGCGGCCGACGGCACCGAGAGCTCTGAGACCGACAGCACCGAGAGCACGGAGGACGACGGCGCATGAGCAGCACTCCGGGCCCCTCGGGGCCCCGCTCCTCGACCGACGAGACGCAGGTGCACCAGAAGGCCGCCGGTGACACCGACGCCGGCTCCTCCCCCGAGCGCGAGACGACGTCCACCCCCCCGGACGGGGGCGACGAGCGCTCGGCGGCCACCAAGATGAAGGACGGGGCGCTCGCACGCACCGCTCAGGGCCGCGACCTGGCCGCCCGCAAGGCCCGCGCCCTGCGCGGAGCCACCGCCGGCCTGGCCTCGGGGTCGGCCGCCGGGGCGAGTGCGGGCCGGGGTGGGTCCACGGCTCGTGGCGCGAGCCCGCGCGACGGGGTCCAGGGGAGCACGGCCCGCACGTCGGGCAACCGTCCGCCGGGCCGCCCGGCCCCGCGCCGCGGCGGCCCGCGCCGCGTGCGCCTCACCGCGCAGCGCATCGACCCGTGGTCGGTGCTGAAGATCAGCTTCCTCGTCTCGGTGGCGCTGGGGATCTCCGGCGTCGTCATGGTGGCGGTGCTGTGGACCGTGCTGTCCGGGATGAACGTCTTCTCCACCATCAACGGCTTCCTCGCCCAGATCACCTCTGGCGAGGCCAGCGGCCCGACCATCGACCTCACCGACTACCTCGGGTTCAGCCGGGTCATGGCCCTGTCGGCGGTGCTGGGCGTGCTCAACGTCTTCCTGCTCACCGCTCTGGCGACGCTCTCGGCCTTCCTCTACAACATCTGCGCCGCCCTCGTCGGAGGCGCCCAGGTGACGCTCTCCGACGAGTGAGGTGTGCCGGCCTCCGGTGGTCGGGTGGCGACGGCCGGGGTCAGCGCACGATGTGCACCGGCACCATGCTCATGTGCAGCACGTTGCGGGTCGTCGACCCCAGCAGGAAGGACGACAGGCGTCCGCTGCCGCGGTTGCCCAGCACCAGCAGCGCCGCGTCGCCCGAGGCCTCCACGAGGTTCTCGTCGGCGCGTCCGCTGGGGGTGGCGGTGTCGACCGACAGGTCGGGGAAGGCGGCCCTGACGGCGTCCGCGGTATGCCGTGCCCGCGCCTCGGCTCCCTCGCGACGCGCCTCGGCGGCCTCGTCGACCGACCGCATACCGTCCACGCTCAGACCCCACGGGTCGGTCGTCGGCCGCTCCCAGCTGCTCACGACGAGCAGGTCCGCGCCCCACGCCTGGGCCCACCTCGCGGCAGCCTCGGCCGCCCGCTCGGACTCCGGCGACCCGTCCGCGCCGACCACCACCCGGGCGTCCGGCCCGGGCATGGCGGCGGGTCCCGGCACGACGGTGACCGGGCACCGGGCGTGGCCGGTGAGGCCGTAGGCGGTCGCGCCCAGCAGGGTGCTGCGGACGCGGCCGAAACCGCGGGAGCCGACGACGACGCCCTGCGCCTGGGCCGCCGCCTCGTCGAGGGCCTGGCGGGGACCGAGCAAGGACCCCCTCGCGGTGACCTCGAGGTCGGGCTGCTCCTCCCGGGCGAGGACGGCGCCCTGCTCAGCCAGGTCGTGGGCCCGCTGGTGCTCGACGGCCGGGTCCCACATGCCGATGGACACGTCCTGCGCGTAGACGATGCGGTCGGCGGCGTGCAGGACCACGAGGGGTGCGACCAGGCGGGCCGCCGCGGCGGCTGCCCACCTGACGGCGTCCTGGGCGGTCTGCGACCCGTCGAAGCCCACGACGATCGGGCGGAGGGTGCTCTGGGTGGTGGTCATCGTCCGTACCTCTCTGTTGTCTACTACTGCTGATAGTAGCGTGGCGACAGGGACGAGCGCCATCGTCGGCGCCCCGCTCAGCCGCCCAGGGGCGGGAAGGGTCGGCGGCTGAAGATGGTCTCGACCGGCACGGCGAAGAACTCGGCGATCTGCAGCGCGAGGACGAGGGAGGGGCTGTACTCGCCACGCTCGAGATAGCCCACCGTCTGGTAGTGCACGCCCAACCCCTCGGCCAGCTCGCGGCGGCTGATGCCGCGCTCCACCCGCAGCATCGCGATCCGGTTGTGCAGCGGCGGTGCCTCGCTGGGCATGGGCGGTCAGTAGCCCTTCGCCAGGACGCGCTCACGGGCCGCCTGGACGGTGCTGCCGGACTGCCGCCGCGCCATCCGGCGCAGCAGGACCGGGGCGACGAGCAGGCCGACGACCGCCCACCCGAGGATGACGAGCAGCGCCAGCCCGAGCCGGAACTCGCCCCCGATCTCGGCCGCAGCCGCCTCCTGCGGCAGCAGGACGGAGCGCACCGCGACCCCGATCCAGTAGAGCGGGCTGCACTGCGCGGCCCACTGCAGCGGCGCCGGCCAGCCACCGACCGGGTAGAACACCCCGGAGAGGGCGGCGACGGCATACATCGCCATCATCGCCCACGCGAGGCCGATCATGGTGCGGAAGACCGAGCCGAGCACCGCCCCCCACGGGAGCATGGTCACCACCCCCAGCAGGAAGACGACGAGCAGCAGCACCCACCCGAGGACGTCGTCGGGCATGACGTCGGGCAGGAAGATCGCCGCCCCGACGATGGCCGGCAGCATGGGGATGAGCGCGTCGAAGGGTGCGACGAGGATCTTGGCGAGCAGGTGGCCCGTCATGCCGTGGGGCACCGCCTTGGCGCGGAGCAGGGTGCCGTCCTCACGCTCGGCCTGCAGCTCGCCGGCGACCCCGAGGACGGCCGCCGAGATGACGCCGAAGGCGAGGAAACCGCTGAAGATGTAGCCGGTCGCGCCGACCTGGGCGACCCCGAACTCGGCGTCCCGCAGGAACCACAGCACGAGGAGGACCAGGAGCGAGACGACGACGACGCTCAGGCCGGCGGGTGAGGTGTACTTGCGGACCAGCGTGATGCGGGCCTGCCGCGCGGCGGACCGGACGACGGCGGTCGGGATGGCCGTGGTCATCGCAGGGCCTCCAGGGCGGTGGTGGCCAGGTCGCCTGCGTGGTCGCCGACGTGGTCGTCGGTCTCGGAGCGGCGGACGATGTCGAGGTAGATGTCCTCCAGGGAGGCGGCGCGCACCTCGAGCACCTCGACCTCCCCCGGGCGGGTGGCCAGCAGGTGGGCGAGGTATGCCGTGGGGTCGGCGTCCGCGTGCACGGTGACCTGACCCGTCGCCCGGTCGCGCCACCGCACCTCGCTGGACCGCGAGAGCTGGTGCCGCAGGGCGTCCGGGGTGCCGTCGGCGACGATGCGGCCCCCGGCCAGGATGAGCAGGCGGTCCGCGATCTTCTCCGCCTCCGCGAGGTCGTGCGTGGTGACCAGGACGGTCGTCCGCAGGTCGGCGAGATCCGCGACGAGGTCGTGGATGTCCCGCCGGCCGGCCGGGTCCAGGCCGGTCGTCGGCTCGTCCAGGAAGAGCAGCTCGGGACGCCCGACCAGACCGATGGCCACGTCCAGGCGACGGCGCTGGCCACCCGAGAGCTTGTCGATGCGTCCGTCCGCCTTCGGAGCGAGCCCCACACGGGTCAGGAGCTCCTCGGTCGACCAGGGCCGGGGCACCTCCGTCGTGGCGTAGGGGGCGTAGTAGCCCCCCATGACCTCGATGAGGTCGCGCACCTTCCAGGTGCCGTGGTCGCGCCAGCTCTGCAGCACCACGCCCACCCGGGCCCGCCAGGACTCGGGGGCCGTCGCCGGGTCCTCGCCCAGCACGCTGACCCGGCCGGCGGAGGGCTGGCGGAAGCCCTCGAGGATCTCGACCGTCGTCGTCTTGCCCGCGCCGTTGGGGCCCAGCAGGGCCACCACCTGACCCGAGGGCACCTCGAGGTCGATGGCGTCGAGGACCAGGCGGTCCCCGTAGGACATCGTGAGGCCGTGGCAGGTGATCGCCGGAGGCGAGGACGACATGGAAGAAATGTAGTAGACCTACTATCTTCTGTTCAAGACCTGCTACGGGCGACCTCCGGCAGCAGACGGGTGTTTTGGCGGCGCTCCGGAGCGTGAGGTAATCTCGACCGTCGCGTGCCTCGCACGTGCCCGGGCCTATAGCTCAGTCGGTTAGAGCGCTGTCCTGATAAGACAGAGGTCACTGGTTCAAGTCCAGTTAGGCCCACCACCCACCTGCGTCGTCGCCGAGATCAGGAGTTGATCGACAGATGAAGCGCTTCCTCATGGTGGCCGCCGCCGCGGCCGGCCTCGTGGCCCTCAAGCGGATGCAGGACCAGCAGGCCGAGCGCGACCTGTGGGCCGAGGCCACGGACGACGTGCCGGGCCAGCCGGGTCAGTAACCCCCTTCCCGCCGGACCCCGCTCCCGCTGTCGGACGCGGCTGCGCGGCGGTCGGACAACTTCATACCCTCGGGGGCGTGGCGCAAGTGGTAGCGCACCTGCTTTGCAAGCAGGGGGTTAGGGGTTCGAGTCCCCTCGCCTCCACCGAGTGACGACAGAGGCCCTTCCCGCTCGGCGGGGAGGGCCTCTGTCGTGCCCGTACCCCAGGAAAGTACGGCTGCAAACGCGGCGATCACGGGCCTGACCTGCAGGTATGGGGTGACGTGCGTGGTGCAACGCCGTCAAGCACTGAGAAGGACGTCGAGGACGGCAGGGGCGAAGAATCGGCGGCGGTAGGTCTCACCCGTTGACGAGAGGACGCCGAGGTCGACCAGCTGACCGACGAGGCCGTTGGCCCGGCCGTAGGAGAGCTCGAGGTCGCGTTGGACCTGCCGCACCGTGAAGGAGGGGTGTGCGACCGCGTAGTCGACGAGGGTGTGGGCCTTGTCCGCGCGGAGAGACGAGGCGCGAATCCTCTCCTTCAGTTCGGACTGCACATCGACGAGCCTCAGCATCTGCCCATGGGTGGTCTGAGCCGACTCCTCGAGCCCCTGGGCGAAGAAGGAGATCCACTGGTCCCACTCGCCGGCGCAGCTCACCGCCAGGAGGCGGTCGTAGTACTCGGTGCGTCGTGCCTCGAACCAGGGCGACACCGTCAGCGTCGGCTCGCTGAGGATCCCATGGGTGTAGAGCTGCAGGACGATGAGGAGGCGGCCGATACGCCCGTTGCCGTCGTGGAACGGGTGCAAGGTCTCGAACTGATAGTGCGAGAGCGCCGAGACGACCACCGGGTCCATCGTGTCCTTGTGGTCCGTGGCCATCCAGCGCACCAGGTCGCGCACGTTCGCCTCAAGGTCCAGTCCGGGAGGAGGGGGAACGAACCGGGCGGCCTTGACCGGGAGCTCGCCGACGACAGCCGTCCGGCGTTGCCCGATCACGACCTGGATCGTCCTGATCTGCCCGGACGAAGGGCTCTCTGCTGGTGTGCCTCGAACCAACGTTTGCTGGAGCTCGGCGAGCATGGGGACGGATAACGTGCGCCCTTCGTTCACCCAGCGGAGGGCCAGGTCGGCCATCGTCACGAAGTTGAGCACCTCGCGCATCGTGAGGCTCACCGGACCTTCATCATCGGCAGTCAGCACCGCGTGCAGTGGCTCGTAGGTGCCCTCTAGCGCCGAGGTGCTCTGGGCTTCTCTCTGCAGTGAAGGTCGCCGGAGCAGCTGGGGGTTGGGCAGTTGACGCGCTGTGCTGTCCAGTGCCGCGAGGGCAGCGCGCGCGTTGGCGACTCGCATCCATGTCTGATAACTCAGGTCGGGCAGGTCCTCCGTCAATGGCGCGGGAACGAAGGCGGAGTGTGTCCACTCCCCGGATCGTGGGTCGACACCCGAGATCGGCACGAGGGTCCCGGTTCTTTGGTTCCCGAACATTTTGACGTCCACAATGTCAATCTACACGGACATCACAGAAACTTCGTCGGTGTGATTTGCAGTAAGCGCACATGTCTTGCCCACAGCAGCAGTGATGCGGTCGTTCCCGGCAGGAGTCCTGTTCACAGCCCTAGTCAGCCGAGTTCTGGGTGGCCTGGGACGCGCGCGGAAGGCGCGGAGCCCGCGGGTGGACCTGCCGAGCGACGGCAGTGGCGACACGGCGGGCATCGTCGGCGAAGGGCGCGGGTGCGGCCTCCGCCGCTGCGAGGACTGCTTCGGGCAGGCCTGTGCGCAGGCGCTCCACGCGGTCCACGGTCTCGGTCGCCTTCAAACCTAGGGAGAGACCGACGGCGACCCAGTCCTCGACGGTCACGTCGCGGACGAGCCAGGTGCGCCCCACCTTCATCGAGCTCCGCACCGCCTCGCCCCTCTTCAGGTACGGCGCGTAGGACGCGACGTCGTAGAGGGGTGCCAGGGCCACCCGTGGCCCGCGCAGGAGCAGGGAGTAGTTCTTCGCGTGTGCGTCGGTCCCGCCCACCAGGACGTTGAAGGCGAAGGCGTCGAAGAACGCCGACCGCACGGCATCGCGGTCCGCGAGGGCCAGCGTCGACAGGAGTGATGCGACGTTCTTGACGCTGGGGCCGCCGTCGGACTGGTACTTCTTGATCGGTGGGTAGCTCATCGCCTGCAGCAGGTCTTCCTGATGGAGGCGCAACCAGATCCCGTCCTGTCCGCGACCGCGGTCGTAGCGGGTAGAGACCAGCGTCTTGGCCCCGCCGAGGTCGACCAGGTCCACCCGGGCGACGCGCAGGCCCAGCAGACCCGCGGCACGCAGGCAGACGAACTCGTTGACGTGCAGGTCCTCGAAGCGGGTGCCGGCGCGGGTCGGCTTGAGGATGTGCGTCGTCGGCGTCGCGTCCTGGGGAACACCCCACCCGCCGTCGTCCAGGTGGTGCAGCGCCACCTTGTTCTGCGCTCCCGCCAGGCTCCATCGTCCGGAACCGGCACCGACGTCCCAGCCGTGGTCCCCGACCGTCAGGCGCAGAAGAAGACCCGAGAGCTCGTCATCGGTGAGCCGGCGGACGTCGCCCGAACGCCGAGCTGCATCCGGTGGGTCGACGTCGACGGGGAGCACCTGCACGGCCCCCGCGGCATCGCGTCCGACGTGCCGGAGCAGGGCGAACGGGTTGCGCGGTGACACCTCGAACCTACGAGCCCACTCCTCCCGCACGGCGAGGTTGTCCGGGAGGAGCCCCTCGAGCCAGGCGGCGACGACACGGTTCGAGTGCCGCGACCCACTCAGCGGCATCGACAGCGAGAGCGGCGTGGGGTTGGCACGGGCGGTGTAGGAACCGTCGTAGGCAAAGGCGAGCGCCCCACCAGCGGTCTGCGCCAGCTGTCCGGCGAGGACGCCGTCGAGGTAGACGTTCAGGAATGCCGTCATGAGCCGTCCTCGAAGAGACCGGCGAACGGGTCATCGTCCGTGGCCTCGGCCACGGGGGTGGTGACCAGGTCGACCGCGAGTCCGAGCGCGGCAAGGACGTCGAGCACCTTGCCCATCTCGGCGGATGGACCCTTCCCCGCTTCCACGCGGGAGAGCCACTGGCGGGAGACCCCCGCCCGGTCCGCGAGAGCCTGCTGACTGAGCCCGGCCTCCCGGCGTGCTCGGCGCACCGCCGCACCGACGTCTCGGACCGTCCTGAGCATGCGACCCACCCCTACGCTCCGGGATGTCACACCTGGGTGACAGATGTCGCGTGTGTGCGACATTTCTGAATGTCACGGTACCACGACATTCTGGTTTGTCGTCGAACCATGACTTTTGCGTTGGACGCGTAGGGGTGACGCATCGGGATGACGTCCTCGCGGATCGCGCAGCTGACGCACACGTGCACCAGGTCGCGAAACTCTCGCGCCCCGCCGGGGTGACAGGATGGCGGCATGAGCTCCCATCCCTCCCGCGGCGTCCTGGTCACCGGCTCCTCCCGGGGCGTGGGGGCCGCGGTGGCTCGCGCCTTCGCGGCACGAGGCGACCGGGTCGTCGTCCACTACCTGGGCAGCGAGGCGGCCGCGCACGAGGTATGCCGTTCCCTCCCGGGCGACGGGCATGCCGTCGTCCAGGCGGACCTCGCCGACCCGGACGGCGTCGAGCGGCTGGCGACCGAGGCGGTCGAGGCGCTGGGCCGGGTCGACGTCCTGGTCAACAACGCGGCGATGCTCGCCGCCCCGGGGGAGGGCAGGGGCCGGCGCGGCGACCACCCGCTGGAGGAGACCTCATACCCCGAATGGGTGCAGATCTGGCGGCGCACCCTGGAGACCAACCTGCTCGGCCCGGCCCACCTGACCTGGCAGGTGGCCCGCCACATGATCGACGTGCCGCCCGCGGACGGCGTCCCCGTCGGACGGATCGTCAACGTCGGCAGCCGTGGCGCCTACCGCGGCGAGCCGGACATCCCGGCCTACGGCGCGAGCAAGGCGGGCCTGCACTCCTTCGGCCAGTCGATGGCGCTGCGTCTGGGACGGCACGGGATCGCGGTGACCTCGGTCGCACCGGGCTTCATCGAGACCGAGATGGCCGGCTACGCGCTGGCCGGGGACCGGGGGGCGGCCACCCGGGCGCAGAGCCCCTTCGGCCGGGTCGCTCAGCCGCACGAGGTCGCCGATGCCGTGCTCGCCCTCGCCGATCCGCGGGCGGAGTGGGCCTCGGGGGCGGTCCTGGACCTCAACGGGGCCAGCCACCTGCGCTGACACCCCGCCGGCCGGTCGGGCCCCTGAGCTCGCCGAACGCACCTCGAGAGGGTGGTGCAGGTTCGGTCGCGCACAGGCTCTGTCCATCCTGGGCGCGGAGTGCCACACTGAGGAGATCGGCGACCTCGTGGGCCGCCGGGAGGACAAGGAGTCCGTGATGCTCCTTCGACGGTTCTCGACAGCCGTGGTGGTGGCTGGCTCCGCGCTGGCCCTCGCGCTGGGGCAGGTCCCTGCCCAGGCCGACAGTGCTGGTGCTGCGCGTCCGGCGGTGTCGCCCGCAGTGTCGGCTGCAGCACCGGTCCTGTCCCAGCTGCCCCCTCCCCAGCCAGGCGCCGAGGTCTACCGCCGTCCCGTGGACGGTTCGTACACCATCAGCGGCCGCGGCTTCGGCCACGGCATCGGCATGTCCCAGTACGGCGCGCACGGCGCCGGCCTCGCCGGGCTGAGCCACACCCAGATCCTGAGCTACTACTACCCGGGCACCCGCCTGGACACGCTCACGTTCGGGCCCATCCGCGTCGGCATCACCGTCGACGACGACGGGGGCACCCGCGTCGCCCACCGATCCGGCCTCCGGGTCGGCAACGCGGCGACCAGCACCACGACGTATGCCCTGCCCTCCGGTCGCGCCCAGTGGCGGGTGCTGGCCACCGGCGCCACGGCCTCCACCTGCGTGCTGCAGGGCCGGGTCGACGGGGTCTGGTCGACGACCTGGCCGTCCGGGCTGTCCCGCTCTTGCCCGTTGACCTTCAGCTCGCCCACCGACGGCAGCGTGGACCTCTTCCTGCCCGACGGCTCGCGGCGGGTCTACCGCGGGGTCCTCACGGCGGTGCACACGGGCTCGTCCGACCTCACCACCGTCAACCGGGTGCCCATGCAGTCTTACCTGCGCTCGGTCGTGGCCTCGGAGATGCCCGCCTCCTTCCACGCCGCCGCCCTGCGCAGCCAGGCCGTGAGCGCGCGGACGTATGCCGCCCGTGGGGTGGGTGGGACGGCGATCTACGACACGTGCGACACGGTGGCCTGCCAGGTCTACCGGGGCAGAGGGGTGCGGACCAGCGGCGGTGGGATCACCTCCTACGAGCACCCCAACACCGACGCCGCGGTCGGCGCCACGGCGGGCCAGGTGCTCAGCTACCCGTTCGGCACCGGCCGGGCGCTGGCCACGACGATGTTCTCCTCCTCCTCGGGTGGCTACACCGCACCCGGCTCAGCGGCGCACCCCTACCTCGCCGCGCACCGGGACGCCTACGACGGCGTCGCCAACAACGCCCGCCACACCTGGACGGGAGAGCTTCCCGTCACGACCCTGCAGACGACGTTCGGGATCGCGTGGGTGGAGCGGGTGCAGGTGCTCAGGCGCGACGGCTTCGGGTCCTTCGGCGGGCGCATCGTGACCGCCCGCGTCGAGGGCTACAACTCGGCGGGCACCTACACCTACCGGGACGTCACCGGCCCGGACCTCCGCTTCGCCCGGCCCTACCCGACGCACAGCAACGGGCTGTCCTCGCACTACTTCACCTTCGTCGCCGAGCCCACGGTGAGTCCGGCCACCCGGATCGCCGGCGCCAACCGCTACGCCACCAGCGCGGCGGTCTCCCGGGCCTGGCCGACCGGGGTGTCCGTGGCCTACGTCGCCTCCGGGCGCGACTTCCCCGACGCGCTCACCGCCGCCGCGCGCAGCGGCGTCCCGGACGCGCCCCTGCTCATCACCGACCCCACGTCGCTGCCCCGCGAGACCGCTCAGGCCCTGACCCGGTTGCAGCCCGAGCGCATCATCGTGGTCGGAGGCACCGCCGCGGTCTCGGCCGGGGTGGCCGCCCAGCTCACGCCGTATGCCGGGAGCGGTGTGGTGCAGCGCATCGGTGGTGCTGACCGCTACGAGGTCGCCGCCAACGTCGCTGCGGCCTACCCGGCCGGGGTGCCCCGGGTCTACCTGGCCAGCGGGCAGGACTACCCGGACGCGCTGGCCGGCGCCGCGCTGGCCGCCCACCAGGGAGCTCCCCTGCTGATCACCAGACCGACCCGTCTGCCCACCGCCGTGGCGGAGCAGCTGGAGCGCCTCTCCCCGGGACGGCTCATCGTGCTCGGTGGGAGCGGCGCGGTCTCGGACGCGACGGCGCGGGCCGCCGCGACCTCCGGCGGCACCGGGACGTTCACCCGGGTCTCCGGGAGCGACCGCTACGCCACCGCCCAGGCGGTGTCGCGCTCCTACCCGGCCGCCACGACACGCGCCTACGTGACCTCGGGCACGGCCTACCCCGACGCGCTGGTGGCCGCCGCCCGCGGCGGTCGGCAGGGCGCACCGCTGCTCCTGACCCGGCCGACCAGCGTGCCGTCGGCCACGACCAGCGCGCTGCGGCGGCTCACCCTGTCGTCGATCTACGTGGTGGGCGGGTCCGCCGTCGTCAGCGACCGCGTGGTGGCCGAGCTGGGGCTGACGCTGGAGTGACCCAGGTGAGCCGCCCGGTCAGCCGTCCACGGTGCTGTCCGCCGCCTCGACCGTGCCCGACGGGACGACCTCGTCCGTCGGCCGGTCGTCCGCCGACCGCCCGGTGCGCAGCATCTGCAGCAGGTCGATGCCGGTCTGTGACTTCAGCTGCTTGGCCAGCTCCTGCACCCCGGTCGAGACCTGGCCCGACAGCCGGGAGGTGCCGTCGCGGTCGATGACGGTGATGTCGTCGATGCTGCCGAGGGCGTCGGCGTAGGGCTGGGCCATCTTGGGCAGCGCGTCGAGCACCATCTGCAGGCGCGCCGACTCGGGGAAGGTCTGGTAGGCGTCGGCCTCCGCCTTGATCGCGGCACCCCGTGCCTCGCCCTTGGCGCGCTCGGCGGCGGCCTCGGCCTCACCGCGCGCCTGCACGCCGTCGGCCTCGGCGCGCGCCTGCGCGAGAGCACCCTCGGCGCCCCGCTGCTGCTCCACCAGGGCGGCCTCGGCCCGGGCGCGCAGGGCCGCGGCCTCCGCGTCGGCCTGCGCGGTCGTGCGCTGCGCCTCGGCCTCCGCCTTGCGGATCGCGGTGGTCTTGGCGGCCTCGGCCTCCTGCTCCGAGGCATACTTACGGGCGTCCGCCTCCTGGGCGGCTTCGTACTTGCGCGCCTCGGCCGGCTTGCGCACCTCGGTCTGCAGCTCCTGCTCGCGCAGCGCCGCCCGGCGCTGGGCCACCTGCTCCTGCTCGACCAGCACCGACTGCTGCGCCTCGGCCTCGGCGCGCTCCTTCGCCGCCCCGGCCTCGGCCTCGGCCGTGGCGGTCTCCCGGGCGATCTGCGCGTTGCGCAGGGCCAGCGCCTTGTCGGACTCCGCGATCTGCACGGCGGACTCGTTGGAGCGCTCGGTGCTCTCCTGCCGGGCCTGCGCCTCGGCGATCTCGGCGTCCCGCGCGACGGCGGCGGCGCGCGGCCGCCCCAGGTTGCGGATGTAGTCGCCGGAGTCCTCGACGGTCTGGATCTCGAAGTTCTCCAGGATGAGCCCGCGCTCGGCCAGCATGGGGACCGCGATGTCCTTGACCTCCTTGGAGAAGTCCTGCCGTTCGTAGAGGATCGACTCCACGGTCAGCGTGCCCGCGATCGTGCGCAGCACACCGACGAGCACCTCGCTGGTCTGCTGCTCGATGACCTGTTCCTGGCTGCGTCCGGCGAAGCGCTGGGCCGCCGCGCGCACCATCCGCTCGGTGCCACCCACCTTGACGACGGCGATGCTGCGCAGGGTCACGCCCACACCGCTCTTGGTGGTGGCGTCCTCGGCCGTGACCGGGAAGCTCTGCGAGGCCAGCGACAGCCGGGCCACCTGCTCGAAGATCGGCTTGACGAAGGTGCCGCCGCCGATGACCACCCGCTGGCCGGACAGGTCGGTGGTCTCGTCCCCGGTCTCCGGGTTGATGACGGGGGTGCCGCTCTTGCGACCGGTGATGATGAGCGCCTCGTCCGGGGTAGCGATCTTGAACCGCACCTTGGCGTAGACGAACGCGACCACCCCCAGGACGACCAGGGCGATGACGATCGCCGCGACGATGAGGACGGGGCCGGCGAGATCCATGGGGCTCCTTCGGGACGACGTGTGCAGCAGCGGGGCGGGCTGTGGCCCTGTCGTGGACGCCGAGCCCCCCGGTCGACCGTCCCGTCAGCCTGCACGGCGTCGGGCGGTCCCCTTCACCCTATCCAGAGGAGCCGGCGCGACGGGGCAGCTCAGGCCGCCAGTCGCACCGGTCTCACGACCCGGCCGCAGCCTCCAGCAGCGCCAGGCTGGCCTCGACGATCTGCGCCTGCGCCTCGGCCCGGCTCGTGCGGGGTACGCCGTCGCCCGGCTGCTCGCCGTAGTCCCCGAAGAAGGCGTGGACCCCGCCGGCGACCTCGACCACCTGGGCGTCCGGCGGCAGGTCGGCCAGGCTGGCCTCGATGTCGGCCGGGGTGGCGAGGCCGTCCTCGCTGCCGGACACCGTGGCGACGGCCAGGTCCGTGCGCCCGCTCAGGTCGTCGAGCGGGCGGGACGCCCAGAGCAGCAGCCCGTCGACCTCGTCGGGGTGGTCCGCGGCATACGTCGAGGCGACCACGCCGCCGAGGCTGTGCCCGCCGGTGACCCACGTCGTGATCTCGCGATGGTCCTCCAGGACCCGGCCCGGTGCGGCGGCGGCGGTGAAGCCGATGTCGAAGGGTTGCTTGACGACGACGACCAGGTGGCCGTCCGCGGCGATCTCGGTGAGCAGCGGGAGATAGGCCCGTGGGTCGACCCGTGCGCCCGGTTGGAAGACGAGCCCGGCCGCCGGTGCCTGCGCCGTCTGGGTGAGCGTGATCCGCGTGAGCGAGTCGGCGACCACCACCTCGGACGTGCCCTCCACGAGGGCGACGGCCTGCGGGCTGGCGGCGAAGGGCCGCAGCCAGGCGAGGACGCCCAGCACGAGGACGCTCAGGACGACGGCCACCGTGCCGACCACGACCCGCACCCAGCCCGCCTGGCGGCGGCCCCCACGTGGCGGGGCGTCGCCTCTGGTCTCGATCCGGCCCCGTCCCCGGCTGGCGCGGAGCCCGGCGGCGAGCAGCAGGACGCCGACGACCGCGGCGAGCGAGACAGCGACCGGGTAGGCCGGGTGTCCGGCCAGCAGGACCCCCGCCCGGGTGAGCCAGATCCACGCGGGCACCAGGACCCACAGCCCGCCCAGGACGAGCAGGAGTGAGGGCGTGCCCCGAGAGCGGGTCATACGGGTCACGGTAGACCCGCGAGCCGGCCGAGCGCCGCGGCCGTCGCGCCCACCACGACGACGAGGAGGAAGGGCGCGCGCAGGAGCAGCGCCACCACGGCCGCCCCCAGGGCCAGCAGCCGGGAGTCCAGGGCCAGCGCCTGGCCGTCCGCCACGGCGTTCATCGTCACCAGGGAGGCCAGCAGCCCGACCGTGATGCACCCCGAGACCCGGACGACCGCGGGCGAGCCGAGCAGCCGTTGCGGCACGAGGTAGCCGCTGAGCTTGGTGAGGAAGGCGAGCCCGCACGCGGCGAGCAGCCACAGCCATACCGTCATCGCGCGGCCACCTCCTCGGGCGCGCGCTCGCGCCCCCACCACCCGACGAGGGCGGCGACGGCGGCCGCCACGAGGATGGGGATGCCCGGCGGCACCAGAGGTATGCCCAGCACGGTCACCACCGCGCAGACCGTCGCGATCGCCCAGGGCTCACGTCCGCGCAGGCGCGGCCACAGCAGCCCGAGGAAGGCCGCCACCGCGGCCCCGTCCAGGCCCCACCGCCGCGGGTCGCCGAGCGCGTCCCCGGCCAGGGCCCCGAGGAGGGTCATGAGGTTCCACAGGACGAAGACCCCGACGCCCGCGGTCCAGAAGCCCCGGCCCTGCTCGGCCCGGTCGTCCTGCCCCAGCGCGATGGCCGTCGACTCATCGATCGTGACCTGCGCGGCCGCGAGCCGGCGCCAGCCCCGAGGCCGCAGCAGGGTGTTGACCTGCATGCCGTAGACCCCGTTGCGCAGCCCCAGCAGCGTGGCTGCACCCGCGGCCGAGGCGGGGCTCCCGCCCCCGGCCAGCACCCCGATGAAGGCGAACTGCGACCCGCCGGAGAAGAGCAGCAGGCTGAGCAGGCAGACCTCGGGCACGCCCAGGCCGCTGGCCGTGCCGAGCGCGCCGAACGACACGCCGTAGGCCCCGGTGGCCACCGCGATGGACAGCCCCGCCCGGGTCGCCGGGCTGGTCCGGACCAGCTCGCGCACGTTCACCACGCCATGGTGCCTCCTCCTCGGGGCCGGGGAGGAAGGGACCCGGGGTGGAGAGGCGGCGCCTGGGGCGGATCCGGGTGCCGTCTCTCCACCCCGGGAGTCTCAGCAGGTGGTGGAGCCCGCGTCCCAGGAGAGGACGCCCGACCCACCGGCGAGCCGGGAGAGGCGGATGTCGAGGGCGTCGTAGACCTCGTCCACCGAGTTCGTCCGGCAACCCTTGCGCACCAGCAGCAGCGGGGCCGAGCGGTCGGCCGCCAGCTGGGTGCCGGCCATCGCGTCCACCGGGGCGTCGCCGGCCGCGAGGACCGCCGTGGTGGAGTGCTCGAAGGCGTCCATGGCGATGAGGGCGCTCGTCTGGTAGCGGTTGCCGCCACCCAGCCGCTCGATGCTGGCGCCGGGCAGCAGCCGCTGCGTCTGCCGGACCACCGACTCGGCGACGGCGCCCGTCCCGCCGAGGACGACCACGCGTTGCGGGGCGAGCTCGGCGAGCCGGGCCGCGGTGACCGGCGGCAGCGTCGTCGTCCGGGTGAGCAGCATCGGTGCCTCGACGTGGGCCGCCGCCGCACCGCCCCCCAGGGCGTCGGTGAGGTTGGTGCCGCTGGCGAGGTAGACCGTGCCGCCGTGCCACTCCTGCTCATAGCTCAGCTGCACCGCGGTGTCGTAGCGGTCCGTGCCCGACACGCGGCGCACGGCATACCCCTGCGCCTCGAACGCCCGCCCGACGGCGGGGGTGACGGCCTTGGTGCCCCCGACGAGGACGACCTCCAGGGCGCCCATGTCCTCGAGCACGTCCATCGTGGACGGCGGGACCGCCTCGGGCCGGGTCAGCAGGACGGCGGCGTGCCCCTTGCTGGCGACCGGGCCGACGCCCAGCGCGTCGGCGATCTCCTGGCCCTGCGTGACGTAGGCCGTGTCCACGCCGTAGGGGGCGCCCTCGTGGGCGAGGCCGGCGGCGACGTCGTAGCGGGTGGAGCCACCGATCCGCTGCACCGCGGTGCGGTCCAGGCGCTGCTCGGCCGCGACCATGGTGCGCAGCGCGCCGAGCATCTGGTACATCTGCCAGCCGGGGCAGCTGGTCGCGTAGACGTCGCGGTGCCCGTGCAGCGTGGACAGGGTACGGGTCCAGCCGAGGTAGGCGTTGGTGTAGCGCTGCTGCTGGCCGACGTCGGCCCCGTGCAGGTTGAGCACCCACCCGGCCGTCCGCGCGAGCCCGGCGAGCTCGGCCTGGGGGACCGGGCTGATCTCGTGGTTCCCGAGCGAGCTGAGGCCGAACCAGTCGTAGTTCATGCCGTAGGAGTGCGCGCCCTGGACGTTGTTCTCCAGCCCGCCGGAGCGGCCCTCCCAGACGCGTCCGTAGCGGTCGACCATGGCGTTGTAGCCCACGTCGCGCCAGTCGAGGGTGTGCGCGTGGTAGCGGTAGACCGCGCGCAGCATCGCCGGCACGTCCTCGGCGGCGTAGTAGGCGTCGGTCGCGGTGTGGTGCAGGGTGATGCCCATCTTGGCCGAGGTGCGGATGGGGCCGGCGCTGGGGATGAGGTCCATGCCCTGGGCCCAGTCCTTGCGCCGGGCGACGACCAGGCCGTCCGGCTCGGCGTCGGGCACCGGCAGCTCGGCCACGGTCGCGGCGTCCTGCTCGGTGACGTAGGTGGTCCAGCTCTCGATGCGCGCGTCCTGGGTCTCGCCGGAGAGCTCCACCTGGACCCGGTCGGCGTCGAGCAGCACGGTGCCCTCGGTGCCCCAGTCGCCCTCGGCCTTCTGGGCGTCCTCCTCGGGGCCGGTGGCGAGACCGTCCTCGAGGGAGGTCCACTCACCCCAGGCCCCCTCCTGCTCCACCCGCATCCGGGCCCCGCCGTCTTGCGGGCCCGACCAGCGCACCCCCACGACGGTGACGGCCCGCTCGTCGACGTCCAGCGTCCCGCGCAGGACGTCGGCACCCTCGGCGGACGTGGTCTGCGGCACCGGGTCGAGGGCCACCGTGCGGTGCTCGGGGTCCGCGGAGGGCTCGTCGGCGAGGGCGGCGCCGACGCCGACCCCGGGCACGACCAGGGCCATCGCGGTGAGCGCGGACAGCACGAAGCGACGGGCAGAGGGCATGGCGGATCTCCTTGACCGGAGACGTCCGGCCGCGACTGACTGCATCAGAGGGACGCAGTGACAGTAACCTCAGGCGTCACTGATGTCACTACTCTTTACCCAATGCATACCTTCTGATCTGCGGCGACGTCGTTACTGCAGGAACTGCGCCGGGTCGAACTCCGCGATCGGGATGATCCGCAGGCGCGGCAGCGGGGCGTTGAAGGCCCGGGTGTCGTGCTCGAGGTCGAAGAACTCCATGCCCTGGTGCACGAGCTGCTGGAAGCCGGCGTTGCGGAACTCCTCGAAGGCGATGAGACCGACCCGGCGGGTGCCGTCGATGAGCGGGGTCACCGTCTCCAGGAAGTCCCCGTCGTGGCTGACGAGCATGACGTCGTCGGTGCGGGTGTGCAGCGCCTCCAGGGTGCGCTGGATGGCGATGTCGACGACCTTCTCCTCGGCCGTCCCGGACAGCGGCACCGGCGTGTAGCCCAGGGCCCGCAACGCCTGGACGAAGGACATCGGCAGCCCGCTGCTGGCGTTGAGGAAGAACAGCCCCTTGGCGCTCTGCCCCCACGTCTCCTGGGTGAAGGTGAGCAGGCGGTCCCACCGGGGCCGCTCGTCCGGGTGCGGGCGCCGGCCGAGGATGGAGTTGCCCAGGGTGGCGTCGATGTTCTCCCCGTCGACGAGGAGATAGGTGATGCGGTCAGCCATAGCGAACCTTCGTCTTTCTTCTCATGTATCGATTTATTCGTAGACAAGCTTCTGCGGGCCCGGGAAGATCCACGACAAGCCGTCGCGCAGCCGGTCCCGCCAGTTCTCCCAGGAGTGGCCGTCCCGCGACTCGACGTACTGCACCCGGGCCCCGGTGGACTCGAAGACCGGCACCATCGAGCGGTTCGGCACGATGAGCGGCTCGTAGACGCCACAGGTGATGAACATCCGCGCGGCCACCCGACGTGGGCGCTCGCGGTAGCGGTTCATGAACGTCACCACGGGGTCGAAGGCCGGCCCGCCGCCGTGGTCGGAGCCGATGTCGGTGAAGACGAAGGACCCGGACTGCAGGAAGAGGTTGTCCCAGACGCCGGGGTTGCGGGCGGCGGTGGACAGCGAGGCGACCGCACCGAAGCTGGCACCCATGAGGCAGCGGGCGTCCGAGCGCCGGATGAGCGGCAGCTGCTCCTCCAGGGCCGGCAGCAGCTCGGTGGTGAGGTGGCGGGCGTGCGGGGCGGAGTTGGGGTACTCGCGCAGCCGGTCCCCGGGGTTGGTGAAGACCACGATGGTCTCGGCTATGTCCAGGTCGTGGATGAGGTTGTCGAGCACCGTGCGCATGGCGGCGTAGTCGAGGTAGTCGTCGCCGTCGTGCACGACGAGGAGCGGGTAGCGGCTGCTGCGGCGGAACCGTGCCGGCAGGTAGACCCGGGGGTGGGTCGCTCGACGCAGCGCCTTGCTCTGGACGGTGAGGGCGACGAGCTCGCCGGGCCGGGCGTCCGGCTGCGGGGTGACCCACTCCGGGGTCTGGTAGCCGGCGGCCTGGCAGACGCTCGAGGACCCGACGGGGCTGTGCGCCACGTGCGGGTTGAGCGGGTCGTTGAAGGTCTCCACGGCCTCGCCCTGGCGGACCTCGATCTGGTACTCCACCCGCGACGCCGCCGGCAGCTCGATGGTGACGTACCAGAGCGGGGTGGTGCCCTCGGGCACCTCCAGCCGCTTCATCGGCACGTGCTGCGGCTGGTTGACGATGCGGTGCCGGACGGCGACGCCGTCGGCCTGGCCGCGGTAGAGGAAGGTGCACTTCGGACCCTCCACGATCGGCACCTCGCGCTCCGCCAGGAACCTGTCGATCACCTGCTCGTCCAGCCGGCGGGCGCGCAGCGCGTTGATCGCGAGCTTGCCCTTGTGCCGGGGGGGCAGGGGGTATGCCGTCTGCTGGCTCACGCGTCCTCCTCCCCGGGGGTGGTGGAGGGGCCGGCGGAGGGGCCGGCGGTGGACGCGACGGCGACGGGCGCGGCATACCTCGTCGCCGTGCCGTCCGGCCCGAAGACCCGGGTGCCCTCGGGCACCCGGCCGTCCGCGGTGAGCGTGACCCGGTCACCGGGGTCCAGGGGCAGCGCCACCCTCGGCTGGCACCGGTGGGTGAGGGTGCGCATGCGGTCCGGGTCCTTGATGTCGAGCCGGTCGGTGGCGGAGGGCAGCGCGACCAGGCCGCGGGTCAGGCCGAGCCCGTCCATGAGCACCTCGGCCACCCCGGGGGCCACGACCGAGTCGTCGTAGAACAGCACGACCCGCTCGGTGATCGCCATCGCGCCGGCACCCCAGGCGAGGACCGGGCGGTCGACGCGGGCGTGGACCCCCCCGGGCTCGCGCGGGTCCGGCACGGCGGTGGCCAGCACCGGGGCGAGGTTGAACATGTGCAGGGTGCCGAGGAGCACGCCGACGTGCCCGCCGGCGATGACGACGGCCTCGCACTCGCCGACGAGGCGGCCTACCTCGTGCCGGCCCCGCACGACGGGGTCCCGGTGCTGCGGCTCGTGGGTCGCGAAGAACTCGTCGTTCACCTCCGCGACCCGCTGGACGTGCCGCTCGTCCAGCTCGCGGATGATCTCGAGGACGTCCTCCACGGCCATCCGGTGCACCCGGGCGTCGCGCGGATGGTGGCCCCGGATCCGCGTGCAGGCCTCGACCGCCTTCTGGAGCCCGATGAGGTAGAGCTCCTGCATCTCGGTGAGGACCTGCCGGCGCTGCCGGTCGGCGTGCTCCAGCTGGGGGTCCTCGTCCCAGATCTGCTGCATGCGCTGCCACAGACCGAGGTTGACGCACCGGCCGCCGAGCTGCTCGACGAGCACCGTGTCGTCGCGCTCGCGGTCGCGCCACCCGGCGGTGATGGTCGCCACGCGGGCACCCTCGAGCCCGAGGGAGCGCATCACCTCGTCGACGACGGGGTCGCGCTGGGGGCCCAGCAGGGTGATCCGGTGGTCGGTCGCACCGTGGCCGTCGCCGTCGGCGGAGCCCTCAGCGGGCATACACATGCACCGTGCGGCCCACGTCGTCGAGCATGTCCCGGAGCACGTCGAAGTCCGGGTGCCGCATCCGGATCCACGCGTTGGCCATGAAGCCGGCCTCGACCGGCTGGGTGCCGGTGCCCGCGACCGGGACGTGCGCGTCGATGATCCACCGGCCGTAGCGGTTCTCGACGTCCTCCAGCCCGCTGTAGCCGCTGATGACACCGTCCCGGTCCGGGCGCAGCGCGACGATGCCCGCGCTGTGGCTGCGGCTGGGACGCTCGCGCACCTCGCCGTGGACGACGGACTGGGCCCATGCGGCATACACGTCCATGTCGTTGGCCGCGCAGTAGAGGTCCCAGCAACCGACCCCGGGCGGGCGGCAGCCGATCTCGGAGAAGATGAGCCCGCGCGGCCCGTGGAACCACTCCATGTGGGTCGCGGACGTGCCGATCCCGAGCGCCTCGTTGACCCGGTGGCCCATGGTGCGGATCTCGTCGTAGAGCCCGCCGTCGTCGATGCGGTTGGTCGCGACGAACTGCGGAGAGATCCACCGCGATCGCATACCTTCCAGCACCCCGGGGAAGTAGTGGGAGGCGAAGTCGAGCTCGATGCGGCCGTCGACGGAGACGGTGTCGTAGAACCCTTCGTGCCCCTCGATGAACTCCTCGACCGCGATCGAGGAGTAGCGGCCCATGCGCCCCAGCGCCGCGGAGAGCTCGGTGTCGGAGCCCACGCGCACCGTGTCCGCGGCGCCCGCGGCGTCCCGCGGCTTGAGGATGAGCGGGTAGCCGACGGCGGCGGCGAAGTCCCACACCTGCCCGGCGTCGTCGGCCCCGGTGGACCGCGCGGTCGGCACGCCGGCCGCGCGCAGCGCCTCCTTCATCGAGGGCTTGTCGCGGCACAGCCAGGTGGTGCGCACCGAGGTGCCGGGTATGCCGAGGTCCTCGCGGACCTGGGCGGCCACCATCTGGTGGGACTCGATGGTCGACTCCATCCGGTCCACCCACACCATGCCCTGGACACGGCGCACGGCCTCGGTCATCTGGGCCCGGTCGGTCACCGACCCGACCTGCTCGTAGTGGACCATCCAGGACGTCAGCTGGTCGTCCAGGTAGTCCAGCGGGGTCTCGCCGATGCCGATGACGTTGGCGCCGGCCTCCGCCAGGGCCCGGGCGAACTCGCGCTGGTTCTTCGGGAAGTGCGGCTCCACGAGGACGATGTTCACGCCCCTGAGCCTGCCACATCCGGGCGGCGGGCGGGAGTGCTGACCGGGCACGACGCGCGGGGCCGCGCCGGGGCGGCGGGCTCAGCCGCGGCGGGCGAGCTCGTCGAAGGCGCGGGCGACGACCTCGGCGTAGACGTGCATCCCGTCGATGTCGGGGTGGACGTTGTCGCTCTGCAGCGTCTCCGGCTGCTGGCTGATCGTGGCGTTCCACTCCCCGACGACGGTGTGGGGGTAGTCCGCGGCGACCTCGCGCAGGGTCTCGTTGGAGGACTCGGTGAAGGACGCCTGGACGTAGAGGTCCATGACCACGACGTTGCGCTCCGGTCCGAGCGCGTCCAGCACCGCCCGCAGCGCCTCCTCGTCGACGCCGGCGTTGGTGCCGAGGTGGAGGACGACGTTGTCGCGCACGGTCCCGGCCTCGAGGGCCTCGTCCACGCGTTGCGTCGCGTCGCCCCACTGGCGGTTGGACTCGGCGACGAAGGCGATGTCGGGGAAGCGGTAGGTCAGGCCGTCGGCGCTGGTGACGACGAGGGAGTCGCCGATGGCGGTGAGGTCGGACCCGGGGGGCACCAGCAGCCCGTCGGTGTCCTCGCGGAAGGTGCTGCCGTTGACGTCCACCTCACCGGGGGACGGTGCGTCCTCCGCCTCGGCGGCGCCCTCCTCGCCCTCGCCGGCCGACTCGTCCTCCTCGCTCGCCCCGTCCTGCGCAGCCGCCCCGTCAGGTTCCTCGGCAGTCGCGCCGAGGGTCGCGCCGAGCCCGGTGCCCCGGCGCACGGCCTCGGCCGGGCCCTCCTGGGTCGAGGCGGGGGCCGGCGCGCCATTGTCGATGCGGGTCTGCGACTGCTCGATCTGTCGTTGGGTCGCGGACTTCTCGGGGGCGGTCACGAGGGCGATGACGGTAGCCAGGAGCAGGAGCACCAGGCCCGCCGCGACGATGCGCGGGCGCTTGCTGCGGTGCCACCCCTGGGTGAACCAGCCGCCGGCGGCCCGGATGCTGGCCCGGATGCCCCGCCGGCGGACCGGCACCTCGAGCAGTCGCCAGGACAGCTCGGCCAGGACCAGGGTGATGACCAGGGCGCTGAGCAGGACAGCGGTGCCGCGGGCGGTGCCGACGGCATACGGGACGAGCGCCCCGGCGATGACGAGCACCGGCCAGTGCCAGAGGTAGATGCCGTAGGAGCGCTGCCCCAGCCAGGCCAGCGGCCGCAGCGACATGACCCTCCGCCACGGCGAGTCGGCCTCGAGCAGGCCGGCGATGAGCACGACGGTCGCGACCGACGCGAGGGCGATGCCACCGCGGAAGGTGAGCGCCGAGTCCTCCCCGGACCAGCGCATGAGGCCTCCCAGGACCAGCAGTGCCCCGATGACGGCGGGACCACGGGCCCGTCGCCAGGTGCGGGTGCGCAGGCCGGCCCGGTGCCCGGGGTCGGCCCAGGCGAGCGCCAGCGCCGCCCCGCCCATGAGCCCCATGAGGTGGGTGTCGGTGCCGTAGTAGACGCGGGTGGCGTCCGCGCCGGTGGTGACGAGGGTGGCCATGAGCACGGTCGAGGCGAGCCCGAGCAGCGCGACGGCTGCCACCCGGTGCCGGGTGGTGGGGGCGAGCGCGAGCAGGACGACCAGCGCCAGCGGCCACAGGAGGTAGAACTGCTCCTCGACCGCCAGGCTCCAGAAGTTGACGAAGAGGATGGGGCTGGTGCTGTGGAAGTAGCTCGCGCCGACCGCGATCTCCAGCCAGTTGCTGGTGAAGGTGAGGGCACCGAGGGTCTGCCGACCGATGCCGACGAGCAGGTCGCCGCCGACCAGCCGGGCGGTGGCGACGCTGACCAGCACGACCACGGCCAGCGGGGGCAGCAGCCGACGCGCGCGTCGTCGCCAGAAGGTGGGCAGGTCGACCCGTCCGCGGTGGTCGACCTCGCGCAGCAGCAGGGTGGTGATGAGGAAGCCGCTGACGACGAAGAAGACGTCGACGCCCAGGAACCCGCCGGGCAGGACCGTCGGGACGAAGTGGAAGGTCAGGACCGCGAGGATCGCGATGGCCCGCAGACCGTCCAGGCCCGGGATGTGGCCGGGTCGCGGGTCGACGTCGCGGGGACCGCGACCTCCGCGACGCGGTCGCCGGGTGGGGGCGGCCCCGGGGACGGCACCAGGTGCTGCGCTGTGGCGCGGGGGCAGCGACGCGCGGGTGCGGTGCTCGCCGGGGTCGACGAGGGCCCGCTCACCGCCGGGGGCCGGGGCGCGGTCCTCCGTGGGGGTCGGGGACGAGGCGGGCAGAGACATCTGCCGTCCCACCTCCTTCGTCGACCGACCCGGGAACCGCTGCCGCCCAATCTAGGCGCGCCGTCGCCGCAGGTCGGGGAGGTGGAGGGTGTGTCGCCGGACATGCGACGAGGCGCCCACCGCGGTGGTGGACGCCTCGTGCTGGCCGGTGTGGCCCGGTGGCCTCAGACCCGGTCGGTCAGACCCGGCTGGGGTTGTCGTCGCCGTCACCGTCGGCGGCGTGCGGCAGGGACTCCTCCTGGCGGGCCTGGGCGGCGCGGATCTCCTCGACGGGGGCCTCGCCCTCACCCTGCTCCTCGACGGGGGCGGCCTGGTCGCTGCCGAGCTCGTCGATCTGCTCGGTGTCGAGCATCTTCGGCGAGCCGTCGTCGTTGAGCGACGGCGCTGCCACGTCCGCGTCCGAGCTCCCGGCGGCACTGTCGCCGTGCTGGTCTGCGACCTGGCCCCGGTCCTCGCCGATGCCGTCGTCGGCCACCGGGTGGTCGGCCTGGGTCTCCTGAGCGTCGTTGCTCATGGTCGTCTCCTTCTCTGGGGTGGACCCGACCGCACCCGCCGTCGCTGCGCCGGTCGCCGCGGGAGCGGCGGCCGCCGAGGAGGAGGTGGTGGTCGAGGTGCTCGCGGCCCACGGGTCGCGCGTCTCCTTGGCGGCCCACGGGTCGGCGGCGGGCTGCTGCTGCTGGGCGAGCCACCAGGCGAGGCCGGCGCCGGCGGCGGCGAGCAGGCCCAGCGTGATGAGGGCCCCGCCCCGGCGCTTCTTGGGCTTGGGCGCCCCGGTCACTGCGGCCACCACGCCCTCGTCCTGCGCCAGCAGGCGGTCCTTGCCGACCTGCATGTCCGCGAGCATCTGCTGGATCTTCGGGAGCAGCTCGTCGTTGATGAGGTCGCGGACGTGGTCCACCGCGGGGGCGACGCCGGCGACGCCCTCCTGGGCGCGCGGCACGGCGACGTCGATGCCGTGGTCCATCCCGGCGACCGCGCGGTCCCGGGTGGCAGCCGCCAGGCCGGCGAGCGCAGCAGCGCCCGCGCCCGCGCGGGCGACAGCGGCCTCGCCGACGGGGCCGGCGTGGTCCAGGGCGGCGGCCGAGCGGTCGCGCAGCACGTCCACGGCGTGGAGCCCCTGCTCGCGCAGGACATCGCCCTGGTGGCGCGCCCCCTTCACCGCCCGCTTGCTCTGCTTGCGAGCGTTCTTGGCGGTCTGCCTGCCCTGCTGGTGGGCGTTCTTGGCGGCCTTCTTGCCCTGCTTGCGGGCGTTCTTGGCGGCCTTCGTCCCGTGCCCGTGGGCGCTCTTGGCCGCCTCCTCGCTGTGGCTACGCAGGTCGTCGGCGAGGCGCGAGGCGCGATCGGCCGTGACGGCACCCACGGCCGCAGCCGTGCCGCCGGCCTTCTTGCTCTGCTTCTCGAGGGCCGACCGGCTGTGCTGGCGCGCCTGCCCGGCGGCCTCACGTGCCTTGCCTGCCGCCTTGGCGGCCGACTCGCGGTCCTGCTGGGCGGCCTTGAGCGCCTTGGCGCGGGCCTTCTGGGCGTGCTTGCGCCCGGACGTGTCGTCCTGCGGGGCGGTCACCTCGGCGAGGGTCGCCAGGAAGGCGGCACCCAGGTTGCGGGCGCCGGACGCGGCGCTCGCACCGGCCTCGGAGGCATCCTGCCGGGCGCGGCTGGCCTGGGTCGCGGCCCGCTCGGCATCGGTCTTGAAGAACACGTGCTGTCCCTCCTGTTGTCGGTCTGGGCCCATCCTGCCCTGTCCCGCCCCCGAACTCCACCTCACCCGCCAGGCACGCGGGCTCGGAGCACCGTGCGAAACTGGGGTCATGAACGTCACGCTTCACACCAACCACGGCGACATCGCACTGGTGCTCTTCGAGCACGCGGCCCCCAAGACGGTCGCCAACTTCACGGGCCTCGCCACAGGGGAGAAGGAGTACTCCGACGACGCCGGCCGGAGCAACCCGCAGCCGTTCTACGACGGACTGTCCTTCCACCGCATCATCCCGGGCTTCATGATCCAGGGTGGTTGCCCGATGGGCGAGGGCTTCGGCGGCCCGGGCTTCACCTTCGACGACGAGATCAGCCCCGACCACACCTTCACCCAGCCCTACATGCTCGCCATGGCCAACGCCGGCAAGCGCATGGGCAAGGGCACCAACGGTTCGCAGTTCTTCATCACCGTCGAGCCGACCCCGTGGCTGCAGGGCAAGCACACCATCTTCGGCGAGGTGTCCGACCAGGCCTCCCGCGACGTCGTCGACGCGATCGCCGCGGTGCCGACCGGTGCCGGTGACAAGCCGGCCGAGCCGGTCGTCATCGAGCGGGTCAGCGTCGAGGGCTGAGCCCCGGACGAGCCGGTGAGCGGATCTGCCGCCGACGCCCCGGGGATGCCGCCCGGTGGCGGCGGCGCGCCGGACGGTCCACCGGTGTGCCCACGGCACCCCGACCGGACGTCCTACATCCGGTGCCAGCGCTGCGAGCGCCCGACCTGCCCTGACTGCCAGCGCCCCGCGGCGGTGGGGGTGCAGTGCGTGGACTGCGTGTCCGAGGGCGCCCGCTCGGCTCCCGTCGCCCGCACCCGCTTCGGTGCGCCGGTGCGCCAGGGCCGGCCCACCGTCACCTGGACGCTCATGGGGCTGTGCGCGGTGGTGTACGTCGCGCAGCTCGCCAACCCCGCGGTGACCCGGGAGCTGGCGTTCGTCGGCGTGCTCGCCGGGGCGGAGCCGTGGCGGCTCGTGACCTCGGCCTTCGTGCACTCCCCGCAGAGCCTGCTGCACATCGCCTTCAACCTCTACATCCTCTTCGCCGTCGGCCCCGTGCTCGAGGAGGCCCTCGGGCGCGCGCGCTTCGCCGTGGCCTACCTCATCTGCGCCGTCGGCGGCTCGGTGGGGGTGCTGGTGCTGGCGGCCCCCGACCCCGGGTGGGTCCGCCCCGTCGTGGGCGCCTCCGGCGCCATCTTCGGGCTGCTGTTCCTCTACATCGTGCTGGCCTGGCGCCGGGGCGGGGTGTCGACGGGCCTGCTGGTGATGATCGGCATCAACCTGGCCCTGCCGTTCTTCGTGGGCGGCATCGCCTGGCAGGCCCACATCGGCGGTGCCGTGACCGGCGCGGCCATCGGCGGGCTCATGCTCCTGACCTCAGCGCCCGGCCGGTCCCCGCAGGCCGTGCGGCGCCGGGCGTTCGCCTGGCCGGCGCTGGCCGGCGTGCTGGTCGTGCTCCTGCTGCTGGCCGGGCTGCGGCTGTGGCAGGTCCTGGGCCCCGCGGCCCTCGGGCTGCCCGGCTGAACGCCCCGGTCCGCAGGCGCACCGAGTTACACCGGTGTGGTTATCCCCATCGTGGGGACAACCTGTGGACAACTACCGCCACTGGGTCGCCATGCCGAAGCCGATCATGATGAGGCCCATACCGATCCCCAGGTTCCAGTAGCGGATGGACTCGATGGGCCACAGGCCACCGGTGATGTAGAAGATGGCCACCCACAGCACGCCGATGATCATCAACGCACACATCACCGGCACGAACCAGGAGGGGTTGCTCGGCAGGCTCTGGGTCCTGGGCTCCGTCTGGCTGGTGCGCTGGGCGCGCTTGCGGGCGCCTTCTCGGCCTCGGGACTCGGGCACGTCGACTCCTTCGTGGTGGGAGCCGCCAGGATATACGCCGGATACCCTGGGACCCATGACCGATCAGCGCAGCGGGGAGCCGGGGCCGTCGGTGACGCCGCGCCGGGCCCGGAGCAGGACGGTCGGGGTCACGCTCGTCTGCCTCGCCGCGGGGCTGCTCTTCGGCACCAGCGCCTCGCTGGCCCGCGACGCGCGTCCGGAGCCGGGGGACCTGGTCGGCCTCATCACCCAGCGCGACCTCGAGGTGCGCGAGCTCAGCGCCCGGGCCGACGAGCTGCGCCAGGACGTGGACCGGCTGCGGGCCGAGCAGGCGACCAGCGCCGCCGCGGTGGACCTGCAGCGGGCCGAGGAGCTGGCGGCGGGCGTGGGCGCGACCGCCGTCTCCGGGCCGGCGGTGAGCGTCACCCTGGACGACGCCGGCTACAGCCTGGACACCCTGCCCGAGGGCTACTCGGTCGATGACGTCGTCGTGCACCAGCAGGACCTGCAGGGCGTGGTCAACGCCCTGTGGGCGGGTGGCGCCGAGGCGATCATGGTGCAGGACCAGCGCATCGTCGCGACCAGCTCGGTGCAGTGCGTGGGCAACACCCTCTACCTCCAGGGCCGGGTCTACTCCCCGCCCTTCACCGTCACCGCCGTCGGAGATCCCGAGGCCCTGCACGCGGCGCTCGCGGCCGACCCGGTCGTCGCGACCTACCGCGACTGGGCCGACGCCGTCGGGCTGGGGTATGCCGTCGCCGACCTCGAGGAGACCGAGCTCCCGGCCTACGCCGGTCAGGTCCGGCCGGGCCACGCCCAGGTCGTCGGCTCCCGCTGACCCGCGCGGCGCCGGTCAGTCGGTCGGGTCCTCCGGCGGCCCCGGGTTCTCCGGCGGCCCCGGGTCCTCGGGCGGGCCCGGGTCCGTCGGCTCCGGCGGTTCCGTCGGCTCCGGGGGGACCGTGGGCTCCTCGGTCGGCTCGTCCGTGGGGTCCTCCGTCGGCTCCTCGGTGGTGGGGTCCTCGGTCGGCTCCGGCGTCGGGCTGGGCGTCACCGTCACCGACTCGGTGACGACCTCGGTGGCGGTCTCGACGGGTTCGGCGGCGATGACCAGCTCGACCGTGGTGCCCTGCTCGACCGTCTCCCCGGCCTCGACGGACTGCTCGAGCACGGTGCCGGCGTCCGCCTCGCCGGTGCGCCGCGTGGTGACCTCCCACTCCAGGGTCTGCTCGTCGAGGAGCAGCACCGCCTCGTTCTGGTCGAGCCCGACGACGTCCGGCACCTCGACCTCGCCGCTGGACACGGTGAGCTCGATGAGCTCGTCGGGGGCGACCTCCTCACCCTCGCCGGGGTCGCTGGAGACGACCTGCCCCTCCTCCCAGTCGGGGTCGTCGGTCACCTGCGACTCGCCCCGCACGTTGCTGAAGCCCTCGCGCTCCAGCAGGTCCCGGGCCGCCTGCTCCTCCAGCCCCTGCAGGCGGGGGATGGTCCGGGCCTGCGGCCCGGCCGACACCGTGAGCTCCACCTCCTCGCCCCGGGGCGCCTCGCCACCGGGCGGGTCCTGCTCGATGACGACGCCGGGCTCCTCGTCGCTGTTGCGCTGCACGACGTCCTCGGCCACGGTGAAGCCGGCCGCGGTCAGAGTGGTCCTGGCCTGCGCCTCGGTGCTGCCCACGGTGCTGGGCACGACGAGCATCTCGGGCCCGTCCTCGCCGCCCGGCCCCAGGACCTGCACCAGGACCCAGGCGACCCCGGCCAGCGCCACCAGGGCGAGGGCCCCCAGCAGCAGCGCGGCCCCCGGGTGCCGGCGCTCACGCACCGGCAGCTCGTCGGTCCGCTCGTAGCGGTCGTCCTCCTCGGCGCGGGTGAAGATGCCCGTGGGTTCCTCGGGATAGGCCTGCGACCCCTGGCCGGCCGCCCCGGCGGCGGGCACCGCCTGGGTGGCGGCACCGGAGCGGCTCGCGGCGGCGGCGGCCGCTGCGGCCGCTCCCGCCCCGGCCGCGCCGAACCCGAGGGCCCGGTCGTAGGTGGAGCGCGCCGCGGCGGAGACCGGCTCACCCGCGCGTGCAGCGTTGAGGTCCGCGCGGAAGGCTGCCGCGTCCTGGTAGCGCTCTTCCGGCTTCTTCTCCAGCGCGTGCAGGGTGACGGCGTCCAGGGCCTGCGGCAGCCGGGCCGCGTGGGTGGACGGGGCCTTGGGCGCCTCGCCCAGGTGCTGGTAGACCAGCGAGACGGGGTCGCCCTGGAACGGCGTGCGCCCGGCCAGCAGCTCGTAGAGCAGGCATCCGACGGAGTACAGGTCGGAGCGCCCGTCGACGTCCAGTCCCTGGGCCTGCTCCGGGGAGAGGTAGCGCGCCGTGCCCATGACGGCCTGCGTCTGCGTCATCGTGGCGGCGGTGTCGGCGATGGCCCGCGCGATGCCGAAGTCCATGACCTTCACCGCACCCGCCTCGGTCACCATGACGTTGGCCGGCTTGATGTCGCGGTGCACGAGGCCGCGCTCGTGGGCATACTCCAGCGCCGCGAGCACGGCCGCGGTGATGCGCGCCGCCTCGTCGGGGTCGAGGGTGCGCTGCTCGTTGAGCAGCTCGCGCAGCGTCTTGCCCTCGACGAGCTCCATGACGATGTAGGGCACCTGCACACTGGCACCACCGGACTCGGCCACCGGCTCCTCGCCGGAGTCGAAGACGCCCACGATCGCGGGGTGCGACAGCCCGGCGGCCGACTGCGCCTCGCGCCGGAAGCGGGCCAGGAAGGAGGAGTCCCGGGCCAGGTCGGTGCGCAGCACCTTGATGGCGACCGGGCGCCCCAGCCGCAGGTCGTGGCCGAGGTGCACGTCGGCCATCCCACCGCGGCCGATGAGGTCGCCGAGCTCGTAGCGACCGCCCAGCACCCGCTGCGTCGACGGGGGGTCCTCGGGCCGCGGGGTGGCCTCCGTGGGGTCCTCGCTCATCGTTCCACTCCTGCATCGAGCATGGCCCGGGCGACCGGCGCCGCCACCTGGCCGCCGGTCTCCCCGGCCCAGTTGTCGGTCGCCGACTCGACGATGACGGCGACCGCGATCTGCGGGTCCTCGGCCGGTGCGAACCCGGTGAACCACGCGTGCGCGGCGCCGCTGTCGCCATACTCCGCGGTGCCCGTCTTGCCGGCCACCTCGACCCCCGGCAGCGCGGCCGACTGGCCCGACCCCTGCTCCACCACGAGCTCCATCATGTCGGTGAGCTGCTGGGCCGTCTGGCTGGAGACGGCCCGCGACCGGGTGCGCGGCTCGGCGGACTCGATGACCTCCAGGTCGGAGTTGCGCACCTCCTCCACGAGGTATGGCGTCATCGTCACCCCGCCGTTGGCGATGGCTGCGGAGATCATCGCCACCTGCATCGGCGTCTCCCGGACCTCGAACTGGCCGATGCCGGTGAGTGCCAGCTGGGCGTCGTCGAGCTCGTCCGGGTAGATCGAGGGGGTGACGCTCATGGGGACCTCCAGCGGCTCGCCGAACCCGAACGCCTCCGACTGCTGCCGGAGGGCGTCCTCGCCGAGCTCGCCGGCCAGCCAGGCGAAGGAGGTGTTGCACGAGACCTGCACCGACTCGGCGAGGGTCGGGCGGTCCTCCGGGTCGCAGGCCGCGCCGCCGAAGTTGGGCAGCGTGGTCTCGGTCCCGGGGAGGGTGTAGGTCAGCCCGCCCTCCAGCTCGGTGTCCGGCTCGTACTCCCCGGACTCCAGCGCCGCCGCGGCGACCACGAGCTTGAAGGTCGACCCGGGAGGGTAGAGGTCGCCGGCGATGGCGCGGTTGGTCAGCGGTCGGGCCGGGTCCTCGGTCAGCGCGACGTAGGCCTCGTCGACGGCGCTCAGCCGGTGGCTGGACAGCGCGTTGGGGTCGAAGCTAGGGCGGCTGACCATCGCCAGGATCTCCCCGGTCCGGGGGTCCAGGGCGACCGCCGCCCCGCGCCGGTCGCCCAGCGCCTCGACGGCGGCCGCCTGCACGTCGGGGTCGATGGTGAGCTCGAGGCTCGCGCCCGAGGCCGGTCTGCCCGTGACCACGTCGGACAGCCGCTGGTAGAAGAGGCTGTCGTCGGTGCCCGCGAGCAGCGAGTCCTCGGCGCGCTCCAGACCGAGCCCCGCGCCGTAGGTGAAGGAGTAGTAGCCGGTGACGTGGGCATACCGCGACGGCTGCTGGTAGCGGCGCAGCCACTCCAGCTCGTCGTCGGTCGGCTCGGAGGAGGCGATGGGGTTGCCGTCGACGAGGATGGCCCCCCGGTCCCGGCTGTAGTTCTCGATGAGGGTGCGCCGGTTGCCGGCGCGGTCCCGCAGGTCGTCGGCCTGGACGAACTGGATCCACGTGGTCGACAGCAGCAGGGCGGTGAACATCGCGAAGACGACGAGCGCCAGCCGGCGGACGGGGGTGTTCATCGGGGTGCCTCCGCCCGCTCGGCGGCGTCGATGCTCGGGTCCTGGCGACGCTCGGAGATGGGGCGCCGGGCGGCGTCGCTGATCCGCAGCAGCAGCGCCACGATGATCCAGTTGGCCAGCAGCGAGGAGCCGCCGGCGGAGAGGAAGGGGGTGGTGAGGCCGGTCAGCGGGATGACCCGGGTGATGCCGCCGACGATGACGAAGACCTGCAGCGCGACGGTGAAGGACAGCCCCACGGCGAGCAGCTTGCCGAAGCCGTCGCGGGAGCCGATCGCCGTGCGCAGACCGCGCTCCACGAGCAGGGCGTAGAGCATGAGCAGGGCGAACAGCCCCACCATGCCGAGCTCCTCACCGAAGCTGGCGACGATGTAGTCGCTGTTGGCGTAGTAGGTGATGTAGGGGTAGCCGTTGCCCAGACCTGCTCCGAAGATGCCGCCGTGGGCCAGGCCCATCAACCCCTTGGCCACCTGGTCGGACTGGTCCGGCGCGAACGGGTCCAGCCACAGCGTGACCCGGCTCTGCACGTGACTGAACAGCCGCCAGGCCAGCACGGCGCCGGAGGCGAAGAGGGCCAGGCCGATGACGATCCAGCTGGTGCGTTCGGTGGCGACGTAGAGCATCGCGACGAACAGCCCGAAGAAGAGCAGCGAGGAGCCGAGGTCGCGCTGCAGCACGAGGATGAGCACGGAGAGGGACCAGGCGACGAGGATGGGCCCGAGGTCCCGGGCGCGCGGGAGCTGGAGGCCGAGCACCCGGCGGCCGACCAGCGAGAGCGCGTCCCGGGTGGACACCAGGTAGCCGGCGAAGAACACGGCCACCGCGATCTTGGCGAGCTCGCCGGGCTGGAAGCTGAACGGACCGATGCGGATCCACAGGCGGGAGCCGTTCACCGTCTCCCCGATGAAGGGCAGCATCGGCAGGAGCAGGAGGACGAACCCGAGGGCCATCGCGATGTAGGTGTAGCGACGCAGCACCCGGTGGTCGCGCAGCAGGACCAGCACCGCCGCCGCCATCGCCATCGCCAGCCCGGTCCACAGCAGCTGCCGGCTGGCGACCCCCGAGGTCCCGAGCTGGCCCGGGACGAGGTCGATGCGGTGGATCATCACCAGACCCAGCCCGTTGAGCAGCGTCGCGAGCGGGAGGAGGAGGGGGTCGGCATACCTCGCGCGCAGTCGGAGCACGACGTGCAGACCCGCCGCGAGCGCGGAGTAGATGCCCACGTGCCACCAGACGTCGGCGGGCAGCTCACCGGTGACGGTGAGGTTGACCGCGACGTAGGCCAGCGTGACGATGCCCACCGCGAGCACGAGCAGGAGCATCTCGATGGTGCGGCCGCTGCGGACCGCGAGGCTGGTGACGGTCGAGGGGGTGGGGGTGGTGGTGCTCACGGGCATCCCTCCGGCCAGACGACCGTCGCGGTGGGTCGCGCCTCGTCCTCGGCGCCGGTGGGGGTGACGCCGGAGGTGGTGTCCCCCGGGCCGGCGAGGGTGCCGCTGCCCAGCTCCAGGGACTCGCGCAGCAGGTCGTCCACGGGCGAGCCGGTGCCCGGCGCGCCGGTGGCGTCGGCCAGGCTGTCGGCGGTCGTCGTGTCCATGTCGTCCGGGATCTGCGTGGACGTCGTCCCGTCGGGCAGCAGCACGGTCGGGACGCAGGCCGCCGGGGTGAGGGCGCGCAGGTCCGCGACGACGCGGTCGGCACCCGCGCGGCCGTCCGCGGACAGGGTGTCCTGCACCCGCTCCTGGTAGTAGTCCGGCAGGTCCTCCACGAGCACGTCGGTCTGATCCTCGGCCGTGGACAGTCGGACGGGCCCGAGGTCCTGGGAGATGCCGCGGTAGATCGTCACCCGCCCGTCCTGCTCCCCGACGAAGTACTGCTGCTGGCTCCACATCCAGGCCGCCCAGCCGCCGGCGACGAGCACCGCGGCGACGGCGATGCCGACCCCGGCCAGCCGCAGCCAGCGCACCCAGGGCCGGGACTGCTCCTCGGCCAGCAGCGGCGCCTCGGCGATCTCGGAGGTGCCTGCGGCCTCCCGGGACAGGGCCGCGGCCTTCTCGGCGGGGCTGAGGTGGCTCAACGGGCGGGTGCCGCGCCGCTCGCTGGCGGCCCCCACCACCTGGGGCTTGCTCGTCCCCTCCCCGGGCGAGACGGCGTCGGCGACGATGACGCTGACGTTGTCGCGCGTCGAGGCGCGCAGCGCGGTGTGGACCAGCGCGTCGGCGACCTGGCCGGGGGTGCGGCCGGGCTCGGCGAGGATCTCGGTGACGACCTCGGTGGAGACGTAGTCGGTGAGCCCGTCGCTGCACAGCAGCACCCGGTCGCCCTCGCGCAGCTCGCGCAGCGACAGGTCCGGGTGGTCCTCCGGGCGGCCGGTGAAGACGCGGGTCACGAGGGAGCGCTGGGGGTGGTGCTGGGCCTCCTCCTGGCTGATCCGGCCCTCGTCGAGCAGCTTCTGGACGAAGGAGTGGTCGGTCGTGATCTGGGTGAGGCGGCCACCGCGCAGGAGGTAGGCCCGGGAGTCGCCGATGTTGGCGACCGCGAGCTTGCTGTCGACCCGGAGCATGGCGATGCACGTGGTGCCCATGCCGTCGGAGTCCGGGTAGACCTCCATGACGTCGGCCAGCCGGTTGTTGGCCTCCTCGAGGGCGTGCTCGAGGATGTCCAGGGCGTCGTCGGCGCCGTGCGACTCCCCGTCGAGGTGCACGAGCTCCCCCACGACGAGGGAGGAGGCGACGTCGCCGGCGGCGTGCCCGCCCATGCCGTCGCACAGCACCAGGAGCTCGGGACCGGCATACGCGGAGTCCTCGTTGCGGGACTTGCTGCCGAGGCCGATGTTGGTGCGCGCGGCGTAGCGCAGGGCGAGGGCCATGCTCAACGACGCAGCTCGAGGACGGTCTGGCCGATCCGGATCTGCGCGCCCGGGTCGAGCCGGGCACCGGTCGCGATGCGTTGGCCGTTGACCTCGGTGCCGTTGGTGGAGCCGAGGTCGTCGGCGTACCACGCATCCGCGCCGGGGTAGATGCGCAGGTGCCGGCCGGAGGCGTAGTCGTCGGTGAGGACGACCGAGCACTCGGGATTGCGCCCGACGAGGACCCCGGCGTCGTGCAGGGGTACCGAGGTGCCGCGCAGCCGGCCCTCGGTCACGACCAGGTGGGTGGGGGTGTTCCGCCGCTGCCGGCGGTCCGAGCGCGACTCCGGCTTGCGGGTCGGGCCGGCGTTGCGGGTGAGCACCCGGGTGCCGTAGAGGTCGCCGCGCAGCGCGCCGACCACGGCGACGACGAAGGCCCAGAGCAGCACGACCACCCCGAGGCGCAGCAGGTTGAGGGTCAGCTCACCCATCAACCCTCCAGGTGGACCGTGATGTGGGTGCGTCCCAGGGTGATGCGGTCGCCGGAGCGCAGCTCCTCGCTGCCGACCTGCTCACCGTTGAGGTAGGTGCCGTTGGTGGAGTTGAGGTCGCGCAGGATCACCTGCAGGTGCGGCCCGTCGTGGCTGATGCGGATCTCGGCGTGCCGGCGGGAGGCGCCCGGGTCGTCGACGACGAGCGTGCAGTCCTCGCCGCGCCCCAGGGTGGTGACGGCCGCGGTCAGCGGCACCTGCCGGCCGTCGATGGTCAGGGCGGGGCCGGAGCGGCGCGGCCGCGGGCGTTCGGCGGCGGGTCGACGGTATGCCGACTCCGCGTAGGCCTCCGCGTCCCGGTCGTGGTCGTGGTCGTGGTCGTGGACGCGGTCGCGCGCCTCGGCGGCACGACGTGCGTCCGCCTCCCGCTGCTCGCGCTCCTGTGCCTCGCTGCGCTCGTCCCGCGCGCGCTGGGCCTGGGCGAACTCGCGCGCGCCGCCGCGCTGGCCGCCCTTCCGGCCGTCCTTGGCCGTCGGGCGGACCCGGAAGATGCCGGTCTCCAGCTCGTCCCCGGAGACGAGACGCACCTCGAACGGGCCGGGAGCGACATACCGCTGCGCATCGGCGTGGTCCTCGGCAGCGGCGATGAGCTCGTCGGTGAGCGCGTGCTCGTAGGACGCGAGCCGCTCGTAGTCGGACTCGGCCAGCTCGACGGTGAAGACGTTGGGGACCATGGTGCGCCCGGGGCCCAGGACGGCGGCCCGGTCGTCCATGGCACCGCGCATCGCCGAGGCGATCTCGACCGGCTGCACCTCGGCCTTGAAGACCTTGGCGAAGGGCTGCTTGACGGCGCGCTCGAGACCCCGCTCGAGCCTGTCGAACACACCCACGTCCTGCTCCTCGGTCTCGTCACGGCACTGGCTGGCGCCTCGATGGTATCTGCCGACCGTGGGAGGAGCCTGGAGGCTGGGGGGTGCGGTGACGGCTGGGGCGGCGGGCCCGGGGGGTGTCAGGCGGGGTCGACGATTCGGGCCGTGCCCTCCCCCCGTGCTAATCTTGCTCGGCACTCGCGCGAGTGGCGGAATAGGCAGACGCGCACGGTTCAGGTCCGTGTGCCCGCAAGGGCGTGGGGGTTCAACTCCCCCCTCGCGCACACCGGAAGAGCCCCAGGGATCATCGATCACCTGGGGCTCTTCGCTGTTCAGGGCAGGCATCCCGTCCGGGGCTCGGGCGCGCCGTCCCCTTCGGTCCTCACCGCAGATCCCAGCAGGCACAACAGTCACAGAGTGCCGAGAAAGGTGCAGAAGACCGCGGTATATCCCCGTCCTCGGCGATCTTCCCGGCACCGTGGGGCTCCTGGGACTCGTCGTGCTGGTGGGGCTCTCGGCTCGGACGCCCGGACCCCCCGGTCCGGGTCTCAGGCCTCGTGCGCCACGACGCCGCGCTGCAGCACCATCCGCAGCTGGGCCCCGGGGTCGGCCAGGACCTGGGCGTCCGCCAGCGGGTCGCCCCGCCAGAGCGCCAGGTCGGCGGTCGCGCCCGCGGCCACCGTGCCCAGCCGTCCCGGCTGCCCGACGAGGTCGGCACCGACGAGGGTGGCCGAGCGCAGGATGTCCTCCGGCGCCTGGACCTGGGCCCGGATCGTGAACTCGTGGCTCTGGTGCCGGTGCATCGCGCCCAGCAGGTCGGTGCCCAGCGCGATCCGGACGCCGCCCTTGGAGGCGAGGTCCAGGGCGTGCAGCCCGGCCTCGAGCACGTCGCCGACCTTGGCCTGGCTGGCAGCGGGCAGGCCGGCCTCCGCGCCCTCCTTGCTCAGGTAGTCGTAGGTCACGAGGGTCGGCACGAGGAAGGCGTCGTGCTCGCGGAAGAGCGCGACGCTGGAGGCGTCGATGAGGTTGCCGTGCTCGATGCACCGCAGGCCCAGCTCCAGCCCGCGGTTGACCGCCCGCGCGGTGTAGGCGTGCCCCGTCACGTAGCGGTTGGCGTTGGCGGCCTCCTCGACCACGGCCCGGATCTCGTCGACCGAGAACTGCAGCGAGTCCACCCGGTCGGTCGGGGAGGCGACGCCGCCGGAGAGCATGATCTTGACGTGGTCGGCCCCGGTGCGCAGCTGGTTGCGGGCAGCTCGGCGCACCTCGTCGACCCCGTCGCAGAGGGTGCCGATGTTGGGGCAGCACACGTGGTTGTCGACGACCTGGCGACCGGCGCTGCGCAGGTCGGCGTGCCCTCCGCTCGGGGACAGCGCCTTGCCGCCGAAGAAGACGGTGGGACCGGCCCACAGCCCGTCCGCGACCGCGGCCGCCACCCCGTGGTCCGCCCCGCCGACGTCGCGCACCGAGGTGAAGCCGCGCTCGAGCATCCCGCGCAGGATCCCCTGGGTCTGGGCCGCGACGTAGAAGGGGGAGTACTCCGCCTGCGCCGCCAGGTCCGCCGTCCCGGCGGTGACGTGGACGTGTGCGTCGATGAGCCCGGGGCTGACGAACAGGCCCGTGGCGTCGATCGTCGTGGCCGACCGCGGGGTGGTCACGTCCGGGCCCACCTCCTGGATCACCCCGTCGCTGATGACCACGTCGGCACGGACGGCCTCCCCGGCCGTGACGTCGCAGACGCTGCCTCCCTGCAGGACGACGGTATGCGGTTCCACTGCTGATCTCCTCTCGCGGGCTTCGCGCTTCACCCTGCCACAGACCCGCAAGAAATGTTGCACAATGACGTCCATGTCCGTCAGCGAGGTGCCGCCGTGGGTGGCGTCGCGCCTCGGAGCGCGTTCACCGGGGCGGGGGGTGCAGGAGGTGCTGAGGGCGCTGGGCTCGCACCCGCGTCAGATGTCGTACGCCTCCGTCCAAGAGGCGGCGGGGCTCGCCGAGGTCAACCCCGCCACGGTCGTGCGCGCGGCCCAGCTCATCGGGTTCACCGGCTGGCCGCAGCTGCGGGCGGAGGTCCGGTCCCGCTTCCTGTCGCTGCTCTCGGCGTCCGAGGTGCTGCAGGAGCACGGGGAGGCGCAGGGGGCCGGGGAGGCCGCCGTCCGGCAGGACCTGCACAACCTGCGGGACCTGGCCGCCCTCCTCGACGAGGACCAGCTCGCCCGGGTGGCCGCCATCATCGTGGCCGCGCGCACCACCCTCGTCCTCGGGTCCGGCAGCTTCGCAGCCCCCGGCCTGCAGCTGGCCCACCTCGCGCAGACCCTCGGGCACGACGTGCGGCTGGAGCGCGCGGGCGGCACGGCGCTGCTCAACGCCTTCGCGGTGCTGCGCGAGGGGGACGCGCTGGTGATCTTCCACCTGTGGCGGACCCCCGGGGACCTGCTGCAGATCGCGGGCCTCGCCCGGGACCGGGGGGTGCGGCTGGTCGTCGTCGGCGACCACGCCCGACCGGGCATCACGGCGCTCGCCGACGAGTTCGTCATGGTCCCGAGCGAGGGGGCCAGCATGTTCCCCTCGCTCGTGCCGACGGTGACGGTGGTCCAGGCGGTGGTGGCCGCCATCGTCGCGGCCGATCCCGGGGCGGCGACCCGGGCTGCCGACGCCGCCGACGAGCTCTGGCGGGACTTCGGGCTCTTCCCCCGCGACAAGGACGGACTGCTGCCCGAAGTGCAATAGTTGTTGCAATCTGATGGCACTCGCGGTTGGATGGCGTGCAGCGTCCGCCGGGCCCGGCGGTCCCATCCCGTCCCTGTGGGAGGTCTGTCATGCAGCCCGTGCACGTCACCATCCTGGTCCTCTACCTGGCCCTGATGGTCGGCATCGGCGTCTGGTTCAGCCGGCGCAAGTACACCGCGACCGGTGACGACTTCCTCTTCGCCGGCCGCAGCCTGCCCAAGCCGGTGATGATCGGCACCCTGCTCGCCACCTGGGTCGGGTCCGGGACGATCATCGGCGGGGCGAGCTTCGCCTACAGCTACGGCCCGCTGGCCTCGATCTTCTTCATGGCCGGGACACCGGTGGGGATCGTCGTGCTCTACTTCATCGCCAAGCGGGTCCGTCGCTCGAGTGCGCACACCGTCCCCGAGCTGCTGGAGCGGCGCTACGGCGTGGCCGTGCGGATCATCGCGGCGCTCATCACGATCCTGGCCTACACCGGCATCACCGCCTACCAGTTCACCGGCGGCGGCTACATCATCAGCGTCATCACGCCCCTGTCCCCCCAGGGCGGCGCGATCCTCGTGGCGGTCATCATCACCCTCCTCGCCGTGGGCGGCGGCCTGCGATCGGTCGCCTGGAGCGACTTCATCTCGGCCATGGTCATCGTGGTGAGCCTGCTCGTGGCGCTGCCGATCATCCTGGGCCGGGACATCGGCGGGTGGGACGCCTACTGGCAGGGGATGCCGGACACCCACACCACCCTCTCCGGCGGACTCCCTGCCTTGGCCCTGCTGGGCTACTTCCTCCCGCTCTTCCTGCTCATCCTGGCCGACCAGAACATGTACCAGCGGCTCGGCGCCGCGCGCAGCGAGGAGGAGGCCAAGCAGGCCACCGCAGGGTTCTTCTTCACCAGCTTCCTCGTGACCGTGCCCGTGGCGCTGCTCGGGTCGGCGGCCGTGGTGCTTCTGCCGGACATCGAGCCGGACACCGCGATCCTGTCCCTGGCAGGCGAGGGCTACCTGCCCGTGGTCATCGGCGGCCTGCTGCTGGGCGGGGCCCTGGCCTTCATCATCACCACCGGTTCCTCGTTCCTGCTCTCCGGCGCGGGCAACGTCGTCTACGACGCGGTGCAGCGAATGATGGGTGTGCAGCTGGACGACGGCGGCCGGCTCAAGGTGCACCGCCTCGCGGTGCTGGCGATCGCCGTGGTCGCCTACGTGCTCGGGCGCTTCTTCCCCACCGTGCTCGAGCTGCAGCTCTACTCCTACACCGTCTACGGGGTGGCCCTGGCCCCGCCGGTGCTCGCCATCTTCTTCTGGCAGCGGGCGACCAAGTGGGGAGCGATCGCCTCGATGAGCGTCGCGGTCGTCCTCACCATCACCTGGGAGCAGCTGGGCCAGCCCGGCGACCTCAACTCGGTGCTGGTGTCCCTGCCCGCCACCCTGGTGACCCTGGTGGTCGTCAGCCTGCTCACCCCCGGCTCCCGGCGCAGCGTCGAGGACCAGCCGCTCGAGGCCGCCGAGAGTGAGGCTCGGTGATGCGGCTGAAGGACTACCGCGCGCTGAGCTTCGACGTCTACGGCACGCTCATCGACTGGGAGGCCGGGATCGGCGGCGTCCTCGTCCCCTGGGCCGCGCAGGTGGGGCTGGGGCTGAGCGAGGAGGAGCTGCTGCGCGAGTATGCCCGGCACGAGGCGGACGTGGCGCGCGAGCGCCCGCGCACGCTCTACCCGCAGGTCCTCGCCGAGGCCTTCGCGCGCACCGGGCGGGCGCTGGGCGCCGAGGTCGACGAGGGGTGGAGGCAGCGGCTGGGCTCCTCGGTGCCCGACTGGCCGGCGTTCGAGGACTCCGCCGAGGCGCTCGCCTCGCTGGCGGAGAGGTTCTCGCTCATCATCCTGTCCAACGTGCACCGTGAGGGCTTCGCCGGTAGCAACCGCCACCTCGGCATGACGCCGTCCGCGGTCGTCACGGCGCAGGACGTCGGGGCGTACAAGCCCGCCGACCCGCACTTCCTGGCGCTGGACGCCACCCTGCGGGACCTCGGGATCGCCCGGGAGGAGCACCTGCACGTCGCGCAGAGCCTCTTCCACGACCACGTCCCGGCCGCCCGGCGCGGGCTCGACTCGGTCTGGATCAACCGCCGCCACGCCCGCCCCGGCTGGGGCGCGACGCCCGAGCCGCGCGGCCAGTGGTCCTACCTGGCGGAGTACCCCTCGATGGCCGCCTTCGCGCAGGCCGTCCGGGACGGCGAGGAGATCTGAGCGTCCCTCGCGGCCGCGCGACGGCATACCTGTGCAGCTCCGTGTGCGCCACCTCGTGACACGGGCGTCCGACCGGTATGCCGTCGCTCTCTCGGCTCAGCCGGGCAGCCCCGGCTCGCGGTGCTCGCCGAAGCGGTCCCAGTCGCCGTAGGTGATCATCGGCACCCAGTGGGCCGAGACGTCGACGTCCGTGAACTCCTCGACCTTGGCCACCGGCTCACCCGTGATGGCGAAGTAGGACCGGGCCCACCCGTCGGGTCTGAACGTGAAGGCGGTGTGCGCCTTGGAGTCCCTGAGGGAGAGCCACGTCGTCTGCTCGTCCGGGTAGACGTGCACCGTGAGGCCGCTCAGGAAGAGCTCCCCGGGACGGTCGGCCTGCTCGTAGAAGTGGTAGTGCTTCACCTGCGAGCCGAACGAGTCGTAGAACACCGCCCCGACGTACATACCAGCCGGGTTGATCGTGAGCGTGTAGTCCGGCACCAGCCCACCGGAGGGATCGGTGACCCTGCTCACCGAGAGGCTCGGACCACCGGTGAAGCGCTTCCGGGCCTGCGGCTCGCTGATCTCCTGGATCGGTCTGCGCAGCACGGGGTGCCAATCACGTCCGTACCGGTAGGTCATCGTGTCGCGTTCAGCCGGGCAGCCCCGGCTCGCGGTGCTCGCCGAAGCGGTCCCAGTCGCCGAAGGTGATCATCGGCACCCAGTGGGCCGAGACGTCGACATCCGTGAACTCCTCGACCTTGGCCGCCGGTTCACCCTTGACGGCGAGGTAGGAACGGGCCCGGCCGTCGGGCTGGAAGAGCAAGGACCGATGCGCCTTGGAGTCGCGGAGCGACAGCCACTTGTCCTGGCCGTCGGGGTAGACCGTGACGACGACCTCCCGGAGGAACAAGTGACCAGGACGGGCCGCCTCCTCGTCGAAGTGGTACTTCTTCACCTCCGAGCCGAACTCGTCGTAGAAGATGCTGCCGACGTACATCCCGTCAGGGTCGATGCTGAGCGTGAAGTCGGGGACCGCACCGCCGGAAGGATCGCCGACCTTGCTGACCGAGAAGAACGGGCCGTGGGTGAATCGCCGCTCAGCCTCGGCCTCGGTGATCTCGCCGATGGGCTTGCGCAGCTTTCCATGCCATCTCTGGCCATACCGGTAGGGCACGTGTCTCGCTTCCTCAGTCGAACAGGTGGGCGGTGTAGTCGAAGCCGTTGATGTCGATGATATGGACGCCGTTCTCGAAGGCGTACTCAGCCACCTCGTCAGGGATGGTCCCTCCGGCCTGTGGCGGCACCTGCAGCACCATCTCGCCCTGGAGTCGTTGACCTGCCAAGCCCGACATCTGCGTCGAGGGCACGTCGGCGACCCTCGCCGAGTCGGGGTACTTCGTGACCAGCTCGTCGATGTAGCTGAACGCCGTGGTCGACTGCACGTCGCCGAGCTGGGTGAGCTTGCGCGAGATGATCTCCTCGCCGGGCACGTAGCTGTCCAGCCGCACGTAGCCCGACCCGCCGGGCGCCTGCAGGTAGACCTGGTTGTGGGGGTAGTTCGGGGTCATGTAGGTGTCGAACCTGTTGCCGGCCACCATGTTCTGCAGCCACGGCCGGTCCCCGAAGCGGCGCAGCTCTGCGGGGGTGAGGAAGGCGTCGGTGGTGAAGTTGGCGGCGTCGGCGAGCTCGTCGGCCGAGGCGGCCAGCCGCCCGCCGGGCAGCAGCCGGCCGACGTCGGTGCCGCTGGCGGCCAGCCGCTCGATCGAGGCGAGCTCCTCGACCGTCAGCGCGCGCTTGACCCACTTGCCGCCGACCGCGAACCACCCGACGACAGGCACCGCCCCGGCGTAGGACAGCCCGGCGTCGACGTAGTTGCCCTCGGCGGTGTACCAGAGGCCGTTGAGCACGTCCGCCGGCTCGCCGACCAGCGGCACCATCCCCAGGACGTCGAGGACGATGTGGCCGGCCCGGGCGTACCACGGCGGCCGGTTCTCCTCGGCGATCCGCGCCTCCCGCTCGATCGCCGCGATCGACCCCTCGAGGTCCTCGACCAGCCCCGGCTGCCAGGCGTCGGCGCCCTCCACCGGCGGTGCCGTTAGCCCGGTCTGGAGCCCGGCGACCAGCTGGGACACGGCATACTCGTCCATCCCGCGGAAGCGCATCGTCTCCCACAGCCGGGCGTTCACCTCGACCGGCCCGTCGTCGGTCTCGACCGTGATGGTCTCGCCCTCGGCGAAGACCTGGCGCAGGGCGTCGGGGTTGTGGCCCATCCCCTGGTAGAGCCCGCCGAACGGGTCCGTCACCAGGTTGGTGGCCGGGCTCTTGCTCGGGTCCGGGTCGAAGATGAATCCCATGGAGGTCCAGTACTCCGCCCCGTGGTCGCCCTCCAGGTCGACCATCCGGTCGTGGACCGTCGTGAGCAGGTCGGTGGAGAAGGTGCCCCGCGAGATGACGAGGGACAGGCGCTGCGCCCGGCCGCTGATCGGCGGGACGTCCTCGATGGCGTCCGCCCAGGCCTCGCTCATCCCGGGGACCTCGAGGTCGCCCTCGCCCTGGGAGGCGAGCCCGTAGGTCATCCCGAGCCCGTTGAGCAGGGCGTCGTAGCGGCCGTCGAAGTCGGTGGCCTCCTCCGGGGTCCGCGCGTGGAACTCGCGGTAGGAGGAGATGCTCTGGAGGTACTGGTCCAGCGTCGAGGGCGGGACTCGCCCCGCGACGGCGGCGGCGAAGTAGGGGTCGTGGGCGTGCTCGGCGAGGATCTCCAGCAGCCGCGGGTCGATGTCCTGGGGGTCCGCGAACTCGGCCGGCGTCATGAGCACCTCGACCTCGTCGGCCAGGGCGTCGACCTCCGCCTGCGACAGGTCGCTGACGTAGCTCTCGTCGATCTCGACGACGCCCACGCCCGGTATGCCCGGGGTGCTGGCGGCGATGAGGCGCGCCAGGGCGAGACGCCGGTTGAGGTCGCGGATGCGGTCGCCCATCCAGGTCCAGACGGCGGACCCGAAGTCGACCTGGGCCACGGACCCGGTGCCGATGAGGACCTGGTCCAGCCGGCCGCGGATGGTGCTCACGTCGGAGGGGAGCTCGTCGTAGGCCGACCTCATGTCGGCGACGAGCTCCTCCATCGCCCCGATGTCGATGCTGACGAGCGCCATGCCGACCTCAGCGCAGTCCCATGCGCTGCCAGCGCACCTGCCAGGCCGTCGACGGGACGCGTTCCGGCTGACCGGAGATGACCCGGTCGAAGTCGTCCAGCGCCGCCGGCCCGGCCTCGTTGAGCCGGCTCCGGTAGGTGTTCAGCTCCCCGGAGAAGTCCTCGCCCATGGGGCCCTGCCAGGCCCCGGCGTCCATCGCGCGCCGCGCGGCACGCAAGGCGTCCTCCAGCCGTGCAGCCGGGCTCACGCACGCCGACCGGGCGCTGCGGACAGCGTCCTTGTAGGTGTTGTTCACCATGACGACCTCGTCGTCCCCCGCCATCGCCCCACCTCTCTCGCGCAGCAGGGGACACGGTAGCAGCGGTGCCCGACATGCCGGGGTGGACGGACGATCCCCGCACGCCGGGCGCCACCGCCCCCCGGCCGGGCTCAGGCCGCCAGGAACCCGTCGATCTGGTTGATCGACTCGGTGGCGCCCTCCTCGACGCCCATGTCCAGCACCTGCTGGAGGCCCTCGGCGGAGTCGTAGACCGAGGTGAAGGTCGCGCGGGTGCCGCCGTCGACCTGCTCGAAGGCATACGTGTTGCGGGACACCGGCATCCTCTCGGCCGCGGACCAGGTCTCCGCGTCGGCGAAGCGGTCCTCGAAGGTGAAGCTGCGGCCGGTGTCGACGCCGGTGATCTCCCAGAGGCCGCCGTACTTCTCGCCCTCGGGGCCGGTCATGAAGTACTTCGTGGTCCGGCCCGGCGCGAGCTCGTGCTCGACGAAGGTCGCCGGGTGCGAGGGCGGGCCGAAGACCTGCTCCAGCTGGCGCGGGTCGGCATACATCTCCCACACCCGTTCGACCGGTGCCGCGAACTCCGCGGTGATCGTGATGGTGCGTCCGGCGGTGTCGGTGGTGACGCTGGTGACGGGCATGTCAGTGCTCCTCGAGAAAGGTGTCGATGCGATCGATGCGGCCGCGCCACAGGTGCTCCAGCTCGGTGAGCATCGAGGAGACCGAGCGGACGGCCTCCACGTCGCCGCTGGCCAGCTGCTCCCGGCCGCGCCGACGCTTGGTGAGCAGGCCGGCGCGCTCCAGCACGGCGACATGCTTCTGGACGGCGGCGAAGCTCATGTCGTAGCTCGTCGCCAGGGCCGACACCGAGTGCTCCCCGGCCAGCACGCGGCGCAGGATGTCGCGTCTCGTGCGGTCGGCGAGCGCGTGGAACATCGCGTCCGCGCGGTCCTCGGAGGGGTCGTCCATGTTGACAACATACAACCAACTAGTTGTATGTTGTCAACCCTGCCTCAGCGGGGGTCCAGCACGACCACCGGGATGACCCGGGAGGTCTTGTCCTGGTAGGCGGCGAAACGCTGGTGCACCGCGACGAAGCGGGCGTAGATCTCCTGCCGCTCCACCGGCCCGGCCTCGCGGGCCCGCACGGGGATGGCGCGCTTCTGCACGTGGATGGTGACGTCGGGGTGAGCCCGCAGGTTGTAGAACCAGCCCGGGTGCTGGTCCGCACCGTTCGCGGAGGCGGCGACGGCATACCCCTCGCCGTGCCGGACGAACATCAGTGGCGTCTCCCGGGCGGTCCCGGTCTTCGCGCCGGTGTGGTCGAGGACGAGGACGGCGCCGTCCTGCGGCCCGGCTCCGAGCCGGCCGGTCGCCTTGACCAGCTTGGCGTGCAGCGTGGTCACGAGACGCAGGAAGGTCGACAGGGCCAGAGCCTACGCCGTCGGGCGAGGGGTGGCAGGGCGCGCGCCAGGTCCGCGGACGGGTGGGACCTCAGCCCTGGCGGCCGGAGTAGAGCAGGTCGGCGTAGTCGGGGTGCCGGTCGATCCACGCCTTGATGAACGGGCAGATCGGCAGCACCCGGCGGGTCCCCTGGTCGCGCACGTCGTCCAGGGCCCACCGTGCCAGCGCGCTGCCGACCCCCTGACCCTCGGCGGCCCGCTCGACCTCGGTGTGCGTGAAGACCACCAGGATGTCGGTGAGCTGGTACTCGGCGAAGCCCACGAGCGCACCGTCGAGGTGCGCCTCGTACCTCGTCAGGTCGTCGTTCCGGGTCACCTGGACATCGGCCATGCCCCCAGCCTCTCGCGGCGGACGCCCGACGTCCACACGGCCGCCGGGTATGCCGTGGCTGGGGTCGACGTGCCCGGCCCGGTTGTCAGCAGCCGTGGGTCGGCGCGGGGCGGGCGTATCCTGCGCCTCACCCCGCTCCCGCCCCCGGAGGTCGACGACATGGGCCGTGCCGGTCAGCCGCGAAGCCCGGCCGTCGCCGAGGCGATGCAGATGGTGCCGCGCCGGGACTTCCTCCCGCCCGGGCTGCGCGACCGGGCTGGGCAGGACGTCCCGCTGCCCATCGGGCACGGCGCCACGAGCTCCCAGCCCAGCACCGTGGCCGCCATGCTGCGGCTGCTCGACGTGCGGCCCGGGGACCGCGTCCTGGACGTCGGTGCGGGGTCGGGCTGGACGACGGCCCTGCTCGCGCGGCTGGTCGGCGCGTCGGGCTCGGTCGTCGGGGTGGAGCTGGAGGCCCCGCTGGCCGAGGAGGCCGAGGAGCGGGTGCGGCGGGCGGGTCTGCGCCAGGCGTCGGTGCGGGCTGCGGTGCCGGGCGTGCTGGGGTGGCCCGCGGGGGCGCCCTACGACCGCGTCCTCGTCTCGGCCATGGCCTCGCGCTGGCCGCAGGAGCTGGTGGAGCAGCTGGTCGACGGCGGCCTCCTGCTCGTGCCGCTGGACGGTCGGCTGGTGCTCGCGCGACGCCGCGGGACGCGGGTGCACCGGCGCCAGGCGCCGGGGTGGTACCGCTTCGTCCCCCTCCGGTAGCGCCGCGGCGCTGCTGCCCGGGGAGAGGGCACCGGCGCCAGGTCCGGGGCGCGAGACCCTGCGGTGCGTCGGAGGCCTGTGCTTGCATGTGCTCATGTCAACGACGACACGGACCCTCCTGGCCTCGACCTGCACCCTCGCCCTGGGCGCCACCCTCGCCGCCGCCCCCGCGCAGGCGGCGAGCAGCGACGGCGACTACGTCGCCCTGGGCGACAGCTTCTCCGCCGGGACGGGCACCTACGCCCGCACCGACTCCTGCTACCGCTCGCCCTACGGCTACCCCGCGCTCATCGCCGGTCAGCGGGGCCTCGACCTCCACTACCGGGCCTGCTCGGGGGCCGACACGAGCGACGTGCTGGCCGACCAGCTCGGCACCCTCGACGCGCACACCGCCCTGGTGTCCATGACGATCGGCGGCAACGACGTCGGGTTCGCCGACGTGCTGACCGAGTGCGCGCTGCCCGGGTGGATCAGCGACTGCGACGGCGAGATCGACGACAGCCTGACCATCCTGCGCACGGTGCTGCCCGGGCGTCTCGACCAGGTCTACGGCGAGATCGCCGGCCGGGCGCCCAACGCCGAGGTCGCCGTCGCCGGCTACCCCTACCTCTTCAACGGCCAGGACTGCTCCTGGGCCACCTTCTTCTCGGGTCGGGAGATGGCGCGGCTCAATTCCGGCACCGCCGAGCTGGACCGGCTCATCGACGCTCGCTCGACCGCGGCCGGCTTCACCTACGTCGAGGTCCGGGACGACTTCGCCGGCCACGCCGTGTGCGACCGGCAGGCGTGGATCAACAACCTGACGCTCCCGATCGACGAGTCCTTCCACCCCAACCGGGCGGGCAACCGGGCGTACGCCTCGGCGGTCGCCCCGGCGATGGGCCTCTCCTCGGTCGCGGCCCGCAGCCTGCCGCAGGCTCAGGCGCAGCCGGTGCCCGCACCGAGCATCCGGTCGCAGGCCGCGGCGGTGCTGGACATGGACCTGACCAGCGCCGAGCACCTGCGCCAGGCCCGGGCGGCCGGCGTCAAGCCGGGCGAGGTGAGGAAGGCGGTGGCCAAGCTGCGCAGCGGCAACGAGCAGGTCGTGCGGGCGGGTCTGCGGGAGCTGCAGGAGCTGGACGCCCAGGTCGCCTCCCGCGGCTGAGGCAGCACCGTCCGCGGAGTGGACCTGCGGCCGGGGGTCCGTGCGGCCTGACATGCTGGCCTCATGCGCAACGTGCTCGGTGCCCCGCTCGAGGAGTGCGGCCGCGACCCGGTCACCGGCTTCACCCGGTCCGGCTCGTGCGAGGTGACCCCGGAGGACGCCGGCGTCCACGGTGTCTGCGCGGTCATGACCGAGGAGTTCCTCACCCACGAGTTCTCGGTCGGCAACGACCTGCTCACGCCCCGGCCCTCGTGGGGTTTCCCCGGACTGCGACCCGGGGACCGCTGGTGCGTGGTCGCGGTGCGCTGGCTGCAGGCCCAGCAGGACGGTCACGCCGCGCCGGTGGTGCTCGCCAGCACCCACGAGCAGGTGCTCGAGGTGATCCCCCTGGACCTCCTGCGCAGGTATGCCGTGGACGTCCCCGACGACCTGTCGGGGCTGTGAGGCTCAGTCCGCCGTCGGGCTGTCCTGCGCGGTGCGCTGGGACACCGCCACGAGCAGGGCTCCGCCGAGCAGGTCGAGGACGCCGATGACCAGCAGCACGATGGTGAGGGCACCGGAGTCCCCGGAGCTCAACCGTTGGATGGCCAGCACGGTGATCACGATGCCGAGGATGAGGTAGATCCAGCCCCGTCGACGGAGGGTGGCCGGGTTCCTGCGGGCCGCGTCCGCGGCGGAGGGCCGTCCCGGTCCGCCGGCCTCAGCGCTGTCCGCGCCGGTCCCCTCGGGAGCATCGGACGCCCCCGGCGTCTCGACGGTGTCGACCTCAGCGGCCGCCGCGGCGGTGCCGTCGAAGGTCTCGTCACGGTGGTGGTCGTAGGCCTCGTAGCCGGTCTCCTGCCGCACCGCCTCCACCGCCCCGCGCACCTGGGCGTCCAGCGTCCCGGGGTCCCCGGGCGCGCCGTCGGGGACGGTCACGGAGGCCGACCGGTCGAAGAGCTCGACCTGCAGACCGGAGTCGAGGGCCCGGAGCTCGCCGTAGACGTCGCCGCCGGTCTCCTCCGCCACCCAGGTCTCGACCTCCCCGTCGACCACCTCGCGCAGGCGTGCCTCGATGCGGCGGAAGGTCTCGACACCGGCAGCGAGCGCCTGCTCGTCCGCCTCGACGGCGGTGTCCTCGGCGTCAGCGGCGGCGAGCGCGTCCCCCCAGTCCTGTCCGGGATGGCGCGGGCACAACGTGATGTCGTAGCTCATGTCCCCATCTTGCCCTGTGCCGCACCGGCACAGCGCCAGCCCACCAGGGCCGTCCCGGAATTGCGCAACAGGGATGATGCGAATTGCGGCTGAGCCTGCGGTGGGAATGCTGTCCGAGAATTAGGAGAAAGGAGTCGGCACATACTCTGATCAGGCACGATGATCTTGTGGCCCACCCGCGGTGTCCCTATTCTCGAAGAAGAGTTCCCCCGGGAAAACCAGAAGAGAGGACGAGCACCATGGCTACCATGACCGCGATCAGTTCCTGTGCGGCGACCAGCTGCGCCTACAACAAGGGCGGCTGCAGCGCCGAGGCCGTGACCATCGGCGGCGACGAGGCGTCCTGCGGCACGTTCGTGGAGCTCGACGTCCGCGGCGGCCTGCCCGTCGCGGAGGGGCACGTCGGGGCGTGCCAGCGTCTGGAGTGCGCCCACAACAAGGACCTCCTGTGCACCGCCGACGCCATCACCGTCGGTGGCGACACGGCGCGCTGCCTCAGCTACACCGCCGGCTGAGCGAGCCGGCCCACCGCTGCCTGGAGGTCGTCCAGGCAGCGCACGGGCGCTCCGAACGGCACGAACACCGTGCGGGTGCTCGTGGTGCCCACCTCCAGCCAGGTGCACCCGGTGCTGTCGACGTCGGCCAGCACCCGCTGACCCACGACCGGCGACATGGTCGGCGGCGTGGGGTGGCCCGGACCGACCAGCCCCTCCCGCGCACCGCAGACGACCTCGTCGACGATCTGCCCGATGCGTCCGGACCCCAGCTCCTCGACGGCGTCCCGGCAGACCCACTCCTGGTCGCGAGCCGGGAAGCACGGCGGGTCCACGACCTCGGAGAACGACATCGGCGTCACGCCCGCCTGGTCGTGCAGCAGCAGCCGGTCCAGGCAGAGCAGGGCCACCTGCGCACCCGCCGCCGCCGGCCAGTCCACCTCGGGCGGCAGCAGCCCCAGGCTGCTCATCGCCCGGGTCTCCCCCTCGTCCATGATGCGTAGGTGGGCGAGGGCGTGCAGGCTGGCCACCGACACCCGCGTGCGCGGGTCCGCCCCGTGCTGGTCGACCCGCAGCCGGACCTCACGGCAGGTGCGCGCGGGGTCCAGGGTCTCGGCCGGGAGGGCCACCACGGGCACGTCCGCGGCCGTGAGCCCGTGGGCCAGCACGTGCAGGGACCGGTCCGGGTCGTCCCGGTAGGCGACGACCGACGCCCGCCCGGCTCCGTGCAGCAGGCGTGCCGCCGTCGAGCGGGTGGTCCCCTCCCGCATCTGGTCGGCCACCGTCGAGGTGGGCTGGGGTGTCGTCATGAGGTAAGGATAACCTCACCTCTTTAGCGAAAAGCAAGTGCGCGCATACATCCCACCCGCGCATGCCCGCCGCGATGACGCACCGGACGCCCGGGAGTGGCCGCCGCGGACGCCCGGAGTGCCGTCAGCGGTAGGCCGTCAGGCCGAGTCGCGGGCGACGACCTCGGTGGGCAGGAGGCGGCCGTCCGGCTCGGCGGGTATGCCGGCGAGCTGGTCGAGCACCAGCCGCGCCGCCGCCGCGCCGAGGTCGCGCGCGGGCTGGCGCACCGTCGTGAGTGCAGGGCGGCACCGGCGGGCCCAGCTGGAGTCGTCGAAGCCGACCAGGGCGACGTCCTCCGGCACCCGTCGACCCGCGGCCAGCAGCGCCTCCAGGGCGCCCGCGGCCACGGCGTCCGAGGTGGCGAAGACCCCGTCGACGTCGGGAGCGCGGTCCAGCAGCTCGCGCATCGCGTCCCGGCCCGCGGCGTACTCGTACAGCGGGCGCTCGACGACCAGCCCCGGGTCGAAGGCCGGACCCAGCGCCGCGCGGAAGCCGGCGAGCCGGTCCGCACCCGAGTCGCGGTCGAGACCGACGGCGATGATGCCGACCCGGCGCCTGCCCCGGTCCACGAGGAGCTGGGTCACCGCCGTTGCGGCGCCGGCGTTGTCGATGCCCACCCAGGGCATCTCGACCCCCTGCGGCGGCCGGCCGACCAGCGCCGTCGGCAGGGTGGTCCGCTGCATCGCCTCCAGGAGGGCGTCGTGCTCCCGCGCGGAGACGACCACCGCGCCGTCGACGAACCCGCCGCGCAGGTAGCGCACGACCCGCTCTGTGTCCCGCTCGGAGTCGATGACCAGGCTGACCAGCTGCTGGTCGGCGGTCGAGAGCACCTCGTTGGCCCCGAGCAGGATGGCGCCGATGTTGGGGTCCTCGAGGAAGAGCTCGTGCGGCTCGTGCACGACGAGACCCACGGCACCGGAGCGGTTGAGGGCCAGGTTGCGCGCCGCGGTGTTGGGCACGTAGCCGACCGTCCGGACGGCCCGCTCGATCGCCTCCCGGGCGCGGTCGGAGACGTAGCCCTCGCCGTTGAGCACGCGGCTGACCGTGCCCCGGGACACGCCGGCAGCCGCCGCGACATCGCGGATCGTCACACGTCCGGCAGAGGGGGGCATGCTCCCGATCTTACCCAGGGGGTTGACAGCGAGCGGTGCTGGCGGGCAGTCTCTGTGCACGGTCACAGATTCGTCACCCGCCTCGCTGGTGTCGGTTCTGTGCACGGTCACAGGCGACCGACCCGGGTCGCCCTTCGCGAAGGAGCGACGATGGTCCAGGTCGGCACCCCACCGGTGTGGTCACATCATCGCGTCGACCCCGCCGCGTCGCCCGCGCACACCCCGTGGCGCACCGACCACCCGCTGCTCGGCTGCGACTACAACCCTGAGCAGTGGCCCCGCGAGGTCTGGCACGAGGACGTCCGCCTCATGCGCGAGGCCGGCGTGGAGCTCGTGGCGGTCAACGTCTTCGGCTGGGCCGAGATCCAGCCCGCCGCCGACCGCTTCGCCTTCGACCGCCTCGACGAGGTCCTCGACCTGCTCCACGAGCACCGGATCGGGGTCAACCTCGGCACCGGGACGGCCTCCCCGCCGCCCTGGCTGACCACGGCATACCCGCAGGTCCTCCCGGTCGCCGAGGACGGCACCACCCGTTGGCCGGGGGGCCGTCAGGCGTGGTGCCCCAGCTCGCCGGTGTTCCGCGAGCTCTCCCTGGAGCTCGTGGACCGGGTGGCCTCCCGCTACGGCCGACACCCCGCCCTGCGCCTGTGGCACGTCAGCAACGAGCTCGGTGGACACAACTCCCTGTGCTACTGCGACGTCAGCGCCGAGGCCTTCCGCCGCTGGCTGCGCGAGCGCTACGGCCGGATCGAGGCGGTGAACGAGGCCTGGGGCACCTCGTTCTGGTCCCAGCGCTACGACACCTTCGAGGAGATCCTGCCTCCGCGGCTGACGCTGTCCACCCCGAACCCCGGCCAGGCGCTGGACTTCCACCGCTTCAGCTCCGATGAGCTGCTCGCCCAGCACCGGGCCGAGGCCGAGGTGATCCGGACCCGCAGCACCCTGCCGGTCACCACCAACCTCATGGTCACGGCGCACCAGCGCGACATGGACTACTGGGACTGGGCGCCGCACCTCGACGTCATCGCCAACGACCACTACCTCGACCACCGGCTCGCCGACCCGGCCGCCGAGCTCGCCTTCTGCGCCGACCTCACCCGCGGGCTGGCGCGGGGCCGGCCGTGGATCCTCATGGAGCACGCCACCGGTGCGGTCAACTGGCAGCCGGTCAACATCGCCAAGCAGCCGGGTGAGCTGCTGCGCGGCTCGGTGGCGCACCTCGCGCGGGGCGCCGACGCCCTCTGCTTCTTCCAGTGGCGCGCCTCGCGCCAGGGCGCGGAGAAGTTCCACTCCGCGATGCTGCCGCACGCCGGCACGGACTCGGCGACGTGGGCGGAGGTGCTGGAGCTCGGCCGGATCCTGCGTGCGCTGCCCGACCTCGCCGGGACGCAGGTGTCCGCGGAGGTCGCCGTCGTCTTCTCCTACGAGAACCAGTGGGCGGCCGACGCCCCGAACCGGCCCAGCGAGCTGGTCGTCCACCTCGAGCAGGTCCACCAGGCGTATGCCGCCCTGCGGGCGGCCGGCGTCGGTGTCGACATCGTGCCCCCCGGGGCCTCGCTCGAGGGCTACCGGGTCGTCGTCGTGCCCCACCTCTACCTGGTCCGTGACGCGGAGGCCGCCGTCCTGCAGGACTTCGTCGCCGGCGGCGGGCACGCGCTCGTGACCTTCTTCTCCGGGATCGTCGACGAGGACGACCGGGTGCGCCCCGGCGGCTACCCCGGCGCCTTCCGCGAGCTGCTCGGCGTCACCGTCGCGGAGGTCCACCCGCTGCCCGAGGGGGTGGTCCTGCCCCTGGAGGGCGCGCCCGGCGGGACCGTGCGCCGCTGGACCGAACGGGTCCGGCTCGACGGGGCGCGGGCGCACCGTCGCCTGGGGGCGGGTCCGCTCGCGGGACACCCCGCGGTCACCGTCCACGAGCACGGCACGGGACGCGCCTGGTATGCCGCGGCGGACCTCGACCCGGACGCCCTGCGGGAGCTGGTCGAGGAGGTGCTCGCCGGGGCGGGCGTGGAGCCCGAGCCGGGTGCGGGACCGCAGGTCGAGGTCGTGCGCCGGCGCGCCGTGCCCGCGGGCTCGGGCCCGGACTTCCTCTTCGTCCTCAACCACGGACCCGACACGGTGCAGGTCCCCGCCCGGGGCGCCGAGGTGTGCACGGGCGACGTCGTCGACCCGACGCTCGAGGTGCCGGCCGGCGCCGTCCGCATCGTCCGACTCGCACCCGAGGAGCAGTCATGAGCCGCCCCACCCGACGACGGGTGCACCACCCGGGCGCGATCGCGATCTTCATCGGTCCGTTCGCGGCGCTGTTCACCCTCTTCTACCTGCTACCGGTGGCCTACGCCGTGTGGCAGTCGACCCGCACCGTGGAGCGCACGGGCACCTTCGGCCCCGCCGAGGAGGTCTTCGGCGGGCTCACGCAGTACCGCGAGGTCATCGCCGACGAGGCCTTCTGGGCCTCGGTCGGCCGGGTGCTGCTCTTCGGCGCGGTGCAGGTCCCGGTCATGCTGGGCGTGGCGCTCCTGCTAGCCCTGCTTCTCGACTCACCGGTCGTCAAGGGAGCGCGCTTCTTCCGGCTCGCCTTCTTCGCACCGTATGCCGTCCCCGGCGTCATCGCGGCGATCATGTGGGGCTTCCTCTACTCGCCCAACCTCTCGCCGTTCACCGGCATCACCCGCGAGGTCGACTTCCTCGGCAGCGGGCTCGTGCTCTGGTCGATCGCCAACGTCGTGACCTGGGTCTACGTCGGCTACAACATGCTCATCATCTACTCCTCGCTGCTGTCGATCCCGGGCGAGGTCTACGAGGCGGCCCTGCTGGACGGCGCCGGCCAGTGGCGGATCGCCTGGTCGGTCAAGATCCCGCTGGTGCTGCCGGCGATCATCCTCACCGGCGTCTTCTCCATCATCGGCACCCTCCAGCTGCTCGCGGAGCCGCAGGTCTTCCGCACCTTCTCCACCGCCGTGACCAGCGACTACACGCCCAACCTGCTCGTCTACACGACGGCCGCCGTGCCCAACCAGCCGCTCGCCGCCGCCTTCTCGGTGGTGCTCGCGCTGGCGACCTTCGTGCTCTCCTTCACCTTCCTCAAGCTGACCCAACGGAGGGCCTTCTCGTGAGCGCGACACCCAGCAGCACGGCATACCGGCAGAGCCCGGTCTCCCGGACGGTCGCGATGGTCGTCCTGGGCGTCTTCACCCTCTACTTCCTCACGCCCATCTGGTGGCTGTTCATCGCCGCGACCAAGGAGCGCGGCGACCTGACGACGACCAACCCGCTGTGGTTCTCCGACCTCAACCTCGTGGAGAACCTGCAGGGCGTCTTCACCTACGGCGACGGGATCCTGCCGCGCTGGCTGATCAACTCGGTGCTCTACGCCGGCGTCGGCTCGCTGGTCGCGACGGTGCTGGCCGGGATGTGCGGGTATGCCCTCGCGAAGTACGCCTTCCCCGGCCGGGAACTCATCTTCAACGTCGTCCTCGGTGGGGTGCTCGTGCCGGCGACGGCGCTGGCCCTGCCCCTGTTCCTCATCTTCGCCCAGGTGGGCGCCACCAACACCTTCTGGTCGGTCTTCCTCCCGAGCATCGTCAGCCCCTTCGGGGTCTACCTCGCGCGGATCTACGCCGCCTCCTCGGTGCCCGACGAGCTGCTCGAGGCGGCCCGCCTGGACGGGGCCGGGGAGGTGCGCACCTTCTTCTCGGTCTCGGTGCGGCTCATGGTGCCCGCGCTGGTGACCGTCTACCTCTTCCAGTTCGTCGCGATCTGGAACAACTTCTTCCTGCCGCTCATCATGCTGCGCGACGAGCGCCTCTTCCCGGTGACGCTGGGCCTCTACAACTGGAACACCGTGGTGAACCAGGTCCCCGAGCTGCGTCTCTACGTCCTGACCGGCTCCCTGGTCTCGATCGTGCCGCTCATCGTCGTCTTCCTGCTCCTCCAACGCTTCTGGCGCTCCGGTCTGGGCACCGGCTCGCTGAAGTAGCTCCACCCACCCCTGAAGAAAGAGTGACACCCATGAAGATCACATCACCACTGCTGGGGGCCGCCTCGGTGGCCCTGCTGCTCACCCTGGCCGCGTGCGGCGGCGGCGACTCGGGCTCCGAGGGCGCCGCCGAGGGTGATGGCGGTGCCGCCGCCGACTGCGAGCCCAGCGACGGGGAGGTCAGCCTGACCTTCTTCTCCTGGGTGCCCGGCATCGAGGGCGTGGTCGACATCTGGAACGAGCAGAACCCGGAGGTCCAGGTCGAGGTGCAGACCGGCCCGAACGGCAACTCGGGCACCTACCAGAACTTCTTCAACCAGCTCGAGGCCGGCAACCCGCCGGACCTGGGCCAGATCGAGTTCGACGCGCTGCCCAACTTCCGGGTGCAGGACGGGCTGACCGACATCGGTGGGTGCGAGGGCGTGATGGACTCCCAGGAGCAGTTCGTCGACTGGACCTGGAGCCAGGTGCAGCTGGGCGAGGAGGACGCGGTCTACGCGATCCCGCAGGACACCGGCCCGATGGCGATGTTCTACCGGGAGGATCTCTTCACCGAGGCCGGCATCGAGGTGCCCACGACGTGGGAGGAGTATGCCGCCGCAGCCGAGCAGGTGCGTGAGAACGACGGCTACATCACCAACTTCTCGACCAGCGACATCAACCAGTTCGCCGGCTTCGTCTGGCAGGCCGGTGGCTCGTGGTTCGGCAACGAGGGCGACACCTGGCAGGTCGGGCTGGACAGCGAGGAGTCGGTGCAGGTCGCCGACTACTGGAACGGGCTGATCCAGGACGACCTCGTCTCCACCCTCCCGCCGTGGACCACCGAGTGGGACAACGCCTACAACAGCGGCGACGCGTGGACCTGGGTCTCGGCGGTCTGGGGCGCGAACTCGCTCATGTCCGGTGCCCCCGACACCGAGGGCAGCTGGCGGGTGGCCCCCATGCCGACCTGGGGCGACGAGCAGGCCGCGGGCAACTGGGGCGGGTCCACCACGGCGGTCTTCCGGGGCAGCGAGCACCCGCACGAGGCGGCGCAGTTCGCCCTGTGGCTCAACACCTCGGAGGAGGCGCACGAGGCGCTCATCGAGGCCGCGAACCTCTACCCGGCGACCACGGAGGGCCAGCAGCTGCCGGCCCTCTCCGAGGGCGTCCCGTTCTACGGCGACCAGGAGATCTACGAGGTCTTCACCGAGGCCGGGGCCACCGTGCCCACCGAGTGGACCTGGGGCCCGACCATGACCCAGGTCTACAACGACGTGTCCGACGGCTTCTCCGCCGCGGCGAGCGGCAACGGCAGCCTCGCCGAGGCACTGACCTCGACGCAGGAGTCGACGATGAGCGCGTTGGAGAGCCAGGGCATACCGGTCGGGGAGTGAGCACGGTGGGGGCGGGTCGGCCGAGGCCACCCGCCCCCGTCGTCCCCGGGGCCCGTCCCCGAGCCCTGCCGACCGTGGTTCTGCTGCCCAGGCAGCAGAACCACGGTCGGTCCGGGTAACGGACAGCTCCTGACCGTCGTCCTCCTGCCCCGGCAAGAATTTCCCGGTCGGGCGGCCCCTCCCCGTGGCACGATCGGCCCATGCACCCCGCGGACAGCCACGACGTCATCCGGGTGCGCGGCGCCCGGGTCAACAACCTCCGGGACGTCGACGTCGACATCCCCAAGCGCCGGCTCACCGTCTTCTCCGGGGTGTCCGGCTCCGGCAAGTCCAGCCTGGTCTTCGGCACCGTCGCCGCCGAGAGCCAGCGGCTCATCAACGAGACCTACTCCGCCTTCCTCCAGTCCTTCATGCCGGTGACGAGCCGGCCGGAGGTCGAGGAGCTCGACGGGCTGTCGGCGGCGATCGTCGTCGACCAGGAACGGCTCGGCGCCAACGCCCGCTCCACCGTGGGCACCGCGACCGACGCCTACGCCCTGCTGCGCATCCTCTTCAGCCGGCTGTCCGAGCCGCACGTCGGGCCCAGCTCGGCCTTCTCGTTCAACCTCGCCAGCGCCAGCGGCAGCGGACGGGTGGTCGTCGACAAGGACGGCAAGCCGCCGAAGGGCGAGGCCGCGACCTTCGAGTTCATCGGGGGCATGTGTCCCGTGTGCGAGGGCCTCGGCACCCGGGCCGCGATCGACGAGGACGTCGTGGTCGACCGCAGCAAGAGCCTCAACGAGGGCGCCATCCTCGTCCCGGGGTATGGCGTGGGCACCTGGGGCTGGAAGATGTACGGCGACGAGGGGGCGGCGGCCGACGGCAAGCTCGACATGGACACGGTGCTCGCCGACTACTCCGAGCGCGAGTGGCACTGGTTGATGTACCAGGAGCCGACCAAGGTGAAGTTCGCCGGGGTCAACCTGACCTACGAGGGCCTGGTCGTGCGGATCCGGCGCACGCTGTTCGGCGACCGGGAGCCGAAGCAGAAGCACATGATCGAGTTCAAGGAGCGGGTCGCGACGACGGGTCCGTGCACCGAGTGCGGCGGCACCCGGCTCAACGAGGCGGCGCGGACCGCGACGGTCGACGGCACCACGATCAGCGAGTGCACGGCGATGCAGGTCAACGATCTCGCCGGGTGGGTCCGCGGGATCGACGACACGTCGGTGCAGCCGCTGGTGGCCAACCTGGCCGCGATGCTCGGCTCGTTCACCGAGATCGGCCTGGGATACCTCTCCCTCGACCGGGAGGCGGGGACCCTGTCCGGCGGCGAGGCGCAGCGGGTGAAGATGATCCGCCAGCTGGGCAGCGCGCTCACCGACGTCACCTACGTCTTCGACGAGCCGACGGTGGGGCTGCACCCGCACGACGTCCGCCGGATGATCGCGCTGCTGAGCTCGCTGCGCGACAAGGGCAACACCATCCTCGTGGTCGAGCACAAGCCCGAGGTCATCGAGGCGGCCGACCACGTCATCGACATCGGCCCGGGGGCGGGCAGCGACGGTGGCACGATCACCTTCGAGGGGGACGTCGCCGGGCTGCGCGGCTCCGACACCGTCACCGGCCACTACCTCGACCACCGTATGCCGTTGCGCAGCGAGGAGGCGGTGCGGACGCCCACCGGGAGGATCGAGATCCGAGGTGCCTCGACCCACAACCTGCAGGACGTGGACGTGGACCTGCCGACCGGGGTGCTCGTCGCGGTCACCGGGGTGGCCGGGTCGGGCAAGAGCTCGTTGGTCCACGGCTCGCTCGGCGGCCGCGAGGACGTGCTCATCGTCGACCAGTCCGCGATCCGGGGCTCGCGCCGGTCAAACCCGGCGACCTACTCCGGGCTGCTCGACCCGATCCGCACCGCCTTCGCGAAGGAGAACGACGTCTCCGCCTCGCTCTTCTCACCCAACTCCGAGGGCGCCTGCCCGGCCTGCAACGGCCAGGGGGTGATCTACCCCGAGCAGGGCATGCTCGTCGGCGGACCGTCCCGGTGCGAGACCTGCGGGGGTCAGCGCTTCCGTGACGACGTCCTCGTGCACACCCTGCACGGGCTGACCATCGCCGAGGTCTTCGAGCTGTCCATCGCGCGCGCCGCCGAGGTCTTCACCACCGGCAAGGCCCGGGGCATCCTGGCCCGCCTGGTCGACGTGGGTCTGGGCTACCTGCGCCTCGGCCAACCGCTCACCACGCTCTCCGGCGGGGAGCGCCAACGGCTCAAGCTCGCCGCCCAGCTCGGCGGCAAGGGCACCACCATCGTCCTCGACGAGCCCACCGCCGGGCTGCACCTCGCCGACACCGAGCGCCTGGTCCGGATGCTGCACACGCTGGTGGACCAGGGGCACAGCCTCGTCGTCATCGAGCACAACCTGGCCGTCGTCGCGAACGCCGACTGGGTCCTCGACATCGGCCCGGGCGCGGGCCACGAGGGCGGACGGGTCGTCTTCGAGGGGACGCCTGCGCAGATGGTCGCGGACGGCGACACCCTGACCTCCGAGCACCTCAGGGAGTGGGTCGGCGCCTGACCACGCGGGCCGTGCGAGGGCTGCCGACCGACCGGGCGCCGCGGGTGGTGAGCTGCCGACCGACCGGGCGCTGCGTGTGGTTCCTCATCCTCCAGACGGAGCGCATCTCCGGCCCCAGTTGGATGCGCTGCGTCCCGGGGGCGGTGAGGCTGGGGGCATCGGTCATCGACACCTGGGAGGGCACGACCATGCACCGTCGCACCACCACCACCACCTGCGCCGCCGCGCTCGCGGTGGGGCTCACCACGATCCCGGCCGCCGCCGTCGCGCCGCATGAGGGGCCGTCGTCGTCCACGGCAGGACTGACGGTGGGCGCCGTCGGCGTGGCCGGCGACCCCGCCGACCAGGAAGCCGTCCGGGAGGCGCTGCGGGAGGCCGCGGCCGAGGCGGCGACGCAGGTCAGCGTGCAGCGCTCGGCCCCGTCGGCCACCCCGCAGGACGTGCCCGGCCCCCGGCGGCTGCCGAGCCTGCCCCGCCCCGACCTCGACGCCGCCCTCGACCAGCTCGTCGCCGACGGCGCCCTCGGGGTGACGGCGACGGTCGAGACGTCCACGCTGCGCTGGTCGGACGCCGCCGGCTCGCGGCAGCTCGGCGGGCAGGCGCCGGCGCTGGAGCGCAGCCCGCTGCGGGTGGCGAGCAACACCAAGATGATGGTCGCGACCCTGGTCGTGCAGGAGGTGGAGGCCGGGACCTGGACGCTCGACACCCGGGTGGACGACGTCATACCGGGCCTCTTCCCGGACCACCCCGAGGTGACGATCCGCCACCTGCTCAGCCACACCTCGGGTATGCCGCTGGGCACCTACGAGCTCATCACCCCCTACGCGGGGACCGACCCCGAGGACTGGGACGCGTTCGTGTCGGCGATCGGCCGCGACTACAGCGACGCCGAGCACATCGACGCCGTCAACGCCGCCCCGTGGGTCGGGGAGCCGGGTGCGCAGTTCAGCTACTCCAACGCCGGCTACGTCGCGCTCGGCATGCTCCTGGAGGAGGTCACCGGCGAGCCGGTCGACGAGCTCGTCACCGAGCGCATCCGCCGACCCGCCGGCATGGGACAGACCCGGGTGCTCGACGAGCCTGGCCTGCGTGGCCCCGCCCTGCACGAGGCGATGTTCGTCGACGGCCGGGGCTGGATCGGGCTGGGCGGCTTCGACCCGGACGTCTTCTCGCACAGCGGGTCCGCCCTCAGCACGGTCGAGGACCTCGACGACTTCACCCGGGCGCTCATGTCGGGTGACCTGGTCTCGGAGGCCTCGGTGGAGCAGATGGTGACGCCGTCCTCGCAGAACCCCCTGGGCTACGGGCTGGGCACCTACGCCATCCCCGACCCGTGCCGACCGGGCGAGTTCCTGCACGGCCACGACGGGGCGAGCTTCGGCTCGCTCAGCCTGGCGCTCAGCTCGCGCGACGGCACCCGGCAGCTGGCCCTCGGGGTGACGGGTCGCGACCTGACGGTGGCCCAGGACGCGCTCTACGACCTCAACGACCTGCTGGTCCCGATGCTCGTCGCCTCCTGCTGACCACCCTCGCTCGTGGTCGCGCCGGGGGCGACCACGGGCGGGGTCCGGTGGGAGGGGTCAGGGGCGCTCGTCCGTGCTGTCCCACTCACCCTCGGTGACGTGCATGGCGGCCTCCTCGGCCGCGTCGCCGGCGCCGGCCTCGGGCTGGTCGACGTCCTCACCGGCATCGCCGCCGAGGATGTCCTGGTCGGCGGGGATGGCGTCCGGGTCGTCACCACCGAGCAGCTCGGGCTCGCGCGAGGTGTCCTCGCCGCCGTGCTCGGGGCGGCCGTAGGAGGTGCCCTCCTCGGGCAGCTCCTGCGCGATCCGCTGGTCGATGGTCTCCTCGCTGGCGTCGTCGTCGGCGAACTCCGAGCTGACCGGACGCCGGTCCGGCGGGCTCCAGGCCACGTCGGCCGTCGAGCTCGGCTCGTCCAGGTTGACCTCGGCCTCGGCCTCCTGCTCGGGGCTGTAGTCGGGGATGCCGCTCTCGTCCTCGTACGGGTTCTCGCTCATGGCTCCACAGTGTGCCCTGCGCCCTCGTGCGGCAACTGCGCAGGGCGGTCCGTAGCATCGCCGGGTGCTCCGCATCGCCAGCGTCAACATCAACGGCATCCGCGCGACCCTGCGTCGCGGCTTCGCGGAGTGGAGGACCGGCCGAGACGCCGACGTCGTCACCCTGCAGGAGGTCCGCTGCACCCTCGCCGACCTGCCCGACGACGCCTTCGGCGGCTACCACGCCGTCTACGAGCCGGGCACGATCCCCGGCCGCAACGGGGTCGCCGTCCTCACCCGGCAGCCGCCTGCGGCCGTGCGCACCTGGGGCGCCGAGGTGCTGGTGCGGGGGCCGGGAGAACGGCATACCTCGACCGTGCCGGCACAGACCCCCACCCTCGCGCGCGGGATCTCCCGGTATGCCGCGGAGGGGCGCTACGTCGAGGTGGACCTGGCCGACGCGCCCCTCACGGTGGCCACGCTCTACCTGCCCAAGGGCGGCCTGCCGGCCCACCTGCAGCGACCTGGCCGGATGCGGGAGGCGCCGGACGGGGGCGCGAAGTACCAACGGAAGATGCACTTCCTCGACGCCTTCGCCCGCCAGCTGACGCGGGCCCGCCGCGAGGCCCGGGCCCGCGGCCGCGAGCTGCTGCTGACCGGCGACCTCAACGTCGCGCACACCCACCTCGACGTCGCGGCCTGGCGGCGCAGCCAGCAGGCCGAGGGCTTCCTGCCCGAGGAGCGCGCGTGGCTCGACGACCAGCTCTCCGCGCGCACCCTCGTCGACGTCGTCCGGCGCCTGCACCCGGACACCCCGGGGCCCTACTCGTGGTGGTCCTGGCTGGGGCAGTCCTACGCCAAGGATGTCGGCTGGCGCATCGACTACCACCTGGCCACCCCGGGGCTGGCCCGACGCGCGGTGCGCGCCGAGGTGGACCGGGAGCACGCCGGCACCCGGCTCTCCGACCACGCGCCGGTGGTCGTCGACTACGACGTCTGAGCTCGCTCAGTCAGCGAGGTGGTGGACGAAGCACCAGCGCCAGCTCTCCCCCGGTTCGGCCGACTGCATCACCGGGTGACCGGTCTCCCGGAAGTGCGCCGTCCCGTGCTGCATCGGTGAGGAGTCGCAGCACCCGACGTGCCCGCACTCCAGGCACTGGCGCAGCGCGACGACCTCCCGCCCCTCGCGCTCGCAGGGCTCGCAGACGGGGTTCTCCACCCGCGGGGCCCGGGGGTATGCCGTGAGCTCGGGGCAGTGGTGGCGACCGGTTCCCCCGGTCGCCCGGATGTCCTGCCGGGCGCCCCTCGAGGTGTCGATCATCGACTCCTCGAGGTCCAGCATGCCGAGCACCTCGCGCACCACGGTCGAGGGCACCTTGCCGTGGGCCCGGATGTGCAGGATGCGCTCGCGCTCAGCGGCGATCATCGCGAGCCGCAGCTCGGCGTAGGCCTCGGAGGGCGACCGTCGCCCCTCGGTGGTCGACAACTGCTCCCAGGCCGCGAAGGTGCGTTGGTCCAGACGCTGCCGGATGGTCCGGGCGACGTCTGCGCTCTCGTCCGTCTCGAGCTCCTCGAGCCGCTCCAGACCGGCGGTGGCCGCCTGCTGCAGGAGCGTGGCGCGAGCCAGCGCGTCGTCGGCCGGGTCGGGGGCGCGCACCCGCAGCGCCCGGGTCAGCGCGGGCAGCGTCAGGCCCTGCAGGAGCAGGGTTCCGGCGACGACGGTGAGAGCGACCAGCAGCAGCAGGTCCCGGTAGGGCACGTCGACGGGCAGGATGAACGCGGCGGCCAGGGTGACCACCCCCCGCATCCCCGCCCAGCCGATGAGCGTCGTCTCGGCCAGCCCCGCGGGCTCGCGGCGGTCGCCGAGGCGGCTGCCCAGCAGCGGCCGGGTGAGATGGACCCAGGCCATCCGCACCGCCACGACCGTCACCAGCGTCCCCACGCAGACGGTGAGGATCGTGCCGGGCGGCAGCTGGGAGCCGGAGAGGTCCTCGACGATCCAGCGCGCCTGCAGCCCGATGAGCAGGAAGACGACATTCTCGAGCAGGAAGGAGATGGTGCTCCACGTGGTGCTCTCCACGATCCGGGCGCGGGCCGTCTGGAGGGTGAGGGACCGGTGGCTCAGCAGCAGGCCGACGACGACCACACCGAAGACGCCCGAAGCGCCGACCGCCTCGGCGAGCAGGTAGGCCGCGAAGGGCGTCACGAAGGAGACGGCCGTGTCCAGGAGCGGGTCGTGCACGCGACGCCGGATCCAGGCCACCAGGCGGAAGAGGACGAGCCCGACCAGCACCCCGCCCCCGGCGGCCAGCAGGAAGTCGCCGGCCACGCCGGTGGCGGTCACGCCTCCTGCCATGGCGGCGATGGCCGTGCGCAGGGCGACGAGGGCGGTGGCGTCGTTGAGCAGCGACTCGCCCTCGAGCACGGAGACGACCCGGCGGGGCAGCCCGATGCGGCGCCCGACGGCGGTGGCCGCCACGGCATCGGGCGGGGCGACGATCGCGCCGATGGCCAGCGCCACCGGCCAGCCGATGTCCGGCAGCAGCGCCACCATCAGCCCGGCGACCGCGACCATCGTCACGAGCACGGCCGCGACCGACAGCAGCAGGATCGGCGCCAGGTTGGCCTTGAGGTCCACCAGCGAGGTGGACAGGGCCGCGGTGTAGAGCAGCGGGGGAAGCAGGCCGATGAGGACGACCTCCGGCGAGAGGTGGACCTCGGGCACCCCGGGCACGAAGGACAGCCCGATGCCGACCACGGTCAGCAGCAGCGGCGCCGGCGCCCCGAGACGCTCGGACAGCGCCTCGCCCGCGATCACCACGACCGCGAGCAGCACCAGCAGGACGGCGATCTCCACGAGCCGATTGTCCTCCACGGCCGCAGCGGGCGGCACGTGCGCGTCAGCACCTGCCCCGAGGGGCGATCCGTGGCCAGGTGGGCACCCGGGCCGGGCCCCCCGTAGACTCGGTCAGAGGCTCCCGGGCCGAACCTGGCCGCCGGAGACCGTGACCCTTCAGGAGGGCCCTTGCCCCAGGACGGACGAGGTCAGGTGCAGCAGAAGCCCGAGGACGAGGTGGTGCTCCTCGACGAGCACGCCCGGCCCGTGGGCACGGCGCAGCGCCTGACCGTGCACGACGAGAACACCCCGCTGCACCTGGCCTTCTCCCTCTATCTCTTCGACGCCCAGGGCCGGGTCCTCCTGACCCGGCGCGCGCTGACCAAGAAGACGTGGCCCGGCGTCTGGACCAATGCGTGCTGCGGCCACCCCCGCCCGGGTGAGGAGGACGTCGACGCGGTGCGGCGCCGGCTCGGCGAGGAGCTCGGCGTCACCGTCCAGGACCTGTCGGTGGCGCTCCCCGAGTTCCGCTACCGCGCGGTCGACGCGAGCGGCATCGTGGAGCACGAGATCTGCCCGGTCTTCGTCGGGACCGTCGCGGGTGAGCTCGACCCCGCCGCGGAGGAGGTCGCCGAGCACCGTTGGGTGGCCTGGGACGACCTCGTCGCCACGGCGCGCGCCACCCCGGGGCTCATCAGCCCGTGGGCGGCCGAGCAGATCTTGCTGCTGGAGGCCGAGCGGGCCCGGCTCCCCCTCGCGGGGGCCGCGGCGGGCCAGGACGCTGTCGATGCGACGGTCGAGGACACGCTGGCCCGGGTCGGCGAGCTCATCGACCGCGAGTGCGCCTGGACCGAGCAGATGTGGTCGGGGCTGTCCGCGGCCGGCCCGGTCGACCTGCTCTCACCCGACCCGGGCGACCTGCCGACCTGGCTGCGCGACATCGTGCGGGCCGGCGGCAAGCGGTTGCGCCCGCGCATGTGCCACTGGGGCTTCGTCGCGGCCGGCGGCCGCCCCGGCACGACCGCCCACGAGCACGTCGTGCGGGTGGGGGCGGCGCTGGAGATGCTGCACGCCTTCGCGCTCATCCACGACGACGTCATGGACGAGTCGCCGCTGCGCCGCGGCGCGCCAGCGGCCCACGTGGTGGCGGTGGAACGACACCGGCACGGGGGAGGCAGCGGGGACGCGGCCCGGTTCGGGGACAACCTGGCGATCCTGCTCGGCGACCTGGCGCACTCGGTGGCCGACCGGCTGGTGGTGCCGCTGCCGGCGCTGCTGCGCGACTGCTGGTACGAGTTGAACCTCGAGCTCATCGCCGGGCAACGGGCCGACCTCACCGGCGCCGCCGCCGGACGTCGGGACGCGGCACACGCCCACGACGTCGCGGCGCTGAAGTCGGGCGCCTACACCATCGAGCGCCCCCTTCAGCTGGGGGCGATGGCCGCGGTGGCCGACCCCGCGCAGCAGGAGATCCTCAGCTCCTACGGCTGGCACCTCGGCCGGGCCTTCGCCTGGCGGGACGACCTGCTGGGGGTGTGGGGCGACGACGCCGTGACCGGCAAGCCCTGCGACGACGACCTCCGCGAGGGCAAGGCCACGATGATCTGGGTGCTGGGGGCGCAGCGGCTCACCGGCGCCGCGGCGGAGACGATGAGCCGGATCACCACGCCGCAGTCGCGGCCCGACGACGTGCGCGTGCTCCGGCAGGCGCTGGAGGAGGCAGGAGTGCGCGAAGAGATGGAGCGGCGGATCAGCGAGGAGGTCGAGGCGGCCAAGGCCGTCCTGGACACCGACCGGCTCAGCGAGGCCGGCCTGGCCGGGCTGCGCCACGAGGCCACCGCGATCGCCTGGCGGGACGCATGAGCCACGTCGTCGTCGTCGGGGCGGGGCTGAGCGGGCTCGCCGCCGCCTGCCACCTGGTCGGCGACGGCCACCGGGTGACCGTGGTCGAGCGGGAGGACGTGCCCGGCGGCCGCGCCGGACGCCTCACGCGTGACGGCTTCACCTTCGACACCGGGCCGACGGTGCTCACCATGCCCGACCTCATCGACCGGCCGCTGCGGGCGGCGGGCTCCAGCCTCGCCGAGCGGCTGGAGCTGAAGCTGCTCGACCCGGCCTACCGCGGGTTCTTCGCCGACGGCAGCACCCTGGAGGTGCGGCACGGGCACGAGGCGATGCGCGCCGAGATCCACCGCGAGTGCGGCAGCCTCGACGCCGCCGCCTTCGACGAGTTCGTCATCTGGCTGCGCCGGCTCTACCTCGCCGAGATGGGCTCGTTCATCGACCGCAACTTCGACCGGCCCACCGACCTGCTCGCCAACCCCCGGGCCGCCGCGCAGCTGCTGGCCATGGGCGGGTTCGGTCGGTTGGGTCCGATGATCCGGCGACGGTTCCGTGACGAGCGGCTGCACCGGCTCTTCTCCTTCCAGGCGATGTATGCCGGTCTGGCCCCGGACGAGGCCTTGTCCATCTACGCGGTCATCACCTACATGGACTCCATCGAGGGGGTCTACTTCCCGAAGGGCGGCATGCGGGCCGTCCCCGAGGCGCTCGCCGGCGCGGCCGCGGACGCCGGCGCCGAGTTCCGCTACGGCACGTCGGTGACCGAGCTCGTGCGGGACTCCTCCGGACGGGTGAGGGGTGTGGCCACCGACGACGGCGAGCGGGTCGCCGCCGACGCGGTGGTGTGCACGGTCGACCTGCCGACGGCATACCGGTGGTGGCTGCCCGACGTGCGTCCCCCGCGCGCGGTGAGCGGGCTGCTGGGCGGCAACTACTCGCCGTCCTGCGTGGTCTGGCACCTCGGCGTCCGCGGCGTGGCCGACGGCAAGGCGCACCACAACATCCACTTCGGCCACCAGTGGTCCGAGGCGTTCGACGACCTGCTGAGGCACGGGACCCTGATGAGCGACCCATCGCGGCTCGTGACCATGCACTCCCTGGACGACGAGGAGGCGGCGCCGGAGGGTCACAGCACCCTCTACGTCCTGGAGCCGGTGCCCCACCTCGAGGTCGGCAGCATCGACTGGGAGGCGCAGTCGACCCGCGACATGATGCGCGAGCGCCTGCTCGGCTTCCTGCAGGAGAGCGGCTACCCGACTGACGTCGTCACCGAGGAGCTGGTCACCCCGGCCGACTGGCACGACCAGGGTATGGCGGCGGGCACCCCGTTCGCGCTGGCGCACACCTTCCCGCAGACGGGGCCGTTCCGCCCCAACAACATCGACAGGCGGGTGCCGGGGCTGGTCTTCGCCGGCTCCGGGACCGTCCCCGGGGTCGGGGTCCCGATGGTGCTGCCCTCCGGGCGGCTGGCGGCCCAGCGGGTGGGCCAGATGCTGGGGCGCCCCGCCTGACCGGGATCGCGCGCACCAGCAGCATCAACAGGTGAGCTCGAACGCATCATGATGCTAGTTTTGAGGCATGCGGACGACGATCACGTTGAGCGACGATGTCGCGGCAGAGGTCGAGCGGCTGCGTCGTGAGCGCGGCATGGGACCCAGCGAGGCGGTCAACGCCCTTGCTCGCCGTGGCATGGCCGCCGCCGACGAACCGGTCCTTCACTACGAGCATCACTCCACCCAGCTCGGTCTCAAGGTCGATGTTCGCAACATCGGCGAGGTCCTCGATCTGCTCGACGAGGCTCCGTGATCCTCGACGCCAACATCCTGTTGTATGCCGTCGACGAGGACAGCCCCTACTTCGACCGCGCCTCGACCTGGCTCACGGAGGCCATCTCGGGACACGAGCGCATCGGGCTCCCCTGGCAGACCATCGGTGCATTCCTCCGGATCTGCACCCACCCGCGGATCGCCCAGCACCCACTCTCAGCGGGGGCGGCGCAGGAGTACGTGGACCGCTGGCTTGCTGCCCCGACGGTCTGGGTCCCACCCGCCACCGCCCGCACCATGGCTGCGTATGCGCAGCTCTCGGAGGCGCATCAGGTCACCGGCAACCTTGTCCCGGATGCTCAGCTGGCTGCCCAGGCTCTCGAGCTCGGCGTCGCAGTGGTCTCGGCAGACTCCGACTTCGCGCGCTTCCGCCAGGTGCGGTGGGTGAACCCTCTGGCGTGAGGGGCCGGCTCTCTCCACCCCTCTGCTGGTCGGTGCCCCTCCGGCAACCCGTCACCACTCTGTTGACAGGGGGTCGCGTGGGGCCGCGTCGCCCCTGGGCTTGCCAGACTTACAACGGTGGCACCCGGTAGGTGTCGACCTTCCAGTCCCACGTGGTCATGTCATGCGGGTCCAGGTTCAGCAGCGAGGTGATGACCATGGCCATGAGGACGTCGGAGACCTCGACCCACAGGCCGTCCCGGTCGAGCAGCGTGCCGTTTTCGTCAGGGATGGGTTCGGCGTTGGCCACCCAGGTCCAGAAGGGTCCTCGAAGTCGGGCGGGTCGCCGACCTGGATGCCGGTGTCGGACTCGTCCAGCCCGTAGCTCAGCCGTCGCTTGAGGATGCCGCGGTCCCACCAGTCGAACTCCTCCCAGCCAACCTTCGTGTTGCGGGCGACGTGGCGCATCTCGCCCGCGGTGACGTCCAGGCTGCGCCAGGGCTCGATCTGCGGGTCCACGTTCAAGATGCTCGTGCTGGCCATGAAGAAGGTGTGCTCGTCGTGACCGAACGCGACGACCTCGGGGTCCTCTTCGGTCAGCAGGAACTCGCCGAGCCGTAGCCCTGTCTGGACGGGCTGCACCGGGATGCCTCGCAGGGCGTGGTACTGCTCGACCACCGACTCGGCGCCCCCCTTGCGTCGCAGCCACTGCACGATGTCGAAGTTGTCCGCCACCGCAGGGAAGTCGTCGATAGGGTCTGTCTCGTCGGGTGCTCCCATGAGGCACACCCTACGCCGCGGTAGTAGAAGACCAAGCGGGCAAAGCATGACTCGAAAACGACCGATTGTGAGCCAGGGCTCACTGGTGGATGCCGCTCACTTAGCGCAGTTTGAGCATGAGTTGCACGTCGGTGTCGGTCGCGGTGGCCGGCTGACCGTTCGGGCCGTGGACCTCGTCGATGGTGAGGCCAGCTGCGGAGACGAGCTGAGCGAGGACGTCGCGTGGGTACCAGTGCAGTGTCCAGTCGCGGTCGAGGCGTTGGGTGCGGCCGTCTTTCTCTCGTTCGTAGCGGAGTGTCGTGACCTGGGTGCGCGTCTCTTCGTCCCTGCTGACTCTGAGGACCGTGACCCGGATGACGGACTCGTCCGAGGCCGTGGTCTGCCGGGTGCTGCCGATCGTTTCTGGCCGGGTGGGAGCCGGTTCAGAGACGGGCACCAGCGCGCGCCCTTCGGGGTGAAGATGGCGTGCGATGGCTTGCAGGGCTTGGCCGGCTGTCGCATCGTCCGGGAGCAGGGTCAGCGTCGGGCCGGCGAGGAAGATGCTGCGGTAGTGACGCGGGAGGGTCAGGTGTTCCATACGTTGGTGATGCAGCGTCACCGCCAACCCGCGAACCTGCGCTTCTCGAGCGCACCGTTCCAGCATGTCCGCGGAGGAGTCAACGCCCTCGACCTCGAGGCCGTGAGCCCGTAGGTCGAGCAGCGGTTCGCCGTCGCCGCATCCCAGCTCGAGCGCCGGCTCACCGCATTGCTCGATGAAGGCCTGGTAAGGAGCGGCGTCGAACGTGTGCGCCTTCAACGGGTGGTACAGGTCGGCGACAAGGCCTGTGTAGAAATCAGCGGCATCCACAGGGAGCAGCCTCGTCGCAGGCGCGAAGCAAGGCAAACGACTTCGCGGGATGCCCCGCAGCGTGAGCCACGGCACCGCGGCTCAGGAGTGACGGTTCGCGAGCCGCTGCCACCTGGGTCGAGTCGGCGGGGCGTGATCGGTCATGGCTCTTTTTTATGGCGGCGGGCGACTGGCAGAGTCGTGGCCATGACGCAGATTAGGGAGGCCCAGCAGCAAGACGCGGAGGCCATCCGTACCCTCGGGACACGACTTCGAGAGGGTGTCGCGCCATGGCGCGACAGGACGGCAGTCGCGCAAGCAGTTGCGGCGTGGGTGGAGGATGCTCTCGCCCATCCTGGCGACTCTGGCCGAGTCATGTTCGTGGCGGAGCAGGGCCAGCAGGTCGTCGGCTTCGTAGCTGGGGGTTCGCGAGCCCACTGGAGCGGCGATCAGGACGCCTACATCGGGGAGCTGGCTGTCGCCGCTGGATCAGAGGGGCAGGGCGTCGGCTCAGACCTTCTGGCGGCAGTGGAGCGGTGGGCTGCGCAGCGAGGCTACGCGCGCATTGTGCTCGAGACCGGTGCGGCGAACACGCGGGCTCGCGCGTTCTACGAACGCCATGGGTACAGCACTGAAGAGGTCGTCCTCAGTCGCGCTCTACGCACCTAGCCAACCCGTACTGGGCAGGCCCCTCCCGCGCCCCAGTCGCGCACAGACCTGCGCGGTTCACCAACGACAATGCCGGCTCGGTGACGACCGTTTTCGAGCACACGGCAGCCTCTGGTTTCGAACGTCCGTCCCGTGATCTGGGGGCACACCCCTCGCCTCGGTTGCAGGGTCGATTCCTCGCAGGTCACGGTCTCACTGCGGGATGACATGGCACCGTTCAGACCTCCGGTTGCATGATGGGCGCGTTGGTGCCGTGGGCCCACTGGATCGCCATGCTCCGGGATGAAGCCCTCGGAGACGACGATGCCCCGGTCCGCACACGGGGTGCGGCCGGGGCTGTCGTCCGGGGCGGGAGCGGACTCGCCGGGGTGGGGCTGGGGTCAGCCGACGCGGCCGTAGCCGGAGACGCCGTCGAATACCG